>JBAZXL010000030.1:0-53017 GCA_041659825.1 Hyphomicrobium sp.
ACTTGCCGAGCTACCTCGGCTGGCGGCGCATGATCGACTGCCAAGGAGAGCGCCTAAACGCAGTCTTCTGCATCACAATCGCCGCCGAGCCAGTTCCGCGATCAACATGAAGCGCGAACAGAGCCTAATCTTAATGATAGCCAAGCCGCGTCCAGCTCGGCGCAGCCAACGATACCAGCGGATGGCGTCCTTGGCCGCAGCCGCCTCAAGCGTCCTCGAAACCGGAAATGGTCGAGGCGCGCATTGCACCTCAGGTGAATGCAACAGCCCCAGACGATACCCAAAAGACACACAGTCAACGATCGTCATCTCAATCGATTCGCGCAGGAGCACGGACGGTCGTCTTAAGAGATGGGTAAGGGTTTTCGCGGGCGTAAGGAGGGAAGGGCCGTCGCCGGCGATACGTCCGCGTGATGGCGAGCACTGATCACTATTTCCATGTTGGCTAGATTGCGCCGGGACTCGGTTCACGTCGGCCGGGCGCTTGCGTGGTGTTGCGCCGGCAACGGTTGCAGGCGTCGTTGGCAGTTCGGTAGCGTTCGTATGCGTTCGAGTAGGAGTATTTGCGTGTCTAGTAAAAGAGTTTGTCGAGCTTTTGCTCGCTGTGCCCCAGCCATTCTCATAGCGATGCTGGGCGATTCCGCCTTGGCCGAGTCCGGCGACTACGCCGCTGGCAACATGTGGGGCACGACCCCTGGGGGCGTTGCTGTCAACGGTGCGGCCGTATCCGCTTTTACCCACGTGAGCAATGGTGCTGTGGCCGGTGCGGTCAACGCGGCACGCTCGGGTTTCCTAATAGGGTCGGGTTCTGGCGGACTGTCGATTTACTCAATCGGGAGCCAATCGATTGTCAGCAACACCATTGTCGGCGACGACAACTCAACGTCGATCAGCGCTTCACAGTCCGCATCCAATACAGGCGCGGTCAGCAATCAGGGAACCCTCAACAAGTACTAGTCGGGCAGCTCCTCGCTAGACGCGTGTAATGCGGGGTCGTGAGTTTCTTGAGTGGGTTTGATGATGCGTATCAGAAGTTCCAGCGTTGCAATCGTTTTGCCCTTAGCTGCGGGTGCTGTACTGCAGGGGTGTGCGGGACTGCCTCACCCGCTCGGGCAGGACAGCCTTGGGCAGGGGGTTCCCGTAACGCAGGCTGCCCTCCCCACAACGGTTGAGCCCTATCCACGCATCGAGCGCACGCTTGCCTGCATCCGCGACACCGGCGTTCTGAAACACCAGACTTTTGTCGTTGGTCCCTTTGCCGACTCGACCGGAAAGATCAACGCTGTGGCACCCGGCTCGACAGGCAACTTCGTGCCGCAGGGTGGAAGCGCCGCCTATATTACCGACGCACTGCGCAAGGCCGGAGCGCGGGTGGTGTCTACCTATTTCGGGCCGCCGAGCCGCCAAGTCTCTACCCAGTATGCCATCAACGGCATTTTCAACAGTCTTGATTTTGGCTCGCCGGTCGCCGCTGACGTGCGCATTGCCGGGATCGGCCCCACAGCGGCCGTTGGATGGGCTCAGCTCAGCCTGACGATCCAGCTCGATCAGGTTGCGACCAAGGTCAACCGCCAGATAAGCCTGATCCAACGTCCGATCCGTTATTCCCAGCTCGGCGTTGGGACTGGCCGTGATTTCGGCGGCACGCTGGTTACCGGCAACATCGCCATTCAAAACCAGGAGCGACTTCAGCTGGAGGCGCTCAATGGCCCGATCGCCCTCGGCGTTGCCGATGTCGTGATGAAGGAATACCCGATCGCCCACGAGAAGTGCGCGAGGATTGTTGGCGAACTCCTTACGCCGGCGGAGCTTCGTGACCCCGCAGGCGCGAACTCGGGCCGCAATCGTGGGGAAGCCGCGGAGGCTCACGTTACGACCGATGAGCAGACTTCAATTCAATAGCTTTCAATGCCTTCAATGAGCATCACGTAGACAGAGAGGGACTATGTCGAGCAGATTTCTTCTTTCAGGCATTTCGCTTGCGGCGCTCGCTGCAGCGTCGGCTGGCGCGGGAGCCGCTGACCTGGATGTGAAGCAGGTTGGGCAAACGGGTACAGGGGGCCCCGCTCCCATCACAAACTCGGGCGCTGTAACCAACACTGTGGGCGGCACTGGTATTCTCGCCACGGGCGGCGTGACCGGAACCGGCGCATCTGCGGCAGTGAGCGCCACAGGTGCTGCGGCTGCAGTAAGCGTGAGCGGCATCAATCAGAGCTTCAATGCGGGTAACAACTTCGGAACGGTTGACCAAAGCGTCGTCAACCAGGCCGGAGCAACGATAACAAATAGCGGCAATATCGGGAGCGGCGCATCCACCATCACGAGTGGGGTTGGCTCGGCACTATCAATCGGCGCAACCGGAGCCGCCGCAACCGTCGGCGTCAGCGGCATCACCGATGGCAATACTCCAGTGACGTTTACGACGCCTGGAATTTCTGGTCCTGTGAACCAGGCTGCTAGGAATGATGCCGGTGTGCAGAATACGGGCGACATTGGCAACTACGATAGCAACGGCGTGCTCGGAAGCGGCCCGGGGCTCAATATCGGCGCCACGGCCACGGTCGGCGCCAGCGGCGCTGTGACCTCGCTCGGATATCAATTCATCGGCGCGACGGTTGCTCCGATCGGTGGTGGCTCGGTGCTTGGGATCGGCGACGCTGTTTCGCAGAACGCAGAGAACAGGGGAGCCATCACCAACGGTAGTGCCAGCAACAGTAACGAGATCCGGTCCGAGGGCTCCTTGGGAAGCGGAGCCTCGGCGTCGGTGAGCGCCACGGGTGCTGCAGCCTCCGTGTCTGTGAGCAATATCTTCAGCTCGACGTTGGGGACGACCTCGGTCGGCTCGGTAACTCAGTTTGCGGAAAACTTCTTCCCGTTCCCTATCGTTGCGTCCGTCAGCAATTACGGTGCAATCACGCTCGGCGGCAGCTTCGGGGTCGGGGCCTCCGCAGCGATCGGCGCCAGCGGCGCGATCGCGGGGGTTTCGCTCAGCAATATCAATTCTCCAACAGGCCCTGTCAGCCTAGGAGCAATTGATCAAAGCGCAGATAATCAATCGTCCAGCAGGGCTCCGGCCGCAATCACCAACCAAGGCACAATCGCAGGCGCCCCTGCGCTGTTAGGCGCCGGCAGCTCGGCGTCGATCAGCGCGGCTGGTGCGGCAAGCTCGGTTTCGTTGAGCAGCATCTTTAGCCCGTCTGGGACGACCTCTATCGGCCCGGTGTTGCAGTTTGTAACCAACTCTGCGGACGGCTCGGGCGCGATCGTCAACAACGGCGTGGTCACGCTTGGCGGAAGCTTCGGGTCTGGGGCGTCGGTCTCGATCGGCGCCAACGGCGCCGCCGCTGGGATTTCAATCGGCCGTATCGGCTCGAGCGCGTCCGACCTCACCGTGGGGGCGATCGAACAATACGCTGAAACCTACGGCGCGGGCCGTATTACCAACTCGGGCTTGATTCAGGGTGCTCCGGCGCTCTCTGGCACGGCGAGTTCGGCTTCGATCAGCGCGACAGGTGCGGGGGCCACAGTAGCGGTCAGCGGCATCGAAGGCTCGGCCGTCGGGGCGACCTCGGTCAGCTCTGTGACCCAGAATGCGGCGAACTCGGCGCAAATCAACAACAACGGGACCGCTACAATCGGCGGCAACTTCGGGACCGGGGCGTCCGCCTCAATCGGGGCCAGCGGCGCGATCGCAGGCATCTCGGTCAGCAATGTCAACGCTACCGGCGGTGCTTCCAGCCTCGGCGAGATTGAACAAGTAGCGACGAATTTTGGCGGTTTGATCACGAACCTGGGCACCATAGACCCGCCAGGTTCGTCGTCAGCACCCACGTTCACTCTTGCCGGCCCCGGCAGCTCGGCGTCAATAAATGCAACTGGTGCCGCGGCATCCGTGTCGTTGAGCACCATTAACGGGACGACCACAGGGACGAACTCGATCACCTCGGTCGATCAGTTTGCTTCAAACGAGGCCGCTGTCAGCAACAACGGCACAATCGGCAGACTTGTTGGCCTCTCCGGCACCGGTGCGAGCGCGTCCATCGGCACCGTCGGCGCGATCGCAGGAATTTCGATCAGCTATGTCAACGCAACGGGCGGACCATCCAACCTGGGCGCAATCGTGCAAGGCGCGGAAAATTACAGAGATGTGCTGACCAGCGCGGGCAGCATCAACCCGGGTTCGGGTGCTCCAACGTTCACTTTGGGTGGCGCTGGCAGCTCTGCTTCGGTCAGTGCAACCGGGGCGGCCACCTCTGTATCGCTGAGCACCATCAACGGGACCTTGGGTGCGACGACGATCGGCTCGGTGACGCAGAGGGCGCTCAACGAGGCCTCTGTCAACAATGCCAACGGCTTTATCGGGTCGCTTGGCGGCATCTCCGGCAACGGGGCGTCAGCCTCTATCGGCGCCACAGGTGCAGTCGCTGGAGTCTCGATCAACCAGATCAACTCAAGCGCCGGCAGCCTCAACACCGGCGCGATCAACCAGACGGCGGTAAATTCCGGTGGCGGCATTACGAACCTAGGCTCCATCCAGGGGGCTCCGACGCTCTCGGGCGTCGGCAGCTCGGCCTCGATAAATGCGACAGGTGCGGCGGCCTCCGTGTCGGTCGGCAGCATCAACTCGACGTTGGGTGGGGCTTCGATTGCAGGGGTCACGCAGGCGGCGACAAACTCCGCCCCCATCACCAATACCGGTACGCTTAGTCTCAGCGGCATCTCCGGCAACGGTGCAAGCGCGTCCATCGGGGCCACCGGCGCCGGTGCCTTCGTATCGTTCAGCGGCGTGAGATAAGTAAGTCGAGCCCAACGCACGCTCACGCGTTGGTCGATAGATGCCGGGCCCCAAATCCCCCGAGGGCCCGGCATTTTTATGTCCCTACCGCGGGCGGCAGTGGTCTTGACAAAGACGCGTCGTCGCTTTGGCAGGTTCGCGTTCAGAACGCCTGAGACGTCTAGGTGTTGAGGGCGACGGGGCGTCGTTGTCCCCGGCGCACCCGTGCGCGGAGCGACAGCGTCGCGAGGGAATAGGTGGGGACGGATAGGTTGGACGGACGCACCTATGAGCATAGTGAGCTGGCTGTCCTGGCGCAGTGAACACGACAAATTCGCCGATCTCGTCCGAGACGGGCTAGCGGAGACGGGGCACTATCGTCGCATCCGCTACAACAAGGCGGACTTTGCGCTGCACGTAGAAGGAGCTCCGATCGACGATCCACAAGGCACCGTCTGGTTGCTCAATCTGTTCGTGAGCTTTTCGCAGTTGAGCGCGGCAGAACGCCCGGCGGCCTTGAAGCGCATCGTCGCTTTTGTCACCGAGAGCCGCGCCTCCGTCCCCGCCAGCTTTGGCGATGCCGCCAACCGGCTCCTTCCGTCTGTACGCTCTATGGTGGAGGTGGGCACGTGGGCGCTTCAGTGTAATCTCGAAGAGGAATTATCGAAAGCAAAGCTGCCCTATCGCCGGGTAACGGAGGGGTTGGCCGCGTGGCTTGCTTTGGATGGGAGCGAGAGCATCATGCGGCTGTCCGCGGAGCAAATTGCAAGCTGGGGTGTTGGATTTGACGAGGCGTTCGAGGTTGCTCTCAACAATCTTCGCGCCATCAGCGCGAAGCCATTCGTGATGATTGCGCCGGGCCTGTACCGCTCGGATTGGTCGGACGGCTATGATGCCTCCCGCTTGCTACTGACCGATGTCATTTCCTCGCTGCCCGTGCGCGGCATGCCTGTTGCCATGGCGCCGCACCGCGACGTGCTGCTCGTCACTGGCGCAGACGACGAGGCAGGCTTGGAGGCCATGACAGGCGTTGGCCAGTCCCTTCTGGGAGGGCCGCGCCCTCTCAGCGCTCTAACCTTCTCTCTGGTGGGAGACACCTGGCGCGATTTCGTGCCCGATCCGTCGCGACCTGAGCAGAAGGGGCTCGCGGAACTGCAGGAGGCGCAGGCAAGCATCGACTATGATGTTCAGAAAGCGCTTCTCGATGCGCGCCACGCAAAGACCGGCGACGACATCTTTGTGGCCACCCATTGGCTTCGCCGCGAGCGCGAGACTGGCGGTCTTCTCGGCAGCTTTGGGACGTGGACGGAAGGCGCGGATACGCTCTTGCCAAAGGCGCAGAGCGTTGTGCTCGTCGCGGCCGATCAGCAGCGCGTCGTCAGCGTGCCATGGGAGCGCGTCGTCGAGATCGCAGGCGACCTGATGGTGCCCATGGGCTGGTGGCCTGAGCGGTTCCGCGTGCGCAGTTTTCCCTCAGGTGCCCAACTTGCGGAACTCGAGGCGGCGGCCGAGCCATTGCTCGATTCGCAGAGTTCTGCCAGCTCCGGGCCGGATTATCCGCGTAGCTATGGGATTTCGACGTTCTGGAAGATTATCGTCCTCGTCGTCTGCGCAGCGGTCATCGCGGCAGGGGCCGCAGGCATCGGCTACGCCATCCTGGTTGAGCTCGCGGCACGTGAGGCGAGCATCGTTTTTGTGGCTGCCCCGGCCTTCATGGCGATTGCCGCCTATGCGATCGCCGATATCCTCAAGTGGCGCGTTACGCTCGAAGAGGACGCCGTCGAGGTCTTAAGCCTGCGGGGAGTGCGCCGTCTGCGACGCTCAGATATCAAAGGATACCGGTTTCGGGGCGCCCGCGGCAGCTTGCGGTCCATCATTCTTGTTCCCGCTGATCAGGCTCAAAAGAATCTACACTTGCCTCTCATGATGGACCTGGATTCAGCGTTCATTCCCTGGTTTTCGGCGCTGCCGGACCTCGACGCTGACGATTTGCGCGAATCGGTGAAGGAAATCACCGCGAACCCAGCCTTTGGTTCCACGCGCGCTGATCGTATGCGGCGTCTAACGCGTGCAGTCCAGATTGCCCTTGCGCTCAACTATGCAGTTATCCTGGTGACCGCCTGGGCTCTCCTCTCGCCCTGGCCCTATGGCCTGAGCATGGCGAGTCTTGGGGCGTTTCCTTTGATCGCCCTGGCTCTCGTTGTCTTTTCCCGCGGCCTTTTCATGATCGATGCGCCCGCCACTTACGCGCACGCCAATGTCGGCACCGCGTTCTACCTGCCGGGGTTCGTACTGATGGTGCGTGTACTCCTTGATTTCAACATGGTGAATTGGTGGCCGCCCATCGTCGCCGGCGCGGCAGTAAGCGTCGTGCTTGTCTCAATTGCGGTGGCGGCTGATCGGCGCATGCGAAGACGACGCTGGGTGGCGCTTGTCAACATGCTGCTTGCTGGGGCCTATGGATTTGGTGCTACGGTCGAGGCCAACGCGCTGCTTGATCGCTCGCAGCCGACCGTCTTTCGCAGTGCCATTATCTACAAGGAAATCTCATACGGGCGTGCCAAGCGATTCAAACTGCGGCTGGCGCCCTGGGGCCCGCTAGACGAGCCGACCGAGGCTACGGTACCCAAAGAGCTCTACGACAAGCTCGAGACCGGTGGTTCAGCGTGCGTATTGTTTCGCCGCGGTGCCTTCGATATGCCATGGTTTATCGTTCTCGGGTGCGGGTAACAATGACTCGCAGAAAATCTGGAATGCCAAGGCGCAAGCCATGACCGGCAATTCTCGGCAGCTTCCACCCTCCGGTGCGCCTGGCGTCGTCCGATTTCGCATTGCTGATGAAGCGAGCCTCAAGCGCCTGGAGACAGCCGTATTGGAACTCGCTGCCGGCAAGACCGGAGAGGGCCGATACGACGATATGAATTGGCGTAGGCTTTTTTCTGACGAGGACTTGCGGGCGTTCTGGTGGCCAAGCGACGCCGAACTGGCCGCCTGGCAAAGGTTTTGGCTCTCCGCTCCGGTATCGCAGCGCATCGGTCCAGACATGCCCTTGCCGCCCTGGGACTTCGGCTCGATGATCGATGCAATTCTTGGTGGCGAATACCGTTTGACGGACGTTCGTAGGGTGAGTGACGACGAGGCCGAGCTGACGTTTGCGCCATTTGCCTATCCCTATGGTGGCATCGCAGCGCTACGCGCTCTTGTTCGCTGCTTCGGACATAGCATAATTGGATACGACGACGGATGCGGCTACCAGTTCGGCGATCCTCAGCCGCCGCGATGGACGCCGCCTGTCTGCTAGTACCCGGACTCACAGATAGCTATGACACATGACGAGCGAGGCTGCCCGCCGGCCAGGAGATGTTTCGAAGGCGCGATGATAGAGGTCGATCGGCTCGAAGACGACGCGAGCGACATCGCGTCCGATCCAGGCGATGAAGGCCTTATGCCCCTTGGCATCGTTGCCGAAGCGGCGGCTTGCGTCGTCGCAGATGAACTCGGCGTTGAGACTGCAAGGATAGCGGAAGGGAAGTTGAAATGGGCGCATGGGGCTCAGGTGTCTTCGACAACGATGTTGCCTGCGACTTTGCGTTGACGGCGGCCGATGGCGGCGGCGTTTCCGCTTTGGAGGCTGCCTTGGATCGCGTGTTGTCATTGGGAGATGACTATCTGAAAGCTCCGGAGGCCGCGGAAGGTCTTGCCGCCGCCGACGTCGCCGCGAGGCTGAGGAGCAGTCCCGGTGTCGAGAACGCCTACACCGCCCGGGTCGACGCCTGGGTCAGGACTGCGGGGGCGACAGCGTCCGGCGAACTGGCGGAAAAAGCCGCTCGGGCAATCAAACGTATTTTGACCGAACCGTCCGAGCTTCTTGAACTGTGGGAAGCATCGGACGACTTCGACGGCTGGAAGCGCGCAGTCGAGGAACTCACTACACGGCTTCAGTGAGAAGAGAGCGCCTATGCGAGAACAACTCCTTGAGAAAATCCGGTCGCTCGTCGAACAGAGCAGCGCCGCGCCGCCGGTGGTCGAGCTTGACGACTATTTCGTCGGCAACAACCAAGAGGACTCGATCGCGCCCAATCAGGTCGGCGACGGGCGTCCCAGTCTAGCCGATCTCCATGCCGCGCTGAGGGCGATCCGCGATCGGCCGGATGTCCAGGCCGTCCTCGTCAGCATCCATGACGATTGGGTCGAGGCGCTCAAATACGACGACGTCTGGCCGGCAGCCGGGAACGTCCAGATCTATACCTCGGCCGGACGATCTACGGTCGAGGGCTGGGTCGCGGGTCTTGCACATGACGGCGTTCTGAAAGGCTGGCCCTATGGCAAGCATCCCGCGGCGCCGGAGCCGCAGCGCGGCTACAATGTTTATGCCATTTGCTGGGACTGAGAAGTACGGGGAGTACGGGTGGTGTCAATCAGGCTCAGCATCGCGCCGCCGGCGCGATGTATTGGGAACAAGCAAGCGCAGATAGCTGTGCTCGATGCGCTCGCGCGCGGCCGCGAGAACGCGGGCGAGCCGTCGGCGTTCCAGCGCGCTCTTCCAGTCGATCGCCCGCAGCGTCTCGACGTCCCGGTTGAGGAGAACGCCGGCGACGGTGCGGCGCGAGGCGCCGGATTCCACGCCGTCCCAGGCGCGCAGCATCTGCGCGGCGCGATGGAGTTGGAAGCCAGAGAGGCGCAGTTCGCGTAGCCAGCGGCCCGACGACTTGCCGTCGAGTCGTCGGTTCAGGCGCAGCGCGCTGCGCATGCGCCAGCTCGGCCTTTAGCGTCGCGATGTCGTCGGGAACGTTGGGAGCTTGCGGATCCGCGAGCCAAGTGAATCACGAGGCCGGAGCGGCCGCTTGCAGAAGATGGTTCGTTCCACGCTATCCGATTACAGAGAACGTTCACGGGCTTCGTGCGCGACACGGGCTTCTCCGACAGCGGCGGCTGTAATGGCTAGCTCACTGCCTTCAAAGAGCAGCTCGACGCCCTCACCCCTGCACCACGCGCCTCAGCGTGTGGAACGGCCAAAACGTTAAGAGCCACACCATCACGTCGATTGAAGAAATGAGCCCGTGTTGCGGCCGGAACACCACACCCAATGCATGACTGTCTCCCGCCGAAAATAAAGTTCGAAAAGTGATTCGGGTTAGGCCTCTCTCAAGTGTCTATGCATTGGGGACTCCGTATGCTGCGGACGTCATGCGTGCGTTCGCCGGACCATCTACAAAGTAAGGCTGGAAGCGTGGAAGTGAATGTTGTGTTAGGCGTTACTGCTACCTTGAGGCCCGCACGCGACGCCACCGTGGCCCTCATGTGCGCTTTCATTAATTTGGTGCGGTCGCGCGTGCCGAATGTAGCCAGGTTAAGATGCGCATCCGCCATCCGGTGCTGCGCGACGGCGTGGCGTCGCATTGCCGACTTGAGCCACGATCCGAATGCCGCCCGCACAGGCAAAAATCTCAATTATCGTCGACAACACTACGCAGGTGACGACCGCCGTCGAGGGCGTCTAGCTCTATCAATGGCCGTATCGACCGCACACCCGTCTCACGAGACACCCAATGGCGGCTTTCGCGGCTTCAGCAAGGGAGAAGATCATTATTCGAAGGAATGCGTCGATGCTGCACGCGATTTTCCTCACCAAATTCGGACTCTCGGCATCGACACCCCTGATCGCCTCGGTTTCGGCCGCTCAGGCGCAGTCGAAGAGAGTATGCAATCTTGGTTCCTTACGCAACTGTTGCGCTTTGGTTGCCGGATTGACTTCTGGCATCTACCGGCGGCTGAAGCCGAGCCCGATGCACCTTGGACGACCCATAGCACGTGCGTCATCTGTGGCGCACTCGTCACCAGGATCGATGGAGACTGGCAACGCAGTTCGAATGCCTCAACGTGACACAGGCTGCGGCGGTCGTGTCTCCGTGGCGTCCCCTCTCGGTCGACCGACGGCAGGCCCCACGCCGCTAAACCGAAGCTCGGCCCAATCTCGCCCTATGGTCGGCATCATTGCACCCGCTCAGCACCCGTTGGACGGGGTCGGTGCGCGGCACGAGCGGGGAAAGGACCCTGCCAGGTTGGGTGAGCCCAGGCCAAGCGAGCCAAGCTATGGGGATGGCGCCGGCTTGGCTGTAGCTGCGTAATTGAGGCTAACGGCCTGACGCTTCGCCACACAACCTCGCTTAAGAAGCTTTGGTTGTGAAGACTAGGCTAAGGGGAGAACTAAGTGTGTCAAGGGTTTCCAAAGAAGCGATCCGATCCAGTCGTGTTGACCTTTTGAATGTAACAGCGGTGGTGGGGACCCGACCGGAAGCAATCAAGATGGCACCCGTCATCAAAGCGCTCGGCTCGGCCCCTTGGTGCCGCTGCCAGGTAGTCGCCACGGCCCAGCATCGTCAACTGCTTGACCAGGTTTTCGAGCTTTTCGGCATCCGGATTGATGTTGATCTTGACGTCATGCGCGAACGCCAAACTCTGACGCAGTTAACCGCGCGCCTCTTTGAACGCCTCGACAAAGTCTACGGCGAGGCGCAACCGGACCTGGTGCTTGCGCAAGGTGACACGACGACGGTGATGGCGGCGGCGATGACTGCGTTTTATCATCGCATTCCATTCGGCCATGTCGAAGCCGGCCTGCGCACCGGCGACATGCAGCACCCCTTTCCGGAAGAAATGAACCGCGTCGTCGCCGGTCGGCTCGCTGCGCTGCATTTCGCCCCGACGCAGACAGCCGCCGACGCGCTGCGGCGCGAAGGCGTGCCCGAGGCGGACATCGCAGTGACCGGCAATACGGTCATCGATGCCCTGCTCGAGGTCGCCGCGAACGCCCCCGCCCTGCCGTTACCCCTGCCGCCCGGGCAGCGCGTCGTTCTCCTCACCGCCCATCGCCGCGAGAATTTCGGCGCCCCCAACGAACGGCTCTTTGCGGCCGTCAATCGCCTCATCGCGCGCTACCCCGACATCGAGGTCGTCTATCCGGTGCATCCCAATCCGAATGTCAAGACAATGGCCCACGATCGGCTGGGCCGGACGCCGCGCGTTCACCTGCTCGAGCCGCTCGACTACAGCCATCTCGTCTCCGTGATGAAAGTCGCGACGCTCGTGCTGACCGACAGCGGCGGCATTCAGGAGGAAGCACCGGCGCTTGGCAAGCCGGTGCTCGTGCTGCGCAACGAGACGGAACGGCCGGAAGCGATCGAAGCCGGCGTCGCGCGGCTGGTCGGCACCGACGAGGACGCGATCGTCAACGAAACCGCCCGCCTGCTGGACGACCCCGCCGCCTATCGGGCCATGGCGCAGGCCGTCTCCCCTTATGGCGACGGCCAGGCGGCAGCGCGCATCGCGGTCTTGATCCAAAAACGCTATGCTCGCGTCCATGCTTGAATGCTCTCATAGGGAAGATCCAAGAGATGCGGCGCCTACCCCGTCGTCAACGCGGCTTCTAGCGCCCTCAGGCAGGACGAACAGCGGAGCAATAATGGGAATGAATGACTTGACCTCGGCATCCGTCACCCACTGGCATCCGCTGCAAATGGCGCAAAGTCTGTGGTCCCGGCGCGCGCGCTCCTGGTTCCTCGCCTCACTCGGCGTCTACGTCCGCGACAAGGCGCAGATCGTCATGTCGGCGGTAACCGTGATGATGTTCCTGACGCCTATCTTCTATCCGCTCCAACTTCTACCCGCCGGCTGGCACGCTGTTTTGCCCACGAATCCGATGACCTTACCCGTGGAAGAGGCACGCGCCGCCATGCATTTCGGGCATTCGCCGAATTTCGGCGGCCTAGCGGTTCTTACCCTGATCGCCTTTACCCTCTTCTGGCTCGGCTGGGCGTGGTTCGAGCAGACGCACAAAGGGTTCGCCGATGTCATCTGATGCGGTGATTGAAGTCGAAGGGCTTGGCAAGTCGTACTACATTTACGGGCGGCCCGAGGATCGTCTAAAACAGATGATCGTGCCGAAGCTCGAACGCCTCGTCGGTCGTCCGGCGCGCCAATACTACCGAGAATTCTGGGCGCTGAGAGATATTTCTTTTCACGTCGGCCGCGGTGAGACGGTCGGCGTCATCGGCAGCAACGGCTCCGGAAAGTCCACTCTGCTGCAGCTCATCGTCGGCACCCTGTCGCCGACCACGGGCAGCGTGTGGACGCAGGGCCGTATCGCCGCCCTCTTGGAACTGGGGGCCGGTTTCAATCCTGAGTTCACCGGGCGCGAGAATGCGATCCTCAATGCGGCGATCCTGGGTTATTCGCAAGACGACCAGGACGAGTGGATGGAGAAGATTGTCGCGTTTTCAGAACTCAAGGATTTTATTGATCAGCCTATCAAGACGTATTCGAGCGGCATGTATGCCCGCCTCGCCTTCTCGATTTCGATCAACGTTGAGCCGGACATTCTCATCGTCGATGAGGCGCTGGCGGTCGGCGATTCCCGTTTCGTTGCCAAGTGCATGAGGCGTATCAAGAGCTTGCAGGATCGCGGCGTCAGCATTCTATTCGTCAGCCACGACGTCACGTCAGTGCGGACGCTCTGCCAGCGTGCTGTCTGGCTGAAGGATGGAAAACTTCTCGAGGACGGCGACGCATTCTCGGTGACGGGGCGCTACGTCGAATATCTGTTCAAGGACGATATTGGAGAGAAGCAGGCCAAATTGAGGCAGCAGGACGACGCGGCCGAGGCGAGTGGTGACGTCGCCGCGGCTCCCGCCGAGAAGAACGAACACACAGCGGCCGCCGTTCCGGCCCCCGACGATGTCGCAATCAAACTCGACAAGCGACCGGTCACCCATTGGGGCTCTCACAAAGGCCTCATATTATCGGCCGCGGTAAGAGACGAGCAAGGCAACCGCAGAGACGTGATTCCTTGGGGCGAACCGATCCGGATCAGCATCGATGTGCGCATTCCGTCCTTCATTCCGCGCAATCATCTGAGCGTCGCGTTCTCCATCAAGGATCTGCGCGGCAACGATCTGATCGTATCGACAACGCATGATGTCGAACGCCGCCGCTTACCTGAGGAGGAGCGGTTTAATGTGACCTTCCGTTTCGTCAACCCACTGGTGACCGGCGACTACCTGCTGGTGGCTGCTGTCGAGGATCGCCAGTCGCGCGACATCCACTATTATGAATATTTCGAAGGGGCGCACTACTTTTCATCCATGGCCATGCAGCGTTTTTTTGGAACGTTTCAACCGCCGGTTCTGCAGATTATAGCGGTAGAGCAGATCGCAGGGGTAACCTAAATGACGGACCCTTCCGAGATCAACTCGAACGGCTATTGGGATCGGCGCTTTCACGAGGACTGGGAGCAAAGGAGCGGTCCCTCGCAGTCTCGTTTCTTTGCGCGTCTTGCCGCCGATAGTCTTCCCCCTTGGCTGTTTCAAGAGATCAAGCGCCGGAAGCTGAGTGTGGCTGACTGGGGTTGCGCGCAAGGCGACGGCACTGATCTCCTGGCCGGTTACATCGACCGTTCTCTACTTTCCGGCATTGACTTTTCCGCCGTGGCGATCGAACAGGCGGCGCAACGCTATCCGGCCTTACGCTTTCTACACGAGAATTGGCTGCAGGAGGATGAGATGACCCTCAAAACCTCCTACGACATCGTCTTCTCGTCGAACACGCTCGAGCATTTTCATCTTCCCTACGATGTGCTGGAAAAACTGTCCTACCGCGCCAACAAAGCCGTAGTTCTGGCTCTCCCTTATCGCGAGATTGAGCGGCACCACGAGCATTTCTTCACATTTCTGCCTGGGAATATCCCGCTCGAGCTCGCCAATGGCTTTCGCCTGGCATGGTCGCAAGTCGTCGATTGCCGGAACAAGCCCTTCGCGCTCTGGGCAGGGGACCAGATTTTTCTCGTCTATGCGGCGCCCGACTGGCTCACCGAACTGAGGCCGACGCTCGCCGACTGCCGTATTGAGGAAACCGACCACAATTCCGAGCTTGCCGCCATCGCTCTCCAGCTCGCGCACGAAAACGAGAGCGGCGCGGCGCTCCAGGCTGCACTCGCGGCGGCCAAGGACGAGAGCGCCGCCTTAGCCGCCGAGCTCGACGGCATCAAACAGCAATTGGGTGCGGAGCAGCAGGCAACCCAGGCTATCGCCGTCGAGCGTGACGACTTGAAGGCCGCGCTCGGGGCGGCAAAGGTGCAGATCGCGAGCTTGAACTCCCGCTGGGTGCAGACGGATTTCGAGCGAAACCAGTGGGAGTTCCAGGCCAAGGCTATGGCCAGCTCAACGTCATGGAAGGTGACGGGACCCTTGCGGCTGGTTTCTACCGCGGCGCGGCTGCTGGCCTCAGATCCGAAGGCAACAGGAAAGCGGATGTCCCATCTCGTCGATTTGGTGCGCCGCGACGGGATCCGCGCGGCGGTGGCATGGACGCGAAACCGCCTGTCGCTAGACCTTGCGATGAGACCGCTCGTACCGGCGAGAACCGTCGTCTCTGGAAGCACCGTCGGGGCGGTCCTCGTGCCCGCGCCGTCAGTTTCTGCCCAGGCGCTGTTGCCGGCTTTCGCACTGATCGAACAGCCGTTCGATCCCTATCAGCTGATCGAGCCGATCAAGCCCATCCGGGTCGACGTCATCGACGAGACATTTCGCGGAACGGTCCTGCCCTTCAGCTGCGTGACGACGGTCAGGAACGAGGGGGCTTCGATCGTCGATTTGCTCGTGTCCTTGGCGAAGCAGTCGGCCTTGCCGAGAGAGCTCATCCTCGTGGACGGCGGGAGCACCGACGACACAATCGAACTCGTTCGGCGCTGGAGCGTCGGCGCCCCCTTTGAGGTCAAGCTGATAGAGGCCGGCAAGGTCAACATCGCGCGAGGCAGGAATATCGGAACCGAGCAGGTGTCTACGGACATCATCGTGTTCATCGACGCGGGCTCCGTGCTCAAGCCGAGCTTCTGCAGGGAGCTGGTCGGCGCATTCAGCACCTATCCACATCTCGATGCGGCCGGCGGTCTTTACGAGGCGTCCGTCACGAATGCAAATTCCAAGCAGTTCGTCTGGGACTTCGATACCGTCGACCTCACGACGTTCCTGCCGTCGGCGCGTGCGCTCGCAGTCCAGCTCGCGACGTTTCGAAAGACGAACGGATTTCCCGAGTACCTCACCAAAACCGGCGAGGACACGCTCTTTGCGGTGCAGCTGAGGCAGGCGTCGAAGCACTGGGCTGTGTGCCGCCGGGCGTGGACTGTGTGGGAGTCTCCGGCTGACGCCGAGCCGGCCGAGCGGCTCACTTACAGCTATGCCAGCGGAGACGGAGAGTCCGGCTTCGGCGACTTCAAGGCTTATTCGCTCGTGCTCGCGCGGGACGCCCGAAACACCTGGCTGCCACAAGCATGGATTGACGGTTACCTCACGGGCCGCGGGCAGCGCGCGTTGGTCGAGGTCGAGCGGCGCGGCGTAGCGCAGCTCGTCGTGATCTTATCTGGTGTGCCGTTCACCGATTCAGGCGGTGGGCAGCGTTGCAGTCAATTGGCGATGGCTCTTGCGCGGCGCAACCGCAAGGTCGTTTTCGTCAACATCTATCCGAGCTTCGAAGAGCGGAAGAAGGTCTACTTCGACGCCGACCTTTCGCTGTTCGAGTTTTATGCGCTTAGGGACTTCGATGCGGACGAGCTGGCCGGCCGATACGACGGCTTTGAGACTATTCGCCTGCTGATCATAGCTGAATTTCCCCACCCGAGCCTGTTGCCGGTGATTGAAATCCTCAACGCCCGCTTCAAGGGGAGGACTACGACGGTCTACGATTACATCGATAACTGGCAGACGTCGCTCGGCTGGGAGTGGTACAGCGAGGCCATCGAAGAGCGCTTCATCCGGAAATCGGACCTTCTCGTCGCCTCGGCGCGTACGCTTCGCGACCGACTGGCGGAGAGATCCGGGCGGGACGTCGCGCTCATCGCGAATGCGGTGAACGACCAGTTGTTTGATCGACGATTGGACCTCGGACGTCCCACCGACCTCCCGAATGGACGAAAGATCGTGCTCTATACGGGCGCGATGTGGGGAGACTGGTTCGACTGGGAGCTGATGCGCAGCTGCGCCTCGAGCCTGCCCGAGTTTGATTTCGTCTTGATCGGGGGCGTCGACCCCGCGCGCCAAGCGGAGGTGTCGCAGGCATTGCAGAACGTGCATTTCCTCGGCCTCAAGCCACAGCGCGACCTGCCGGCCTATCTGCTGCACTCCGACGTTGGCATCATCCCGTTCATCCCTGGCGACGTGACCAACTTCGTCAACCCACTCAAGGTCTATGAGTATGTCGCGATGGCGTTGCCTGTGGTCGCTACACAGATGATCGAGCTTGCTGGAATACCAGGAGTTACGATAGCGACTACTACGGGAGAATTCATAGAAGCGCTCAAGCGGCGCTCGAGCGAAGAGGCTCCCGTCAAGGATATGGACCGATTTACAAAGCTAAATAACTGGGATTCCCGCATCGATCATCTTCTTCGGCTGTAACACGGAGGGGCACCGGAAATGCGCCAGCGCAACCGCTTCATCTCAGATTACATCAATCAGCAGACACTTCTCTCGGTCACGCAGAAGGTGGACTCAATCGGTCCGACGCTCGGTGTCGGTGGGGGCGGTCTTCATTTCGACACCCGTAGATTGGCGATAACGGTCGAATACTTAAGGCGTCATCTTGCTGAGGGTGCTCGATGCGTCGAGATCGGTAGCACGGAGTACCTGAGCTCGCAGGTAGTCTGGTCTTTCTTCCCTGATCGGCAGGTCATGGGTACGGATGTCGACCTCAGATCGACGTGCCTGCCGTTTGTCGATGGCTCCGTGGACAACGTCATCGCAACTGAGGTGGTGGAGCACATCTCAGACATCAACTATATGCAGGCTACGACTTTGAGCGGGCTTTTCTTCTTTCTCGGCGAGGTTTATCGGGTTCTACGTGTTGGCGGCAGGGCGGTGATATCGACGCCAAACGCCGCAAGCGTTTGGGCTTTACAGAGAATTTTACTTGGAAAGGCGCCTTTGATTTACGACTGGCATTTCCGGGAGTTTACCACGGAAGAGCTCAGCAAGATTGTCGAGCACGTCGGCTTCGAAATCGTTATTCACAATACGGAGTTCGTTTGGCACCTGTGGGAGTTCAGCGCCATTATCGATTTTATGAAGGCGAATAACTACTCAATTGCAGATCGGGGTGACGATCAGTTCTTGGTGGTGGAGAAGGGGGCGCAGAGGACACGCAAGCCGCACGACCTCACTCTGCCCATCTGAGTCGGGATCGAACAAAACGCCGTTGTAAAGCAAATCGTCCGGGCGTTAATGCATGACATCGGTGGGGCAGCGTACGAACCATGACTTCGGGATGTGAAATTCCAGTTAGACCGCGAAACGGCCCAGGATAAACCGATGTCAAATTGGTTGCTGATGCGAAAGCGTCTTAGGACCGCTTGGCGCATAGCGAGACGACAATCTCCGCTTGCCTTGGTGCGAGTCCTCGTTGGCCGATTCCTGCTGCCAACCATCAGCTCTTGGACGCAACCACTCTGGTTGGCGCGGCTTCGCAAGACTGCATGCAGTGGCTCGTGCGAGCGGCGCACAGTGCTCATACTAGCGACTTGCGACTATCACTTTCCTTATCGGCAGCGCTGTCAACACCTTGCTGGCGCTATGGCGGCGCTTGGGCACACGGTATTCTACGGCACGCCGTTGACTGGATACGATTTCGTCGTCGGGTTCCAACGCGCCTCGGAAAAGCTGTACGTGATGGACCGCAGATTGCCGTGGCGCGACCTCCTGCCGGAAGGCGCGATCATTTTAATGATGTCGACAGACAATAATATCGACGTGGACTTTCTAGACGAAGCAAAAGGGTTTAACTGCCTTCTAATATACGATTACATAGACCACATAGATCCCAGGATAAGCTTGGTGCCGATCCCGGAAAGCCACTTGGATGCCCATGCGGAGTTGCTGCGCAACGAGGAAGTGCGCGCTGTTTGTGTGGCGCCGATATTGCTTCAAGAAGTAGCGGCCTATCGGACAAAAAATCTGATGCTTGTGCCAAACGGGGTGGATGTTTCCCACTATGAAGTATCGCGCCATCGTGAGTTTTTGCGTGGCAAAATGCGTGAGATCGTCGACTGCGGTCGACAGATCGTAGGATATTTTGGAGCCTTAGCGAGCTGGGTTGATTATCAATTGGTCCATACCGTAGCGCGGTCCCGGCCGAATTTAAGTTTCGTGCTTGTTGGTCCCGAGTTCGATGGGTCGTTGGCTGATTGGCGGAGGTCGAAAATGCAATTGCCCGACAACCTCTTCTTCATCCCGCCCGTGAATTACGAGGAATTGCCGTTGACCGCAATTTGGTTTGACGTCGCGATGATACCGTTTGTCGTAAATGAAATCACGGCTGCCACTTCTCCCTTGAAGCTATACGAGTATTTCGCGCTTGGAAAGCCGGTGGTGTCGACCCCCATTCCGGACTGTGCAGGCTATCCCGATGTCGTGTTGGTTGCCGAGGATGCCGATCGCTTCGCGGCGGCAGTCGACAGGGCACTAGTGTGGCGAACAGATGAAGAGCGCCGCGCTCGCCTCAGAAGATATGCGCTACAAAACGACTGGATGACCCGGGCTTGCGCGATCCTGCGCTCTATTGACGAGCGATAAGCCGCATAGCCGGCAGGCTTGCTTTCGCATGGGTACTGTCCAGAATTTTTCGCACATTTGTTTTGGCTGAGCGGCGGCCAGGCCGGGCTCGGGCGGTGACAGTCACCATGGTGTGGTCCTTCA
Organism: Hyphomicrobium sp.; assembly: GCA_041659825.1. Classification (GTDB taxonomy): domain Bacteria; phylum Pseudomonadota; class Alphaproteobacteria; order Rhizobiales; family Hyphomicrobiaceae; genus Hyphomicrobium_C. The sequence goes on from JBAZXL010000030.1 coordinate 19,513, forward strand.
GCAGATCCATTGCGGCGCGACAATCAGGTGCGAGGGCCGCAGCCGAGCGAAGGGAGGATTGTCGCTGGTCCGGATCAATATAAGTCGACCTGACCAGACCATTTAGACGAACCGGGCGATGCATGCGGGTAATAGTGCCACAACTTATTTTCTGCTGAGCGTCTGGAACCATCCGAACAAGTCTGGTCTATTACGTTTTAGCCATTCTGGATCGCCTATATAAAGTGCAAAGGCCTCTGGAAAGAACTCAGTTTCCGCATTTGAAGCCGCGTACCAAGTCACTGCTTTGATCTTTTTCGTCTTGACAAGCCCATCGAAGCCATCTTTCATGCCCGGCATTGCGGCTACCAAGTGGCCAAGTTCGTGCGCATACACCATAAGCGCTTCCGTGGCGACCTCGGGCTTCCCGCCAGCACCTGCTCCTCCGAGGAAAAGCGCTTCCGAATTCAGGTCACCGGAATCGAAAATTACAACCAATCGATTGTTGCCGCGCAAAAGGGCCATCCCCGCCTCTGCCGGCTCGCTGATCGCGAATTTCGTTGAGGTGACGCCAATCAGCTCGACCGAGGTCTTCTGACGCGCCATTTTCATTCCCCTGAATATCGATACGAGAGGATCGCTCATCTTCTCTAAGGTGAATTCTAGCATTTGCAGCTCGGATGAAGTGAAAGCTCGCAAAGCCATAAGCTGTTGGTCAGAGAATTGAAAGGAGCGTGCGAGCTGGCTTCGTGCGACTGAAGGCGCGAGTATTTCAATTCCATAATTCTCCTTGAACCAAGCCGCCGTTCCGCTCCTTAGTTTAATTTCCGCCGTAACACTGTTCACCAACTCTGCCATGGTGACACCTATCGGTGTTACCGATGGATATCGCCGTTTCACCCAAGCCATCCATGCAGGAATATCGGCGGAATTAGCGCCGAAACCATTTACTAGCCTCACATCACCAAGATGCCGGAAGCTTGAGCCTTTGTTGTCCTCGCCGACGCGCTGGACGCCGACGTTATTACCCGTTCCGAATCGGAATGTTAGAAGAACGCGCTTTTCCGTATTGGGAATCGGAACAATAGCGTCAACTTCGGCGTTGCGTGTGCCTTTCATAAAATATTGCCAAAGCGCATATTTGGCTGGAAGCCGCTCTTCAGGCAGCAGCTCGGCAAGCCCTGTTATTGCGCCGAGCGTGTCGTGCTTTTGAGTGTCGACTTCAGCTTGTGCCTTCTCAATTTGGAGGTCCCCGAAGTCTCGGGATGTATCTTGCTGCGGCAATTTCGAAGTGACGGGTATCGCGCTACCCAGGAATACGACTCGCAATCTTGCGATCGGCCCAGAGGAGGTTCTTGCTCCGACAAGATGAAAATAAGCCGAGCGGTGCACGGAAGCTTCAACAACGTTGGTGTTCAGAATTTGGTTGAAGTCCGTACTAGCGTTAGTTCCAATCCAGTGCAGAATACTTTTTAACTCGCCTGGGTGAGCAGCCCAATATCTAGCAATATTGTTTTGGGGAAACCCCGCATATGAGTAAATCGGTGGCAATCGCGGAATTGTCCCAGCCGCCGAAGCTGAGGTCAGGATTGGTCTGACGCCTAACCCCTCTGAAATGAAGCGGGTTTCAATCTTGTGTTTATCCTGCGCGCCGGAGCCTGGAATGAAAGTAATTTGATATGCGATGTCGTTCGATTGAGGTTTCGTGGTGCGCTTGGGAATGATTGCGATAATTGCTGTTTTTGCAGAGATGGTTTGAGGCCTGAGTTGCCAGGCTGTGGCAAGCACGGCGTCGCGTTCGTCCGCGTCAGCTTGCATGCGCGGGTCTACAGCTAATACGTAGACTGCTCCAAGCTTTTGCTCCCAGTAGCTTGCAACGGCCCAATCGGCCATGTCGTGAGCATTGAGGACGATCCCCTTGGTTTGATATACCGTTTGCTCCTGCGGATTTGTGCTCCCGGCGTGCTGCGCGATTACATCGGCGGGGCCGAGCATTAGAAGGAAAAAACCCGCGGACACGCACATAAGGCGGTTCATTCGCATTGGGGGGGGCTCGTCATTTCGGTGCTCCGGGCTAAAGCCAAGTCGATCGTACCGGCCCAAAGTCGCTTGACACGCATGCCGCGCCAGCTCGGTTCGCATTTGGGAAACAGTTGGGCGATGAGGAGTGCGGCCGCGGAAGTGGGAACGGCAAGGTTGCCATGACGCAAATTGGCGAATCGCAAGCCGTCGGAAATTCTCTGACCATCGCTCCGAGGCCATTGATCGCGTATGAGCGTTTGCTCCGGGACCACTCCCTCATTCTCATATAGACGATCGCCATGACCTCGAAACGAATACCAACTCGAAAATAAATGTCTCATACCGGCCGGACAAAGTCTTGACTCACTGGTCTGCGGTTTCCGGCCGGTATTCTCTTTAGCTTGCGCGCAGCCGCCACACCAACCCTGCGCGCTGATACCGACCGCACTGCGTCAGCACTTCGTGCGGTTGGTATCAGTCCTCGGTACCGCACGGCTTAGCGTGGCGTATCCGACGTGGCTGACGAATGAGGATACGCCGAGTCCGGAGCCGCTCAACAGCGTGTTCCGGATCCGGATCCGGGGCAGGTTGAGGAGCCGCTGAACGCGCTCCTGGATGTCGAGGCGCACGGGCTCTTGCATGGCGCAGAGGTACGAGCGGACCGTAAGCGTCGGTTGACGACTGCGGTCATGAGGTCTTGCGCCTGAGCGCGGACGTGGGGCGTGACCAGCGCTTTGCGAGGGCGGCGAGTTCGCGCTTGATCGCGGCAGTGTCGACGGATTCGGGGTCGAAGTCGGCGTCGTACCACTCGGTGATCTCGGCGTGCCGCTCGTGATTGGGGTCGGCAATGGCTGCGAGGAACTCCTCGTAGCCGGGCGCGCCGCCGATGTCCTCCGGAGGGCAGCGGCCGATCGCCTCGACGAGCCGGGGATAGGAGGCGCCGGGGTCTGGAGCGGCGATGCGCTCGAGCTTTATCGTGTGCTCCCAGCCGTCGCCGAAGTCGTAGAGGTATTTGAGCGGGTCTTGACCCCGGTGTCCTCCAGCACGTCGAGGAGCGTGGACCTGGCCGCGTCGTGCGGGGCGTCCATGCCTCCGCCGAGGCCCCAGTCGGGCTGAGGCACGCCCCAACCTGTGCCCCGTGCGCGGGACTCCCAGAGGTGGCTGTTGGTCAAGCCGAGCGCCTTCTGCAGCACGGCATGCAGCCGGTCGAGACGGATCGCGAGCGACACCTCGATACGGCGCACCACCTTTGGGTCGACGTCATCGAGAGTGACCTTGAGGCGGGCGATGTCGGTCGTTGTCATGCCGCCAGTCTAGCCGCATCCCGGCCGGCGACGATAGCCCATGGCAAAAGTTCATTCACACGGTTGATCGGAGGACGAGCTGTGGGGCCGGGCCAGTCCACCGGCGCGGCGAGCGGAACCTCGTCCGGCACTGGCGGGTCTTCGGGGACCACCAGTCAATCGCAAGATGACAACGGGGGACCTCACGAACTTCGCGGATGACCGAAGCGACGACCTTTGCGGCATCCAGATTGAGGCTCTCCCACTTGGTCTCGAGCGCGGTCGGGCCGAAGTTCTGCGCATCATCGTGGGCTCGCTGCATGAACATCGCTCCCTTCAAAACTTCGTAGCCCGCGCCGCCGAGGTATTCGTTGCCGTCCTCGACCTCCTTGGCGGCCAGAACGCCACGCAGAACGAAGACCAGCTTCTGCCTTGAAAGCCCAGTAAGCATCAGGAGAAGACCGCAGGTGCGGTGTTCTTCAGGGGCGCAGCTGACGGCAGCGCCGTTAGGTCGCCAGTTCCAGGGCAGCAGATCGTCGATCCTGGAGACGGGATGGCTGGCGATGCGGGCGAGGACGTCGGCGAGCCATGCAAGCCTGAGCCGACACGCACGCGATAGTCGCCTGCGACCTCGATCTCGGTCGTCTCCGAGGTGGTCGGTGCCGGCGGCGACGCGCCCTCATCAAGATGCGTTATCGTCACCGGCACGAGCCGTGACGTCGACGATGCGGGTGCCGCTGGCTGTTCCGCGCCGAGATAGCGGCGACGCCAGCTGAACACCTGGTTGGCGTTGACGTCGTACTGGCGCGCGACGACCGACACGGACGCGCCCGGCGCCAACGTTGCCGCTATGATCTCGCGCTTCAGCGCCTCAGGCCAGCGCTTGTAGGCCCGCGCCGCGCCATTTGTGGCCATAATCCGCTTTGTGGACACATCCGCATCCTCTCGCCCCAAACCAGCCGGGAGTTTCGATGGCGATCAACAAGGCGACAAGGCGGTCCTCACCGGAGGGAGACACATCTAGGGTAGAGAAGTCATAAGCCATCACGCCAGTTCCTTGTAGAGCGGGATCGTTGGCGCGTGCTTGTCAATGGCATCGATGACGGGCTTGGCGAGCGGGAGGTTGAGCTTTTCCTTCGGCCAGACGTCCTGAAAGCGCTGGACGGTTTCCCTGGCGGCGTCGATCACAAGCTTTTCGGTCAGCACGGCCTTGGCGGCGAGATGCCTGAGCTCATCGACGGTGAACTGCGCCATCTTCTTCGTTCGGGAAAAGTTGAGGGCCGCCGTATCCTCATCCTTGATGTAGGGAATGGTGGAAAGAAGATCATACGCGGGGGAGAGGGCCGCCGTTCGTTTGTCCGGGTAGATGAGCGACCAGTTTTTGAGGTGCATGTCGCCATTGCCGATCAGTGCACTGAAGATAAGGCGCCTGATGAACTCGGCGGCGGCAAGATCGCCGGCTTCGATCCCGATGACCTTGGCGATGTTGCGATAGCTGGCGGTCTTGTATTTGTCGTCGGGGAAAACCCCAAAGACTTGCGCGAAATCCTCGATGTGGACGGGTCCCTCCGGCGTCCGGTCGAAGCGGCTGACGGCCAGAGCCTGGCCCTTCAGCTCACCAATGCCTTGGGGAAGGCCGGTGATGGCATCGAGATCCACGAGCTGGATTTCGGGGACATCCATGCCGAGCTGGCGCGCGAGGCTCATCATCGAATATTCGTTTTCGGGCACGCCTGAGAACTGCTGGGAGGGCAGTTTCACGATCCAGGAGCCGCCGACGCCTTGGGCGGGAATGGTGAGGCCGCCGCGCTTGTTACCGTTTTCAAGAGCCGAGAATTTCAGCTGTACGCCTGCAAGCGAGAAGCGCAGGGCATTGGGACGGGCGGCCGCTGCAGGTTCGTCATTGGCACCGGGCGGCAGGGCTTCACCTTCGGCGGGATGAACTGACAGCGCGCCGGGAAGATCCTGGCCGAGCATCCAAAGCAGGAAGAATTCGCGCTGCGGGTTGACGCCGGCGCGTTCGGCCAGATAGCGGCGCAGATGACCTTCGGGGAGAAGGTTGGAAAAGAACGGGGGCACCACGCGTTGGGTAGGTTTGAAATCGGTTATGAGACCGCCGAGATCGTCCTTGAAAGACAGGCTCAAGGTCGGGCGCGCCTGGTCCGCGATGTAAGCTTCGTTGAAGGCAAAGATCGTCCGGTCGCCCTGCAGGTTGGTCAGGGTGGCGATTGACCGGCCATAGAGCCTGACGTCGAGAACGGATACGTCAGGCATCGTTGTCATCCTCATCGAGGGAATAGGCCGGGCGCGGTGTGCCCTGCTTGCTATGGACGCTTCTGTTGCGAAGCTGCGAAAGCTTGAGCGAGGCGTCGTGTAAATTCGATGGGATCATATTCAGGATGGTCTGAAGGACATCGGCCTCCGCAGCACCGAGATGGGCGTAGCGCAGAGCGTTGAGGCTGTCTTCGATGCGGTCGAGGTCGGCTGATCCCCCGTGCCGGGACCGAAGCTGTTTGATCGATCGCAGGGCGCGGCCGAACTTTTTCTGAGCCGCCTTTCCCTCCCGGGCCTCTTCGCCGGGTGCTGCATGCGCGCGGATAATGCCGGTGATGGCCGGCAGCATCTTCTTTGGGACAAGGACCAGCTCAAGATCGAGGGCGCGCGCCAGCTCGATGAAGCTGGTGAGGCCGGGTTCGAGCTTGCCGCTTTCGATCTGGGAGATATGGCTTTGCGTAAGGCCCGTGCGCTCGCTCAAGGCGCGCTGTGTAATGCGGGCGTCTTCCCGGACTTGGCGGAGCTGCGAGAGCAGATGTTCACTCTGGTAGGCCATGATGCAATATCCTGATCAAAGCGATAGATTAATATAACATCATATATCAAGTCGGGAGATCCATGCAAGCATATCGATATAAAATTATGATATTATTCGATAAATATTCAGTTTTATATATCATAACTGCCGTGGGTAGACAGCTTTGATTGTCGGCGCCCGGCAATCCGCAAGAGCGTGGGGGTGGATGTCAAGGGTTGGCCTCCTGGCTCCTGGCTGTGTTCGGACTCGGACCGGAGCTTAGTCGCGACCGCTGAAGTAGCCAAGGCAGGCATAAGGGCGACGTCTCCGGCAATCATCGAGGCTTTCAGGCAGCCTCTTAAACATTCCCATCATCAAAGTGCCAGTGCTGAAGCGGAACAGGCGCGCCTAACGGTGCGGCCGTGATCCTGCGTTTTTCCTTTCCGGTTTTCTAAGTCCCCGTTCGTCGGAGCCTTGGGGGCGTCGGGCGAAAGGCTCCGAGCGTCCGGGGCCTCCCTACAAAAACCGGAGGAAACACCCATGCTCACGATCACACGCGCCAAGGCGGCGACCAGCACCACTTCTGAACTGAATCTTCTCTTGAAGCGTCTGTTCAACAAGCTGGCTGAAGACCGCATCGACGATTTGGAATGCCGTTGCTGCCATAGCTCCATCCAGACGGTCCGCGCCGAGCTTGCCAGCCCGGGCCGGTTCTAGGCCGAACCGGGTGACGCGGAGCCCGAAAGGCTCCGCGCCGCATCGCGCCTCTCCTTTTTCCGGCCACGGAGGGTCGCGTGGATGGTGGACAATTTGGACGGTGAGCCAGTGGACATATGAGGGGTGAAAAGACGCGGTCCTGTTCCTGATGGCGCTGGCGGTCATCTAGGGAGCTAGGAGCTTGGGAAGGTCCGTCAGGGAGGAGATCTCGCGTCCGGGAACGCAGCTGGCATAGCCACGTCGGAGGTAGAGCGCCTGCATTCCCGCTTTTCTGGGGGCGGTTACGTCATTCACGATGTGATCGCCTACGAAGAGGATCTGCTGGGGTGGGAGCTGCAGCCGGTCAGCGACGGCGGCATAGAAGGCTGGCGAGGGTTTGGTGGCGGCAATTTCGAAACTCCAGACAGCGGCGTCCCAGGCGATGGGCAGTGCGCGGAGCGCGGCGGGCGCGTGCGGCTCGATCAGATTGGAACAGATCGCAAGTTGGTAGCCTCTCGTTTTCAGGGCCATGAGCGTGGATTGGGCGTCCTCGAAAGCTGTAATGCTGGCGATCTCTCGTTCCAGGCGTTGTTCGAGGTCGTGACGCACCGGCGAGGGCAGGTCTGCCGCAAGGGCGTTCAGGTTGAATTCCCGGCTCATAAGCCAGCAGGCGTCGTCGATGCGTGGCGCAGGTTTTGTTTGCCTGAGCCAGCGTATGAGCCCGTCGAGCGGCCGCTGCGGTTCCGCGGTATAGATCAGCGTGTCGAACGCATCGAAGGCGACGGCGCGAATGGAGGAAAAGGGCATGATTAGTCGCGCTCCTGATCGCGGTCACGGTCATTGTTCTGCTCGCGCGCCGGCGTCGGAGTCTGGCGCGGCTGGAACAGGTGGTCCGTTGAGCGGCACTCCGGGTTGGCCTTTTCGTTGAAGGTTTGCTGACGCTCCAGAGAAGCGGCCAGCGCGGCGTACTCGCCCGTACGATCTTTGCCGAACTGGTGCCATTGGGCTTTGAACTTGGCGCGCTCGCCGGCATGCTTGAAGGCCAGGCTTTCCCGGTCGGTTTTGTAGTCGCGCGCGGCGTCGATGCGCTCGAGGCGCTTTTCGGCGGCGATCGGCAGCACGGCGGCCCGGATGGCGGCGCGCTGATGATTGAGCAGGGCCTGCTGGCGCTGCTGGTGGGTCTTTTCCATCATGGCCTTGCGCTCTTCGGCCGACGTCAGGCCGCGCCAGATTCGCGTCATGATCGAGGGCTTGGGGCCGTCCATGGCGGAATGGGCGACATTGATGGTGCGGAACAGGTTGGACAACCTGCCGAAGCGGGTCTTCTCGCGGGCGGCGAAAAGCTCGGTTTCCTTCGTTTCAATGGCCCGGAGCTGACGCCAGGCGTTGCGGTAGGTCGCGATGATGTGCTGGCGTGCGGCGGCCTGCGCTTTGCGGGCACTGTCCTCGATGGCCGAGCGCCGGGCACGGTGCTCCTCCTGCATGCCCTTCCATTCCCGGGCCTGTCTGCGCTTGACCTCAAAGCCTTCAGCACTGAGGGCGCGGGCGCGGGTGGTGAGCTTTTGCTTCAAAGCTTCACGCCGGGTTGGATTGTCGTTGGCGGCCTGGCGGGCAACCTTGTCGGAATCCACGATCTGGCGCGGGATCGGGCGGCGCTTTTCCGGAAACTCCCCGCGGTCACGGGCGGCGTTGTTCAAAACGCGCTGCTCGAAATAGATCTTGCCGTGCTGCTTTTCATAGGCCTGCTGCCAGCGGGAAAGCTTTTTGTGTTCGTTATACGTGCCCAAGGCGATGCCGTTCTTCGGCGAGATGCGGTTATAGAGAATGTGGATATGGGGATGATCGCTATCGTTATGGGCAACGATCAGCGTCTGGCAGTTCTGTGCTCCCAATGCGCGTAAGGCCCCCATGGCCGCGGCGACCATGGAGTCTTTGTCGAGACTTTGCTTTTGCTCCGGGTGCCACGAGAGAACAAGGTGGCGGAAGGAGGCATCCACCTTGTTTCCCGTCAGCTTCTTGCCGGCCGCAAGCTTGAGGCGGTCGGCCTCCATGTCTGTTGCCTCGATGATGCGCCAGGCCGTATGGGGATTGCGGGTAGCCAGGTTGACCGTTTCCGTCCACGCCACGCGGTTTGCGGTGGCCGGATTGTCGGTGTCGTGCAGGACGTAGTTTGCATAGCCCCGCACGGAACGGACCTTGATCAGTTTAGCGTACATAGGCCTCTGCAACCTGGTCGAGAGTTTCGTCGAGCTTTGCTATTGCCTGCTCCAGGTAATGGGGCACGTCTTGCCCCCGGTTCAGGGAGCGGGCGATCTGGTTCAGGTTGATGCCGATCTTGTTCAGCTCTGTGAGTGCGGCGGGCTCTGCGCCGCCGTGCTTGATGGTGATCGCCATCCCTAAGGAGGCGCGGCGCACGAAATCGGCGAGCGATAGCCCGGCGCGACTGGCATCGGCACGCAGTTTGTCGAGCTCGGCAAGCGTGTAGCGGGTCTTGACTTGCTCGGAGCGTTTCTCATGAGTCTGCTTGAGGGGGCGGCCGCCCTTGGTGTTCAGTTTAGGCATGGTGTCATCCTTTCCTTTCTCTTTGTTGTTCAAAACAAAAAGCGGGAAGGGCTTGCGGGATAAGCCGATCGCGCGTGACCGCGCCCGGGGCCTAAGCCCCGTGGTGCGTGTCTAAGAGCGCGGCCGCGCGCTTGGGAGGTTTGCGGTCAGCCGACTAACGGCTGACGGCTTGCGGGGGTTTGGGGGCAGCTTGATTGCCACCATTGGGTCCAGGGCGCTTTGCCCTGGTCCTGGAGGGGTTGAGGGGGACTGGAAAAGTCCCCCCACGAGTATCTGCGCATTTCGGATAAGAAAATAAACGTGCCTCTGGGCCGTTTGTTTTCCCGAAATCGCAGGTTTTTGGGTACCAAAAACACATACTCGCGCTCCTTCGCAATGCATTACATGCATGCTCAGTCGCAAAAAATCAAGACTAATTTGTTGAATACGGAAAATGAGAAAACGCATACATTCGAAAATGGCGGAATATAAGCGGTATTCGCGGAAGATATTTCACCATGGTGGAAAGTGCCAGAACTTTATTCGTTAACACACATGCGTATGCAGTCCGCATTCGGCTTCGCACGGGTGCAGGGCGCATATCGATGGCATGAAAAAAAAGTGCGGGCGGGCTGCGAGGGCGGCGTGCCAGCGGCCACCTTGCCCGCCACGCAGCGGCCCCTCACGAGTGCGGGGCTTGGCTCGGTGGTCTAAGATTGGCTATGGCCGGTGCTATGAGCGCGCTGAGCAGGCGAATGTACCGAGGATTCAAGTGCTGCAGCGGATATAAGCGCAGGTCTCGGAATCGGATCAGGGAGTAGAGCGCAGCTTGGGTCTCTTGCGGATTTGTCAGGACGATCGGCGTCGCCGTCCAGCCTTCGGTCGTGCCGTGCAGCTCTTCGAACATGACATTGCCGTGGCGGTCCAGAAGGGTCTGGGCGCGGCGGCAGGCATGGTGCTCTGATCGTGCGGGAAGCGTGATGGCAAATGTTTGCCAATCACAGAATTCGATGCGGAAGAGGCGTTGTGATGCGGTCATGGCGATAACACTTTCTACTTATCAAGTATTCAGGATGAAAAAGAAAAGGCTCGCCCCGAAGGGCGAGCCAGGATTTCCTAGAACGCGATGTCATCGTCGAGTTCGGTGGACGTATCGGCGTAGTCGGTGACGTCGGAGTCGTCCTCCTCGTCAGCTTCGGCGGCGCGAGCCTCGCGGGTAAGCTTTTCCGCCTTGTCGTAGGCCTTTTGAGCCACGTGCGCGAGCTGCAGGAGCTGAGCGCCGGAGAAGCTGTCGGTGTCGCCGTACTCTCCGTTTTCTTTCTTGTAGGTCCGGGAGAATGTGACCGTGTGGAAAGTGCCCTTGGCCGTTTCGTTTTTCCAGATGGCTGCCTGAACAGGGAAGCATCTGATTTTCGCTACGGGCTTTTGTTTGTTTTGGTTGTCACTCATTATGGTAGTCCTCTCATTTGTTTTCGCGGCTGGACCATCCAGCCATGCGCGTAAAAAATTCACGGCGATGAAATCGGAATTGCATGCCTTACACGGCCGTGGCCGCGTTTCTTTGCGCGGCCCACGGGTGGTGCGGGCCAGGCATTGCAATAGGGCGGGCTCCTTCCAGGCTGCCCGGTCGGATTTCGCCCGTGATAAAAGCGCTTGGATGAGGCTGGCTGGTTTCAGCGGGGGGACAAATTGCTGAGGACGTCGCTTCGGATTGACGGGCCGGATCAAACAGAGGAGGCCCTGCGATGAAAAGGGATTGCTCTGGCAAGGCGGTAGCGAGGCCGAAAAGGGGCCAGGGCACCGGGTTTTCGGTCGGATGGGGCGGAAAGGAAAAGGGAAAAAGGGGGGCGGGCGGCGTTACGGAATGATCCGCCGTTCTGGTGTCCGCGTGTCGGGACAAGGGAACGCGACGACAGGGGGGGGGCAATTGCGAAGAAAGGCCCGGGCCTGCCGGAAAAGGGGGACGCTGGTAAGCGGGGGGTGAGAGTTACAGTGAAACGCGCGTGGTGCCCAAGTAGGGCTGATTGCCGTGAAGCGGATTGGGATCGAGGTTTGAGCGAAGGGGCTCGATCTCATGGTAGCCGCAGCGTTCGGCTTTGATCAGCGGCATGTTCTTGATGAAGACGAGCATATCGCCTTCTTCGCGGGCGCGGACTTCGTCGGGGGTGATCAGCTCTCGCTTGGTGTAGGACTGAGACTGATTGATCGTATCGCCCGCTTGTCCGCCAAGATTGAAATTTCTGGCTTCGATAGTGCGGACGCCGGCAAGTTTGCTGAATCGCTCGGCGGTTTCCTGCGACTTGATGCCAAAGCCGATGATGAGATCGGATTGGCTCCAGAAGGTGGCAGCGGCTTCCTTGCCGTAAGCGCGCTCGATTTCAGAGTGTTCCTGGAAGACAAGGAAGACGGAGATGCCGTATCCGCGGAGCGCGGTCAGGTATTTGGGTAGATCGGCGATGGTGAAGTTGGACGCCTCATCCATGAGGATCAGGACCTGCTGGCGCACCTGGCAGCGCTGAAGCTCGGTCATGGCGGCCCAGTTGAGAAGGCCCGTCCAGGGCGCGAATTGCGCCAGCCGGGTCATATCGCAGCAATTATAGACGGTGACGGGCTTGCCGTCGGCATCGCCGGTCTTGAGCTCGCGGAAACGGAAGCTCGATGTCTTGCAGAATTCGGCGATGCGGCCGGAAGGGGCAAAGGGGCCCAAGGCCTGCACGGCGTTGTTCATGAAGGATTGAAATTCGCGCGGGGTGGCATCCGAGGCGGCGATGTGCTGCTGGGCCATGTTGGCGACGTCGCCCTCAACGCCGCCATGCGCGTCTTTGATCTCTTCGCAAAGGTTTCTGAACGCAATGGGGTTGGTGACGATCTTCTGGGCTTCGGGGAGATGGCAGCTACCGGGGTATCTCAAGGCGAGGGCGAGAATGGTGAAGCTGACGATGTCGCGCGCACCTTGTCGAAAAAATTGATTGTTGTCGGCACCGGCGCGGGTCGGTTCAGGGATAAGCTGTAAGGCGATTGATTTGGCGTCCAGAATCGCATCGCGCGGATCGGTGACAAGGTCTTCAAGGACGATATCGCAGGGATTGTATGTGTCGCTCGGTTGCCGCCAGACGGAGGGGGGATTGAGGACGCGAACGCGGTGGCCCATGCGCTGGGCCCGCCACCGGGCGGTGATGGCGGGGAGCTCGCCTTTCATATCCGTGACCAGCATGGGCAGGGTGACGAGGGCGAGCTGGGGGACAACCAGATAGACGGTTTTGCCGCCGCCGGCCGGGGAGATGACGAGCGTGTGGGTTTCGTTCTCAAAGCGCAGGACCTGATCGCCGAAGAGGCCGATCCAGAGGCCGTTGTTGCTGTGAAGGCGGGCTTTCTTGATATCGCTCATATCGGCAAAGCGGGCAGAGCCATGCACGGTTTGGGGCGTGGCGGCTTGCACCATGACCGAGACGCGGTGATAGAGCGTCACGAGTTTGGCCGCGATGTTGACGCCGCAAAAAGTCGCGATTGTGCCGGCTACGGCCAAGACGGCGGGATGCCAGTCTTCCGGGAAAAAGTGGGGGAGGTGGCCTTCAACAAACGCCCAGGTCAAGGCTGCCAGGATAATGACCTGCCAGAGGATGGAGGGGGTATAGCTCTGGAGCGTGGTCGGCTGCTGCTGGTGGGCTTGCTGCGGCTTTTGCTGGTTGCGGTCGACCATGACTGAAAAGGCTCCGGAGCTGGAAGGCGTCAGTAGTTATGGGGGCCGTTCTTGAGCGGCATCAGCATGTACGTGCTGACCGGTTTTGGCAGGCGATCACGCTGGGCTGGAAGGACGGGGGAATCGTCCTCGGGGTAAGGCGCGCGGTGCAAGGTTATCGCGGTGAGATGACGATGATGCTGGCGCGCGGCTCCGAGCGAGGTGCCGTTGATGGTCTCGATGCGGGTCTCGCGGCCCGGGCGTTCGATTTCATCGAACAGGATGAAGGTCGGGAAGGCATAAAGTTCGGATCGCAGGAGCATGTAGATGTTCTGGCGGTTATCGGACCAGCCGATGCCGGAAAAAACGATGCTGTTGGCCGATGAACCGGTCTTTTCAATGTAATTCGTGACGTGGGCGTAGTTCCACGCCGTACGCGGCCCAATGGTGACTTTGCCAATCAAGATATTGGCGGGGTTGCGGTTCGAATATTGGTAGGAGACGAACTCTCCTGAGATTTCATCCAGGACGCGATTGGCTCCCGGATCGAAGCAATCGAAGAAGGGTGGGACGCGCTGCAGGGCGCGGTCGACGTTGCCGACCGGCGGCCAGAAGCCGAGCTGATGCAGCACGGCGGCGATTTTGACAGACAGGGCCGGGGCCGGAGCATCGAGATTTTGGTCGAGATCGGCAATCCGCGTCAGGTTCCCGCGTGCGATATGGACACCATGCTGGGCCAGGGTCGCCTGAAGGGACGGCGCGCGTGTGCCATCTGACCGGGGGGCTGACGTCAGGGGCAGGTTTATGGTCCGGAGGAAATCCGCGATGGACTCGGCCAGAAGCAGGCGGTGGGCTGCGATGTTGGGATTGAAGTCCATTTTTTCGCGCGCGGCAGCAAAATTGTCATGTGCTTCACGCGGGAAGGAGTGAAGCGTATCCCCGGGTCATGTGTACAACGACTATATAGGAAATGCTTCGCTGTCGTGACGTGATGCCGGCTTGGGAGAGCATGATGCCTCGGCGAGAGAGCATATGCATGCTGAAAGTTTTGGCAGAGGTGTCAAGAGTTCGGCATTTCGGGCTTGAGCTGGGCGGAAGGGTGATCTGTGCTCAGGCCAGCTGGAGGCGGTAGCACTTGTTTGCGACGGCGGCCTTTCCATTTCCCAAAAACGCGGCGCCGGTGATCAGTGCTCGGCGCATGAGGATTGGGATGGAGGCAAGATGGCAAACCACAAGCTCAAGGGCCTTGAGGCCGTACCCGACAAAATCGTGATCAACGCGTTGTTTCAGGGCGAGTTTGCGGCTGAGATGTACGCGGCGGGGCTGGAATACACGCAGCTCAAATGGGAGCGCGGGCTGCGGACGCCTGTCGTCATGGGACGCAGCTTTGGCCGCTGCATTGCCAAGCCTTTGACGTCTTCGCAGATGGGAGGCCTGGGCCGGGATGCTGGCAGGCATCTTGCGCGGGGGTTCTTTTTCTCGGAGATCGCGCGGCTAGGTGATGAGCGGGCGCGTCGCAGTCTCGAAAGCTGGGTTCAGCTTTCCAAGCTCTATATCGGCTCTTAGGTCAGGAGTACGTGGTCGATGACGGATGTGACGTCGGTTGCGGCCCCTGAGGCCGAAGAAAGTTTGCAGCTCTGGAAATTGAATCCTCCGGCAGTGGATGAAGGCCGTGCTGCGCGCGAGCGTGAGCGGGCCTGGCATCGGAGCGGGGCGGAAACGATTGCGGCCATGGGTGTGATCTCGGCAACGTCGATCACGGCACTCATGGTTTTCCGGGGCAATTATGCCGAGATGGCCCGGGACCATGGTGAGACGGTTGCCACGGCGACAACGGCTCTGGCGGTCGCGATGGGGCTTACGCTCTGTATTTTCATCGGCTTTCTAATGGCGGAGAAGTTGACGCCGCGGATGAGCCGGTGGTGGACCTATGGCGGGGCCTGGATCTGCATCCTGCTTTTCTGCGGCTGGGCGGTGGGAACCAGCAGTTGGTACGGTTTCATGTCGATGGCCGGCGCGCCGGCGCTCGAGATGCACTTGATGGCCTCGGCCGAGACGCTGGACAAGGCGGTGTCGAAGGCGACCGAGCAGATCCGTACGGCGCGCGGTCTTCCGGGGGCGATGAACGCGAAGGCGGCGGGGTTCGCCCTGCAGAGCGAAAGCGAAGTCAAAGGCGGCGGAGCGACCGGGGCGCGGGGCGCAGGGCCGCTGTCTCAGTCTTTGGAAGGAGCCGCGGCGGTGTTGCGGACGGGGGGTAGCGAGATCGCAGCGGCCGTCAACCAGGCGGATGCTGATGCGGCGCGCATGCGCGGCAAGATCATGGAGCTTTCGGAGCTGGTGACGGACCGCAGGCGGCCCGTGCATGAGCGGGAAGCGATCTTCTTGAAAGGTGCGGCGGAGTTGCGGGCCATGATCGGAGCGATGCACGACGCGGGCCTTGCGGAAATCGCGAAGGCATCCTTGGCGGCTGTCCGCTCGAGTGTGTCGAGCCTTCCCACGGGAAATTCGGCACTGGGCGAGCGGCAGTACGCGGCAATGGCAACGATCCGCGCGGATATGGACATGGTGGCGGCTGATCTTGCGGCTGTGATCCGGGAGCTCGACGGCGCGCGCTCTGAGGCCGGCAATCTGGTGGAGGTGGTTTCGCTGTCTGACATCGTCTGGAAATACAAGGATCGTTTCATTCCGGCGCTGGTGCTGGCGGTCGGGATCGATCTCTTCGCAGTCTGGGCGCTGATGATGCTGGGGCTATTCGGGGTTCCGGAGAAAGAGCTGCCTTACGCGGCGCGAGGTAAGGACTTTTTGGCGCTTCGGGAGGTGATAGGCGCGGATCTTGATGATGAGGATTTGTTGAAGGCCCTTCCGGCTCTCTCAGGCAAGGGGGGCAAAGTGGCGGAGGCGAAAGCAGGGCGGAAAGGACGGCGTCGTGATGAGGCATAGTCATGAAGGGAAAGGTCCGGGGATCAGCCCGTGGGTCGGACGCGGCGTGATGTTTTTCATCGTCGGGTCGTTGACGGCCATGGTGTGCGGGCTTGTAGTTTTGAATATCGCGCTGACGCTGGTGCCGGACGGCAATGGGCTCGGGGTCTGGGCGGTGGGCGCGATGAAGAGTTCGGACAAGCCGGCGCGTGAGGCCGGTGACGAGCGACAGACAGATTTTGAAAGGTGAGGAGGGGGTATGGCGAAGGTTCTAGTTCCGGGAAAGCCGCAGCACGATCCGCACAAGTCCAAGCCGGTGTGGCTGCGGGTTTTGACGAAGCTGGTTTTGGATGTTGCGGCCAGGCCGCGCGTTCTGGGGCCGCGAATCTTGATCGTGGGAATGCTCAGCACCGTCTACGTGATGCTCGGTCTTCCCTATTTCCGGTTTGAATATACGTATTACGGCTCGGCGGATGATCCGAGTTTTGTGAGTTGCGATTACGTGGGCATCTATAAATTTCAGAAACAAGGTCCGGAATGTCCGATCGTTGTTTTTCGCAAATGGAGCGAAAAGTGATGTTTCGCCTGTGAAATATTAATAAAAGGACAATGACATAAGATGTGCCGAAGGGCGCGGAAATGCTTGCAACTAATTGTTATGTAAATAATAATTGTTGACAACCATAATCAGCTTATGGTGTTAATATTGCATATTATATAACATTTAATACTCAAAAAAGGAGAAATAGAAATGACGACCAATGCAAAAACAAATACCAATGGCAAAAAAATAACCGTGACTCTGGCGGAGGGCACCAGGGAGATTGCGATCAGCGGCATCAAGTCTGTGAAGATCGTCAATGGTCCGAAGGCCGGCGAGGAGGGCGGTCCTGATAACTTTCAGTCGAAGATCTACGTTCTTGGCGAGGCTGAGCCTCTCTACGCCCGCCAATCTGTGAAGGAGCTGCGCTCGAATGACTTCGACCTCGTCTATGTCGGCGATGGTCGCTACGCGGTGCGCAGCAACATCGCCAGGCTGGAGCCCATTACGGCCGAGGAGCGGGCGAGCTTCGCGAAGGACAGAAAGTCCGAGGTGGACAGCAGCTTCGTGACGCGGGTTGTTTTGAATGGCGATCTTGGATCGTTCTGGGCCAAGAAGACGATCAATCAGCTGAACGAGCGCGGTGTACGCTTTATCGGGTTGGGCGATGGCGCGGCCGTGCACAAGGAGAACATCCGCAAAGTCAGCGAGCTGTTTGATGACGATCGGGCGCGGGTGGCGGCGAAGTACAATCTTCAGGCGGCCGATTTCAAGACGCAGATCGAGCTTCAAGGTGCGTTGAAGCCCAAGCTCGCGAGACGCAGCATTGAAGAGTTCAGGGCCGACGGTCTCGCGTTTGTCGATATCGGCGCCGGGCAGTACGTGATCAAAGGCAATGTGCGCTTTTTCGGCCCGTTCGATGCGGACAACGCAAGTCTTCGTGATGGGTCGGATGCGGAGAAATATAAAGCGAAGATCACGCTATCCAATGGCGGGACGGTGCTCGCGGTGTTGCCTGTGGAGCATCTGAAGGAGGCGATGCAGGCCGTCAATATCGGCTACGACCGGTATGTGCCTGCGGAGAACATTGTGCCGGAGAAGGTCACGCCCTTCACGAAGGAGGACAAGACCCGATTGGCGGAAGAGAAGAACTACAAGATGGAGCGTGCGTGGAAGTCCAGTGTGGGGCTTGCCAATGGACGCCCGGCGCTTTCGCCTGCGACGGCTGATCAGATCAGGGCGAGGGTGGATAAGGCCAAGGGACTACCTGTGTCGGCCCCTGCTGCGGACGGAGCGGGACCAGAGGCGGCGATGGGCTGAGGCAGGGTGGGTGCCGGCTGTCAGGCCGTTGGCGGCCGGCACCACTTCTCAACAGAAAAAGGAGACGAATAAGGGGATTGATCATGGATTACTTAAATTTTGACAAGGTTTTTTACGTGCACCGCCTGGACATCTTGTATGTCCGCAGAGTGCGCATGACGGAAGCGCTGGGGATGGATCGTGACGGGCCGCTCTCCTATCAGCCGGATAATCCGGAAGCCGCGGTGGTCGTGTTGCGCGGGCCGAACGGTCAGAAGGGCAGGCAGCTTGTGACGGAAGTTGCTTTTGCCGATCTCATCAAGGGCCGCATGGGATTTGTCGATATCGGCGGCAATCGCTTCGTGCCGGTCAGCAATATCGTGGAGATTACCGAGGGCGAGACGATCGAGGACGATGAGCCGTATGCGGCGATATGGCTGGATGGCCGGCCAGGGCAAAGGCTGCTGGTTTCGAAGCTAAGCGTGGATGAGCTCGAAGAACGCCGGGAAGCAGCCCAGCATGCGGAGGATCGCAAGGAACGCGCCGCCTGGAGAGTGCCTGTGATCATGCAGACGCCTGTGGCGATGGCCGCGTAGCCTTTATTGCAGACAGCCTAAAACTATAGCCGCCCCTTCTTGGGGCGGTTTTTTTTGGAGTGATCTCCAACAACATACGCGCTAGCGTATTTATTGCTTTAATACGCTTGAGCGTATCGAGCCATTTTATGCGCTGTAGCGTATATTGACAATCTATACGCTATGGCGGGTGCAATAGATCGCGATGTTCTGATCGGGTGCGTCCGAGGAGGGGTTGGTGGTCATGATTATGTCCTTTCCGAGATCGTGAAATAGTGAACGTGATGGGTTGCGCCCGGCGCGGTGCTGCGTTGGCGGGTGATGAAGCAGCAATGGTGGTGGCCGGAGATGCGGCCTTTGATCCGCGCAAGCTCGAAGCAATCCTTCGATACGCGGCTGCCATCGATAAAGAAGCGATCGGACTTATGGCTGTAGGCGTGGTGGGTCAATTGCATGGTGCTGCCTCCGGCTGTGGGGTGGGATCGAGTAACGTCGCGGATCGGAACTGAGTACGCTTGATGCGGTATTGGCGGCCGAAGGGGAGTTGCACGGCGCGGAATCCGCTGCGTTTGAGATCGGCGATCAGGCGGAAGCGTTTTTCATAGAGCTCGATTTCATCGCCAACTTTGAAGGTCGGAAGCGCATCGAGCCTGGCGTAGTACGCGCGGCAGCGCTCGCGCCATTCGCGGCCATATTCGCCGTCGGGCTCCGGGATCATGTGCTCGAGGGCGTTGAAGAAAGAGCGGGGCGGGATGACGAAGGGCCCCATGCTTTCCTCCATCTCCTTCCAGCCGAAGTTATGATAATCGCCGCAGTTGCGGATGAGGCAGACCAGACAGAAGCGCTCAGCAGCACCAGTCTTGTGGTCGGTACGCTCAATGACGGCATAGTATTCCGTGAGGGTGGCCGTATCGGTCAGGATCTTAAAGCCGGTTTTCTCTGCGGGAATGTAATCCTGCTGGAGTTCCTTGCGGAGGAATTCGCGTGCTTTGACGCCTGTTTCTTTGTGGGTATAGGTCCAGCCCATGGTGGCTCCTTTCTGTTGGTTGTGATGAAACGCAAAAGGCCCGCACGGGGCGGGCCTCTTTGGCGGAGAGTTTAAGGATGAGAGGCTATGTGTTTTCTTGTTTCAGGGCTTGGGCATCGGTGGCCCATGTTTCTGCAATGGGCCTGTTGTCGTGAGCGGAATTAACATGGACGCTGAGCCCCTCGTCCTGTCGGGCAAGCTCGACGTTAAAAAGCTGATCGACGCGGATGCTGAGGCGCGGGGCGGCTGGATCGGGAGGTGGGGTGATATCGAAGACCGGCGGATCAACCTCGTAGGTATCAAAGGGCGCGCCGGCGGCTTCGAGGATTTCGTCGTCGGAAAGCGTGGTCAGGCGCTCCAGGATGGCAGTGCGGAGTTGTCGCGGCGTAACGTCGTCACCGGCGGGGTGATTGGATTTTAGGGAAAAGGCTAGAGTGTAGGCATGATCGTAAAGTGTTTTTGACATGTATGCTCCGTAACTATTGTTCTACGATGATATGACTTGGGCGTGTTAACGCTCGTCGCCGGTCTCGATGTCGAATTCCCCGGAATATTCGGTGGTGGATTCGGTGTAGCGGTGATTGACTTCAAGGGAAACGCTCCCTTGTTCAACATCGATGATCAATTCTCCGAAGCCGCCGTCATCGTTGTACCAATCAACCCCGACCTCTTCGAGATAATCATAGGTCAGGGAGTCAATCGCGGCATTGACGGTTGTGAGCTCGGCGGTGACGGCGCGTTTCCATTGCCCGTCATCGAAGAAGCGTTGGGTGCGTAAATGTTCGACATTGGCTGTGGAGGCAGCGTGGGCATGGGTACGCGGCTCGTAGGAAATGTCGTGGATTGATCCGCTGTCGCCGCTGCCGTCGAAGGAAGCGGTGACAGTTTCGATGCCATGCTGGCGGAGGACAGGCAGGACGCGGCGGAGATTCTCAAAATAGAGGCAATTTTCATCGGTCCCGGCCGGTCGGGATTCGGCTGGTCGGGGAAGCGCGATGCCTAGTAGCTCGTGGATGCGGCTGCGCACGGCTGCCGGCGGCAGGGCATTGTACCGGGTTTTGATCTGGGTGATGAGAAGTCGGCGGTCTGGCTCTGGCGTGAACTCCAGTTGAACCGTCCATCTTTGTTTTTCGACAAAGACGGCGGCGATGGCGCACACGCCTTTCATCAGGCGGTCGTGATAGCTGGCGACGCAATGGCGTTGGCGCAGGCCCTCCATGCCGAGCCTGCGGCTCGAGCGGATGAGATAACCTGGAAAGTGCGCGGGGAGATGCTTGTCATAGGCTGCAAGGTCGTAGTGGACGTTCTGATCGGCGAGGCGTCGCAGGGCTTCGGCGCGCGAGAGCCTTTCATGCTCGTCTTTCCAGCGGGCGGCGCTCCAGGCCAGATTGATGCGGCTGTTTTGCTGCTTGGCCATGCGGATGACGTCATGGACGGGAATGCCTTGTCCGCGCAGATGCAGGAATCCGGCGGCAAAGCCGATGAGTTTTGTGGAATCGCCGGTGATGTCTCCCGCATCTAGCACGGTGTGGATGACATCTTCGGGGAGATGGCCAATGCTCAGGAGCTGTCTGAAAGGGCCGGAGACCTTGGGGGGCAAGCCTGCAAGGCGTTGGTCGAGAGTGGGTACGGTTGTCAGGGTATCGGTCATGCTGCGGCCCTCCGTGAGTGAGCGCCGACTTTGGTGGCGCGGGTCATCCAGGGTTCGGGGTGGATCCTGGATAGCCAGTCGGCAACGGAAGGGATGCGGCCGCAATCCTCCATGACGTGCTGCTCCCCCACGTAGCGGACGGGAATCTGCTTGCCGGCGCTGTTGGTGATGGTCACGCCGAACACGCGCTCACATTCGAAGATGCCTTCGGCATGATGGCGCAGGGCGCGGTGGCGGAAATCGGCATAGCTCTCTTTGGTCGCATCAAACCAGTTGTGAATAGGAAGATAATCCTCAGGCTGGCCGCCGAAGAGCTTGGCCGAGGATAGAGCGTGGTAATGCGGGTGGGTCATGAAGTCCTCCTTTGTGAGACCGAAAGCGGAGGATCGCGGAACGAAGTGGCAGAGAGCTGTTGCGCTCTCTCCTTCGGCGCGGTCCGGCTTGCGCCCGGACCAGCGTGGCTTTTTCTCTTTAGTGGTTCGATGGGAGAGAAGAGGAGGCGGGCTTTCCTCGCGCCTTTTGGCCCCTGGTGTATTTTAGCTTGGCCAGCGTCAGGATGGCGGGCCTGACTTGTTCGGCCGCGGCGTTGTAATTGGGGCCGCGGTGCCCGTTCAGAAATGGTAGCGCGCCGCGCGGGATGGGCTCCCAGTTCGAGGGATCGGTGTTGAGCCGGTTGGCATCGAGGCATTTCAGGCACATGTCCTCAGGGACCGGGCCGTTCTGTTTTTCCCAAAGATACTTGTGCTTCAGCACGTAGCGGCGAAGAAAGCCGGTGTGTGGGTTCACCTTGTCGATGCTGGTCTCGACGTAGCCGTCGACGGAAACGCGCTCATGGCCGAGATATTTGGTGTTGTGCGGCGTCTGGCCCTTCTTGAACTGGGTGCGGGCGCGGTTGGCGTTATAGGGCATTTTCTTGCCCTTGGTCGCTGGAATGCTGCCTTTTTTGTAATGGCCGGTGCGGCCGGTCATCCAGCCGTTGCGCTTGCAGAGAGTGTTGAAGTTGGAGAGGGAGACGTCCGTTCGCTCGAATGTCTGGCAAAACGCGGCATGGGCGCGGCGTCTGACGCGCCTGGCGTTCTTTTTGATCCAGGCCAGTTCCTCCTCGGTAAAGGTCAAAACTTTTCTCATGGTGTCTTGCCCTCCAGCATCGGCAGCATGCTTTCGTATTTTCCGCCGTACTCGGCGACGAGAGCGGCGGCCTTGACGGCCAGATTGGCGTTGGCGACGATCTGCTCGCTCACCGAAACGATGGCGTCGGTGCGCTTGATCTCCTTGTCGATCTGCTCCGGGGTTAGATCTTCTTCGCCAAGCCGTTCGAGCTGTGCGAACAGGTGGTTGTTGAGGTCGGTCAGTTTGTTTTTCATATCGGTGGTTTTCCTTGGGTTTGAAGTGTGAAGATCAGGCCGTTCCCGCGAACTGGTGCTGATCCTCGATATGCATGGAATGGACGTCTTCGTCGGCGATTTTGAAGTTCTTGCGGCCGTTCAAGCGGAAATCAGCTTCCGCAAAGAGTTCCGCTTCGTCATGAGAGCTGGCGGCAACCCACTGCGTGATCTCCGTCTTCGTCACAAGCCGAACGAGATATCGGGTGTGGCTAGGCATCTGTTGCACCTCCTAGCTGGTTGATGAGCTCTTCGAGCTGGACAGCAAGGATATTGCTGTTGGTTTTGTGTTCGGCGATTTGGAATGTTTTGGTGCTGTTGAAGCCATCGCGCGATCGCTCCAGCATCCGGAGCACGACATCGGGTGACGGAAGATCGGCGCGGGTCAGCGGAGGCAGGTTCTTGTCGATGAGGTCGAGGATTTTTTCGCATGTCAGGGATGCGTTTCGAAGCTCAGCGGTGAGCGGCACGATATGGCTGATGCAGGCGCGGATGTTGAATTCGCCAAAGGTCCAAGCTGATCGGCGATTGGCGGATTGGGCGCGATGCAAGGTATCGTCGAAGGCCTGGAATGAGAGAAGTACTTGTTGTCGAAGGGTCAGGGGCATGCGTTTCTCCTTGTTTGTTGTGGCTCCTATAATAAGAAGCCCCGCGCGCATCGGTGTGTGGGGAGGGGGAAGACGGCGCGGGGCCAGGCGGGGTTTATGCGGCCGCGGCGGGCGGAGTGCCCGCAGGATCGGTCGCAAGGAAGGCTGGCAGTGCAGTGGCCGGCGCTGCGCTTTCGTCCGTACCGGCTTCGGCGGCAACGGCCGCTTGGGGGACGGGAACAGCGGAACGCAGCACGGGCGGGAGCCAGTTCGTGTCCTCAAGCAGGCGGGCCGCTTCTTCGGCCATTTCTCCGTGCTTGAGGCGCTCGATCAGCGCCACGCCCCTCTCGCCCTTGGCTTCGCGCACGGATTCTATGATCTGCAGCTTGTTGACGCGCTTGAAATAGTTCTCAGCGTTCGTCGTCCAGCCGGTGGCCGCGATATCGAGGCTGAGGGCATTGCAGAGTTGATCGGCGTGATGGCGTTCGGATTGGCGGGTATCATGGCTGCCCCGGACGGCGTTGATGGTCAGGCTGACGCAATGGGCGAAGAGAGCCGCGCGGTCCGTATCAGAGAGATTGCCGATATAGTGCCAGAGGTCCTCCTCGTCCTGCGGCAAGCGCGTCTGCCATTCGTCATGGCGGGTTTCGATATCCTTGCTGGCGGCGTATTCGCCCAAGCCGGGCACGCTCATAGCAAAGCTTTCCCGCACGCTGATCTGGGCGCAGCTATGGGATGAGCCGCGATGGAAGACATCGAGGCACATGGCGTGCAGCGCCGTGGTGAAGGCGGCGGAAAAGTTCTGGGCGAGGGCATTGCGGATCGCAACGGTGCGAAAGGCCGTCAGATCGTGGACCAGCTTGTCGGTGAGGGGCTTACCCGCCACGACATATTCAGCCGGCTTGTCGCTGGATGATCGGGTGCTTCCCTGATCGGGCGCGTCCGGGTCCTGCGGCATGTCCTCGGGGCGGACATACCCATACTCCGTTGCGAGCTTGCCCTCATTGGTGATGTAGAGGATGGCTCCGGCAATGGCCTTGGTTTCCGGTGAATAGTGCGGTGGCTTAGCGTCGATGGCATCGATCTTGGCTTCAAGGGAATCGAGGCGCGCCTGATCGGCCTCTGCCGTCTCGTTGTCATCGTCGAGCTCCTCGATGAGCGCGTCGTATTGAGCGGCAAGCTCGATGCGCTTTGCCAGATCCTTGGGGGAGAGCCGGGCGGAGTCGGGAAGCTGGCGCAGGCTGCGCTTCAATTCCCAGAGATGGGGATCGAGGCTGATTTCAACCCATTTCCAGCCTTCGGCGCTGATGGCGGATTGCGCTTCCGCAAGCTTTTCATTCAAAAGGCGCGTCAGGATTTCGGGGTTCTGCAGGTAGCCGCCGTCATCGGTCTCGAACAGATCGCGCATGATCGTGCCGCCTGCCTTGGTGTAGGATTTCAGGCCGACGAGGCGGACGCGGCGGTCCTTGGCGGGGATGGTGTTTTCCGTTAGCAGCTTGCGGATGTTGTGGGCGGAGCCATAGGCGTTGCCCTTGGTGATCAGTTTCAAAACTTCGTTCTGGCGCTTGTGATCGTCCGTGACGCAGAAGGCCTTGAGCTGCTCCAGATCGATTTCATCGTCCTCATAGGCTTTGAGGAGCTTCTCGCTGGCGGAATCAAGGCGCAGAAGCTGCTTCACGAAAGCCGGCGTCACCCGATAGGCGGCGGCGATGTCGTCGATGCTCATGTCGCGATCGCGCAGAGCTGCAAAGGCGCGGAACTGATCGATCGGATGCAGGTCTTCACGGTGCGCGTTTTCCGCAAGGCTGTCGTCTTCGGTGATGCCGCCGACTTTGACGATGCACGGAATGGGTGCATCTTTGGGGATACGGCCCTGCCTGGCGAGAAGTTGCAGTGCGCGGAGGCGGCGGCCGCCGGCCTGGACGTCATACGTGCCGGTGGGCTCGCCGTTTTCTCCCAGTTTCGCCCGGACGCTTAAGGATTGGAGCAGCGTGCGGCGTGCGATGCTGTCGGCTAGTCCTTCAATCGTCAGTCCGGCTTTGACGCGGCGGACGTTGTTCTCGCTGAGTTCTAGCTTATCGAGCGGGATCTGCACGGGCGGGGCGCTGAGCGTGATGATCTCAGCGCTTTGAATCGGCTTCGGCGATTTCGTGTTGGCTTTGTGGGTTTTGCTGTTGGTCATGGTCGGTCCTTTCATGGATGGAGTGAGTTGGTCGCGGTTCCGACGTTGTGTGCGGTCTCTCGCGCGCAAGGGCCTCGGGCCCGCCCCGCCCGGGGCAGCGCTCTGTCTCTGGTGGGGACTGGATCAGCGCAGGGAGGTGGGTTTGATATTGGGCCCGACGATTTGGCGGGCCAGGATGGCGGCACCGGCGTAGGCTGTAAGGGTGGCCTTGGGCCGCCAATGAAAATCGCGCTCTACGAACGGGCGGATCTTGCCGCCAAAGGATTGGAGTTCGCAAAGGAATACGGAGCCAAGCTCCGTAAAGACAAGGCCGAGGTCACCAAGACAGAAGAGTAGATATTTGTCGCCTTCGAATTCATCTTCTTCGGTGAAGAGTCATGTGGCAGTGCCATCGAGGATCAAAAGACGAATGACTGGCACGAAAGTCGATTTTGCGCTCGGTGCTTCGTCTCGCGACGGAGAAACAACACAAACATAATACTCCGAATCCCGAGTTATGGTTGCGCAGCGCCGTATGCGCCAGTATCGTTGGATAACTGTGCTGACCATGATCGTCATCCACGTCAACACGTGAACATGGAGGTAATATGCCGCTCTCCAAGCACCTAATCCAATATCTACGAGACAATGCCTCATCATTCTTCGTCCAAACGGCGTCTAGTCTTGCTACAGCAGCGTTGGCTGGGTATTTTTTCTACGGTTGGGGGTACGATGAGGGGCATTCTATAGGTATGGCGTTGGCTGGAGCCAAGGCGCAAGCCGTCCTGCAAAAACAACTTGACGAGGAAACTCAGACATTCAGGTCCGGCCTGCAGCGCGAGAAGGAGGAGCATGTAAAATCTCTTGAAGAGACAGTTCAAAAACGCTTCAGAGAGGATCTGCTTGCAGCCAGTGAGAATGGCCGGAAAGGAGGGTTCGAGCTTGGTCGCGCTGAGGGTCGAGAATTTGGAATGCAGGCTTGCGTGTCGAACTGCAAAGGTGAATTGAAGCGTTATCAAGAGTACGGGGATTTTTGGGAGATGTTCGAAAACAGTGTCCACGCGTACAAAAGCCAGCCCCCGAGCGATGATGACGAGGTTAGGCGGCAGGCAAGAGTAATTGTTCGTGTGGCCCGCAGCGGAAAGGAAGCTCTTGAGCGCATGGCAGGCCTTCTCGAGGAGGACCTGACGACTATAGAAAAGGCGCTAGAGTCCGGTGATGTAATCAAACTCAAAGAGACGATGGAAACGCTCAACGCCACCATCGAGCCGCAACGCAAGGCTTGGCAAAGAAACTACGAGATACTTTCCACATTTACCCAAATATGAGTTTTATTTGCTCAGATCGGGAGAAGACGGGCTTTGCGGTCCGTCATTGCTCGATCTGGGATTGATTGCTGCCTCCATTGAGCCGGCTAAGACGGGGGCAAAAAATGCCGCAAACGAGCAGCCTGCAATGAGCGGCCACGGCTGTGAGAGGGCGTAACCTACCGCCGCGCTGAAAGCAGCACCTAATGTACCAGCAGCTGCACCTTTGACGCCGGCAATTACGATCCGCCCAATAGTCTTTTCAAAATCAAGTGTCCCTTTGGTCATAAAAAGTCCTTTTCTTATTGTTGATTGAACATAATTCAATTACCGCACAGTAGATAAATGATGCAAGAAAAATCGCAGTAGGCATGGCGCGGTTCGAAAGAGCGCTGTCGGGGATAAGGTTTTGGGTTGGGTTTTGGCGATGAGAATCCAGGGCAGCTAGATGATAAAGAGCCAGGATTCGTTATCGTCGCCGCCTTTCAGGGTTGGTCATGGCGTTCGTGTCATTCTTGGTGGAAGAAAAAGAACCGCCCACGGCCGGGAAGCCGCAGGCGGTCAAGGGTGCAGGGAAGCTTTGGGGACTACGCGGCCGCCGCTTCCGGGGCGGGAAGGCCTTCGATCGTAAAGGTGCCAGCGCTGTGGACGCTGTAGGTGCGGAAGAACTGCACGAGCTTGACGCCGGAGTTTCCGGTGATATCGCCGATGTGCAGCGTGAACATGCCGGGGGAGCGGTCGGAGCCGGGAGTCTTTTCGGAGAGGCGGCCCGTGCCGTTGGCATTTTCCCATGCTTGCAGCTTACGCTTGAAGCGATCGGGCGGGCGTGGCGTCCCATCTGAAAAACGGATCAGCGCGCCGATGGGGGCTTCATCAAAGATATTCTGGGCGGATGTGTTTGTCTTACTTGTCATGAAAATTCCTTTCGGTGATGGGGATTGAGTGCGGGCAGCGGGACAGAGACTCTGTCTCTCCGCCCTGCCGGGCGCCCGCGCAGAGCACCGCTCTGCCTTTCAATCGTGATAGTTTTTGAGGGAAGGATGGGGGTCGGCATCGCGATCGAAGCGCAGATGGCTGCAGCCATGCAGACGCGCGAGTTCGATGCAGTCCCAAAGATCGGCGGGAATGCTGCCGTCGTTTTCATCGGCGGCATGGACGAAATACCCGAAAGGAATGTCTGCGCCTGAGACCGGCCAGTCATCCTGCGGGGTTGTGTCCAGGAGGCGCATGGTTTCGAGGGTGAGATGCGCGGTGGATATATCCAGCACGTTGAGGATGTGAGGGTGAGGCATGGACGGCGCTTGCGTCACTTCTGAATCGATACGAAAATAGCCGACGGTGTTGCCGTTGATGTCGCGAAGCGCCGTGTAAGAGATGCCGTCTGTGGCGACCTCTCCGGCAAGGGTGACCAGGATGCGGCTCAGTTCCGTGGCAGGGCTGTAGGCAAAGGCGTCATTGTCCATCGCGATTGTGATGACAGCCTGGGTGCGGGGTTTGGTGGTCAAGAGCTCATCCTTTCATGTTGAAGGCGGGCTCTTCTCTCGAACCCGCGCCGCGGTTCGACGCTTTCGTTGCGCAAGCTCTTTCTCTTGGTGGGCGATCAGGCGGGCGTGACGGGATAGATATTGAGCCGGTGTCCGCCGAGGGGCGCCCTCTTTCTCTTTTCAGTGGGAAGGGTGTCAGGCCGGGACGGGCAGACGGTCGATGATGCGGCGTGCCGCGACGGAGGCCTTCACATAAGCGGAAAGCGGTGCGGTGGCTTCCCAGTGGCGATCGCGTTCGATCAGGGGAAAGCCGAAGGGATGGCGCAAGGCGGAGAGTTCGGAGAGGCTGATGTCGCCGAGCTCGGCGCAATCGCAGCCGAGATCGCATAAGCCAAAGGCCCAGTCATGATTGTCCGGATGGATCTCGGTCAAAAGCCAGGTGCCGGCGCCGTATGCGTTGAAGAGTTTGACGACGGGAAAGAAGTCGAGTTCGTTGGCGGTGCCCTTGACCTTGGCCTGGCGGCGACCGTTGTCCAGCAGCTGCTCGAGCTGGGCTTGTGTGAAGAGTTTCATGACATGCATCCTTTCGCTGGCGGTGTAAGCCGCAAGGACGTTTCTCTCTGCAATCGCCCCGGGCTATGCCCGCGGGGCGGCGTGTCTCTCACTCTTGGGCTCAGTGGCGGGCATCGCGCTTCATATCTCGCGCCGCGAGTGGTGCAGCGAGATCGCGGAGGAGCAGAGTGAAAAGAGAATGTTCGGCCATTCAAGCCGGGCACTTTTTTATTTTCATTGAATGGCGAAAATCTGCGGCCAATGCCGCGAGGGCGATATTTGTTTATTTCATGGCGATAAAAGTATAGAATAAAAGAAGCTGGAGTGTTTCCAGTCGGGGCATCGAAACCCCACGTGTTAAGCGGTTGGCATCAACCGTTATTGGTGCGTCGTCCTCAATATGGTGGCGGTGCGCGCCATAGATGTCGCTTCTCGGCTTAGACCGGGGGGCGGCAGTGTATGTTCAGGCTTCGCGGCTAAAGACTGCCGCGCCGTTCACTTAACACGACGGTTTCGAACTCCCGGTCACCATGAGGACAATCCTCGGGTGGCCGCTTCGTTTTGAGCAGTGTTTTGTGGGGGAGTTCATGCGTCATTTCATTTTATCAGCGGCCATAATTGCGGCTTGTCTCAGCGTTCCAGCGCGGGCCGAAGAACCAGCCAAGCAAGAGGCGGTGCGTATTGAGGCCGATCAGGCGCACAAGGCCTTCGTCTTCATCATCGACGACAAACTGGTCGCGATGCTGGACAAGGAAGGTCTGCATGTGGTGGGCGGGATCGATTACGGACTCGGCCTCACCGATACCGGCCCTGATGGAGTGAAAGAGAAAATCGCCTCCATGACCAAGGAGGCCGAACATGAATAGGCTGCTCCTCACACTTGTCGCTGCTTTGACATTCGTACCGCACGCTTACGCTGCCGAACCGGCGCCGGGCGATGCCTGCACTGCCGTCAACAATCTTCTTTTCACTGCCGGGCCGGAAGTCGCGGCCGGTGGAGGCTATGCGCTGCTCTGTCAGGGCGGAACGTGGAAGCCGATCCTGAGCTTTGATAGTGCGGCGGGCGTCACCAAGATCGGCAATCAAACCTGCGCCACGAATGAAATTTTAAAGTTCAACGGCACGAACTGGGCCTGCGCGGCGGATGACGCGGGTGCGCTCGCCGATAATGCGGTCACCAATGCCAAAATGGCAGATGACGCTATCGGCATCGCCGAACTCAGCGCCACAGGTACAGCCAGCGCCAGCACCTATCTGCGCGGGGATAATTCGTGGGCGACGATCAGCACGGGCCTGCCTGCCCTTGCCTCCGCTAGTATCTGGGTAGGCAACGGCTCCAACGCCGCCACGGCTGTCGCCATGTCGGGCGATGCCACGCTTTCGAACGCGGGGGTTCTGACGATTGGCGCGAACGCAGTTGGTTCAGCGGAGATTACGGATAGCTCCATCGCCAACAGCGATCTCGCGGGCTCCATTGCGCTTTCGAAACTTTCCATCACCGGTACGGCGAACAGCTCGGTCTTTCTTCGGGGGGATGGAACATGGGCCACTCCCGCGGCCGGCGGCACGCCGGGCGGGTCGAATACGCAAGTTCAGTACAACAGTTCTGGTGCTTTTTCTGGCAATTCCGGTTTCACCTATGACGGTGCTGGCAGCGTCAACATTAACGGGGCCGCTAATTCGGCGCTTATTCTGAATACGACCAACGCCAGTGGCAACGGGGCCTACATCACGACAACAGGCGCAAGCAGCAATGGTATTTACGTTGTCGCCAGCGGGACCGGTGCCTGGATACAAGCCAGCGGCAGCGCAGGCCTCGATGCCCAAACGTCCAGTACCTCCGGTGTTGGCGTATCTGGTGCTGCAGCCGCAACAACCGGGCCAACTATCGGTGGCCAGTTTCAAAACTGGTCCTCAAGCGGCACTAGCCTTATGGCCATGAATCGCCACGCAGGAGCGAAGGGGCTTGTCGTTAGGGGGGCTGCATCGCAGACAGCCAATCTGTCTGAATGGCAAAACAGCAGTTCCACGGTGTTGGCGAACGTGACCGCCGCCGGCGTATTTACAGGTTCCGGCGCGAATCTGACATCGCTGAATGCAACGCAGCTTACGACCGGCACGGTGCCGACAGCGCGCCTTGGGTCTGGCACGGCAAACAACACCACCTATCTGCGCGGGGATGGCACATGGGCGACACCGGCGGGTGGGGGCGTAACAGCGGCGACGACAGCAAGTTGTTCGCCTGGCCTAGGTGGCTGTACAGCGACTTGCCCCGCTACCTATTTCCGAAGCGGCTGTAGTTCAAAGTCAAACGGGTCAACCGTTTCGGCATACCCGTCCGGTGCAAATGCCTGCACATGTGATGGGGCGATGTCGGCCCAGTTTTGTTATGCATACTGTGTAAAATAAGCGTCCGGGGACACGATGACTATTGTGACCCCAACGGGTTCTTGAGCAAGTACCGCCTGTAATCCTCAAAAAGCCGCAGTTCAGGATGGGCGTGCGGTTTAACGCCGGGGATGAACTCGGCGAGCTTTTGCAGCGGATCACGCGGGTGGAGGGCGGTGAAGGCTTCGGCGATTTGGGCGAGCAGGCGGTCGTCAAAGGCGTCCGGGGACACGTTAAACCCATTGTGTCTCCAGCGGCTCCAGCGGCTGTTTCAACAGATATCGCCGGTATTCTTTATATAGGTAAACAGAGCTGCCTGGAGATACGCAGTCGAATAAGAAATAACTCGACATCATCGATCGAGAACCACAACATATTGGAATAATGAATGAGTCGATTTCACCAGCAGAATGGGCAACAAGAATATTAAGCAACCTTTCCGGCGAGAATACTCTGGAAATGTTTCGATCAGGGTTAGAGGCCCTGTGCGCCAAAGATTAACCGCTGGATCCGGCGCGCTTGCTTCAGCGACCGCGGATGGGACGAGACCGCCCGAGCGGGCTCGGTCGCGCGTTCGGGCGCGATAGGGCGCGGTCCAGCGGGATCGCTGGAGGCGTCTCAATTAAAATCCTCAAGATTGTAAGGATTCATCACTCTCAGAGCTCATTAAATCACAAATCCTCATGAACGTAAGGATTAATTGAAAAATCACAGGCTTTGTGGTACGATCCTCAAGAACGTGAGGATTGTGGCATGAAGATCAAACTGCAAACGGCCAGCGATATAGGACCCGTCGTGCGCGCCGTGCGTAAAGCGCAGCGCATACGGCAGGATGACATGGCTGGCGCCATCGGGGTCAGTGAGAACTTCCTTAGCAAGGTCGAGCATGGCGGCGGCAACGCCCAATGGACGAAGGTCTTCCAGGTCCTGGCGGGCCTCGGGATCGAGCTTGTTTGCGACATTCCGGATGATGCCGAAGGCTTCCTTCCGGATGACATGCGGGGCGGCGCATGAGCGGACGGAGCTTGCACGCCTCGATCAACGGCCGTCCGGTTGGCACGCTGGCCGAAGAGAACGGGGTCTGGTCTTTCCAGTATGCCGGATCGTGGCTGAAGGAAACGACCCGGTACCCCTTAAGCCCGTCGCTGCCTTTGCAAGAATCTAGGATTGTCGATGGATCAACGCAGCGCCCGGTGCAGTGGTTCTTTGACAATCTCCTGCCCGAAGAAGGGCAGCGGGTGCTTTTGTCCAAGAGTGCCAAGATCCGCGAGGCCGATGCGTTTGGTCTGCTGGAATATTACGGAGCCGAGTCGGCGGGTGCCCTGACGTTGCTGAGACCAGGAGATCCGGAACCGGCAGATGGCACCTTGAAGAAACTGTCTGACAAGAGCCTCTCACGCCGTATTCGGGATCTCCCGAATGTGCCTCTCACGCAGAAGTCGAGCAAACGCATGTCGCTGGCCGGCGCGCAGCACAAGCTGGCTGTGGTGATGGAAGACGGCAAACTCTACGAGCCCGTGGGAGCGCGTGCCTCAACGCATATCTTGAAGCCCGATCACCCGGACGAGGACTACCCGCACTCGGTGATCAATGAGTGGTTTTCGATGCGTCTTGCCAAGGCCATGGGCCTGGATGTTCCGGCGGTTGAAATGCGCACTGTTCCTGAGCCCATATATCTGATTGAACGCTTCGACCGCGAGAAGGTGGACGGCCACTGGCGGCGGCTGCATGCGATTGATGCCTGTCAGCTGCTCAATCTCGACCGGAGCTATAAATACAGCCAGGGCAGTATCGAGACCTTGGCCAAGCTGGCCGCTGCCTGCCGCGGACCGGCCGTGGTGCGCACGAAGCTGTTTCAGTGGCTCGTGTACAACGTACTCATCGGCAATAGTGATGCGCATCTCAAGAATTTGAGTTTTCAGGTGAGCGCGTCCGGCGTGACGCTGGCGCCGCATTACGACTTGCTGGCGACCGGGCTATATGACTCACGGCTCTACGAAAAGAAAAACTGGCCGGATCGGACGACCCTGGCATGGCCGATTCTTGAGGCACAGCGGTTTTCAGAGTTAACCTTTGATGGGCTCGCGGAAGCCGGTCACGCGCTTGGTCTGCAAAAGCCGGCCGCGGAACGCCAGATCAGGCAGCAGCGCGATAAGATCGCCGATGCAGCCTTAGCGCTCTATGAAAAGACCTTGGAAGAAAATCCGGCTCCAGGCCAAGCAGAGCAGCGCTGCCTGCGAGGGATCGTTCACTCGATCATCAAGCCGATGGTTCTGCAGCTGTCGTAAGCGCGAGTCTAGCCAGACCGATCTAGAGTACGGCTGGCTTTAAGGCATAAGGTCGTTGAACACGAACGGCGGCCGTTGAAGGGGTTGGCTGCTAGGCCACAGAAAAGGAAGCCATGAGACGACCCGGCAAGGAAAAAGAGGGCGTAGCCGGCACACGCCAAACGAGTTTGCAACCCGCTCCCTGCGGCACCATCAAGCCCCTAAGCGTCCGGGGACACGTTAAATCTAGGCTCTGTTCGCGCTTCATGTTGATCGCGGAACTGGCTCGGCGGCGATTGTGATGCAGAAGACTGCGTTTAGGCGCTCTCCTTGGCAGTCGATCATGCGCCGCCAGCCGAGGTAGCTCGGCAAGT
>JBAZXL010000031.1:0-48237 GCA_041659825.1 Hyphomicrobium sp.
GCCGGTATTCTCTTTAGCTTGCGCGCAGCGATGCTGAAAGCATGCTTCCAGCATGACACACCAACCCTGCGCGCTGATACCAACCGCACTGCGTCAGCACTTCGTGCGGTTGGCATAAGCGCGCCCCAACAATCACCGCGCTTTTTTGCTCCGACCGGCGGCCATTCATTTTCACGACGTTGCAACGAATGACCGCAATGTGTCTTTATTCCATTGTCTACATGCGTCTCTGGCACCACACCCCGTCGAGGCAGTCCGTCACCACCTCGCGCATGCGAGCGCTGCCTGCAAAGACGCAACTTCCGAAACGCAGCGGCTATGATTTGCCAGCTATATTTACCGCGCTACTTACCTTGCATGCATTCCTGTTCCGCCTCCCAAAACGTTTCTCGTCTTGCATTGGCATTTCTCTCGAAAGACCCTCGCAATGTTGCTGACACATACACCCCTTATAGCCCCGCATTGGGTCTTTCTTAATGGACCCATTTGTAGCTTTTCACGGGGGCAAACCTTGAAAATTCAACATGGCCTACTTTTGGCCGTACTGGCCGGCGTTGCTGCATCCAGCAACGCTGCTGCTCAGAGCATCGGACCGAGCACGACCACCGAGCCGTACCTTCTGCCGAGCCGGTCTGGCGTCTCCACCAAGTCGATCCTCACCACTGGTGATTCGATCGGTGGCTACCGCATGGTCGGCATTCCCGACGGCATGGGCGCATTCAGCACCACCGCTTTCGGCCAACCCGCGAACTTCGACCTCGTGATGCATCACGAGCTCGGCGCCACGTCCGGCGTCGTTCGCTCGCACGGCTCAAGGGGCGCTTTCGTTTCGCGTTGGACGATTGAGCGCAGCACGCAGCGCGTTGTTTCGGGCCGCGACATGATCACCAGCGCCAGCACCCTGAGGCTCTGGAACGGCAGCGCCTATGCTGCCGGCACGACAGCGTTCGATCGCTTCTGCTCGGCCGACATGGCTCCCGCCAGCGCCTATAACTACAACAACACGCTCGGCACGCCGCAGCGCATCTTCCTCAGCGGCGAAGAGACTTCTCCACCGTTCGCCAACGATCATGGCCGCGCGTTCGCTAACATCGCGACCGGCCCGAACGCCGGCACGACCTATCAGCTGCCCCGCCTCGGCCGGGTGGCATACGAGAACACGCTCGCGAGCCCGTTCTCGCAAGCCAAGACGGTCGTCATGACGAGCGACGACGCCGACCGCGAGACAGGCGTGACGTCGAACATCTGCACGACTGCTGGACAGACGGGTTGCAACGCGCCTCCGAGCGAGCTGCACATGTACGTCGGCACCAAGCTCTCCACGGGCACCGAGGTTGAGCGCGCCGGTCTCACCAACGGCAACCTCTACGGTATTCGCGTTCGTGTGAACGATGCGGTCGTTCCGTTCGAGAACCCCAATAACGTGTTTTCGACGAGCGCTCCGGCCGTCACCTCGGGCCGCTTCGAGGCCGTCAACCTCGGCGACGTCTCGAACAGGACCGGTAACCAGCTGCAGCTCGATGACGTGGCGAACCAGATCACGCAGTTCATCCGCATCGAGGATGGTGCGTGGGATCCGCGCGCCGGCAAGCAGAACGACTACTACTTCGTCACCACCGGTCGTCTCACGACGTCGTCCAGCACCTGGCGTGCGTCGCGCCTGTGGCGCCTCCGCTTCGACGACATCACCAATCCGACGGCAGGAGGCACAATCGAGCTCTTGCTGCAGAACCAGTTCTTTACTGGTGCTGGATCGACCCCGAACGATGATCCGACCTACCAGATGTTCGACAACCTGAGCATCGACAGCCTCGGCCGCATCATTCTTCAGGAAGACGTCGGCGGCAACGACCGCCTCGGCCGCGTCTATGTCTATGGCATCGATAGCCGCAACCTGGTCGAGATCGCTCGTCACAACGCCAAATTCTTCGGCGGCAACGCTGCGACGAACCCGAACTTCCTCACCAACGACGAGGAATCCTCGGGCGTCATCGACGCATCGAGCTTCCTCGGCGCCGGCTGGTTTTTGCTGACCGTTCAGAACCACAGGCCGTCGGCCGATACGACGCTTGTTGAAGGCGGTCAGCTGATCGCAATGTTCGTCGATCCGTCGATCAAGTAAGCGATCGTCTGGTCAATCGAACGCATGAATGGAAGCCCCGCCCTAAACCGGCGGGGCTTCTTCGTTTCGGCTCCTCACGGACGCAGATGGTCAAAAATCGGCGTTCCCGGCATCATTTTCAGCCGGAAAACTTCTAGGGGGCCGACCCTGCTCCGTTGGCGGTCGAACGGTAGCTGCCTATCGCGGGAAGTTGCGTGCGGCCGTGACCGGCCGGAACATCGGGTTCGCGCAAGACGTCGTCGAAGTATGCAATCGTTCTCACCAAGCCATCCCGAAGCTGCACAGACGGCTTCCAATCGAGTACCTTGTTCGCTGTGGAGATATCCGGCTTGCGTTGTTTCGGGTCATCCCGTGGCAGAGGCATGTGCACGATGTTCGAAGACGACCCGGTTAGCTCCTTCACGAGGAGGGCGAGCTCGCGCATCGTGAACTCGACCGGGTTGCCGATATTTATCGGTCCCGTCACGTCAGACGGAGTTGCCATCGTGCGGATCATGCCGGAGACTAGATCGTCAACGTAGCAGAAGGAGCGAGTCTGGTTGCCCTCTCCATAAAGCGTGATGTCGTCACCGCGGAGTGCCTGCACGATGAAGTTGGACACGACACGGCCGTCGGCCGGATGCATGCGCGGCCCATAGGTATTGAAAATGCGAATGACCTTTATTCCGAGCTTATGCTGGCGCCAGTAGTCGAAAAACAGCGTCTCGGCGCAACGCTTGCCTTCGTCATAGCAAGAGCGCGGACCGATGGGGTTGACGTTACCCCAGTAGGATTCCGGCTGCGGGTGCACGTGCGGATCGCCATAGACCTCCGATGTGGAGGCTTGGAGGATCGGAACCCTAAGTCGCTTGGCTAGGCCCAGCATATTGATCGCACCGACGACGCTCGTCTTTGTCGTTTGCACCGGGTCATGCTGGTAATGGACCGGCGACGCCGGGCAGGCGAGGTTGTAGATGGCGTCGACCTCGACATAGAGCGGAAACGTCACGTCGTGGCGCAAGAGCTCAAAGCGCGGATTGTCCATTAGATGGGCAACATTCGCGCGGCGACCCGTAAAGAAATTGTCGACACACAGAACCTCATGGCCTGCGGCAATCAGACGATCGCAAAGGTGCGAGCCGATGAAGCCCGCGCCGCCGGTGACGAGCAAACGCTGGCCGAGATACTTTTCGCTATCGCTAGTGACCATGACTCACTCCAGAACACGCTTCGTGCTCAGGTCTGTACGCAATAATCGCGCCGGTCAGCTGGCACAAAGATCGTTTCATATCGGATCATGAATTGGCCGGGACACTCTCCAGGACGCGCTACGGGGCAAATGCCCGATCCTGCTCCGCACGCATACGGATGGCCATGAAGAAGGCCAGTAGCGTCAGCATTGACAGCGGGTTCGACGAGATGAAGACGTCGGATTCCAGGAAATTGTGCAGCAGTGTGAAAAGGGTGATTGTGAGAAAAAGCCAAGCAATGTCGGGCCTAACCATAGAGAGCCGGCCGATCGCATCCAGAGCTATCAATGCAAACAGAATGACCGCAGTCAGACCGACGATGCCGAGTTGAACCCAGATATCAAGGTAGCCGTTGTGCGCCGTCGGCATGACACGAATGAAGCCCACGGCTTTTCTCACCACCAGGCCATCGGCACCGGTCGAAAAAACACCCTCATAGCCATAGCCGAAGAGCGGCTGGTCCCAGATGAGACCAAGCGTGAAACTCCAGATCTCGGTACGGCCGGTGAGGGTCGGGTTTCCGAAAATGGCGTTGTTGACGATGTGGAAATCCCAGAGGCCAGCCGCGTGCCCAATCTGAAACACGAACGCAAGGACGACGACGAGCACGGCAAAGACAAGTGCGGGCGAAACCCGGAACTCGCGGGCGCCAAGCCACAGCACCGTGGCGAGCGCCGGACTCAACGCTGCGAGGCCCAAGGACGTCTTCGATTCTGACAAGATCAGGAAAATAGGGGCGGTGGCGATCATGAAGACCGCCGCTAGCCGCTCCTTGGTATCGCCGATCACGAGGCGATATAGGCCGAAGTACATGACTAATGCTGCGACCCAGCCGAAGACATTCTTGTGATCATAGATGCCAGAATAACCAAGCTGGGTTCGCTCGCGCACGAACAAAGCACCCGTATTCAGGACTGCCGTCAGGAAGACAACCCAGAAAAGGCGCGTGACGATCGGCGCGTTGGCCGGCGCCGCGTACACGGAACCGACCAGGCCCAGGGTGATGGCGAAGAAAAGTGCCGCGCGCAGGGCTGAAATCGACGGCACAACGCTCCATGCGACCGATGCGAACGCATAGGCCGCGAAGGCAAGAAGGAGGAGCACTCCGGCATGCAGAAACGGAATGCGCCGGTATCCGGCCGTCAAAAGAAGACATGCAAAGGCGAGCAGACTGAGAACCGGGTAAGCAAGCGACTTCCAGATTGACTTCGGATAGGTGTCCTCAACCACAAGCCAGCCGAGGGTATCGTCGGCGAGGGTCGGGAGCGGATCGCCGAATACCAGCGGCCAAACGATCAAAACATAGAAGAAGATCAGCGGCGGAAGCCAGCCGGCGAGGCGCGACGCAAGGCTCTCAAGTGACCCGCCACTCGTCGAATGGCGCGAAACATCTGCGTGGCCGCCGGCACTAAGGTCGCGGAATGGCGGAGCTTTGATCATAGGCGTCCCGCTCCGCGCGCATTCTCAACTGGCGCAGCGACCCACAATGACGCAAAGAGCGTCACGAACACAGCCGCCTGCACCAGAATGGGAATGACAAGGGCTAGGATTAGCGGAACATCGAACGCGAGCAGCAGGAGCAGAAGCAGCGTGGAGGCCGCGGCCACTGCGACAACGACTGCGACCCGCCGAAAGGCTCGGATCGCGTTCATGAAGCTGATCAGTGTCCAGTTCGCCAGAATGAGAGTCGAGCAGATGGCCCATGCTGCCGCATAACTGCTGACATCACCGAAGCGATTGCCGAAGAGACGCGGGGCTAAGTAATCATACACGATATAGACAATGGCGCTGTACAGCAACGCAATGCCGCCGACGATTGCAACGCCAACGAGGGTCAAACGCCGGGCCGCGTCGTGCTTGCCATCCGCGACCAGGCTCGCGAGCTGGGGCTGAGCGACACGCTGCCACGCCGCGGAAATCAATAGCAGCGGCGCGAAGAGCACGCGCGCGGCCTCGATGATGCCAAGCTGATCGGCACCACGAAAGAGCTGAAGGGCGAGGACATGCGCGCGCGTCTGCGCCTCGTTGGCGGCGGAGTTCGCCAGTATCCAGCCGGTCATGGGGAAACGATTGCGATAGGTGCGGACGGCTGCGAGGGGGCACCCCGGCCAGGTTATGAAGTGCTTCGCGGCGAAACCAAGTCCCGCCGCATTGGCAAGTGCGGACGAGATAAAGACGGCAAGAGCCGCCGAGCGCAGGGACGGGAGGGTCGCTGCAAGCAAGGCCATGAGTAGCGCGAAACTCAACGTGCCGAGCGCCGTCGCGCGGGCCGCCTCGTCAGTGGCGAATAATGCATTGCGGGTTGTTTCCCGCCAAAGGTAAGTCAGAGCGAATATGCCGGCTGCGCTCGACAGGATCACGTCGTGCGAGACCACGAGCAAGGCTGCCGCAATGACCGTGGCGGCGGCACAACGATAGTAGAAATCGAAGGCAAAAAGTGTTTGCAGGGCTTGAGACCGGCCCGCCGCGTCGAGCGGGCGCACCTCGACCAGAACCGATGTTCCAACCAATCCATACTGGAGACTTGCGGCGATCAGCACGAGTGTAAACGCGAAGCTGAACTGGCCGAACTCTTCAGGGCTTGACCTCGCAATCACACTAACCGTCATGGCAAGCGTGGCAAGACTGGCAAATCCCTGCTCTGCAAACGAGAGCAAGATTGAGCGGTGCTTCATGGCTTGGCGCGCACCGAGGCGCTCGTGACCTCCGGTTCCGACGTCGTGCCGGAGGCCCGCAAGCGTCTCTCACGTCTTTCGACGCGAGCAGCGCGTGCGGTGAAATATTGGTTCAGCAGGGCATGACGCATCTTAATGGGAATGAACCCTCTCGCCATAAAGAGGGCGATATCTCGTGGCGGCACAGCGCCTCTGACGAGAGCGTCGGCGAAGTAGCCCAAGCAGGTGAAGAATTTGCCCGGAAACAGATGCTGCCCAACGCAGCGGGCACGGAAGGCCGCGCGGGCTTTCTTGCTGACGTTGCCGGGTGTCTGATCGATCCAGGCGAGACGTTCTGACCAGTTCAGTGCATTCGAGAGGCGATTGTCGGTTCGGTCGTCGAAATAATCGTAGAGCGGCTCGGGGAGCATAATGACCCTGAGACCCATATGCTCGGCGCGAATGATGAGGTCAGGGTCCTCGTAAGGCCTATGACACTCGCTAAAACGTAGCACTTCCTTGGAGCTGGCAGCAAGGACGATGGCCGTCGTGCTGATCGTGCAGCCGTCGCAGAAGAAGAATTCGGCAACCGGCCGTTTGCCATCCCAGTGGCCAATGGGCCATGGCCACCTCACCCCATGCTTGCGCACGCGGTGGCCGCGGGAAAACGCGACGTCGAAGCCCTCTGTCCGGTAGAGTTCGACAAATCGCAAAAGCTTCCCAGCGTGGAAGCGGTCATCGGCATCGAGGAAGAAGAGCAGGTCTCCGGTCGCGATCTTAGAACCGTGATTGCGGGCGATGGATGCGTTGGCGATTTCCAGGCGGACGGCTCGATATCGCCGATCCTCATAGAGCGCACTGACCTCAGAAAACTCCTGATCCGCAACGCCGTTGGCAACGACGATGATCTCAAATTCGGCCCAGTCCTGCGCGAGCACGCTGTCGACGGCGCGGCGCAGATCGTTGAGGTCGCGGTGCCATGGAATGATAATCGAGCAAAACGGCATGGCGGCCTCATGCATAGTTTTTTCGCCGCTGCGGTCTTGCTAGATCGACTTTTTCGAAGCGCTGCGGCAGCAGCAACTGCATCAGGAGATTCCAGCAATAGAGCGGGTTCAAGTAGAGGTAGCGCCGCCATAGGCGACGCGGCTCACGCGAAAGGCGGTAAAGCCACTCGAGGCCGCGATCCTGCATCCACGACGGTGCCTGAGCAAGCGTGCCCGCGTGAAAGTCGAACGCGGCGCCGACCGCGAGAACCGGGCACGACAACGCCTCGACGTTCTCGAAGGCGAAGACCTCTTGGCGCGGACAGCCGAGCCCGACGAAAACGATACGAGCACCACTCGATCGGATGGCGTCGATGATCGCCTTGTTGGTCGCTTCGTCGACCTGGCCGAAGCGCGACGATGCGCGGCCGCATATGTTCAGGCTCGGATACGCCGCTCGTAGATTGCGCTCGAGCGCGGCAAGCGTCGTCGCGTTGCTGCCGTAAAGATAAATCGGGAGCCTTGCGGCCGCTGCAGCCTCGCAAGTCTTGAGCATGAGAGTGGGTCCATAGACGCGGCTCGGCAGCTTCTCGCCATGAAGCAGCTGAAGCGCCCAGCGCACCGGCTGGCCGTCTGGAGTTATGAGATCGAGCTTGTTTAGCCGGTAGGCGTGCTCGGCATCGAGCACGCCAGTCATGATCCCATGCACGGCAAGCGCTGAGACGGACAGCGGTCTGCCAGTC
The DNA here is from genome assembly GCA_041659825.1 of Hyphomicrobium sp. Classification (GTDB taxonomy): domain Bacteria; phylum Pseudomonadota; class Alphaproteobacteria; order Rhizobiales; family Hyphomicrobiaceae; genus Hyphomicrobium_C. Next base: position 7,735 of record JBAZXL010000031.1, read on the forward strand.
TCTGCACATTGGACAATGCGGGCGACGGCGCCCTCGTAATCGACGACGTTGACGCCAATACCCAAGACAGATCGCTTGCCACGATCAATCATCAGCCGGCCTCGCGCCAGCGGGAATGCCCGTTCTCATAGAGCTCCTCAATGATGCCACGGCTGTCGTAGGTAAGCTTGAAGCTCGGGTAGTCGTTCTGGAAGCGCGAAATATCGCTTACCCACCAGATGTGATCGCCGGTGCGGTTTTGATCGGCGTAGGTCCAATTGAGCTTGTTGCCCGTAACCTCCTCACACATGCCGATGGCTTCGAGCATCGAGCAGTTCGAGTGGCGGCTGCCGCCGATGTTGTAGACGGCGCCTGAGCGCGGCGCCTGGAAGAAGTGCCAGATCGCGTTGACCATGTCGCGCGAGTGAATGTTGTCGCGGACCTGCTTGCCCTTGTAGCCGAAGACGGTGTACGGGCGACCGGTTACAGTGCATTGCATCAGGTAGGCGAGAAAACCGTGCAGCTCGGCACCTGAATGGCCAGATCCGGTGAGGCAGCCGCCGCGGAAGCAGACGGTGCTCATGCCGAAGTAGCGGCCGTATTCCTGAACCATGACGTCGGCCGCGACTTTCGATGCTCCGAACACGCTGTGGGTGGTTTGATCGATGCGCAGGCTCTCGTCGATGCCACGCGCGCAATAGGAGTGAGCCTCGTCGATCTCCCAGCGCGTAGCCTTTTCAATCAACGGCAACTCGTTTGGAGCGTCGCCGTAAACCTTGTTGGTTGAGAGGTGCGCAAATGCAGCGTGGGGTGCGTGCCGGCGCACCGCCTCAAGTAAATTGCAGGTGCCAAGCGCATTGACGGTGAAGTCAGTCAGCGGCTCCTTGGCGGCCCAATCATGAGAGGGCTGGGCGGCGGCGTGCAGCACATATTTGAGGCTCGGGGCCAGTTTCCGGATTAGCTCGTCGACGGCTTGCCCGTCACGGATGTCAATCGCGTGATGGCGATAGCCCTTGATCGTGCTTTCGAGCTCCCGCACGCGCCATTCGGTCGAAGCAGCGCTCCCGAAAAAGTAGCCCCGCATGTAGTTGTCGACGCCGTGAACCTCGAGGCCGAGGCTGCTGAAGAACGAAACAGCCTCGGAGCCAATCAGGCCACCCGATCCGGTGATCAGAACTGAAGTCATTAATCCTCGCCTTGTGGTGATGCAGCTGCGCTACCAACGGGTACGCCATCTTTGTACCTTGGAAATGAGATGCAATCTGTGTGCCTACCCACCCCCACAAGAGCCAGACTCTGCACTCAGAGCCTCATTACTCGGTGGCATTCGGATTGCAAAGGAGTGCGACAGCTTAGCATTATGGGTAGAAACCCGTGTCTTACCGTACCAAAATGGAACGCGAGAGAAGACCATGGTGGATGTAATCCGGGAGCACTTCGGGCATCGGCCATCCTCGTACGCCGATGGCGGACGCACCGGGCAGTCGACATTTGCCACGGATCTTAAATTTGCCTTGGGAGTACTTGGTGCTCACCGGTTATCGATTTTGCTCACGATCGTCCTCTTCGTCGTCGGCGGCGTCGGATACATCTGGATAACGCCACCACTTTATAGCGCGGACGCACAGATTCTGATCGATCCGCGCAAGCGCGATATCGTCAAGCAAGAAATCGTCCAGAGCGGGCTTGGCAGCTCGTCACTCGGAGCTGATACGTTTCTACTCGATAGCCAAGTCGAAGTCATTCGGTCGCAGACTGTCCTGCGGAAGCTCATTGAGACGCAAAAGCTAGATCTCGACGAAGAGTTTACCGGATCGCTGGAAGGCGGGACGGGGCGCTGGATCGGCGGCATCCTGAAATTGATCGTAAGAGGTCCGCAAGCCTCCGGAGTTCCCGAGACGACCGCGGTGGACCGCGTTCTCAAGGCACTCGAAAAGCGGTTGCGTGTCAATCGAGAGGGCAACACCTACGTCATCAATATCCGGATGACGTCTCTCGACCCGGCCAAGGCGGCAAAGCTCGCGAATACGCTGGCACAACTCTACATCGATCAGTCCGTTGCCGCGTCGCGCCTCAGGGTCGAGGAGGCTATGCACCTGTTGTCTGGGCGCCTCGAGCAGTTGCGCGATACCGCACTCGAAGCAGAACAGAAAGTCGAAACCTATCGGGCGCAGAACGGCCTTCTCGCCACCGACAAATCGGCGATTTTCGAGCAGGAGCTGCGCGACTTTGGCCAACAGCTCACGCTGGCCGGAGCCAACACGAGCCGGGCCGAAGCTCGCTGGGATGACGTCCGCCGGCTAAAGGATCAGCCTCTCAAGAGCCTCGCTGCCAAGGGGTCGCTGCAGTCGTCACTGCTCACGACACTGCAGGACCGTTATGCGGCCGTCGTGGCCCAAGAGGCGTCTCTAGCCTCGAGCCTGTTGCGCCGGCACCCGAATCTTACGGCAGTGCACGATGCAAAGGCGGCGCTTGAGCGTGAGATCAAGATGGAGCTCACGCGTCTCATCAGCCGTGCGAAGAGCGAGTTTGAGGTCGCGCGGGCAAATGAGGATGCACTTCGCACTCGAGTTGCTGTCGCGAAGGCCGAGGCCGCTCTGAAAAACCAGGCAGCCGTCACGCTTCGAGAACTCGAGCAGGAGGCGCAGTCGGCTGGCGCCATCTATCAAGAGTTCCTGAACCGGTCGAAGGATGCACGGGAGCAAGTCTTGCTTCCGTCCGATACCGTGCGCGTCGTCTCTCAGGCGTTCGCTCCCAGCCGGCCGAGCTGGCCGGTCGAGCCGTTGCTGTTGGGATTTGCTATATTCCTTGGCCTTATCTTTGGCGTTGTGTTTGCCTTTGTGCTGCACGTACTGAAGGATCCCTTGCGCCAGCCGCGGGATGGCGCGGAGGCACTCGCCGCATAGGCACTGCAAGCCGGTTTCGGCAGCTCAGGAACGACAATGCGGCGCACGGGAGTTAGCTGGCTCGGAAGTCTACTCGACCTTTACCGGCAGGCACTCGGGCAAGGCGTAAGAGGCCGGGTCCTGGATGCGGCGCTTGCCGCCACGCTGCTTCTGCTTGCCATCTATGGTACGGCACACGGCTTTGACGCGTCTCGTCTCCTCACGGGCGACACGCTCTACCCGGTACAGATGCTGGATTTTAGCATTCTCGATTATCGCCCGCCGCCGCCTAACCGTGTCTTTCCCGATATCGGCGTGCATTGGCTCGTAAGCACGATCGTTACCGATCCACTCGTGCAAAAGCTATCGGCTGGCGTCATCCTCTTTGTGTTGGTGGCCGCGCTTGTCGGCATTTTCAAAGGCCAGCGCGTGTTTGCGCTCGTCGTGATGATCCTGGTATCACAAGGGTTTGGGTTCGTCGATTCTGCGTGCCACTATTCTCTGCCGCTGCTCGTGCTCCTGGTTCAACTATCCTCACGCAGCAAAGCTGGCGAGGCGCTCGTGCTCGCCCTCGCTGTTTTCTCCGACTTACTGGTTCTGATCCCGCTCGCCGCCTGCCTCGTCGACCCGGCTAGTGCTCAGCGCCGCGGAGTTCGGGCGGCTGCCATCGCTCTTGGGCTTGGCGCTGCCGCATTCTACTCCGACTTCGGCGCGGCATTTCTCGAGATGGCCGTTGTTCTTCCGTTCTGGATCGCCGCACTCATGATCGCGCAGAAATACGGGCTGCGCTACGAATTGGGGGCCGCTGTCTGCATTGGGCTCTGGATCGGAGCCGCTTTTGGATACCTGCCCGATAGATATGCCCTGCCGATCATTGCCGGTATTGCCGTCGCGCTCACGCCGGTTATAGGACCAACATTCAATTGGCGCCACGTGGCCGTTCCATCGATGATCGGCGCGATCTTCCTCGCGACTGTTGAGACCAGCAAGGCCCAGCGGATCAATGGCGAATTTGATTGTCTCGCGGATGCTCTTGCGGCTCGCGACATCGCGAACGTCGCGGGCGATCATTGGACAACGAAGCCGCTCTACTTCGCGGCGAAGCGGCGGGGCATCCAGCTTACACTCACGCAAGCCGATTTTGCAGAGCGCGACAGCCACATCTGGATGGCGCCCTATAGCTTTGCCGGCGCGCCGACCCGGTGGGCTGTCCGGAGCGATCGGTCATGCAAAACTGAGAACGATGAGCCGATATTCTGTGCGCAGGCGTCCGCAGCCCCCGTCGAAAGCCGCGAAAGCCTCTGCAACAGTTTCGAGCTATTTCACTATTCGACGCCCATCCCGCTCAATTACGCGGGCATTCCAAAGGGAAAGCTCGACGCCGTTTCCAGGCATTTGAGGGGCTACGTCGCAAAAACATTCTCCGTGCTCGAGGCGCGGCTGGAACCGTTCAAGCTGGGATCTGTGCCGGGACGCCGGGAGCTTCTGCCGTAAACTCGTCGACGACCTCACGTTCGCCCAAGAGATGGGCGCGGATGTGTTGCGCGATGCGCTTGGCTGCGCGGCCATCGCCATAGGGCGAGACGCCGCGCGCCATGAACTGATATGCTGGCTCGCTTGTCAGCAGCACCGAAACATTCTCGACGATGGCGTTCTCGGTGGTTCCGACAAGCTTCGCCACCCCGCTGTCGACGGCCTCGGGTCGCTCGGTCTTGGTCCTCAGTATAAGCACCGGCTTAGCAAGCGCGGGAGCTTCCTCTTGGATACCGCCGCTGTCGGTCAAAACGATATACGCGGCCTGCATGGCGTGCACGAGATCCGTGTACTCGAGTGGCTCGCTGAGCCGTATGCGAGAATGCCCCGATAGGTATTGCTCGACGATGCTGCGGACGTTGGGATTGGGGTGGACCGGAAAGTTAATTTCGACGTCCGGGAAACGCTCGACCAGCTTCAAGATGCCACGGCAGATGCTCACGAGCGGCGCGCCGAAGTTCTCACGGCGGTGTACCGTTACAAGAATAGAGCGTCGCGCTTCTGTCCCAAAACGAGACGAGTGTCTGGATGGGGCACTTGCCGCGATCATGCGTAACGCGTCGATAACGGTGTTGCCTGTAACGAAGACCGTGCTTCGATCCACGCTCTCGGCCAGCAATGCCGTCTTGGCGCGCACGGTCGGCGCAAAATTCAGCCTCGCGAGACGGCCGACGACGACGCGATTAAGCTCCTCGGGGAACGGGTTCTGCAGGTCGCCCGTACGCAATCCGGCTTCGACATGCGCGAAGGGAATTCCCGCATAGAAGCAGCACAACCCGGCCGCCATCACGGTTGTCGTATCACCCTGAGCCACGATCATGGCCGGGCGCTGCTCCTCTAGGACACGCTCGAACTCGAGACAAAGCCTGCCGGTGAGCCCTGCGAGCGTCTGATTTGTCCGCATGACGTCGAGCTGCATCTCGCCCTTGAGCCCAAATGGCGCGAGGGCCTGGGCCGCCATTTCGCGGTGCTGTCCGGAGAGAAGAAGGTTTACGTCCAGGCCGGGCTTTTTTCGCAACTCGAGGACGACCGGAGCCATCTTAATGGCCTCCGGCCGCGTACCGACGATGCAGAGGACCTTTGGTGTGTCAAAATGCTTGGCTTTCATGCGCTCCGTCGTCGCAAAATGGGTGTGCTGCCTCTGGCCCGACAATTGCCTGTCTAGCCTCGTCACGCCGTTGTATTCGGGCCAGGATAATCGGAAGTCATTGCGTAATGTATACCGGACAGCACCTCATCTCGGTTAACTTGGAAGATTACTTCCAGGTGGCGCCGATGCGCCGCGTTATTCCGTCCAAGAACTGGCCGCGCTTCGAGCTCAGGATCGAGCAATCTACCCTCGCGGCGCTGGATTTGCTCGACCGACATGGCCACAAGGCGACGTTCTTCGTTTTGGGATGGCTGGCCGAGCATTGCCCCGATTTGATCGCCGAGGTCGCGCGACGCGGCCACATGGTGGCGAGTAAAGGGTATCTTCACCGAGCGTTCTCGCAGCTTACTCTCGAGGAGTTTGATGCCGACCTCAGGCGCTCGCAGGATGCAATCGGAAATGCCATCGGCCAGAGTATCAGCGGCTACCGGATTGCCGAGGGCTCATTGCCGATCGATAACACGCGGGCCTTCGAGGTTTTGGCGCGCGCTGGCATCAAATACGATTCGAGCATCCGGCCTTTTGGACTGGCGTTTGTGCGTCATGCCGAGTGGCGGAATATTCGTACTCTCTCCGGCAGGACTGCCAGCACCGGCGCGGATTGGTCTCTGACGGAGGTTCCGCTTTCGTCCGACACCCTTCTCGGCATGCCGTTGCCTATGACGGGCGGCAATTATCTGCGGCAGATGCCCGACGCTCTCTATAAGCGGCAGCTCAGGTCCTTTCTCGATCGGACGCACGCGCCGTGGCATCTCTATTTTCACGTTTGGGAGCTTGATCCCAATCAGCCGCGGGTATCGGCGACGACCCGCTTGGGACGAATTCGCCAGTATCGCAATCTCGAGAAAATGCGTGAGCGGCTCGACGAACTGCTCGCGAGCTACAAGTTCAGGTCGATCGAATCCCATCTCGGGCTGGTGCCCCGCCCGTTCACTCCGGCTCGCCCCAAGCCTGCGGTCCTAGGTGCAATCGCGGCGGCCACGGCGGAAAAAACTCGAGCAACGATCGTGGTTCCCTGCTTCAACGAGGAAGAGAGTTTGCCGTACCTCGCAAGCACGCTCGAGTCCTTCGCCAAGGAAAACGCGGGAAGCCTGATGCTCTCCTACGTGTTCGTCGATGACGGCAGCAGGGATCGCACGTGGGAGAAGCTGCATGAGCTTTTCGGAACGCGGTCAGACTGCAAGCTCGTCAAGCACCCAAAGAATATGGGCATCGCAGCGGCAACGATGACGGGGATACGACACGCCAACGACGAGGTCGTCTGCGGTATCGATTGCGACTGCAGCTTTGATCCACATGAGCTTGCCAAGATGATCCCGCTGCTCAAGCCCGGCATCGATATGGTGCAGGCTTCGCCCTATCATCGCGATGGTGGGGTCGTGAACGTGCCGGCTTGGCGTCTGGCGCTTTCGCGCAATCTGTCGCGCATCTACAGCCTCATTCTAACTCACCGGTTCGCAAGCTATACCGCTTGCTTCCGCGTCTACCGGCGTTCGGCGATCTCGAAGATCACGCTCTCCAACAACGGCTTCATGGGCATCATGGAGATGTTCATCCTGCTCGATAGGTCCGGCTCGAAAATCGTTGAGTATCCCGCCGTGCTCGAGACGCGTCTGCTCGGCGTGTCGAAGATGAAGACACTCTCCGTCATTCGCAGCCACCTCGGGATGATTGCGGAGCTTTTGCTCAAGCCCGGAAGCGTGGCCAAGCGCGCCAATGTCACGAGACCCGCCGGCACACCGATCGCCACCGAGAAAATACTGTGAGGGATACGTCCTTGAAGCGTTCCAGTGACAAAACGCGTTGGTGCATCGTCGGCGGCGGGATGCTCGGCCTTGCACTAGCTCACAAGCTTGCGGCTGCCGATCGCGAGATCAGCGTGCTTGAGACCTCCGATCGTCTCGGCGGCCTTGCGGATGCGTGGCTACTCGGCCCAATCATTTGGGATCGGCATTATCATGTCGCCCTTCTCTCCGACAAGAACCTCGCCTCGGTGCTCGAGGATATTGGGCTTGCCTCCGAGATGCGCTGGACGACGACCAAGACCGATTTCTATACGCGCGGGGAATTCTATCCGCTCAACAACGCGATCGACTACCTGCGCTTCCCGCCGTTGAGCCTCGTCGAGAAGGCGCGGCTTGCGTTCACAATTCTTTATGCGTCAAGCATCCGCAATGGCGTGCGCCTGGAAAGCATTCCGGTCGAGACGTGGCTGACCAAGCTTTCCGGACGCGGTACCTACGAGCAGATCTGGAAGCCCCTCCTCAGGGCTAAGCTCGGACCGAACCACAAGGTCGTCTCGGCCTCGTTCATCTGGTCCGTGATCAATCGCTTTTATGCCGCGCGCAGGTCCGGTCTCAAGACCGAGATGTTCGGCACCGTAAAGGGCGGGTACGCGCGGATCATCGAGCGCCTCGCTGCGAGCCTCGAAACGCGCGGCGTGAGAACATTCACCAACTCGCCGGTCTCGGCGATCAGCCAAATGGTTGACGGCTTAGCGGTCAGCACCGCGGGCGGGACCGAGGTGTTCGATCGCGTCATCGTAACCGCGCCGGGTCCCATTGCCGCTAAGATGTGCATGAGCCTCGACGCGGGCGAGCGGGAGCGGCTCTCCAAAATTCGCTACCAAGGCGTGGTGTGCGCCTCGTTGCTTCTGAAGAAGCCGCTTCGAGGACGTTACCTCACCTATATCGCCGATGAGTCCAACCCCTTCACCGGGATCATCGAGATGACGGCGGTCGTCAACCCAGCGGACTTCGGTGGCCGGACGCTGGTTTACCTGCCGACCTATGTGCCAGCCGACGATGCCCTCTTCGACACCACGGACGACGAGATTCGAGCGCGCTGCGTCGCGACACTCAAGAAGATGTATGCGACCTTCGAAGAAGGCGACGTCCTCGCATTCAAGGTGTCCCGCGCGCGCCATGTGCTTGCGATCCAAGCGCTCAACTATTCGCGCGACGTGCCGCCGATGGAAACTTCCGTTCCCGGGCTCTACATCGTCAACTCGGCTCAGATCATCAACGGCAATCTCAATGTCGACGAGACGATTGGGCTCGCTGATCGAGCGTCCTCAGCGTTGTGCGCACGCGAAGAAAATCGAACCGCTCAACCAGAGCGCCGTGCTGCGCATTTGGTCGCCGCCGCCGCAATTTAAGGGTGTATTCACATGGCATGGCTTTTCCTGGCGATAGCGGTGATCGCCAATATTGCATCAAACTTCTCGTTCAAGCTCGCGATGTCGGGCTTTCCTGCCGACATCGAAGCGCAAGCACTGATCCGCTTCGCGTTCAACCCGTACCTTTGGCTCGGAGCCCTTTGCTGCGCGCTCCTGCTCGGTAGCTATCTCATGGCGCTGCGCGAAATCGAGCTCATGGTCTCCTATGCCTTCGTGATCTCGCTCTCGCTTATCGGCCTGACGCTGTTGTCGCCGTGGCTGCTCGGCACCCAGCTATCGCTGCGTAGCATGATCGGCGTCGCTCTCGTGATTTCGGGAATTCTCACGCTTGCGCTGGCGCCGCAAGCTTCCAACCAGCATACGGCGCACGAACCTTCCACCCAGTCCGTGGCGGCTGCAGGGGGGTCTGGATGATGAGCGCCGAGCAGCACACGCGCGACACCAATCGTGCGCTTGATCGGGTCATCAAGACCGACCGCTCGACCGCAGGCGCGGTGGTGAAGCCGGGTCAGCTACCGCTCGTGGCGGTTGCGGCCATCTATGCCGCGCTCGAGACCCTGATGGTGATCGCGATCTCGGCGGCAACTGGAGAAATCTACTATCGGCTGGCATTTGAGACGCCTGCGCCGCTGCATCTCCATCTGCAGCTTGGAGTGCTGATCGCGTTCCTTGTGGTTGCCGCCTCGCTGCTGCAGGGCAGCTATCGGCCGGACGAATTTCATGCGATTGCAGAGCAGCCGGATAAGCTCGCACTTTCCATTGTCTTCGGGCTGCTCGGACTCATCGTCCTATTGTTCGCCGCCAAGCGAAGCATCGATTATTCGCGCTCGGTGATATTCATCTCAGGCGGTCTGAGCTTTCTTCTGCTGCTTGTCGCGCGCCTCATGGCATCGAAATATTTTCAGGTCCTCGTCAGGCAGGGACGAGTTCGTCTTCCCAATTTACTGCTCGTCGGCAATGCCAGCCTCATTACGCAGTTCGTCGCCCAGCGCAGGGCCCAGAAGACGCATTGCATCGTAGCGAGCTGCGAGATCTCAGCACGGCCCGGAGACGCGCGGTTCGACGCGGAGATCGTGGACGCTCGCCGACTGGCGCAATCGCGGCAAGCTGAGAGCGTGGTCCTTTGCCTGCCCTGGAGCGACGGCAGGACCATTCAAGCCTATGTCACTCAGCTCGCCGAGCTGCCGTCTGCGCTGTATCTCAATGATGACCCGCATCTGCGGGAGATCTCAACGTGGTCCGGCGCAAGCGATCCCGGCTCGCTTGGGCATATCATCGTCCGCCGGCCTCTCTCGACCACGCAGCTCGCGCTTAAGCGGGCCTTCGACCTGGCCGCCGCCAGCGTCGGCGTGGTTCTGATCTCGCCGCTGCTCGTCTTGATCGCCGTCCTGATAAAGCTCGACAGCCGCGGCCCGGTGCTCTTCAAGCAGTGGCGGTATGGCTATAATCGCATCCCGTTCCCGGTGTATAAATTCCGGACGATGACCGCCAAAAGCTCGAATGAAAGTTTTCGCCAGGCGACGCGAAACGATCCGCGCGTGACGCGTATCGGACGCGTTCTGCGCAAGTTCAGCCTCGACGAGCTGCCGCAGCTCTTCAATGTTCTGTCCGGCACCATGTCGCTCGTCGGCCCGAGGCCACATCCGGTGGAGCTCGACGAGCAGTTCGCGCCGCTCATCGCCCATTATACGACGCGACACAAGGTGAAGCCCGGAATTACCGGACTTGCACAGGTCAAGGGACACCGAGGAGAAACCGGGTCGACAGCGCGGATGCAGGATCGCATCCAGCACGACCTCTTCTACCTCAATCATTGGTCCTTTTGGCTCGACATCAAGATCCTTTTCTTGACGATTGGATCGCTCGCCACGCAACGTAACGCCGTATGAGGAGTAAGCCCCTTGTCGCCCAGGAAGCGTACGGCGAGCCTATCGCTCGACCTCGACAACCAGTGGAGCTACATGAAGGCGAGCGGGGTTGGCGGGTGGGAGGCCTATCCGAGCTATTTCGATCGTGTCGTGCCGCGCATCCTCGACACGCTCGCGCGGCACGATCTCAAGATTACGTTCTTCATCGTTGGACGGGATGCGGCGGCGCCGGAGAATAGTGCTTCGCTGCGCGAGCTGGCGCGTGACCACGAGATCGGCAATCACTCCTTCCATCATGAGCCATCTCTGAGCAGGCTATCGCGAGAGGATGCGGAGGCGGAACTCCGCCGAGCGGGTGAAGCAATCGCGGAGGCTACCGGGATACAGCCGCGCGGCTTCAGGGGCCCGAGCTTTGCACTTTCGACGGCCTTGCTCGAGGGGCTGCTCGCACTCGGATACGACTACGATGCCTCGACATTTCCGACATTTCTCGGGCCGCTCGCACGCCGCTATCACTTCAAGACGGCACGGCTTTCGCCCGAGCAAATCGCGGAGCGCGCGCAAGTATTTGGTACGCTAGCAGACGGGCTGCGGCCGCTCAAACCGTATCGCTGGCAGCTTCAGAATGGGGCGCTGCTCGAGATGCCGGTCACGACCATTCCAGGCATCAGGGCGCCATTCCATCTCACCTACCTCAGCTTTCTCGCGCAAATGTCGCGCCGGGCTGCCAGGCTCTATTTCCGCACCGCGCTCGTGGCGTGCAGAATCTCGGGCGTTGAGCCGTCGCTCTTGCTGCATCCGCTCGACTTCATCGGTGGCGACGACCTCGGCGTGCTTAAGGAGTTCCCTGGCATGGCACTCACGACTGCAGAGAAGCTCGACCTCATCGACGAGGTGCTCTCGGAGTACGTCCGCAATTTCGACGTGGTGCCGATGGGCGAGCATGCGAGGCGAGCTCAAAGCGGTCCCATGCTGATGACACAGTGTCCGGCTTTTGCAGCGGTGAGCCCGCGATGAGCGCGGCCATGCGCCGCCGCGATGTACTGAAGGGTGTTGCGGGCACCCTTCTCGCGGCAGGCGCTGAGACGATGGTCGAGGCTGGCGCCGAGGCCGGCGACGCCAAGCACGCGGCCGATCTTCCGTCGCTCAAGGCGCTTGGCGCTCAGAACGGCATCGAGGTCGGGAGCTGCTACAGCGGCACGGGGGACGGCATCGTGCGCGCGTTGCTGCGTCGCCATGCCGCAATCGTCACGCCCGAGTGGTGCCTCAAACCGCGCTTTCTCAGGCCCGACGAGAAGCGGCCGTATCGGTTTGCCGAGGCCGACGCCATCCGCGCCTTCTGCAAGAGCATATCCGCCAAGATGCATGGACATACGTTGTTCTGGCACGGTGACCGGATCGATTGGGCAGATGACGCGAGCCTCGAGGTTGTGAAGCGAGCCTACGGCCAGTTTCTCGCCGATGTCGTCTGGCGATATCCGGACCTGCCGTCGTGGGACGTGGCCAACGAGGTGCTTGCTGATCCGGGGCCGGGACTATTGCGTGACGATTATCTCTTAAGCACGCATGGGCTCGATTTCATCGCGTTTCTTTTCCTGCGGACACGAGCGCTTGCTCCTCGCGCCAAGCTCGTGCTCAACGACTACAATCTCGAATGCGGCGAGCCGTGGTGCGCGTCGAAGCGCGAACGTCTCATTGCGCTTGTTGATCAGTTGATTGCGCGGCACGTGCCGCTCGATGCGGTCGGTCTGCAGAGCCATCTCAGCTCACGTCACGGGTTGGCGATCGGCGAGATGCTCAGCCTCTGCGATGCGCTCGAAAAGCGTGGGCTCGACGTCCACATCTCGGAGCTCGATGTGAACGACGTCGCGTTCCCGGATGACCAAGCCGCGAGAGACCAGAAGGTCGCCGAAATGTACGGCCGCTATCTTTCGGGGCTGCTTGCCCACAAGGCGGTGAAAAGGGTCGTACTGTGGGGGCTTTCGGACCGCGATCATTGGCTTGTTCGCGAGCGGACCGACGAGGGACGCGCAGCAGGTCTCGGCCGACCCGCGCCTTTCGATCGCGATGGCAGGCCCAAGCCGTCGTTTTTCGCCATGGCAGATGCGCTCAAGGCCGCTCCCCGACGCGCCTAACCTCTAATTCAGCGGCTTTCCGATTGTATCGATCGCATCGAGCGTCGGACGGCCAAAGACCCCGTCGATCGGACCGCTGTAGACGCCGGCACTGGCAAGCTTCTGCTGCAGCTCCTTGCGGAACTCGCGCGACCATTGCCGGTTGTTCTGCGTCATTTGCTGATAGGTGAACGCATAGCGCTGCTCGAGCGCCTGGAAAATGTAGGCCGCTGCTGTGCGGGTGTCCTTCTCCACGCCGAGGCCCTTGTCGTACATCACTGCGAGATTGTGAACGGCAAGCAATTGCCCGCGCTTGGCGCCTTGTGTGTACCACGTCGCGGCGGTCGCATAGTTTCTCTCCACGCCGCGGCCAGCGTAGTATTTTGTGCCGAGCACTGCCATGCCCTCGGCATCACCCGCATCGGCCGCCTTCTTGTACCAGTAGACGGCCTGCAGGTGATCGGCCTCGATGCCCCCACCGCCTTCGTACATGAAGCCGATCGCGACCATGGCCGGGGTGTAGTTCGTTTCTGCCGCCCGCTTGAAAAGGCCCATGGCTTCGAGCGGATCCTTATCCATGCTCTCGCCATCGCGAAACATGATGCCGAGGCGCCAGCTCGCTGCGGCATTGCCGGCATCCGATGCCTTCTTGAGCCAGGAGCGCGCTTCGCTCGGGTCGCGGACGGTGCCGTTACCGGTTGCGAGGGCATCACCATAGAGAAGCATGCCGTTCGTGCTGCCGGCGAGCGCTGCCTTCTTGTACCAGGTCACGGCCTCGGCTTGATCGCGACGGACGCCGATGCCTGCCGAATAGAACTTGGCGACAAACAGCATCACCGCGATATTGCCCTTGTCCCCCAGCTCGCGCAGCGCCTTGAGGTAGCTGGTGCCGTCCTCGCCAACGCGCCAAACGGTCAGCACGGTTTCCGTGCCGGGTGTGCGGGCCTTGACCGAGTTCACGAATTGATCGGTCGCGGCGACGGGCGCGCCATCGACATCGAGAACGAAGTCGCCAAACCGCAGGCCAGCTTGGGCCGCAGCCGCACCGGGCGTGGTGTCGACGACGAAAATGGCCGGTTGCTTGCCGACGCCGAGCGCTTTTGCAAGCTCCTCGCCGGTGATCGCGTCGACACGGACGCCCATAAAGCCGGCGCTCGGGTCGGCAGGAGAAGCGGCGAGCTTCACCGGGATTTTGACGGTGCTGCCGCTCAGCCGCTGTGGCGGCGGCACGATGTTGGCTGAGGGCGGAAACGGCAGCACTGGCGCAAGACCCGGCCCAGTCGGCAAGGTCGGTGCCGCCGGATCGGAAGGGGTTACCGAGGCGGGTCCGGGCGGCAAGAGGCGAATGATGTCGCGACCGCCATCTCCGGCGAGACCGGCGTTCGCGAACGCGGTCGAGAACAGGATCAAGACCGTTGTCCTCAGAAGCCCGATCGCAGCGCCGCGCATGTTCTGGCCCCGAAAACCTCTGCTAGCGCTACGCTTAGCGCTCGTTGCCCGACTATTCAACCGGCGCGACCAACTTAGACTTTGAGGCCGACGCTGCGCATCAGGTTGCGGCGGGCTTCCACTCGCCAGGCGCGGTCTGGCAGAAGATCGCGGTATTCGAGTTCTTCTCGACCTCACCCTTCTTCTTCTTGATCTCGAGCTCGGTGATGACCTTGCGGCACTGAGTTTCCGGCGGGATGTCGTTGATCATCACGACTTCCTCGTCCTTCGCCGGCTTGGTGGCTGGCGCCGTGGGAGACGTGGCCGCCGTGGTCTGAGACTTGTCCGCCGCCGGCGTGCCAGTGGCTGGCGGCGTCGACTCGACCGCCGACGCGTCGGTTTTCTTGGTGGTGTCGGATGCGACCTCGGTACCGCCTGCAGGCGCGGGAACTCCGTCGGGCTTTACAATCTTGTCTGCGGTCAGCTGGATTGCAGGGTCGTTCTTTAGGTCGGACGCCTTCTGCGTCGGCTCGGCGACAATCGTCACCTGCTTGGTGCCGTCACTCGACGTATAGACATCCTGCACGCGCTTGTCCGGGTCCTTGGCGACGACGACCTTGGCGCGGCGCGCGACCTCCTTGCGCTCGCTCTTGCTCAGGCGCTCGAGGATGATAGAGCCGACGGCTACCGCGGCAACGACGCCAAGCACGCCGCGAAACGGACCGCCGAGCACCATGATCGGCAGAACCGCGCCGGCACCGGGGACCGGCAGTGGAACCCCTAAGGGAGCCCGCAGCGGCGCGCGAACGATCGGCCTCGTGACGGCGCGAAATGCTTTCTTGAAACCAAATTGTGCGCTGGCCGGAGACACTACAGCCGACGAGACCATAGCCGTGACGAGTACTATACGAAGGGCACGATTAAGCATCTCGATCTCCCCAGTCCCGCATTATCTCGGGCAGGTTTATCGTATCCTGCCATTTTTGGGTAGATGCCGCTCTCGTTACGTACGAATTTTGCAAGCACACATCTTGCAGGGATCCACTTAGTATCAAGGATGCACTGGATGCGAGCGGGTGGTTGCGCTACGAACGTCTCATCCGCGGGGGAACTGCAAGCGATGATGCCGAGCAAAGTCCGAGGGTTGTGCCGCACGAGCCAGTTTGCTGGTGTGCAAGTCGCGGGGGCCATCCTTTGCCTCCTCGGAGGCGTGACAACAGCGCCTGCATTCGACACAAGCCGCGTCGAGCCCAGCGTCTACAAAATCTACACGCTGATCCCGGAGAAAGATAACCAGTTCAGTGTCAGCTCGGGCACCGGTTTTCTCGTTTCCGGCCAGACGACCGTTCTCACCAATTTCCACGTCGTCGAAGGTGGTGCACGCTTTTACATTGCCTACCGCGATGGGAGGGATGCCAAGCTCATCGAAGCCAGGCGAGCGGATAGCCGGCCTAACGTCGATCTCGCCCTTCTCGAGGCGCGAGAAGATCTGCCTGGCATGCCGCTCAAAATCGGCGACTATGAGCCGGATAAGCTGGTCAACGTCGTCGCCATCGGTTTTCCCGGGGCGGCAAATCTCAATAAGGAGCTGGTGCCCGCACCCGACGCGCGCGGCATACCACTGAGCGACCTCGATAGCACGATCACGACGGGCGTCGTCTCGCGCATGACCTTCACCAATCTGAAGGTGAGCGACAGCCAAATCCTGAGCGCGCGCACTGTTCAGCACAATGCCGCCATCAATCCCGGCAACAGCGGAGGGCCGCTTCTCGATACCTGCGGCTGGGTCGTAGGCGTCAACTCACTGCAGGGCCTAAACTCGCAGGGGCTCTTCTTCTCGATCCACACCAGTGAGGTCACGCGGTTTCTCACCGAGGCGCGGATCCCTTTTGCGTCGACGGTACGCCCGTGCAATGGTGGAGGGGGCGGGGATCTCGCCACACCGCTCATTTTCGGCATGACGGCGACGATGGCGCTCGGCGCACTGTTTCTTGCCGCACGCAGACGCGGAGCGGCTCAACTGCTCGCGAGCATGCAGAACGGCCTCGTGAACCTCAAGCTTCCGTTCGGGCCGTTGGCCGGGTTGGCAGCCCGTCTCGTCGGCGGGCTTGGAGGCAAGAGTGGGGGGGGCGAGGGTGGGGGGCTCCGGGGTGCCGGGGCACAGGGCGCAGATCTCTGTCTGCAACCGGCCGATGGTGGACCGCCGTTGCGGCTCGACGCATCGGGGCGCGCGCTAATTCTTGGGCGCGGCCATGACTGCGATCTCATCGTCGAGAGCGATACGGTCTCGAAGCAGCATGCGAGCCTTGCCTGGACTCGCGCAAGCCAGCGCGTGCAAGTGACCGACCTCGGCTCCTCCAATGGCACCTATCTCGATGGCGCCCGCATTTCCAATGCCAACGCGCGCCTCGGCTCCAGGCTGCGTTTTGGCACCGTTGACTACAAGATCGCCGTCGCGCCTCAGCGCGCCGCGTCGGGCGGCCGGTCGGGGCGGGGATGGATGCTGTCGGGTTTCGATGCGTCCGGCCGGGCGCTGCAATTCGAGCTTTGCCCAGAGGTCAACTCACAGACCGGCGCCGATCAGCCGTCCACGTGGACGTTCGGCCGGGATGCAAACCGGGCCGCGTTCGTCATCAATGACCAAAGCGTCTCGGCGCTTCACGCGCAGATCATGTATGATCCCGGCAAGCCGCTCGCTCTTCGAGACAGGGGCTCCAGCAATGGAACGCGCGTCGATGGCGTGCCGGCCGGGGCGGACAGCACCGTCACGCTCAGCGATACGGGCGTCGAGATCGCCTTCGGCCTCGCCAAGCTGCGGCTTTCGCGACTTACTTAGACGTGCGTCCATCGGCACAGAAGGTGAGCGCGACCTGGCACGTCGTGTAGGCGCGCTCGCAGTCCCACTTCGCGTTCTTTTCCGCCGCGGCGATCGAAGCGCCTGAGCTTGCTTTCCAGCGTGCCGGATCATTGGGTACCTCGGCGAGCACCCAACATTCGTTCTTCGTAATGGTGGCGATGACGGAGCAGTCGCTTGCCGTGAACTTGTCCGCGCACTTTTTGAGTGCGGCCGTCTCGGCGCTGGCCTTGGATTTTTCCTCGACGCGGGCGAAGATGTTGCCGCCTTTGTCAACGACCGCGCCCCAGCACGGCTCGGAGAAGAGCCCGCCGCATTGGCCGGACAGGCTGCGCGATATCGGCTGTGGCAGTAAGAGACCAATGACAGTAGCCGCAGAGATGGCAAGTGCTGCAAGCGCGGCAACGATGAGCTTCCACTTCTGCTTCTTGGGCTCGGCCGGACGCAGCAACACCGTTCGTTGCCATTGCGCTGCAGCACTCGTCGCCTGGTCATTCGCTGGCGTTCCCGTGCTGCCCTTGAGCAGCTGACCGCTCCAATCCGAGATAGACTGCGGCCGCAGAGCCGGTTGCAAGCGCAAGGCTGCATCGATGGCCGCCAGGAAACTCTCTCGGTAGTGGCCCTTGGCGGCAACGACTGCGGGCTTCATGTCGTCGGCGAGTTGCCGGGAGGTGGCTTCCGGCGGACGCGAGCCTGTGACAGCGCGGTAAAGCATTGCGCCAAAGGCATAAATATCGGTCCAGGCTCCGTAGCGATCGGCGTTGGAGGTGTATTGCTCGGGTGCGGAGTAACCGCTCTTGAAGACGAGCGCCGAGACCAACTGCGAGTGCTGCTTGATCTCGAACCGGGAGGCGCCAAAATCGAGTAGCAGCGGCGCGCCGTCGGACGCACGAATCATGACGTTGTCGGGTGAGATGTCGAGGTGCCACGTGCGGTTCTCATGCACGAGTTGCAGCGCACTCAGAAGCGGCGCGGCGACGAGATCGAGCTCATCTTGCGTCGGACGGCTGTCGAGGCCTTTGAGCCATTTCTCGAGCGTGATGCCGCGAATGAGGTCGAGCACCATGTACGCCGTGTCGTTGCTCTCAAAAACGCGGCGGACGCCGACGATGTTTGGATGATTGAACTGGGCCAGGAGTCGCGCCTCGTCGAAGAACTTCTTGCGCCCCCAATGGTAGTCGGTTTCGGCATTGGTTCTGGCGAGGAAGCGCAGGCTCTTGCCGTCGCGGCGAACCAGTTCCTCAGGAAAAAACTCCTTAAGGGCGAACTCCTTATCGAGAAGCTCGTCCTTGATCAGATAGGTGATTCCGAAGCCGCCACGCCCGAGGAGGCCGGTAATAACGTACTGATCAATTCGCGTTCCGGGCTGCAGGATCGTGTCATCATTGGCGGTCATTCAGCCGGTATCCCCCGTCGATAAGGCTGCATTCAGCCCAACCTCTTCCAGACCATGCCCCATGGCCCCTGGAGCTGGGAAGGCCCGCCACAGCACGATTTAGAAAATTCACTTTGGTTGGTTGCCGAAGTGCCTTACCCCAAGGGCTTGGTTGAACGGTCCCGGTCCAGCAAGTAAACTCGGCAGCACCCGGGACTTCGAATTCGGAGAAGCGAGCATGCGGCGCCTGCCTCATCAGCGGGAAGCACTTATTCTGGCTGCGTTGCTCGCGGCGGGCTGCGCCGTGTCAGCACCGGCGCGAGCTGAAACTCCGAAACTGCTTGTCGCCTGCCAAAAGGCAACCGGAGCCGGCAGAGCCGTGGCAGCCTGCGACGTGCGCGCGGCAGGCTTTGCCGAATTTACCGAGGTGAAGGCAAAGGTTAAGGGCCGGAGCGAAGACCTCGAGGTCAAGTTCTCGCCTTGGCAATCGAAGGACCTCGGGTCAGCGACGCTTTACCTCGTTCAGGTTCTTGCACCGAGCCGCCGGCGCACCCTGTCCGATATGGCGGACGCCGTGGTCGCCCTTGCCGATCAGCGCAAGGCGAAACGCCGGTTCAGCGTCTACTCGTTTGCAAACGACGTCTCGCTCGTCGCGGACTCTGGCTCGTCTAAAGAGGAGTTCGCGCGGCAAGTCGTGGCTCTGAAGCCGGTGTCCGGCTCGATCGAGCTCTACAAATCCGCGCTTAGGGCGATCGAGGTGCTCGCCAAGGAACCGTCGGAGCGCAAGTCCCTGGTGATCCTCGGCGACGGGACGTCCGATGACCAGGGCTACACGCACGATCAGGTGGTGAAGGCCGCTCGCGAAGCGGGTGTCACAATTCATGCGCTCGGCTATTTCGACAATAAAGACAACCGCCCGGATTTCCAGACACTGAGCCGTCTCGCGGAAGATACCGGCGGCTTTGTTGCCGAGGTGAAATATCCCGGCAAGAACCGGACGTCGGAGTTCATCACGGGGCGCTTCGTCTCGGAGGTCGTCGAGAACGGCGGTACACTCGACGTCACGCTCAAGGAGCCGGCCGGTCCTGTTACGATCGCGCTCACCGGGTACCTTGCTGATGGCACCACGCTGACCGGAGATGCACTGGTCGAAGTGGCAGCTACCGCCCCCGCCGTGCCGACGACCCCATCCTGGACGCCCGCCAACGAGAGCGAGGGCCCGCGCAAACCCAACGCTCAAACGGGTCTGCTCGATTGGTTGTCTGACTGGCTCGAGGGCAAGTCCCTGATCGTGACAGCGCTCGGAGCCCTGCTCGGGCTTGGCCTCCTCGCTCTGGCACGCGCGAAATTCTCTCCGAAATCCATCGCGAACGCAGCCGCCAATGGCCAGGTCTACGGCTGGCTCGAAGCGCTCGACGGAGACCGCGAGCGTCACCCGCTCAATACCACGAATGTGCGGGTAGGCAGGCACCGCGATAACGACATCTGCCTGGCGAACGATTCTATCTCGCGGCGGCATGCTGTCGTGCACTTCAATCCCGAGACACGCCGCTTTGTCATCACGGATCTCGGGGGTGGCAACGGCACGGTCGTCAACAAGACCGCGTGCAGGACAAGCGAGCTGAATGACGGCGACATCGTCGAGCTCGGAGATGTGAGGCTGCGCTTCCGGTCTGGTAGCAAGCCCATTGCAGCGGCAGCAGGCAAGAGCTGAGCGATGACAAGCCCCTGTCAATCAGGAGACGAGAGAATGAGCAATAATCCGACGATCCCGCAGCAAGGTGATCCTGATGGCGACGACGACAGCAACATGAAGACGCGTCTCGTCATGCGCCCCGATGTGCAGGACGTGCCGCCGGCGGCACAGCTGCAGCCACGCGGCGGCGCCATTATTGGCACGACGCGTCTTGTTGGCGACCAGGGGCAGACGCCGCGTGGCGCGGGCGCGCAGGAACAGGCCAAGACGCAGCTCGTTCGCGAGGCGTCTGTCACGACGGAGCCGGTTGCGGGCTGGATCGTGATCTTGAAGGGTCCGGGGCGCGGCGGCTTCAGGCCGGTCTACGTCGGCATGAACTCGGTTGGGCGCGCGCCGAGCCAGCGCATCTGCCTGGACTTCGGCGATGAGACGATCTCGCGCGAGGAGCATGCCTTCATCACCTACGACGAGGAGACGCGGACGTTCTATATCCAGCACGGCGGCAAATCGAACCTCGTGCGTCTTGCAGGCAAGCCTGTGCTGCAGCCAATGGAACTGCAGCCAAATGCCATATTCCGCATCGGCAATACGACGTTCCGTTTCGTCGCCTGCTGCGGACCAGATTTCTGTTGGTCGAGCGAGGTCGAGGACGCATGAGCATGCTCGTGGCTGGTGCCGCCCGCGCCACGATCGGCAGCCGCGCCACTCAAGAAGACAGCTTTCAGCTCTGGCCGCCGGCCGCTAGCGCCCTCGTCACTAAAGGCGAGGAATTGCTTTGCATTGTCGCGGATGGCATGGGTGGACATGCAGCGGGCGAGGTGGCAGCCGGATTGGCCGCGCAGGCTTTTGTCGAAAGCTTCGCAACGGATACGCGCGGCAACGACGAGCGGCTTGGCGCCTCACTCGAAAAAAGCAATGCGGCGATTGCCGCGCGCTCCAACGACGACGGCAACACGCGTGGCATGGGCTGCACGCTTGTCGCGGCGGCGATCGACGGACGCGGGGTCACGTGGGTCAGCGTCGGGGATTCACTGCTGCTGCTCTATCGCCATCCGAACGTCCTGCGCCTCAATGCCGATCATTCGCTCGGCGCGTTTCTCGACGAGCAGGTGCGGCGTAACGCACTCACCGAGCGCGAGGCGCAGAGAAATCCGCACCGGCATGCGCTCCGCTCGGCGTTGACCGGCAAGGAGCTCGATCTCATCGATCTCGAGGCAGACCCCTATGAGCTTCAAGATGGAGATTGGCTACTGCTGGCGAGCGACGGCATCGCGAGCTTGACCGGTGACGAGATCGGCGACATTGCGTACGCGAACAAGGACGCGCAGCCGCAAGTCATGGCTGACCGATTGGTTGAAGCGGTCGTGGGCAAAGGCCGGATAGATCAGGACAATACGACCGTCGTCGCGGTCCGAGTGACAAAGATCGCGGTCGAGGTGGATCCCTCCGAAGCGCCGACGCGCATCAAGCAGGCCGCTCCAGAGGGTGGCGAGGTTAGCTCGCTCGCAGAGCTGCCGACCCGGCGCGTCCTGCTGCCGGCGGCATCGGCCGGGGTTGGCCTTGCGAACTTGCCGATGGTCATTGCATGCGTCTGCGCCGTGGCGGCGGCGCTCATCATCTGGCTAGTGTGATGATCGAGAAGTCCGTTACATTGCTTGCGGCTGGGTTTCACTAGACATTGACTTTGCTAGTAGCCTAACGATCGCTCTACTCCACCCGCTCGCGCAGGTTGCTCAACGGGCGTCGCTCTTCGGCGACGCGATTAAAGAGCTTCTCGTAGTCGGTCCATTCCGTGTCGAGCAGGCGATCAAGAAATCGCGTGGCTAGCCCATAGTTTCCGGTGTAGCGAGAGTGATGCAGCGAGTGGTAGGTCGTGCTCGTGAAGGCCTTGCCAAGCCAGCGATTGTAGCTTCCGGGACGCATCTCGAAGTTGGCGTGGCTGAATGAGTTGATCACGAGATAGCCGATATACCAGAAGGCGATGCCGTGGAAATTCAGGCTATAGAAAGCGTCCACGAGGGCAAGGATGCCGAGATAGCCGACGTCGAAGATGAGCTTCTCGGAGAATGAAAAGGAGATCGCCGTCAGGGGGCTGTTGATGTGGCTCTTGTGGTGTTCGACGTGGATCCAATGCAGCGCCTTGATATGCATGGCGCGGTGCGAGACGTAGTGCCAGATCTCAGCCCATATGAACGCAACGAAGAGTGAGATATAGAAGCTCGGCCATCCTCTGCTCGCGAACAATCCCGCATAGACGCAGCCGGCCAGGATAACGGCATGCAGCGGCGTGTGGAGCGAGTTCCAGAACTCGCGGCGAAGCTGCTTCTCGTTGAAGGTGATGCTGTAGATCTTCTTGTTGCAGATGGACCAGTCGCCTTTATAGGCGGCATACCAGACGGCGGCCATGGCGTGGCCGAGAACCGCGATAACTACGAGTGAGACGATTACATCGGTGGTCATGTCACATCATTCCATCGTTTCAGCGTCGTCACGCGCGTCCGCGCTCGCTTGTGGCTCAACCCAGAACGAAGCCCGTAAGGCGCGCGATGCGCTTGGCGTAGCGCTCGACGTCGAGCATCAAAGGTATGGAGTGGCCATTCTCACGGTGCAAAAACGCGGGGGCGGATTGCGTGAAGCCGAGCGTGCGATAAAACGGCAAGAGATGGGGCACGCAATCTATGAAGCTGTGCTTGATCTTGAAACGCTGAGAAAACTCGAGCGCGGTCGCCATCAAATGGAATGACGCCTGCCCGAGCCGGTAGTCCTTCTTGACGATGAACTTCGTGCTTATGGCCGTATCTTGCGGATGATGCGGAGACGAGGCCATTCCATAGAGCTCCTCCAATGCACCGAGTGGACCCTCACGCGTTGCGTTCACACGCAAGGTGGCAACAGGCGCTCCGTTGTCGATGGCGAGCAGGACGTGACCGAAGCCGTCCAGGTCATCGGCGATTGTTCGCTTGTCATGATCGGCATAGGGAGACGTGCGGCCCAGCTCCCCGCAGTAAACCTCGTAGCGAATCCTTTGTGCTTCGAGGAGTTGCTGCGGCGAGCGGCAGAGAACGACCTCGATGCTGCTCTTGCGTTGTGATGCGGTCTCGTCGCCCAGAAACACAACGTTGTGGCTGAGGCGGCCATCAGCCACGTCGGCAAGGCGGCGGTAGAGATCAACGGCCGTTGAGGGGTACTTTTTCTCGAACTCGCGCCAGGCGTTGGCCGTGATCAGGATGGCACGGGTGGGCGTCTTGGCGGTTACAGTGGCGGTAGCAGGCACGCCGGTTATGAAGCTGATCTCACCGATGGGCGAGCCAGGTCCGACCGTTATGGTCGCTGCAGATTTTCCCGTCTTATCGAACGCGACCTCGGCCTCGCCTGCGGTCAGGAGATACATGGTGGCGTAGAGAAGCCCTTTGGTTCTCAGCGTCTCTCCAGGGGCCAACACGACCTCATCGCAGAACTCTCGAACGAGGCTCGGATCAATGAACTCGTTGGTTGAACTGGAACCTGTAGAGCTCACCAGCTTACCTCCTTCGGGCCGCTATGCGGAATAAACCGCTCCCGCAATTTTTTTGGCCCTGAACTTCGCATCCCGGACCAAATTTGGCAACTGGTCGCTGGCGTTGAATAGGCGCGCAATGCATTCCTGCGGATTGCTCGTACCCCCCTTTACCTTGATTTTACAAATTTCCCTGGCCTCGCGAACGGCTTCGTCCGAGCGGGCTTTTGTCCTCCAGGTCAACGGAGGAGCGCGCCCGGTGCGAAATGAACATGTCAGCACAACAATTGATATCTTGAACGTTCCGGTGTCGGCGCTCTCGATGGAGCGGACGATCGATCGGATCGCGGGGTGGGTTGGGCGCGGCGTGGGGCGGTACGTCTGCGCGATAGACGTCTATAATCTGGTGCTCTCGCGTCATGACATCGCCCACAGGATGTCGTTGGCGAACGCGGATATCGTCACCGCTGACGGTGTGCCACTGGTCTGGGTTGGACGCATGAAGGGTGCGCGTGGGATGGAGCGCGTCTGTGGTCCAGACCTTTTACCGGCGGTTTGCGCCCGTTCAGTCAAAGAGGGCTGGTCGCATTACTTCTACGGCGGGGCGGATGGTGTTGCCCATGATCTCGCCCGGCGGCTCGAGCGCCGCTACCCGGGCCTCAGGGTGGCGGGGTGCGAGTCGCCGCCATTCCGGCCGCTTACCGAGGCTGAGCAAGACGCCATGGTTAAGCGCATAGCGGCATCGGGGGCCGATATCGTCTGGGTCGGCCTCGGCTGCCCGAAACAGGAAGCCTGGATGCGAGATCATGCATCATTGCTATCCGGCCAGATCCTCATCGGCATCGGTGCGGCATTCGATTTCCACACGGAACGGGTGCGGCGGGCCCCGGTCTGGATGCGTGGCCGCGGACTCGAGTGGCTTCATCGGTTGATGTCCGAGCCGCGCCGGCTCTGGCGGCGCTATGTGATCTCGGCGCCGACGTTCGTCGTGCTCTGCGCCTGCGAAGCGGCGGGATGGTTGCCGAAACATTCGCGACAGGCCGTCAATGTAGCAAGTTTGGATTAGCCCCGCACATGCTCCGGGGCCGTAGCTCAACCGCATATTCTGCGCCCGGCACGCGTTTGCTGGAGCCTGCGCATGCGCGTGAGCTTGCGCATAATTCCGATACGTATACCCGTGCCGAGCGAGCGGCGGCAGTCCTCGGCGCCGGCATCGTATTCATCACCATCGCTCTCTGGACCGCGTTCGGCGAAAGTGCGGCGCGCTATGTCATCTACTCGCTGCCGATCACTCTAGCTCTGCCCTGGCTGCTCGCAGGGGGCCAGAACGCGGCTCTCACGCACAAGGGGCTAGTGGCGATGGCCATCTATGTTGGCCTCGCCGTGACGAGCATCTGGCTCAACGGCAGCAATCAGTCCACTCAGCGTGACGTGTGGATCCTATGCAGCATCATTACGCTCTTTATCATCTCGACCCGGTCGCCGCCGTGGCTCGCTGGCTGCGGGCTGGCGACGCTCGCCGCAGGACTTCTCATAGAAGCGCCAATCAAAGGCGTTCAGCTCTCCGTCAACCTTGTCGATTCAACCGGCATTCTCGAATCGGCCCTTGCCATGCCGCTCGGCGTCCTCGTCGTATATTTCTATTGGCGAGGGCAGAAGCCGATGACGATGGTAGCCGGCCTCCTCTGCTTCGTGGCGTTCAAGCGTATTGTGATCCTGGCAGTCCTCGGTGCCATCCTCCTCTCCGTGCTCAGCGATTTTATGCGGCACAGCGAGCGGACCCGCTTTGCAATTGCGGTAGTCGTCTCGGTGCTGTTGTCGGTCATCGCGCTCAATCTGCAGCTTGTCTTTGGCGAGATGCAGACGCTCGCCGAAAACGACGACTTCAGCGCCAACCGCCTGTCGCTCGGGCGTTTCGAGATTGCGCAAACTCTCTGGCAGGAGTGGGCAGGGCGCGAGCTTTTGAACACGATGTTCGGCTTCGGACCGGGCGCAGCCGACGCTGTGATCTGGCACCGAATGGGCTCAGAGGTGCTGACGCACAATGATTGGCTGAAGCTGCTGTTCGACTATGGCGTCGCTGGCGTAGTCGCGTTTCATCTGATCTTCATGCTGCTGTTTGGCACGAACCGGCTAGGCTCGATGCTCTATGTGTTCAGTAGCATCGTGATGATGACCGACAATATCATTCTCTATCTCTATCACTTCGTGTTTGTCGCGCAGGTGATGCAAATACCTGATCTTTCCATCGACAACTCCTCGCGTCAGGCCCGCTTGCGGGTGGAGCACGCATGATCTGGCCAAGAACAATGCGGGACGCCAATTCCATAGAGGTCGCGATGGCGAGCGGGAAGCCGGCCCAACCGCTCGAGGGAAAGACGGCGGTGGTCGTTACAGGTGCGATTGCACCCTATACCGACCGGCTCTACGGTGCGCTTCAGGATGACACCGGGCTCGCAGTGCATGTGCTCGCCTGCACGGCGCTCGAGCCGCAGCGCAAATGGGCGGCGCCTTGCGCACCGCGCTATCGGCTCCAGGCTCTTCCCGGGCTGCGTTTGCACCGAAGCTACACGAGCCACGTGTACGTCAATCCGGGCGTCGTCGCGGAGATCCTGCGCATCGCGCCCGATATCGTATTGATCGACGGCTTCTCGCCGACGATGATGCTAGCGGCGGGCACCGCACTCGCGCGGGGCATCGCGCTCGGCGTCATTACCGATGGCTCGGTCGCAACGGACCCTGGTCGCGCGTCACGCGTCCACGGCTGGATGCGGAAAGTCGTCATACCGCGTGCAGCTGTCGGCATCGGAGCAAGTGCCGACAGTGTGCGACTGCTGCGCTCGTTCGGGCTCAAGGAGAGCAAGGGTTTCGTCGTGCCTATCATGTCGGCGTGGGATGGCCCGGAGCTGGCTCGACCGTTTTCTGAGCGCTCCTTCGATGTGCTCTTCAGCGGATCGATCGACGACGAGCGGAAGGGCGCATGGTTTTTCGCGGAGGTCGTGGAGCGTTGCGCGGCGATGGGCCAGCTTCGCTCGGTGCGGGTAATCGGAGATGGGCCGTTGCGCAGCGCTCTTCAGGAGCGCTTGCAGCGTGCCGGCCTCTCGACGCGCTTTGATGGCTATCTGCAGCAAGCGGATCTGGCGGAGGCGTATTCCTCGGCCAAGCTCCTTCTCTTTCCGTCGCGCGGAGACCCATGGGGATTGGTCGCGAACGAGGCCATTCTCTGCGGAACGCCGGTCGTCGCCTCGCCGCATGCCGTGTCGGCCGTCGAGTTGATTGCGCCGTATGACGCCGGTCTCGTGCTGCCGCTCGACGCAGCGGGCTGGGCCTCGGCCGTGAGCGATCTCTTGAGCGAGCCCCAGCGATGGGCGGCGCTGCAGCACAATCACAGGGCCGCTTCCAAATTCTTCTCGCGCGATCGCTGCGTTGTGGCGATGACGACCGCGCTGAGCGTGGGACTATCGGCATGAAGCAGCTAATGATCCGCGGTGTTCGGGCGGTGCATAGGGTAATGAGCCGTGGACCGCTTCCAGCGCGGCTCGCCATCTATTTTCACGCCCTCGAGGCACCGGACTACGGCGCGTTTCGGGAATGTTTCGAGGATCTCCTTGCGCGCGGCTATGTAGCGTCAACGCCCGAAGCGTTCCTTTCGGGCAGCGAGCGCGCACTCTTCATCTCGTTCGACGACAACTACGCGAGCTGGCATCGGTGCCTGCCATTTCTCGACGATCTTGGAGTCAAGGCGACGTTCTATGTCAATACGCTGCCGATGCGCGGAAAATGCCATGCCGCGACACTGGCACGCTACTTCGATCGGATTGCGCATGTGGGTGAGCGGGTCCCGCTTTCGGCGGCAGAAATATGCGAGATGCGGTCGGCCGGCCATACGATCGGGTGTCACTCGCATTCGCACTTCGTGCTTTCGCAGTTGCCACGGGGGGAGTGGGACGCTGAGATCCGACGTTCGAAAGAACTGCTCGAGGATCTGCTTGGCGAGGCAGTGCCCCACTTTTCCTATCCCTACGGAATGCGGCGGTTCTTCACGCGGGCGCTTGCGGACTACTGCTACTCCATCGGCTTTCAGAGCATCGCGTCGGGAATTCCCGGCTTGCA
The DNA here is from genome assembly GCA_041659825.1 of Hyphomicrobium sp. Lineage (GTDB taxonomy): Bacteria > Pseudomonadota > Alphaproteobacteria > Rhizobiales > Hyphomicrobiaceae > Hyphomicrobium_C. Next base: position 35,404 of record JBAZXL010000031.1, read on the forward strand.
GATGGCGCCACTCGCTCGTGGGCCGCTTTTGCATCGGACGCGCTGGAATCTCGACCGACCCCTCGCTCACAACATCGCCGATCTCGAGATCGACGGGCGGCTGTTCGAAAGCCTCACGGGCCGCAGCGCTGTCGGTTAGAGCGCGTTAGGTGTTCTCGGCCCAGAATTCCGGCGAAGTGCGGCGCGCCCCTTTTTTAGCGCCTTCCAGATACCAGGGCGGGCCCGCAGCTCCTCGCGCAGCTTCTTAGCTGTGCTCATCCAAGCATGTACCGCATAGGCGCGGCCTTTGAACGCTAAGAAGGTGTCGATGGTGGTCAGCGCCTCGGGATGCCAATATTCCTTGTGCTGCCCGTCGCCGGGTCCGAAGTCCCAGTGATGGAGCCCCCGCGCGCAGGCACGGCCAATCAGATCGTGGATCAGGAGTTGGCCCAGCGACCAACGCCGCAGCGGCGTCTCGGCGATCGACCCGTTCAGATGATAGAAGCGGTCCTTGAAGGCTATACCGTTGATCGTCGCGACAGGCCGGCCTTCCGCTTGCAACGCGGCGAGCTCGAGACCGCCGCTACGTGCAAGCTCGAGATAGAAGGTGACAATACGCGGATCGTCGATGAGATTTTGACGCCCCTCGGCGGCTACCCGCGTCGTCTTCTGCTGGAAGAATGTATGAACCGCAGCTTGCCGCTCCTCGGGAGTCCTTGTGACATCCACCGCGACGGCGCTCGTCTCTGATAGCCTCCGCCACTGACGCCTGAGATCTTGCCGTTTATCGCTGCTCAGCCTCTGCGCATAGAGAGCATCGGCGCTGGTCCTGAGTGGCACGGAGTAGCAGCGCTCGCGCTCAAAGAATGGCAGCGTGGCGATGGGGTTGCGGTGACCCTCCCATTCAAGCGGTTGACTGGTCAGCAGGGCACCGCAGATTTCCGGATGCGCCTTCCTGATCTCAGCGAAAATCGCGTGCAAGTGATCAGCGTCGAGACGGTCTATTACGTCTCTGCGATAGAGGCCGATATTGTATGCGGACTGATCCTGAGAAAGCCAAGACAGGAACGACATGCCGAAGCGGCGGACGCGCGCGAACGGCAGAATGAAGGCGATCTCGCCAGAGGTATCTCGCGCCACGGCGATCAACGGTTGCTCTCCGGACGCAGGGGCCGCAGAGCGAACCCATGCAGAGATCCAGCGATAGGATTGATGCAGCGTCGCGACGGCGTGCTGCTCGAAGGCTTTCCATTCCGCTTCGATCTCGGATGGATCGCTCAGGAAGCGGATACTGGTCCATGCGCGCTCCTTATTGGCCGAGGGAGAGAGCGCGCGTGCGGTCGCAGTCGCAGACATGTTCACCAACCGGGTTGCTGCAAGAGAACCCTATAATGCGCTGGCGCGTTCTCCGTTGCGCTGGCGGAGCTTGAGCTGGCTGTTTCTTTTCTTCTTCCACGTTAACGGGTTTCCATGCAAAGCGTGCTCATTCTCGCGCAGCTGCCGCCGCCAGTGCACGGCGTGACAGTGATGACAAAATCCATTCATGACTACCTATCAGATGCGAGCGACATCTCGATCGCTCAGCAGTGGGCCGGCGGCGCGGAAGACCTCGGCGACATCGGCGCGCGCCGCATTCGCAAAGTGGCCGAATTCGCGTGGTTTGCAGCTTCCTTGTTGGCAAGACCCGTCCATACGCGGCAGCGCGCAGACGTTGCATACGTGACGATGGCGCCATGGGCCGCTGCAGCAATACGCGATGCTGCTTTGGCCACCCTGGCGCAGCGGCTCGCGTGCCGTACGCTCCTGCATGTGCACGGCGAGGGGCTCGACGAGATCGTGTCGGGGAAAACACGTCGCTCACGCTTGATGCGGCGGCTCTTGCGGGGCTCCGAGGTCATCGCGATCACGAGCAAGTGTGCCGAGGTTGCGAAGGCTTCCGGGCTCTTCACGCGCGTTTGGCTGCTCCCGAACTTCGCCCCTGATCCCGGATCGCCGGCGCGCCAAGCTGGGCCGACGCTCGTTGCTGGCTATTTCGCCAATCTCGATCCACGCAAGGGCTTATTGCGGTTTGTCTCTGCAATCGCCGCTGCCAGGTCTGCCAACCTGCCGGTCCGTGCGGTGATCGCAGGAGCCGAGACGCGGCAGATGACCTACGCCGCGCTAGAGGCGCTCGTGGCTCGCGAGGGCGTTCAGGATGTGGTGGAGATAAAGAAGCCGCCGCTCGACAAAGACGGCTTCTTTCGGCAGCTCGACTGCTTTGTCTATCCGACCGAGCACGATCACGCGCCGCTCGTTCTGTTGGAGGCGATGTCCCATGGCGTTGCCCCGATCACATGCGATACCGGCGGCATAGCCGAGATCATGGGGCCCGGTCTTGCGGAAAACGTCGTGCCGGCACGCCTATCGGACAATGAGCGAAATGCGCTAATCGTTGCCCGCATTGCTACGTACGCCAATGACCCGAGCGCATTGTCAGCTGCACGAGACGCGGCGCGGCGTCGATTCCTCGGCAACTACACGGAGGCTCGCTTCCGCAGGGTGCTTGACGAGATAATCCGGGGCTAGTCCCGGAGCCGCTTTTTGAATCTCGAGCGTCGCTCGTCGACCGCGTTCAACGCGACGACAACACTGCAGCCTGCCGCGAAGACATGTCCGATACCTTCGCGTGCTGCGGCTAATCTCGTTCCGTTCCACTGCATGACGAAGACGGCGGCATCAGCCAGCGCCAGAATCGCTCTGGCGTCCGGATATTCCATCAATGCCGGCGTGTCGATGACGATGCGTGTGTAGTGGCTCCTGGCCTTTTGCAGCCGCTCGCCGAGCACGCCGGAGGAGATGGTCTCGATCAGTTGCCTATGATCGGCCGTTCTCGCGGCGCAGAACGCGAAGCCGCTGCTCGTCTCGACCGCGATATCGCAAAGGTCTGTCGCCTGCCGGACCGCTTCCGAAATTGTGCTCGTCGGGCTCTGCGTGAAGATGGCTGAGACCTCGGCGTTCCTTAGGTCGGCGTCGATCAGCAAGGTCCGATGCCCGGCGGTTGCCATCATGGCCGCCAGATTGATGGCGGTCATTGACCGGCCTTCCCCGGCACCAGGGGATACGACGCAGATGATCTCCGCGCCTCGTGCTTCAGAACGGATGGCATGCTCGAGCGCAAAAATGCCGTCGATATAGCGCGCGGCGTTGCGCTCGTTCGGAGCAACGATCCAGGGTCCGCGTAGAGCGGCCGTTCGCTCGGAGGCAGATGCGGACGCGCTGACTGACTGAGACGAGGCTTGTTGGACGGTATCGCCGCCGCCACTTGCACATTCGCGATCTGGCTCATTCGTGCCTCGACGCCGCGAGAGCCTCGGAAGCGTAGCCGTCGGGCCCATGCCAACTATCGCCTTGATGTCCTCGGCCGTAAGGACCCTCTGCCTCAGCGCTTCCTGCAGCAGGGCAAACGCGACACCGAAAACCAGGCCGAGGATCGGGCCGGCGAGAAGCACAGTTCGCTTGGGTAAGCCGGAGGGCGAAGGCGGCGCTTCGGCTTTCGATATCACACGGAGCTGGGTTGCTTGCAGGCTCTCGATCGACCGCGCCTGATTGAGCTGTGCGGACAAGGCTGAGACAAATTCGGTGGCGGATTTCTCGTGCCGCTCGAGTCCTATGAGCTCGCTTGTAACTTTCTCTCCGGCCCCACGCACGAGCCGCGTAATCTCAGCGTCTATTTCTTGGCGAACACCACTGCGCGCCTCGCGAACCTGGTTCAGCTGCTGCGTCTCTCCGGTCTCTACATTTGCTAGGTCGCGCTCCTTGGCTGTCAGGGCGGCATAGGATCTGCGCAAGCCGGGAAGCGCTTCGGACTGCAGCTTGATGCCGAACACGATCAGGTCCGCGCGCTCAGTGCCATATGAAGGGCTTAGCTGATGGCGCGATTCGGCTGCAAGCGCTGCGGCGCGGGTCGACGTGAGACGTGCGATGTAGTCTGGACTTGGTTTTTCCGATGCGCCTGCAGTCGAAGTCGATTCGACTGAGTGCTCAGTCCTGAACTGGCGAAGCGCCGTCTGCGCGCGGATGGCATCGCTCTGAGCTCGCGCAAACCGTTGCTGAATGAGGGCGATCGTCTCGTTCGCACCTTGCTGCATTACGCCGAGCGTTCTGGAGAGATGCTCATTGACAAGCACGTTCGCGATGCGTGCGGCACGGCGCGCGTCCTGATCGGTGAAGCTGACCTCTATCAGATACGTCTGGTCCCGCCGTTTGACCGCGAGGTTGCCCAAAAACTCATCGACCTTGCGGCTAGCCGCCCCGTCGGGCTGCTCTGCCGTATTCATCGTGTTTGTTGTCTCTGTTGCAGAGCCAGCCACCGTTTCCAGCTCGAGGATCCGCTCGGCGAGGGATCGCGAGCGCAAAAGCTGCAACTGGCTATCGATTGACGCCGTGTCGCGGCCAACCTCGGCTCCTCCCCCCGATAGCAGGCGCGAGCGATCGGCATCGACCATGAGGAGCGCGGATGCTGTGTATACGGGCTTGGCGAATACGACATATGCGGCAGTAAGAAGCGTGAATGCGAGAACCGAAAGCGCGATCGAGACGCGCCAGCGCTGCAAGGCTTCAATTAGATAAGAGACGGCGACGCCATTTGCTTGCGGCGGCTCGAGAGGCGCGTGCGAGCGCGATCGCGCGCGAGGCTGGCTCGCGGCCATTGCATTTGGAGCCATGCTGTTGGCTGGCTCCCATGACCTTGGTCTCATCTCCGCATGCGAGATGAAGGGCTTTGTCATTCTGTTGCGCCGTCCAGACCAGAAAATGCCCAGCTCGGGGCTCCACTGGTATGAAGTCGCTCGCAGGCAAAAAGATGCACTGCATCATGATCTTTGCGACACATTTGATTAATCGCGCGTTCAGTCGCTTGCCTCGTAATCCGCTTTATTCAGGAGGAAGCGGTTTTTTGGAGCGGAACCGGCAGGGCACGGGCGATAGGCACGGCCTGTGCTGCGGCTGGCGCTACCCGCCTCGTGAATAGAACGAGTTAACCATCAGATGCGGAGAAATGGAACGCAGATGCTCGATGCAGCGATGGAGCTTGGTTGGAGTTCTGCTGTTCAACAAAGATCAATTTAAGCCATCCCATCAGCTACGCAGGTTGCTCGCATGCGCTCGCCAGTTCTCGTTTGCTTCTGCCTCGCCATCGATGCAGGCTTCCGCCTCGCGGGATGCTCCGCGGTGGCGGCTCCGGTGTCGTCAGGTGACATGTCGTCCGGCACACTCGCATTGCCTGCAGCACTCGAGGACGCAAAGCCGCCTCAACCCCTCCCTCGGGCCCTCGATCTGCGGCTTGCGCCAGGCGACAAGCTCTCAATCAAGATCGTCGAGCGGCCGGACGTTGCCGGCGAATATAGAGTCCGGGAGGACGGATTGATCGTGATGCCGCTGATCGGAGCGGTCACCGCCTCTGGTAAATCCCTAGTCGAACTCGAACGCGAGATCGCTGCTCTCGGCGGACGCATCCTGCTCTCGACCCCGACGGTGCTTCTCGACGTGCTCGAATGGCGGCCGATCACCGTGCTCGGCGCCGTCGACAAGCCGGGCAGCTATCCGTTCAAAGGACAGATGACGGTCATTCACGCCCTCGCTGCGGCCGGCGGACTATTTCGTCCGGGAACGGCAGCTACGCTGATGATAGACCTCGTTCGCGAGAAGACGCAGTACGGTCAGGCGGAGAGCAAGCTAAAACGCGCGCTTGCCCGCAAAGCTCGCATCGAGGCCGAGATCTCCGGGCTCGACGACATCCCACGGCCGGCCAGGCTTGCCGAGCTCACGACAGTCGAGGAGGCAAAGAGCCTGCTTCTCATCGAGAGGCGTATCATGCAGCAGCGGCGCATATCCCACGAAACGAGAGTTAAAGCGCTCGACGGACAAATCGCGCTCGTCGATAGGGAAACGGTGGAGCTTACGAACCAGCTCGGCAAGGTCGCGGAGCAGCTTCGCTTGCTCGACAAAGAGCTTGAGCTGACCGAAACGCTCTCGAGCAAGGGACTTTCGCCGCGCAGCCGTACCCTCGAGCGCCAACTGCAGATTGCCAGCATGCAGGCGACCCAGTCGAGTACCGTGGCGCAGAGATTGCGTGCGGATCAGGACCGGCAAAATGCACAGCGTGACCGTGACCTGCTGCTACCCGAGCTTAAAGTGAAACTCGAGGAGGAGCTCAAACTGGTCGAGGACGAGGTTCTCACGCAAGAGCTTGCCATGAGCGCTGCACAAACCATGATTGCGAGGATCGGAGAGTTGCAGGTGAAGCCGGGCGTGAATACCGATAGCGGCGCGCACGTTGCTTATGAGCTGAGCCGGGCCAAGGCTTCCGGCACCGAAGTGACGACGGCCCGCGAGACAACGGCGCTGCTTCCTGGGGACGTGGTGCGCGTGCTTCTTCTTCAGTAGCTAGAGCGATGTGTGCCTAGGCAGTGCGCCTAGAGTGAGCGCAAATAATTGCGGGCGAGCGGGCGGGTTATCCACTCGTCCGCCTACCCGCAAATTCTCGGCATCAGTCTCAGCCGCTCGCAACGCGCGTCGGGATCGGCAGAACGTTGCAGGCCGGCCGGAGATTAGAGCCGCGCTCGCGCAGCACCTGCTGCTCGATCCATGAGTAGGTTCTCTCGAGCCCGGCGATCAGCGAGCGAGACGGGCTCCATCCAAGCAGTTTCTGACAAAGCTCGTTATGGGACGTGCGGCCGCGGACGCCGAGCGGACCAGGGATGTGATGCAATGGGTGCTGCTTGCCGGCGACCTGCATCACCATCAATGCCAGCTGGTTGATCGATACCATTTCATCAGAGCCAATATTGACCGGCTCGCCAACATCGGATCGCATGAGCCGTAGCGAGCCTTCCAGGCACTCGTCGATGTAGAGGAAGGAACGCGTCTGATGCCCGTCACCCCAGATCTCGACGGGCTCGCCGTCGCGCGCTGCGGCGACCTTCCTGCACACGGCAGCCGGCGCCTTCTCCTTGCCGCCGGCCCAGGTGCCTTCGGGTCCAAAGATATTATGATATCGCGCGATGCGGCACTGCATGCCGTAGTTGCGACTATATGAGAGATAAAGGCGCTCGCTGAAGAGCTTCTCCCAGCCATACTCGCTGTCCGGATTGGCAGGGTAGGCGCTGTCCTCGCGCGTACAGGGATCGTTCGGATCCGTTTGATTTTCGGCGGGATAGATACATGCCGATGACGAGTAGAAGATGCGCTTGATCGCGCGGTTCTTGCAGGCCTCGAGAATGTTGAGGTTGATCGTCGCCGAGTTATGCATGATGGCGGCGTCGTGCTCGCCGGTGAAGATGTATCCGGCGCCGCCCATGTCGGCCGCGAGCTGGTAAACCTCGTCGAAACGTCGATCTATGATGCTTGCGCAGCTCTGTTGATCGCGCAAATCAGCAATAATGAAATCGTCCGCCTCTGTTTCCGAGAACATCGGAAACTTGAGGTCCACGCCGCGCACCCAGAAGCCAGCACGCTTCAATCGTTTAACAAGATGCGAGCCGATGAAGCCGCCAGCTCCGCAGACCAATGCAGATTTCGTCATGTAGGCCATACCCTCCAGCACAAGACACGCGAAACAAAGCCCTGGGCGGCTCGACGTTCCTCGGATGAACGGTTATCTCAGGGACTTGGTAAAGGCTTCCACGGTATGTCCGCCATGGGATCCTACCGTTATCCATGGCTTAACTCCGTGTACGCCTATTGGTGCAACAAAAGGCACGTCCGCGAGTTGATGTTCGACCCCCCGCGTAAGACTGCGAAAGCCCGAACATTCGACCTCGCCCGGTGCCCTCATGCTGAAGCAAATGACGCTGTCCGTGCTTACCCAGGGGCTTGCGTCGGCTGGAAATCTCGCCGTGTCGGTGCTTTTGCTGCGCCTTCTCCAGCTCGACGATTTTGGCCGCTATACGTTCATCGCGTTGATTGCCTCGGTGCTTGGAGCTGTCGCTGCGTCCATGACGGGGTGTGTCTATCAACTTTGCCGGCCGCGCTTTCGCCTGCTCGGCCGCTCCTACGAAAGCGCGTACAACGGCTTCAATCTCCTCGTCACTCTTGCCGCGACGGCGATTGCTGCGACAGTCGCCGCAGCATTCGTCGGCCCGTCCGGCGCGCTCGACGTGTGGTCGCTTGTCGCGTTCGTTTTCTCCATCATTGCGGCCGACAACCTCAAGGTACAAGCGGCCGCAAATGGCCAATACGTCGAGGTGCTTCAGGTCGAATTCTTCCGTCAGACTGCGTTAATCCTCTGCATCATCATTCTCAAATATTTCGGCTGGGCCAACCTTTCCTATGTCATTTTTCTGCACGGGATCATGGGCACGCTTGCCGTGCTTTGGATGGCAATCTGGCTCGGCTCTGGCCTACGATTGGACCGCTTGCCGTGGGTCATGCGCCGGCATTATGAGATTGCGCGCTATCTTCTCCCCTCGACGCTGATCAGCTCGGCTCGTGTCTCGCTACTTCAGATCCTGATCGCGAAAAGTTTCGGCTTGGATGTCATAGGCCTCTTACGAGCGGCCGAGCTGCCGTTTGGGGTGCTCAATCCGCTCAAGCAGTCGCTCAACTATTTTCTGCCTCGCGCCATCTATGATCTCGAGCAGAAGCCGATCGAGCAGACGCAGAGAACAGCCATGCAGGTTGGACTCTTGGCGCTCGCCGGAACGTCGGCTCTCTCAACATTGGCCTGGGGGGCGTCTCTCTTCGTCTTTCCGCTGCTGACACACAAGGACTATCCAGCGCTTCTTGGGGCGCTTTTCGCGGCCGCCTACGTCGGCATGATGATGCTGGCCTTGGTCAATCACTACCTGAGCGTGGTCGGCAAGGTGAGAAACATCTTCTGGCAGAGCTGCGCAGGCACCGCGGTAACGCTTGGCGTCTATCTCGCGACCTATTCCTGGCTCGAGGCGATCGCGGCGCCGCTTGCCACGGCAGCTGGATTTTTCGTCATGACCGCGTGGGGATTGGTGACACTTCGCCGCCACCTCATCACAACATCTCGGACCATACAGCAGCCAGATATCGGCGTGCGTACCTTAAGTTACCGGAGATCAGGCTCGGCAGGCTGACTTTGCCGGTTTGGTAGGCGGTCAACTGACAGCGGCGAAAGTCCGCCACGTAATCCCGCCGCGCCGCGCGGCTATAGGTCGACCACGGGTCGCGCAAATTGATGGAAAGCGGAATGTTGAGACGCCAGTGATCTCCGAACGCCAACGTGCGGACGTAGAAATCATAGTCGATACAGGTGCCGCGCGGTGTCTTGCGATAGCCACCCACATCGTGCCACGCCGATTTGCGGAAAGCGCATTGCGAGTGAGCAATGGAGTTGTCGCTGAAGTATCGGCTTGCATCGAGCTTCATCGTCGTGACGCTGGGACAGGCTGCGACCTCGCCTTTGCACAGCGACCAGACTTCATCAAGATCGCTCTTCGTGGCCTCGACGGGGCGGCCTGTCACCAGCACGACCTGGGGAAAATTGTCTAGAATCGCGCACGAGATCTGGTAGCGCCACGGCAAGCAGACGTCGTCACCGTCAAGGATAAAGATATAGTCTCCCTTAGCCTGCGATATGCCGAGGTTCAGGGCCGAGACAGAGCCCTTGCTCGGATTGCGAAGGACGCGGACCTCAGGGTGCTTTTCCGCCATCCGGAGTGCTATCTGGTCCGATCCGTCGGATGAGCCGTCGTCTACGACGATGATCTCCTTTGCCGCCCAACCAGGCCGCGCGACCGACTCGATCGTCCGTTCGATAAACTCGGCCTTGTTGAATAGCGTAATGACAACGGAAATTCTCGTCACGCTCGACCTAATAAAGGGCCATACGGAGGGCGCAACGATGTCTTCTTTGGCGATTGGGTTCTGCGGTCGCATCAAACTGCATTCCTAAACGCTGAGGGTGAGAGCGTGCGGAGCAAGATGTGGAGGTCGAACAGGATCGAGTAGTTTCTAATATAATAGAGGTCGCATGCGACGCGCTTGCGCAGATCGGCTGGCGAGGAAATGCGCCCGCGATGCCCGTTGATCTGCGCCCAGCCGGTGATGCCGGGCTTCACACGCCGGCGTCGCGCGTAGGAATTCAGGTCGCGTTCGAACATCAGATCGTGGGTCAGGGCATGTGGCCGCGGGCCGACGAGAGACATGTCTCCCGCGAGCACGTTGATCAGCTGAGGCAGCTCATCCAGATTGTACTTTCGCAGGAAAGCGCCGACATGGGTAAGCCGTGGATCCGCCTGCCGCGCCTGCGTCACCACATCGCCGTCCTCGGCGACATGCATCGTGCGAAATTTCCAGATTCGGAAGACCTCGCCGTGGTGGCCGCTGCGACGCTGGAGGAAAAGTGCCGGGCCGCCCGTCGTGAGCCGGATCACAGCAGCTATGAGTAGCAGGAGCGGCGCGAAGACGGTAAGGGTCACCGAGGCAACGAGTACATCCAGTGCGCGCTTCTCCAGCTCCTGATAGCGGGAGAGTGGCGCGGTCGTGGTTCCGTCAGAACGTATGCGACTGGCATGAGCTGCCGCGCTGCCTATCGTCCTCGTTACACGCCTTCTGGATTGGTCGCGTAACCACGTTTCTCGCCGCTGGAGCATAGAAGGTTCCCGTCTTTCCATGTCGGAGAACGCAGCCGCCATCAGTCAGCTTGCGCCGTCGGCAGGGAAATCGAAGGCGACAACGAGCCGTTCCCAAGAAGACGCCCGCTTCTGCCAGTGAGGTTAACGTCGCGACGCGCCGAGCACTGAGTGCTGGCTCGGCGGATCAAGACAGCGTTTGCTGAATCTACTGGCAAAATGGCGCAAGTCGAACGCCGGGGAAAGATTGGGGGCACGCGATCAAACAGGAGATCCGAAAAGTGGTCAGCCCCGCTCCTGCGTGGCCGAGAACTTCACGCCCGGAGCATTCTCCTCGGCGTGATTGAGCCAAAAGGCGCTCTCCGCCATGAAGACATAATGGCCATCGCGATCACGCGAGACCTGCGAGCGTTGGCGGGAGATGAACTGCTCGAGCTTGTCCTTGTCCTCGGCGACGATCCAGCGTGCCATCGTGTAGGGCGTCGTCTCGTACTGGATGGTGACGCCGTACTCCTGATTGAGACGGGAGGCGAGCACCTCGAACTGCAGCTCTCCGACGACGCCAAGAATCGTGCGTGAGCCGAGCAGAGGCTGGAAGACCTGGACGACCCCTTCCTCTGCGAGATCTGCGAGTGCCTTGTTGAGGCGCTTGGCCATCATGCCGTCCTCGATGGCGACGCGGCGAAGGATCTCGGGGGCGAAATTGGGAATGCCCTCGAAAGTCATCATCTCGCCTTCGGTGAACGTGTCGCCGACGCGGATGGTGCCGTGGTTCGGAATGCCGATGATGTCGCCGGGATAGGCCTCATCGGCGGTCTGACGCTGCTGGGCAAAGAACAGGATCGGCGCAGTGACCGCGATCTGTTTCTGGGTTCGGGGGTGGAACAGCTTCATGCCGCGGCGGAACTTGCCCGAGCAGAGCCGCATGAACGCGATGCGATCGCGGTGCTGCGGATTCATATTCGCCTGCACCTTGAAGACGAAGCCGGTGACCGCCTCCTCATTGGGGTCGATTGTGCGATGCGTCGCCTTCCGTGCAAGAGGTCCGGGGGCGGACTGGCCGAGCGCCTTCAAGAGCTCCTCGACGCAGAAATTGCGCAGAGCGCTGCCGAAGAAGACAGGTGAGAGGTGGCCTTCGTGAAAGGCAACCCGATCGAAGGTGGGCAAGGCGCCGAGCGCGAGTTGCATCTCCTCGACAGAGCGCTCGACATCGGGCAACTGCCCGAGGCCCTCGAGGGCGGTGACATCCTCCAGAGCGTCGAGCTGTACGACGCGGCCATAGGGCGTGGTTCGATCGCGCTCGGGAAGCAGAACGCGCTTGCCGTGAAGATCCAGGCAGCCCTGAAAGCCCGATCCCATGCCGAGCGGCCACGTCATCGGCGTGAGGTCGAGGGCAAGGCTCGAGGAGATCTCGTCGATGAGCGCGAGCGGGTCGACGCCCTCGCGATCGATCTTGTTAATGAAGGTGACGATCGGGATGTCGCGAAGGCGGCAAACCTCGAACAACTTGCGCGTCTGGCTTTCGATGCCTTTCGCCGCGTCGATAACCATGACGGCGGCGTCGACCGCGCTCAGTGTTCGGTAGGTATCCTCGCTGAAATCGGAGTGGCCCGGTGTGTCGAGCAGGTTGAAGACATTGCCTTCGTACTCGAAGGTCATCACCGAGCTCGTCACGGAGATGCCGCGCGCCTGCTCGATGGCCATCCAATCGGAGCGGGTGCTGCGGCGCTCGCCGCGCGCTTTGACGTGACCAGCAAGCTGGATGGCTCCGCCGAACAGGAGCAGTTTCTCGGTGAGCGTGGTCTTGCCGGCGTCGGGATGCGAAATGATCGCAAAGGTGCGGCGGCGCCAGGTCTCCTTGGTGTGCTCTGCAGATGCTGTCATCGGTCGATCGAGCATCCGCTGCTCACCTTTCTGGTTTCTGGCGATGTGAAGTCTCTCATTGGGAAGCTGTTCCAAGCGGCCGGTCGGGAGCATTCTGGACGCAATTCTAGCCCGGCAAGGGTCGCCGCAGGCGACGCTTAAAGTCTAGCGGAACGAAGTGCTGATAGCGCACTTCGAACATGGTGTGAAGGCCCGGATCAAGGCGCTGGCCCGTCACGCGCGGCGACTTAGGCAATGTTCGACTAGTTGTGAACATTCAGGAGGTTGTTCATTGCGGCCGGACGCTGTTGTCCATCCGGCCGCACCCGGTGAGGCTGAAGTCGCCAAACAAACAGCGATTCGCCGGGGGACCGAATGAACACTTACGACAATGCCCGGCCGACGCCCCGCG
>JBAZXL010000032.1:0-46512 GCA_041659825.1 Hyphomicrobium sp.
CCTTCCCCGGCGCCTCATTCAATCACAGCGGCATCACCGGCAACTGCGCCTCCTGCCACAACGGCACGACGGCCATTGGCAAGCCTTCGGGGCACGTGGCGACGACGCAGCCCTGCGAGACCTGCCACAAGTCGACCGTCTCCTTCGCCGGCGCCTCATTCAATCACAGCGGCATCACTGGCAACTGCGCCTCCTGCCACAACGGCACGACGGCACCCGGGAAGCCGACCAACCATGTGCCGACGACCCAGGCTTGCGAGACCTGCCACACGTCGACCGCATCCTTTTCGTCGGCGCGCATGAACCACACGGGCATTTCGACCGGATGCGCCACTTGTCACAACGGCGTCTATGCCGAAGGCAAGCCTAACGACCATCCAAAGACGTCTTCGCCCTGCGAGAGCTGCCATAGCACAAGGAGTTGGGACCGGTGATCGACAACGATACAACGTGCTCGCGCAAGCTCACGCGTGCACACATCCAGCTTGGCACTCTTTCAATCGCTCTCGTTCTCTCCGCAACAACAGCCGGCAGGGCCGAGCCGGTTCTCGATCGCGCTCTCAATAGTGCGCGCGTCGTGGCGAAGAGCAAGACGTGCGAAATTATAAAAATCGCCTTCAACTTCCGTGTTCGCTATGTCAGCCATTTTCCGCTTGGCTCCGGCACCGACCTGCGGATCATGGTGCGTGCAATCGATCCCGGCGTCGCGGCCTCCGAGATTCTGACGCGGCGGGAATCGTTGCGCGTGCCGCCAACCAAGATCGCTCGTCTCCGCGCGATCGAGCTTGACATCGATCCGGCCGGCGGCCCCGCGCTCAACGTCCAGTTCGCGGGGGCCGCTCACTTCGACGTTGCCGAGGGGCAGGACTTCGAGAGCATCATCATTGCCGTCTCGGATGGACGTGGTGGGCGGACATGCCGCCCGACGCTCGACGACGTGGCATCGGCAGCATGGGCACCAACGATCAGGAAGGAGACTGCTGCCACGGAGCCACCACAGGACAGCGGGCCGCAATTTCCGCCGCGGACGAAGACTCGGACGTCGGGCGCGGCAACGGATGCCGACAAGAAGGCTGCTGCCGCCGCGCTCGACGAAGCGCGCGCCGCGCTCAAGAAACAGCGCCTCAACGAGGCAATGAAACTTCTGGCCAAGATCTTAGCGCTGCCTGAGACGGAGCAGACAGCGGAAGCTCAGGAGCTGATGGGGCTTGCCCGTCAGAGAAGCGGTGACCTCGCGGAAGCGCAGGCAGAATATGAGGATTATCTGCAGCACTATCCGCAGGGCGAGGGCGCTGAGCGCGTCCGCCAGCGGCTCGCAGGCGTGACGACGGCGAAGGGCGGCGGCTCAGGACAGATTGCCGGCGAGTCGACGCATGAGAAATTTCGCCCTCGTCGCCAGGACGATGGGACATCGATGTGGACCTTCTCAGGAAGCGCCTCGCAATTCTACATTCGTGACGATAGCTTTCACACGCTGCACGATCCCTCATTGCCGCCCGACCTCAGCAACGATCCGGACGAGCACCGCGTCCACCAGAACGAGCTGCTATCAAGCCTGGATCTCGTCGGTACGTGGCAGAATGCGGATGCAAAATGGAAGTTCCGCTTCTCGGGCAGCGAGGAGCATTCGTTTGCGACCGATGAGGACGAGTTCGTCAGCGTCGCGGCGCTCTTTGCCGAAGCGAATATTCGCGACTGGAACACGCTCATTCGCGCCGGGCGGCAAACACGCAATACCGGCGGCGTTCTTGGGCGGTTCGACGGCGCGCTCGTGGGCTGGCAGGCCAGCGACTGGCTCGGCGTCAATGTCGTTGCTGGCTCACCCGTACGGCGGCGGTCGGACGAGCCCTTCATGGACGACAAATATTTCGCCGGCTTGAGCTTCGACATCGGGCGCCTTTACGAAGGCCTCGATATCAATGTCTTCGCCATCGAGCAACTCGACAGGGACATCGTGGACCGCGAGGCTGTGGGCTTCGAAGCGCGATATCTAACGCCAAGCCTGGCGGCCTTCGCGTCCGTCGACTACGATCTTCACTTCGGCGATTTCAATTCAGCCGTTGTCTCAGGCACGTGGACGCTGCTGGACAAGTCTACCCTGCACGCCGGCGCGGAGTACCGCAAGTTTCCCTATCTTTCGGCCTGGAATGCCCTGCAGGGCCAACCCTTCATCACCTTGTATGACTTGCTAAAGACCTATTCCATCGACGACGTTGATCAGCTTGCGATCGACCGTACCGCCAGCTACCAGTCGGCCAATCTCGGCCTCGCGCATCCAATCAATGAGCATCTGCAGGTGACCGCTGATGTCACTATCGCGGATACCTCTGGCACGGTGGCCTCGGGTGGCGTCGATGCGACGCCTACGACGGGTACAGAGTTCTATTATTCAGCCCAGTTGATTGCGAACGACATGGCGGCCGATGGCGACATGTTCATTGCTGGTCTGCGCGTTGCTGACAGGGAGGATTCCAATCTCTATGTGGTCGATCTCAACACGCGCATCCCCATAACGCCCGATCTGCGCGTCGGTCCGCGCGTTCGCTTTGGCTACCGGGATGGCGATACCAGCGATCTCGAGGAATATTCTGTCCTTCCCTCGCTTCTCGTGAACTACTTCGTGACGCGCAATATTAATTTCGAGGTGGAGGCGGGCGCCTACTGGACGAACACACGGATCAACGGCGTCGAGGAGACCGAGACGGAGCTCTTCATTACCGCCGGCTACCGCTATGACTTCCAAGCCGACGGTCGAATTAGGTAGCACGGCATCATCCGGCCGCCGAGACCGGTAGCGATGGCTCGCTCGGTCGACATTCAATACCCGGCACGCCCGCCGCTCGCTCACGCCGTGGGACGCCACAACATGCGCGACGACTGTCCGTCTCGCAGAGGGCGTCACCATTTTTTTGAAGCGACATCCTTCAGGATCGCATTGTCGAGCATCTATTCCGCCAGAAGCTTCTTCAGCTTGGCGTTCTCGTCTTCGAGCGCCCGAAGCCGCTTGGCGTCCGACACGTCCATGCCGCCGAACTTAGCCTTCCAATTGTAAAACGTCGCCGCCGAGACGCCGTGTTGCGGCAGAGGTCGGCAGTCTTCACCCCCGCCTCGCCCTCTCGCAAAATCCCGATGATCTGCTCTTCCGTGAACCGTGACCGCTTCATCGTCCGTCTCCTCTCTGAGGCGTCCGACTCTAACTCAATCTGGATGAGTTCTGCAGGGGCAGGTCATCGATAACCTGGGAGGATATAGCAATGTCTAGATATTCGTCACTTGGATCGAAGTGGTCGCACTTGGAGCGGCGTCTCAGTAGGCGACACGGGCGGCCTCGCTGGCGGAAAATGCCAGCACGCAGCGGTCGACCTGTGCATCCGACCGATGCACGGCCATGAACTGCTGACTAAGCAAGGTCAGCGTCCAAGCCTCAACGCTTCCAACTCCACCGGACAGTCAGGTCCGCAGGCTTCCTCATCGCAGAGCCGGCACATGTGATCGGATTGGGTTCGTCCGGTTGTCATGCCGACCAACATCGCAGAGACGATTCCGCGCAGCATATCTCGTTGTTCAGCCGCAAGGCTCATTATGGCTGCTCCCAACACCTCTGCTCGCGATTTCAGGATGGCCTGGCGGAGCTGCAGACCTTGCGCCGTCAACATAGGAATGACTTCTCGTTTGTCACTTCCAATTTGCTTTGCGACGAGACCCGCGCTCACCAAAGTATCGATGGTGCGGACGATTACGGAATGACTCAAGCCGGCAATTGCCGCGATCTCCTTGATGGTCAAGGTCGGGTCTTGCCCGATCGCGACAAGTGCCGCGCAGCCACCCGTTCCAATGCCGGCTGATTCTTGAACGGCATCGGTTTGTGCGTCGGCCAATGCCAAAGACAAGGCGCCGAGCAGGTTTATGAGTTGCGCGTCGGCTCCGTTCATTTTATATTCATTCTGCATACATATACATTGCAACAATCGTCCGAATGCTGTGAGAGCCTAGATCATGGGATTTGACCAAGTTTGGCAGCTTTTCCGCCGGGTACATATCCTGGTCGAGAGAAGCGCCAATGCAAGCCATTTTGCCTGTCGTCACCACGCGTGGACCCACAGCTTCAACGCCAAATGTCGCCGGGCTCCGAGAGTTCATAGTGGCAACTTCTGTCCTCGTGGCCTGATGCATTTGCTCCGGCTAATTTCCGCTGCGCTGGATCGGCAAGCCCCTGCAGGACTTTAGGTTATGGCGGGAGCAGCAGATTATCAGACCGGAATTGGCGCCGCTGTGCTGGCGGCGCTGTGTTGGGGGGCGGCAACTGTCATGTCGAAGGCCGCTCTCGATGACGTATCTCCTGTAACACTGCTGGCCCTCCAATTGGCTGCGAGTGTGACCCTGCTATGGACAGTCGTCTGGTGGCAGAGACTGCCCATGGGGGAATGGAGCGCCATCTGGCGTTACGCTCGGCTAGGCCTGCTGGAGCCGGGCCTAACGTATTGCTTGGGGTTGGTGGGTCTCTCCGATATGACTGCGGGGGGTGCTACCCTCATCCAATCATCCGAAGCGATCATGATCGTCATCGTATCTGCGATCTTGTTCAAGGATCGTCCGACGCGCTCATTCGTCGTAGTGCTGATCTTCGCACTCTTCGGACTGGCCTTGGCCCTTGGCGTATTCAGCAGCGAAGTTACGACTGGAAATGGTGTGCTCGGAATATCCCTCCTCTATACCGCGACGGCAACCGCAGCCGTCTACGTAGTGTTGTCTTCGCGCCTTGCGGCTCACACTAACCCGATCCTGATCGTTGCTTGGCAGCAGACCGTAGCACTGATTTTTGCGATCATCTTGCTGCCCGTGGAACTTCTCTCTCCAAACGGTTTGATCGTACCGGACAGCTACTCCACCTGGGCGGTCGTCATTATCTCGGGCGTCGTACAATATGGTATCGCCTTTTCGCTCTATATGCTGGCGCTGTCGGCGATCAGCGCAAACGTTGCTGGAACATTTTTGAACCTTATTCCGGTGTTCGGTTTGCTGATCGCGTTCCTGGCGCTCGGCGAAAAGCTGTCGGTATTGCAGGTAGCCGGCGCGATCGTCACCTCAGCTGCCATCATAGTTCTGCATCGTTTTGGTACTAAGGAAGGCGATCCGGAAAGTTGAGTTGCGAGACCTGCCGGTTAGTTTCGATTTACCCAATCGTCTACGCGTCGAGCTCGCAGGGCGGATCGGCTCGCGGCAGTTGGGACGGCAGAAGGGATTTCGACTACGAGACCTTTCCGCGCTCTGCCAGGAAATCGAGGAGTGGCCGGACGCGCGATGGGAGTGGTCCGCCCTGGCCAATGTGGATGGCATGGAAGGCTTCCCGGTCGCCGGGGTTCAGGTGTTCCAACACGGGCACGAGGCGGCCGGCGGCAATGTCGTCTCGCACTGTAAAGGCGGCAAGGCGCAGCTTCGCCAGAACCTCGGCGCTGTCGGCTGGGCGCTCTCGCCTGAACAGATCGCCAAGCTCGACAGAGCGAGCGCCGTGACCGCGCCATATCCCCATTTTCCCTACCGGGTTCAGGAGGCCTTCGCCCGCATTATACCGGCCGGACAAAGTCTTGACTCACTGGTCTGCGGTTTCCGGCCGGTATTCTCTTTAGCTTGCGCGCAGCCGCCACACCAACCCTGCGCGCTGATACCAACCGCACTGCGCCAGCACTTCGTGCGGTTGGTATTAATCCACCAATCGAACGGTTGCCGGCTTGCACGTAGATCGCATCTTTTTGCGTCAGAGCGATATCGAGCGCACGTGCGGGGTAATCCGACCAGATGGAATTGCTGCGATTCCGTCTGGTCGGATGATGCTCTAGAGTGGACGAAACCTTCGGGGGAGCGGGAACGGAAGCCCGCGCGCCGCTCTCTCTCGGCCGACCGACGCATCTTGTCTGCCTGAAAGCGTCTATGATTTGCTTTGGTCGAGCCGTGTAAAGCTCTTGTGTGTCGTCGGGGCTCCCGTTGGATTCGCGCTGTAAATGCCTAACATTCTTGCGTACTTCGGCGCCCAATAGCGTCCGGTGGCACCGGCCGGCACGCACACCATGTCGCCTTTGTTCACTTCAACGGTCACGCCATTTGACTCAACAAAGAGCTGTCCTTCGATCAAATAAGCGTACTCGTCGTGCTCATGCCGATCTGTCCAGGCTTCGGCTGTAAGTTCCCATTCGACGATGATTGGCTCTGTCCAGCCCTCGGGAAGAGGCTGCGTGAACCAACGGCTTTTTGGACTTTTGTCGCCGACCAATGCGGCGCGCTCCCACTTTCTTGGTGCCATATCAGTGTCCTTTGTTTGCAAGTGCCCGAGTGCTCAGGTAGCGCGCCCGGCGTGACGGAAGCATGCATCCCGTTGGCATTTCTACGGTCCGGGGCCTACGCGCCCGGACGGCGCTTGGCAGGCGGCAGGTCGGTGCAGACGCCCTCGAACAGCTCGGCGGCCATGCCGATCGTTTCCGAGAGAGTGGGGTGCGGATGGATGGTCTTGCCGATGTCGGCCGCGTCGGCGCCCAACTCGATGGCGAGCGCAATCTCGCCGATAAGGTCGCCCGCGTGGGTTCCGACGATGCCTCCGCCCAGCACCCGATGCGTCTCGGGCTCGAACAGAAGCTTGGTGAAGCCCTCGTCGCGCCCGTTGGCGATGGCGCGGCCTGAGGCGGCCCAGGGAAACACCGCTTTCGCAAATGGCGTCCCGTCCGCCTTGAGCTGGTCCTCCGTTGCGCCAGCCCATGCGATCTCGGGATCGGTGTAGGCCACCGACGGGATCTGCCGGGCGTCGAAGGCGCTGCGCCGACCGGCCGCAGCCTCGGCGGCGACATGTCCTTCGTGCACGGCCTTGTGCGCGAGCATCGGCTCGCCAGCGATATCGCCGATGGCGAAGATATGGGACACGTTGGTACGCATCTGGCGGTCGACAGCAATGAAGCCCCGATCAGTTACGCTGACGCCTGCCCTGTCGGCACTGAGGCGCTTCCCATTCGGCGTCCTGCCGACCGCGACCAGCACGAGATCGTAGACCTGCGGCGTTTCAGGCGCGGACGCACCTTCGAAGCCAACGTGGATGCCATCAGGCTTGGCTTCCACGCGCTCGGCTTTGGTGTTCAGCATGATACGATCGAAGCGCGGCGCGTTCATCTTCTCCCAGACGCGCACCAGGTCGCGGTCGGCGCCCGCCATCAGCCCGCCCAGCGTCTCGACCACGTCGAGGCGGGCGCCGAGCGTCGAATAGACGGTCGCCATCTCGAGCCCGATTATGCCGCCGCCGATGACGAGCATGCGCTTTGGGATCTGCGGCAGCTCCAGCGCGCCGGTCGAGCAGACGATGCGCGGATCCTCGGGCAGGAACGGTAGCGCGACGGCCTCGGACCCCGCGGCGATGATCGCGTGCGTGAAGGTGACCGCCGTCTTGCCGCCCCCCGAGAGCATCACGTCGATCGTGCGCGGATCGGCGAACGCGCCGATCCCCTGCACCACCGTCACGCCGCGCGCCTTCGCCATACCGGCGAGTCCGGTCGTGAGCTTGCCCACCACTTTGCTCTTGTGTGCGCGCAGTGCCCCAAGATCGATCTCTGGCTTGGCGAAGACGATGCCGTGCTTGGCGAGAGACGCCGCCGCATCGATCACCGCCGCCGTATGCAGGAGCGCCTTCGACGGAATGCAACCGACGTTAAGGCACACCCCGCCGAGCGTCGGGTCGCGCTCGACGAGCACCGTCCTCAAGCCCAGATCCGCGGCCCGGAATGCGGCCGAATAGCCCCCCGGGCCGGCGCCCAGCACCGCCACGTCGCATTGAATTCGGTCGGCCTCAGCCACGGTCGCGTCCCCCTTTAGAGTACCAGTTGCCGCACGTCCTCGAGGATTTCGACCAAGCGGCGGGTGAAGCGAGCCGCGAGCGCGCCGTCGATGACCCGATGGTCATAGGATAGGCAGAGCGGCAGCATCAGGCGCGGCTGGAAAGCGGCGCCGTCCCATTTCGGCTTAATCTCCGATTTGACCACGCCGAGGATCGCCACCTCGGGTGCATTGACGATCGGCGTGAAGCTCGTCCCCCCGATGCCGCCGAGGCTCGAGATCGAGAACGTGCCGCCCTGGATGTCAGCCGGCGCAATCTTCCCGTCGCGCATTTTCTGCGAGACCGTCCCCAGCTCCTGCGACAGCTCGATGATGCCCTTGCGCTCCACGTCGCGGATAACCGGCACGACGAGCCCGTCCGGCGTGTCGACGGCGACGCCGATGTTGTAGTAGCGCTTGAGGATCAGGCTTTCCTTGTCGGGTCCGAGAGACGCATTGAAGGTCGGATGCTCCTTGAGCGCCACCACCGCCGCCTTCATGAGGAAGGCGAGCAGCGTCACCCGATAACCCTTCTCCTTCGCCGCCACGTCGAGCGTTTTGCGATAGATCTCGAGGTCGGTGATGTCGGCTTCGTCCCGATGCGTGACGTGGGGAACGTTGAGCCATGCCCGATGCAAATGCGGGCCGGAAAGGCGCTTCAGCCGCGACATCGGCTGCGTCTCGATGGGCCCGAACCTGGCGAAGTCCTGGGCCGGGATCTCGGGAATGCCGGCTCCGCCGCCTTGCGCGCCCGCAACAGCGCGCTTGACGTCGTCTTTGGTAATGCGCCCCTTCTCGCCTGTACCTGTGAGCTCGGTGAGATCGATGTCGAGCTCGCGGCCAAGTCGCCGCACCGAGGGGCTGGCATGCACGCCACCGAAATCGACGCCAAGCGGCAGCGGCTTCCGAACCCCGCTTTGCGGGGTCTGGCCGGACTCCGCTGCTTCGGCCTCAGACGCTTGCCGCTCGGATGCGACCGGAGCGGACCCAGCCTCACGCGCCTTCGCCGCCGGCAATGCGTCTGATTTCGTGGGCGCCCCGCCCAGCGCCGACGACGACAGCCTGATGATCGCCGAGCCCTCGCTCACCTTGTCGCCGACCTTGACCAGAATCTCCGCCACCTCGCCTTCTTCGGGTGCCGGCACCTCCATGGCCGCCTTGTCGCTCTCGAGCGTGATAAGTGGGTCGTCGCGCTTGATCTTGTCGCCCGGCTTCACATGCACTTCGATGATCGGCACATTTTTGTAGTCGCCGATGTCGGGCACCTTCACGTCTATCAGGGACATCTTGTCGCTCCTTCGCGATCCGGCTGGTGCACACACGGAGTTAGACGCGGGCGGGATCCGCCCGCTCTGTGTCGAGCCCATACGCCCTGATGGCCTCTGCGACCTTGGAGGAGGGCAGCTTGTTCTCGTCCGCGAGGGCCTTGAGCGCGGCCACCGCCACATAGTGCCGGTCGACCTCGAAATGCCGGCGCAGCTTGACTCGGTAATCCGAGCGGCCGAAGCCGTCGGTGCCGAGCACGCGATACGCACCCTTGACGAAGGGACGGATCTGGTCGGCGAATAGCTTCATGTAGTCGGTCGATGCAACGGTTGGATGATCGCCACGCGAGGCGAGGCACTGAGTGACGTAGGGCACGCGCGGCGTCTCGAGCGGATGCAGCATGTTCCAGCGCTCGGCGTCGAGCGCCTCGCGGCGAAGCTCCGTGAAGCTCGTGATGCTCCACACGTCTGCTGCGAAGCCGAAGTCCTTCTCCAAGAGCTCGGCCCCGGCCATTACCTCGCGTAGGATCGCGCCGCAGCCGAGGAGTTGAACCTTCGGCCCCTTGGCCGCCCCGTCTGCGGCCTTGAGCAGATACATGCCGCGGATGATGCCCTCCTCGGCGCCTTCGGGCATGGGCGGATGCTCATAGTTCTCGTTGAGCGTCGTCAGATAGTAGAACACATCCTCCTGATCCTCGAGCATGCGCTCAAGGCCCCGCCGAATAATGACGGCAAGCTCGTAGCCGAAGGCGGGATCGTAGGATACGCAGTTCGGGATCGTGGACGACAGGATGTGGCTGTGGCCGTCCTGGTGCTGCAGGCCCTCGCCGTTGAGGGTCGTGCGCCCGCTCGTGCCGCCGATGAGGAAGCCACGCGAGCGCATGTCGCCCGCCGCCCAAGCCAGATCGCCGATGCGCTGGAAGCCGAACATCGAGTAGTAGATAAAGAACGGCACCATCGGCACGTTCGACGACGAGTAGGACGTCGCGGCCGCGATCCAGGACGCCATGGCGCCAGCCTCGTTGATGCCTTCCTCGAGGATCTGCCCGCTCTTGTCCTCCTTGTAGTACATCAGCTGATCGGCATCCTGCGGCCGGTAGAGCTGTCCTGACTGCGCGTAGATGCCGAAGGTGCGGAACATGCCCTCCATGCCGAAGGTGCGGCTTTCGTCGGGCACGATCGGGACGATGCGCCGGCCGAGGGTCTCGTCACGCATGAGCTTGGTCAGGAGCTGCACGAACGCCATCGTGGTCGAGATCTCGCGCCCGCCCGAGCCTTTGGTCTGCGGCTCGAAGAAGGACGGCGGCGGCGCCTTCAGGACCTCCGTTGTCCTCGTCCGCCGCTTCGGCAGCGGCCCGCCGAGCGCCCGGCGCCGCTGCATCAGATACTCGTGCTCGGGGCTACCTTTGGGGAACGAGATGAACGGCAGCGTCTCGAGATCCTGGTCGGACAACGCTATTCCGAACCGGTCGCGGAAACGGGCGAGCGTTTCCTTGCCCATCTTCTTTTGCTGGTGCGCGATCATCTGGCCTTCGCCGGCCGCACCCATGCCGTAGCCCTTGACGGTCTTGGCGAGGATCACGCTCGGCTTGTCCTTCTGCGCGACCGCGGCCGCATAGGCGGCGTATACCTTCCGGGGATCGTGCCCGCCGCGCGTCAAAGACCAGATCTTCTCATCCGACCAGTCGGCGACCAGTGCGGCCGTCTCAGGATAGCGACCGAAGAAGTTCGTGCGGATGTAGGCGCCGTCCTTGGCCTTGAAGTCCTGATACTGGCCGTCGTTGCACTCCTCCATGAGCTGGCGCAGGCGCCCGGTAGCGTCGCGCGCCAGGAGCTCGTCCCAGTTCGTGCCCCAGATCACCTTGATGACGTTCCAGCCGGCGCCGCGGAAGTTGCCCTCGAGCTCCTGAATGATCTTGCCGTTGCCGCGAACGGGACCATCGAGACGCTGCAGGTTGCAGTTGATGACGAAGATCAGGTTGTCGAGCTTCTCGCGGCCGGCGAGCGAGATCGCGCCCAAACTTTCCGGCTCGTCCATCTCGCCGTCGCCGCAGAACACCCACACATGCCGGTTGGAGGTGTCGGCGAGGCCGCGATCGTGCAGGTATTTGAGGAAGCGCGCCTGGTAGATCGCCATGATCGGGCCGAGCCCCATGGAGACGGTCGGGAACTGCCAGAACTCCGGCATCAGCCACGGATGCGGATAGGAGGAGAGGCCCTTGCCGTCAGTCTCCTGCCGGAAATGGAGAAGCTGGTCCTCGGTCAGCCGGCCCTCGAGGAAAGCGCGCGCGTAGATGCCTGGCGAGGAATGCCCCTGCACGAAGACGAGATCGCCGCCGTGGTCTGGACTCTCGCCGTGCCAGAAATGCATGTAGCCCATGTCGTAGAGCGTCGCCGCCGACTGGAAGCTCGCGATGTGCCCGCCGAGCTCGGTCGAAACCTTGTTGGCGCGCAGCACCATGGCGAGCGCGTTCCAGCGAACGGCCGAGCGGATCCTGTGCTCGATCGCCCAATCGCCCGGATGGCGCACCTCTTTATGCGGGGGGATCGTATTGATGTAAGCCGTGTTGGCCGCGAAGGGTACGCTCGCACCGTGCCTACGTGCCGTATCGACGGCTAGTCCCAGCACCTCATCGACCCGCACGCTGCCCTCGAACGCCATCAGCGATGAAATCGCCTCAACCCATTCCTGGGCCTCTTGGTCCGTGTCGCGTTCGGTCTGCATGAAATCTCGCTGGTTGAGAGCGGACTACGAGTTACCACAATTGCCTAGGCGGCGTTATACGCTAGTGTTCCTGTTTGTTCCGACATTTGCTCCGAACCGCACTCCAGGGGAGTGCAAATCTCGGAACCGGACCACTAGCAACGCTATGATTCTAGTGTAGCGCATCTGACGTTTGGTCCCCGCTTGCGGCAGGTCTCGTCACCATCTGCAGTACGTTCCAAACGGACTTCGCGATCGAGAGGACACTAGCAAGTCTATTTCTCTAGTGTGGTTCAGATTGCGTAGTCCGCCTCTCTCGCCAGCGGCTAGGTGATGGCGAGCTCCGGAATCACCACACTAGCGTTGCAACGCCTGATATTTCGGGTGAACCCAGACCGGGACACGCTCCGCCGGCAGTGGTAGGCGCCCCCTGATGGCATCCGCAAGCTTTTCCGCCATCATTATGGTCGGAACGTTGAGGTTGCCGCTCACCACGTCCGGCATAATCGACGCGTCGACGACCCTGAGACCCTGCACACCGTGCACCCTCGCCTCGGCGTCCACGACGGCCATGTCATCGGTCCCCATCCTGCAGGTGCAGGAGGGATGATAGGCGCTTTCCGCTTTCGCCCGTATGAAGGCATCGATAGCGGCGTCGCTTTTCGCCGTGGGACCTGGGGCCAGCTCCTCGCCCCGATATGGATCGAACGGCGTCTGCTCGAAAATCTCGCGCGTGAGGCGGATCCCCAACCGCATTTCCTTACGGTCCTGCTCGGTCTGCATATAGTTGAAGAGCACGCGCGGATGTTGTCTTGGGTCGGCCGACTTCAGCTTGACGTAGCCGCGGCTCGTCGGCCGCATCGGCCCGATGTGCGCCTGGAAGCCGTGCCCGCTGGCGGCCGAGGAGCCGTCGTAACTCACTGCCATGGGAAGGAAATGGTGCTGCAGATCGGGGTGGACAACTCCCGCTTCGCTTCGGATGAACCCGCCGGATTCGAAATGGTTGGTCCCCCCCAGCCCCTTGCCCGTCAGGATCCACTCGATACCGATCTTGAGCTTCGCGAGCGGACCCGTCGCACTATAGAGCGTGATCGGCTGTTTGCACGAATACTGAACGTACGCCTCGATATGATCCTGCAGGTTCTCTCCCACGCCGGGGAGATGGTGCACCACGGGAATGCCAAGTTTCTTCAGCTCGTCCGCATTGCCGATGCCTGATAGCAGAAGCGTCTGCGGCGAGTTGATCGCCCCCCCGCTGATGATGACCTCTCGGCGCGCGCGTGCAGCTTTGACAGTTCCGCCACGGAAATATTCGACCCCCACCGCGCGTTGCCCTTCGATCAGCACGCGCGTCACGAGCGTGCGGGAACGCACCTCGATGCCGGATCGCTTCTGGGCGGGCCTCAGGTAAGCACGCGCCGCACTCCAACGTCGGCCCTTGTAGGTCGTCATGTCCATCGGACCCAGGCCCTCCTGCTGGTAGCCGTTCATGTCCTCGGTGACGGGATAGCCGGCTTCGCGGCCGGCCTCGATGAAGGCGCGATAGAGCGGATTGCGGCAAGAGCCGGTGGTTACGAACAGCGGTCCGTCGCCGCCCCGGTAAGCATCGCCACCCTTGAGCCGCGTCTCGGATTTTTTGAAGTAGGGCAGGCAATGAAAGTAAGACCAGGACTCGAGCCCCGAGCGCTTCGCCCAGCGGTCATAGTCAAGGGCATGGCCGCGGATATAGACCATGCCATTGATCGACGACGATCCGCCGATCACGCGTCCCCGCGGACAGTGCAGGCGGCGATTGTCAAGAAAGGGTTCGGGCTCGGTTTCGTAGTGCCAGTTGTACTTTGTGCCGGCCAGCGGGTAGGCGAACGCTGACGGCATGTGAATGAAGATGCTATGGTCTTGCGGTCCGGCCTCGAGCACCAGTACGCGAACGTCGGGGTCTTCCGTCAGCCGGTTGGCGAGCACGCAGCCCGCGGATCCGGCGCCGACAATAATGTAGTCGAACTCTTCTTTCGCGGTCATGGACTACCTGGACGATGCTTCGGGGCTTCACTCGTAGGGACACTGGATGTCACCCAGCTCGACGTAGACGCTCTTCAGTTGCGTGTAGTGGTCAATCGCGGCCTGCCCGTTCTCGTGGCCGATGCCGGATTCCTTCGTGCCGCCGAACGGCATCTCGACGGGCGTAATATTGTAGGTGTTGATCCAGCAGATGCCCGCCTCGAGGCGGGCCGCCACGCGATGAGCGCGCGCCAGATCGCGGGTGAACACGCCTGCCGCGAGACCGAACTTCGTGGCATTGGCACGCTGCACGGCCTCATTCTCGCTGCCGAAACGAAGAACGGACATCACCGGCCCGAAGATTTCCTCGCGCACGATCGTCATCTCGTCCGTGCAGTCAGCAAAGACGGTCGGCAGGACGAAATTGCCGCGCTCGAAATCTGCACCGTGTGCCCGCGTGCCGCCGGTGACGAGCCGGGCGCCCTGCTCCTTGCCAGATGCGATGAAGCCGAGCACCCGCTCCAAATGCGGCTTGGAGATCAGTGCGCCAACCTGCGTCAACGGATCGAGTGGATCGCCGATCCGGAGCTTTTTCGTCCGTGCGACGAGGAGGTCGAGGAACGCGTCATACACCTCGTCCTCAACGAACACACGCGTGCAGTTCGTGCAGACCTCGCCCTGCGTGTAGAAGTTTCCGAGCATCGCCGCCGAGACAGCCTGATGGAGATCGGCATCGGCGAAGACCAGTAGAGCGGACTTGCCGCCGAGCTCCATCGTCACACGCTTGACGGACGAGGACGCGGCCGCGAGCACCTTCTTGCCTGTCCCGATAGACCCTGTGAGCGAAACCTTCGCTACCCGCGGATCCGCCGTGAGCAGGCTACCGGTCCTGGCGTCACCGTGAACGACATTGAACACGCCGTCGGGCATACCCGCCTCGGTATAAATTTCAGCGAGCTTGGCTGCCGTCGTCGGCGTCATCTCCGACGTTTTGAAGACCATGGCATTGCCGCACGCCAGCGCAGGCGCCGACTTCCAGCAGGCGATCTGAAGCGGATAGTTCCAGGCGCCGATGCCGACGCAGACGCCGAGAGGCTCGCGGCGGGTGTAGACGAAGGCGTTGTTGAGCGCGATCTGCTCGCCCCTCAGCGTCGACGCGACCCCCGCGAAGTACTCGATGCAGTCTGCACCGCTGATCACATCGACGACTTCTGCCTCCTGGATCGGCTTTCCGGTGTCGCGAACCTCGAGCTCGGCGAGCTCCCGGTTGCGGGCACGCAGCAGGCGGGCTGCCGCGAAGAGAATGCGCCCGCGCTCCGCGCCGGACATGGCCGACCAACGGGCGAAGCCGTCCTCGGCTGACGAGAGCGCAAGATTGATCTCGGACTCGAGTGCAGGCTCGACGTGAGACACGACCTGCCCGGTCGCGGGATTGACGTTGTCGAACACCGCGTCGTGCCCGGCGGCGGCGTAGCGGCCATGAATGTAATTCTGAAGGCGTTCCACGATCAGGGCCTCTTGAACGCTAGATTGGTCCGACACGGAGTATCGTGCGCAGCTGCGCCAGGATGCGGCAGGGCCGCGTTCCCGGTCACCGGATGCTGTCGTAACTAAT
This sequence comes from Hyphomicrobium sp., assembly GCA_041659825.1. GTDB lineage: Bacteria > Pseudomonadota > Alphaproteobacteria > Rhizobiales > Hyphomicrobiaceae > Hyphomicrobium_C. The sequence continues at coordinate 15,431 of JBAZXL010000032.1, forward strand.
GACGCTTTTTGACGTTCGATCACGCTCAGATGCGACGAAAACGACGCCGCCGACGACAGTCGATGAAACGATGGAAAATGCCGCGCTGCGGTGCAGAGCGCGCGCAAAAAAATCGGGACCCAAACGGGTCCCGATTCGAGATCGACTGGGCGGAGTGGGAACAGTTTAAGGCAGTGTCAAGCTGGTCGTGAAAACGAACCGCTCGTCGGCGAAGTTAGCGCCAAAAGCCTCGCTGGGAATGTCCGTATCCCAGTAGCGGAAGTCGAAGGTGAACTTCTCCACCGCGAGCTTCAGGCCCGCGTTCCAGTAGTAGTACTCTTGAGCGCCCTGCCAGTAACCCGACTGATCGTTGGGGGTATCAAAGTAGAAGGCGTTGTCCTCGGCGGAGGAATGACCAATGAGGGCACTGACCGTCGGCGTGAAGATACCCACAGCAGGGAACGTGTAGGCGACGGTGCCTTCGATCGAGACATTCTCGGGCGCCGCCACGTCCTGATTGACCTGATAGTACAGAGTCGCACCCAGCGTCAGGTTGGTGATCGGCGAGGTGGTGGCGCCTACCTTGAACTCGACGTAATCCGTATCCCAGACGCTGCCCGTTCCCGGCCCAAATCCAAAGTAGCCACCAGGATCTTCACCCTTGTTGCCATAGATGTACCAGAGAGCGGCGATATCCCAGTTGATGGGACCCGTCACCGGCCGGATGCCGAGGTAGACGTCCTGCTCCCACGGGCCAAGTCCGTTGTCGGCAGTATTGATGTTCGAGGTCCAGAACCCGAGGTACGCCGTGCCGAGGATGCCACCCGTGTTGTAGGTGAATTCGAGGTACGAGTTCACGGTCGGATCGTTCTGCGTGTACGAGAGGCCACGGAAGATGTAGTCGCTAGCGCCGGTGACAGTCCAGGTGTACGCGAACTTATCATCGGCGGCAGCTGGTCCGGAAAGCGCACCAATAGCGAGAGTCGCTATTCCAAGGCCGCCCAAAAGTGCGTTTGAAAGTTTCATCTACCAAGATCCCCATCTGCTATGAGGGGCGAGAAACCCCTCATCCACCCTAAGTCCCGGTCCAATTCGCCCAAATCCATTGCAGCTAAGGCGTATGGAAACGGACGCCCGACAAGAACGATTTATCTGGTCCTCATCCCACCCGAACGCACGTTGCGGGCAAGCACCAACGACCGCGTGAGTTCCGCACCCAGGCAGTCAATCCGCCTGACGACGATCCGCAATCGTAAGTGACGCCCTGCGTTGAGAAGTTTTCTAAAAGCGACAACTGTCTTATTGAAAACGACAGCCGATCACGATTTTTGGATCGTTGCATTTTTGTCAAATGCATGTTTAGGCGGCAACACGTGCCCTATCGCGCCTTATGTTGATCAAGCTTCAAGCAGCGGACGCAAAAGCGCATTGCTGCACCGCAAAAACGCCCGCAATTATTTTTTTTGGATTGGAAACGACCAAAACTGCGCATAGCTTCGTCAGGCGTCGGCGGATCCGCGCGGCTCACCACCTCCTCGCCCACGATGGGAATCGCGCTGCATCAAGGGATCGCAGGACGGCGCAGGCGCGGAAAGAAAAAATATAATCGAAGGGTCGAACACGGTGGTCCCTCAGTCCTCCAGAATGTGCTCCCCAACGGAACCACGCTGCAACGTTGGCTTTTTGACCCTGAATGAATTTTCAATGATCGCGTTTTCGAGCGCGATCGAAGTTCTCCGGATGGCCAACTATATCCTTGGCCAGCAATACTATTCCTGGTCGGTTCTCACGGTCGATGGCAAGCCCGTCGCCTCAAGCAGCGGATTGGCGATGCTGCAGCCAACGACGTATGCCCAGTGTGAGCGCCTCGACTTGGTATTCGTCTGCGGCGGCACCAACATCACCCGCCAGCTCGACGTCCACATCGTTGCGCTGCTGCGCAAGATTGCGCGAGACGGCGTCGTCTTGGGCGGTCTTTGCACCGGGACTTTTGCGCTCGTGAAGTCCGGCTTGCTCGATGGCTACCGGTGCACCATCCATTGGGAGAACATGGCGAGCCTGCGAGAGGCGCATGGACGCGTTAGCTTCCTGGAAGAGCTGTTCGTCATCGATCGTGACCGAATCACGTGCACGGGCGGTACCGCCCCAATCGACATGATGCTGGCGCTGGTACGCGCGCGCTTCGGCAAGGCGCTGGTTGCAGAAATCTCCGACCAGTTCATTCTGGACCGGGTCCGCGACAGTACTGACCGCCAGCACATTCCGCTCGCCGCACGCCTCGGCTTCCACCACCGCGCTCTTGTCGAGATCGCGTCCCTGATGGAGGCGAACTTCGAGGAGCCCCTCTCCGCCGTCGAGCTCGCGAAGTTGGCCGGGCTTTCGTTGCGCCAGATTCAGCGCATTTTCCAGGAATCCCTCGATACGACGCCAAGCAAATACTACTTGGCTCTGCGCCTGCGACGGGCACGCGAGCTGCTGCTCCAATCGCAGATGTCGATCACCCAGATCGCGGTGTCGTGCGGTTTTCAGTCAACCTGCCATTTCAGCAAGTCGTACCGGGCTGTTTACGGGCGCACGCCGCGCAGCGAGCGGCAGCGCTCCTCGACCGACGAGACCAGCCACATCGCTCAGGGCAACGTTGGTAAAGTAGCCGATCGCGCGAGACAGCCCGCCTCCTGACGCGCGTGCAGTCTACGCGTGTGCACAGCCTGACGCGTGTGCAGTGCCGATCGATGAGCGCTCTCGACGGGCTGCGTCCAGATATTCATCTGTCATATGAGGACCGATCCAGGCGCGGAAGCTCTCGATCATGTCGCAATTATTAAATTGACATATATCAAAATTCGGTACGCTTGCAAATGGTCGGCGCTCGAGGACATCGGCTTTCGAAGTCAACCGTCGGGCCGGTGAAAGACCGCCCCCACTGACGTCGGTTTTCCCTGGGTGATTTGCCGCCTGCAACCGTGTTGTCCTCCAACGTAAGGAGTAGTCATGAACCGCGTAGTAGTATCGGCCGTACTGGCATTGGGCCTCGCAATAACCCCGGCCAAAGCAGAAGAGGCAAGCTGCAAGAAGATACGCTTTGCTGACGTCGGCTGGACCGACATTCAGGTTACGACAGCAACGACCCAGGTCATTTTGGAGGCTCTCAACTACACTCCCGAGATCAAGACACTCGCGGTTCCGGTCACCTATGCCTCGCTAAAGAACAAGGACATCGACGTCTTCCTCGGCAACTGGATGCCGAGCATGACCGCGGACATCAAGGCCTACACCGAGGATAAGTCTGTCGAGACCATTGGAACCAACTTGGAGAACGCTGGCTACGGTCTCGTCGTGCCGCAGTACGTGGCTGACGCCGGCGTGAAGGGCCTCAAGGATCTCGGCGCAAACAAGGACAAGTTCGCAGGCAAGATCTACGGCATCGAGGCGGGCAACGACGGCAATCGCATCATCGGCGAGATGATTGGCAAGAAGGGGAACAACCTCGAGGGATTTGAGCTGGTCGAAAGCTCGGAAGCCGGCATGCTCACCCAGGCCGAGAAGGCGATGAAGAAGAAGGACTGGATCGTCTTCCTCGGCTGGACCCCTCACCCGATCATGGGTGAGATGAAGATCCACTACCTCGATGGCATGGGTGACTCCGGCTTCGGCGCCGCAACAGTCCACACCAACGTGCGCGCCGGTTACCTCACGGAGTGTCCGAACGTAGGCAAGCTCCTCACAAACCTGAAATTCAACCTCGCGATGGAAGGCGCCATGATGGCCCCGGTGCTGAAGGACGGCGCCGATCCCAAGGCCACCGCATTGGCTTGGCTCAAGGCCAATCCCAATGCGGTCACGCCGTGGCTTGACGGCGTCAAGACCTTCGAGGGAGGCGATGGCGCGACAGCGGTCAAGGCTGCCATCGCCAAATAGCGACCCCACCCGTCACACCGCCCGGAACAGGCGGCCGCACATGATGCGGCCGCCTCCTAAGACCGATCCACAACTAGGACCGATCAACAAGCTGCATCCCGGTCAGCAGCACCCCGGTCACGAGGAGTGAGTTGATGGACCCCGTTTCGAAGCTCATTTCCGAATGGAAAATTCCGGTCGGCCGGTGGGGCAAAGCCCTCATCGACTTCATTATCGATTATTTCCAATGGTTCTTCGACGCCATCTCCACTGTACTCGAATGGTGGGTTGAGGGAACGTCTGCTCTCCTCCTCCAGGTCCCCCCGCTCATCCTCGCCCTGGCGCTCGCCGGATTTGCGTACTGGCTTCAACGCTCGAAAGTTCTCTTCCTCGGCGTCCTGCTCGGCTTTCTATTCATTATCAATCAGGGCCTCTGGAAGGAGACCGTCCAGACGCTCGTGCTGGTCGTCGCCGCGACAACGATTTCCATGGCCATCGGGGTGCCGCTCGGCATCTGGGCAGCCCACAAGCCCCACGTCTGGCGTATCACCCGGCCTATCCTTGATCTGATGCAGACGATGCCGACGTTCGTCTATCTCATTCCGATCCTGATCCTGTTCGGCTTGGGCGCAGCGCCCGCCCTGATCGTCACCGTCATCTTCGCGATGCCCGCGCCGGTGCGCATGACCTACCTCGGCATCACCTCCATTCCGAAACCGATGATCGAGGCGGGCGAAAGCTTCGGCGCCACGAAGCGCCAGCTTCTCTGGAAGGTCGAGCTTCCGGCCGCACTCCCGGCCATCATGGCCGGCCTCACCCAGTGCATCATGCTGTCGCTCTCTATGGTGGTCTTCGCGACCCTGATCGGTGCACCGAGCCTCGGCAACCCCGTGAACAAAGCGCTCGCCAACCGCAATATCCCGCTTGGGATCGAGGCCGGCCTGGCCCTCGTCATCCTCGCCATCATCCTCGATCGTGCGCTTGCCGTGAGAACCGGAGTCAATAAATGAGCGTCGCCGTCGATTTCAAGAATGTCGACATCGTCTTCGGGAAGAACGCCCGTGAGGCTCTCGAGCTGATCGATACGGGAGGAACCCGCGCTGACATCCTCGCCAGGACCGGTGCGATCCTCGGTGCAGCCGGCGCAAACCTCACGGTCAACGAGGGCGAGATCTCCGTGCTCATGGGCCTCTCGGGCTCAGGCAAATCCACTTTGCTCAGGGCCGTAAATGGACTGAACAAGGTCGCGCGCGGTGAAGTTCTGATCAAAGACCGGAGCCGCATGGTCGACGTCGCGTCGTGCGACGCTGAAACCTTGCGTCACATCCGCCAACACCAGGTCGCAATGGTCTTTCAGCAATTCGCGCTGCTGCCATGGCGGACCGTGCGTGAGAACGCCGGTTTCGGTCTCGAAATCGCGGGCGTGCGCTCGGCCGAGTTGAACGAGCGCGTCGACCGCCAGTTGAAGCTGGTCGGCCTCGACGTCTGGGCGAACAAGTTCGTCCATGAGCTGTCCGGCGGCATGCAGCAACGTGTTGGACTTGCCCGCGCGTTCGCGACGGACGCACCGATCCTGCTGATGGACGAGCCGTTCTCCGCGCTCGATCCCCTGATCCGCACCAAGCTCCAGGACGAGCTGCTGCAGCTCCAGGAATCGATCAAGAAGACGATCATCTTCGTCAGTCACGATCTTGAGGAAGCGCTCAAGATCGGCAACCGCATCACCATCATGGAGGGCGGACGCATCGTCCAGTCCGGCATTCCGGAGGACATCGTTCTCAATCCGGCCAACGACTACGTGCGCGACTTCATCGCCAACGTGAACCCGCTTTCGGTTCTGACGGCGTGGAACGTAATGCGCGACGCGCGCGATCTCGAGATGTGCGACGACGGATGGGTCTGGCTGGACCGGCGCAGGACCACGAGGTTCAAGGTCGATGGCGACCGCCAGGTCGTCGCGGCCGAGCGGGACGGGAAGAAGGCGATCTGGGTATCTTGCGGCGAATGCGAGAAGGAAATGCCCGACGATTCACGGCCCGTGTACTGGGCCCGCCCCGGCACCAACCTTAAGACAGTCATTCTCGCCATGCACAATTCGAACACGGCTCCAGTCGCGCTTTTCGATGACAGCAATCGCTTCGTCGGCGCCATCGGCGTGCGCGACATGCTCCAGGCCATCCTGCGCCGCTAGAGTGTTTCCGGCTCAGATTGAAGCGCTCTGGCGCGGGAATTCACGCTGATACACTTCGGTCTTCAGCTTGCGAATACCCGGGATATTGGCTGCGCCGAAGCTCCCGGTCTCGACGCGAATTCCCGCAGCCATAGTTGCTTCCGTCTAAGCCGGAACCACTCTAGGTGTGACTTTCCTCGCAAGCGGTCAGTCGGCCAAGCTTTTCGACATAAGATTTATGACGAGCACACCGGCCACGATCATGCCGATGCCCACCTGGGCCGGTAGATCGAGCCTCTCCCTGTAGCGAACAGCACCGATGAGTGCGACCAGCACGATCCCGAAGACCGACCAGATGGCGTAGGCTACGCCGAGCGGGATTTTCTGCGACGCCCGCGTCCGAAGATAGAACGCGTACCTGTAGCCCACGACCGCAAAGATAGACGGTTCGAGGCGTGTGAACGAACCGGATGCTTTGAGCGCAGAAGTGGCGATCACCTCGGCTGCAATCGCAACATAGAGGTAGATCCATTCCATATCCGTCTCCGATGAGAAGCGATCGCCGCGCGCGCCGCTATTTTTCGAGCGTGACGTTGCTGAGCGGTTTGCTGCAGCAGGGCAGGATCATGCCTTGATCGATCTCGCGCTGCCGGATGCCTCCGCCGTGCTTCATGACAACCTCGCCGGACAGCTTCTTCGTCTTGCATGTCCCGCAGAGGCCTTTTGCGCAGGAGAATGGCAGCCGCATGCCGGCCGCGCGCGCGGCCTCGAGTATGTCCTGATCCGGCCCGCAATCGATGACGCGCCCCGATAGCGTGTACTCAATCTTGAACCCCTGCGCGACAACGCCAACGACCGCAGGTTCCGGGATGGCCCCTGGGAGCGGAATACCCTGCCGTTCGAACGAGAAGCTTTCCTCGTGATAGCGCGCCATGTTGTAGCCGGCGCCCTTCAACAGGTTTCTGACAGCGGCCATATAGGCCTCGGGCCCGCAGCAGAAAATCTCGCGCTCATTGAAATCCGCGGCGATAGACGAAAGGATCTGCAAGGAGAGATAGCCTGTCGGCGCACCCCAGTCGCGCTCCTCACCCGTGCTTTCGCACACGAACGCCGTGCGAAAGCGCGTCGTCCCATGCGCCATCATTGCGAGCTCGCGACGGAAGATGATATCGCGTGGTGTGCGCGCGCTGTGGACGAAGACGATGTCCTTGTCCTCACCGAGATCGTAGTGCGTTCGCACCATCGACATGAGCGGCGTGATGCCCGATCCGCCGGATAGAAACAGATACCCGGCGGCGGGATGGTTCGCGCACGTAAAATCGCCGGCCGGCCCCAGAACCTTGATCTCAACACCAGGCTTCAGGTTGTCGTGGAGCCAGTTCGAGGCCTTTCCGCCCGGCACGCGTTTGACGGTGATCGAAACCGTGTCCAATCGCGTGGGCGGCGACGACAGCGTATAGCAACGATTGACCTGCTGCCCGTCGATGGTGAGCTCGAGCGTGATGAACTGCCCGGGCCGATAGCGGAAAAGCTGCGGCGTGCGGGTGCGGAACAGGAAGCTCTTGACGTCGTGCGTCTCCTGGCGGACGTGGCAGCAGACCAGGATTTCATCCCGGTCGGGATTCCACTTCGACGGCAGGGCGTCCCAGAGATGTGCGTCCAAACGTCCTTGCACCGCAGTTTCGCTCATGACAAATCAGCCGCTCGCCGTCAGCGAACTCACGGTCGCGCCTGAGCCGATGCCGGTCACGGCCCGCAATCTCTGGATATACCAGGACAAGAACTTTTCGACGAACTCCTCGGTGTATTGCGAGTAAGGGCCGGGCTGATAGGCAGGGCTTACTGCGCCGAGATGCGTGCGCTCGACCAACGCGCCGTCCTGCCTGTTGGTGGCGTGCCAGACCTCGCTCAGCTCCTTCGGATCGTAGTCGCGGCCCTCGACGGCATCCTTATGCACGAGCCACTTGGTGCGCAGCAGCGTGTGTTCCGGATCGATGGGAAGCACGCTGAAGGTCACGATATGGTCGCTCATAAAGTGGTGCCACGAGTTGGGCTGAGTCCAGAACGACAGCCCCCCGAGGTTCCGCTGCGTCAGCTCGCCGAGCAGCTTCTGGCATGCGACCTTGCTGGAAATGGTCTGCGACTCGCCGGCCTTGTCGAGCGGCAGGCGCTCTGTCCGGTACGCGGTGACGCGCGTGTCGAGAAACTCGCGCTCGACCGACGGCAGGCCGCAGGATTCCCAGCGCGCATGCTCGGTCTTGATGAGGTCATGGAACGCCTTGACCTGGCCCTCATTCTCGGGAGAGGGCCGATAGCCGAAGCCGAACTCGTAGAGCGATACCGTCAGCTCCGGATGATTGGCCTTGCAGTGGTAGCACTCACGATTATTCTCCATCGTGAGCTTCCAGTTTCCGTTCTCGATCAGGTCCTCTTCGTAGGCCACTTTGCAGTTGCGAATGTTATGGGGAAGGATGTAGGGCTCCATCGCCCTGCGCAAGTCCTCGAAATCGGCCGGCGGCTGGTCGGCGAGGCAGATGAAGATCAGACCCGCGATGTTGCCGACGTGGACCGTTTTCAGGCTGTACTGGCTGTGGTCGAAGGAATCGCCCATGTGCTCGCTGTAGATCAGCTTGCCTGTGAGGTCGTAGGTCCACTGGTGATATGGGCAGACGATATTGCCGACACTGCCCTTGAGGCCATCGCAAAGCTGGGCGCCTCGATGCCGACAGACGTTGTAAAAGGCGCGGATCGACATATCGTCGTCGCGGACAACGACAACGGAGGCGCGGCCGAGTTGCACGGTGAAATAGTCACCCGGCTCCAAAATATCGGGCTCGACGCCAACGTAGATCCAGTGACGGCCAAAGATGGCCTGCATGTCGAGGTCGAAAACCTCTTTGCTTATATAGAAGGGGGCCTCAAGGCTGTGGCCCTGCTTGCGGCGCAGGATCATTGAGCGCAGGTCACTGGATATCTGCATGTTCTCCTCCCTTCGCCCAGGGGGCTTTAGACCAGGATCGCCGCTGAATTTGGGGCCCGAAGCGTGCAATGTGGGGCTCACCGCTTGTCTAGCGTGCGATCTCAAACCATCCGAAACTGATCGCGCCCTAGAAATCGACGAGGCGATGTTCTCTCAAGTACGAAAGCAAGACTTGTGCTTTATCGACACAACTCCCCTCAATTGCGACAACACCTGCGTTCGCCTCAGACGCGATCGCCGACATGAGGCGGGCGTGGCCGGCCTTGCGATCCTGTGCCCTGAGTGGAATGGGCCGGCGCGCATCCGGCTCGATCGACCACAGGTCGTCCGAGGCCGGCTCTCGAGAAGGCCCTGGCCGGCCAACGGAAATTTGGCCGGTGACGCGGCGGGCATGGGCATAGCGGAGATCGACCGGCGCCAGAGGATGAGCGATCAGCACGATCGGAATAAGCGCACGGACGCCGCGGCGCTTTCCCTTCGGCAGGAACTGCCGTATCCGCATGCTGGCGTCGCCAGGGTGAGCTTCGAGTACGTTCCCGACGACGGGACGCCCGAGAGCATGTGCCAGTGCATACGGCAAGAGTCCGCTACCCAAACCCGTCTCAGCGCGCCCGCCCGTGACGATGACGTCGACGGTGCGCAACCGATGGACGAGTGCCGGCAACACTTCGAAGCCCGCCGCAAACGGTAGCACCTCGATGTGCTCGGCGCCGAGCGCGTGATAGTCCCTGAGCGACGGCTCCCCCGCATCTCCCGCGTGAAGGGCGAGCACCTTGTCGGCGCCGAGACGTCGCGCCAGTCCCAGCGCGACGGCATCGCCGTGGCACGCTCGAGCCGCCCGGCTCACCGGATGACGTCCCGCTGACAGCAACACCGCGACGGAAGGCTGGCCACTGCTCATGACTGCACCGGGAGTTCACGCTGCAACCGCGCCTGCGCGATCCGCTCGATGACCGCCTGCATCAGCTCCTCGGCATCGCCAATCAGGGTGAGGTCGGCACGCTTGACGATCGGGGCGCCCGCATCGCGGTTGATCGCAATGACGTGCCGGCAGTCCTTGATGCCTTGGAGGTGCTGGACAGCGCCCGAGATCCCGACTGCCACGTAGGCGTTCGCGGTGACGGTCTTGCCGGTTGCGCCGATCTGCTTGTCGCGTGGGTAAAGACCCGCGTCGACGGCGACGCGGCTGGCGCCGACCGCGGCTCCGAGCGACCGGGCCAGCGCGCCGAGCGTCCCGACGTTGCGCACGCCGTTGCCGGCGCCGACGATGAAATCCGCCTCCACGAGCGAGATCTCCGCGAGATCGATATCCTCGAGGCCTTCGTCCTGGCAGGCATCCACCGCCACGACGTCGAAGGTCGCCGCGTCGATCTCGCCTGCGCCGACGAAGGGGAGCTTGGCATCGACGACGCCAGCTTCAAGCAGGACGAAGCGGGGCAACCGCGTCCGGGCCAGCTGCCCGCCGCACGCCCAGGTCACGGCGGCATGCTGCGCGCCCACCTCAACGACATGGGTCGCAGAACTCTCCGAATGCGCGACGATGAGGCGCCGACCGAGATCTCCCTCGCCCTTGAGCGTGTCCGGCAGGAACACGTGCTCCGGACCATAGGCCGCGATAACGGCGCTTACGGCCGCTAGCTCACGCTCCGGCTGAAAGCGAGCGGCATCGAGGTCCGGCAGCACGACGACACGGTCCGCGCCGGCAGGCCCCAGGTCCTCGCTAAGCTCGCCTAGCACGACCGCGACCACGCCGGTCTCCGCCGTCGCGAGAATGGCGGCGGCGGCAATGGCCTGCCGCGCCGGTCCGTCGAGCGAGCCGCGGTCGGAGTGCACGACGGCCATTAGCCAGCGCTCGGGTATCCGCCGCGCGCGGAGCGGCTTCGCACCGTCCCGAGCGGCGGGAACGCGCTCTGCCGACCCAGCGGGATCACTGCTGCCTGTCTCGCCGAGAACGATGCGAGGCAGGCCCGCAGGCGTGACGTAAACGGGACGGCGTGGATCGACCCGCTTGATCTGGTTCATTGCCGCGCCTCCAGGGATGCAGCCACCAATTCGGCGATGTCGAGAACCTCCGGCCGGTCCCCCACGACGCCCTCCAGCATGGCTGTACATTGCGGGCACGCGACCGCCACGGTCGCGGCGCCCGTCTCCCGCGCATCGTCCATCCGGATGTCGGGAATACGCCTTTCGCCCGGAATGTCCGCGAGAGGTGCACCACCTCCACCGCCGCAGCAGCGCGACCGGAGGCCGGACCGCTGCATCTCGCGCACATCGAGCCCAAGCGCGCGCAGAAGCATGCGCGGCGCGTCGATTTCCCCGTTGTAGCGGCCGAGATAGCAGGGGTCGTGATACGTGAGCGAAAGCTTCTCGGAGGATCGCCCAGGGGTCAAGCGTCCGGAGCCGACGAGCTCGGCGAGAAATGTCGTGTGGTGCACGACGTCATAGTGTCCGCCGAATGCGGGGTATTCGTTCTTGAGGCAGTGCAAGATATGCGGATCCGGCGTAAGAATCCGCCGAAATGAAAGGGTGGAGAAAGTCTCCACGTTGAGCTGCGTGAGGCGCTGGAACGTCGCCTCGTCGCCGAGGCGCCGCGCCGTGTCGCCCGTATCGCGCTCTAACGCGCCGAGGACGGCGAAATCCACCTTCGCAGCCTTAAGCGACTTCACCAGCGCTCGCAGCGTACGCTGGTAGCGCATGTCGAACGCGCCCTCTCCAGCCACCAGCAGCACCTCCACGAACGCCCCGGGCTCCACCGTTCGCACGTCGAGACCGACGGCCCAATTGTACCGGGTCGCGCGCGCATGACCGCCTTGCGTTTCGACCTCACGCAGGTTGGCCAGCGTCTCCGCAGCTTTGCCGGGAGCATCACCTTGTGTAAGGTTGAGATTGCGTCGCATCGCGACGATGGCATCGACATGCTCGATGAGCATGGGGCACTCCTCGACACACGCCCGGCACGTCGTGCACGCCCAAAGCGTTTGAGGCTCGATCAGCCCCGGGACGATCGGCGCACCTGGCGATCCGGCATGACCGCCGGGCGCGATGCCCGGATAGGGGCTGCCCGCGTAGCCTGCATCGGTCCCATCGGAGAGTCCCGCCACGAGATCCTGAATGACCTTTTTCGGATTGAGTGGCTGGCTTGCCGCGAATGCGGGACAGGCCGCCTCGCACTTCCCGCATTGAACGCAGGCGTCGAAGCTAAGAAGCTGGGTCCAGAAGAAATCCGCAGGCTTCGATACTCCAAAATCCCGGCCCTCGAGATCAAGCGGCTTGAGCGCGGTTGAGCGAACGTGTCTGAAGCGCTCCGGTCGCGGATGAAACGCGAGATGCAGAAGGCCCGCCACTGCGTGCTTCATCGGGCTGCCCGTTCCGATTCCGAGCGCAAGCTCCGCCGATCCGGCAAGGAGCAGGAGCAAGGCGCAGGTGGCAACGCCGGCCGACAAGGTCGCATGGGGGAGGGAGGCGATCGCGGCGAGACCGAGCGCAAACGCCGCGAGCGCATAAGGCAACCGGTCCCACGCCCCGCGCGAGAGCCGACGTGGTGGCTCCCGCCGTCGCAGCCAGACAAAAAATACGCCTGCGAGCATGACGGCGGCCGCCACCAGAATGGCCCAGTCCAAACTCCGCCAATAGAGCGCGAGACCGTAGTTGACCGCCACGAGCGCGAGCGCCGAGACGGCACCGCCGGCGGTCGCGACGTGCGTGTGCGCGATGTAGGGGTCGCGCGCTACGACGTGGTGCAGATCTACGAAATAGCGCTTCGGAATGGCGAAAAGCCCGATCCAATCCACGTCCGCCGCGCGCCCCGCCCGCCAGAGCCGCGCGCGCCGGACGAGCCCGGCCGCGAGCGTGGCCAGCGCGAGCCAGAACAGGGCCGTTACGGCTTGCGCCACGTTCATGATCAGAAATCCTTGCATAGCCGCAAAGAGTCGTAGATCGCCGCGTGGATGTTGTGCATCGACACGCAGTCGCCGACGCGGAACAGGAGGAAGCGGCCGTCCCCCGTCCTCTCCGAAAGCGACGGCTGCGGCTTGGCGGCGAACAGCGTCTCGATGTCGGTCTGACCGCGATTGATCGAGCGCTCTTTGAGGTCCCAGTAGAGCTCCACGTTCGGCGTGATGCCGTTCTCGATCACGACCTGATCGACGGCCCGCTCCTCGAGCTCCTCTGTATATTCGTTGCGGAGCACGGCAATCTTCTTGTTGCCCTCCGCATAGACCCGATCTAGCCAGAAATTGGGAGTGGGAATGATGCCCTGGCTGTATAGGCGCCGGTAGAAGATCGGGAACGTCGTGCCGCCGACGTCGTCGGCGACCTTCACGTCCGGCGTCACGATTTCGACCTTGCTGCCGCGGCTCGCGAGAAAGTCGGCGGTACCGAAGCCGGCGTGCGTGCTGATGCCGTCATAGACGAGAACGTTTTCGGCCGGCGCCACCTTCTCCGACAGGATGTCCCAGGCGCTGACCGCCAGCCCCTCCTTGACGCCCCAGTCCGGAACCTGATCGGAGTGACTGCGGCCGCCGGTGGCAAGCACGACGATGTCGGGGTTTTCAGCCAGAATCTCGTCAGCCGATGCCTCGACGCCAAGGCGCCGGTCCACGCCGAGGCGCCTCGTCTCCATGTCGAGCCAACGAACGATACCGGCCATCTGCTCGCGCTGAGGCGCCTTGGCGGCGAGGTTGATCTGGCCGCCGACGGCTTCGCTTCTCTCGAACAGAACCACGTCATGGCCCCGCGAGCGCGAGACGCGCGCCGCCTCGAGACCCGCAGGACCCGCGCCCACGACAACGATGCGCCGCTTGTCGCCCTGCGTTGGCGTGACGATATGAGGCATCGTCGCCTCCCGCGAGGTCGACGGATTCTGCACGCACAGCAAGTCCTGGCCGAGGTACATGCGATCGATACAATAGTTGGCGCCGACGCACTGGCGGATCTGGTCCTCGCGGCCGTCGCGAACCTTGGTCAGCATATGAGGATCGGCGATCTGCGCGCGCGTCATGCCGCACATGTCGACCCAGCCGTTCGAGAGTATGCGCTCGGCCTGCGTGATGTCACGGATGGCCTGAGCATGCAGAATGGCAACCTTTGATACGCTCTTGATTCCGGCAGCCAGATGGACAAACGGCTCGGGCGGCAGCGCCATAGGCGGCATGCAATTGGCCAACCGGTTGTGCGTATCGGCACCTGAGCCGATGACGCTGATGAAGTCGATGAGGCCGGTCTCCGACATCGCCTGCGCTATCTCTTTCGCGACCGTGTGATCGAGCCCGTTGTCGTTGAACTCGTCGGCGCACATGCGCATGCCGACGCAGAAATCGCGCCCCACCGCCTCGCGCACGGCAGTCAGCACTTCGATGCCGAAACGCATGCGGTTCTCGAGCGAGCCGCCGTACTCGTCAGTCCGCTTGTTGCTCTCCGGCGACCAGAACTGGTCGATGAGCTGCTGATGGGCTGCCGAGATCTCGACGCCGTCCATCCCCGCTGCCTGCACCCGTTTCACTGCCACGGCGAAATCGCGAACGATTCGCCGGATATCCTCGATCTCCATCGCCTTCGAGTTGCCCCGGTGCACGGGCTCGCGGACGCCCGACGGCGACACGAGATGGGGCCAGGGATCGCCGGAGTAGGCCGAGCGCCGACCCATATGCGTGGCCTGGATCATGATCTTCATGCCATGCCGGTGACAGGCGGCGGCGAGGCGTGAAAGCGGCTCGATGACAAGATCGGTGGTGAGGTTGACCGGGCGCCATGAGTTCTGAGGAACGTCGATCGAAACCGGGCTCGAGCCGCCGCAGATGGCCAAGCCGAGACCACCCTTCGCCTTCTCCTCGTAGTAGCGAATGTAGCGGTCCCCCGGCAGCCCTCCGGCCTCGGCGTAGACTTCCGCGTGCGCGGTGGAATAGATGCGGTTGGGCAGCGTCAGCCGGTTGAGCTTGATGGGCGTGAACACATTAGGATAGCGCATGACTGGCCCTCAGCTTTGATAGATGGATCGCGCCGCGACGGCGCCCGACGCACGAAATGCGCGGTCGGAGCGCAATGCGAGTTCGGCAATGTTGCGATCGACGCGCGGCACGTGCACCCTCATGATTCCCAAACGTCCTTGAACACCCTCAGCCAATTTTCGCCGAGCACCTTGCGGATACGAGCATCACTCCAGCCGGCCCGCTGCATGGCGGATGTCACGTTTGGAAGCTCCCCGTGGGTCCGGATGCCGACGGGATTGCGGACCGTCCCGAAGTCGACGAGTCGCCGATGCCGACCCTTGTCGTGCGCTATCCAGTCGAAGAACCGCTCGTCGTGGCCCTGCGTGAAATCCGTTCCGATCCCGACGCAGTCCTCTCCGGCGACGTTGATGACGTATCCGATGGCCTCGACGTAGTCATCGACGGTCGCCTCTGACCCGCGCTTCAGGAACGGCGGAAACATCGTGACGCCGATGAAGCCGCCGCGGCTGGCGATGAACCCCAGTTGCTCGTCGCTCTTGTTGCGCGGGTGAGCCTTGAGCCCCGAGGGCAGGCAATGCGAGTAGCAGACCGGCTTTCTCGACGCGATGATCGCCTGCTTCGACGTTTTTGCTCCGACGTGCGAGAGGTCGATCATGATGCCGACACGATTCATCTCCTCGATCACCTCGTGGCCGTAGCCCGAAAGTCCCCCGTCGCGCTCGTAGCATCCCGTACCGATGAGGTTCTGCGTGTTGTAGCAAAGCTGGACGATCCGAACGCCCATGTCGGAAAATGCCTCGACCGTACCGAGATCATCCTCGAACGCGTGTGCGTTCTGAAAGCCGAGGATGATGCCGATTTTTCCGGTTCGCTTCGCGATCTCGATATCGGCCGTGCTCCTCACGAGCCGGAGTAGATCCTGGTTTGAACGTATAAGCCGCTTCATATCCGCGATGTTGGCAACCGAATCTTTGAAGCCTTCCCAGACGGATACCGTGCAGTTGGCCGCCGACAGCCCGCCTTTGCGCATGTCCTCGAACACCGAGCGGTCCCACTTCGAGATGATGAGACCATCGATGACGATGCTGTGCTGATGTATGGTACCTGTCGCCCAACTCACAGCGGCTTCTCTTTCGTATCGAGCTAGTGTGGTTATTCCGAAGTCCGCCACCACCTAGCAGCTGGCCTCAGAGGCGGACTTCGGAATCTGAACCACACTAGAATCAGAAGCTCGCTAGTGTCCTTTCGATCGCGAAGTTCGTTTAGAGAGTGCTGCAGATGGTGACGAACTTCGCGATCGGGACACTAGCAATAGACGACCGTCACGGCCAAACCGCCGAGCGAAGTCTCCTTGTATTTCGTTTGCAGATCGTGACCCGTCTGGCGCATTGTTTCGATCACGGCATCGAGCGAGACGACGTGCCGCCCGTCGTCCATCACGGCGAGCCGCGCGGCATTGATCGCCTTCATGGCCCCCATGCTGTTGCGCTCGATGCACGGCACCTGGACCAGCCCGCCGATCGGATCGCATGTCATTCCGAGGTTGTGTTCCATGCCAATCTCGGCTGCATGCTCCACCTGCTCGGGCGTGGCGCCGAGCACGGCCGCCAGCCCTGCCGCGGCCATCGAGCAGGAGACGCCGATTTCGCCCTGGCAGCCCATCTCGGCGGCCGAGATTGACGCATTCTTCTTGTAGAGCATGCCGATGCCGGCCGCCGTGAGCAGGAACGTGATGATGCTCTGCTCTTTGACAGCCTGATCGCGGTCCGCGAAGCAATACTCGACGAAATAGTTGAGCACCGCCGGGATTACGCCCGCCGACCCGTTGGTCGGTGCGGTCACGACGCGTCCGCCGCTCGCGTTCTCCTCGTTGACGGCGATCGCGAAGGCGCTGACCGTATCCATGGCTCGAAACTCGCCGGTGAGCTTCCCCGCGACGTCGCGGGCCTGCCGGTAGAGAGACGGTGCGCGGCGCTTCACCTTAAGCCCGCCCGGAAGGATGCCTTCCGTGGCGAGCCCGCGCTCGAGGCAGTCGCGCATCGTGCGCCAGACCTTGAGCAACTTCTCGCGCGTTGCTGCCTCGTCCTGGTAGGCAAGCTCGTTCTGCCAGATCACGTCGGCGATCGACAATTGCGTGCGCCGGCAGATCGCGAGCAGCTCCTCAGCGGTGCTGAAGCTATGGAGCACGGCGCGATGAGGAACCTTGTCGTCTCCGCTCTGGCGGCTGGCGTTGAGCTCGCTCTGGTCGAGCACCGCGCCGCCGCCGATCGAGAAATAGGCATTGCGATGGAGCGAGCGGCCATTCTCGTCGAATGCCTCGATCGTCATGCCGTTCGGGTGTTCGGCCAGGACTTTGTCTTTGTGGAAGGTCAGATCCGTATCTGGAGAAAAAGCGATCTGGCGGCGTCCCGCGAGCAGCAACATCTTGTCCCGCCGAACGGCGGCGACACGCGTGTGTCCCTCGACCGGATCGATGTCTTCAGGCGTCTCCCCCATGAGACCGGCGATGACCGCGAAATCCGTGCCATGACCACGGCCGGTCAGTGCCAGCGATCCGTAAAGGCTGACCGCGATGCGCGTAACGGAGTACAGCAGGTTCCGCGCGTCGAGCTCCGAGAGGAAGCTATTGGCCGCCGTCATCGGCCCGACCGTGTGCGAGCTCGAGGGGCCAATGCCGATGCGGAACACCTCGAAGATGCTGTAGTTCATGCTGCGCCCTTCTTCAGGCCGAGAACGTCGTCCGCAGCAAGCGCGACGACACCGAAGCCATACGGTCGAGCAGCACGCACGAGATAGCGCCAGATGTAGTCGGCAAAGCTCCGGCGCAGCATCAGCAGATAGCCGGTGCCCTCTCGATACAGATAAACGGAAGCCTTGCCGAACGTCGTGCCGACGACACGCCCGGTGGCAAGCGTGGCGACATCGTAGACGCTGACGTGGGCCAGCACGTCCTGGACCTTGTCACCCGTCAGCCAAACCAGCGTATAGCCGCCAGAGTTGTCCGCGACCTGGCTCCGGGTACCGTCCAACGCCTGGTCGAGACCGGTAAGCAGGCCGGACAGGCGGTCTCGCGGGACAATGATCATCCATTCGTCAGGAGAGATCCACAGGACCTTGGAGCTCTCGGACGCGGACGAGGTGCAAGGGGTGATCGGCAGCGCACAGCCGACAACGCCCGAGACAGCCGCGAGGAAAGCCGGATCGGAGGCACTGCCCCGCAGGCTCACGAAGCCGAGCGGCGCAATCTCGTTGGCCCAGACGCCCTTGCTGGAGTCGCGAGGCTTCGCCTGGCGCGCAAGGCCGAAAGCATGGAGCGGCGTCTGCATGAGCGGCTCAGACATTCTGGCGGCCTCCCTCCGGATCGACAAATACCGGCGAGACGACCCGCACGCGATGCGCGGTCCCACCGGCCCACGCATAGAGAACATCGCGACCGGCGTGCTTGCCTTCCGCACTGCGGCGGCGGATGCCATCGCGAACCACGGCCATGGCGATTGAGCGGCCAAGCTCGGGGCTGTAGTAACTCGAGGTCACGTGGCCCAGCATTGGTACCGGAGGTTTGGCATCCGTGCTTTCGATGATCTGTGCCCCTTCGCGCAGCACCACCTCGGGATCGTCGGTCAAGAGGCCGACAAGCTGCTTGCGGTCGGTGCGGGCCGTATCGCTGCGCGACAGCGAGCGCTTGCCGATGAAGCTGAACGGCTTCTTAAGGCTGACGGCCCAGGCCATGTCGAGGTCGAACGGCGTCATCGAGCCGTCCGTATCCTGGCCGACAATGATGAAGCCCTTCTCCGCTCGCAGCACGTGCATGGTCTCCGTGCCGTAGGGCGTGATGTCGAACTCCCGCCCTGCCTCCATAAGCGCTTCCCATATATGATGCCCGTAGCTGGCATCGACATTGACCTCGAACGCGAGCTCGCCCGAGAAGCTGATGCGGAACACGCGGGCCGGCACTCCGGCAACCGATCCCTGCCGCCAATCCATGAACTTGAACGCCGCGGGATCGAGGTCGATGCCCTTGCAGACCTTGGCCAGCACCGCGCGGCTCTTAGGCCCCACGACCGCCGCCGTCGCCCAATGATCGGTGACCGAGGTCATGTAGATGTCGAGATCCGGCCATTCGGTCTGATGCCACAGCTCGAGCCAGCTCAGCACGCGGGCCGCGCCGCCGGTGGTCGTCGTCATCAGAAAATGGTCGTCGGCGATGCAGGCGGTCACGCCGTCGTCCGTCACCATGCCGTTCTCGTCGAGCATCAGTCCGTAACGGCACTTTCCCGGCGCAAGCTGCGTCCACGCATTGGCGTAGACGCGATTGAGGAACGCGCGTGCATCCTTGCCGCGAATGTCGATCTTGCCGAGCGTCGAGGCATCCATGATGCCGACGCCACGCCGCGCGGCGAGACACTCGCGGCGCACGGCTGCATGCATAGTCTCTCCGCGCTTCGGAAAATACCAAGGCCGCAGCCACTGCCCGACGGGCTCGAACTCCGCGCCGCGCGCGACATGGCAGGCATGCATTGCGGTGTAGCGGCGCGGCTCGAACGTGTCTCCCACGTGTGCACCCGCCAAAGTGCCGAACGTCACGGGAGAATAGGCCGGCCGATAGGTGGTGGTGCCTACGTCGGGGATCGCCTTGCCCAAGGCTTCGGCGGCGATTGCCAAGCCATTGACGTTTGAAAGCTTGCCCTGATCGGTGCCGAAGCCGAGCGCAGTGTACCGCTTGATGTGCTCGATCGACCGGTAGTTCTCGCGCACGGCGAGGTGGATGTCGGATGCCGCGACATCGTTCTGGAGGTCAACGAAGGCCTTCTTGCCGCGGCCTTCCGGCTTGCCGTCTGGCACGCGGAAGATGCGCCGCGCCGGAATCGCATCCGGCTCCTCCGTTCGCATGTCGGTGACCGCCGAGACGGCCGCCTTGCCGAGCGATGCCAGCAGGCCGTTCGTGGTGACGAGCGTCTGCTCGAGCGCCGCCTTGAGGCCGAACACGCCGCTCGCGGCGCCGACGCAGTAGAGACCCGCCTCGGCACGTCCGGTCTGTGGCGCGATGAATGCGAGAGCGGCATCGTCCCAGCGCGGCCGACCGCCGTCGTGACAATAGAGGTGAACGGTGGGAGAAAGCCCGCCGGAACTGCCGATCGCATCGCACGCAATCCGCGGTCCCGCGCCGACGGCGACATTGCGCGTCGCATCGAGCTTCACAAGTTGCGCCCCGCTCACCGACTTGCCGCCGATCGCATGTCCAATGCCATAGCCCGCCATCACCTCGACGCCGGCGTCGGCCGCTAGGGCAGCCCAACCCGCGTTGACGCGCTCGCGGGTATCAGCAAGCACAACCCTACAGCCGGCGCGCGCGAGATCGCAGGCGCCGTTGTAGACATGATCGTTGTTCGTCAGCAGCAGGACGCTCTTCCCGACGGCCACCGCATAGCGGTTGAGATACGTCGTCAGCGCCGCCGCGGTGAGAACACCCGGTAGGTCGTTGTGACCGAATACCAGCGGCCGTTCGATCGCGCCGGTGGCCAGCACGACGCGGTCAGCACGAATACGATGCAGGCGTTGACGCGGTAGGCCGGGACGCCGCTCGGAAGGCGGCACATGATCCTGAAGCTGCTCGACGGCCTGGATCATGTTCAGATCGTGCAGTGCGAATGCGCTCGTGCGCGACATCACCACGACGTTCGCCAAGGCGCTGAGCTCGGCCAGCGTCTCCTTGAGCCAACTATTTGCAGGCCTGCCACCAATCACGCTGTCGGGCGTAGACAACAACCAGCCGCCGGGCTCGTTCTGCTCGTCGACCAGCAGCACCTTGAGCCCGCTACGGCCTGCGGCCAGCGCGGCGAGCAGCCCGCACGCGCCTCCGCCCACGACCAGAACTTCCACGTGATGATGCTTGTGGTCGTAGGTTTCGGGGTCGGCCTCGACCGGCGCACTGCCGTAGCCTGCCGCATGACGGATGACGTGCTCGAAGCGCGGCCACAGCGTGGGGGATTGGAACGTCTTGTAGTAGAAGCCCGCGGCCATGAACCGCGAAAACAGGCCGCCGAAGCTCTTGAGGTCGAGGTCGAGCGAGGGCCAACCCGTGGTCCGGCGCGCGCTGAGCCCGTCGTAGAGCTCCACCTGCGTGGCCTTGAGATTGGGGATGGTGAGCGCGCCCGCCTCGAGCTGCACGAGCGCATTTGGCTCCTCCGGACCGGCGCCGACGATGCCGCGCCTGCGGCCGTATTTGAAGCTTCTGGCCAGCGTGCGAACGCCATTGGCCAGCAGGGCCGAGGCGAGTGTGTCGCCCGCATAACCCTCGTAGCGCTTCCCGTCGAAAGCGAACGGCAACGGCCGTGTCCGATCGATGCGAGCTGATGGTTTGTTGACGCGATTGCTGCTCATGCGCCTGCGCCTGCCGCGTCGTGCTGCTTGCGGGCATCGGCCAGCGTCCAGGATCCCGCGATCGCGTGCGTTGCCGTGTTGCGCTTGACGACGAAGAACTTGCGACAGCCCGTTGCGTGGGACCACATCTCCCAATGCCACCCTTTGGGGTTCTTGCGCATGAAGAGATAGTCGCCCCAGGTAGCGTCGTCGACCTCCTCAGGGGCCTGTGGCCGCGCGATAAACGCTTCGCCGCCGTAGCTGAACTCCTCTTCCTCCCGCTTCTCGGCGCAATGGGGACAATAAAGTACGAACATGGCTCTATTCCCGTGTCAGTGAGCGACGCCCGCGGCGCCGTGCTCGTCGATGAGATGCCCGGTGTGAAAGCGGTCGATCGTGAAAGCTTCGTTCAAGGCGTGTGGCGCATCGTGCGCGATGGTATGCGCGAATACGTTCCCAGATCCCGGCGTCGCCTTGAACCCTCCGGTGCCCCAACCGCAATTAAAGTAGAGCCCCTTCACCTTGGTCTTGCTGATGATCGGGCACGCATCAGGCGTCGTGTCGACTATCCCGCCCCACTGCCTGTTGAGGCGCACGCGCGAGAACATCGGGAACAATTCGATGATCGCCGCCGCAGTGTGCTCGATCACGTGCGGGCTGCCTCGCTGGGCATAGCTCAGGTAGTGATCGATCCCGGCACC
Organism: Hyphomicrobium sp.; assembly: GCA_041659825.1. Classification (GTDB taxonomy): domain Bacteria; phylum Pseudomonadota; class Alphaproteobacteria; order Rhizobiales; family Hyphomicrobiaceae; genus Hyphomicrobium_C. Next base: position 37,466 of record JBAZXL010000032.1, read on the forward strand.
GATCACGAGTTCGCCCTTGTCCGACTGGCTGAGATACCCGTGCACCGCATTCGACATGACAACGGTATCGAGCACGGGCTTCATCGATTCAGAGACGAACGCCTGCAGCGGGTGGCTTTCGATCGGCATGCGAAGGCCCGCCATGCGCGCAAGAACCGAGGAGTGCCCTGCAGCGACGCAACCCACGCGCTCCACACGGACTGCGCCGCGGCTGGTCTGCAGCCCTATGATACGGCCACCGGAGATATCCATTCCGGTCACTTCGCAGTTCTCGATGATGTCGACGCCGAATTTGCTGGCGGCCCGCGCGAAGCCCCAGGCCACAGCATCGTGCCGCGCAACTCCGCCGCGCGGCTGAAAGCTCGCGCCGAGGATCGGATAACGCGCGCTCTTCGAGATGTTGATCAGCGGAATGCGCCGCTTCACCTCGGCCGCATCGAGCACCAGCGCATCAATACCGTTGAGGTTATTTGCGTTCACGCGCCGCTCGATGTCGCGCATGTCCTGCAGGGTGTGGCCGAGGTTGAACACGCCGCGCTGACTGAACATCACGTTGAAGTTCAGATCCTCGGTGAGCCCTTCCCACAGCTTTAGGGAATGCTCGTAGAGCAGCGCCGCCTCGTCCCATAGATAGTTCGAGCGCACGATGGTGGTGTTGCGCGCCGTGTTTCCGCCGCCGAGATAGCCCTTCTCGATCACGGCAATGTCGCGAACGCCGTGCTCCTTGGCGAGATAATAGGCGGTCGCCAGGCCGTGGCCGCCTGCGCCGACAATTACCACATTGTAGGAAGGCTTGAGGTCGGCGCTCCGCCAGGCCGGATCCCACCCCTCATTGTGCGTGAGGCCGTGCTTGATAAGCGACCAGAAAGAATAGTCCTTTTTCACGAGGAAGCCCCCGGCCGACGACGCCGCCAACGTCGATTTGCCTACCGCAAACCCGACCTATAGCTACGTACCCGGACCCGCCGAAAGCCTCGCTAACGGACAAGACGCGAACTTTGCTAATTGCGACACACCTCAGAAGCGGGCACGGATGGACCGGCGGCTACCAGCCCCTCCTGATGAGGTCTCTAAGCGGGATCGAGGCTGGCTGCAACGCATTGCCATCATGCGCCTCTATCTCAAGCCCGCGTTCGGTCATCTGGACATCACCGCCCTCGCCCCGCCGAAATCCAGGGATGCCGGCACTCGTGCGTTGACAATGTGCGCGCACCCTTACCACATTGATATTGCTAAATTGTCCTGCGGGTTCACCAAGCTTCGGAAACGATGGGCGTGCGGGGAATTCTTGTTGATGCCTCGATGACCACGCCGCTGAATTCTGCAAGCACTTTGGCTTCCGACCTTCGCCCTCTATACCGCCTAAGCTGTTGGTGACGCTGCCCGAGCTGCATCGTCACCGCTCGACGAAACCCGCGTAGCTTTTTCCTGGAAACAAAGCCTGCCCGCAGCCAGGCTCGCCGCGAATTGGAACGGCTCGGCGGCGAACTCCGCACCCTCATCCATTTGCTCAGCCGAACTTGAAGAGTATCCCGTAGCCGCCACGTGGATAGCTCCACTCGATATCGCCCGTCGGCTCGGCAATGACGCGACAGGTGCCGCATTCCACGCAGCCATCCACCGTGATCTCCACCTGGCCCCTGTCGTTGAGCTCATAGCACCGCGCCGGACAAGCGGTGAGCAACGCGAGCAGCGGTGTGGTGGGCTCCGTGTGCTCTCTCACCTTGATATGGGGGCGCCCTGCGTCGACGAGATACCTGTTCTGATAGAGCTTGTCCTCGATGCGTACGGAGAGTTCAGCTGTCATTTCAATCTCCGAATCCAATAGTTGTTGCTACGTCCAACCTCTGGTGCTCGCCTCTCGTGTGATGATTTCGAAGTCCGTTTTATACTTCTCGGCTGGGTCGAGAGCGGACTTCGAAATCTGAATCACACTAGAATCATGCACTTGCTAGTGTCCTTTCGACCGCGAAGTTCGTTCAGCGCCCGCAGCAGAATGTGACGAACTTCGCGGTCGGGACACTAGCGCCATGCCCGCGCGAGGCGGAAGGCATCCCAAAAGAGACCGAGCCACGAGCGCGCTGCGACAAAGGACTTCACGGTGAGCTTCTCTTTTTCGAGCTTCGGCACGCCGTCGACGCGCACGAAGGCCTGCATTGCCTTAGACACAAGCTGCGGGTAGGTGAGGAAGAAATTCTGCGACTGCGTATGCAGGAGCGCCGGCATGTCCTTGTATTTTTTTAGGTCCTTCATGATAAAGGACTTGTCGAGCATGGTCTTGTAGAGGGTCAGGTTTTCGGCCGTCATCGGCTCGCGCCGCGACTTCAATTGGAAGATGGCTTCGCCCGCGAGCCGGCCGGACGTCATGGCGAGGTTCGAGCCCTCGCGATGGATAGCGTTGTTGAGCTGGGCCGCGTCGCCGACCACGACCCACCCGTCTCCATAAAGCTGCGGGATCGCCTTGTAGCCGCCCTCTGGAATGAGATGGGCTGAATATTCCTTCACCTCGGAGCCCTCGATCAGCGGCGCCACGGAAGGGTGGCGCTTGAAGCGCTCGAGCAGCCCGTAGGGTGTCTCGCCGGCCCTCTGGAACTCGGAGACGAGGCAGCCGATGCCAAGCGAAATGCATTCCTTGTTGGCATAGATAAAGCCCATGCCGGTCATGCCGCGCGTGATGGTGCCGGCTACCTCGATGACGGTGCCCTCATCCCCCTTGAGATTGAAGCGCGCCTCGATCGTCTCGCGCGGCAGGAAGTGCATCTCCTTGACGGCCAGCGCGACGTTGGCCGGTTTGGGCGTGTCGCGGAGGCCAGCGCGCGTACCGATCAGTCCGTTGACGCCTTCGGCGAGCACCACGACGTCGGCCAGCACCTGCCCCGCGGCGCGGTCGGTGCGCACGCCGATAACCCTGCCCTCCACGTTGCGCAACAGCTCCGTAACCGTGGTCTCGCAGATGACGACGGCGCCGGCCTCCTGCACCTTCTTCGAGAACCACTTGTCGAACTGCGCCCGGATAATCGTGTAGCGGTTTGGCCGCTGCTCGTTGAAGTCATCGGAGCGGTAGTGCAGGCCGACGTGCGAACGGTCGTCCATCATCCAGAAACGCTGCTCGACAAGATGTCGCTCGAGCGGCGCATCCTCGCGGAAATTGGGGATGAGCTTCTCCAGCATGTCCGAGTACAGGATGGCTCCCTGCACGTTCTTGGAGCCCGGGTACTCGCCACGCTCGATCTGCAGAACCTTGAGACCGCGCTCGGCCATAGTCAGCGCGGCGGCGTTGCCGGCCATACCTGCACCGATGACGATCGCGTCAAACTTTTCCTCTACCATCAGGCTCTCCTCTAGCTCGCGATGCGGTCGCGCGAGTGCGGTGATAGGCGCCGACGGAAGGCTTCCGTCAGCGGCGGCAGGAGCCGGATCGCGTCGGTCACGATGCCGATATGGGCGAAATCGAAGATGGGCGCGTTCTTATCGGTGTTGATGGCAACGATGAGGTCCGCGCCCTCGACCCCGACCCGGTGCTGGATCGCGCCGGAGATACCAGCGGCGATATAGAGCCGTGGCCGGATCGTCTTGCCCGTCTGGCCGATCTGCCGGTCAGAGCTGACCCAGCCCTTCTGCACCAATGGACGCGAGCAACCGTACTCGGCACCGAGCACGGCGGCGAGCTGACGGACGAGCTGGAAGTTCTCAGGCGATCCGAGCCCCAGCCCGCCGGCGACGACAACATCGGCATAGGCGAGCGCCGAGCGCGACGTCTCCCGGTCCGGCACGAACGACAGCACCTTGGTGACGATGTCATCCTCGACCATGCCGAGCGGATGCTCGATGACGCGCGTAGCCGGCCGCTCCTTGCGCTCCGGCATGGCCATGACACGCGGACGCACCGTCGCCATCTGCGGACGGTAGTTGAGCGTGTAGATAGTGCACATGAGCGAGCCGCCAAAGGTGGGACGGGTCGCAGCCAGTGAGCCCTCGTCATCGACGTCGAGCTGCGTGCAATCGGCTGTGAGACCGGTGAGCAGCGTCGTCGCCACGGCTCCCGCCAGATCGCGACCGAGCGTCGTTGCGCCAAGCAGCAGGATTTCCGGCTTGTAGGCATTGACAAGATCGGTCAGCGCCTTCGTGTAGGGCTCGTTGCGATAGTCGGCGAGGAGCTCATCGGCGACCACGTAGGCGAGATCGGCGCCATAGCAGAAGGCTTCCGCCGCCGCGTTCTGGGTTGCTACGCCAGGCGGTCCGAGCACGACGGCCGCGAGATCGACCTTGAGCTTATCGGCAAGCTTGCGGCCCGCGCCCAAGAGCTCCCATGACACCGGGTGGATCTGGCCGCGCTCCTGCTCGACGAAGACCCAGACGTGCTTATACGCCTTGAGGTGCTCCGAGAGCGCTTTCTTGGTCGCGGCGCGTCCCGCTGGAGCCGGTGTTGCAGCTTTAGTTGGCTGACTCATGTGCGTTCTTTCTGCTGCAAGGCTCAGAACCCGCGGGCGATGGACACGAGCTTGGCTTCGAGACCAAGCTGCTGCTTGAAGATCTCCTCGATGAGCGCCTCGGCAGGTGGCTGATCACCGGCCTCGACCATCGCCGCCTTCGTCGTGCGCGGTCCGGGGGCGAACACCTTCTTGACGATTGTCGGCGACCCCTTGAGACCACACTTGGAGAGGTCCTCGACCCCGGCGTCCTGGGCGCTCCACTTGATGATGGTGGCGCGCGCCGCGCGCAACGCCTCAGCCATGGAGCCGCGGCGGATCTCATTGGTCGCCTCGAGCATGGTGATGAGACAGGGTAGCTTGGTGCGCAGCACCTGCACCCCTCCTTCCGAACGCCGCTCCACGTCGATGGTCCGCGCTGAGGGATCGACCCCGGCAATGCGCGCCACGTAGGTAAGCTGCCGCAGGCCAAGGCGCTTGGCGATGCCAGGCCCGACCTGCGCCGTGTCGCCATCGATCGTCTGCTTACCCGTGAAGACGACATCTGGTACGCCGAAGGTCGAGCCGACCTTGCGAATTGCCGTTGCCAGCGCATAGGTCGTCGCCAGGGTATCGGCGCCTGCGAAGAAGCGATCGGTCAGCAGCACTGCGCGGTCTGCTCCGAACGTCAGCGCCTTGCGCAAGCTGTCCTCGGCGGAGGGAGGCCCCATGGTGACGACGGTCACCTCGCCGCCGAACTTATCCCGCAGCTGCAGCGCCGCCTCGAGCGCGAACAGGTCGTAGGGGTTGATGATCGTCGGCACCCCCTGACGCATGATGGTGTTCGTCACCGGGTGCACGCGGATCTGCGCCGAATCCGGAACCTGTTTAATGCATACGACGATGTGCATCCGCTTGCTCCGAGCCTGCCTCACGGCTCAATTGAGTAAATAGCAAGTGTCATACCAAGTGAGATCGCAGCCAATTCACCGCAGAAAGTAACCGCTTAGATCTGCCGCATTGGCGTTCTGGACCTGACAATCGCGACACTTGTAAGGAACGCGACAGCGCAATGTAATTGCGCGCCAGAGGTGAAAGTTAGAATTAGAATTCTTCGCGATTGGCTCGTGCGCCGACAGGCGAGCGAGACCTACTGCGGAAGAAACGTGCGCAAAGGATTTGGCAGAACTGCCACCGACCCGCGCTGCGAGCCCTCATTTGAGCGCAGTGAGCGTGACCAATTGCGGCGTTTTCGGCTGAGCAGGCGCCACCGCGTCCTTCAGCACTTTGAACACACGCTCCTCGATGGGAGACGACGCGACGAAATCTGCGTAGGCCTTTTCGAGAAAGGCCTTGCAGCGCTCAGTCACGACATCGTCCGGCACAGCTCCGAAATCCTCTCTGTGAAGGTACTGCCCCATGCGCCTCAAAATATGCAGGCGTGCGACGCTGACGACTTTGGGATCGTACTCGACACCGAGCAATGCAAAGAAATCCTCGGCCGACGATGCCTTATTCAATTCCTCGAGCATGCTCATATTAGATCTCCCACGTTGGAACTGCGGCCGGGATGGCGCATGTGCTTCTCTGCTCGCGATGGCCTTTCCGCCGCGTCTCCTCGCGCACCTGCTTCTGGACATGGGCGAGGCGCGCCTCAAGAAACTCGATGCGATCCATGAGGACAGAAATCGCGTCTCCCACGGGGTCCGGCATCTGATGATGATCGAGATTGATGCGGCCGATCCCTTTGCGGCTGTTGGTCTCGCGGCAAACGACCTTGGCCGGTATGCCGACCACGGTCACCTCGGGCGGCGTCGTCTCGATGACGACGGAATTGGCTCCCACCCGCGCGCTGCGCCCGACCGTTATTGAGCCGAGTATTTTCGCGCCTGCACCGACAACAACGCCATCTTCCAGAGTGGGATGGCGCTTGCCGAGCGACCAAGACGTCCCACCAAGGGTGACGCCATGGTAAAGCGTCACGTCATCCCCCACCACGGCAGTCTCTCCGATTACGACGCCGGCACCGTGGTCGATGAAGAATCTCCGGCCGATGGTTGCCCCGGGATGGATATCCACGTTGGTGAGGAAACGTGAAAGCCACGAGATGAGGCGTGCCGGAAAGCGCCAGCCGGCCTGCCAAAGACCGTGTGCAAGCCGATGCCAGATGACGGCGTGAACGCCGGGATAGGTGAGAAGGGTTTCGAGCTCGCCCCGCGCCGCCGGATCGCGCAGGCGCACGCAGCCAATGTCCTCCCGAAGCTGGCGCAGGAGCGGGAGATTGGCCGGCGCGGCGACAGCTGCAGAAACACGATCCGACACCTGCGCGGCTTCGGCTGCGCTGCGCGGCACTTTCGCGGATTTGAGCGTCATCATTTCAGGCCAGCCTTTCAGAGACTCCATGGCGAATCTCGCGCCAGATTGCGGTGAGCCTCTCCGTCGTAACGGGCTGTTTGGTCGCGATCGCATGTTCGCGCACGCGCGCGAGGATCGCCGCGATCTCGATCTCGCTCGCCTGCAGATCGAGCTTAGCAAGCGAGGCTGCAATCGCCGCGACACCCGAATGCTTGCCGATGACGAAGCGATGGGCGCGACCGAGCAATGCAGGGTCGAGCGACTGATAAGTGCGACGGTCCTTCAGAAGTCCGTCGACATGGATTCCGGATTCGTGCGTGAAGACGTGATCGCCGACGATCGCCTTGTTGGGAGGAACCGGACGCGCCGACGCGGCGGCAACGAGCTCTGCGACTTTGAGGAGCTCTGTCGGCACGATTCCGGTCTCACGGCCGTACAACTGCATCAACGCCATTGCAACCTCCTCGAGGGGCGCATTCCCCGCCCGCTCTCCGAGACCGGTCACGGTCACCGAGGCGTGGCTCGCGCCGGCACGGATGGCTGCCAGCGTGTTGGCGGTGGCGAGCCCCAGGTCATCGTGAGCATGAATCTCAAGCTCGAGGTCGGTCGTCTCGCGCAAGGCGGCGACAAGAGAGAACGTCGCAAATGGATCGAGAACACTCAGCGTATCGGCAATGCGGAAGCGGCGAGCGCCGGCCTCCTTGGCCGCCGCGATCACCTGAATGAGGAAATCGACATTGGCACGCGAGGAATCTTCGCCGCCAACGGAAACTTCGAGCCCCCGGTCCCGAGCATAGCCGACCACGCGCGCAATCTGATCGAGGGCTGTCGCGCGTCCGCCGTGCAGCTTGGCTGCAATCTGTACGTCCGATACCGGCACCGAGAGGTTGACCATCCTCACACCGCTCGCGAGCGCCGCGTCGACGTCATCGGTGCGCATGCGGCACCAAGCAATCGCCGTGAGCGGCAGATCCGCGGCGATGATAGCTCGAATCGCTGCGATCTCATGGGTGCCCATGGCCGGAGTACCGGCCTCGATTTCCGGCACGCCGGCACGCGCAAGCGCGCGCGCGATTGCGACCTTTTCGAGGACCCAGAAGACGACGCCCGGCGCCTGCTCTCCGTCGCGTAGAGTCGTGTCGTTGAGCACAATCGGTGCAAGCTGCTGTGTTGCACTTGAGCTGCGCCGGACACTCTCTGGCGCACATCTACCCTTGGGTTCGTCAGGCATGACGTTGAACTCGCGCTCCTCGCGCCCTCTCCGGATCAATCAGCAAATCCCGATAAGATCGGCAAATGCTGCATGGCTTCATTCTGCAGTGCGCGTTCCTGGTGGTGCGCTGCTGAGCAACCGGCGTGCCAGCCTCTGTGGCCGCCCTAAATTGATGATTCCCTGCCCCTTTTCATGGTCCAGCGCTTGTCGGCTTTGCAACGCTGTCGCAAACGCTACTACTCCCTAGGTGACGCCGTCGCGAAAGGCTGCCCACATTCCTGTCGGCCCTGGGCCCGTGCCACAAAGTGCTGCCGTCAACGCCCGCGGGCTCTTGGGGCCGCGCGGGGCGGCCGGAAGCGCTGCAAGGTCAGCCTTCCTTTCGGCGCAGGCGCACGACGACGTCGACGCAGGCGATCTCGAACCCCTCCGGAGCTTGGGGCATTTTGTCGAGCAACGCTTCTGCGGTTGGAATATCGAGGAGCGCCTCCTCGCCCTGGATGAAGAAATGATGATGATCACTCGGATTCGTGTCGAAGTAGGACTTCGAGCCAACGACACTGATCTGGCGCAAGAGTCCCGCCTCTGTGAACTGATTGAGTGTGTTGTAGACGGTTGCCAACGAGATGGGGACTTTGGCTTCGATTGCTTCTCCATGAAGCAATTCCGCCGTGACATGGCGATCGCCTTTGGAGAACAAGATCCAGCCCAAAATCAAGCGCGGGCGCGTGGGCCTGAGCCCGGCCCGCCGCAGGACGCCCTCGTACATCTGCCACGGGCGTCGATCAGTGTCGCTTCGAACCATAAGCTGCGGTTGCGGCTCACGTTTGGAATCCGACATATCGGAGTGAAACACCGGGGGTGGTACCGTCATCGGACAAAACCTTCATTGCGTAAGCGGAGGCAGCAGAGGGCGCGGTATGTGCGCGCGCTCTGCCGGAGGCGATACCCTTAAGCCGTGGCCAGCTCGGCGGCGGATTTGCCGATCTGGGTCTCGTCCACCGCCTTCATGATGCCGTGCTCCATCAGCATGTCCTCGAGCTCGTCCATGGTGATCGGTGTCGGGATGATGC
>JBAZXL010000033.1:0-45114 GCA_041659825.1 Hyphomicrobium sp.
CGCTGAACCTCGGACAGCCCACCGAGTTGCGCCACAAGCTCGTGAAACTCCGCCTCTTCCATCGCCGCCTCCCCGCTCGCGAATCACCGCAAACAGGAGACAGCAACATCAAGACCAAACAGAGCCTAAATCTAATGGGTCCCCAGCGGGTATTTCAAAAGATACCGCCTGTAATCTTCATACAGTCGCAGTTCGGGATGCGCGTGCGGCTTCGCGCCGGGGATGAAGTCAGCCAGCTTCTGCAATGGATCGCGCGGATGCAGAGCAGTGAACGCTTCGGCGATTTGGGCGAGCAGGTGGTCGTTAACATTCACGCCTCTTAAATCCGGCGCGCAGAAGATGCGGTTCAGCCTTTACTAGCCCGGTGGGAAGGCTCTCGTTGGTGAAGATGACGGTGTGAGGATACGGATTGGCGGTCGTTGTCTTTGCTGAGAGGGGCACAAGAGAAGCGGCCTCGCTGATGAGCGAGACCGCCTCAGAGAATCCCGTGATGGAAGGCTGCGCTATTTGACGCTTGCCGGCTTTTTGCGGAAGTCCGCAACGGGGATGTGGAGCTTCTTGGCTTTATCGACGATGTTGGCGGTGATGCCGGAGCCATCGAAGGCGATCAGGTGAGCGGGCTGGGCTTCCAGCATGCGGTCGTTCCGCTTGAAGACGCAGGCTTTGCCGTCCTTCTTCCAATCGGGCTCGAAGGGAATTTGCGTAACCTTGCGGTTCGAAGCCCATAGCGAGGCAATGGTATCGGCACCTTTGGCGTTGCCGTGCATGAGAACCATGTCGGGATAGCGGGCAAGCGCCTTGTCCAGCACGGCCCAGATGCGGGCGGTGTCCTGGCATTCGGTACCACCGGAGAAGGCGATGCGCGTGCCGGGCGGGATCATGACCTGCGTTTCAGAAATTTTCTTGGCTGAGAGAAAATCGCGGCTATCGATGATGGCGGCGGTCTGGAGCTTGCGGTTGACCAGCGATCCCGCGCGGGGTCTCCAGGCGCTGCCGGTTTCGGATTCATAGTGCTGGGCGGCAAGATCGCGGACCAGCTCAAAGACATTGCGGCGCTCGAGGATGGAAAGCCCCTGGTTGAGCAGACGCTCAAGCTCGACGGAGCGGACTTCGGAGCCATCCTGATCCTTCTGGGAGGAGCGCTGCTTGGTTTCATTGTCATCAAGCTGACGCTGCACACGATCGGCCTTGCGGTGGAAGATATCGGTCAGGTGCCAGAGAAGATCGGGAAGGTCCGGCTCGAGCCGGGTATCGCACAGGGTTTCAGACAGGGTCTGGAACAGCCCGGTGATGGCGAGCTCGACAGCGTCCGCTTCGGGCAGGGGCCGAGGATCGGGTTCATCGTCGGTGGGGTGATAGCCGTAGGTCTGAAGCTCCTCGATCACGCGGGCGGTGGCCGTGGTGCCGGGGATAGCTGCGGGTTCGCGGGACAAGCTGGGTGAAACGTACTGGGTCATATAGGGCCTCCAACAAGGATCAAAGCGGGCCGCGGACCATCCGCGGCCTTCATGCGATCGTTGCCGGGGCCTATTCGCGGCTGTCACCGCAGGGCGCGTCTTTCCGCGCCCAAGGGCAAGCGCAGCGCCGCACCCGCAGGGTTGACCCCGCGACAGGCTTTGGCACGATTGCGCTTTGAAGGCCCGGTGGTCCTTGCAGGCCGCTGTCCTTGGCGGGCGGTCTCGGGACCCGGCATCGGTTTGATCCGGGCGACAGGCGCTTTCTCTTTCCGGCTTGATAAGGGGCGCCGTTAGGAGAAAAGGCTTGAGTTATCGGGATTGATCGTGCGGGTGCAGCTGGAGGCGCAGTGCCTGATAGCAACGGTCAAAGCCGTCCTGGCGCAGATCCGTGTTCCAGTCATCGTGATGGGGAGCGAGGATGATGGGCTCAATGCCGGATGCATCGGCTTGTTCGGAAAGCCGTTCGGCGGCGCGTTCGCCGGCGGGATCGTTATCGCGGGCGATGTAAAGGCGTTTGAGGGCGGGCGGCAGGATGAGCATGGAAAGGTGGATGGCCGTCAAGGCGGCAGCGGCGGGAAGAGATGGGCAAAGGGTTCGGATGGAAAGGACGGTTTCGATGCCTTCTCCCGCAATGAGAACAGGGCCGGGAGGCCCGAAACGAACGGCGTGGCCTTGGAGCTCGCCCCTGGCGCGGCGCGGATCTTCAAGCGGGGCTTTTGCGCCCTGCTCGGTGAGCCATGTGCGCTGAAGGCCGGTCATGGTGCCTGACAAATCCGTCACGGCCGCCAGCAGTGCAGGCCATGTCGTGAGCGGGCCGTCGTGATCGGCGCGATGATAGCAGGAGGGATGGTAGCGGAGCGCGGTTTCAGATTGAAAGCCAGTCAGGGCGCGGCTTTGCAGGTAAAGCTCGGCGGGTGTGCCGCGGAGAGGCCTGGCCATCTTGAACAGCTTGCGGGCGGCCTCACGCCGGGAAGCCGGGGATTGATGGGGCGCATGGGGCAGTTGAGGTGGAAGTGGCTGCGGCTCGGATAGAAAGCGGCGCGCTTCGGCCAGAACATCGGACAGACGCGAGTAACCGCAGGTGGTGCGGATGATATCGAGAAGATCGCCATGCTCGCCCGTCGCGGCATCGGTCCATTTTCCGGCAGCGCCGGGGCCGAAGGGTGGACCGCTCAAGCGCACATAAAGGCTGCGGCCGGGAGTGTTGGAGGAATCGCCGACGAGCCAATGGCGGCCGGTTTTGCGGCCGTTGGAGAGATAATGCCTGCAGACCTGCTCGGCGCAGCGGGAGAGCTTGGCGGATAGTTCGGTGGCTACACTGGACATGGCTCTCCTCCTTTCTGCAGGCCGCTTTACGCCGCCGCGCTCTGGCTTTGAGCCGAGAGCGGATAGCGAGCCAGGAGGCGCGCAAGGATTGCAGGGCCCTGATCGCCGGTGGGCAGGAAGAGGCGGGTTTTCCAGGAGATGATCTCGGAGGTGAGGCCGAAGGATTTCAAAAGCGGGAGGACGGAGGACGAAAACCCGGCGAGCTCATAGCGCTGGGCATGCATGACCATGGCTTTGCGGAGGGTCATGCCCTCGGCAAGATGCAAGGCAACGCCGCGTTCGAGAAGGGCCCAGGCATCGGAGGCACTGGTGATGGTGTGCTCGATGCCCAAGGCCTGCAAGGCCTCGGGCGGGATCAGACGGCCGATGACGCGCTCGCCATCGTCGGTCTGGAAGCGGTAGATGCGGGCGTTGCGCTCCGGAAGACGCTTCCAGATGGGCAGCAAAAGGCCCGTGGCGATATGGAAGGTGCGGGTCGTGAACGCGGGCACAGCCGCAACTTCCTTCTCCCAGAGCTCGGCAAAGGTCTCAGGGTCAATTTCACCCCATTGCGTGTGCGTCAGCTCGGTCAGAGTGAAAAGGGAACGGCTGGTGGGGCGGAGCAGATAGAAGCGCGGATGAACCTTTCCATCCTCGTCCGTGTAGGCCGATGCGCGGGTTTGAATGGCAGCATGGCCGGACTGGCGGTTGAAGAGCGGGATGGCTTCAAGGCGGTTTTCCAACATTCCAAGCGCTTGTTGCGTGGTGATCGGCTCGTTGCGATCAAGGCGCTCCACTTCGAAGAGGAGTGTTTTCGCGCCGGTGGCGCTGTGCTCGGCGACGATACGGCGCGTGAGGATCTTGAGGCTTTCGGCCTGAATGGTCTCGAGGCCCACTTCATAAGTGCCGCCGGCGATGGCGCCTTCCACGATGGCGGCCAGCAGCGTTTCGAATTCCTCAAAAAGGGCATTCTGAAGCGCGATTTCGAGCGCGAGAAGGCGGTTGAGGAAGGTTGAAATCGGCGGAAGCTCCTCCAGCATGGTGCCGTCTTCGGTGTTGCGAATGCGCAAAGCCGTAACGTCCTCGAATTTCTCGAGCGAGCAGCACGCGACATGGCCCTGGTAGAGCTTGGTGTAAAGCTGCAGAAGGGCGGTTCGCGCGTACGGGCTTTCGAGATTGTCTTCGGGACGGAAGAGGCCCTGTCCGCCAGTTTGCCGTTGACCGCGGGTGATGGCCCCCAGGCTGTCAAGGCGGCGGGCGATGGTGGAGAGGAAGCGTTTTTCGCCGCGCACATCGGTGGTGACGGGGCGAAAAAGCGGGGGCTGCGCCTGGTTGGTACGGTTGGTGCGGCCCAAGCCCTGGATGGCTTCATCGGCCTGCCAGCCGGGCTCGATCAGATAATGGATGCGCTTTCTCTGGTTCTTGGCGGCCAGATCGGCATGATAGCTGCGGCCGGTGCCGCCGGCCTTGGAGAAGACAAGGACCTTCTTGATATCATCCATGAAGGCTTGCGCCTCGCCGATGCTGGCTGAAGGCGGGCGCGTCTCGAGTTTGTAGACGGGCATGCCGTTCTGAGAGGCCCGGACGATACGCCGCGAACGGCCCGTGACTTCGGCGACGGTCTCCGTGCCGAAATGTTGGATGAGCTGATCGAGCGCGCTCTGCACGGCGGGCAGGGCGGCCAGGTGTTCGATCATTTGGTCGCGGGCGTCTTCGGCTTCGCGGGAATGGACGGGCTGGCCGTCGATGATGACAGGGCGGGAGAGCAGCTTGCCGTTCTCGTCCATGTAGGTTTCATAGAGTTGGGTCGGAAAACCGTTCGCCAGGTAATCGAGAACGTATTCGCGGGGGGTGATGTCGACGGAGAGATCTCCCCATTCGCTGGCGGGAATGGTGGCAAGCCTGCGTTCCATAAGCGCTTCGGACGTTGATACAAGTTGAACGACAGGGGCGTGGCCCGCATGAAGATCGGCTTCGATCGATCGGATCACGGTCGGCATCTTCATGGCTGTGATCAGGTGATTGAAGAATCGCTGCTTGTTCTGCTCGAAGGCGCTGCGCGCGGCGGCCTTGGCGTTTCTGTTGAGGGTCTTTCCTTCGCCGGTGACATTCGCGGCGTCCAAGGCGTCGGTCAGGTTCTGGTGGATGATCTGAAAGGCACCGGCATAGGCATCGTAGATGGCGATCTGCTCGGGGGTGAGGGCGTGCTCCAGAATCTCGACTTCAACGCCCTCATAGGACAGAGAGCGGGCCGAGTAGAGGCCGAGAGCCTTGCTATCGCGGGCCAGAACCTCGGTGGCGGCGATGCCGCCTTTATGCATGGCCGTGACGAATTCCTGGCGCGTGGCGAAGGGGAAGTCATCGCCGCCCCAATAGCCCAGGCGCTGGGCGTAGGCGAGATTTTCGATGACGGTGGCGCCGGTGGCGGAGACATAGACGACCCGGGCATCGGCAAGCGCATGCTGAAGGCGAAGTCCGGCAAGTCCTTGCTGGGAGGGAGCCTTGTCGCCGCGCGCAGATTTCCCGCCTGCGGCATTGGCCATGGCGTGGGCTTCGTCGAAGACGATCACGCCGTCGAAGTCGCGGCCGAGCCATTCGATAATCTGGGCAACGCGTGAAGCAGTGCCGTTCCGCTCAACGGAACGCAACGTAGCGTATGTCGTAAAGAGGATGCCTTCGGAGAGGGTAATCGGCTTGCCGATCTTGAAGCGGTCTTGTGGAACGATCTGCAGGCGTTCGCGGCCCAGAGCTTTCCAGTCGCGCTGGGCGTCTTCGAGAAGCTTGTCGGATTTCGAGATCCAGACGGCGCGGCGGCGGCCTTTAAGCCAATTGTCGAGGATGATCCCGGCAACTTGCCGGCCTTTACCGGCACCAGTGCCATCGCCCAGGAACCAGCCGCGGCGGAAGGAAACGGCACTTGGGTCATCGTCCTGAGCGAGGCTTAGAACATCGTAAGTTTCATTGACGTGCCAGCGCCCGGCCAGATGGCGGGCATGGGCTTCGCCGGCATAGATGACGCTCTCGAGCTGGGCATCGGAGAGAAGGCCTTGTTCGACGACACGTGCGGGGAGTGTCGGTCTGTACGTGGGCTTGGGTAGGCGCACGGAGGCCATGGCGGCCGATTGCACAAGAACGGATGGGTGCGGCTTGGCTCCCGGGATGCGGATCGTTTCGAGACGATACGGTTCGTATAGAGTTTCAGTGCAAGGCGCGGAAAGGGCTTCCGCTGCATTGATGGTGTCGTAGGCAAGTTCGGGCGGCGGAGCAAAGGGCTGCGACGGCGGGGGAGAAGCCAGGGCCGCGTCGGCCGTGGGGAGCCGCACGGAAAACAAGGAAAGCTGCGGTTCGGATGCGCTGGAGGAGGATGGGAACGCGAAGGGCAGGCGGGGTGGCACGCAGTCTTTGATGAGGCGGATAAGGGCGTCGGCAGAGTCTTGCTGGCTGTAAAACGCCGTGGGGTTGATGGGCTGGGGGGCATCTGTCTTGTCGATGACCGCGAGCCGCGTTTCGATTGTGGTTCCATAACGCTGGAAGAACTTTCCGGAGAGCGGCGCGGAAAAGACGATGCGGCCATGCCGCGAGATTTCGTCGAAGGCGGATTTGTACGCGGCATTGGAAGGTTCAGCGGACGCGCTGGTGATGGCGACAAGGCGGCCGCCGGGCACGAGACGCAGAAGGGCCGCGCGAACATGGCGAAGATCGATACCGGTGACAGAGCCATTGACATGGGCCTGAGCTGAAAAGGGCGGGTTCATCAAAATGACGCTGGGGGAGATGGTGCGGGGCAGGTAGTCGTGGATCTGCTCGGCATTGAAACGGCTCAATGCGGCTTTCGGAAACAACGCCGCTAGGAGATTGGCCCGCGTGACGGCAAGCTCGTTCAAGGTAAGGCGCGCGCGCAGGGTCTCGGCGAAGATGGCAAGCTGGCCGGTGCCGGCAGACGGCTCCAGAACGGCATCCTGATCGGTTATGGCGGCTGCCAGGCTTGCGGCATAGGCAAGGTCCACGGGCGTTGAGAATTGCTGGAATTGCTGACTTTCCTCGCTGCGCTTGGTGTGGCTCGGCAGGAGGTTTGTAATGTTGGCCAGCATCGGCAGGAGAGCGGCGGGCTCCGCAGCTTGCCCGCGCATGGCCGGAAGGTATTTGCGTAAGAATAGAATGAGCGCGGCTTCCGAGGCTTCATAGGCATCCTTCCAGGCCCAGGCGCCTTCCGTGTCGGATTTTCCGAACGCATTGGTCATGGCGCGGCGAAGGGTAGTGGCGTCCAAAGGATCGCCGCGTTCGAGGCAGGACAGCAGCGACGACGCTGCGGCCATCAAGGCATGTGCGCCGGTCCTGATGTGCAAGGAGGCAGGGTTGGTAGGGAGGAGGCCCAGTGCTGGCTGGGCCGGATTGGTTTTGTCGATGCGCATGAAGGCTCCTTCGCTGTGGTTGGGGAGCCGCAGGCGTGAAACTTCGCTCTCGCAAAGCCGCTTTGCGGCCCCTTGCGGCGAAGCATTTCTTTTTCTCGAAATGTTGTTGTGGGTATTAAGTGCTCGACCGACTGAAATAACGAGAAAAAACTGGCGCAGAATGAGGCGTAAATGAGAAAGAAAAAACTTATTCTTTTATTAATGAAAAATGTATACAATTAAGAAAGCTGGAGAAATCTAGCCGGGGCGTAGAAACCCTAGATTACTGGCGGCTGGCATCAGCCGTTATTGGTGCGTTTTCCTCATAATAGGATAGCTAAGCGCGCCATGGATGTCGCTTCTCGGCTTAGACCGGGAGGCGGCAGTGTATGTTCAGGCTCGTGCCTGCGCACGCTTGACACTGCGTGTCCAGGTTAGCGGCTAAAGGCTGCCGCGCCGTATCCAGTAATCACGGTTTCTAACTCCCGGTCACCAAGAGCTTGAGCTCTGGTGGCCGTTTTAGTTTTGAGAATGGGGAGTTTGATGCGGAAGGCTGTCTGGATTGGATTGTGCATCGGAGCGTTTGCCGGGGGTGTGGCGGCAGCGAATGGTGGAGCGCAGCCCAATGCCGGTGCCGTCAGTGGCTGTTTAGAGAATTCGAAAGCCACGTTAGCCGGGGACATCGCTGCGGAGCGCGCCCAAGCAGCGGCAACGCGCCAGGAGATTGCGCGGCTTCAGAACGAAGTGGCTTTGCTCTCGAAGATCATGCTGCCGGGCCGTGAAGCGGCGGAACGGAAATAATTAGGAACGGGATGGGGGAATGATGGGGAATGGCTTTTTGGGGAGGTTAGCTGCGTGGGTCGCAGAACAATGTCGTGGGAATGGCGAAACCCGGACCTGGCAGGAGAAGAGCGCGCGCCGGCACGAACGCGGGAATGTGTTTTTCACGCTGTTTGGCGCGGTTGCCGTGGTGGGCGTGTTGGGCGCCGGGATCATGTCCACGATGCGCGGTCCGCTGTCGACGATGGTCGAAGTCAACCGTATTGAGGAAACCAAGGCGGAGATGGGGATCAGCTTGCGGCTTATCCTCCTTAAGGGAGAAGATCAAGATACCGGGGCCGGCGATACTCTAACCGAGCCTCCTGCGCCAGCGGCCTGTACGTCAACGGATGGCGGTGGATGTATACCCGGTAATGTCGGGGCGAAATCCAAGGATGCGTGGGGTACGTCCTATGCGTATTGCGCGTGGAACAACGGTTCGGATCATGCTGCAATCGGTACTATTCTAGCGGGGGATACCAGCACCAATAACGTGGCGGTGGCTCTTATTTCTGCAGGGCCAAACCGTACTTTTGAGACGGATTGTCTTACGAACCCCGGCTCCGGCGGGAATTTCCTTGTTTTTAGTCCCTCAGAGCCACCGGGCGGCGACGATATTGTTCGCAGGTTCAATTATAACGACGCCGTGGCCGGATCGGATGGTTTGTGGGAAATGCAGACTACGGCTGGAAATGATACGGCTGTGGTTCAGGAGGAAATTAAGGTTGGCGGCGGCGCGGGGTCTGTGTCGACCTTTCAGGGTGGCGCGACATTCGGTGAGGATCTGCAAACATCCGGCAACGTCAAGGCCGATGTGATCGGCCCGCACCCCACGAACGGGCAGGATTACGTCGAGATTACCAACGGTATTTTGGTGGGCGATACGGCGACTTGCACGGACGGGATGCTCCGCATTCACGCGGATAAGCTTGAAATGTGCATGGCGTCCGCGTGGGACGAGGTTGGTAAATCGCTCTGGGAGGAAATTAGTGCCACCAGCATGCGCACCGTTACGGGTTACGACCATGTCGGTATCGCACAAGCACCGACGACCGATGCGTTGGCCGTCACGGGCGCAACCAAGCTGACCGGAGTTCTGGGCGCAACGGGCGCGGTAGATTTCGACACGACGTTGAATGTCGATGGCGCAGCGGATTTGAACAGCACGCTGGACGTTACGGGCGCGACCACCTTGGGTGCGACTCTGGATGTTGTCGGCGCGACCGAGCTTGACTCCACGGTGGGCGTTGATGGCACATCGGAATTTCGCGACGACGCGACCTTCATTGCGGATGTCTTCATCGAGAAGACGGCGGGCGGCACGAAGGGCACCCTGAGCGTTCAGGATAAAATCACGGCCACGGAAGGAAATATCACCGCCACCGCCGGAAACGTGGTTGCCACCGCTGGCGATGTGATTGCCACGGCGGGGGATGTGACCGCAACAGCCGGCAACGTGACGGCGGGGGATAGCGTCACGGCGCAGAACAGCATCACGGCGACGACCGGCAATATCACGGCAACGGCCGGGGATGTGATTGCCACCGCGGGCGATATCGAGGCGACAGCGGGGACGGTGCGTGGCGCGCAGTTCAATCACGCGGCCGATACGCGGGATTTTGGTGCTATTCCGGATTGCGACGCCGATGATGAAAAACTGGCCTGGACGGCGACCGGGTGGGTCTGCGAGCCGATCGACCTGAATGGCACGGGCGCGGGAACAGGCACGAACCCCACGCTCGAGCAGGTGCTGGGCTACGGCAGCGATGCCAACGGGCATGATGCGGAGGATTTCGGAAAAATCGGCGCGGATGAGTATTGCGATGCGGGCCTTACATCCTGTGTGACGACCGCCAATCTTATTGCCGGCAGTTCGATATGGAAGAATGACGGGCCTGGCAGCGCGACGGGTGAGATTTATTACAATAGCGGGAATGTCGGGATCGGGACGAATGATCCAATGCGCGGATTAGAAGTGTCGTCTTCAACATGGACCGATTTGTACATATCAAGCTCTGATAACACTGTCTCGACTGCATTGGGTCTGTCGACTGAGCGTGGAACATTGTGGGGCGGTGCGGACCAGAAAATGTGGAAAATGGTTGCTAATGGAAGTTCCATAGCAGCAGGAATTCCAAATTCGCTGAACTTCGAATTTTTTGACGGATCAGCTGGTGGATTTCAAGGAACGTCTTTGTATTTAAAGCCGACGAAAGAAGTTGGCATTGGTACAAGCGATCCCAAAACCAAACTCGATGTTGCCGGCACCCTGCGGATCGGCGATGGCACGGAACTTTGTAACGTCACCGACCACGAGGGGGCCATCCGTTATCTGGCCGCCACCGACGCGTTCCAGATGTGCCGCAATTCCACCACGGGCTGGGAACCGTTGGGCGGTGGTTCGGATACACTTTCGGGCCTGTCCTGTACCTCCGGCCAAGTGGCGGCATGGAACGGCACGGCTTGGGCGTGTTCGTCGCCGGTGACGGTCGGGGTGCAGACGGTTTATCTGACGAGCGGCACAAGCTGGGTGGTTCCTTCTGATTGGAACAACGCGAATAACAGCATTGAGATGATTGGCGGTGGTGGCGGCGGCGGCGGATCGGCCAGTTCTCCGGCAGGCGGCGGCGGCGGCGGTGCTTATTCGAAATCAACCAACCTAACTTTAACACCGGGCAACTCGATTGCTTATCAAATTGGTTCCGCAGGTACGGGGGGGACATCGGGGAATAATGGTACGGCGGGCGGTGATACATGGTTTGATGGCAGCGGCACAACCTGTTCAGGCCAGACTGTTTGCGCCAAGGGCGGCGCGGGCGGGAAATCGAACTCCTTCAGCAACGGGGTTGCCGCAGGCGGTGCAGCGGCTTCCGGTATTGGTTCGACTAAATATAGCGGCGGTAACGGCGGTTACCATACAGGCCCCGTCGGTAATACCAATGGTATGGGCGGCGGCGGAGCAGGCGGGCCGAATGGTAACGGCGGACGCGGCGGTAATATCGGAGCAGCCAATAGCTACGGTACGGGCGGCGGCGGTAGTGGCGGCGGTGCTAATGCTGCGGATCAAAACGTAAATGGTGGCGTCGCGACGGCAGGCGGTAATAACTCCGTAGGCAGTGGCGGCGGTGCCATTAATGCAAGCGGATCGAACGGCGGCGGCGGCGGCGGCAGTACCTCAGGTGTGGGTGGTGCCGGCGGTAACGGTACCGAGTGGGATGCCACGCACGGTTCTGGCGGCGGCGGTGGTGGTGGTGAAGGCGCTACTGGCGGTGCTGGTGGTACATATGGCGGCGGCGGTGCTGGCGGTGGTGCTAATACCGGAAGTGGCGGTGTTGGCGGTCAGGGCTTGATTGTCATCAAATATACACCCGCAAGTGGCGGTTCCGTTCAGGATGTCTCGTTCAGCGTTCACAAGAACGGCACGTCCCAGACGGTGACAACGAATGCATGGACGACGTTGACCTGGACGCATGAAAATTTTGATACGAATAACAACTTCGCGTCTAACAAATTTACGCCCAGTGTCGCCGGGAAGTATATTTTCTCGGCGAGGGCGTATTGTACGGATAATACGGCGTATTGCAGCATAGGGATTTTCAAGAACGGGGCTGAAATTGCCGAATCGGCCCACCCTGCCGGAGCTGGGCAAGTCCAGAATACCACGATCATCGTGGACATGAACGGAACGACGGATTTTGTCGAAGCGAAAGTCTTCAACGGTGGCGGCACTCAGGTTAGCGGGAGCTATGCGCATACGAACTTCACGGGGGCGTTGATTGGTGGCGGCGGTGGATCGGGTACCGACACGCTGGCGGGGCTCTCCTGTACCTCCGGCCAAGTGGCGGCATGGAACGGCACGGCGTGGGCTTGTACAACGCTGACGGCGGGCGGTTCCGGCGGGCTTGTCGGTATCAAGGAAAGCACGGCGACGTTATCGCATACGCCGGCGACCGGCTGGCAGAAAGTGCCGCTTGGTGACACCAGCACATTTGCCGACCAACCCGTGACGGTTACAGGCACCAGCGAGGTGTTCCTTGCGACGGCAAGCGTGAGAATGTCGGGGACTCTTACCGCCCCGAATTTTGGCCTGTTCGTGCTCAACTCCGGCGGAAGCACCGTGAAGTATATTGATCTGGGCATGTCTCCCAGCACATCCAGCATTATTCAATCCGGGTCGGTGATGGTGACGGGCCTTGCGGCAGGAACATATACGTTCAGCCTGCAAACATGGAACAGCGGCGCGGTGCAACGGGACTACGCTTATTACAGACATATTGCTGTTTATAAAATGGGTGGCGGCGGATCGGGTTCCGACACGCTCGCTGGCTTGAGTTGCGCGACGGGCGAGATTGCCAAATGGAACGGCACGGCCTGGGCTTGCGCGGCGGATGATGCGTCGGGGAGCGGTTCGGCATCCAAAGGGCTTGCCGTAGCAAGTTCTACGACATCGATCCCCTCAGGTACGGCAACGGATGTTGTGTTCAGTGCTGCCCCTTCAAACAATGATTTCGGGGCGGGGGCTTGGACCGGCAACAGCACCTTTACTGTGCCGACAGGGGAAGAGGGCTGGTATGCGATCTCCGGCTATATCATGTTCCCCAATACGGTTAAACACGCCATCGCCTATATCTCGGTGGGAGGGACTACCGCCGGGTTATCGCGGGATGTGTCTGATGTGGCGACCTCTGTTATCCAATATGTCGATGTTTCTACGGTCGCGTATTTGAATGCCGGGTCCGTCGTTAACTTGATGGCCAATCATGGCACAGGGAGTGCCGTTGCTTTAACGGGCGCACGTTTGGGGTTGGTTAAAATCGGCGGTTCCGGCTCTGGTTCCGACACGCTGGCTGGTCTGTCTTGCGCGACGGGTGAGATTGCCAAATGGAACGGCACGGCTTGGGCTTGCGCGGCGGACGAGCAAGGAGCTGGAGGTAATTCAGGTACTGATCTGACAACCGGAGGAACAGCAATTTCTGGCGGCAACCACGGGGATGGCCCGCTTCCAGCGTCAGCGTTTGATAACAATAATGCGACCAGATGGTCTTCTTCGCAGGCAAGTACATCTGTATCTGGTGCGGCTTACATTGGTTATGATTTTGGATCGAGCGTGACGAAGGAAATCAGACAAGTTGCTGTTCGACAAGGATATGTCGGTGGCGAAGCTTATTACAGTGTGACCTCAATCAAGGTACAATACTCTGATAATGGAACAGCGTGGTCTGATGCTACAACTTTCTTGGTTTCGGCAGATAGTGCCAGCGTGCTTCAGGAAAGCCCGGTATTTGCATCTGCGGGAGCGCATCGCTATTGGCGCTTACTCGCAAATGCTAATACTACAGGTGGATACTGGAATGTGTATGAAGTCGAAATGAGAGACTATGTTGCTTCCGGCTCCGGTTCCGGCCTCTGGTCCGACTCCGGCAACGGCTATATCGAATATTCCACCGTCGATGCGGGCGTGAAGCTGGCGAATGTGACCGGGATGACGCAACCCGCTTTGGGGCTGGCGACAGGGATGACGTGGAATGAGGGGACGAGTACGCTTTCGATCACGGGGAATGTAACCTATACCGGGACCATCACCGATACGTCGGACCGCCGCCTTAAAACGGATATCGAGGATCTGGTGAAATATGGGTCGATGCTGGATAAGATCAAACAGGTTGATACCTACAGTTTCCGCATGAAAGACACGCCGGAAGCACCCAAGGAATTCGGGGTGATGGCGCAGGAGCTTGAGGGCATATTCCCCGAACTGGTCAAAACGGCGGATGATGAGATGCGTACCAAATCGGTGAACTATGTCGGGCTTATCGCGCCGATGATCGAAGCGACGAAGGAGTTGTCGCGGCGAAATGCGGCGTTAGAGGAGCAGGTAGCGCTGCTGAACAAGATCGTGGCCGAACAGCAAACGCAGCGCGCGTCCTTAGAACTCTGGGTGTTGCTGGTGCTGTTTGCGGGGTTGGGCGGGATGCTGATCGTGATTGCGGCTCCGGCGAAGTTCAAAGGGCGTTGGGGGCGCGATTGATAGAGAGACATGGCCGTCGACTTCGTATTCTCACCCCATAGCCAGTACGCCATCGTGTGCATGATCATGATCGAGCGTTCGCCCGAGCCGATAACGGTCGGCGCGTTGGCAAGGGGTCTGGGGCTGTCGCGGCCGTATGTGACCGACTTCATCGGTGCGTTTGAAAAGCATGGCCTTGTGAAGAAGGGGCCGCGGTTTCGGGACGGCTACAGCCTAGCCAAGTCCAGTTCGAGGATTACGCTGGGCGAGATCCTCGCGGCGGAGCGGGAGACCTGGTACCACGACAACTTCAAGCGCAAGGAGAGCTTCGTACCGGACGTTCAGGGCATTCGCCTCTGGCACTGGTTTGTGAAATCTCACGTTGAGAAGATAACGCTGCTGAGCGTCGTCAATGCGCCCGAAGAGATGGCCAGTCTGGTATCCGCTTAGGATGAGGAGGATTGTTTTGGCAAGGCAATGCCGAGCTCTTCCAGGAACTGTGTGATTTACGGGTAAGCGTAGGAAGCCTCCGTTGAAGACCGGATTATTCCTCTAATATTACGTCTCTTACAAAATATCGATCGGATATCACCAATCCATGGCCGGGTATTGTTCGCATCCGCGGCCGAGGCATAGATATTCTACAAGGCCGTTGGTGTTGAGCTCGGTTCCGAGAACGACCGGGCCGGAGTTTATCCAGATCAGCACGAGGCAGATGACAAAGATCAGGAGCAGGGCGGCGAAAAATAGTTCAGCCCGAAAAAGTTCGCGTTTGCGGAATTCTTGATATTGCTTTTGGGACCAGTGAACAATGCGGCGCATATAAGTCTTTGGATATTATGAAGTTGCAGGCTCCTGTTATTATGGGGCAAAGCAATGGAAAAGTGTACTGTTTTTGCAATTGAGCGGTACGGGCCGGGCGCACGTTTTGGGATTGCGGAACCGCTCGGCAAACAATCGGTGTGTGCACAAATTAAAGCGTTGCGTTATCGCGTAGGAAGGTGCGACTCTGGAGAAGAGGGACGAGTTCGAGGGGGACGATTTTATGCCGATGATGAGGGATGATGAAATCCAGGAGGCGATTGATAGGGAGAGGATCGGGGGGCTGACCCTGGATACATCAATTTTCGACAAGTACGGATGCCATCTGGATTTCCAGGTATTCTCGGCACTGGGGCAGTTCGAAGGCTCTCGGGTGGCGGTATTGCTGTCGGAGATGGTGGTCGGGGAAGTCAGAAATCATATCGGGCGTGATTGCGAGGAGGCGCAAAGAGCGTTGAAGGCCGCGATCAAGGATTTCAAGAAGCGGTGGAAGACGGCGGAGGCGTTTGGGAACGGTCTGGAACCAGAGATCATCGGCCCGGTTGCCGATAGCGTGGATGCGCAGGTGTCGAGTTTTTTGAGGATGAGCGGGGCGACGATCGTGTCAGCGACGGCAGATGCGCAGATCGCGGCCGAGGTCGTTCGCCGGTATTTTGCTCTGGAGTGCCCGTTCGAAAATAACAAGGACAAGAAGGCCGAGTTTCCGGATGCCTTTGCGCTGCTCTCGCTCGAGGCGGATGCTAGAGCGCGTGGTGCTCTGACGCTCTGTCTGAGCCAGGACAAAGGTTGGCAGAAATTCTGTGATGATAGCGACCATCTGGTATGCGCGGGCGATCTTGTGGATGTGCTGGGGAGGTTCAGGCATGCGGGCGGCGAGGTTGTGAACACCGCGATACAGCTCTGGCGTGAAGGCCGGGCCCCGCGACTCGTTCAAGAGGTGGAGCGGGAAATTGAATACGCTCTGGATGGTATTGATTTTCAGCCTGAAGCCGAGATGCCAACGGCTTACGAGAGTAATTCGCATGCTGCCACGCTGCAAACGTTGATCGCGGATACGGCGACGCCTCCGACTATTATTTCTTCGGATGCAGACACGGTAACGTTCCGGACCAAAGTGCAGGGCTTGGTGAGCTTCGAGGCGGAGTTTGACGCCTATTCGTACGACTCCTTGGACAAGGACAACGTGCTTCTGGGCACGGCAACCGCCACCAAGGAAGACTCCGTGATTTTCGATCTGGTGCTGACTGTATCCCGAAAAGTCGACGGCGAGCCGGACGTGATCCAGGTTGATGTGGCGCCGGTGCGTGTCAGCATCGATTTTGGGTATGTAAATGTGTTCGAAGACGAAGATCCGACGCATGAGAAGTATTAAAGCGCGCTCGTTATTCGCGAGAGATGTTGGCTGCGCGTTGTGATGATGTCCCGGATGGTCGCGAGTATGGGATGATCGAGCCCTTGGTCTTTCATCTGTTCGATCAGGGCATC
Source organism: Hyphomicrobium sp. (assembly GCA_041659825.1). Lineage (GTDB taxonomy): Bacteria > Pseudomonadota > Alphaproteobacteria > Rhizobiales > Hyphomicrobiaceae > Hyphomicrobium_C. The sequence goes on from JBAZXL010000033.1 coordinate 16,287, forward strand.
CGCGGCGCTGGGGGCCTCAGCCGCCATGAGAGATATGTTCTTGGCAAGCAGTCGTTTTGAGCCGCGGGTGTCGGGAACCAGGGCATACCAGTTTGAGAGCTGGATGGTGTCGGGCACGGAACGGTTGCCGATGGACATGGCGAGCTTCTTGGCAAGGCGCGGATAGGCGGCGGTGCACAGGACGTCATAAAGGGGCGCCAGATCCGGGATGCGGCGCTTGTAGAGCAGCGCGAAATTCTTGGCGTGCGCATCGGCATTGCCGACCAGATAGTTGAAGATGACCCGGCGAAGGAAGGAGAGCTGATCTGTAGCGGGCTGGGCGGTTGCCCGGCCGATGAGTGCTAGCGCGGCTTGAGTGCCGGGGCCGCCTTCGTCTTCGTATTTGAGCTCGGGCGGAATGGAGAGTGCCTGGCAGAAATCCTCCTGGTGGAGGCGCTGGATCCGGCCGTCCGGCAAAATCTCGCGATCGTAGCGGGCAATCAGCAGATACGGGGTATCGCCGGCATGGCCGATCTGCACCGAGGGGACGGGTAGGTTCAGGGCGGCCGCGAGGCACATGCAGAAGTATTCGTTGTGGGCGGCTCCCTTGAGAGTAGGGATGGCAGGTTTCAGGATATGCGTCGTTGGTCGGCCGCCCTTGGGGAGGGCCAGGGTTTCATCCTTGAGGCATACGGCCAGTTTGTCCTGGGCACCGGCGAGGGACAGGCGCACGCCGGCCTCACCTCCCAATAAGGGGCGGGTACGGAGTTTTTCGAGAACGGTTGCGAGGTGGTCAGGCCCGAGGAGTTCGATGTCGTCGTCGGTTGCGGGCGGGGCGGTGCCGGCCGGAAACAAAGACAGGGCTCCGGCGCATTCGCCGCCGATGATTTCGAGAAGGCCGAAGGCGTTGGCGGCTGAAATGCCGAGGGCAGCGGCAAGGCGCTGGCGCGCGCCTTCATCGGGAAGGAGGCCTGAGAAGAACGGGCGTACCTGCTGGTCGGGCCATGGCTCGGAGCGCAGCGGCATGGAGACCGAAACAGCGCGGGCAGGGGGGCTGGCCAGGTAGGTCTGGTCGTAGGTCAGGGACAGAGCAGCGGCGTCGTCCTGGTGCAGCCGGGCGGCGATGGTGTTGGCGAAATAGACGTCGAGCGTGCGGGCCATCAGTCAGCCTCCTGCCGGGGGGCGAGAAGGGCGCGCAAGCCGAGGGCTGCGAGTACCTGTAAGGCGCGGCCCAACTGGCAGCTTTCCTTTCCGGCCTCGAGTTCGCGCACGAAACGGACGCCAACGCCCGTGAGGGCGGCGAGCTGCTCCTGTGTCAGTTTTTGGCTCTTGCGTTCCTTGCGGATGAGGGTGCCGAGCGCGGAAGTGTCTGTGATGGTCTGCATAATCACCCCTTACGGGATGATTTTAGCAGTTTCAAGCCGATGATGCAAGAAAACGAACCGAACGGGATTATTTTGCAGTGGCTCGGGCACTACTCTAGAGGAATCACCCCGTACGGGATGATCTCATGAGACGGCGGTAGGGTTATCGGGTTGCGCCTCTTCGATCCGTTCGACGAAGGCGAGCGAAGAGAGAACGCAGTCGATTACAAAACGGGCCTCGGACAGCTCGAGTAACTCATTGTCATGGGCCAGAGACCGCTTGTTGCGGGCGGTATTGAGAAACTCGAAGATTTTGTGCTGAACCCGGAGCATGGGCAGGGCGAATTCGCTGATTGCCGCCGTATCGCGCAGTAGTCGGCCGTAGGCACCGAATAATCCGTCAAGGGGTGCGTTGGGATCGGTGGTTTGGCCGCGGGCCGCCAGGAGATAGCGAAAGCGTTTGACGCAGTAGGTATGGACGCGGTCAAGGGCCACGTCCGGGTTTTCAGCGATAAGGTCTGAGGCGATGGATGCGCGCAGCTTGTTGAGCGTGGTGTCCCCGGAAAAATCGACGATGGCTTCGTTAAGGGGCAAAGCGGAAAGCTGGTCCAGCTCGACTGTGAATTGCTCAAGCCAGAGCTTCAACCGCTCCTCCTCTGCGGGGTCGGCTTCACGAAGCGCGCTTTGGGCGCATCTGTAAGTCCACAGGGCGCGCAGGACGGTGGCGACAAGGCGCGGTTCCGCAACGTCAACGAAGCCGCGCAGGCTCTTGCCCTTGCTGGCACCTTCGATCTGAAAGCGCGCCTGGAAGATAGTGATCCCGAAGTTCTCGTCGAACCATTCCGCCATGGTCCGGTCGGAGAAATCCAGCACCCAGCCGTCAGCACTCTTGAAGATGCGATTGAAGGTGTCGCGTTGCTTTCCGTGAAGGCGCTTGCTGCGGCCGATGATTTTGGTGTGGGGAGAGGTCATGGGGTGATTAATAGCAGCATTCAATCGTTTCGGTCACTTGCGGCCTTGCCGGCCCTTGAAGGGCTCAAGTGCAATCAGCGTGGTGACTTCGGCAGAAAAATCCGCATCGAGAATGGCTTCCATGTCATCGACGTCGTTGGGTGCCTGGTGCTCGACGGGTTTGCTGCGGTTCTCAGCAACGAATTCCCAGAGGGCTTTGGCGATTAGATAGCGTTTGCGGCGGTTGTCCATGGCGCTGTCTTGGGTCAAGTGTCGGTGACGGAATCGTAGGGGTATTCGGTGTCTATCCAGGTTTCCAGAGTGCTTCGGACGCGCAAGAGCACCGGGGTATTTGCGGGGTTGAGATAGTAGATCAGAACATGCGCTCCATGGGGGTGAACGCGTACAGGCGGGTTGAGATCAGTCCTAAGCCGGCCGAGCTTTGGGTTCTCAGCGATGAGAGAGAGTACATAATCCAGATCAGTTAAGTACTTCGTGGCCTGGGCCTCCCCGAAATGGTCCCAGCTGTGTTCGTAGATGCGCTCGAGATCGGCGTCGGCAGCCGGTGTGACAATGCAGCCCCTAGCCACGCTTTCGCCTTTGCACGCGAGCGACAATATCCGGAATCGTGACATTGCTTTCGCCGCTGGCGAGGGCTTCATCAATGAGAGCCTGAAGATGCGCTGTGCGCGCGGCGCGCTCCTGATCGCGGCGGATAAGGTCGCGCACGTAGTCGCTGGCGTTGCTATATCCCTTTTGGGATGAAGCCCATTGTTTGAGCGTATCGGGCAAAGAAATATTCATGGTGACCATTTTAAAAGCTCCTAAAATAATTTTATGAGGCAATGGCAATGTTTGTCAAAGAAAAAATGCCGCAATCATAATTTTGCGAAAATGTAGTCAGGGAGAGCAATTTACTGAAGCGCATTGAGCGGCAAGAAAGACATTAAGCAGACGCAAAAAAACGAAGATAGAAAATTTATTGCAATTAATAAACAGTTTCTATAATGTGTTAAATGCCATATGTAAACACCCTAGAGGAGAAAGGGTAAGAGTTGAGCACGTGAGTATAATAGACGATCAATATATTGAGATGTACGAGTTTTCCGATGAAGAGCCGTACGAGAAGATGACTTATCCAGTGGCGGTTCAAGACATATCGCATTTTTATTGGGACGAAGACGGCTTGTGCGTATTGGTGCATCGCCGGAGCGACGAGAGCTTGTACCGGGAGGAATTCAGCACGCGGTTTTCCAATGCTCGTAAAGAGATAGAAGACGCGATCGGCCTCGTTCAATTGTCGGATGATGTGCTTGTCCCGGTGAAAAACATTCGAGGCGTGCGCGAAGCCGGCGGCGTAACGGAAGTAGACATAGGCGATTGCTATGTTGAAGAAACAAGTATACCGATCGCAGAGCTTATCCGGATTATACGAAATGAATATGTGAGAGTCTACGGAAGGGCTGATGAGAAGCTGATCAACGATTTTAATGATACTATACGAGATCATGGCGGAACGCCGTTTTTGCCCGGGTTTTGATGGTGATCTTGCGGCGTCTGCCGGGCTATAGTTCCGAGCCAGTTGTGTCCCCTAATTTCTGAGGCCAGGGGTTACGTTAGATGGGTTCTTGGCTAGGGTGCGCGTTATGTGCGAACTCATGTCGGTGAGGGTCAGGGAGAAGTCGACCCGACGCATTGTCCTATTCTATCGGGAATAGGGTAGTGCCATTTTTTTTGCGTCATTGGGCACTTAGTGAGGCGCAGGAGTTGACCTAAGCTGGTCCTCAATGCGGCTGAGGCGAATGTCGAGCTGCCTGATGTCATCTTGACGTCCACGATCAGCTTCCTGGAGAATGCCGTTGCTTTTTTCCACAAGTGCCTGGCGTTCTTCGATGCGGCGTGTGGTGCCTTTGAGCGTGCCCAAATCCTCGTCTATTGCATCAAGACGTTTGTCGATAGCGTCAAAGCGTTGATTGTTATCGCGCGTCATGACGGCGAGGTAGTCGAGTATCTTATCGACCTTCTTTTCAAGTGCGTTGCTCATATTGAAAGTTTATCAAAAGGGAAATGAAGAGTCCATGAAATTTCGGTATATTTTATTGACGGAATAAACCAATTTGCGATAAACTATAGACATAACATTTTGTGTAGCAAAAACATTGAAACAGGACACCGATAATTTCCCGGATCTGGAGGCCGCTTTTGAAGCGGTGAAAGGCTTGCTGTTCGGACCGGTCGATGCCGCGACGGTGAAGCTCAAATTCAACGAGGTCGTGAAAGACGCTAAGGACAAGCGGGAGGTTGAAACGAACCCGCTCAGTGCTCTGGCGCATGCGCGAGATGAGCGTGAGTTCCGGGATCGCAAGGACCGCGACCAGCAGCACATGACGCTGAGAGCGCTGCTGGCCAGCAACGCGGCCTACCGGGCGGCGCATGAAAACGCGATGGCTGCGTTTGCCGCGGCCGGCAATGCCATCGATGAAGCTATCGAAGCCGGTGAACAGGCCTATGCGGATGTGAGCGAGAAGATTGAGGACTACCTGGCCTCAACGCCCCAGCTCAAGGACGGCCGCTATGTGATGTTTGATGCGAAGGATGGGATCTACAAGGATCAGAACTTCGAGCCGATCAGCGAGGACGATCTGGCGGGGGTCGATAAACAAGCCGTCAAGCCGATCCTGCCTTACGAACGCATGATGGAATGGAAAGCCGAAGTTGGGCGCGATTTGGATGAACTGCGGGGTTACAGCGTCGAGATCGGTGATAGAAAGAACCAGGCGCTGGACGACAAGAACCCGACGCAGGAGGAGCAGCTAAAGGATGACAAGGAGTGGGCGGAAGATCTGAGGGAACGGGCTGAAAAGTTCAAGGAGAAGTATGAGCAACCCGCAGTGGGACAAGAGCTAACCGCGAAAGAGGAAATTGCTGTCGTCCCGACATCAGCTACGGCGATACCGAAGCTGTAGACGTGTACTTAAGATCACCGCAGCTCTTTTCGAATACAGCTAATATCAGAGCGTTGGGATGGTAGTCGGGTAGACGCTTCATGGCATCGATCACCGGTTGGAATCCAGTTTTCGCATTGGCAGCATACCAATCATCGATGCATTTGCCTTGGCCCTTGCGGTTTTGCGAAGCAATGAGCCCAGCGGTCATTGCGACATTGGCGATAAAGTTTTTCTGTGCATCAGGAGGTGAGGCTAGGAATTTCGCCGTTGTGAGGTTGTCCTCCGCCATCGCCGCTCCCGCGAACGAGAGAGCCAGCGCAGCCGTAGCAAATGTCTTGAACATGATCTTGAAGGGCCTCCACACCCGTGAAGCGGCTTTGATCTCACCGCTCTCTCTAGCACATTTTGAACCACCCCGACAACGCGAAGCTCTGCACCCGTCCACGCGCAAAGCGGGCACGACGATGCGCCGCCGGGCATGACGCCGGCAGCGATGTGAGATCCAGATTGTCGGGAACGATCAGGAACTTACCATAATATAACTGTAAAAGTCAAGAAATAAGGATGCGCACGGCCGCGCTGTGATCCCGCGGCAACGATCGTGACTTGCGGGCCGAGACCAATACCGGGCTCGGTCGCTCATGGCTTGGCCCGCGCGTGCGGTTTCGATCGGGGAAGAAATCTGCCCTCAGAGTGGACGGGGGAGCCCTAAAGGGTTCCCGTCTTTATGTTGGAGAGAAACTCGTTGACGGCTGTGTGCAGATTGACGCCCTGCTGGGAAAGATCCTTGACGGCACCGAGAACCTGCTCGGCGGAATGCCCGTTTTCCTGAGCAGCTTCATTGATGTCAGCGATGTTGCGGGAGATCTCACCCGTGCTGGAGGAGGCTTGGTCAATATTACGGGCGATTTCGCCAATCGCCAGTTTCTGTTGCTCAGCGGCCTGGGCAGTCCCGTGGGAGACTTCGCGGCTTTGATGGATAACCTGTTCAACCGAAAGAAGGGCCTGGGACGCTTCCTCACTTCTACCCAGAATTTCTGTGACCTGGCGACGGATTTCCTCAGTGGCCCTGGCGGTCTCGCCGGCAAGATTTTTAACCTCGGAGGCAACGACGGCAAAGCCTTTCCCGGCGTCGCCAGCGCGTGCAGCTTCGATCGTGGCGTTGAGGGCCAGAAGGTTGGTCTGCTCGGCAATGTCGCTAATGAGAGTGGCGACCTGGCTGACTGCGGTGATGGCTTGTTTGAGCTCGGTCATGATGGTGACGGAACGCTCGGTTTCGTCGGCGGCTTTTTGGGCGGAGGCGTAGGACGTGTTGGCGAGCTCGGCGACCTGGGCGATTGAAGCGGTCATTTCTTCAGTGGCAGAAGAAACAGTGGCGACGTTGGTGGAGGCCTCTTCGGCGGCGGCCGCAACGCTGGCGGAGGAGGCGGAGGCCTGGGATGCCATCGATGCGAGGGATTCGGCACTGGCTTCAAGCTCGGTGGACGCGGATGTTATGCCGTCGACAACGGCTCCGATAGAGCCTTCGAAGGTTTGAGCGAGTGCCGCGAGTTTGGAATCATAAGTGCGCTTGTTCTCCTCAAGGTAGATGGAGATGGCGAGATCCATGTCAATCATGGCGCATTGATTGAGGGCGCGCAAAAGGGACGCAGCTTTGGCCTGGGCGGCCTGAGGCGCAAAGCGCGAGCGGTAGTGGTGGGCGGCATGGCGGTAGAGGCGGCTTAACGTGAAGGCGTAGGCACCGATATACCAGCTTGGTTCGAGACCGACATGGCTATGAATAAGTCCGATGCGGCGGACGGATTGATAATACTCCTCATCGAACGCAGCACTGAAAAGGTGGAGCCAGTGCTTTTCCTGCGCGGCGCGGGCATGATCCATGCGCGAGGGATTCTTGAACATGGAGGCAAGCGCGGGCCATTTGGCGACGTGAGCGTAAAATTCGGCGAGAATACCGGGCAAGACGTTCTTGAGTGCGTCTTTATAGCTTTGAAGCGCGGCGATGGTTTCGGAATCAATTTCAACAAAAGCCACGCGGTCTTTAAGCTCTGGTGCGATAGAGTGTTTAAGAATAGTCGATTGCATAATATTGCCCCCTGCAAAAATTGTTTTGAATAAAAATGAGCCACGCCGCAAGTATTGCCTTGCGTATAATGTCACATAATAAATCAGTATACAACAGAACGACATGCGATCGTCACCTGCATGGGTGGATCATGGAAAATTATGTGGGAGGGTTTAAAGGAAGGGGCGACGTGCTGGCGCGCGTGGCCGGGCGGCGCGGAAACGCAAGGATGCTACGGCGGAAAGCAGATAGGCAGTTTTGCGGACGCTGAATTGCAAAAATAACAAATGTCGTTGCCTGTGATTTTCTTGACTTTTGTCGTCAAATTTCTGTAATATATTTTAGGGTGTTTTATGTTAAACACTATCACTAGAAACAGAAAGAAAAGGAATGTTGTCTCGCGTTGTTAATGTACTTTTTGGGAATAATATTGGCTCGGCGGCGGATGGTCCAAAGACGGGTGTTACGCCGAATTTAAAGACGCTGCGAAGCGGCGTGTCACGATTGGGGCTTGCTGCTGCTCAGGCATGGAACGGGACGGCCGTAGCCGGGCAGGGTGGTGCGGAAGACCTCAACAAGCTGCGGGATGAGGTGCTGGCGAACAGTAAGGCTGGTGACCGGGGCGGGGCGGGCCGCAGGGGGAGTGAGCTCCTGGAGATGTCGCGTATCGCAGGATCGGGCTTTACGCGCTTCATGGACTATGCCGCCACAGATGGTCCCCGGGAGGGTGATTTCGAGGCCTATGTGGAGCTGGATGTTTTGAGCGGAGGCGTGCCGGCCGGAACGGGTGTTCTGGTGAAGGACGGGCTTCAGCGCGAGAAGCGGCTCCTGACCCGCAAGGCACTGGAGCGAGAGATTGCCAAGGCGTGCCCGGGATCGCGCGGAGCCGGGATTGGCTCGTTGGCTTTGGCGTATTTGGAGGAAGCTGAAAAAGAGCTGGCGGCGGCGCGTCATCAATGGACGATTGCCGCGCTTCGGCTTGGCCTCTTGCGGATGGTTGATCCGATAGAGGCCTCCTGGCGAGTGCCTGGCCGTGGCCCGTGTTTCAACATCGTCTTACGGGACGGCGAGGTTCAGCGGTCTCAGGTCCTGGCGGTCTATAACGATGGCACGGCGAGTGGTGATGCTGTCACGGACCTGGACGCGGGAGATTTCGCGGCGGTGATGGCGGATGAGAGTCTGCCGGAGAGCCTGCGCAAGGAGGCCGAATACGTTCTGGCGCGGCTAGAAGGCGTACGGCCCGTGGAAAGCGCTCATCCCGACCGGGTGAAGATGATCCGGGTCATGGAAGATCCGCGCGGGCGCATCGAGCAGTTCGAAACGCCGGACGGTATCCGGGAATGGTATATGGGTGGCAAGCTCATTTATGCGGATGACTGGGGCCGCCCGGCCGATCGCTCCTACTACGAGCAAGCGCGCAGCCGCGGCGTCGAGGTCGATTTGGAACCTTGATAAGTCAGAGGGCCGGTCGTTCGCGCCCGGCCCCTTTTTTGCCGCTTGGCGATGATCCGCCACGTGCGGGACAGTTCCCCCTCCCCCTCCCATTTCCTTTCCGGTCATCTCTTTATCCAAGGACACTCAGTGTGGAGAGAGCGCGCAGGAGTGAGAACGATGACGTTGGTGATGATGCCGTCCCCAGCCAGGGCCTTCTTGTTCGGGTCGTCCTGTGCGCTCATGGCGCGTTTGCGGCATACGATCGTCACCCGCAAGGGCGGAGACGCGTCATCAGCGGCTTCGTCGCGCATGTTGCCCTTGATGCGCGATAGAGCGTGGCCCGGCCGGGAGGGCGGGAGCCGCCAATTTTCATTTCGCGACCCAGGGAAGCCCTAACACCAATCCGCGGAAGACGATGACAGCAAGAAGGAATGCGGCATATCCGGCGACCCATTTCCAATACGCGGCAGCCAAGTAGAGGAGGCCGAATATGTACGTGGGAATGAAGAAGCCGAGGCCGAGGCCGGCGGCGGCACCACCGAAGAGAAAGCCCGGCAGATCCCCGGTATTGGTGTGGGTCCCATAGAACCAGGCAACGCTCGCGGCACAGGCCCCGATGATGGGACCGAGGATGACGCAATATTTGGTGAGGCGAGTGCCCGTGGCATCGGCCCAAGCAGCAATCCGGCCCATGGGCGAGTCCGACGGCGCGGCGGTACTGCGGACCCAATTGTAGATTCGAATAGCGGGCCCAAACCAGCGCTCGAGAGCCGCGCGGATCTCGGCGACGGACCGCGGCGCGGGCGGGGCCGTACCCGGCAGCGGTTGATACGACGTTGGTGATGGGGCGGCACGCCCGCTCTGAAAGCGCGTGCGCTGAGTGTTCGGATCGGGCGCGGTCATGATGAGGACGGTCCCACGCTAGGGGCTGCAGGTATAGAAACGTGTGAAGATGACCATTGTTAGAAGACAGTGGGACAACGGACAAGGATCAGCGAACTTCCACCGGATGATCACCGTGCTGAAAAACTGTGCAAGCCGCGTATGTGCGATCATGTGGAGACGTGTTAAAAAGCGATGATACTGCGGGCGTATTGGTTTTGAGCGGGAGGAGCTCAAGGGGGAGGGGACATGACTTACAAGGAAGCCTTGGCGGTTTTTGGTCTGACGCGGATCATGGGCGCGGCGGCGATGAAGGTTTTCTATCACGATGCGGCGCGCAAGGCGCGGGACGCTGGCGATGTTGAGCGGGAAAAGGTGATCCACCATGCCTGGGCGGTCTTGATCGGTAAGGAGGAAGCCAGTCTCAAGGACGTGTCCGTCGAAAAGGTGGAAGGCGCGACGGGTACGGCCCGCGGCATGTGCACCGAAAAGCGCGGGACGTTCTTTGCGATCGACTGGAAGCAGGTTCCGCGCGGCGCGGGCGAGAGCATGGATCTGCTCATCTATACGAACCCCCAGAAGATTGAATGGGACGGCGATGTTGATGGTTATGTGCGCGTGAGCGCGAAAGGTGAGAAGAAGCCCTATGATCCCATGGCGGCATTGCGCAAGGCCACGGACAATCCGCTCGATACATCGGGCAAGCCCAGCGAAGACAGCAGACAGAAGGCCAAGGTGGAGTTCGAAAAGGCACCCTGCCCGGTGTGTCAGGCCCCGTTCATCCGGGTGTGCTGGACCTGTATGACTATCATCTGCCAAAACAGGCGGAGCCACTATCCGAATGAAGAATTCAAGTGTCCGAAGTGCTCGGAGACGTATCATTTCCTGAAGGCTGGCGAGACGTCGCGAGAGCCGGTCGTGGACGGTTCGCAGCTGCGCGCGCTGATGAAGGAGGATCGCAAGGAGATTGCGGATCAGAGTGTGGCCGGCCACATCACGTATATCGGGGATAAGGGCTAGCGCTGATGCCGTTCTGGATCTTGGTCATTGTCGGCTTGGTGATCGTGTTCTGGCGCGTCGTTGTGGTGCTGGCGATCATCGGGGGGCTTGGGTACGGGCTATTCAGGCTTGCGCGCCGGACGTGGGACGGCTGGACGGCCGAGCTCGAGCGGCAGGGCGAGACGGAGGACGAGCTTAAAGAGCTCTGGGCGCGGTTTACTGACAAGCCGATCGTGGCCTGGCTCTATTACCCGCTCATGTTGGGCCGGCTCATTCTGGCGCCGGCAGTCTTGCCGTTCGTGCTCCTGGGGGTGGGAAACGAACTGACCCAAGGCGGGCTTCAGGCGAGCTGGAAGCAGGCGCCCGATGGCGTAGCGTACACTTTGTACCTGCTGACGTTCGGCGGGTTTGTGTATGCGGCCTGGGGGCTGGCGGTGCGGTATCACAATTGGCGCGAGCCGGGGACGCCCTGCTTCGGCCGATATAGCCAGCTCTTAGCTTATGTCGACGGCGGCGCTGACGCCAGGACGGTTCTGGAACGGGCCCCGGCCTTGAGGGCTGTCGCGAAGCAACGGCTCTGGGGGCCGCGAGCGTACCATCGCACCTGGTCGGGGATGCGGACATACAGCGACCATCCCAAATTTTATGACAGCGACCGGCTGGCGGATCTCCTGGCGGTGCTCGAGACGCATTTCCCCATGACGGAGGCGGATGAGATGTTCCGCTATCGGTACTGGAACTATGCGCAGCCGATCTGGCGCCTGCTCTCGCTTCGCGGCGACGAGCGCGCTCAATCGTCGATGTTTGGAAAGGCATATCCGGAAAATCCCAAGGCAGCGGCGGATGAGGCCGCGCGGAAGCAAGCGGCAGAGAAGGAGCAACGGCGCCAACGGCTGGAGGAAGAGCGGGCCCGTATGCGGGGCGAAGGGCAGACGTCCTGGAACGGCAGTCAGGCGATGAGCGTGATGGACGCGCTCGACGTGATCGGGCTGGCTGAGATGCCGGACGAGCCGCTGCTGCGGAAGTTCGAAGCGGCCATGATGGCGGGGGCGGAAGAGGATCAGAAGGCGGAGCTGGCGCTGGCGTTCCGCGTGCTGGCAAATGCGTCATCATGGGGAAACCCCGAAGCACGGGCCCATTAGAAACGAAGGGTCTTAGGGCCGGTTCGCCGGCCACCAAGGACGCGCGGAGGCCTTGCCGATCGTGCGCTCGACGACGTTGCGGGTTCCTGCGGGGGAGAGCCAGTTGGGTTGTCCGACTAGGGATTGCAGCTCCGGCAGACGGTCGGGCGGAGGGGCAAAGCCGTGCTGGATTTCAAATTCGGCAATCAACTGCTCGAGCGACCCCGCATAGCCGCCGTATGAGAGAATGCTGGCGCGATCCAGCGTCCCAAGATCGAGGACGATCTCCAGCTGAGTGTTGCCATAGGTGCCGATGCCGGAATGGAAGCGGCGGATGGATGATTGATGTGCCGCGATGGCGGCGAGAAAGCGCGGATCGGCATAGAGGGTGGCGAGGTTGACCACGACTTCGTGCGGCTCGGGGGATAAGGCGAAGATGATGCCGCGCTGATCGGGCGGCGGGACGCCGCCTTTAAAGGCTTCGACCACGTCGAGCGATGTGGACCAGGCGGCGATGGTTTCGGGAAGCATGTTCTCGGCGATCAGTTGCCAGATCCGCCGCTCCGTGTGCGATTCCTGCCGGTAACAGAGATCGGGAGGGCGGCGGTATTCAGGCGGGAGCGTAAGGCACAAGGCTTTGAGGGCGGCGCCGCGCCGGACTTTTTGTTTGTGATCGCCGCCGCATTGCCAGTCGTTGATGGCCTGGAGGAGTGGAAGATCGAAAACGGGTTGGTTGGTCCTCATGATTGCGCGAATTTTATGAGAGGCGCGAGATCGTGATTGTCAGCGGCTTTCAAAGCAGCAACGTAGGCGGTGCGGGCCGCGCTGGTTTCTGTGAGAGAAACGGCACCCCAGGTGAATGGCTTGGCACCGTGGCGCTTGCCGGCAACATCGGCGATCAGGCGTGTGCAGCGACCATTGCCGTTGACGAAGGGATGGATCAGCACCAGGCGGTGGTGCAGCCGAAGGGCCAGTTCGACCGGGTCATAGGCTTTGTAGTCGATCCACGCCTTGGCATCGTCAAAGGCTTGATGGACAGCGACTTCGATTTCGTGGGGCTTGGTCGATCCGATATTGACCTCATGGGTGCGGTAGCGCCCGGCCCACGCCCAGACCGTGCTGAACATGCGGCGGTGCAGGCCGATGAGAAACGCAGGCGCAAAGCAGTCCTTGCGGCTTTTCATGGCCCAACGGCGACCGCGCGCGACATTGGCGGATTCAAGCTCGTTGAGCTGCGCCCGCGAGACGGCGGCAACGCGCAGGTTTGCAATCTCATCGGGCCCTAAAGGCGTGGCATTGGGCGGTTGCTCGAAGAGATTATCTGTCATCGCGCCACAGATCGCGTTCGGAGATATAGCGTGCCGCATAGTCGCGGATGCGCTGATCGTTCAGCGGCGTTTCCTGATCCTCAAGCTGCATGGAGCGTTCGACGGCTGCGAGCTCCCGGCGGGCGAGTGCGAGTGCACGCCGTGTGATGGTTTCCTCAAGCGGGGTTCTGGGAACGAAGGCGTAGATAAAATCGCAGCCGAGGGCGTCGGCCGCATTCTGCATCTGCGCCAGTGTGATTTCGCCGGAGAGTTCCCGGGATTCGAGTTGAGAGACGCGCTGCTTGGCAACCTTGAGCCTGCTTGCCAGCACGGTTTGCGACATGCCCAAGGCAGAGCGGACGGTGGCAATCCAGCCGAGCGGGGGCTTGGGCAGCTGCTGCAAAGGCAACAGAACCGGGCGCTGGGCGTCGAGGGCATTGCGTATGCTGCGGAGTGTTTCCTTCATGGTGTCATCCAATCACTTGTCACTACATCATACAATGACAAGTAAATAATTGTCAATGATTGATGGATGACAAGCTATTGCTTGTCATTTCATATGTAAATGACAAGCAAAATGACGTCATTCAAGCTAAGTCGCTGAATTACCGAAGTTTTCGTGGTCCATCATGCGCCATCTTTGTTCTCAATGAAGGATTTGGCGCAAAAGAGGAGGGGGGATCCATCATGGCGAAGTGTGCGACGGCCAAGAGGGCACGGATCAGTGAGCAGGACGAGCCTGGAACACTCAGGCGGGCACTACCGAACTGAGGCGGTCGGCAATAAATCTAGCAAACGGAACGATGTCGCCCCCCACGCTTGCGGCCTCGAGGGTTGCGAGATACTCCGCGCGATCCTCGACACGGATGACAAGCCAATTGTAGCCGCCGGATGCCAGCATCGCATTCATGAGAAAGCGCGCGGTGCGTCCGTTTCCATCGGGATAGGGATGGATGTAGCCCATCATCCAATGGCCAATGACAGCGCGCACAAACGGGGATGGTTCGTCCTTCAGCAAGTCAAACAACGCGGTGATGGCATCAGGAATCGACTCCCAGCGGGGCGGCACATGCCGTGATCCCCTGAGATAGACAGGAATGCTTCGAAAGCCGGCCAGGGACGTGGCGGGAATGACGCCGGCCGTGACGGAAGGCTGAAACAGCTCGCTGTACCAGGTCCGCGTGGCGTGTTTGACGAGGGCGCCGGGAACGGCTCCGTTGAGAATGTCAGCGACAGTTGCCTTCACGCTTTGGAAGGCTTGCCAATAGCCGCGCGCGGCGAGCGCATCGCGGTTTTTGCGGTCGGCTTCGTTCTGCTCAGGGTTCCACTGTCCGGAGCGGACGCGCTCGATGAGTTCCAGCGTGACCGAGTAGCCCTCGATGGACAGAGAATGATAGGCGTCGTTCTTGTAGATATCGTCGACGGATTTGAGATAGGCGGCCTTGTCATGGGGCAAGCCAGGGGCGGGCGGTGCCAGTGCCAGAACGGGATCGCGATAGGAGCTCCATAGGGCCTTGATGCGCGCGACGACCGGAGAGACTGCGGAAAGATTGGAAAGCGGTTGATCGGGATCGAACGGATCGGTCTCGCGCATGGTGTAGCCGGCGCGCTTCATCACGGTCATGATCTCCGCGGCCATATCGGGGCGACCGGTGCGCCGCAGCGCGCCGGCAAGGCGGCCGGCGACGACGGAATGGCCGCCCGCGAGAAGAGGCGTCAGGAGCGCGGATGCATCCTTGATGGTGCTGAGGGCAACCTGGGCTTCGATGGGCATACGCACGAAGAAGGCTTCCGGTACCTTCACCAGCGCGGCAGCGGGCGTGTAGAGACGGAGCCCATCGACGATGTTGAGCTCGGCGGCGAGCGGCAGGCTCGGCGTTTTCAGGTCGTACAGCGACGTCTGAAACGGCAGCGGCGTTGGATTGCCGGTGCCTTTGGGGCTGTAGAGAACGACCTGCCCGGGGATCGCCGTGTTCTGGGCATGCAGCACAAGAGATTGCGCGGGCGAAAGATGCCATGCCGGCCCGAAGCGGGAATCAGCGTAGCGGGCGCAAAACTCCCAGAAGGAGGCGTACCAGGGCGTGCTATCGCCCTCGCGAGTGTCCGGGCTGGCGGACATGAGCCAGCCCTTGATGATCTCGTGCAGGAAGCCGGATTTGAGCAGGCGCTCACGGTGAAGGCGGCCGAGCTCGCCCGACCGGAATACACGGCGGCCGTCATCCTGCAGCCCTTTCAGGGCGGCGAGAGAGGCGGCAAGTTTTTCATGTGCAGGGGCCATGGCATGTCACGAACACACGTTTATCGTGCGTCACAACAACACGTATATCATGCTGCACAAACGCGCGTCAATCGTGCGTTGCAATTACGCGTATATTATGCGAAAGCGTATCAATATCAGCAGATTACATACTGGCACCCGATCGCAATACCCGAGAGGGGCGAGACGGTAGACTCGGCGGCGCCGCCTCGCGCCGGAGAGTGCGACCCGACGGGAGGAGGGGGCTGATCGCATCGACACCGACCGCACCGCGCGCGATGGCTTCGCGGACGGCCGTCGTCACGTCCCCGATTGGGGGCGTTTCTGAGCAGATCGCTCGGAGCGCGACCATTGGTGAAGCCGCCGGATTTTATAATGTAGAACGCTCTACAGTAAAACATTCTTGACACAACATGGTCTATATTGTACTCTGTAAGAATGGATACAGAGGTAATTATGATTCGGCTCTCCGAGTGTTGCGATGTTCAGATTGGGTTTACGGCCAAGGGCCGGTTAGAGCCCATGCCTGGCGGGATCCGCGCCATACAGCTTGGCGATACGACGTCTGACGGCGAGCTGGGAACGAAAGAGATTGGCACCTACCATTTTAATGAGGTGGCCGATCGATATTGGGCGCGCCCAGGGGATCTTGTCTTTCGATCGCGGGGTGAGAAAAATCTGGCGGTCCTCTTGGATGAGCGACTGATGGCGCCAGCGGTAGCGGTCATGCCGCTTGTTATCTTGCGTCCCAAAAAATCGATGGTGGTAGCCGAATATCTCGCATGGTTCATCAACCAGCCCGAGGCCCAGCACTACTTTGATCTCTGCGCGCGCGGGACGGGGATGAGAATGATCCCCATGAGCAGCCTGTCGTCTTTGGAAATCCCGTTGCCTTCGCTCGATCGGCAAACAGCCATCGCTGAGACCAGTTCTTTGGCACGACTGGAATCACGACTGGCCTCAAAACTGGTCGAGCGGCGTCAACAGCTTCGTTCGCTCTCACTCCTTGAGTGCGCTCACAGCAATGACACCACAGAATTCGAAACATCGCACGGGGGGCGCGCATGACCGACCAAGTTACGCAACAACAAGTCAACAACACTGCGTGGGCTGCCTGCGACACCTTTAGGGGCGCGGTCGATGCGGCCCAGTACAAGGACTACATCCTCGTGATGTTGTTTCTGAAGTACATCTCCGATCACTGGAACGCCCATGTCGAGGATTACAAGAAGCAGTTCGGCGGTGATGACGTTCGTATCCGGCGCCGTCTGGAGCGCGAGCGCTTCATTTTGCCAAAGGGTTGCAGCTTTTACGATCTCTATGCGGCGCGGGACGAAGCCGACATCGGAGAGCGCATCAATGTGGCCCTAGAAAAGATCGAAGACGCCAACCGCTCCAAGCTGGAAGGCGTGTTCCGTAACATCGACTTCAACTCGGAGTCCAATCTTGGCAAGGTCAAGGATCGCAATCGGCGACTGAAGAATATGCTCCAGGACTTTGCGAAGCCGGAGCTCGATTTGCGGCCGTCGCGTGTCACCGAAGACATTATCGGCGAGTGCTACATCTACCTCATCTCCAAATTTGCATCCGATGCCGGCAAGAAAGCGGGTGAATTCTATACGCCAACGGCTGTCTCCACGTTGCTGGCAAAGCTGGCTAGTGCCCAGCCCGGTAACACTATCTGCGATCCGGCCTGCGGATCAGGTTCACTGCTGATCCGTGCCGCTGAAGAAGTCGGCTCTGACAACTATTCGCTCTACGGCCAGGAAGTGAACGGCGCGACCTGGGCGCTGGCGCGCATGAACATGTTCCTGCATGCCAAGGACGCCGCCCGTATCGAATGGTGCGATACGCTCAACAGCCCTGCCCTCGTCGAGGGCGATCATCTGATGCGATTCGACGTGGTGGTCGCCAATCCTCCGTTTTCGCTCGACAAGTGGGGCGCGGAAGGGGCCGAGAGCGACCAGTATAAGCGCTACTGGCGCGGCATTCCGCCGAAGTCCAAGGGCGACTATGCCTTCATCACGCACATGATCGAGATCGCCAAGCGCCAATCTGGCCGCGTGGCGGTGATTGTCCCGCATGGCGTGCTGTTCCGGGGCGGCGCGGAAGGCAAGATCCGCCAGACACTGATCGAAGAAAACATGCTCGATGCTGTGATCGGGCTCCCGTCCAATCTCTTCACTACGACCGGCATCCCGGTCGCCATTCTGGTCTTCGACCGCTCGCGCGAGCAGGGGGGGGCGAACGAGAAGCGCAAGGACGTTCTCTTCATCGATGCAAGCCGAGAATTCTCAAGCGCCAAAACCCAGAACGTGGTGGAGACAGCGCATATCGAGAAGATCATCACGACCTACCGCAAGCGTGAGGAGCTCGAAAAATACTCTCACCGCGCCTCGCCTGAGGAGATTGCCGAAAACGACTTCAATCTGAACATTCCGCGCTACGTCGACACGTTCGAGCCTGAGGTTGAGATCGACGTAGCGGCGGTGCAGAAGGAGATCGTCGCCATCGAGGCCGAGTTGACCGAGGTGCGGGCCCGCATGGCCAAGCACCTCAAGGAGCTGGGAATCGATGTCTGAGGGAGAATTCATACTCTACAACACGGAGGACGGTCGGACGCAGGTGCAGCTGCGATCCGTGGACGGTACCGTCTGGCTCACACAAGGCCAGATGGCGGATCTTTTCGCGACCTCGTCTCAGGCCATTACCCAGTTGATCCGGTCGATTGTTGAGGATGAAGAGCTGGAAGAGGGGGCAACTTGTAAGGAATTCTTACAAGTTCGATCCGAGGGGACCCGGCAAGTCAGCCGAACACTCAAGTTCTACAGCCTGGACATGATTCTGGCCGTCGGCTACCGCGTGCGGTCTGAGCGGGGCACACAGTTCCGGCGGTGGGCCAGCACAGTCCTCAAGGACTACATGGTCAAGGGCTTCGTCATGGATGACGAACGCCTGAAGGACCCCGCCTGGGATTATTTCGACGAGCTTCTCGAACGCATCCGCGACATCCGCGCCTCCGAGGCGCGGTTCTATCAGAAGGTGCGAGACATCCTCTCGATAAGCGAAGACTACGATCCTAAATCCCGTCAGATCGCAACCTTCTACGCCACCATCCAAAACAAGATGCTCTACGCCGTCACCGGGCATACGGCCGGTGAACTGATCGAAGCCCGGGCCGAGGCGAGCGCCCCGAATATGGGTCTCACCACCTGGAAGGGGGCCGACAAGGGCCGCCCCGTGCGCAAGGACGATGTGGCCACGGCCAAGAACTATCTGGGCGAGCTGGAGATCAAGGAACTCAATTTGATCGTTGAGACCTTCCTGAGCACCGCCGAATTGCGCGCCTCACGGCGACAAACCATGCGCCTCGCTGAGTGGGAAGGCGTACTCGACACCTTCCTCGACAGCAACGAACTTCCCAAGCTGCGGAATGCTGGCAGCATCTCCGCCAAGCGAGCGGAGACCATCGCGCATGAGCGTTACGCGGAGTTTGACGGCAACCGCAAAGAAGCGAAGCGGCGGGAGGTGGAGAGCGTTGGTGACCTGAAAGAGCTGGAGCGCATCGCCAAGGCGTCGAAGCGATCGAAGAAGAAGGGGGGCGGGAATGCTTGAAACAGTCGGGCGCGAGGACGAAAACCCGCTGGGTGCAAAACACCCCAAGGGTTGGATGCTGGCCACTTTAAGTGATGTAATCGTTTCTGTAAGGGGAGGTTACAGCGTGAAATGCGATGACCGACCAGCAGAAGAGGGAGAGGTCGGCGTATTGAAGACAGGCGCAGTCATTACAGGCAGATTCGAAGTGGGTGAGAATAAGTTTGTGCCTTTAAGTGAGCATTCTTTGCTTCGCACACCTGTCTCCGCCGGAACGATTATTATCTGCCGGAAAAATTCTGAGGATACCGTTGGCGCGTCGGCTCTGATCGATTCAAATCATCCCAACATTTTCCTTTCGGATCTTTTGTGGGAGCTTCGCCCTGCCAATGGCGTAAGTATCCACTGGCTTATCAGCGTACTCCATAGCAGATCAGTGCGTGCCCAGATACAGAACCAGGCGACCGGCACGCAAAGCACGATGAAGAACATTTCTCAAGATCGGTTTCTTGCCACTCCGATCTTGCTTCCTCCACTTCCCGAGCAGCGCAAGATCGCCCAAATCTTGCGGGCGTGGGACGAGGCCATAGACACGTGCGATCGGTTGATTGATCGTTTGGAAAGACGATTCAGTGCGACTGCTCGCCGATTTTTCGATCCTTGCCATCCGACCTTTGAACGGCGCCCCAACTCGTGGAGCGAATTCGAGCTTGGCGATGTGTTTGCGGAGCGAACCGAAGGCGGAGATGCTGGTGATCGGCTTCTTAGCATCACGATGAGTGGCGGGATCATTGACAGGGATGACGTAGGCCGCAAGGACACGTCGACCGACGATAAGTCCAGCTACAAACTGATACTGCCCGGCGACATAGGCTACAACACCATGCGAATGTGGCAGGGTGTATGCGGCTTATCGATGTTGCGGGGTATCGTAAGTCCTGCCTACACGATCGTAACGCCTGACAACGTGAATATTGCAGCAAAATACGCTGCTCACCTTTTCAAGTCGCGCCGGATGGTTTTTGACTTTGAGCGCTATTCACAAGGGCTGACAAGCGATACCTGGAACCTGAAATTTCCCGCTTTTTCGAAGATCAAAGTATTCCTGCCTCCGATTGATGTTCAACACCAGCAGGCTGAGGTGCTCGACGTCCTGAAGGGTGAGATCGACGTCCTCCATCGCAAGCGCGAAGCGTTGGCGAACCAGAAGCGCGGCCTCATGCAGAAGCTGCTCACCGGCCAGTGGCGGGTGAAAATTGATAAGGAGCCTGCACATGGCTAAGAAGCATGTCCCGATGGCCATCGCCTATGATTTCGATGGAACACTTGCTGACGGCAATATGCAGGAACACCAGTTCTTGCCAGACATAAAGATTACGCCGAAGGCATTTTGGGATGAGGTCAAGCGCCTCACGAGAGAACATCAGGCCGACGAAGTTCTTGTCTACATGAACCTGATGCTGCGCAAGGCACAAGCCGCGGAGGTTTCTGTTCGACGCGATGATTTCATAGCGCGGGGACGGCAGATCAAACTGTTCGAGGGTGTGGACGGCTGGTTCGACCGCATTACGGCCTACGGTCGAGCGCACGGTGTGCGCATCGAACACTATCTGATCTCCTCCGGTAACGAGGAGATCTTTGCGGGCACGCCCATAGCGACGAAATTCACGAAGGTCTACGCCTCCAAGTTTCTGTTCGACCACAATGGTATTGCCGCCTGGCCAGCGCTCGCCGTGAATTACACCACCAAAACCCAGTATCTGTTCCGGATCAATAAAGGCGCGCACGACCTCAGCGATAACGCCGCCGTCAATAAGTTCGTCGAGAAGCGGGACAGACCGGTCCCGTTCGAGCACATGGTGTTCATAGGTGATGGCGCGACCGACATACCCTGTTTCCGTTTGATCAAGGAGCAGGGTGGATTGTCTGTCGCGGTCTATAAGCCGGGGACCAAAGGAGCCCGCAGCAAGGCGGACGGCTACCAAACGGATGGCCGCGTGCATTGCGCCGTGCCAGCCAACTTCACGGAGGGCAGTGAACTCGACAAGATCATCAAAGCCAATATAGACGCGATTGCGGCTCGGGCCGGATTGTCGTCCCTTCTGGCGGAAGAGGCCCCATGACCTTCGACGCCGCCGAGAAGTATCAGTCTCAGATCCCGGCGCTGCAGCTTCTTGTGACACTCGGGTTCCAGCCCCTGTCACAGTCAGAGGCTGAGGCAAAGCGCGGCAAGCTGCGCAACGTTCTTCTCGACGAGGTGTTGGTCGAGCAGCTCCTGCGGATCAATGGCTTTACCCATCGCGGTAAGGACTATGCTTTCGACCTCCAGGACGCCCATGAGGCGCTGCGGCGACTGCGCCCCACGCCGGACAAGATCAAAGGGCTCAAGGCCACCAATCAGGAGGTTTATGACCAGCTCGTGCTCGGCACGACGATCACAAAGACCATCGATGGCGACAGCAAGAGCTACTCGTTTCGCTACATTGACTGGAGGACCCCGGAAAACAACGTCTACCATGTCACGGCCGAGATGTCGATCGAGCGGACTGGGTCGCTTCAGACCAAACGCTGCGATATCGTCTGCTTTGTGAACGGTATCCCGTTTGTCGTCATTGAGAACAAGCGCCCGACTGAGAGCCTGAAGAAGGCCGGCAGCCAGCTCATTGGCTATCAGAGCGAAGACTTCATTCCGCAGCTCTTTCACTTTGCCCAAGTGCTGATGAGTATGCGCCGGGCCGAGGCGCTGTATGCCACGGTTGGTACGCCGCGGAAATTCTGGCAGAGCTGGCGCGACGAAGAGGATCGCGACGAGGCGATTGCCGCCCTTGTCAATCGGCCGCTCAAGAACGAAGACAAGGCCGCCATCTTCTCAGGCGATCTGGCACCAGCCCGCCGCTTTTTCGATGACATGGCGCGGGATGGGGATCGTGCCGTCACCGAGCAGGACCGTCTGATCCATGCTCTGTGCCGTCCGGAGCGGCTTCTCGATATCGTGCGCCGCTTCACCGTCTTCGACGCAGGCGTGCGGAAGATCGCGCGCCATCAGCAGTATTTCGGGATCAAAGCGGCCATTGAGCGGGTCAAGCAGTATGACTTCGGCAATATCCGCAAGGGCGGCGTGATCTGGCACACGCAAGGCTCAGGCAAATCACTGACCATGGTGATGCTGGGGCGGGGCCTCGCCCTCGACAGGGATATCACAAACCCGCGCATCGTCATCGTGACGGACCGGGATGATCTCGACAAGCAGATCCGCGATACGTTCAAATCGTGCGAGATGGAACCGATCCGGGCGCGCAGCGGGTCGCATCTGGCCGAGATGATCGAGGCCAAAGCTCCACTCGTCACGACCATCATCAATAAGTTCGCCTCAGCGCTCAAAGGCAGCGCGCTCGTCGATCAAGACCCCAATACCTTCGTCCTTGTCGATGAAAGCCATCGCACACAGTCGGGACGTTATGGCGGCTTGGGCGACTTTGCCAAAAAGATGCGCCGGATGTTGCCCAACGCTTGCTATCTGGGATTCACCGGCACGCCGCTTCTCAAGAAGGAGAAGAACACGCTGCACACATTTGGTGGTCTGATTCACAGCTACACCATTGATGAGGCGGTCAAGGATGAGGCGGTGGTACCGCTGCTGTATGAGGGGCGGCTTGTCGAGCAGCAAATCACCGGGAATGTCATCGATACCTGGTTTGAGAAAATCACCGAAGGGTTGACGCCCGAACAGTCCGCGGACCTCAAGCGCAAATTCTCGCGCATGGATGCGCTATCGAAGACGGGGCAGGCCATCCGCGCCAAAGCCTTTGACATCTCCGAGCACTATCGCCAGCACTGGCAAGGCACGGGGTTTAAAGCTCAGCTCGTGGCTCCCTCCAAAGCGGCTGCTATCCGCTTCAAAGACATGCTCGACGAGATTGGTCATGTGACGAGCGAGGTCGTGATCTCTCCTCCCGACGATAATGAAGGCAATGAGGAGGTCGATACAGAGTCCAAGGATCTGGTCCGGAAATTTTGGGACCGGATGATGAAGCGCTTCCGTTCCGAGGACGATTACAGTCGCGAGATCATCGAGGCGTTCAAGGGGAGCGGCGATCCAGACATCCTGATCGTGGTCTCGAAGCTCTTGACCGGTTTCGACGCGCCGCGCAACACTGTGCTGTATGTGTGCAAGTCCCTCCGCGAGCACAATTTGCTGCAGGCGATCGCCCGCGTGAACCGTCTCCACGAGGAAGACGGGCAGCATAAGCAGTTTGGTTTTATCATCGACTATGAAGGCCTGCTGGGTGAGCTTGACAAGGCGCTGACGACCTATGGGGCTTTCGAAGGCTTCGACGCGCAGGATGTGGCAGAGGCGCTGGTCGACATCAAAGTCGAGCTCAACCGCCTCCCCCAGCTCCACGAACAGCTATGGGATTTGTTTAAGACGGTTCCCAATAAGAAGGACATGGAGGCCTTTGAGGTACTGCTCGCCGATGAGGCGATCAGGAACGACTTCTATAAGCGCCTGAGGGCGTACGGACGCTGTCTGCACATCGCGCTTTCATCCGATAAAGCCCATGAACTCTTCACGGATCAGCATCTTGAACGCTTCAAGCGCGACTGGAAGCAGTTTTCAGAGCTGCGTAAGTCCGTCCAGATCCGCTATCAGGAGATTGTCGATATCAAGGAGTATGAGCCGAAGATTCAGAAGCTGCTCGATGATCATGTGATAGCGATGCCCGCCATGCGGATCATCGAAGCCGTCAACATCAATGATCCTGATGCGCTGAAGAAGGTGGTCGATGAGACCGGGGTTACAGCGGCCTCGAAGGCGGATCGGATCGCAAGTGCGACCAAGCGGACCATCACCGAAAAGATGGAACTCGATCCGTCTTTCTACGCCCGTTTCTCCGAACTCCTGGAAGAGACGATCCGCGACTACCGCGCGAAGCGGCTCTCTGAAGTCGAGTACCTCAATACCATTATGGATCTTGCGCGCAAAGTCGCGACCAAGGATCATGGGGCAGGCTTGCCCCCGGAAATTAAGTCCGATGATGATGCCGCGGCCTTCTATGGGATCATCAATCCAATCGTCTCGTCGGCAGCGAACGGCAATGCACCGGCAGACCTGTCTGTCACCGTGACGCAGCGCATACTGGGCATTGTTAAATCGCATCTGATCGTCGACCTTTGGTCCAACGATGTCGCACAGAACAAGTTGCGCAATGCTATCGATGACTATTGTTTCGACCATTTGCGTGACGATCGGGGTCTTGATCTTCCCGTCGACAAGCTGGATGAGCTGCAAGAGCAGATCACGCGTGTAGCTAGAGCCAGGTTCCCCGCATGACCGAGCAGCGCGCATTCGTCTACGGCACCGAGAAATATGATTATTCGCTGACGCGGAGCAGTCGGAAGACGCTGGCGATTTCTGTTCTCCCAGACATGACGATTGAGGTGGTCGCGCCGATTGAAGCTGCCATCGCAATCATTGAAAAAAGACTGCATCGCAGAGCGTCCTGGATCAGGCGCCAACTTCAGTATTTTGCGCAGTTTCACCCTCGAACGCCGCCTCGCAAATATGAGTCCGGGGAGACCCATCTTTACCTTGGCCGCCGATACCGGCTTAAGATCATCCCGGCGGTGCAGCAAGAGGTCAAAATCAAGCGCGGTCATATTGAGCTTTACGCTCACCGCGCATCGAGAACCGATCTTATCGAGGCCCAACTCGACGGCTGGTACAAGGACCGGGCGCGCGAGCAGTTCATAGCGAGACTGGTTGCTTGCGCTGAGAGGTTTCCTGACCCGCAAGCAATCATGCCTACGGGGGTTATCGTTCGTCAAATGTCAGCCCGCTGGGGTTCGATGAGTGCAGGTGGCCGGCTCGTTCTCAATCGCAGGCTTATCCAGGCGGCCCCACATGAAATCGATTATGTCATCGTGCACGAGCTCTGCCACCGGGTTCATCATCACCACGGACCGGAATTCTACAAGCTTCTGACG
Organism: Hyphomicrobium sp.; assembly: GCA_041659825.1. Classification (GTDB taxonomy): domain Bacteria; phylum Pseudomonadota; class Alphaproteobacteria; order Rhizobiales; family Hyphomicrobiaceae; genus Hyphomicrobium_C. Next base: position 41,173 of record JBAZXL010000033.1, read on the forward strand.
CGTATGATGCCGGATTGGACGAGACGGAAGGAAAGCCTGGAACGGAGGCTCGTGTAATTTATACGCCCTTAGGCTCACACCGCTTTGGCTGTGCCCTGACACGATCCGTCCGGCAGCCCTAAATCGCCGTTCCGAGATATGCCGTTATGTTGGCACGTCAGCGTGCGTTGCCGTGAGACGTCGGTAGTCTTCCACAGACAATATTATCGCCGCGTCTTTGCCTTCACGGCGCACGAGAATAGGGCCCGACCGTGCATCATCGATCAAAGCATCGAAATCCTGTTTGGCGTAGATGTCAGTAACGGTTCTCATGATGAGCGGCCCTCCCTGCGGGCTTCATGTGCGTCAAGGGTTGAGCTTAAAGCGTCATGGTCCTGCGTGAATTTTGCGATGCGCGCCTCAGTGTAAATTTCGAATACATGCGCAGTCAAAGATCTCATGCGAAAAGCATAGATCAAAAAGCATATAACGGACAAACATAAAATGGCATTGATATATTATTTCTAATAAGTATATAATATACGTATGATAACAAATACCGATGCAGAAATTAAAGTGCGGCGTAAGCCTGTTACGCTTACGATTAGAGAAGATATCATGAGGGACGCAAAAAGCTTGTCTCTCAACGCGTCGAAGGCTGCAGAGGCTGGAATTGCAGAGGCGCTGCGCAAAGCAAGAGGGGAGCGCTGGCTCGCTGAAAACAGGGATGCAATATTGGCTTATAATACCGAGATTGAAGCGCGCGGCGTTGCCATACAGCCACTATGGGATGAATCGGATCGCTGATGCCGCAGTTTGACGTTTATGAGCTTGGTTTGACATCGGCGCCTTACGTCGTCGATATTCAGTCGGATCTTCTAAGTGACTTAGGCACGCGTGTGGTCATTCCACTGCTAAAGGTCAATCCTGAACCACACAGGCACATGAAAGGTCTTCATCCCAAAATAGAGATTGATGGTGTTGCCTACACGCTGCGAACCAGTGAAATCGCCGCGATTGCTGCGACGAGGCTTAAAAAGAAAATGGCGAGACTAGACGACGATCAGCGCTTGGCTGTTATCCAAGCGGTCGATTTCCTCTCGGAGGGTGTTTAGGTTGTCTGAAGCGCGGTGCTGCGAACGCCATAATCCATTATTTTCCATAATGTTTATTATCACTCCGAAAGTTTCAGCGGAATCTCTATTCCCCATCAAGGGGTTAGCATTGATCGATAATGTATCTTATGGAAAACAGTTGAATAGGGCCAAGCTTATACAAAAGTGGGCCCGTTGGACACCGAGCCTTGGTCCGTAAAATGGTGCCATAGACATTTCCACAACGCGGTGAAAAGCAGATACTTGAACCAAGAAGTGGGGAAGGCGTATGGGGCTGAGAGATTTGGTGCGTGCGGATCTGCAACGCGCTCAGCGGCTGATCGAGCGTATCGATGATGATCTGGATCCGCAGTTCCGCATCGCCTCTCCGGGCGGCGACTGGTGGATAGGGATGACGTTGTCGGAGGATCCACACGCGCGACTGAAGCAGTTGGGGCTGGTATCGCGCTTCATGGCATGGAAATCGTGCCCGGCCTTCACGCAAGCGGTTGAGCTTGTTGAACCTGAAGCCATTGTTTGCGTCGGCGTCAGCCACGAGGAGGTGGTTGGCTTGATATCCTTGATGGATCGAAAACGGCTGCGGTTCTCAGCACCTCAGGGGCTGGCGGCCGCACAGATCGGGGATGAGATCCCGGCCCTTCTTCCTCGCGGTGTTGTGACGCTGACGGAGCGGGACATAGCGGAGCTCAAGGACTATTTCGGGGCTGAAGGAGTATTCCCGGCCGTGCATATTCCGTCAGGGCGAATTGGCGTGGAGTGAGGGTATGGCGGGCTTTGTCGTTCTTTTGAGCGTAGCCATAGCGGGGCTGGCCGGGTTGGGGTGGTGGGCCCCTGCTCTGGGTGGCCTGGGATTGCATCTGACGGTGGCGGAGAAGTACTGGCCGATGTGGTTGCGGGCGCGCGAAATTGATCAGGAAGGCATAGCTGCAAGGATCTGGGCGATCTCGGTGTTGCAAGGGGGCATGGCCGGTGCGGCGGCATATTCGTTTGGCTACACGTTGAGATGGATGGTCTGGGGATAAGGTTGTGGGGCCCGCGCACAGGGATTGGCAGGCCCCCTGCCCTTCTTACGTGTGTTGCCCCACCCCGAAGTCGTTGATAGCCGCTGTGCGAAGAGGCGGCAACGGCATCTCGCTCAGCGTGTGAATGGCGTCTCTTGGGACTTTTTCTTTTGCGGCCGTGTTCCGGCGCTTGGTCGGGTCGATAAGCTCGAGTATGGCATCGTCAATATAGCGACAGAGAGCACCGTGCCGGGCGCCGTATTCTCTGAGGAAAGCGCGAACCTGGATATCAACGGCGACATCGAGAACGAGGCACCATCGGACGACGCGGCGGGCGATACGTTTTTCATCGACGCGCCGCTCGGACAGGCACTGGGCAAGGCGCAGGGGATCGATGGCGGGGTTGCGTGACAGTAGCGGCTTGTCGCGCCCGAGCTTCTGCAAAACGGCGGCTTGGACCATATTGCTGCGGCTGCTGTATTCATTTTTGTTGGCTTTGAGAAAGGCTTTGACGTCACTGTCGCGATTTGTCGTGACATAGACTTGATAAAAGGCGCATTGGCGCGTTTTTAGATTACTCCACATAGAGACCCCCTTTGGGTGTGTTGTTATTTGCTCTCTATGACAATAATACATTTATGGTGATTAAAAATGTATTAATCATGGAATAAGGTGGTCGAATCTATTCCTTTCGACAATAGCGTACTCCAACGTTATTTGGCTTAAATGATGGAGGATTACATTGTGGATATGACTCCAGAGTTGCACGGTATTCGTGGGTTGTGGGACATCCTTGTTCTTGGGTGCCTTGAGGCCGGGCGCCCAATCTTCTGAAGCCTTTACGATATCGGCAATGGTGATGCTGGCGGAGGGTTTGGCCAGGACATAGCCCCCCTTGGGGCCTAGCTTGGCTTTGATAAGGCCGTGAGATCGCAACGTGGCAGCGAGCTGTTCAAGGTAGGAGAGGGAAATGCCGGTCGTGTCGGCTACGCTATGAAGCGGCATGGGTGTTTCCGTCCTGGCGATCTCGATCATGGCACTTACAGCATATCGGGCCCTGTTGGTGAGTGAAGGCTCGTTATTCATTCATTTGTGGTTGCTTATAGTTGACCCGCGTCAATCATAGTAGTGGTGGAAATAGTAGGTCAATTAAAAAAAGACTCTGCTGCGGCGAAATTGATAACAATGCAATGTCAGCTTGCAGCTTCGGTGAAACGAGTAAAGGGCGGATCGAAGGCGAGTATGATGGTGCCGCTGGGGAGAGCGGCCAAAAGCCCCTGTTCTGCCTCCATGTTGGAGGGGATCTGAGGGGCACGTTCTGCTAATGCGTCGACATCGAAAAAATATCTGAGAGAGTTCAGAGTTTGGATGCGCGACATAAAAATATTTTATGTGCAAAAATGAAAAGGCGGCGTTCACGGCTGAAAGGGCCGCCCTTTCTGGATCATGCGGCGATCTGGTGCCGGCCGTCGGGCTTGTCGAGATCTGAAGAATTGGGCTGAAGACGCTTGAGGTAGGCGACCGCCTCAGACGCCTTGGCGGCGGCCGTGAAGACGGCGCGGCTATCTTCCTTCAGGAGCTTGAGTAATCGCGAGGTGCCCGTAATGTGAAGGAGCGCAGCGACTGCGCGGATTTCCCTGTGGATCGAGCGCCCGCGACGCGTTCCCCCTGCGCATTATTTGATGGCGACCTCTGCTGTCGTTTGACCAGCAGAGGGACCATCGATGTTGAACACGGAACGCGATCTGATCGCCGAACTCGCAGCCGAGCTGACAAGACAGAGCTACAGCCCGGTCGTCGTCAGGAACTACTGTGCCTACGCGCGAGACTTCCTCGCCTATCTTGCG
>JBAZXL010000034.1:0-44702 GCA_041659825.1 Hyphomicrobium sp.
TGGTCTCGAAACCAAACGTCAGATGCAGAAGCTACACTAGAAAAATAGAGTTGCTAGTGTTCCTCATGGTTCCGACATTTGCTCCGAACCGCGCCGCAGAGGCAAGCAAATGTCGGAACCGGAACACTAGGGAGCAAGCTGCTCATGAAACACTATTGGGCCATTCAGAACGCGTTTGCGTGGGGAGCATTTGGCTTCGCGCTTATTATCGTTGCCGCGCTGACCGTAGCTCACTGAGCACCTGCAGTGCCGAGATTGGGAGACCTCAATGCCGCAAGCTCAACGCAAGCATCTTGAAAGTACAGATGAGGCCATTGAGGCGGTCATCTGGGCGGGCGCACGTGCGGCAGCTCGCGGCTGGGTGCCGGCAACATCCGGCAACTTTTCAGCACGTATCGACCAACGCCGGATTGCGATAACGCGCACGGGCGTCGACAAGGCTGCACTTACTCACAGTGACATCCTCATTCAGGACCTTGCCGAGCCACTGGCCAACGGGGCATCCGCCGAGACCGGTCTCCACGTCGCCATCTACAAGCGCCAACCCGGCATCAATGCAGTCTCGCATATTCACGGCCACTATTCGACAATCATTGGCCAGGCTCATGTCGACGAGGGCGTCGTTCGCGTGAGCGGGTGGGAGCTGCAAAAGGCGATCGCCGGCATCAAATCCCATACCGAGGTCGTCGAGGTGCCGGTGTTCGCAAACCACCAGGACATCACGGCACTTGCCGAGCAGGTCAGCGAGCTTCTCGCGAGCACCCCGGCACGCGGGCACTTCCGTGCGCCGGCTTTCCTTCTCGCTGGACATGGCCTCTATGCGTGGGGTGATTCACCGTGCACCGCCGCCCGTCACATAGAGGCGTTGGAGGTCCTTTTGCAGCAGATCGTAACGTTCAGGAGCTATCAGGCATGACACAGCTGATCGTCTACTCCGCCGGGCGGCCCTCCGAGATCGAACACAACATCACGAATTTCGCCGCCATCTCGGAGACCGTTGCCGCCCTCGGCGCGAACATCGAACGTTGGCAGGCAGGCCACGAGCTGGCCGCGGATGCTTCGGACGCTGACATCCTTGGAGCTTACGAAGTCGAGATCAATCGGTTGAAGCGCGAGCGCGGCTACACCAATGCCGATGTTGTGCGCATCCTGCCGGGCAATCCGAACTGGCCGGTGCTGCGGGAAAGGTTCTTAAGCGAGCACACCCACGATGAGGACGAGGTTCGCTTCTTCGTCGAAGGCACTGGTGCGTTCTATCTCCACATTGGCGACAAGATCTATCAGGTGGTCGGTACCCCTGGCGATCTTCTTTCCGTTCCGAAGGGCACCAAGCATTGGTTCGACGGCGGTGCCGAGGCGAGCTTTACTGTGATCAGGCTTTTCTCCGAGCAGGTCGGCTGGACACCTCTCTATACTGGAGACCGCATCTCCGACAACGTACCCCACTATAAGGCCGCGTGATACCCGTGAATGTCGTTGCAGACGCCGTTCTTCTCGACATCGAGGGCACGATCAGTCCGATCGCATTTGTGCGAGACGTGCTGGTGCCCTATGCGCGTGAGCGGCTTAGCCGCTTTGTGACGGCAAATGCACGTCGGCCGGAGATCCACGCGCTCCTTGACGACGCGAGAGCGCTTGCCGGCGACGACGAGGACCCTATCGTAGCGCTGCACCGCTGGCTTGATGCTGACGAGAAGGTGGCGCCGCTCAAAAAGTTGCAGGGGCTTATCTGGGAGAGTGGATTTCGCTCCGGCGCCCTCGCGAGCCCGCTCTTTCCCGACGCACTCCGCGCAATCGAGCGATGGCGCGGCGCCGGGCTTCCGCACCACATCTACTCGTCCGGCTCGGTCAAGGCCCAGCACCTCTTTTTCGAGCACACCGAAGCCGGAAACCTGAGGAGCTACTTCGCAGCGCACTTCGACACGGATATCGGACCCAAGACTTCGAAGGCGTCATATCTCACAATCGCCGAGACCCTCGGAGTACTGCCAACATCGATCCTCTTCCTTTCCGACAGCGCCAAGGAACTCGCGGCAGCCACAGCAGCCGGATTGCAGTGCGTGCAGGTTGTGAAGGATGCAACGGAGGCCGACCCGTCATTCCTCCACATCACAAGCTTCGATACTCTCAACGTGAGCGGGCGGCGACGCGAGTTCAAGACAGCGGAAGCGAAGGCCGCTCGGGCTGCAAAATGAACTCGCCGAAAACGCGATCGGACGAACGGTTGAGCTTGCGGCGATGGTGCCGCTCAAACCGTCTGCAATTCGGCTGAGACGGTGGGGCTGTTTGACAGCGTCTGGAAGACGACGCAATAGCGCTCGGTGAGACGCAAGAGCGTGTCGAGCTGATCCTTCGGAGCGGTGGTTTCCACCTCGAACCTCAGCCGGATCGCTTCGAAACCGACGCGCGCGGTCTTGTCCACACCGAGCGTGCCTTTGAAATCGAGGTCGCCTTCGGCAAAGATCTCCACTTTCCCGAGCGGCACAGCGAGCGCTGTTGCCACCGCCTTGATCGTCACACCAGCGCAGGCGACGAGCGCTTCGAGAAGCAGGTCGCCTGAGCACAGCTCGAGTCCTGAGCCGCCGGTAGCCGGATGCAATCCAGCCTCTGCGATCGCTCGCCCGGTCTCGAGCTTGCATGTGATATGGTCGGTGCCGGCGACACCTTTGGCTTTGAGTGTGATCCTGGCCGCGGCGGGATCGTTTCTGTACTTGGCCTTGAGCGGAGCCTGCAGGGCCTTTAGCTCGTCCACGTCCATCGCACCTCTCCAATCGATTCCAAAGCTACTTTGCGGCCGCAGTCTTCGGCACCAGATCAGAGCGCGAATCGCGAGCAAGCGTCAAGTTAAGTGCTTGCAAGACGCGCCGCTTCTCGTCGTCGAAGAGAGACGAGAGGCGATTGCGGGGGCGGGTCAGGCCGATCTCAAAGCTTGCCGCCAGTCGCCCGGGCGAAGAACGCAGGACGACAACGCGCGAGCCGAGCGCTACGGCTTCTTCGATGTCATGCGTGACAAGCACGAGCGTCGGCCGTGTCTCCTGCCATATCTCAGCCAAGTGCTCCTCCAGCTCAACGCGCGTGAAGGCGTCGAGCGCCGAAAAAGGCTCATCCAAAAGCAGCACGGAGGGCTGCGTTACGAGCGCGCGCGATCGCGACGCGTTGGCTCTGACCGCCCGAAAGCTCACGCGGCCAACGGGCATTGTAGTCTCGAAGGCCCACACGCTTGAGCACCTCATGGACGCGATGCCTGCGCTCGGGCTTGGTGAGGTTCGCGAGACCGAACGCGACATTTTCTGCTACGTTGAGCCATGGTAACAGCCGCGGCTCCTGAAAGATGATGCCGATCGCCGGATGCGGCGATGTCACGGCGGCGCCCTCGATCCTGATGCTGCCTGAAGAAACGCGATCGAGCCCTGATATGAGCCGCAGCAACGTGCTCTTGCCGCAGCCAGAGCCTCCTACGATCGCGACGACCTCGCCCTGTGCAACGCTAAGCGTAACGTTTCGGAGCGCCGTCACGCCATTGGCGTAGACTTTGCTGATGTTATCGATCTCAAGCATGAGCTGTCAGTTGGCTGTTGTAAATGCGTCTTGCCAGGTAAGTAGCGGCGCCGTGAGCGTTTCGAGGAGCCAGTCGGAAAGCTTGCCGAGCACTGCGAAGACAAGGATGGCGGCAACGATCTGCTGCGGTTTCCCGAGTTGCTGGCCGTCGACGAGCAGATAACCGAGCCCTTCCGACGCCCCCATGAACTCGGCTGCAACGACGAACATCCAGCCGAGTCCGAGGCCGCCCCGGAGGGAGAGCACATAAGCCGGCAGAATTGAGGGCAGCAGAATACGGCGAACGAGAGCGAACGGTGAAAGCCGGAAGCTGCGTCCGACTTCGACAGTCTTGCGATCCACCGACAGGATCGCGCCCATCACACCGAGGTAGATCGGAAAAAAGACGCCAACCGCAATCAGCACGATCTTCGAGGTCTCGAAGATGCCGAACCAAAGGATAAAGAGAGGCACCCAGGCAATCGATGGCACAGCCCGCAGACCCTGGAGTGTTGGATCGAGGAGCCGTCTCACGAGGCCGGAGTAGCCGGCAATCGCACCAAGCAGGGTGCCGCCGAGCGTGCCTGCCAGAAAGCCCGTGAAATGAGCCTAGTGTTCCGGTTCCGACATTTGCCTCCCCCTGGAGTGCGGTTCGGAGCAAATGTCGGAACCAGGAGGAACACTAGCAACTCTATGATTCTAGCGTAGCTTTTGCATCTGACGTTTGGTGACGAGACCTGCCGCAAGCGGGGACCAAACGTCAGATGCGCTACACTAGTGGCGCTGATCGCGGCCGCGAACGAAGAAGATCTGAGATTGATATTCCTGGCTCGTGTGGTGATTGCGAAGTTCGTCATCATTTGCAGCACGCACGAAACAAGCTTTGCGATATCAGGGTCCGAAGTCAGCCTCTGAGGCTAACGGTCGGCTAGTGACGGACTTCGAAACGACCACACGAGGATCCTGATCGGGAAGTGTGTCGGAACTGCCCTCTGAACCGCGCTTCCTCGACATTCCCACAATGTGCATTTGCTCATGAAAAATGCATCTTTGCCGAAATGGCTTTCGGTTCGCTATCGTCGGGCTCCAAATCAGTTCGCATGAACTTCCAGGATTTCCGCTATACCTAGAACCGTACTCATTGTCGGCGGCGGTGCGAGCGGAACGCTGCTTGCCTGCCATCTTCTGCGCGCGACAGATGCGGCCACAAGGATTGTCGTCATCGAGGAGCGCGCAGAGGTCGGCCTTGGTACTGCCTATAGCACCAGCCACCCAGGTCATCTCCTGAACGTCCGCGCCTCAAACATGAGCGCATTCCCGGACGACCCGGACCATTTCGTCCGTTGGCTCAAGGCAAATGTCCCAGCGGCGGCTGGCGATGCGCCGAACGCCTTTACGTTTGCTGCCCGGCGGGACTATGGGCGTTACTTGCTAAGTTTACTCGCGCCTTACCTGGATGATGTGCACGGCTGCCGGCTCGAGATCATCTCTGCCAAAGCCGAGACGCTCTCGACTTCGCCGCGCGGCGTCGAGGTTCGTACCAATGCGGGCGCCCTGATTAAGGCGGACTTCGGGGTGCTCGCGACAGGCTTCGATGCGCAGCCGCAGCAGGAGGCGCGCTGTTTCTCGGATCCGTGGAATAGCAGAGCAACGGCCGGATTGGATCCAGACGCGCCGGTGGCGATCCTGGGGACGGGGCTGACGATGGTGGATGTGGTGTTCACGCTGCGAAGCAGCGGGCACCTGGGCACGATCTACGCAATTTCCCGCCGGGGCTTGATGCCACAACGGCATACCCCAGCAGTTGCCGTGCCGCTCGAGAGGGATGACATCCCCTTTGGCAAGAGTCTTGTTGCGACGTGGCGGTGGCTACGTGCGCTCGCAGAGCGCAGTCTATCGGTCCATGGTGATTGGCGCGGGGCCATCGATGCCATAAGACCGTATTCGGCAGAGCTGTGGCAAAGGATGCCGCTCGAATCGAGACGGCGATTCCTGCGTCATGCGCGACCTTGGTGGGATGTGCACCGCCATCGCATGGCGCCAACCGTGGCTGAAGCGATCGAGGCGCTGCGCGTATCATCCAAGCTCGAGATCATCTCAGCCAAGATCCAGACGATAGAAGAGAACGAGCGGGGAGCCGGCGTCCGCTTTCGGCGACGTAGCCAAAGCGTGGTAGAAACCTTGCAGGTCGCCAGGATCTTTCTTTGTACCGGCGTGTCCCCCGTTCCAACAACATCCTCGACCTCACTCGTCGGCCATCTCTTGAGTTCCGGGGTCGCGCGCCTGGATGACCTTGGCCTCGGCCTCGAGGTCTCGAGTGACGACGCAATCGTCGCGGCTCAGGGAGCCGTTTCGGATCGCCTATTCGCTGTGGGCCCGGTCACTCGCGGGCGCTATTGGGAAATGCTCGCCATCCCCGATATCCGCATGCAGTGCCAGCGGCTTGCCCGGCACATCGCGCGGCTCAATATCGAGACGGACACCAGCTTGGTCTCGCATGCGTTGGCAAAAGAGAGGCCGATTGGACCGCTTTGGAGTTGGGCGTCGCAGTTGTTTCGACGGGGGGCGCTCCATGAGTAGGTCCCGCGAATGGAATGACGCTCGCCTCACACTCCTGATGCTGAACTCATCGCTCGAAATCTCATTAGGTTAGCAGTTCTTCATATTGGCGCAGCCCCGGCGACTTGCGCGAGGGTGCTCATATTGCGCGATTTCAAACCTCCAACTCGATATGCGGAGTGTCTCATGCTCTCTCGACGTCTTCTCAATTCGTGCCTTGCCGGCATTGCGCTCACCATGGTCGCAACCTCGGGTGCTGCATACGCTGCCGACGAGCCAAAGCCCGTACGCATCGGCTTTCAAAAATCCTCTTCGCTCATCACAATTCTGAAGGCAAATGGCCAGCTCGAGAAGGCGCTGTCCGACCTTGGCTACAAGGTCACCTGGGCCGAGTTCACAAGCGGACTGCCATTGCTCGAGGCCCTCAACGTGGGCTCCATTGATATCTCGGCTGATGTCGCCGATACCGTGCCGGTGTTCGCCCAGGCGGCTGGTGCCAAGCTCGTCTACGTTGCCCAGGAGTTGCCGTCGCCAACGGCACAGGCTGTGCTGGTCCCCTCGCAGTCTCCCATCAAGCAGCTTGCCGATCTCAAGGGGAAGAAGGTTGCCGTAACCAAAGCAGCGGGCAGCCACTATCTTCTCATCAGCGCGCTCGCAAAGGGCGGTTTGAAGTTCAAAGATATCGAGCCCGCATACCTCACGCCTGCGGATGGCCGCGCTGCCTTCGAAAAGGGTGCTGTCGACGCCTGGGTGACCTGGGATCCCTTCCTTTCTGCCGCACAGAAGCAGGCCGATGTCCGAATCCTGGCAGATGGCACCGGGCTCGCAAACTATAAGCGGTATTACCTTGCCTCGTCCGCTTTCGCTGCTGCAGAACCGCGCGCGCTCAACGCGATCTTCAATCTTCTGAAGCGGACCGGAGAATGGGCCAAGGCCAATCCGTCCGAGGCGGCGAAAGTGCTCGCTCCGGTTTGGAAACTTGAGCCTGCGATTGTAGAGAGCGCGAACAGCCACCGCAGCTACTCGGTAAACACCGTAACGGCTCAGGATCTCGACGAGCAGCAGAAGATCGCCGACAGTTTCCTCGCGGAAGGCGTGCTGCAAAAAGCCGTCAAGGCCACCGACGCTGAGATTTGGTCTGGCGTGATAAAGGAAAGCGCCGCCGGCGTTGCCCGCAAAGAATAATAGCGCAATGCCGAGCGGCTCGGATTGTCTCCGGCGCTAGGCTGTGCACTCATTATGGATGGCGCACTGACGCGAGGACTTTGGCGCCGCTGGCAGGAGCGAAGCCGCCGCAAACCACTATGGTTTGCAAGGCTTCGCATCTTGCTGGAAGCGTGTCTCCGCTATGGCTCAGTGGTGCGAAAGGACCGGCGCGAGCGTGTGCTCTGACACCCGCCTACTGCTTGGCGCGATAGCCGAGGCCGCGCACCGTCTCGATCCGATCTCGCCCGATCTTGGCGCGTAGATTGTGAATGTGGACCTCGACGGTATTGCTCTCCACCTCTTCCTGCCAACCATACAGGATCGCCTCGAGTTCGGGCTTCGATTGCACGACGCCGGGCCGCTCCACGAGCGCCAGCAGCAGCGCAAACTCGCGTCGCGACAGATAGAGAAGCTCTCCATCAGCAGTGACGGAGCGGCGCTCGGGATCGAGAATGAGCCCCTGCCAGGTGATCGTTGCGGTGGCACGCCCCAGCGAACGCCGCCGCAAAGCCCGCAGGCGCGCGGCGAGTTCATCAAGGTCGAACGGCTTACCCATGTAGTCGTCGGCACCATCATTGAGGCCGCGAATGCGTTCGCTGACCGCGTCGCAGGCCGTCAGCAGCAGCACTGGCACTGAATCGTTGCGCCGGCGTATCTCGCGCAGCACGTCGAACCCCGATCCGTCCGGAAGCATGACGTCGAGCACCACAGCGTCAAAGGGGGTTGTGGCAAGCGCCGCCAGGGCATCGGCGCAGGTCTCCATAGCCTCGGCGGTAAAGCCGTGCAGACCAAGTCCGACCGTGAGACCGCTGCGCAGCACGGCGTCGTCCTCAACCACTAGCAGCCGCATGCCGTCTCCTTGTTTTGCCGCTCGCTGGCGATAACGCGCAGTGTAAGTGTAACGTAGCACGCATTCAGCCAATGTGTCGCGTTGCAGGCAAGGGCGCAAAAGCGCGCCCTTAAGGTAGCCTTAATTTGAGCCGTTAGGCATCGCCCCCACGGATGATCAGGGATTGTGGGGGACGGATGTTGTGTCTGCGCGCAGCGGTAATTGCAACGGCGCTTTTCGTTTCGGGATGCGCGTCGACGGAACTGGCCTGGCTGGGTCTGCCATATGACGCAACCGATGCCGACCGCCGTAACTATGCGGCACTCGAGCGCGAGCGGTTCCCCCTACAGGCGTTGGACCTTGGCCGCCTCGACCCGCGCTTCCGCCGCCTTGAGCTGAGCTATCCGACCAGGGAACCCGCCGGAACCATTGTGGTCGACACCTCCGCCCGCTACCTCTATCTCGTCACCGGCGAGGGCCGCGCCATCCGCTACGGCATCGAGGTCGGACGCGAAGGCTTCGGCTGGAGCGGTGTCGCCAACGTCGCGCGCAGGGCCGAATGGCCAACGTGGACACCGCCGCGCGAGATGCTTGCGCGCGATCCGCACACGATACCATTTGCGCACGGCATGCCCGGCGGCCCGGAAAACCCGCTCGGCGCGCGCGCTCTGTACCTCTACCAGGATGGTCGCGACACGCTTTATCGCATCCATGGCGGCGGCAGGCCGGGGAGCCTCGGCAAAGCAACCTCGAGCGGCTGCATACGGCTGCTCGATCACGACGTCATCGACCTTTACGAGCGTGTGCCGATGGGTGCACGCACTGTGGTGCTGCCCGATCCACTGCTCAGCAGTGCTCCAGGCGCCAAGGAACGCGGTCCACAGGCTTGATATCGCAAACAGAACCACCCCGCCGCCGGCTTAAGGCTGGCTTAAGCTCAGTCCTGTTGCGTTCGCTGCCCCTCGGCCTAACCATAGGGTTGCCGCCGCCAATGAAGTCGATGACCGCGCGTCTATTCGGACTAATGCTGCTCGCCACCGGCTTCGTATGGGTCTGCGGCATGACCTGGATCTATTCCGGCAGTCGCAAGGAGCTGGAGCGGGTGCTTGACGTGCGCCTCGAGGAAGCCACCCGCATGGTGTCGTCGTTGATGGACGACGCGGGCGTGCACGTGACCGGAGGCGTGTCGGGCGTTCGCATCGCCAACCGAACTGTGCCGATCGACCGCCTCGACGCCTTTCAGCTCGCCTGCCAGATCTGGTCGGTCGACGGGCGTCTCGTCGGCAAGTCGAGCGAGTCACCGACGACGCAGCTCACCAATGTCAGCAGCGGCTACTCCAACCAGGAAATCAACGGGACGCGCTGGCGCGTCTTCGCCCGCGAGGATCGCGACCGCGGCCTCCGCGTACTCGTCGGTGACAGTGTCAGCCACCGCGAGCGCCTGGTGCGGGAGCTGATGTGGGGGCTAGCACTTCCCGGCGTCATCGTTTTTGCGGCCTTGAGCGGACTGATGTGGCTCGCACTGCGCCAAGGTCTCGCACCGTTGCGGCGCCTCACTGAGGCGCTTGGCGGACGTTCACCCGATGCCTTGGCGCCGCTCGACATCGGCCGCACGCCGAGCGAAATACGGCCCGTCGTCGACGCGCTGAACGACCTTTTCGAGAAGGTGGTTTTGGCGCGCGAGCACGAGCGCAGCGTCACGGCCTTTGCCGCGCATGAGCTGCGCACGCCGCTGGCCGGCCTGCGCACGCAAGTACAGATCGCACTTGCCGCAGTCGATCCGACAATGCGCTACAACGCCCTGCGCAGCGCACTCACCGCCGCCGACCGCACCAACCGCATGGCAACGCAGTTGCTCGCCATGGCGCATATCGATGCCTCCGACCTCAGCGCGCCGCAGGAATGGATCAACGTGGGGTTGCGATTGCAGGATATCGGCAATGAGCTCAAGAGCACCAGCCAGAAGACCGCACCGATCATCGACGACCGACTGTTCCTTTGCCGCATACGGGCAAACCCCGACGCCTTCCGCATGGCGGCGCGCAATCTGATCGAGAATGCCCTGCAGCACAGCGCCGGTGCCGGCCCCGTGAACTGGTCGCTCATTTCATCCCCCTCAGGCGTGCTCCTGACACTCGACGATTTGGGTCCCGGCATTCCGGAGGATGAGTTGCAGATGGTAACGCGACGCTTCTTCCGTGGCCGCAGCAAGAGCGCAATAGGCAGTGGGCTCGGGTTGTCGATCGTGCAGACGGCCCTCAATAAAGATGGCCTCTCTTTGCGCTTAGAGAACCGCGCACCGGGGCCCGGCTTGCGCGCACAAATCGTGGTTGAGGCGGAGCGCGTCGCCATGGAGCCAGAGGGCACGCAGACGGCGACCATGCACGATATCGCCAAGGCTGTGTGAGCCCACGGACGAGCCGAGCGAAAACACCGAAATACCGAGGACCGGAAGGATCGGCCGAACATGTGGATCGTCAGGTACGCACTAAGTCATCGCCACAGCATCGGCGTGCTCGCGATCCTGCTGCTCTTGATCGGCGGCTTGGGTGCAAGCCGCATGTCGACCGATATCCTGCCCACAGTCAACATTCCCGCCATCAACATCATCTGGACCTACCAGGGGCTCAATCCGCAGGAGATGGCGAGCAAGCTGACATCGTTCAGCGAGCTCGCCATCCTGAACAATGTGGACAACCTGCGCGAAGTGCGCTCTGAAACGATCAACGGCGTTGGCGTCGTCCGCATCGCCTTTCAGCCGGGCACCAACGTTACTGACGCTTTCGCGCAGGTCACCTCGGTCAGCCAGACGATCCTGCGCCGCATGCCAACCGGCACCAACCCGCCGCTGATCGTGCCCTACATTCCTTCAAGCGTGCCCATCCTGCAATTGGTGCTGGCCTCCGACAAGCTGACCGACGGCGCCCTATACGACTACGCACGTCTGCAACTTCGGGCGCAGATCCAATCGATTCGCGGCATCCGTCTGTCGCTGCCTTACGGCGGCGCCTCGCGCCAAGTCATGATCGACCTGAAGCCCGAGGCGCTACAGGCCTACGGCATCTCAGCCAGCGACATCGCCAGGGCCACAGCAACACAGAACCTCACCCTCCCCTCCGGCGCACTACGCATCGACCAGCGCGAGATCACTCTCACCACCAATGCCAGCCCCGAGACGATAACGAACTTCGGCGACCTGCCACTGCGCTCGGTCGATGGGCGCGTCGTGCGCGTTTCCGACGTGGCCAGCGTGCGCGACGGCCAGGCGGTACAAAGCAACATCGCCCGCCTCGACGGGCAGAATGCCGTCATTGTCTCGATATTGAAGCTCGGCAATGCGTCCACGCTCGACATCGTGCAGCAAATCCGCGCGCGCATGCCGGAATTGCAGGCGGCCGCACCGGAGGGGATCACCATCGCGCCGGTTTTCGATCAGTCGGTTTTCGTAACGCACGCCATCGACAACGTCGCGCTCGAAGCGATTATCGTCGGTCTGCTGGTGGCGCTCGTCGTGCTGATCTTCGTAGGGAGCTGGCGTTCCTCCCTCATCGTGCTGACGTCAATACCGCTAGCGTTGCTTGCCTCCATCGCCGGTCTGGCGCTGACAGGAAACACCTTCAACCTGATGACGCTGGGCGGCTTGGTCCTGGCGATCGGTATTCTGGTCGACAACGCGCTCGTCGAAATCGAGAACATCAACCGCAACCTTGAGGCCGGATTGCCCCTGGAAGAGGCCGTCCTCAAGAGCGCGAGCGAGGTCGCGTTTCCCGAATTCGTCTCCACGGTCGCCATCTGCATCGTCTTCTCCCCGTTGTTTCTGCTCACCGGCACGGCGGCATTCGTGTTCATTCCGCTTGCCCTGTCGGTCGTGTTCGCCATGGCCGCCTCGTACGTCCTATCGCGCACGCTGGTACCGACCCTGGCTTCGCTGATGCTGTCGCCCGGCGCGCACCCTATCGGTGGAGGCGTCGTCGGCTGGTTTACGCGTCTGGTGGATGGACTGTTGGCGCTGCTGGAGCGCATCGTGGCCGCGATTGCAGCGCTGTTGCTGCGCTGGAAGCTCATCCCGCTCGTCGGGCTCGCAGGCGCGCTCTCGCTCGGGGCGTGGTCGGCGACGAACATGGGGCGCGAGTTTTTTCCAGAGACCGACGCCGGTATGATCCGCGTCTATCTGCGCGCCCCGACCGGGTTGCGGCTCGAGGAGACGGCGCGCACCTTTGCCGATGTTCAGCGCGAGATCCGCTCGATCATACCTGTCGATGAGGTTGGCTTCATCGCCGAGAACATCGGCAGTCCTGAGCCCATCAACCTTGCCTGGATCGAGAGCGGCGTGATCGGTTCGTTCGACGGCGAGATGCTCATCCAGCTCGCCGGCGAGCACGCGCCAACGAGCATGTACGTAAGCGAGATCCGAAACCTCTTGAAGACGAAGTTCCCCGAGCTGGTGACCTACTTCCGTCCAGCCGACGCTACCTCGCAAACGCTGGCCGGCACCGCCCAGACCTCGGTCGAGGTGCGCATCATCGGCCGCGACGCGTCCGGCAATTCAGAAGTCGCCCGCGAGCTGATGGGCCGCATGCGTGAGGTACCCGGCGCCGTCGACATCGCCATGCGCCAGGTGCGAGACCTCACCTCCTACTATCTCGAGATTGATCGCGTGCGGGCGCTGCAGATCGGCGTCACCCCGCAAGACGCGGCTACCTCCCTGCTGGCTGCCCTTGGCGCCTCGGGCACAGTGTCGCCGAGCTTCTGGGCCGACCCCGCACAAGGCGTTTCATATACGGTGCAGGTGGTGGCAACACCGGTCAACCTCACCTCGCTCGAGCAGTTGCTCAATACGCCGGTGCGCCCCGCGGCCGGCGGCGACATGGTGACCTTGCGCTCCTTTGCATCGCTGCAGGTCCGCAAGATCCCCGCCAACATCGACCGCACCACGCTGCAACCAACGACGACCCTGCTCGCCAACGTCGAAGGCCGCGACCTCGGCGGTGTCTATCGCGACATCCTCGCCCTCGTCGACACTGCGCGGCTGCGCATGAAGCCCGGTAACCGCATCGAGATCTCCGGCCAGGCGCAATCGATGGAGCAGGCCTACGGCGAGATGCTGGGGGGACTCGCGTTGGCGTCGATCTTCGTCTACCTCGTGATGGTGGTGAACTTCCAATCCTGGATCATGCCAGGCATTGCCATGGGCGGCCTGCCTGTGGCCATCTCGGGTGCCTTGTTCGCTCTCTACGCCACCGGCACACCGCTTTCGGTACCCGCGCTCACCGGCCTCATCATGGTGATCGGCGTCTCCACTGCCAATAGCGTTCTGGTGACGAGCTTTGCGCGCGATCGCCTGGTGCGGGGGGAAAGCGCTCGGCAGGCAGCGATCGATGCCGCGCGCACCCGGCTGCGTCCCGTGCTGATGACGGCCACTGCGATGATCGTCGGGATTTTGCCGATGGCATTGGGCCACGGCGATGGCGGCGAGCAGAACGCGCCGCTCGGGCGCGCTGTTGTCGGCGGGCTAATATTCGGCACCTGCGCCACGCTGACGTTCGTGCCGTTTCTTTTTGCCACCCTTGCCGATCTTGGCAGGCGGCGGCGCGTCCTTGAGGATCGGACCGAGTCGGCGCCTCGCGTGCTGGCAGCGGCAGAATGACCATGGAGCTTAAAACATGAGCCGCAAGTTTTTCGCCCTGGCCGCTGTCGCGACGACCTGCGCGGCTGCCGGGGCCGCCGTTTGGTCGACGCAGACGGACGGTGCGGCTCGCCTCGGCCACATGCTGAAGCTCGTTGGCTTCGACGCCAGCGCCCCGCTTCCGCCGACGACGACGACGACGACGACGAAAAAGGACAGCAAGCCGGCGCCGCGCCTGGTGCGCGTCGTCTCTCCAGAGCCGGCTCCCGGCTCGACGCTATTGACCTTGTCCGGGCGCACCGCACCGGCGGAGCAGGCGCTGTTGTCGTCTCGTGCCAACGGCATCGTTGCCGAGCGGCGCGTCGACATCGGCGACCGCGTAAAGGCAGGCGATATACTCGTGACCATAGAAGCTCCCGAGGTCGAGCAGGAGCTGCGACGCGCACGCGCCACCATCGACCAGGTGAAGGCCCGGCTGACGCTCGCCGAAATCAGTCTACAACGCGGCGAGGACCTGGTCGATAAGGGTCACGTCTCGGTGCAGACGGTCGACGAGCGCCGTGCAGCCAAGCTGACGGCGGAGGCCGATCTCGCCGCCGCCGAGGCCGAGGTAAAGCGACTGGAGGAGGTGCAAAGTTTCCAAACCATTCGCGCTCCCTTCGACGGCACCATCATCGCGCGTCATGTCGAACGCGGTGACAAAGTGACGGGAGTTTCGACCCAGGAGAACGGCAACCTGTTGCGCATCGCCCGCCTCGACGAGCTGCGCATCGAGATCGACGTGCCGCAATCCTCCTCGCTGCTGGTCAAGCCCGGCGCTAGGGCCAAGGTCGCCTTCGCCGAGTTACCCGAAGAGCTCACGGCGCACGTTGTCCGCGTCTCGGGGCAGATCGAGCAGGCGTCAAGCACCATGCGCGCCGAGCTGCTCATGCAGAATCCAGACGGGCGCATTCCAGCAGGTCTCAATGGCCAGGTGATGATCGAGGTTAGCGAAAGCGGATCGGCAGTCACCGTGCCCACCAATACGCTGTTGACGCGCAACGGACGGCAGATGGTGGCCATCGTCGATGCCCAAAGCCGATTTCAGGTACGGCCAGTAAGCGTCGTGCGCGATCTCGGAGAGCGCGTCGTCATCGCGTCCGGGCTCACCGCGAGCGATCGGGTAATTGTGAGTCCCAACGCACTCCTGCGCGTGGGCGATGAGGTCCAACTGGCGGCAAGCGCCGGTCGCGCCGTATCAGCGAAAGATTAGCCAGCACCTGCAGTGCAATGGCGGGTCGACCTTACGGGTCGTCCTTTGGCGGCAGGAGCGGCGGTGGAAGCGGAATGAGATCGACGGACTTCGATTGTCCGCCGAGGGCCGCAGGATCGAGAATCCCCCCTCCTGAGGGATCACCACCCGGTGCAGCGCCATTCTGACTGACGGTTCGCACATTGGCGCCTTCTGGCGTGCCGGTGCCGGAATTCGGGGCGAAAAGCCGCGACGTTCCGCCCTGGGCATGCCCCTTGTTGATCTCGCTCTGTGCCGCGCTAGCTCTCGATGCCAGGTCGGCCGAATAGGGAAGCAGGTAGGCCCTCGGGACGCCGCTTGGAATGTTGCGCTCGTCAAGCTCCTCGACCCAGAGGTGGATGGCGCCCGGCCGATCGTGAGCGACGTCGGGCTCGACGACGCGGGTCGCGAGCAGCTTGAAGCGATCCGGCACGGCGACCGCGGCCGACCAGCCGAGTAGACCCTCCACCCAGTAGAAGGTCGCGATGTAGATCGTGGTCATTGCGACAATGGAGGTTGCTTGCGCGGCCCGGCCAAAGCGAAGTCTCGAAAGCAACACGAGATGCAACGTACCAAGCACGGCGTATGAGGCAATGAGGCCCAAAATGTAGGCTTGCTCTCTCATAACGGGCCGCCGTCGCGGCTGGCGCTGAAGAATGTCTGCAAGATCGACCGCTCCGTGCGGTCGACCTTCACCACGTCGCCTTTGGCGTCGATCGTGAACCGCACGGCGGTCTTCTCGGCGCCGCCTTCGACGATCTCAATCGTTTCCTTGGCGACCGTCGTTACAACCGGATTGAGCTTCTCAACCGTAATGGTCACCGGGACGGGCAGAGACGTCTGCGCGGTAAAGTGATACACATTGACGGTGAACTCTCCCGGTACGATGCCGCGAATGCTGACCAGCTCCTGCCGGGTCGCGGCATGGACCTTCTGGCCGCCGACGACGATGAAGTCGTTGGCGCCGCCGCGGTTGTCGCGCTCGAGCACCATGAAGCCGACGTCCCGCCGCCGGTACCAGACGACATTGGCGAGTGGATCCTGGACGAACAAGTCGAAGTCGTCAGGATGATTGTCGGGCCACGACATCGAGATCAGAAACTCGGCTTTGCTTTCGATCTTGCCCTTGTTCTTTTGTGTCGAAATCGCAATGAGAGCGATGAAGAACAGGAATGCCATCACCTGCAGAGCCTTGAACAGCACGACGCTCAAGGGATCGAAGGGCGGCTCGCGCTTGTCCAGCCGGAAATCGTCGATCATGCGGCCTGGCCCGTCTGGCGTTCCAGCGCCGGGATGACATGCACCTCGGTCAGCGCGACCGCATCCATGAAGATCCGGTCAGTTGCCGATTCCACAAATGCATACTGCACCTTGAGCAGAAGCGACCCGACAAGTCCGGTCAACGTCGTGTACATGGCAACCGCCATGCCCTCGCTCATCATGGACATGGATGTCTTGATTGCCGCCTGATTCTCGGTATCGAGCCCAGACATCGGCGCCAGCATCAAAATGAAGCCGACGATGGTGCCGAAGAGCCCGAGCTTCATCAGCGCATCGCCCGTAAAGGCACCGAAATTGTTTGACCCGCGCAGCTTCTCGGCCAGAACCCGCAACAGAATTGACTGATCGAGCTTACCGCCGCCTTGCAGCGAAGCCTTTTGCCTGATTTCCGCGATATGCGCACTCACTGCACCCGCTGGCAGCGGGCTCCCGCTGTCGTCGCGCAGGAGGCGATTTACTTCGGCCGCGGCTGCCGCTTCTCGGGAAACGTTCAAAGCCCGCCAGAAGCAATGCACTGAACTCAAGGCGTAAAGGCCGACGATGAAGGCCGAGATGCCCGTCCGATCCGCTGCAAGCATTTGCTGCGCGAGCCCGAAAAACCAACACAGGAAGAAGATGAAGAGCGTGATGCCGGTAAAGATCAGCCACAAGATGAGCGGGTCCTGCCGCACCGATTGATCCTGCCGCATCAGGCCGCGACGGGCTTTCCAAGCGTAATGTCGGAGGGCCGCGACGTTCAGCCGAGCTCCTCGCCTCGGTTCAGCACCGGTCTGCGCGTGTGGCCCTGGCCACGTCGACTTCAAGACTAGAACCGCCGCCCGTCCGAAGCCGTAGCTCGTCGTCAGCAGGCTGGCAAAGAGATAGATCAAGAACAGCGACGGCAAGAACCCTTCCGGCGGAGTCGCGCTGTCGACGACCGGAAACATGCCTTGCAGCGCAAAAAGGCTTGAATTGGTGAAGGCGCCGACCACCATGGCCCAGCGGACATGCCAGGGCAGCGGCGTTCGCGTGGCGTAGACGCCGAGAATCAGCGCCGTCATCAGCAGGAGGTCGATATGCGCTTGCAGCACGCGCGTGTACTTGCCGGGGAAAATCTCCTTGAATACGGGGACACCAAAGGCGAGCCCGACGAGGCACCACGCCAGTACGAGCGCCGCCAAAAGCCACAGGCAGGCGCCGCGCAATAGCACGACGTTTCCGGGTGGACCGAATTTCTCGTCATTCATCATGGCTCGACCCCGATTGCGATCTTCCGGATCGATATCAAGGCAAACCCGTGCCGCTGGCGAGAGCATCGTGCCCGCAAAGACCGGGCACCATGCCCGGCCTATTTTGAGCTCGGTCTCGCGGAGCTTTCCTGATTGGCATCGACGAGACCACAGCTGATCGCAAGCCAGACGAGATGCGCGTCGTTGCGTGCGCCGATCTTGCTTTTGATGGCGTAGTGGTGGTTGCGCACGGTCTTGTGGCTGAGGTTCAAGATCTCCGCAATCGCCTCGCTGGTAAGCCCCGAGGCTAGCAGGCGGAGGATCTCCGTCTCACGAGGGGTCAAGTCCTCGATGAGCCGTCCCGCGCCGGAAACGCGGTCGGCGGCGATGGCCTTGGAAATGTCTTCGCTCAAGACGCGCCCACCGCGGGCAACAACCTCGACGGCCCTCACAAGCTCGCTGGGCTCGCTGCTCTTGGTGACGTAGCCGGACGCCCCGGCCTCGAAGGCTTTGAGGGCGAAGGCCGAGCCCTGATGCATGGTGAAAACAAGAAGCTTTGCGTCCTTGTCCCACTCACGGATATGGCGGAGCGCTTCGAGGCCGCTTGCGCCATCGAGCGTCAGATCCATGACGACGACGTCGGGCTTCAGATCCTTATAGGCCTGATAGGCCTTGGCGGCGTCATCAGCCTCGGCGCAGACCCGATACATCGGCTGGCGTTCGAGAAGTCTGCGATATCCCTCCCGGACGATAGGGTGGTCGTCGACAAGCAAGATCGAGATTGAACTCATGCATAGGCACCTGTGTACGACCCAGAGCTGTTCGTTGGGTGCAGAGGAATAGTCGCACACACAGAGATACCGCGTGCAGCATTGGCGATCGACAGTTGGCCCCCGAGTGCAGCTAGTCGCTCCCTGATGCCAAGAAGGCCGTGACCCAACCCGACGCGGAAGCGTCCAACATCGCCGCCGCCGTCGTCCTCGACGGTCAGGGCGACGCGGCCGGCATCATCCTCGGTATGGGCGAGCATGACGTGCACTTCCGTCGGTGCGCCATGCCGCATGGCGTTGGTCAAGCACTCCTGCGTGATGCGATATAGATCGACGGCTAGGCGCTTTTGCAGCACTGCCACATGGCCGGAAATGTCGAGCTTGAAGACGGTGCGCGAGCCGGCCTGTGCATTGTGATCGGCGATAAGCTGGCGCAGGCTCGCTTCAAGGCCAACTTCCTCAATATTCTGCGAGCGGAGCTTGACCAGTGTGGTGCGCAGCGTCTCCATCATATGGCTTTGCGTGCGCCCGATCGCTCGCGCATCGGCCGCAATGTCCTCCCTGTCTGGCAGGGCGCTCTCTTCGATCAGTGCGGCAAGCGCTTTTGTTGCTGTGAGCGACTGCCCGAACTCGTCGTGAAGATCGCGGGCCAGGGCACGGCGTTCCTCCTCCTGCACCTGGAAGAGCCGGGCCATCAGAGCACTGCGCTCGGCATTTGTCTTGAAGAGCTTTGCCGCAAGCTCGTTGACGGCGCGGGCAATGTGATTGAATTCCGCGCTCCTAAATTGCGACAATCGCACTGAGAGATCGCCTCGCTGAAGGAGATGCAGGGCCTCTATGATGGCGTGGGCCGGTAGCAGGGCATGACCGATCATGAGTGCTGCCAGAAATGCTATTCCGCCGGCGAGAGCCGTCGCAACACCGGTTATCGTGGCGACCTGTCGCCACGCTAAGCGAAGCGCGGCCCCCGCATCGGCTCGGGCTTCGATAGTGCCTGCGGTCTGGTCACGAACGGAAAGCAGCTGCGTGACCGGTTCATGGGGACCGAGCAGCGCCATGTAAGCGTACGAAAACCAATCCGGCGGAAGGGGCCCGAGAGCCTCAACCTGGCTACAAAGCGTGTGCAAATCCTGCCCGGGCGGCGCAAACCTCACACACACACCGGGGGAGACAACGCTCTGCGTCGCAAGTGTCTCCCACTCTGGCAGCGGCAGGAGGCCGTCCTTGTACAACCCTCCGCGCCAGAGGAGCCTCTGCCAATAAAGGGCCTGCAGATGTTGGCTCATTCGAAGAGCTGAGGATGCTGTTTCTCGGTCGATCGCGCGGTGGGTATCGATCATGACCCAGGCAATAGCCAGCGACAGGCACAACAGGACCAGGGCCATCAGCCGAAGTATCAACAGTGACAATAGGCGCATGACGTTCCTCCTCGCGGCAACATCGGCGACATTGCCACAAGTAGAGGGCCGCGTTGAAGGTGGTCAAAGCATTTGCGGGCATTTTGCCCGACTCACGCCAAATAGCGTCCACCAGCGCAAGTCGCGAGCCACTTCGGATATCCTCATCAAAACCGCATCTTCACGCCGCCATAGGCCGCGAACGGCAAGGCGGGCGTGATGGTGCGCGCGTCCTCGAATACGAACCCCTCGGTCGAAGCCTCGGTTGCCTGCTCCGTGTCGAAATAGGTGCCGTAGAGGCCGTAGCGGCTGTCGAACAGGTTGCGGATGAGGCCGTACACCTGCACGTTCTCAGTGACCTTATAGGTCGTATTGAGATCGACGCGCACGTAGCCCGGAAGCTCGGCATTGTTGTTGGCCTCGTCGCCGAAGAAGATTTGATCACTCGCCGCGACGAGATCAGACCCGACCTGCCAGCGCGGCGTCATCCAGTAGGTGAACCCGGCCTTGAACCGGTGACGCGGAATGCCGGGAATCTGGTCGCCCGGCTGCACGAAATTGCATTGCGCAGGATCTGGCCCTACGGCGCCGGGGCAATCCTCCGTGCCCGAAGGCGTGTTCGGCGCAGGCAGCACAAGGTCGTCCTCGAACGTGGCATTGACGAGAGCGTATGACGCATACACCATGAGGCGCCTGTCCTCGTAGCGTATCGCGGCCTCGAGCCCTTGCCGCAGCGTGTCGCCTGCGTTGAGGAAGAAGCCACGCCCTGTTTGCTCGGCCGCAACCGGAAGAATGTCGTTGGTGTTGAGGGTCCGGAAGTAACCGACGCTCCAGTTGAGCCGTTCTCCACCATAAGATTTGTGCTCGCCGCGCAGACCGGCCTCCACCGTCCGGGCCACCACCTGCTCGAGCGGCGGATCGTCGGTGAGGAAGCTCTCGATGAAGCAAGGGTTGTCAGGATCCGCACAGCCAAGCTCGGCGGCTGTCGGAGCGCGGTTGGCCTCCGAGTATCCGCCGTAGGCCGAGATAGCCGGCAGCAGCCGGTAGGTCGCGCCCGCCATCGGATTGAAGCGCTCGTAGGTGTTGCTCGAGTTGAGCTCCGGAAAGTCGCCGGTGAGGTCGGTGAGCACGATGCGTGCATAGTTGTAACGCCCGCCAACCGTCACGGCGAGGCGGTCCGTTACGTCCATCGTGTCGGAGAAGTAGACACCCACATAGTCGTTCACGGTGCGGAGATCGCGCGGCGCCACATCTTCCGGATTTGAAACAATGATGCCCGAGCCCGCGACCACGAACTTGTCTCCAACCGTGCCGAGCTCGCTCGATGTTTTGTACGAGACCCGCCCGTGATCATAGCTCGCGCCAATCAGAAACTGGTTCGATCTATCAAACAGCCGAGCCTTCTCGACTGCCTGCAGGCTTCCCCCCCAGCTCCTCGCGAACGTACTGATCCGCTCGATTGACCCCAGTGGGTCATCGACCGCATCGTCCTCAATCGGGTTACCTGAAGCATCGAGCACCAGGTCCTCCTCTCCATCCTCCGCGAGGCAGAGGAATCCGGCGTTCGGACCGTTGGCGGCGCAGTCATCGATCTCCGTAAGATTGCCATCGATCACGTTCGACTTCAGCCTGCGATAATAGGAGACGCCCGCGAGCGTCAGCGTGTCCGTGGCCTTCACGGAGGCGTTGATCTGCGGCATCAGGACGTCGATGTCGGTCACCTGGGGCGAGGTGAATGTGCGGCCCCAGTCGAGATCCAAGAGCTCCTTGGGCGCGGCCGCCGTCACGCCAAACGAGTTGTCCGCTCCCGTGAGGCTGAGGTGGACTTCGGCCCTGCTGCCTTTCAAACCGAGATCAGCATAGAGGCGCCGGATCTCGCTGTCAGAGAAGTCCCGGAAGCTATCGTCGGCAATAGCGTCGGCCGCGATGTAGGCCGCCGCCGGCCCGCTCTGAACGCCTGCCTGCACGCCGATCTGTGCGCGCCCGAACGAGCCGCCGAGGACATCGACCTCGGAGCCCTGATAACTGAAGCCGTCCTTCATGATGATGTTGATGGCGCCACCGATTGCATTCAATCCAAACACCGGATTGTTGCTGATGACCGTCAGGCTCTCGATAGCATTGGGCGGTATCACCTCCCAGTTGACGGTGTCGCCGAAGGCTTCGTTGATGCGTACGCCGTTCTGGTAAACGGCAAGGCCCTGCGGCCGGCCACCGACAGGAGAGGCGTCGAAGCCGCGGTAGGAGACCTCGGCGCGCAGCGGATTACCGGCAGCATCCGATAGGATGACGCCCGGGACCTGCGACTGGATCGCCTGCTGAACTTCGCCTGCTCCTTCGCGATTGATTTCGGTCGACGTTACGGTCCAGACGGCGGAGGGCACTTTCGCCCTCGGGATTTCGCTGCCTCCGAGAGGCGACACGCGGACGGTGTCCAGAGCTTCTCGCGCAGCCCCTGCCCCACCGGATTGCGCGACCTGCGGACCTTGAATAGCCGTCACAGCTGTTGGCGCAGCCGTTGGTGCTGGCGCGGCCGTAGCAGCCGGCGGTGGTGCCGCAGCCTTCTGCTTTGCTTGCGGAGCAGCAGCGGTTGGTGAAGCAGGCTTAGGCGCCTTTTGAATGACCTCGACCTCCGGAAGCTCGGTGTCTTTCCCTTGCTCTGGGGTCGCGGGCTGCGCCGCCTCCGGCACCGGCCCCTTGGCAGCCGGCACCTCCGCAGGTGCTGTGGGCGCCGCGGGCTCGGTGGCTGAGGGCGGCACCGCCTCGTCAGTCTGCTGTGCTATCGCGATAGTCGCAGTGACTGAAAAGGCGACGAAGAAAGCTAAGAGCGACGTCACTTGCATCGCATTGCTCCTGGCGAAGACGCGTTATCCCGCTCTCGCGGGGCTCAGTATCGCGGTGACCGACTCGCGCTTCTTCCGTCAATAAGGCGGTATTTCAGAGCCCAGCATTTGCCTCAAATCTCAGTCCAGCCGAAGCTGATTTCACACCGGCGTGCGAATGGTTCCGGGAGCCTTTCCCGGAAAAAAGGCGGCCAAAGGCTGGGTTTCATCGCCGACCAATTCAGTCGTGTGCAAAGAGCTTGCGGCGGATAAGCTTCTCGACCTCGAGGATCGAGAACAGGGCAACGCCAACCGCGACGATAACAATTGCGTCCGACGCCATGACCGGGCGCGTGTCGAAAAGCATCTGCATGACCGGCAGATAAGTGAATGCGATCTGTAACGCGACGACGCCTCCAACACCGATCAGGACCGCGGGCGTGCCGAGCACACCCTGCCACGATGCGGACGCCCCGTGCAGGTAGCGCACGGAAAAAAGGTAGAAGATCTCCATCACTACCACGGCGTTGACGACGACGGTGCGCGCCTCCTCGTGGGAGAGCCCGCGCGTCTCGACCCAAGTGAACATGCCGAATGCGCCGGCCGCGATCAGGATGGAGACCAGGCCCAATCGCCACAGGAGGAACGGTGACAGGAGCGGCTCGTCGGGCGCACGCGGCGGCCGCCGCATGATGTTGGGCTCGGGCGGCTCGAAAGCGAGGACGAGACCGAGGCCGACGGCCGTCACCATGTTGATCCAAAGAATCTGTCGCGGCGTGATGGGAAGAACCTGGTCGAACAGGATCGCGACCGCAATGATGACCATGACGCCGCCGCTGGTCGGCAACGTCCAGCCAATCACCTTGGTGAGGTTGTCGTAGACGGTCCGTCCTTCGCGCACCGCAGCCACGATAGATGCGAAGTTGTCGTCGGCGAGAACTATGTCGGCGGCTTCCTTGGCCGCCTCCGTACCGTTCCTGCCCATGGCGACGCCAACATCAGCGCGTTTCAGTGCCGGGGCATCGTTGACGCCGTCGCCCGTCATCGCGATCACGGCGCCGCCTGATTGGAGCGCCTCGACGAGCCGCAGCTTGTGCTCCGGGCTCGTCCGCGCAAAAACGCTCGCCGCGGCCGCCGTGTCGCAGAGTTGTGCGGGATCGAGCCCATCAATGTCTCGGCCGGTAAGGGGGTGATCTGCGTTCGACAGCCCTAGCTTGCGCGCAATCGCGCCGGCCGTTGCAACGTGATCACCCGTAATCATCTTGACGGCGATGCTTGCATCCCGACACTCACCAACCGCCGCGATCGCCTCCGCTCGGGGAGGGTCGATCAGCCCGACGAGCCCCAGCAAGGTGAGGCCTTGCTCGATATCGTCGAAGCCGAGTGTGCGCTTGTCGCTCGGTTGGGGACTGCGCGCGAGCGCCAGAACGCGTTGACCATCGCGTGCAAGCTTCTCGACGGCGTCGTGCCAGAAACGATGATCGAGCCTCGTCACACCGCTTTCTGTCGCCTCGCCGTGGCACATCTCAATAATCCGCTCGGGTGCACCCTTCACATACGCAATGACCGCTCCGTCGTGGCCTTGATGCAGCGTCGACATGAACCTGTGCGCCGAGTCGAAGGGAATTTCGTCGAGACGCGGCCAGCGCTTCAATAGCTGGTCGCGATCCAGACCAACCTTGCGCCCGAGTGCAACGAGCGCCCCTTCCATCGGATCCCCGTCCACAATCCAGTGGCCATCGACCTCCCGCAGCGAGGCATCGTTGCAGAGAAGCGCTGAGGTGATGAGCTCGTTGAGATGTGGCACGCTTGCTGGATCAACCTCCGCTCCGTCGCTGCAAATGCCACCCGAGGGCGCGTAGCCGATACCCCCGATGTCACAGCTTCGGTCGGCAAGGACGATCCTTGTTACCGTCATCTCGTTGCGCGTCAGCGTACCGGTCTTGTCGGAGCAGATGACCGAAACCGAGCCAAGGGTCTCGACAGCAGGCAAACGGCGAACGATGGCATTGCGAGCCGCCATCCGCTGGACGCCAATAGCCAGCGTGATCGTCATGACCGCCGGCAACCCCTCCGGGATCGCCGCGATGGCCATGCCCACGATGGCCATGAAGGCTTCGGCCATCGCATAGCCGCGCACCAGGACCGCGAACGCGAATGTCAATGCTGAAAGGCCGAGAATGACCAGTGTCAGCTGGCGGGCA
The DNA here is from genome assembly GCA_041659825.1 of Hyphomicrobium sp. GTDB lineage: Bacteria > Pseudomonadota > Alphaproteobacteria > Rhizobiales > Hyphomicrobiaceae > Hyphomicrobium_C. Next base: position 24,710 of record JBAZXL010000034.1, read on the forward strand.
AATGCATTCATCTGCCGGATCAACGGAGTTTCGAGTTGCTCGACCCGCCCGAGCAGGGCGCTGATACGTCCAAGCTCGGACGACTGCCCGGTTGCCACCACCAGTCCTGCACCCTGACCCGAGGCGACGAGTGTTCCAGAGAAGGCCATCGACACGCGATCGCCAAGCGCCGCCTCCTCGGGCACGGCTTCAACCTGCTTTTCGACCTGGACAGACTCGCCCGTGAGGATCGCCTCGTCGAGGCGCAAATTGCGCGCCTTGATCAGCCGGACATCGGCCGCAACGCGATCGCCAGCCTCGATCAGAAGAACATCGCCCGGGACCACATCGGCAGCGTCGATTGTCACCCGGCGACCGGCGCGCAGCACCGACGCCCTCGGACTGATCATACTGCGGATTGCCGCCAGCGACGCTTCTGCGCGACCCTCTTGGATGAAGCCGAAACCGGCGTTGATCAGCACCACTCCGAGAATAACGCTGGTATCAACGGCGTTTCCGAGTAGGGCCGTAACGGATGCAGCCGCCAGAAGCACGTAGATCAAGAGGTTGTCGAACTGCTGGAGGAACCGTCGCAAGAGGCTCTTCGCCGCTGCCGTCGGGATAGCGTTGCGGCCGAACCGCTCGAGCCGTGCACCAGCCTCCAACTCTGAAAGTCCGCTGGACGGTGCCTTAAGGCGAGCCGCGACGTCACGAGCTTCCATGGCGTGCCATGACGGCCGTTCCTGAACCGGCAATTCAGCCGCTGCCAGTCGTTGCTCCGACATTCCCATTGCCCCCTACGGCGCGGCGCACTTGAGACGAGATCAAGGCTTTTGGTGAAGACCGTACCAGCGTTTCGGGCAAACCGAAGACCGCCGCGGACCGGCTCATGAGTGCCAGTCAGATGGGTTCAATATAAGTCGGAACGACTCTCGTGTCCTTGTCGCGACGTTCGTCAACGACCCAGCCGCAAACAATGCTGCGAACTTCTCGATCACACTAACGGCGAGAGGAGTGTGGCTTGCGCCAGCGACGGACCTCCTCGACGAGCTTTTTTGGTTTCACTCGCTTGACTGGCATCTCACCCTGGAAGATCGAGCCGGTCGTGCCGTCGACCGTGATGATCTCACCTTCTTCAATGTCGACGCCACCGAACGTGCCGCGGCGGCGACTTTCTCCGACCACAAGCGCTTCACAACCGACAAGGCACACCTTGCCAAGCTGTCGCGCCACGACTGCCGCGTGTGACGTGCGCGCGCCATGTTTGGTCACGAGCGCCTCAGCGTCGGCGAGGGCCTGGATGTCGGCGGTCTCGGTCTGCTCGCGCACGAGCACCACGGGCTTCCGCATGCGCTTGAGATCCGCGACGCGGCCTGTGTCGAAAACCACGGCGCCGACCGCGACACCAGCACCCGCCGGCACCGCGCGGGCGATCGGCTTCGTTCCATCGGGCGGCGATAATTCCACCGTTTCGATGGCGTCGAGATCGAGGCCCTGGAGCAGCGATAATCCCGCCTCAGGCGCGATCGCCTCTTCATGGACGAGATCAATCGCTATCCGCAGTGCGGCAAGGGGTGTGCGCTTTCCGGAGCGTGCCTGCAGCATATAGAGTTGGCCCTCCTCGACGGTGAACTCGAAATCCTGCATGTCGCCAAACTCGCGCTCGAGCACATCCCGTGAGCAGACCAGCTTTCTATGCGCATCTGGCGCACGCCGCTCGAGCTCCACCATATCCAGCGCGTTCATCCGGCCGGAAACGACATCCTCGCCTTGCGCGTTGCTCAGGTAGTCAACGTACATCGCCTTTGTGCCATCCGAAGGGTTTCGCGTGAAGCCGACACCTGACCCCGAGGTGGGACCCGAGTTGCCAAAGACCATCATCTGCACGATTGTCGCGGTCCCCGCATGATCGGGAATCGCGTTGAGCTTGCGGTAGTTCAGAGCGCGTGCGCTCATCCACGATTTCAGGACCGCCTCAATGGACGCCCGGAGCTGGACCAGCGGCGACGAGGGGAACGGCTCGCCCGCGATCGTCTCGAACTCCAGCGCATGCGCTGCTGCGAGATCATAGAGTGCCTGGCTGTCCAGCTCATCAACCCTGCCAAGCCCCTCTTCTACAAGCTTCGCGGCGACGATGTCCTCAAAGCGCTTCTTCTCCGCACCATGGACAACCTCCGCGAACTGCTGGATGAGGCGACGCTGGCAATCGGCGGTGAGACGTGGATTGCCCGTCAGCCGAAGCAGGCCGCGCATGGTCGCGTCCGTCAGGCCGACGTTGAGCACTGTCTCCATCATCCCCGGCATCGACATTGCGGCGCCCGATCTCACCGAGACGAAGAGGGGGCGCTTCGGGTCGCCAAAGCGGCGGTTTGTCCGTGCGCCAAGCGCTTCAAGCTCGCGCGCAAGCACGTCATCGAGGCCAGCAAGGGCGGCGAGTCCCTGGTCGAGATAGGCTCGGCAAAAACCCGTGCCAAGCACGAAGCCTGGCGGGACGAGCAATCCGCGCCGCGCCATGCGCATGAGATTGTGGGCTTTCGAGCCGACCATCTCCTTGGATGGCAACGCATCATCGGACCCGTCGTAGGGAATCCGATACACGTCAATGATCTTGTCCGATGGCAGGCGGATTCTCTTGCTCACGCGATCACCTCCTCCATCAAATATCCGCGCAGCGCCTGGCCAGCGTGAGCATAAGCGTCGGTGGCCGTTTCCAGGGCAAACGAGAGCTGGTGCACGAGGTAGAGAGCGCGATGATCCTCGGCTCCCGCAATGAGGTGCCGGCGCAAAGTGCGGATCAGCTCGTCCGCTTCATGCTCGAGGCCGATCAGGCGCTCCAGGGCATGCAGGAAATCGTCAAGATCGTCGCGCACGTCGGTTCGCGTAATGGTGGCGGCGCACTCAACGCATTTGACGAACTCTTGAGCTGATCCGAGGGTTACGTCCGCGAGCCGTCGAAGCTCGCGCAATGCCGCGCTCTCGACCGACACCAGTCCCAAGAGATCGACGAGAGAGGCGGCTTCCTCGATCTCGTCAACGGCATCATCCGCATACTCAAGAAAATCGAGAAGTGAGGCCGGGCGGCCGAACCGCTTGATGTCGTCGCGCGCCTCATTGAGGAGCTGATCCGCCCGTGCTTCCCAAGCGATGGCGCGCGCCGAGAATTTTGCAGTCCAGGCTTCGTGTCCATTGCCACCGATCCGCTCGAACGCCTCGCGGATCGTTACCGCAATGTCATATCCGCAGGCCGCATGGCGGGCAGCTATATCAAAAATGGCAAGTCCGGCATTCTCGAAATATCGGCTCAGCTCCGCCTTGATCTCATCGAGGATCGCACGGCGAGATCGCCGTTCGACGAGACCGGCCGACGCACTCCGCATAGCATGGCAGAGGAATTCCTTGGTGTTGGCTTCACCAATCAGGGCATCGAGCCTATCTCCGTAGCGCAGCCGCTCACCCGCCGCATATTCGACGGCTTCGGCGAGGGCGCCCTCGCCGCCGATCTCGAGGAGGCCGCGGTGCCCGTGGTCATTGTCCGCTGCCCACTTCAGGACTTCGATCGCGCGCTCTTTGCCGATGAACCCACGCAGCCGCTTGCGCATGCGATTCCAGTCGATGAGGAAAACAATGCGCGAGCCGAGATGACTGAGGTAGCGTTCAAGGTCCTGCTGATCTGCGGCGTGGTAGGTCCCGGTTGTCAGCAGATAGGTCCCAGACTGGAGCTTGCCACTCGTGCGCTGCTCCATCCCCTCCCAGGCGACCTCGAAGTCCGAGAAGAGGCTTTGAAAAAACTTGAGCCGGGGACGATGGATGTCCGTGTAAGTCAACGCGGTTGTGAGATTGTCGATCCTCACGACGAGAACGTGGGCGTCGGTTGTGCCGATATCGTTCTGGATCAGCACCCGGCCGGCGTGCTCGGTCGCGGTTGTGCCCAGACCCGGATGATTGAACTTCAATGGCGCCGTCCGGTTGAGGCCCTCCATGAAGGCCAGGACGAGGCGCCGCGAACCGGGTGACAAGGCATGCACGTGAGCGCCAGCCAGCGTCTCGGTTGCCGTCGCCGCCTGCAGGTGATTGATGGCGCGGTGGGCATCAATCACGACAAGATGAAGACTGTCGCCCACGCTGCGGTCGCCCGACGTCATCGCGTCGATTTGCTCGCCGGTCAGAGCGTCCTTCTTGATCTCGGGCAGCTTGCATTGCCCGAGGCGCTCTACGAACGTGCGGCGCTCGGCTGCCGGCAGGCACGCAAACATGTCCTCCATACCCGACTTGATGCGGCTGAGAATTTCAGCGGCATGCGGCAACCGGTAACTGCCACCCTGTTCCTTGCGCGTGTCCGCCACCACCTCGTCCAGGAACTCGTCTGAGATTTGGCTGGCGAGACGTTCGGCTTTGAGGTCGAAGACCGGAACACGGGGTTGGTCGGCATTCGATCGCGCGGTTTGCAGGAGCGCGAAATAATACTTGACCTGATCGTTCGCGACGAGCGAGCGGGCGATCCGCTCGGGCTGCAGCAGCTCTGTCTCGCCGAGCTCAGCAACGATCTCTTGCTTCAGAGGCATGCGACACCTTCGACGGACGGCTCCGTACAGCCCTCGACACTTCGGTCGTACATGCCTCCTCTTTTAGGGCGTAGATCTCAACCGGCTTTGACGCGGCGCAAACGAGCGTCGTTTCGCACGCGGCTGCGCGACCTGAGCCCTATCTGTAGGGGGACGACTGAGGCGTGCAGCGGCTATAGCTTCACTCACGCCTTCTTGACGAACTCTGATTTCAAGCTCATGGCACCAATGCCATCGATTTTGCAATCGATGTCGTGATCGCTGTCGACGAGGCGTATGTTTTTGACCTTTGTGCCCATTTTGACAACTTTGGAGGACCCTTTCAATTTTAGGTCCTTGATGACAATGACCGTATCGCCGTCCTGCAATGTATTGCCGGCGGAGTCACGGTAAGTCCTGCTGCTCCCGCCATCGCCCGCCTCGACGGTCCGCGGATCCCATTCATGGGCACACTCCGGACAAACGTAGAGGCTACGATCCTCGTAGGTAAATTCGCAGTTGCACTTCGGGCATGGTGGCAGTGTGCTCATTGGTCGTCCTTGCGAGATGAGATAACTCGCACGCCATAGCACATTCGGCGAAAACGTGACGACTCTATGAGGCGGCGTAGCCGCACTCTTAGGCTCGGACGCTCAAGCGTCCGGAAAAACCCTCATTGCTCGCGCCACGCCCTGTTCATGCTGTCCAGTAGCGGCTGCACGAGGTACTCCACTACCGTCCTGTTCCCCGTCTTGATCAGGATCTCGGCTGGCATGCCCGGCTGTAGACGATGGCCAAGCCGCGTCAGCTCGGCAAGGGGAATGGAGACGATTGCCACGTAATAGAGTTCGCCCGTGCGCGGGTCGGCGACGGCGTCAGCGGACACGTGCGAGACCGAGCCGACCAGAAACGGGGTTGTGCGCTGCTTGAAAGCGGAAAACCGCACCTCGGTCGCTTGACCCTTTGCCACATCGTCGATGTCGAGCGGACGCACACGGGCTTCCACGATCAGCGAATCTGCGCCGGGCACGATCTCGAGTATGGTCACTCCGGGCCGAATGACGCCGCCGATGGTATGGACCTGAGAGTTGACCACGAAGCCACTGACCGGAGCCTTGACGGCAAGACGTGCGAGCTCGGCGCCCGCCGCGAGATAGGCTTCCTTGAGATCGAAGATTCGCTGTTCGATATCCTTGAGCTCTGTCAGGATCTCGCTGTGCCGTTTGAGGGTGAGCTGCTGAATGGAAAGCTCCGTCTCGCCCATCTCCTTGCGCGCTTTGGCGATCGACGCATCGAGCCTGCCGATGCTACCATCGAGCTGCGCGCCCTCTCGCCGAATCGTATGCACCCGCTGGCGCGTGACGAAACCGCGCTTGAACATCTCCTCAACGACAGCCGCCTCCTTGCCGGCGAGGTCGGATTGCGCGTAGACGGACGTGCGTTCCGCTGTGAGCCCGGTGATCTCATCCTTCAGTTGTGCAATCCGCTGCAGCCAGATCTTGATCTGGCCTGCGAGCTCGCCGCGCCTCCCCTCGAACATCCGCTTCTGATTGAGCATCGCTTGCGCGATTTCCGGCGATTGACCGGCCTCAGCGAGGACCTCGGCAGAAAATGCGATCTCGTCGGCGCCCTCCCGCTCGGCCACGAGGCGCGCCTGAGCGGTCACGGCCGAGAAGTAAGCGGCCCTGGCGAGCGTATGGCGGGTCTTGGCCTTGGTGTCGTCGAGCACGAGCAGGACATCGCCTTCCCTGACGATATCGCCATCGCCAACTTGGATGTTCTTGACGATGCCACCGTCGAGATGCTGGATCTCCTTGCGCTTGGAGGCTACGGCGACCTTGCCCGACGCAACGACCGCGCTCGCGATCGGCACCATCGCCGACCACACACCAAGTCCGCCAATCGCGGCAACAATTGCCGTCAGGCCGAGGAGTATGGGCGCACGACGCGCGCGGTGGCTGGCGGGCCGGTGCTGCGCCGTTACCTGCCACGACCGGGATCTGGACTCAGGTGAGCTGGACTTCTGCATTGCCGCTCTCGACGTGATTGGGCTTGCTGCGCCGTGTAGCAAGCGGCGGTATGGGGCCGTTTGATCGTTTGTCGCCGGCGCGCGCCGCCATTTCCGCGATGACCGACCGGGCAGGCCCGCAATGCAGAATTCGGCCTTCGCTTAGCGCAATGAGCTTATCAGCGGTAGCGAGCAGGGCCGGCTTGTGGGTGATGACGATGACGGTGCGCCGGCGCGCCTTCAGGGTCGACAGCGCACTGCGCAGCGCCGCTTCGCCGTCGCCGTCGAGATTGGAGTTGGGCTCGTCGAGCACCACGAGACGCGTATCGCCAAAGAAGGCACGAGCCAATCCGAGGCGCTGAAGCTGGCCGCCAGAAATATTGCGGCCGCCCTCTTCGATTACCGTCTCATAGCCATGCGGAAGGCGCAGGATCATGTCGTGCGCTCCGGCAAGCTTGGCCGCCTCGACGATCGCGGACGGGTCGGCCGCCCCGAAGCGGCATATGTTCTGAGCTATGGTGCCGCCAAGGAGCTCAATCTCTTGAGGCAGATATCCCAAATAGGGACCAAGCTCCTCTTTCGGCCAGCTCGAGATCTCGACGCCATCGAGGCGGACGCTGCCGAGCGTAGGCGCGCTGATGCCGACCAAGAGGCGAGCAAGCGACGATTTTCCTGCCCCGCTCGGTCCAATGACGCCAAGCGCCTCTCCAGCCTCGATGAGAAATGTGATGCCCGAGAGCAGCGGCGCCCCGCCATTGCTGGCCCGCAAGCCGACGTTGTCGAGCTCGAGGCGGCCGCGGGGCGGAGGCAGCGCCATCCGCTCGTCGTGAGGTCCGATCCCCTCGAGGACCTCGCGAAGACGCCGATGCGCGGCCCTCGCGTTGACGAACCCGCGCCACTGGCCCATGGCCGCTTCGACTGGCGCTAACGCCCGCCCCATGACAATCGAGGCTGCGATCATGATGCCCGCCGTGGTCGCTCCCTCCATCACCAGCCAGGCTCCGACCGCGAGAATGGCAACCTGCAAGGCCAGCCGTACGCTCTTCGCCAGAGCCTGCAAGACGCCGAGGCGGTCGCTAGCCAGCGCCTGCCACGCGACGCCGTCGCGCCGATGGCTGTGCCAGAGATTTTCGAGCCGCCCAACCATGCCCATCACCCGGATTGCTTGCGAGCTGCGAGCAAAAATGTCGATGAGCTCGTTCGACCAGCGCGTGGATGAGCCGGCCTCGCGCAGGGGATTGCGAATTGCGACTTCGCTGGCGATGGCAAGGGCAAGTATGATGAGGCCACCAAACGTGGCCACGGCGCCGAGCCACGGATGAAAGAGGTAGATGATTGCCAGGTAAATCGGCGTCCAAGGCGCGTCGAACAGGGCAAGGACGCCAGATCCGGTCATGAACGTGCGCATGGTTTCGAGATCGCGCAGCGGCTGGCTTGCGGCGGCCTTCTCGCTCGCCGCGCGCTCTTCGACGGCGGTGCTGAATAGCTGTCGGCCCAATGTCTCGTCGAGCTGGTCGCCAACCCGGACCAGGACGCGAGAGCGAGCAATTTCGACAAACATGACGACCACGAGAAGGGCGAAGGCAAGCCCGGTGAGGGCAATGAGCGTCTCGCGGCTCTGCGACGTGAGGACACGGTCGTAGATCTGCATCATGTAGAGCGGCACGATGAGAGCTGCAAGATTGATGAACAGGCTGAACAGGCCGACCGCGAAGAACGCGCCGTGCACGGCCGCAAGCGCGCGCCTAAGGGCATTCGTTTTTGGAGCGCCCACAGTTCCTAACCTCGTACGTGAAACAGAGAATTCTTTTTGTTGACCCGCCTTGATTTCGGGCGAGCGCAGCTCTCGGCAAAGCCCTCGCCCGAAGGATTTTTCTTAGACGATCGGTGTATCCTCGTGATAAATGAAGTTTGCCTCACCCAGATGCTTGGCACTCACGCCGATCAACTCGATTGTATCGGCGTTTCCATCCAGGTCCGTGTCGCCAAGGTTGATGATTGTCTTGCCCCACTTCGACGACGTCGCGGACTGCACGTCAGCAAACGAGCTGAATTGCTCGAGGTCGGACAGATCGATCACGTCTTGCCTGACGCTGAAGTCGGTAATCTTGTCCTTGCCGGAGCCGCTATCGAAGTCGAAGACGTCGTAGCCCGCGCCACCGGAGAGCAGATCATTGCCTGCGTCGCCGGCAATCAGATCCTTGCCGGCACCTCCTGAGACGCTGTCGTTGCCGGCTCCGCCATAGCATTTGTCGTCACCGGCATCGCCGCTGACGGAGTCTTTGCCGTCGCCACCAAAAAGATCGTCGTTACCCTTGTCACCGGAGAGTTGGTCATTTCCTTCTTTGCCGAGTGCAATGTCGTCTCCCCCGCCGCAGGAGATGCAGTCATTGCCCACGCCGCCGTCGGCCCAATCATTGCCTCCGTCCAGGCCGATCAAATCATTGCCGTCATCGCCCCAGACGTGGTCGTCACCGCTGCCGCCGTTGGCCTTGTCATTACCCGTGCCGGCCTTGACGAAGTCGTCGCCGATGCCTCCATCGAGACGATCGTTGCCGTCATCGCCGTAAAGAGTATCGGCTCCGGCCTTGCCATTGAGGCTGTCGTTACCGCCGCCGCCGATCATGAGGTCGGCCTTGAGATATGTGGCGTCGTCCGCGCCGTCCTTCACGTCACGGCCATTCGTGAACTCCATGCGATTGGCGACCTGGAAAGTGTCAAGGTGCAAGTGATCAGCACCGCTGTTGCGGTCCGTGATCTCTGCGAACGTCGTGCCCTTGATCTCGGCCAGAAGCTCCGGATTGTCTGCCAGTCTGTTCTCGAAATAGAACTGGTCACCAGCGCGCAGCGACTCGAACTGAATGGCGTTGAGAAGCGTGAAGGTCTCGCCGAGCTGGCTGTCCGTGTAATGCGTCTCGAGCAGACCGCCGACGAGCGAGTCGAGCTTGTTGATGTCGCCGCCGTAGACAGTGCTGAGCGCATCCAAACGAGTGGCCTCGACGCCGTTTGCCGCCCCGAACTCGGCGAAGGTCGCGTAAGTTGCGAGGCCTAGGCCCGCACGCAGCTCATTGTAGTTCCAGACGCCGTGGTCGCGGCCACGCTGGATGTCGAAGGCCTCGAGGTCTGCGGTCGCAAGACCGAACAGAACACTCCGGTTGCCGTCGACGACCAAGCCGTCGATCTCCTGCGCAGACTGGGCCGTGAGACCGCGGATCCAGGAGTCAAGATCAGCGGCGCTGTGCCCGGCACCCGGAACATCCGCCGCCGCCGCGGCAAGCGCGAATGCATTGCCGAGGGTGGTCGTCAGGATGCCCGCACCACTCGCGTCGCGCAGGGTGAAGTCGTTGCTCGACTGGTCGTGGCCGAAGCGGAAGGCGACGGTCGTCCACTCGTTGATGATGCCCGCGTTATCGACGGCAGAATGGGTCGACTTGTAGGTCTCGTACAGAGCGTCCGCATGAGTTCCAATCAGCTTCGGCACGTACTCATTAAAGGTGATATTCTGCCATTCCGCCTCCGCGATGACACGCGCGGCGTCGAATAGCTGATCCTGCGTCCAGGCATGCTCCGTCGCATAGGGCGTGAGCTGGTCGACCTGATAGTTGTGCTCGCGCGCCCACACAGTCTGGAGAGCAATCAGTGGCGGCTGCTGGTTCACCCGGTTGTCGCCGGCATAGTAGCGGTTCTCGTACGTAGCGGGGTCCGGGTTGGTTGCCGGGTCCGGCAGCCCGCCAAATCCAGGCTCGGTGAAGATTTGAAGCACCTGCAGCGAAGTCTTGCCAGAGTCCGCGGCCACTTCCGCGATGGTCGGCAGCAGCCCGTCTGCACCGAGCAGCAGCTTGGCCGATTGTCCACCCCCATCTAAGTCGGCGCGGGCAAGCTCCAAGCGCTCCTCGCTGTTGCCGTAAACGAAGCTCAGGTCGAGGAAGCTCGTCTCCTCGTTGATCTGCTGCCGCACGCCGGCAGCGTCTGTTTCGAAGGGCGTGCGCGTGATCGGAAATGGCAGGCCATCGATGAACAACACGGGCGGTATATCGCCGGAGCTGCCGGTGGACGCCTCCGCCACATCGTGCGTGAGGACCTGGCCGAAAAAGTCGAACCACTCATTGACGCCGGCGGAGCTTGGAATGTTTGCGGTTCCCGCCGCCATGACGGCATTGGAGATGGCATGCGCTTGCGGCATGTCACCGACGAGCGAGGGCGGGTTGAAAGGGGGCGTCGAATGCTGCACCGGCAGTGCCATTCCATTGAGGCCGTCCGTGTAGCTGTTCGGTGTGATCCTGATATAGGTATCACCGGCCTCGCCAATATCATCAGCGGCGATACCATTGCCGTCATTATTGCTTCCGTCGACTTCGCGCGCTGCGAGAGTTTCAAGACCGGCATACTTGTCAGTGAAGGCCATTACCACCTCCTGTGTTCGACGTCCCCCGACCAGCAAGCGAATTCATTGTAGAAATATTTGTTCCTCTCTTTGCCTTGAAACTTATTGTTTTGATCAATCATGCTTATCGTACGAGCTGTTTACCGCGCTGGTTGCAGTCCTGGCGCTTGGCCTCCTCAGCGCCGACTAGAGCGATCGTCAGCATGATCGCCAACGGATGCTCAGCGTGACCCGGATCTACGCGCAATCGATGCGCTGCGAGGCCTTGAGCACGCCGATCCCAAGACCGGGGACGCCGTCTCCCAGGGTCGACCTGCCGAAGAGACGAGCTCACGGTCTTCGCGGCGCTGCCATTGAGCGGCGTCAAATCCTTACGACCCAAAGCGGGGCATCGTGTCTGCGACGTCTCGAACCTGATCATTCGTCCGCTGCAAGGACGTCATATTAGAAGTATTTCATACTCGCGCCACAGTGATGGAGAAGCGCAATGGCGGAGCGGCTCAGCAAGGCTGCCGATCTCAAAACGCAACTTCGGGACAAAGTCTTGTTGGCCGTGCTTGCGGCGACGCTCCTCGCCTCGGGCGGCTACTTTGCATGGCATAAACTTGCCGTCGGTGGCCTGCCTGCGGGATTTGCCAGCGCCAACGGCCGCATCGAGGCAGAGCGCATCGACATCGCGACGAAGCTTCCAGGCCGGCTCAAGGAGGTCCTTGTCAAGGAGGGCGACAATATCGCCGCCGGCCAGACGCTCGCGACAATGGATACCGCCGAGTTCAATGCCCAGCTCAACGACGCAAGAGCAACGGTCAAGCAAGCTGAGCGTCAGCTCGACCAGGCGGTGGCACTGCTGGCGCAGAGAAAGAGCGAGCTCACGCTCGCCGGCCAGGAGCTCGATCGCGCCCAGCAGCTCGCAACAAAGGGGTATACGGCCAAGGAAGTCGTCGACCAGCGCCAATCCGCCAAGAACACGGCCGAGGCCGCCGTCAACAGCGCCAGCGCCCAGATCGACGTCGCCAAGGCCAACATTGAATCAGCCCTCGCCCGCGTGGCACGTATCCAGACCTATATCGACGACAGCGTGCTCACTGCCCCGCGCGGGGGCCGCGTGCAATACCGGCTGGCGCTACCGGGCGAGGTGCTGGCAGCGGGCGGCAAGGTTCTGACGCTGCTAGACCTTACCGACGTCTACATGACCGTGTTCCTGCCGACGAGCGAGGCGGGGCGGCTCGCGATCGGAGCCGAAGCGCGCATCGTGTTCGACGCCGCGCCGCAATACGTGGTGCCGGCGAGCGTATCGTTCGTCGCCGCGGACGCGCAGTTCACGCCGAAGTACGTAGAGACGAAGAATGAGCGCGAGAAGCTTATGTTCCGCGTCAAGGTACAGTTGCCGCGCGAGGTCCTGGATAAGTATGCGCAATGGGTGAAGACGGGCGTCACGGGCATAGCCAACGTCAGGCTCGACCCGAAGAAGGAATGGCCGGCAAAACTCGCGGTAGCATTACCGTGAGGGACGCATGACCGGTGCGAAATTCGCGGTTGCCGAGCTGAGGTCCGTCACCCATCGTTACGGCCAGGCAGTGGCGCTCGACGACGTCTCGCTGGTCATCCCGGCTGGGCGGATGGTTGGGCTGATCGGACCCGACGGCGTCGGCAAGTCGACGGTGCAGGCGCTCGTCGCCGGCGTGCGTAGGATCCAGCAGGGGCAGGTGATGGCGCTCGGTGGCGACATGGCGAACCCGCGCCACCGCCGCAATGTCTGCGCGCGTATTGCCTACATGCCGCAGGGCCTCGGCCGCAATCTCTATCCGACCTTGTCGGTGCACGAAAACGTCGACTTTTTCGGCCGCCTCTACGGGCAGACGGAAGGCGAGCGGCGCTGGCGTATCGGTGAGCTGCTCGGCAGTACTGGGCTCGAACCTTTCTCTGACCGCCCGGCAGGCAAGCTTTCAGGGGGCATGAAGCAGAAACTCGCGCTCTGCTGCTCCCTGATCCACGATCCCGACCTGCTCATACTCGACGAGCCGACGACGGGCGTCGATCCGCTGTCGCGCAAACGCTTCTGGGAGCTCATCCGGCGCATCCGCCTGCGCCGCGAGGGCATGAGCGTCATCACGGCGACCGCCTACATGGAAGAGGCCGAAGAGTTCGACACCCTCATCGCCATGGACGCGGGGCGTGTGGTCGCGACTGGCACGGCGGGCGATCTCAAGACCATGACGGGGCGCGATACGCTCGAGGCGGCGTTCATCGAGCTTCTGCCAGAATCGCGTCGCTCGGGGTACCGCCAGCCAACGCTGCCCGCGCGCATGCGCCACGATGGCACGCCGGCCATCGAGGCTGAGCATCTGACGATGCGGTTCGGCGACTTCACCGCCGTAGACGACGTCACCATCCGGATCGAGCAGGGGGAAATCTTCGGCTTCCTCGGATCGAACGGCTGCGGCAAGACGACGACAATGAAGATGCTGACCGGCCTCTTGCAGCCGAGCGGGGGGCAAGCACGCCTCTTCGGCCGCCCGGTGGACGCCGGCGATATCGAGACGAGAAAGCGCGTCGGCTACATGTCGCAATCGTTCTCGCTCTATTCGGAGCTGACCGTGCGGCATAACCTCGACCTGCATGCGCGTCTCTTCCATGTGCCCGCTAAAGTAGTACCCTTGCGGGTCGCGGAAATGCTCGAGCGCTTCGGGCTCGAGGAGGTCGCAGACCAGCTCCCGGACGCGCTTTCTCTCGGCGTCAGGCAGCGCCTCCAACTCGCCGTGGCCGTCATTCATCGGCCGGAGATGCTGATCCTCGACGAACCAACCTCAGGTGTCGATCCCGTCGCGCGCGACGGCTTCTGGGAGCTTCTGATCCAGCTGTCGCGCAACGACGGCGTCACAATCTTCATCTCGACGCACTTCATCAACGAGACCGAGCGCTGCGACCGGGTCTCGCTCATGCATGCCGGGCGCATCCTGGCAGTCGGGACGCCGGCGGAGCTGCTCGCAGCGCGCCAGGTGACCGCGCTCACCGATGCCTTCATCGGCTACCTCGAAGACGCCGACCAGGAAGGAGACGCGTCCGATGCTGCAGCCGCCCCGGCCCCTCCGCACACCGCCCCGCGTGAGGCAGGGGTGATCAACCCCGCTCGCGTCTGGGCGTTCGCGCGGCGCGAGGCCCTCGAGCTCGCGCGCGACCCGATCCGCCTCGCCTTTGCCCTCGTCGGGCCGCTTATCCTGCTGATCGCGATGGCCTACGGCATCTCCTTCGATATCGAGAACGTGCGTTACGCCGCGCTTGACCGCGACCAGTCGCAGGAGAGTGGGACGCTGCTCGACAGCTTTTCGTCCTCCCGCTACTTCTCGCGGCAAGCACCCATCAAATCCGAGGACGAGATCGACCGCAGACTGCGCGCAGCCGACATCAAGGTCGCGCTCGGCATTCCTCCCGACTACGCGCGCGATCTCCTGCGTGGCAACCAGACCGAAATCGGCGTGTGGCTCGACGGCTCAAACACATTCCGTGCGGAGACGGCGCGCGCCTACGTTCAGGGCGTGATCGCCTCCTACCTCGCCGACATGTCGCGGCGCGAAACTGGCAGCACGACGCAGCTCTACCCGGCCGAGATCGAGACGCGCCTCCGCTACAATCAAGCGTTCTTGAGCGTCTACGCCATCTCGCCCGGCGTGCTGATGATGCTGATCATCATGTTCTCGACCATGTTGACGGCCCTCGGGATCGTGCGCGAGAAGGAGTTGGGCTCGATCACCAACTTATACGCTGCCCCCGCGAGCAAGCTCGAGTTCCTGCTCGGAAAGCAGCTGCCCTATATCGGCATCGCGCTCTTGAGCTTCACGACCCTCGTTTTGATGATCGTCGCGGTCCTGGGCGTGCCGATGAAAGGAAGCTTCCTCACGCTGGCGCTCGGCGCCGTGCTGTTTGCGGCCGCCGCCACGGCCTTCGGCCTTGTCGTGTCGATCTTCGTCGGCTCGCAGATCGCGGCGATTTTCGGCTCGGCGATCATCGTCACCATTCCAACGGTCAACTTCTCGGGCATGATGTACCCGGTTTCGACGCTCGAGGGCGGGGCATGGCTCATCGGTCGGCTTTTTCCGTCCTACTACTTCCAGAAGATCAGCTCGGGTGTCTTCAACAAGGGGCTCGGCCTCGCCGACCTCTACCAGAACCACCTAGCTCTCGCCGGCTTCTGCGTGGTGTTCATCACCGCGGCCACGCTGCTCCTCAAGAAGCAGGAGGCGTGACATGATCGGCTCGCTCGCCCACATCTACCGCCTCGGCATCAAGGAGCTCTACAGCCTAAGACGCGATCCCGTGCTCGTCTTCCTGATCCTCTATACATTCACGTTCGCCATCTACACCGTCGCGACCGGGGTTAAGACCGAGGTTCGCAACGCCTCGATCGCGTTCGTTGATGAGGACGGCACGGAGTTGTCGCGGCGGCTCAGGGATGCGTTCCTGCGCCCTTATTTCAAGCGGCCCGCGTTGCTGGCCTCCGTGCGCGACATCGATGCCGCCATGGACGCCGGCGCGTACACGTTCGTCGTGGTGATCCCCTCGCGCTTCCAGGCCGATATCGCCGCCCGCCGCATGCCGACGCTGCAGCTCAACGTCGACGCCACCGCGATGACGCTCGCGGGCAATGGCACTGCCTACATCACCACCATTCTGCAGCGCGAGCTGGCGGCTTTCGGCAACCGCTCCGAAGCCAGCGTGGCGCTGCCGGTCACCCTCTCGGTGCGCGCGAAATTCAACCCGAACCTCGAATCGAGCTGGTTCATGGCGGTGATGCAGGTCGTGAACAACCTCACCATGCTCGCGCTCATCCTGTCAGGGGCGGCGGTCATCCGCGAACGCGAGCACGGCACAATTGAGCACCTGCTCGTAATGCCGGTGACGCCGGTCGACATCATGCTGGCGAAGGTGTGGGCCAACGGGCTCGTTATCGCGCTGGCAGCGCTCGTGTCTCTGGTTGTCGTCGTGCAGGAATTGCTCGCGGTCACCATTGTCGGCTCGATCAGCCTGTTCTTCGTCGGCTGCGCCGTGTTCCTGTTCTCAATGTGCTCGTTCGGGATAGCCCTGTCGACGGTCGCGCGGTCGATGCCTCAGTTCGGCCTTCTCGCCATCCCGTTCTTTGTCGTGATGAACATGCTCTCGGGCGGCGTGACGCCGCAGGAGGCCATGCCACAGATACTGCGCGTCATCATGCAGGCGGCGCCCTCGACGCATTTCACAAGTTTCTCGCAGGCCGTCCTCTACCGCGGCGCGGGCATTGACATTGTCTGGCCGCAACTCGCCGCCATGGCCGTGATCGGGATCCTGTTATTCCTCTTGGCCTGGTGGCGCTTCCGCAGCACGATGTCACTCGCGCGATGACCGCACACGCGAGTGGAACTTCGAGGTGGTCCGGGCAGGAGACGGTCGTAGCCCCGGGGCCATCGCCGCAAGATACGCGTGAAGCTACTCAGCTCGTGGGGAAGGTGAGCTGGTAGGCGGGCTAGCCGCAGGGGCAGCCTGCTGCCCGAGCACCCCTGATAGTATCGCCGCCGCACCCGTAAGCCCACCGTCGCCGCCGCTTACAACCGTGTGCGGAACAAGCCGCGACACGAGGCTCACCAGTTCAGGCTTCTTCTCGAGTGTGCTGAGCGTCTTCTCGAGCGCCTGCAGGAGGGCAACCCGATCCTGTCCGAGAACATCGGCTTGCGCACGCTGGCCGCGTGCCAGCTCCTCGAGGTACTGCCGCTCCGCACGACCCAATGCTGCGCGTTCAGTCTCGCGCTGGTTGGCAACCTGAACTGCGATCTGCGCCTCGACGAGGCGAGGCTGCTCGTTGGCGGTCGCGCGCGCCCGCTCGGTCTCGATGCGCTGCGACTGCGCCTGTGTCTCCCGCTCATAGGCTTTCGAAAGCTGATCAGCGAGCTGCTGGCGCTGGCGTGAGATGAGAAGCTCGGGCGGCACGGCAGGCTCTCCGAGACGGATCTCCTGGATATCCACGCCCGCCTTGTTGCCCTCGCGCTTGACGGCCGCCTCGATCGTCTGCTCGAGCGCATCCCGGTTCTCGAAGAGGTCGAGCACGCGAGTCGGCCGCCGAATGCGTTTCGTCCTATCGTCAGGGTCCGGCACTTCGATCTCCGAGCCCGCGATATTGCGAACGATCGAGCGAAGAACCGGCGTCAGGATGCGATTCTCGATCTCAGCGAGCCCACCGACGGCCCCGACGACGATCGGGGCGTTCTTCGGGTTCACCTGCACGAGCACGCGCAGCTCTTGTGGAATGTCCCAGCCCTCGACCTTGACGAAAACCGCACGGTCCGCGGCCCCTTCTGGGACAGGCTGCGTCTCCGAGCGCTCAAGCTGGCGGATGTTGCCCTGCTGATCCACCGAGAGATCGATAATGCGTTTGGAGAACCCGCCCTTGTATTCCCAGGTCTGCACACGTGTATCGACGAGCGACACTTCGTAGGCCTTACGGTTGAGATAGTAGGCCCCAGGCAGCAACGGCTCGCGCCAGATACCGACGCAGCCCGTCGGCACGAGCGGCACCGAGAGCGCGCCCTCGATGTACTGGGCGTCGCTCGCCTTGACCTCCTGCTCGAAGCACGACACCTGAGGCTTTGAGACGTTGCTCTTCACCACGCCGACGTGTCCAGCGGGAATGATCGTCGCCTTGGTCTTGTCGTTGACTTCAACTCGGAAAAGATAGCGGTTGATGCGGTACTCGCCGGGCTTTAGCACGGTTTCCTGGGGGCCCCGGTAGCCGCCCTCGGTGAGAAAAGTCTCGGCGTCGAGCATCACTGCAACGCGGTCGTCAGGAACCTGCGGGGCTATGTACATGCCTGCGGGCATGGACTTGCCGTCGACGGCAACGATCTCGCCATAAGCGCCTTCCGGCACGCGCACCACATCGAGCTCCTCGATCTCGTAGGTGACGCGCACGAGCGGGATCACATGGAAACCGGGGCCGAGCACGCGTGCCTGCGGTCCTTTTTGGCCGTCGAGAGCGATGACATGTCCTGCCGGCAATTCGGAGAAGGCATAGATCCGATTGAGGTGACCGACCTTGTTCCCCTCGATGAAGACAAATGATGTCGAGGCGAGAAAGAAGAGGCCGACTAAAATGAGCAAGCCCCCCAACAATGGATTGGAGCCGCGGCCGACGCTCGAGAGCGCGCCGAAGAGCCCCCCGCGCCCAGCTCCCGCAACCGCCGGAACGTTCGTACCCCCGGAAGCTCCACCGCGGAGCAGCGTGAATACGCCCGCGATAAGGGCCAATGCGCCGAGCAGGACATACACCATGGGTCACCCTTAAAGCGGTTTTGTCGACGTCTTCCGCAATACGCTGCGTAGGCGAAGAAATCTTTGCATGCCGCGGCCGCGCCGCGCGATATTCATAAGGTTGGTATGCAACAGCTTAAGAACAATCCGCCCCATCTATCAACAGCGCCCCGACTCTTGGGGTCTCTCGCCTGTCTCTGCTCTGGTGCCGGCCGTTGGCGAATGCCATCGTTTGCCGCCTCACGAGAACTAGGCTCGACGGCGCTGGCCCTGGATCTGACGCGCTGAACTGACCGAGATCAGCTTCGTAATCTGCGCACGACAATCCGGCGAATGCAGCCAATGGGCTGCGGCGGGTTGCCGCCGCATAAGACCGGCTTCTTTGTGACTAGGTCACGGACCTGCCTTCGTCCGAAGCTCAAGCTGCTCCCACTCTGGCTTTTGCCTCAACGGCTTTGATTCGCGCTGACGGGAGCTGCACCCATGGTAGAACTTTTCGCAATATCCGGCGCGCGCGAGCTGTCGCCTCAGGATGCACATGCGCTGATGTCGAGGGGCGAAATCCTCCTGGTCGATGTCCGCGACTCACCCGAGTGGTCGCAGCAGCATGTACCCGGCGCTGTGAACCTCCCGCTATCCGAGCTCGCGGCGCGGTTTTTAGAGCTCCCGCGCGACAAGACGGTCGTTTTTTTCTGTCGATCCGGCCAGCGGTCAGGTCGGGCCGTTGATCTATGCCGCCGCATGAACGTTCCGCATGACGCCCATGTCACCGGCGGGATCCTGGCCTGGCTGGCGGCGGGCCTGCCAGTCTCCTCATAATTCAACTTGCCTTGGGTGACCGAGATGCATTCCGACGTAACAACCGCACCAGCTCGCCGAAGAGATTCCGAACCTCTAGGATGCGCAAAGACGCGGTCGCTCGGAGCCTTGGCAGCTCCTGGAACGCCGTTCTTAGACGAAGGGAGCCCCTTTCAGGGGGCTTATATCATTGTCTCCGGGGCCGTATTTCTCAGCCGCTTGACGCAAGACGGCAAGCGGCATGTCCTGAGCATCCTTGGTCCGGGCGATGTTTTCGGGCTGACGTCCGGCGCCGTCTACGACTGCACCGTTGAACCTATTGTTGAAAGCATCGTTCGTCGCCTCGAATACACGTCGCTGGAGCGCTCCGGAGCGCTGCAGAGTTACGTGATGAAGCAGCTTCAGATTCAGCTTGAAGCCAGTCGCGCGCATGCCGTGCGCCTGCAAAGGCGATCCGCCGAAGAGAAACTGGCCTCGTTTCTCATGAGCTTGCCCCACACCCATCCGGGTCGCGTTGAGGACGATGATTGCCAACCGGCCAGCGAGCGCATCATGCTCTCGCTTGTCGATATCGCCGACTACCTTTCCCTTCGAATGGAGACCGTGTGCCGCGTGCTGTCGCGCTTTCGGCAACGCGGCCTCATTGCCATGCGCGCCAAAGGACAGCTCACCATTCTCAACCCGAATAGGCTTTTCGCAATCTCCTGTCCGATCGACTAGTGTTCCGGTTCCGACATTTGCTTCCCTCTGCGGCGCGGTTCGGAGCAAATGTCGGAACCATGAGGAACACTAGCAACACTATGATTCTAGTGTAGCTTTTTCATCTGACGTTTGGTTTCGAGACCAGCCGCCAGCGGGGACCAAACGTCAGATGCGCTACACTAGGTCACAAACTCATAAACTGGATTCCCAACGCGCGCGAACAGTGATTCATACTCTCAACCGAGGGAGGTTGAGATGGCACAACTGCGCCGCTACGAACTCACTGATGCGGAATGGGCGATCATC
>JBAZXL010000035.1:0-43693 GCA_041659825.1 Hyphomicrobium sp.
CCGCACGAAGTGCTGACGCAGTGCGGTTGGTATCAGCGCGCAGGGTTGGTGTGGCGGCTGCGCGCAAGCTAAAGAGAATACCGGCCGGAAACCGCAGACCAGTGAGTCAAGACTTTGTCCGGCCGGTATGAGCCATCCCCCTCGTAGCATCCGCGCTTGCTGCCTGGCCTCAGCAAGCTTCGGCGAACGGCAACTCCGGCTCGTCGATTGGGCCCGGCTTCGGCTGCGGAAATGCGATGATATTGGTGTCGCCGCCGGTCTCGACACCGCCCTGGCGCTGCTTGAACCAGCGCACCGACGTGTTGGTGAGAAAGGCGTCATCCTTCACCCGCTGGATGAGGAGACCGTCCTCGCAATCAAGGATTCGCGTGAGCTTCTGCTCGAGCGCTTCCTCGCTCTCCTCCGTGCGCACGTACCAGGTTTGCTCGAGAGGCCGCGCCCAGCTCTTGCCGGCGGCCATGATCGCCTGCGCGACGACGTGCTTCAGGATGTGGGGCTTTGCGAGATCGTAAGAGATGAGATAGGTGCGCATTGGGGGGCTCCGTGGGCGAAGAGAGCGGCGGACGAGGGGAGAACGTACGAAGAACGTGCCATGAGTCGGCTGACCCGTCTAGAGTCGGTTCTAATTTTGTTCTCATGAGGGTGAAGCCGCGGAGAGATCAAGGCGGAGCGTCGCACTGGCCACTGCGTCAGGCGCGGAAAGGAGTTAAGGAGAAGAGCGCAAGTAACTGCAATATAATTAGAAAAGCGATATCTGATCCGGGTGCGGAGCGCGCGAGATCCGGCAGTGAGGTCCGCTGTCGATGCGGTCCATAAGCGTCGGAAAGCGCATGCGAAACTCCGCGAGGGCCTTGGTCCGGCTTCCGGCATATCGCTCTTCTTGCCAGATTTCATAGAGGCGTCTTGGATCGCACCCATACCGCACGACGAGGTCTCGCCGGCGCACGCGTAGCCACCGCGCAATCCAGATATCGATGGCATCTCTTTCGGAGAGCGGCCGCCTCGCCACCGAAGGCGGAGGAGCAGGGATAAAAGCCGTGGTCATGTTTAGCTAACCGACACTACTTGACGCAACGCGACAAAGCCGATTGATCGGCGACGAAGATAGCAATCTGATGGCGCAACGCCTCGAGGCCAGCACGTGATCCTGTTCCCTGCAATCGATCTCAAGGACGGCAAATGCGTCCGCTTGAAGCTTGGTGAGATGAGCGAGGCGACCGTCTTCAATGACGATCCCGCAGGCCAAGCGCTGGCCTTCGAGCGCCAGGGCTTCGAGTACCTGCACATCGTTGATCTGAATGGGGCCTTCGAAGGCAAGCCGGTGAATGCAGCTGCCGTCGAGGCAATTCTGAAGGCGATCTCGATGCCGGCCCAGCTTGGAGGCGGCATCCGCGACCTCGCCACCATCACCCTGTGGCTGGAGAAAGGCATTCGCCGAGTGATCCTCGGCACTGTCGCGGTGCGCGATCCTGCCCTCGTCCGTGAGGCCTGCAAGCGCTTCCCGGGCAGCATAGCGGTCGGCATAGACGCCAAGGCCGGCAAGGTCGCCGTGGAAGGGTGGGCCGAGACCTCGGAGCTCACCGCCATCGATCTTGCTCGCCGCTTCGAGGACGCAGGCGTTGCCGCCATCATCTATACGGATATCGAGCGCGACGGAGTCTTGAAGGGGCTCAATCTCCCCGCCACCGCCGAACTCGCAGCCGCAACACGCATCCCTGTCATCGCATCTGGCGGCCTCGCCTCCATCGAGGATGTAAAAGCGCTGATGCGGCCCGAATACAGGATGCTCGAAGGCGCCATCTCCGGCCGAGCGCTCTACGATGGCCGCCTCGACCCCAAGGAAGCGCTGGCAACCCTCGCTGGAGGTTGAGGACTATAATGCTCAAGACCCGCATCATTCCCTGCCTCGACGTCAAGGACGGCCGTGTCGTCAAAGGCGTCAATTTCGTCGATCTGATCGACGCTGGCGACCCTGTCGAAGCGGCAAGCGCCTACGATGCAGCTGGAGCCGACGAGCTCTGCTTCCTCGATATCACCGCCTCGCACGAGGCTCGTGACGTGATCTTCGACGTCGTCGAGCGCACGGCTGAGCGCTGTTTCATGCCGCTCACTGTGGGCGGTGGCGTACGCACTGTCGATGATATCAAGAAGCTTCTCGAAGCCGGTGCCGACAAAGTCTCGATCAATACGGCAGCAGTCACCAATCGTGAATTCGTACGTGAGGCATCGGAGAAGTTCGGCGCCCAATGCATCGTCGTCGCCATCGACGCGAAACGTGTCTCGGCCGAGGGCGAGCCGCCGCGCTGGGAAATATTCACCCATGGCGGCCGCAAGCCGACCGGCATCGACGCGATCCAGTACGCACAGGAGGTCGTTGCGAGGGGCGCCGGAGAGATACTTCTCACCTCGATGGATCGCGACGGGACCAAGGCCGGATTCGATATTGGCCTCACGCGCGCCATTTCGGATGCCGTCAGCGTGCCGGTCATCGCATCGGGAGGCGTCGGCACGCTCGACCATCTCGTCGCCGGCGTAACGGAAGGCCACGCCAGCGCTGTCCTGGCGGCCTCCATCTTCCACTTCGGCACCTACACGATCGGCGAGGCCAAGCGGCACATGGCAAAGGCCGGCATCCAAGTGCGCCTAGCTTGAATGCGGTAAGCTTGAATGCGGTAAGCTTCGCTCCCACTGGGCGGCGCAGCTCTCGAGCGCAGCTTCCAATTCGGCCGAAGGTACCGCCGGGCTGAAAAAGAACCCTTGCACCTCTTGGCAACCAGCGCTCGACACTTTCTCGAGCTGATCGGCGGTCTCGATGCCCTCGGCAACAGAGCCGATTTCGAGCGCGTTCGCGAGGCCCGCGACCGCATTCACGATGGCAATGCAGTCACGCCGGTCGCCGACCTCGCGCACGAAGGAGCGGTCGATCTTGATCTTGTCGAATGCGAACTCGCGCAAATAGCTGAGCGAGGCGAAAGCGGTTCCGAAGTCGTCGAGTGCAACGCGAACGCCAAGCTCGCGCAGCCTTTCCAGACCTGCTTTCGTGCGCGTGTCACCCTTGAGGATGACCGATTCCGTGATTTCCACATCGAGCCGCTCCGGCGGAAGCCCCGCAGCTTCGAGTGCGCGTCGAGCAACCTCTGAGGGGTCTCCCTTCTGAAATTGCACCGCCGATAAGTTGACGATGACCTTGCATGGCGTCGTCCAAGTCGCGGCATCTGCGCACGCTTGGCCGAGCGCCCAAGTGCCGAGTTCGAGAATGATGTCGCTCTTTTCAGCGATGGGAATGAAAGTCGCTGGCGAGATCATTCCAAGTTCAGGATGCTTCCAGCGCATGAGCGCTTCGCAGCCCGTCACCTTATGGGTTCGCACATCGAAAATTGGCTGATAGTGCAGCTCGAGCTGGCCCAACGCGAGCGCGTTCTTGAGGTCGCTTTCGAGGCGCATCTGCGTAATTGCAGCGTCCTCATCCTCGCTCTTGAAAAGATTGAATTGACCACGGCCGCCGGACTTTGCCCGGTAAAGCGCGATATCGGCTTTGCGAAGTAGCGTATCTGCATCGAGGCCATGATCGGGAGCGATAGCAAGCCCAATGCTGGCACCCACGCTGGCTCCGTTCCCGAGCACCCGGTAGGGCGCGTTGAGCACCCTGAGCAGCCGGGATGCGAGGCTAATGGCTTGCTCGGGATTGTCGAGGCCTGTTTGCACGACGGCAAATTCGTCGCCGCCAAGTCGCCCTACGACATCTTCCGTGCGCACGGTTGCCTGCATGCGCCTGGCGACAGCCTTGAGCAACGCGTCTCCGGCCGCATGGCCATGTGTGTCGTTGACAACCTTGAACCGGTCCAGGTCGATCAGGTGCACCGCGATCATGCCGTTGCCACTGTGCCGGCGAATCTCTTCATCAAGCCGTTCGCGCAGATGAAAACGGTTGGCTGTCTCCGTTAACGGGCAATGCTGAGCGAGCCAAGTGATCCGTTCCGAAGCGAGGGTCTTCTCGGTCACATCCTCCTGGATGTCGACCCAGCCGCCGTCCATGAGCGGCTGATTGGTGACCAGTATGATGCGCCCATTCTTGAGGTGCTGGGTATGCGTAAACGTCTTGCCGCGCATCAGCTCGGCGGCATGCTGTTCGATCCACTTCTGCTGCTCGAGCTTGCTGGTCTCGTGGCCCCCACGCTCAACATAAAAGGAGACCAGCTCCGAGAAGGGTGTGCCAGGCTTGGTCAGGTGCTCGGGAAGGTCGTAGATCTCCGCATAGAGCGCGTTGCTGACAACGAGCCGCCGCTCCGCATCGAACATGGAAAGTCCGCGCGCCATGTTGTTGAGCGCGACCTCGAACCACGAGTTGAGCTGTTTCAGCTTCAGCGCTTGTTCGAGCAGCTTTTCGGCGCTGCAGCTCGCAGCATCCTGAATGATGCTCGCACCATGCGAGCTCGTGGTGAAGTTCGTCATTTCTCAGGATCCAGGACCACAGCGGGGCGTAATGCTCCGCGCGCACTTACTTTCGAAGATACGCTGCCCGGGTTAATTGAACTGCTACAAGTTGAAACGACGCTGCAGAAATGTGCGCTTGGTTGATAAAATCTTAAAGCGCGCCGCTGCTCAGGTTGTCACGACGCCGGTTTTTGCCGGGTAACGGCAGAGGTCGATCAACGGACAAGCCGGGCAATTCGGCAGGCGCGCCTTGCACGTGTAGCGCCCGTGCAGAATGAGCCAGTGGTGAGCTGGGACGCCATACTCCTCTGGAATGGCTCGCAGGAGATCGGCTTCCACTTCGAGCGGCGTCTTGCCGGCGGAAAGGCCGATGCGGTTCGCAACCCGCAGGACGTGTGTGTCGACCGCCATCGTTGGCGCGCCAAACGCGACGTTCATCACCACATTGGCCGTCTTCCGGCCGACGCCCGGCAGCGTCTCGAGCGCGTCCCGATCCTTTGGCACCTCGCCGCCGAATTTGGCAATGAGTTGCTCAGAAAGTAGCACGACGTTACGGGCTTTCGTCCGAAAGAGGCCGATGGATTTCACATGCTCGCGCACGGCGTCCTCGCCGAGCCGCACCATTTTCTCCGGTGTGTCTGCAAGCTTGAAAAGCGCGCGTGTCGCCTTGTTCACGCCGGCATCTGTCGCTTGGGCGGAGAGCACGACGGCGACGAGAAGCGTATAGGGATTGCTGTGCTCGAGTTCGCCCTTGGGATGCGGGTTTATGGCGGCGAAGCGGCGGAAAAGCTCATGAATCTCGGGCCCGCTAAGGAGCTTGGCGGGTGGCTCCTTTTTCGCCAAAGCGCGCGGGCTTCGAGCCTTGACGGGGCGTTTGGCTGGCAGTGGTGGCTTCGCTTTGCGCGTGGCCATGGACTTTACAACTCTTTGCAACCGGTTACGCTGAGACATGGACGATAAGAGGCCACCCTGGCAAGAGACGAGACGGCAAGAGGCCAGCGCCTTCCGCGCTGTGCTCTATTCTCATCGTTCGCTCGGGCCTCGCGGCTTCCTGATCCTGATGCTGGCCATCGGGTCGATCAGCTTCGTGACGGGTCTCGTATTCCTGATGATGGGGGCGTGGCCGATCATGGGCTTCTTCGGCCTCGACGTTTTGCTCGTCTACATCGCCTTTAAGCTGAACTATCGCGCAGGCCGCGCCTTCGAGCTGATAGAGCTAACGCCCGCGACGCTGAAGCTAACGCAGGTTGCACCAACCGGCGATCGCCAGACCTTTGAATTCAATCCGTATTGGGTGCGTGTACAATTCACAGAGCGCCCCGATGGTCGCACGCGCCTCTCGCTGACCTCCCACGGCAGCGAGCTGGAGTTTGGCAGGCTCCTGAACGACGAGGAGCGTCGGGATTTCGCCACGACCTTGCGTGGCGCTCTGGCCGCGACACGCGCGGGCCTCGCCACCTGACGCGCCCCGCAATCCGAGGAATTCGGCGCACCCAAAATGCAAACAGCGGCGCTGACCTCGGTGGTGAGCGCCGCCGCTATAGCGATATGCAAGCGTCGATCAGACGTCCACCGGCTCCTTACCGCTGACGCCCGACGCTGAAAGTGCCGGCAGCCTCGGCTCGGCGATTTCGCGCTCGCGGCGGCGCGGCTGCGGCGGCTGGAACGCGCGGCGCGCATGGAATTCGCAATAGGGCAGGCCGTGGACCTTGTCCTTGCCGCAGAAATGGAAATCGGTCATCTGCGGGTCGCCGATCGGCCAGCGGCAGCTGCACTCTGTAAGGCTCTGGATCGTGCGGCGCTCCTTGAGCGGGATCACCAGCTCCTCGACGGAAGGAATGAAAGGCTCGGCTTCCGGCTGGTATAGGGCACGCAGCGCTGGATTGCCCGACGGCGTGAAACGCGTTTTCTGCTGCGGACGACGCTGGTTGGCGGCAGCGGCTGCGGCCGCGGCGCGCGGGCGCGGCCGGTGCGACTTCATGCGCGATGTGGTTGCGCGACCGGAAAGTCCGAGCCTGTGGACCTTGCCGATCACCGCGTTGCGGGTGACGCCGCCGAGGCGGCCCGCGATCTGGCTTGCGCTCAGTCCCTCAGACCAGAGCTTCTTCAAGAGCTCGACGCGTTCGTCGTTCCAGGCCATCAATTTCGCTCCTCAAAGCATGTCGCGCCCCGAAGCCTTAGGCTCCAGACGGCTCACGTGCTGAGCGAACGACGACGATGACCACACCTCGCGCTGGACGACAGCAAGAGGTATGAGCAAGGCTTGGCCCGCTCCAGACACAACTACAGGGGATGACGCAGGACTAATGCGGGCGAGGGCGGACTATGCCCTTACAACTTGCCCGAACGCACAAACGGCCGACGCTACAGAATACGGTCGCAGGGAAGGCGCGACATCTCGTGGCCGTCTGACCTCAAAGTACAATAACTTGATTTTCTTGTACAAGTAGGCGCCGTTAACTGGAATAGGCATTGACAGGCACACGTGGCCTTGTCGCAACAGGTTGAGTCGCCTGCTGAGCAAAATGGCGGGGTCTCGTTTGCCTTTCCCCGTAATTCATCAGCAATCCACCGCAATATTCAGGCGTCCTTCTGTGGATGCTCGTTTTGCTACCCGCACGGCGGCGGCAGCCCTGGCAGAGTACGCGGATGCGCGCGTCGCGTTGACAGATCGATCCACCACGCGTATCACCCGAGACTTCAATGGCCGCCGGCGAGGGCGGCTTTCTTTATTTTGGGGAGAGGAATGGGCGGTATGTCCAAGCCCCTCAAAGCCACCGGCACTTCAGGGCAGGCCCCGGACAAGGGCCCGTCACCTGCGGTCATGGGCACATATTCGCGCCAGGACGTCGTCTTCGAGCGCGGCGAGGGATCGTGGCTGATTTCGGTTGGCGGCGATCGTTATCTCGACTTCGGCTCCGGCGTGGCGGTCAACGCGCTGGGACACGCCCATCCCCGCCTCGTCGCAGCCCTTATCGAGCAGGCCGGGAAGGTCTGGCACACCTCAAACCTCTATCGCGTTGCAGGCCAGGAGAAGCTTGCCGAGCGTCTTGTTGCGGCAACCTTTGCCGACAAGGTCTTCTTCTGTAATTCCGGCGCGGAAGCGTGCGAAGGCGCCATCAAGGCCGCCCGCCGCTATCATTATATCGCCGGCAACCCTGAGCGCTGGCGGATCATCACGTTTAAGGGCGCCTTCCACGGCCGCACGCTGGCAACCATCTCGGCGGCCGGCAACGAGAGGTATCTCGAGGGCTTTGGCCCGGAGGTACAGGGCTTCGACCACCTCCCGTTTGGAGACCTCGAGGCCGTGGCAGCAGCCATCACCCCCGAGACGGCCGCCATTATGGTCGAGCCAGTGCAGGGTGAAGGCGGCGTCCATGCGGCATCCGTAGAGTTTCTTCGTGGCCTTCGCGATCTCTGTGATGCCAATGGGCTGCTTCTCGTCTTTGACGAGGTGCAGACAGGCGTCGGCCGCACCGGCAAGCTTTTCGCCCACGAGTGGGCCGGCATCACGCCAGACATTATGGCCATCGCCAAAGGTATTGGCGGCGGCTTTCCGCTTGGCGCCGTGCTGGCGACGAATGACGCGGCCCAGGGGCTCACGCCGGGCTCCCACGGCTCGACCTTCGGCGGCAACCCGCTGGCCATGGCGGCAGGATGCGCGGTGCTGGACACGGTGCTCGAGCCAGGCTTCCTCGAAGCCGTTCAGCTCAAAACGCTCCGCCTGCGCCAGGCTCTCGCCAGCCTCAAGGACCGGTATCCTGATCTTATCGAGGAGGTCCGCGGTTTGGGCCTCTTGACGGGCTTGAAGCTCAAGGTCGCACCCGCCGAGGTGGTCCAGGCCGCACTCGCCGAGAAGCTGCTGGTTGTCGGCGCCGGCGATAACGTCGTGCGCATTATTCCCCCGCTCGTCATCGAGGAAAGCGAGATCAGCGACGGCGTAGAACGCCTCGCGCTCGCCCTCGACCACATTTCGAAGACGAAATCCTCATGAAACCCCTACTTGGAGCCGGCCGGAGCGCCATGGCTAAAGCAACCGCTATTCGTCATTTCCTGGATCTCGACGAGATCGACGCCAAGACGCTTCGCCGCATCATCGATGCCGCGCACGCCATGAAGGCAGCAGGCAAGCGCGTGCCCGCGAAACTGCGGCCCAAGGGCGTCGAGGATGACGTCCTGGTCCTGATCTTCGAGAAGCCGTCGACCCGCACGCGCGTCTCGTTCGACGTCGCCATGCGCCAGCTCGGCGGCCAAGTCATCATGTTGAACCAGAACGATTTGCAGCTCGGCCGCGGTGAAAGCATTGCCGACACGGCGCGCGTCCTTTCCCGCTACGCCGACGCGATCATGATCCGCGCCAACTCCCACGCCACCCTGGTCGATCTCGCGAAGTACGCCTCGGTGCCGGTCATCAACGGCCTCACCGACAAGACGCATCCGTGCCAGATCATGGCCGATATCATGACCTTCGAGGAGAGCCTCGGGCCGATCAAGGGACGCACGATCGCGTGGGTCGGCGATGGCAACAATGTCGCCGCCTCCTGGATGCAGGCCGCCGCCCGTTTCGGCTTCACGCTGCGCGTCGCGTGCCCGGAGGAGCTGCGCCCCGAGGATGACATCGTCGACTGGTGCCGCCGCGAGAAGGCGGACGTCACGATCATGACCGATCCCGTGAAGGCTGTGCGTGGCGCCGATTGCATCGTCACCGACACCTGGGTCTCGATGGGACAGACCGATGCTCCCCGCCGCAAGCAGCTTCTGAAGCCCTATGCAGTGGACGGCGCCCTGATGGCCAAGGCCGCGAAGGGCGCGATCTTCATGCACTGCCTGCCCGCCTATCGCGGCAATGAGGTCAGCGAGGAGGTTCTCGAAGGCCCCCAGTCGGTGGTCTTCGACGAAGCCGAGAACCGCCTCCACGCGCAAAAGGCCATCCTTGCCTGGTGCCTAGGGGCAGGGTAGCTCCATTCAACCCCACACCCGCCCGGACCTCGGCGTATCGATCTGATAGTCGCTCACGTGGCGCGTAAAGAAGTCCCGGCCGAACTCGTGCGCCTGCGCGACCGGAGAACGGGGATCTCGCGTCACCTCGCCTCGCGCATTTCCGATGCCATGCACGGCGCCGACGAAATCCGACCGCGTATAGCGCGCATACTCCTGCAGTTGCGCGACAATGCCGGACGAGACCATCGGGAATGTCTCCTCCGAGCTCAATAAGAGCCCGATGCGCTTCTCCGTCATGCGGGAAACGACGTCAGTCGAGCCGGGATAGGACGCTGCCACATAGCAAAACATTCGGTCGAAGAACGCCTTCAGCTGTGCCGACATGCCATACCAATAGATCGGCGTCGCGGCGATGAAGCCATCGGCCGGCAAATAGCTCTCGAGAAACGCGGTCCTGAACCCGTCTTCGATCGAGCACTCGCCGTCCTCGCGCCGGCAGCGGCGACAATCCTTGAGAAACGTCGCAAGAATTTCGTCGGCAAAAATAAGCTGCGCGTCATGCCCCGCCTCTTGCAGTCCGGCGACAGCGGCCGCTGCAAGATGTGCCGAGTTGCCTGTCCGCCGTGGGCTCGCGCAGAGAACCAATGCTTTCATGGGATCTTAGACGCTCCATTCTCAAGTGGCATGGGCCGGAATCCAACCACAGCGCAAGCCCGCGGTCGACCACCAAATCGGTACCGCGAACTGGCCGCCCTTGCTCTTTGTGTGCCGACGCCGCCGAGTCGTGCGGCCGCGTCTCCGAGCCTTCCCACCGCCGGTAAAAAGTGGTCTAAACGGCAGGCTCAAAGTGGCGGGGCGGACCACTTGGGGGGATTTAAGAAGGAATGAGCATGCACTCCATCATTTCCTGGGGGATGATCTTTGCTCTCGGCCTTATAGGCGTCGTTGCTGGTGTCTCGGCGAGAGAGCCTGTCGCCGTTCTCCTGGCCACCGGCATCGTGAGCTTGCTCGCGGCCTTGGTCGGCATTCGCGAGCGTCGCGCGCTCCTGCTGGCAGGCGTTTCTCGCAGCGCTGTTGAAAGTCTCACTGGCCGTTACATGGGGATCGTCTGGCTCTGGGGCGCGGCTGCGATCTTTACTGTCTACGCTTTCCTCCTGAGTTGGCGTGAATGGCCGCACTTTTTTGCGGGGTTCACGTTGGCTGGCCTTTTGTCGCTCGGCTACGCGATGCTTCTCGCCCGCGACGCCGCAGAAGGTCGGGATGACGACACCATCCTCACCCTCGGCCGCTATCTATGCATCGGCCAGCTCGCGGGCATGGTTGTGGCCGTCATCGGTCTTGCGATAGATCCCGACAAGGAGTTCGTTTTCATCAAAGAGAGCGACTGGGCCGGCAACAGTATCTTTCTATTGGGTGCGCTGGCGTTGGTCTTGCTTTCCGCGCATGCGCTGAGCGCGCCCGCCAAACGCCCGCTTTAATTTGTGGAAGCCCGACATGATGCATGACGATGGCGCGGACGAGGACATAATGTCGTTACGTCCGCTGCTGCCCTGGCTCCTTCTGGCAGCAGCGCTCAGCGTTTCGATGATGGTGCTCGGTGCTGGCCGCGGAGATCGCATCTTGCCCGCGCTTTCGGCCGGCATATTTGCAGCACTCGTCGTTGGCACCGGCCTCGGCATCAATGCGCCGCTGTGGTCGAAGGCCAGTGCCAAGCTGGCGGTGGCCGGCGCCCTGCGCTCCGCGCTGCGCTGTAATGTGTGGCTGGCGGCACTCGTCTACACGTGGGGCGCATTTGCACTTTTCGGCGTCTACTCGCTCTCTGATCTGGCGTGGCGCCATTCTTTTCAGTATGCATCCGGGGCGGGCCTGATTGCCGCCGGACTAGCATTCTACGGGCTGCGTCTCGGCCGCGACCGGAAAGCTCCATTCCCCCACTTCGCGCTCTCGCTCGTGCATGGCGCCGCAGCCGCTGGCGGTCTTGTCTATCTCGTAGGCGCGGGCAAGCTCGCAACGCTGAAGCAGGACTGGGCCGCCAACGAGGTCTTCCTGTGGGGCGGCATGGCCATTGTCGCGCTCTGCGCCATCACGGCACTTTCGCAAACCCGTCCCAGCCGCGCCTGAGCCTTGGTTGTCGGAGCGCTACTCGCCCTTGAACAGCGCGCGCCGCTTCTCGGTGAATGCCGCCATGCCTTCCTTTTGATCGTGCGTGGCGAACATGGAATGGAACGTGCGCCGCTCGTAGCGAATGCCTTCGGCAAGCGTCATCTCGAAGGCGCGGTTGACGCAGTCCTTCGTCATCATGGCAGCGGTAAGCGACATTGAAGCGATCGTCTCGGCCGTCCTGAGCGCGTCCGTCATGAGCTCGGAAGCCGCCACAACTCGCGCCACGAGGCCGGCCCGCTCCGCTTCCGCCGCGTCCATCATGCGTCCCGTGAGGCAAAGCTCCATCGCCTTGGCCTTGCCGATCGCCCGAACCAGCCGCTGCGTGCCGCCGGCGCCTGGCATGATGCCGAGCTTGATCTCCGGCTGTCCGAACTTCGCGGTGTCCGACGCAATGATCATATCGCAGCTCATGGCGAGCTCGCAGCCGCCGCCGAGCGCAAATCCGGAGACGGCGGCGATCGTCGGTTTGCGGCAACGCGCAATACGCTCCCAGCTGGAGATGAAGTCGCTTCGATAGGCCTCCATGTAGGTCTTGGCCTGCATCTCCTTGATGTCGGCGCCGGCCGCGAAGGCCTTCTCTGAGCCGGTGACGACGATCGCGGCGATGCCATCATCCGCCTCGTATGCGTCGAGTGCGAGATTGAGCTCGGTTATGAGCTTGTCGTTGAGCGCATTGAACGCGGCCGGCCGGTTCAGCGTAATGACGCCAACGCGGCCCGTGGTTTCCGTGAGAATGGTGTCAAAGGCCATGGCGCCCGATCTCCCTGTCAGCGTTGGCACTCAGGACAATAGAAAGTCGAGCGGCCAGCTTGCGTGCTGCGACGCACGATGCCCTGACATCCGGGTCCGAGGCAAGGCTCGCCCTCCCGCCCGTAAACGTTGAACGTGCTCTGAAAGGCTCCGCTCGAGCCATCCGCCTGCCGGTAGTCGCGCAAGGTGGAGCCGCCGGCGCGGATGGCGGCATCGAGCACCTCGCAGATGGTCGCAACGAGACGATCGGCATAGGGCGTTGGCAGCCCGTTGCGTTTCGCAAGGCATGACGCGGCCCGGCTCGGCTTCAGCCCCGCCCTGAACAGCGCCTCGCAAACATAGATGTTGCCAAGCCCGGCGATCGTCCGCTGGTCCATGAGGAAGGCCTTGAGGTCGACTTTCCGCCCCGCCGCCCGCTCCGCAAGATAGGCGCTCGTGAGCTCGCCCCCGAGCGGCTCCACGCCAAGGCTGCGAAACAAGGGATGCTCGGAGAGCTCAGCTTCGGGAACCAGCAGCATGTACCCGAAACGCCGCGGATCACTGTAGGTGATGGTCGCCCCGCCGCTCATGGCGAAAACCGCATGCGCATGCTTTTCGGGAGCGCTGATCAGGGCGTCGTACTCGCCGATCTGATATGCGGCATTGTCGCCGCGTCGCTGAATGAGGAAGCGCCCTGTCATGCCGAGATGCATGATGAGAGCTTCCCCGCTTGAGAGGTGCGCCACGAGATATTTCGCCCGTCGCGCGAGTTTGACGACGGACCGTCCCTCTAGCCGCGCTGAGAACCGCTCCGGAAAGGGAAACCGCAGGTCCGCCCGGTTTGTCCTTGCGCTGGAGAACGTCTGCCCCTCGAAAACGGGCAACAATCCTCGCCTAACGGTTTCGACCTCGGGTAGCTCGGGCACGTTTTGATGGGCCTCCACATGTGCATGCCACGCCGGGTCGGCGTTTCCGCGTTGTCCTATCTATTCATAAGGTAGGTCAACGATCAGCGCGCCAGGAAAAGCGGTCCCTCGAGTAGCGCGGCAATCGGCACGGAGCCTTCGTCGGCGGAAGCGAGCCGCCCGCCGATACGCGCGATCACGAAGCCCGCTTCGTGCTGCCTGAGCGACGCGGCAAGCGCGCCGATATCGCTTCGCATCATGTCGTAGGCTTCAAGCTTGATCGCCGCGGCCTTGAGGCCGAGCGAAAGCCGGATCTGGCCATCGAGCCACGCCAGCCGATCCGGCCCATCCTCGAGCAGCCAGATCCTAGGCTCGCCGCCGGTTACGGATGCCAGCCGTTCGGCTGCGCGCAACATACTCGGCAATCGCTCGACTTCTTCCACGAGGGCGACCACAGGGCCCTTGGTGCGCCGCGCCTTTGGCCCAGTGATCACAAAGCCCGTCGTCGCGTCGACCGTCTGGAACAGCTCTGACAGTGCTCCTTCATCGGTCGCACCGAACGGCTCACCCAGC
Source organism: Hyphomicrobium sp. (assembly GCA_041659825.1). Classification (GTDB taxonomy): domain Bacteria; phylum Pseudomonadota; class Alphaproteobacteria; order Rhizobiales; family Hyphomicrobiaceae; genus Hyphomicrobium_C. The sequence goes on from JBAZXL010000035.1 coordinate 13,746, forward strand.
GTGACGACATTCCACGGCCCCTTTTCAGCGCACGCCTTTGCCAGCGCCCGCGCCGGCTCGTCACGCACCACGCGTGCCCGCGCCCGCACATCGAGAAGCGTGGCCGCCACAAGAACGCGCCGCCCGAGCGCCGCCGCTTGCAGCTGCACATCCCGCTCGATGACGGAGGGCAGAAGGGCCCGTGTTGTGCGGCCCGAGCGCGAGGTTTCGCGCGCGAACGTGAAGCGCGCGAGGTCGTAGAGCTGCAGGTCCTCGACGAACAGGCTCTCGAGCTCTGAATGAAATGCCTGCGCGAGCCGCACCGCGGCCTCGAGCGCCACATCCGACAACCGCCCCGAGGAGCCGAGCGTCAGCAGCACTCGTCCGCGATCCTCGCCCGCTTCCGCCACGTGCGTGATCATGACGTGGCCTCGCCTCGCCTGGAGGCATACGAGCGCGCGTTGTCGGCATAAGCTCTGAGCCGCGCATCGACGCGAGCGTTGATCGTGTCCTTGGGATATTGCCCGTCGCTGCCGGCCTCGCCGGCCTTGAGACCAGTTAGGATCTCGAGGCCCTCGTCCACCCTGCTCACGGCATAGATCGAGAACCATTTGTCTCGCACGGATTCAACAACGTCCTCCCGCAGCATCAGGTGCTGGGCGTTGGCGCGAGGAATGATGACGCCCTGCTTGCCGGTGAGGCCGCGCGCCTGACAGACGTCGAAGAACCCCTCAACCTTCTGGTTGACGCCGTCGATCGCCTGCACGTCGCCCCATTGATTGACCGAGCCTGTCACGGCGAGGTCTTGCCGGATCGGCACATCCGCCAGTGCCGAAATGAGAGCGAACAGCTCAGCCGCCGACGCGCTGTCTCCTTCCACTGCGCTGTAGGATTGCTCGAACACCAATGTAGCCGCGAGTGACAGAGGATAGCTCTGCGCGAACCGGCCCGCGAGATAGCCCCACAGGATCATCACGCCCTTGGCATGCAAGGGCCCGCCGAGCGCGACTTCTCGTTCGATGTCGGTGATACGTCCCTGCCCGAGGTGCACGCGAGCCGTGATGCGGGCCGGTCGCCCGAACGCGTAATCGCCGGCCTCGACCGTTGAGAGGCCATTGATCTGGCCGGGCTTCGCGCCTTCCGTGTCGACCAGCACGATACCGCGCTCGAACACCTCCTGGGCCCTGTCGCGCACGCGGTCGCCACGCTGCACGTGCTCGTCAATCGCGCGCGCGATGTCGCGGCGCCCGATCACCTCGCGCTTGTCGATGCCGGCCCAGTAGTCCGCTTCCTGCACGATATCCGCAAGGCGCCCGACCTCGATGCTGAGCCGTTCGCTGTCCTCAGCGAGCCGCGCGCTTTCCTCGATGAGCTTCGCGACACCTTGAGCGTCGACCGGCTTTGTCTTGTGCTTCAAAACCACCGCGGCGATGATCCGCGCAAACGCGTCGTCGTTCTCTTTCGTGCGCTTGATGGTGTCGTCGAAGTCGGCCTGCACTTTGAAGAGCCGCATGAAGTCTGCGTCGCTCGCGCGCAGCGCGAAATAGGTATCGCGATCACCCAGGAGCACCACCTTGAGATCGAGCGCAATGGGCTCTGGCTCAAGCACCTTCGTGGCACCGGCGCCCGGCGCCTCGGGCTGCTGCTCAATACGGATTTCGCGATCTTTCAGCGCCCGCTTGAGCGCCTCCCACGCCTCGGGCGACCGTAGTGCCGTGCGAGCGTCGAGCACCAGAAATCCGCCGTTCGCGCGATGCAGTGCGCCGGGCCTAATCATCAGGAAATCTGTAGCCGTCGCGCCATGGTGCGAGGCCTGCTCAACGCGGCCCACGAGATTGCCCAAGGTCGGGTTGCTTTCCTCGATGCTCGGCACGCCTGCGCTCTGGCCGTGTGCGACGACGACATTGACCAGATAGCGACGGAAAGCGGATTTGCTGACGCCCGCGCCGCTTTCGCCAGCTGGCAGCAGTGCTGGCCCCGAGCGCACGAGATCTTGCTCCGCCGCGGCCAGGTATGCGCCAACCTCCGGTACGTCCGAGAAGTCTCGACTGACCTCGTCGAGGGCCGCTTCGATCGCCGCCTTCGCGGCTTCCTCGTTGAGCTCGGCGAGCAGCTTCCGCCGCAGCTTGTCTGCTTTCGGCACTTTCAGGAGCGCCGCCTCGAGCTCTTTCTGCAGGCTGGCGACACGCCCCTCGACCTCCCGGCGCATGGATTCAGGGATCTGTTTGAAAACTTCGGGCTTTACGACCCGGCCCTCATGCATCGGGGCCAGGGCAAAGCCGAGCGGCGTGCGCAGGACCGCGATATTCTGTGCGGCTGCCTTCCGCGTCAGTACGTCGATCGCATCATCATGACCGGCGCGGTTCTCCTCCTCGATGGCGCGGCGGCGCATTTGATAGTCCTCGCCTATGAAGGCCGCCGGCAAGGTGACCGCAAGCTCATCCATGGCCGCGCTAATGCCCCGCTGCAGCGCCATCGCGCGACCGGCGGGCACTTTCAGCGCCCGCGGCCGGACTGCGTCCTCGAAATTATTGACGTAGACCCAATCCGCCGCCGCTTTCTCTTTGCTGGCGTGGCGCTCGAGGTGGGCCCGGACGGCCGTGCTTTTTCCGGACCCCGGCGGTCCCATCACGAAGAGATTGAAACCCTGCGCCCTGATGCTCATGCCGAACTCGATCGCCCGCAGGGCACGATCCTGACCAATGAGCCCCCCGGCCGGCGCGAGGTCGGCCGTGGTCTTGAAGCCAAGAGACTTGGCGTCAACGACCCGCCTGAGCTCGAGAGGTGTCAACGGTACGAGCGCATCCGCCGGTGGCGCGGATGTTGCTTTTTCGATGGCGTCGCCTCGATGGACCGCGACCGTCGTCTCGGTTTCAGCGTCCGTTGCAGGCGAAGGCGCAGCCTTGGTCTTGATGGGCCACTTGAATATCATGAGCCTTAGCCTCTGGGACGTTCGGGCTGGGTTGCCGGCGGCAATGCGACAGTTGAACAATGCGACCCGCGAGCAGTGCGAAAATGCGCGCGCGGATCGCTTACGAGATAAGAATGACCCGAGGACTGTCAGCCGCTCGTGGCAGATCCATGGCGAGCTAACGGTGGGGCAGCGGGTGCCCACCGGTGATCACTAGAGACCGCTTTCTAACATGATGATGTCGTGCGACATTTCCGCTCGAGACTGTGTGTGGAGAAGCCGATGAGAAGTTCAATCGGGCGTCATGGTGGGGCCGGCGGGCCACAGTCTCCAGCTGCCTTTGAGATTTGCCGCGGCGTCGTTCGCCTGCTCGCGGCGCACGGCCTTGCCTGCGTATCGGAACTGCCGCTCCCCAACGGCCGTCGCGCCGACATCGTCAGCCTCTCGCGTGCGGGCTCAATTCAGATTATCGAGATCAAGTCGTCGATTGAGGACTTTCGCTCGGATCAGAAGTGGCCGGAGTACCGAGCTTTCTGCGATAAGTTCTTCTTCGCTGTGCGTCCCGATTTTCCGGCCGCCATTCTGCCGGAGGATGCCGGGCTCATCCTTGCTGACAAATACGCCGGCGAGATCGTGCGCGACGCGCCGACCGTGCCGCTCTCCGGTCCGCGAAGGAAATCAATGACCTTGCGGTTTGCGCGCTTAGCCGCCTCCCGACTCGCGGTGACGTTGGACCCAACCCTCCCCGCTGCGGCAGGGCTCGGGGCGGGCGAGATGTAGAGTAACGGCTGTCTACTTCGGAGCGCGCTTCGCGAGGATGCGTTGCAGCGTGCGCCGATGCATGTTGAGGCGGCGGGCTGTCTCCGACACGTTGCGATTGCAGAGCTCATAGACCCGCTGAATGTGCTCCCACCTCACCCGGTCAGCCGACATGGGATTTTCGGGCGGCGCGGCCTTGGCATTGTGCGGCGCGAGCAAGGCATCCGTCACGTCGTCGGCATCGGCGGGCTTGGCCAGATAGTCGACAGCGCCGAGCTTCACGGCCGAAACGGCGGTGGCAATGTTGCCGTATCCGGTCAGCACGATGATGCGTGCGTCGGGGCGAACGCGCGTCAGCTCCGCGATAACGTCGAGCCCGTTTCCATCTTCGAGCCGCATGTCGACAACGGCAAACGCCGGCGCCTTGGCGCGGATCAGCTCGATGCCCTCGGTGATCGAATGCGCGCTCCGCACGTCGAATCCGCGCAGCTCCATCGCCCTCGCGAGCCGCTGCAGGAAGGCGCGGTCATCGTCCACGATAATCAACGTATGGTCTTCGGGCAGCTCGTCCGCCCGGAAAGATAGATCTTCGGTCACACCCGCGTACCTCCTGATTCTCTCGTTGATCTTAGCCGAGTACGCCGCGCGGCGGACGAAACAAAGCAAAGAATAGTAACCGCAATCGTCGTGACGTCCTCAGTAATGGTAAACGGCGCAAGCTACGAGGCCGGGCCGCGAGCCGACGGCGCGCGAAAGGGTGCGCTAAATCGCGTCGGTGACCGGTTCATTGGGCGACAGCGGCCGGGGAATTGACCGGAGGTCTTCGCTACCTCGATCCGGTAAATTTGCCTCGAACGCGTGGCGCGGCCAATGAATTCTGACGATCGCGCCATGCCTCGGCAACTCGTGGTTTTCAAGCTCGAGTCGCGCACCGGATCGTTCCAATAGCGTCTTGGCTATGAAGAAGCCGAGGCCGAGGCCCGCGACCTTCTCACCTCCCCCGCGACGCTTTGAGCCGCTAGACCGGGTGGTGACATACGGCTCACCCAGGTTCTCGATGATCTCCGCTGGAAAACCTGGCCCATCGTCTGAGATGGTGACATTGACCGCCACGGCGTCCCACTCGGCAACGATATCGACCCGTGTTTCCGCAAAATCGACTGCGTTTTCAATGATGTTGCTGACGCCGTAAATCACGCCCGGTCGCCGCATCCCGACCGGCTGGCGCGCCGCCGGGCCGGCGGCGCTTGCAGCCGCTTGCGCGCGAATATAGACGGGGGCCCGTGCGCCGAAGTGCGGCGCGGCGCCCTCGTGCAGCATTTCCGCGACTGTCAGGCTCGCGTGCAGTGGATCCTCGTCCGGCGGGTGCCGCGTCAGCTTCTGCAGGATCTCGCGGCAGCGCTGGGCCTGGCTGCGCAAGAGAAGAATGTCCTCCCGATGCGGGCTATCCTTTGGCATTTGCCGATCGAGCTCGTTGGTGACGAGCGTGATCGTCGAGAGCGGAGTGCCAAGCTCATGCGCCGCCGCCGCCGCGAGCCCGTCGAGTGCGTGCAGCTTCTGCTCGCGGGCAAGCACCAACTCCGTCGCGCTGAGCGCCGCGGCCATCTGCACGCCCTCTTTCGTGAGCCGCCAGACGTAGAGCGCGAGAAACGGCATGCTCGAGCCGACCGCCGCCAGCACGCCCGCCTTGTAAAGCAGCGGCAACCCCAGGCTCGAAACCGGGTGCCACGGCAACGGCATGTGATAGAGCGCGATAAAGGAGCTGGCGGCGAGCGCCAGCACGCCAAGGGCGATGGTGTGGCCAAGTGGTAACGTGGCAGCTGAGACCGTCACCGGCGCGACGAGCAGCATAGTGAAGGGATTTGCGACGCCGCCTGTGAGATAGAGCAGCGACGCGAGCTGAAGGACATCATAGGCGAGGAGCGCGGTCGCAATGTTTACCGAGAGCCGATGCCGCGCCGGGTGCCGGATCGCCAGATAGACGTTGACCCATGCCGATATGGCGATGCAGATCAATGCCGCGCCGATCGGCAGATCGAAGCCGAGGCCGAAGTAGACGAAGCAGACGGCAAAAATCTGGCCAATGACGCCAAGCCAGCGCAGACGAACGATCGTCTGCAATCTAAGCCGGCTCTCCGCGCCGTAATTGACCTTCGGCTCGAATCTTTGCCTGAACCTACTGACCAGTAAACTCGACGTCATTCCTTTAAGACCTGTCCTGGTTTAACGAGTTGGCCAGCTTTGCACGCCTGAACTAGCTGGTCCAAATAACAATTGCGACCGCTAATCTTCGACGCTAACCGAGTATAGAGGCACTATGCAGGACAAGACAATCGAAGCTGTGCTGGCCGCAAGCGTGATGGCACAGCCCGTTGTCGTGCAAGACCTGCGCAAAGTCTACGGCGATGTTATTGCCGTCGACGGTGTGAGCTTCAATCTTGAGCGAGGCACAGTCACAGCCCTGCTCGGCGGCAATGGCGCCGGCAAGACTACGACCATCTCCATGCTGATGGGACTCATTGTCCCGACGTCCGGCGTGGCGCGGGTTTTTGGGGCCAATATGGCAACGGAGCGCCATCAGGTCTTGCATCGAATAAACTTCGAAAGCCCATACTCGGACGTGCCGATGCGCCTTACGGTTCGCCAGAACCTGACGATCTTCGGCCGTCTCTATGGTGTCCGCCATCTCGCAGAGCGCATAGGCGATCTTTCCGAAAGCCTGAAGCTCGCCGACTTTATCGATCGGCCCTATGGCTCGCTGTCAGCCGGCCAGAAGACCCGAGTCAGCCTTGCCAAGGCCCTGCTCAACTCACCTGAGCTCTTGCTCCTTGACGAGCCGACCGCCTCGCTCGACCCCGATACGGCGGACTGGGTGCGTAGCCGCCTCGAGGAGTTCCGGAGCCGCACCAATGCGACCATCATGCTTGCATCGCACAACATGTCCGAGGTCGAGCGTCTCGCCGACCGGGTCATCATGCTGCAGTGTGGCCGCATCGTTGCCGATGAGACCCCCGACGGGTTGATCAGCCGTTTTGGTCGCGCCAATCTCGAGGAAGTCTTCCTCGACATCGCCCGCCGCGAGCAGACAGCGCTGAACCTCGCCTGACCGGCTGAGAGATGGAAGCACGGTCGCTGCCGCGGCGGCTTGCCGCGGCATACCCTCGCCTCGAAATTTTATGACCTAAATCAAGAACCTGCCGGAGGCATTTGGTACGGCTTGGGCAAGCCCGCAACCGCGCGTCCTGAAACGCTCGAAACGTTATGGAGAGATCCCATGCTCGCTCCCCTCTTGCTCGCCGTCGTCGGTGCAATCGTTGCCTCGGTTGTCGTCGAGATACGGGAGCCGTTGCACATCTCGAGCGCGGGGTGGATGTGGGCCATGAGAACGGTTCATCTCGCAAGCTTCTTCCTGATGTCGCTGCTTGTCGTAGGCCTGATCAAGTCCGTGTTTTGACCGTCTGACGAGCAAGTCCTCCAGCCGCTACCGCGCTGCTCAATCCCCGGCCAGCGCCGCCTCACGCGACAGCGCCCAATCAAGGATCCGCGGCCAAAGCGTCTCGTGCGCCAGCGGGGTCACGAGTGGGCCCAGGTGCTGGAACATAGCGCCGCGATCGCCGGTATACTCAAGAAGCTCTACCGCAAGGTTTGGCGCGGTATCGAGCGCCGTCAGCATCGAGCCTGGCGGTACGATACGCCCCACAGGGTTGAGGACCGCGAGAACGGGTGCTCTCAAAAGTGCCGCTCCCGTCTGCCGCGCGCCGACCTGCAATGTGCCCTTGAAAAACAGGTCCCGCCGATAAAGCTGCTCGAGCACATCCTCGAAAAGCGCACCTGGCATCGGCAATTCGTCATAGGTCCAACGCTCGACGCGGCCGTGAATGGCCATGGCGCGCGCATCGAGGAGGCTCGCGGTAAAGTCCGAGAGACGCTCACCGATAAAAACTTCCGGCGCGGCTGCCGCGCAAAGGGCGTTGATGACTGAACCCGGCACAGGGCTCGCCAACGCGCGAATGGCCGACGCGTGCGCAATGGCGCGCAGTGCCCGTCCGAGCGGCCCGCCAAGCTCGCCTCCGAATGCCAACGGCGCATCCACGAGGATAAGCCCGCCGACGCTCTTTGGGTGCAGGCTCGCAAAAATCGCCGCAAGCGTTCCGCCGAGCGAATGGCCGGCCACCAGCGGTGCCGCACACCCCGTCTCATTTTCGATGACGCGGAGCGCAGAAAACGGCCATTCATCCGCATACTCAGCGAGGCCGAACGCGTCGTCCTCGGGCATCGGCGTCGTCCATTCGAGGAGATAGACGTTCACCCCCCGCTCGAGCCAGCGACGCACCACGCTGACCTCCGGCATGAGGTCCCAGATGTAGGCCCGCTTGAAAGGAGCCGGGATAATCAAAAGCGCGGTCGCGTGGCTGCGCGAACTCTCGACGGCCTGATAAGCACGCAGTCGCGCAGCGGACAACTCGGCGACCACACGATAAGACGCTTCGCGCGGCGCGAGCCCCGCCCGATCGAGCAGTCGTCCGTATCTTGAGCGTGCCTCGTCCATCCAATGCATAAGCGGGTGTCATCGTGCTCAAGCTTTCTAGGCCATAACGCCCGGACCGCGCCGCGGGATCAAAAACAAGGCGTCATGCGTAACTGCCTAACAATAAGGCGGTGGTGAACCTCTCCTATCGGTTGTGGCTCGGCCGTGATACCTGAGCGGCTAGTGTTCCGGTTCCGACATTTGCTTCCCCCTGCGGTGCGGTTCGGAGCAAATGTCAGAACCAACAGGAACACTAGCAACTCTAGGATTCTAGTGTAGCTCTTGCATCTGACGTTTGGTGACGAGACCTGCCGCAAGCGGGGACCAAACGTCAGATGCGCTACACTAGCCAGCCCGGCGTATCGCCGCGACGCAACATGCGAGGACAAGCCGCCATGCAGAACCTGACCGCCGAAGGGCGCCGTATTGTCGACGACGCGGCCCAGCGACACGGCTTCAGCAGCGACGCGGTGTACACGCTGCTGATGGCAGTGGTTGCGGGACAGGGCTGGCAGGCTCAGTTCAACCACTCTGAGCTTGGTGGCATGGGACAATGGTCTCAGGGCGGCATGATCATGATCGGCGACATGTTCAACAATAACCTCAAGTACCGCGTCGATAGCCTCTGCAATGAGCTTTCGAACGTGGTGCGCAGCCAAACCGTCATTGCGCCGGCCCCCGCGTCGTTCCAGAGCCAGTCGCAAGGCGGCTTTAGCAATATCAATACCTACGGGTCTTCCGGATCGAGCCTGTTCGTACCCTCGGCCGCGGCCAATTGGTGGCCGTCCGAGCTCGGCTCGCCCGGCTCATTGGGCTCGCAGAACTCACTGCGGTACGCCTATTTCCCGAATGCCTGCCGTCTCGCCATAGACAGCAACGGCCAAGTCACCGTCTATGACACGGGCAACCACTCGATCGGCGGCTTCGGCCAGCAGCAGAGCGGCGACCAGTCCCTGACGTTTACGAGCCAATATGGTCTCGTCCGCGTCGCCGACCTGCCGGTCGTCTGGCCGCCGCAAGCAAGCGCCGCTCCCCAGCGGGCCCAAAGCCCTCAGCAGACCCAGAACCCTCAGCCGACCCAAAGCCAGCCGCAAGCCCAGGCCCCCGAAGTGCCCCAAAGTGTGCCGGTCGAGCCCGCGCCCGCTGCGTCCGCGCCGGCCCAAACCCAAGCCCCAACTCAAGGCTTGTCAGACGACATCTTTGCCAAGATCGAGCGCCTCGCGGAGCTGCACCAGAAGGGCATCTTGTCGAGCGAAGAGTTCGAGGCCAAGAAACGCGAGCTCTTGAGCCGCCTCTAGTGTTCTGGAGCTGACGCTTGGTTCCCACTCCCCCGTCATGGCCGCCCTCCGAGGCGGCCATCCAGGGGCCGCTTGTAGCAGCGTTTGTGGGCTTGGCCCTGGATGGCCGGGTCAAGCCCGGCCATGGAAAGGGGGGAACCATCTGTTAGGTTTGCAACACTAGCGCTCATGCCTGCGAAATATGAGCTTTCGTGATCGTCCGTCGGACTCGATCGAAGACCATTGACCTTCTGCGCGCCGAGAGCCACTTTCCGGCCCATGAACTCAAACACCGAAGCGCTCACCCTCGAGCCGCAAACAGGGCTTGCCGCCTCCTGCCGTCGCATTCAGGCGATGGTCCTCCGCCATTGGTATCTCCTTCGATCGTCGGGTCCGCGCGCGCTCGAGATGATTTTCTGGCCGTTGGTGCAAATGCTCACCTGGGGCTTCGTCCAGGTCCACCTCGCGCACACGACGAGCCTCGCCGCCACGGCTGCGGGCCTCTTCATCGGCGGCGTGCTGCTGTGGGATATCCTGGCTCGCAGCCAGCTTGGCTTCGCTATCGCCTTTCTCGAGGAGGTGTGGGCCCGCAACCTCAGCCATCTCATGATGAGCCCGCTCCGCCCCACGGAGCTCATAGCAAGCCTCATTGTCGTGAGCCTCATCAAGCTTTCGGTAACCATGGTGCCGGTTATCATCATCGCCTATTTCATGTTCGACTACAGCCTATTCAGCCTCGGATTGCCGCTCATTGCATTCTTCGTGAACCTCATCTTCACGAGCTGGTGCCTGGGCCTTGTGTCGACAGGTGCGGTGCTCCGCTACGGTCTCGGAGCCGAGAACATCGCCTGGCTCATGACCTTCCTGATGATGCCCCTCGCCTGCGTCTACTATCCGGTGACGACATTGCCTTACTGGATGCAACCGTTCGCCTGGATGCTGCCGCCGACGTATGTTTTCGAAGGCATGCGCGCGGTCGTGCTGCAAGGCGTGTTTCGCGGCGACCTGATGCTTTCGGCACTTGCCCTGAACTTCGTCTATGTCGTGGCCGGTGTCGCGCTCTTTCATCACTTGATCGAGAGTGCGCGCCGCGCTGGAACACTTGTCCGTATGGGTGAATGAGCAATGAAAAAGGCGCGTGCACAATCTCGCAGTCCACTACTTCTTGTGGCCCTCATCGGCTTGGCCGGAGGCATGCTGGCAGCCGTGCTACTGCTTGCCGTGCCGGACCCAGGTCAGTCGCCAAATGGGCCGCAAAGCCAAACCAGCGGCAAGGCCTTGATCGGCGGGCCGTTCAGCCTCACGGCGCCCGACGGCAAGCGCGTGACCGAGAAGGACTTCATTGGCCGCGCCATGCTGGTCTATTTCGGTTTCACCAATTGTCCGGACGTCTGCCCCTCTGGCCTCCAGGTCATATCTGCGGCCCTCGACAAGCTCGGCCCCAAGGCAGACGGCCTGGCCCCGCTCTTCATCACCGTCGACCCCGAGCGCGACACACCGGCCGTGATGGGCCAATACGTCAAAAGTTTTAGCCCGCACATCATCGGCCTCTCGGGAACCGAGGAGGAGGTGAAGCAGGTGGCGAAAGGCTATCGCGTCTATTTCCGCAAGACCGCACCCGATCCTGCAAACGGCAGCTATAGCGTTGACCACAGCGCGTTCATGTATCTCATGAACAGCAAGGGTGAGTTCGTGAAGCACTTGCCCCAAACCATAGGTGTCGACGAGCTTGCCCAGGAACTCACCAAATTACAGTGAGTTGCTGCTCGTTTTTTCGCCAACGCGCGCGAATCAGTGCAATAATGCAAAATGAGGGACGATTGAATTTGCAAGTTCGACCGCTCGCGGCGAGACGCCGCAGGTTTCGCGGCTGGCCCATCATTTCATTTTAAATGGGTCAGGTCGCGAAGCTGCTGCGCGGAAGGGTGAGCGGCTCGGGCGTATGCATCGGGGGAGGCATCGCCACGTGCTCTATCAATGGTACGAACTCAGCCACGCCGCTCTGAAGCCGGCGCGAGCTGTCGCGGCGAGCTGCCGTTTTATTCTCGAAAGCCCGTTCAATCCGCTAAAGCATACGCCGGTTGGCAGTCACACGCGGGCAGCGTGCGAGGTCTTCGAGCGCACGACGCGCCGTTACGTGAAGCCGGTCTTCGGGCTGAATACGACGTGCATCGGCAATGTCGATGTTCGGGTCGACGAGGAGGTCGTGTGGGAGCGCCCGTTTTGCCGCCTCATTCGCTTCCATCGCGATATTCCAGAGGCCAAGCGGCAGAATGATCCCCGCGTCCTGCTGGTAGCGCCCATGTCGGGCCACTTCGCGACGCTGTTACGCGGCACGGTCCAGGCGTTTCTTCCCAATCACGAGGTCTACATCACGGATTGGCACGACGCGCGAAGCGTGCCTCACTCGGCCGGCCGCTTCGGTCTCGAGGACTACATCGACTATGTTCGCGACATGCTGGCGCTGTTCGGCGGCGACGTGCACGTCTTCGCTGTCTGCCAACCCTCGGTTCCCGTCCTCGCTGCCGTCTCACTCATGGAGGAGGATGGCGATCCAAACGTACCGCGAAGCATGATCCTGGCTGGCGGCCCCATCGATACGCGCAAGAGCCCGACAGCCGTGAACAAGGTCGCCGTCGAGCGTGGCACCGGCTGGTTCCGACGCCACGCCATCACGCAGGTGCCGTGGCCCCATGCTGGCGCCGGCCGCAGAGTGTATCCCGGATTTCTGCAGCTCACAGGCTTCATCTCCATGAACCTGGACCGTCATGCCAGCGCTCATAAAGACCTGTTCCTGCAGCTCGTGCGTGGTGACGGCGATGGAGCGTTTAAGCATCGGGAGTTCTACGACGAGTATCTTGCCGTCATGGACCTCACCGCGGACTTCTATATCGAGACGATCGATAAAGTCTTCGTCCGCCACGCGCTGCCGAAAGGCGCGCTGACCTATCGCGGCCGCACCGTCGATCCGGGTAAGATCCGTCGCACTGCGCTTATGACGATCGAAGGCGAGAAGGACGATATTACAGGCCTCGGCCAGTGCCGCGCGGCGCATGACCTATGCACGGGCCTGCCCGAGACAAGCCGAATGCACTATGAGGCAGCTGGCGTCGGCCATTATGGCATCTTCAACGGCTCTCGCTTCCGCACCGATATCGCGCCACGCATCGAGCAGTTCATGCGAGCCTTCGACCGGAGAGCGGCCTCGATTCCGGAAGAGCGCGCGACGGCAATCGGGTCGCCGGCCGCGTCAACCAGTCATGAGCCGTCCTCGATCGCTTTCACCTTTGGCGCATAAGAGCAAGATGGTGCACATGCCCCTCCCCGTCAAAGGAAGGGGAACAGCGACATACCGGCCGCGAAATAAATGCGTTTGCGCCCCGACTAAGGAATCCACCCCTTGTCTAAATCCATCGCTTGGCGCGCGATGGATTTGCCGGCGGCATCGAAATGCACGGCGGTCCAGGCGAGGTGCGTGCCGGCTGCTTCCGACGAGCGCGAGCGCAGCGTCGCGAGAATAGTCTCATGCCTAGCGAGTGACATCGGCTTCATGAGCGGGAAATAAAGCTGCTCCCAATGTGTGCGCGGCGCATCCGGCGCCGTCGAAAGCGAGACGCCGGGTATGAGCTCGGCGCTCCACCAATAGGCAATTCCATAGATCACGGCGTCCGCTTGAAGCTTCCAGCTGACCTCACCCTTGCGGTTGGCGCGCGTGTCGCGGCCAAGCTCGACCTCATCCCAGCATTTGGCCGCACGTCCGTCGTCGAGCAGCTCCGAGGGCGCGAGTGTACGCACGTAAACATTGTTGAGGCTCATCGTCTGCGCCGGCGCCAGATCGAGACCGAAGCCCATCTCGCCCCACACCGAGAGCTCGCGATGAACGCGGTCGGAAATCACGGGCACTGCAAACTGCGAGATGCGGGCCGGAATGATGACGCCGCCGTCCTTCAGATGCCGCGCCCGCCCGTCCGCCAGCGTATCGATGATGTTCTCCTCGAACGCGTAGTTGCCGAGCGTTTCGGAAACGATCACGTCGACGCGCGGAGGGTCGTCCATCTCTGTCGAGTGGCACGGCATCAGCGTGCAGCCCTTCGCCCGGTTCGCCTTCAATACCTGCTCGGCTACGCCCGCGACCTCCGCCGCCTCGTAGAGGTAAACCTCGCGTGCGCCGAGCTTAGAGGCCATGAGGCCAAGCACGCCCGTTCCCGCGCCAATATCGGCAACGGCCGTCTCGCCGCGGCGGATGACGCGGCTCAGAGCCTCGTGAAAGGCGTGATTGCGAACGCTGTCGGCGATGAGCGTGCGATGATATTCGATGCGCATGAAATGGCGAAGGCTTGAAGCAAGGGCTCAGTTAGGAGGCGTGACCAGGCCGGGCGCTGTGACCGGAACCGGCCCCGCAGTTGATGCCTGAACGTCGAAGCGCAGTCCATGATCTTCGGCGAAGTGGATCATGGCCCGCTCGGCAAGCGCGGTGATCGTAAGCAGCGGGTTGACGCCGAGCGAGCGCGGCACCACCGCACCGTCGATGACATAGAGCCCCTGATGTACGTCTGTGCTGCCGCACTGCGCGTCGCCGGAAAAGACGCGGCCCTTGTGATCGACCACGCCCTCGCCTGCCTCGCGCCCCATGCCGCAGCCGCCGAGCGGATGCGCAGTGGCCGGCTGATGTCCCATGACCGTTCCGGCGAGCGGGTTCTTCACATAGTCGCCGCCACTCTCGGCGACGAGCTCCGAGAGGACGCGGTCGAGCCGCGCGTAAACCGGATCATCCTTGGCTCCGGGCCAGGCTAGCGAAAGCCGGTCGTTGTCGAGCGAAAAGCGCCCCGCTGCGCTGTCGTGGGAGACGGCGAAGAAGGTCTGCAGGCTAGCGAACGGTCCATTGTAGACGCCATTGATCAAGCTCTGCAGCGCTCCCAGCAGCCGTCCGTTCGGCAGGAACATGACCGGCAGCATCGGCGCGAATGCCGAAGGCAACACGCCCTCCTGCACCGCGAGCTCGTTTGCGAGATTTACGGCATCGCGAATCTCGAGCTGCCCTGAAACGGCAGCGCCGATCTCGAGGCCTTGGACCTTTGCCGGGTGGCCGACGCCCACCGCATTGACTTTCGACTTGGCGCCGTAGCCGAAGGCGATGATGTCGCCGTTCGCCGAAAAACGCGTGCCGAGCTTGTCTGAAAGCGCAAGGCCCTTGTCTCGTGACCTGAGCAGGATCTCCGTCGATCCGAGCGTGCCCGCGGCGAGCACGACGACAGGCGCCTCCAATACCAACGCCGTGCCGCCCGCGTCCGCGTGCACGAGCCAGCAGCCCGCCGGCGCTTTTGCGAGATGCCGCACCTTGATGCCGCTGAAGATCTCGGCGCCATGCCGGACCGCATCCGGCAGATAGGTCAGCGCCACGGTATTCTTGGCTCCGACATTGCACCCGGCACAGCAATCGCCGCAGCGCGTGCAGGCCGGCTGCTCGATGCCGGCGGGGTTGGTATTTGCCTCGAAGCTCACCGCCACGCGCGACGCCACAAGCTCGTATCCGGACGCTGTCCGCGCCTTGTCGAGCACCTTGTATTTGGTCATCTCCGACGCACGCGGATCGCTCTGCGGCCTGATCCACTGCTCGGCCCGCCGATAGCCCTCGTCGAGCAGCCCATCCTGCACAATCTGTCCGGGCCAGGCCTCATCGGCGAACACGCGCCGGTCGGGTCTAAGCGAGACACCGGCGTTAACCAGCGACCCGCCGCCGAGCCCGCAGGCAATCAGCACATGCATATCCGCGCCGAGCCGCACGTCATAAATGGCGCTGTCGGGGCCCGTGGCGAAATTTTTGCCGCGCACCTGGAACTCGTTCTTGAGGTCGGGAAATTTCGAGGGAAACTCGCCGGTCAGGATTTCACGGCCGCGCTCCAGCACGCAAACGCGCTTTCCCGCCCGCGAGAGCCGCGACGCGCTCACCCCGCCACCGTAACCCGAGCCGACGACGATCACGTCGTATCGGCACTTGATCGTTTCGACCGGTCGGCTGAGCCTCGTCATCCGCGCTCCCGCGAAAAGTCCAGGACGTGGTTAGCCTGTCACCTCGGCTCTGGCAATGCCTGGGCCGGAAGAGGTTTAACTTCCGCTCGTGAGGTCGACGAGAAACTTGACGTTAAGCGTAATGATCACGGCCGCGACGCACCCGGCCACGACCGAAAGCCAGCGCGGCGCAACGAGCGCCCCCATCTTGGATCGGTCGGCCGTGAACATCACGAGCGGCACCACCGCGAAAGGGAGCTGGAACGAAAGGATGACCTGCGACAGGATCAAAAGCTTGCCCGTCGCGCTTTCGCCGTAGAAGAGCGTCACGCCCGCCGCCGGAATGACCGCCACGGCTCGCGTTACGAGCCGCCTCAGCCACGGCGGTAGACGGAAGTTGATAAAGCCTTCCATCACTGCCTGCCCGGCAAGCGTCGCCGTGACGGTGGAGCTGAGCCCGCAGCAGAGAAGCGCAATCGCAAAAAGCGACGGCGCGATCGAGGCACCCAACAGCGGCAGCAGCAGCGAGTGCGCTTCGCCGAGCTCGGCAACGTCGGTGCGGCCGGTCTTGTGGAATGTCGCGGCGGCCAGGATCAGGATCGACGCATTGATCAGGAGCGCAAACATCAGCGCCGCGGTGGAATCGATGGTCGCAAAGCGTAAGGCCTGCCGCTTTTCCGAAAGGCTCGGACCAAACGCGCGCGTTTGCACAATCGCCGAGTGCAGATAAAGATTGTGCGGCATCACCGTCGCACCGATGATTCCGAGCGCGAGGTAGAGCATCTGGGGGTTCCGGACCACCTCGGTGGTCGGCGCGAAGCCGGCGATGACGGCGGCCCAATCAGGATCTGCAAGCGCAATCTGCAACGCGAAGCAGACCGAGATAATGCCGAGCAAAGCAACGATCATCGCCTCGATCCAGCGGAAGCCCAGGTTCTGCAGCCAGAGGATGAGGAAGACATCGAGCGCGGTAATCACGACACCAATCTCGAGCGGAATTCCGAACAGCAAGTTGAGCCCGATTGCAGTGCCGATCACCTCGGCGAGATCGGTGGCGCAGATCGCCAGCTCTGCGAAGAGCCACAGCGCCCAAGCAACCGGCCGTGGATAGGCGTCGCGGCAGGCCTGCGCGAGATCGCGTCCGGTGGCGATGCCGAGCCTGGCGCAAAGCGACTGCAGGATGATGGCCATGATGTTCGAGAGCAGGGCCACGCAGAGAAGCGCGTAGCCGAACTTCGACCCGCCTGCGAGCGACGTCGCCCAGTTGCCGGGGTCCATATAGCCGACGGCAACGAGATAGCCGGGGCCGAGGAATGCGGCGAGCTTGCGCGCGCTAGGCGCGCCACCGGGAACGCGAATGGTGCGGAACACTTCCGAGAGCGGCGGCGTGCCACCGCCGGAACGCCAACCCTTGCCTGCGAGACCCTGGAGCCGGCTATCGTCGATATTTCTTTCCATACCGCGCACACTAGCCAAGTTGCGAATCATTTGCAACTAGGAAGGAACGTCGTGTGCCAGTGCGCCGCACGACATGCATTGTAGCCCAAAACACTGTGGCCCGTGTCCCGTTTCCGCCCAAATCCTCTGATTACTGAGACGCTCCTGGCGGGACGACACGTGTCCGGGCTCGCTGAGACCTGGCTGGCGCGCACCGCTCTGCGGCTCGCGTGTTCCGCGGTTCGTCGGGAAATGCCGAGGCTGTAGCTCAGTGGCAGAGCGTCCGGGTTTTCCCGGGAGGTCGGGGGTTCGATTCCCTTTAGCTTCTCCATGGCTAGCTCATTGGGTAGAGCACGAGACTGTTAATCTCGCTGTAGCGGGTTCGAATCCCGCGCCGCTCGCTGTCCAAGCGATTGCAAACATGGAGAGCCGGCCGTTGCTCCCGCCCGATTGCGGCTCCCGAGGACCCTCGAGGGAGCGGCGAAAGGGCAAGCGCCGATGCGCTCCGTGCTCCCGCGGATACCGCCCGGCTTGCGTACCGGAGCCTCTGGTCTCGACGTCTGCTCCCTCGGGAACAGACTAAGGACAGGCCGGAGGTGAAAGGATACGGAGCTGGGCTCAAGCGGGCGTCCGCGTTATCGTCGTGGTGCGGCGGCTGGCGATCCTTGCTTTCTTTCTCTCCCCTATCTCTCTCTTGCCTGCCGAAGTCACATTTTGCGTCGATGGAGCACCCACACTATGAGCCGGACGAGCCTTTGGTCGACAGTGGTCGTCAAGGACGATCAGCGCGCGTTTCTTTCGCGCAACGGCGTTTTCGAGCGCCTCTTGCCGCCCGGCCGCTACAGTGAGTTCGATCCATTTGACCGCGTTACCTTCGAGGTGGTCCGCGTCGTCCGCTCCGAGGTTTCGGCGGATTGGGCGCTTCTCTTTGCCCGCACCGAGCCGCGCATGGTGGAGGACCACTTCGTGATCGTGCAGCCCGGCCCGACCGAGGTCGCCATCGTCTCATTGGACGGCGAGCCGAAGCACTTGCTTCGCCCGAACACCACGCGCGCCTTCTGGAAGACGCTGACCGCCGTCGACGTCGAGATGATCGACACCGCTGTAAATCTGCGCGTCGAGAAGCGCCATCTCGACAAGATTGACGTGGCGAGCAATAGCACGATCGTGGCCATGGCCGTGGTCGAGGCTCATGAGGCGGGACTGCTGTTCGTCGACGGTGACCTTGTCGAGCGTTTGAGGCCTGGCCGCCATGCCTTCTGGAGCGTTAACCGCTCGGTTCGCATCGCCAAGATCGACCTGCGCCCGCAGCCTCTCGAGGTTACGGCACAGGAGATCCTGACCAAGGATCGCGTCGGCATTCGTGTCACGCTGACAGCGTTCGCCAGGATCGTCGATCCTGAGAAGGCGGCGCTCTCCGCCAGTGACGTCAACGCCACGCTCTACCGTCTCGTCCAATTCGCAATCCGCGAGGCCGTGGCGACGCGCACCCTCGACGACATCCTCGCTGCCCGCGATACGATCGATGCCGAGGTCCGCACCTACGTTGCGGAGCGGGCCGCAGCCCTCGGCGCCGAGATCGGTGAGATCGGCGTTAAG
Organism: Hyphomicrobium sp.; assembly: GCA_041659825.1. Classification (GTDB taxonomy): domain Bacteria; phylum Pseudomonadota; class Alphaproteobacteria; order Rhizobiales; family Hyphomicrobiaceae; genus Hyphomicrobium_C. The sequence continues at coordinate 32,245 of JBAZXL010000035.1, forward strand.
GACGTGATCCTGCCGGGCGACGTGCGCGAGCTTCTGAACAAGGTGGTCGAGGCCGAGCGCATTGCCAAAGCCAACCTCATTCGCCGTCAGGAGGAGACGGCGGCCACGCGCTCACTTCTTAACACGTCGAAGCTTATGGAGAACAACCCGCTCTTGCTCCGCCTGAAGGAGCTCGAGGCTTTGGAGAAGCTCGTCGAGAAGGTTGGCCGCATCGACCTGCACACCGGCACCGGCGGCTTCGATGCGCTGCTGTCGAACCTCTACAAGCTCAGCGCCGACAAGGATGTGAAGTAGCGCACGGGAGGGGGGGGCAGACCCAGCGGGTCTGACCCTCGACTCCATTGAGGGAAAAGCCGTTGCGCAATAGACTTATTGCCCTTCTCGCGGTTGTGGCCCTCACTGCCATACCAGTGTTCCTCTATCCCTATCTGGAGCTGGCCCCGCACTGGCATAGCGTCATCGGCATCGACGTCTCGAGCCACCAGGGTGAGATTGATTGGCCGAGGGTTGCCGATGCTGGCGTCGCGTTCGCATATATTAAAGCGACTGAGGGTGGCGACTTCAGAGACAAGCGCTTTCTAGTGAATTGGCTTGGAGCGAAGTCTGCCGGAATTGCGCGCGGCGCCTATCACTTCTTTACCGCGTGTCGGTCTGGGGCCGAGCAAGCGCAAAACTTCATCGCGACGGTGCCGCGTGAGCACGGCGTGCTTCCACCAGTGATCGATGCGGAGCACATGGGGCCATGCCGCGAGCGTGCGCAGCTCAAAGACCTAGCCGCAGAGATCGAGGTCTTCATGGACGCGGTCGAGCGCTACTACGGCTGGCGCCCGCTTGTCTACACGACCGCCGACTTCGATGACCAGGTTTTGCAAGGCCGCCTCGAGAACGAGAAAATATGGGCACGAAGCATGGTCATTGCACCGCGATACCGCGAGCGGCAGTGGTTGATCTGGCAGTATCACAACCACGGCCGCCGCCCCGGTATCACGGGCCCCGTCGACCTCAACGTCTTCCGCGGCTCCGCCGCCGACTTCGCCAGGTTCGCAGGCGATTAGGTCGGTTAATCTACTGTGCGGCGGGAGCGTCGCTTGGGCCGGCATTCGCCAACGGCGGCTCGTCCGTCGTTGGCTCGACCTTAGGCTTCTTCTTCCCGGCAAGCGCAAACTCCAACAGCACCGTCCGCTGCAGCAGATGGTTAAAGTTATCGTCCGAGATCATGGTGACGAGCGTCTCGCCATTCTCGCCATCCCGCACGGCGAGGCCCTCCATGTTGTCGATCTCGAAGCTCATATCGGCATCCAAAAGAACCTCGCCGCGGACTACCGCGCCAGGCTTAAGCCGATCCGCCGCAATGCGCCGAAGCCGCATCTTGACGCCCTCCGTCCAGCGAAAGCGGCGCTCAAGCACCAGTAGCGTTCCGTCCGGCAGGCTGGCAGCATCCGTCACGCCATAGTCGCCGAGGCCCGCCAGCGTGAAGCGCTTGGGCACGCCGTCGATCCACATCCACCCCGTGTGCTCGGTCTCGCCCTTGATGGGGTTCTCGGCGATAGCCACTATGGCGCCTTTAAACGGGCCGCCCCGCATCAAAGTCATGCCCTCGAAGCCTTCGTTCTTGAGCCGCTTCGCCTCAGGAGGCTTCGCGAGATAGGTCGAGGGCGCCGCCGGCACGCCCTTCGCGATGTCGAAGCGGCCGACGCGATCATTGCGCTCGAAAGCGATCAGCAACGAGCCCTTGTCGAAGCTGCCGTCGATGAGAGAAACGGCCTCGGCATCGCGGTCGCGGTTCTTGGAGAGAAGCTTGCCATCGCGCGCCTTGATCGGCCCGATCTTCGCCGACGCAATCCCGGCCGGCTTCTTGCCGTTGTAGGTAAGCTCGCCCGTCATCCAGGCACCCGCGTCCGAAATCGCCAGGAAGCGATTGCCGGTGGCATCGAAGGTGAGCCCGGACCAGCCGCCGAAGTTCGGCGTTTCCGATGTGAGCTCGAGCCCGCCGCGCCATGCCAGCTCGCCATAGGTCGCGCGCGCCGTGCCGTCCTTCAGAAACGAGCCGATCTCCTTCGCCGTCACCTTGATCGACTGCACCTCCGACGTGAGCGGCTTGCCCTGCGAAAGCGCGGCGGCCGAGATACCGATCACGGCGGCTAGCGCAATTCCTGCTCGTTTCGCCATGTCGTGCTTGCGCAAAATCGTGGTCCTCTTCAAATCCCGGTGCGGCCCCGGCCTCGCGCTTTCCGGCGCACTGGGTCCGCCGGCTCCCGCCCCTTCTCCTCGAAGAGTTCCACGAGCTTGTCCGTCATCGCGCCCGCGAGCTCCGAGGGATCGGTGATGGTGACGGCGCGCGAATAATAGCGTGTCACGTCGTGTCCAATGCCAATTGCCAGAAGCTCGACCGGCGAGCGTGTCTCGATCTCCTCGATCACCCTGCGCAAATGCTGTTCAAGATAGCTGCCAGAGTTCACCGATAGCGTCGAATCGTCCACCGGCGCACCGTCCGAGATCATCATCAGAATGCGGCGCTGCTCAGGCCGCGCCATGATCCGTTGATAGGCCCACGCCAAGGCCTCGCCGTCGATGTTCTCCTTGAGCAGACCCTCGCGCATCATGAGTGCGAGCGAGCGCTTGGCGCGCCGCCACGGCGCATCGGCAGTCTTGTAGATGATGTGACGGAGATCGTTGAGGCGGCCCGGAGCCGGCGGCTTGCCGGCCGCGAGCCAGGCTTCGCGAGCCTGTCCGCCTTTCCAGGCGCGAGTCGTGAAGCCTAGGATCTCGACTTTGACGCCGCACCGTTCGAGCGTGCGCGCGAGAATATCGGCGCAGCACGCCGCCACCATGATCGGCCGCCCGCGCATCGAGCCCGAATTGTCGAGCAGAAGCGTCACGACCGTATCGCGGAACTCGGTATCCCGCTCGCGCTTGAATGACAGCGGAAACATGGGATCGATGACGATGCGTGTCAGGCGGGCCGCATCCAGCGTGCCCTCCTCGAGGTCGAAATCCCAGGCGCGGCTCTGTTGCGCGAGCAGGCGCCGCTGCAAACGGTTGGCGAGCCGCGAGACCGCGCTCGAAAGTGACTTCAGCTCCTTGTCGAGGAAGCCGCGCAATCGCTCGAGCTCCTCGGGCGTCGAGATGTCCTCAGCCTCGACCTCCTCATCGAAAGTGCGCGAGAAGACCTTGTAACCAAAGGCCTCCGAGTCATCGAGCACTGAGAGGTTCGGGCGCCACGGCTCCGACGACTCGATGCTGTCGGGGTCCTCGGCATCGTTCTCGAAATCGTCCCGGTCGGTCGTCTCGGAGGCCTCGCTGGTCTCGCCCGCCTCGCCCTCCGAAACCTGATCGTCGCGTTCTTGCTGTTGCCCCTCGCCGCCGTCATCCTCGCTCTCGGAATCGGCCTCGCCCCCCTGCGGTGCCTCCTCCTCCGTCTCCTCGCTCTCGGATGCCTCGCCCTCGTTCGGGTCTTCGGCGAGCTCGAGCGCCCTGAGTAGGTCGCGCAACAGCCGGCCAAAGATCTCCTGGTCCTCTATCGAGGCATCGAGCTTGCGCAGAACCTTCGGCGCCCGCTGTTCGACCAGCGGCCGCCACAGATCGACGATCGCTCGCGCCGTCTCGGGCGGGGCGCGTCCTGTGAGCCGCTCACGAATGATCAGCGATAAAGCATTGCTGAGCGGCGCGTCATCACGCGTCTTGATGTCCTGAAAACGGCCATGCGCATATTCGTCCTCGCACTTGGCTGCGAGGTTGTCGGCCATGCCCGACATGCGGTTTGAGCCGAGCGCTTCGACGCGAGCCCGCTCGACGGCCTCGAACACCTCCCGCGCCGACCCGGACGCAGGCGCAAGTTTGCGATGCACCTTTTCGTCGTGACAGGCGGCGGTCAGCGCCAGGCTATCGGCCCAGCCGCGGATGATGGCGATCTCCGCCGCCGACGGCACGCGCGATGGCTCCGGCAGCCGCACGTGCTTGCCGTCGATCGCCGGCTTGGCCGGGCCGAAGCCCACATCGAGCTCATGATCGCCCGCAATCGCGCGGACCGCTAATCCCAGCACACGCTTGAACGGCTCTGCCGGCGCTTCCTTTCGTTTTGGCGGCTGTGTCATCTGCGGGGACGACCTACCTCGCGCATTTCGCGCCGCCACTCGGCATCCTGGACCGCCTCGCGCGCTTCGCGATTGCCGTGCCTGACTTTCATAGCTCCGGCGGCGGCGGCCAGCACCGCTGCCAGCGTCGCCGCCAGAATAGTATTGAGATCCCCGTTCTCGGGGCCGAGCAATACGTTCAGTCCGATCGTCCCGAACACACCGCCGAGAAATGCTCCGAGGCACGCAAGGCCGGCGCAGAAAATGATCGCACCACGCTTGCTCGTATATCCCGCGGCCAGAAGCTCGTCGTCGTGCCGATCGTCGCTCATAAACTGCTCACAGAGATCGATGCTCACGCGAGCGCCACGTTGGCGGCACTCTCCGGCAGCTCCTCGCCGAACGAGCGCTGGTAGAACTCGGCGACGAGGGGCCGCTCGAGTTCATCGCACTTGTTGAGGAATGTCAGCCGGAATGCGAACCCGATATCGCCGAAGATTTCGGCATTCTCAGCCCAGGTCATCACCGTGCGCGGGCTCATCACCGTCGAGAGATCGCCATTGATGAACGCTTGCCGCGTGAGATCAGCAACCCGCACCATGTTTGAAACCGCCTTGCGCTTCGCATCCGTCTTGCTGAAGCTCTTGACCTTCGAAAGCACGATCTTCGCCTCGTCGTCGTGCGGCAAATAATTGAGCGTGGCGACGATCGACCAGCGATCCATCTGGCCCTGGTTGATCTGCTGCGTGCCGTGATAAAGGCCGGAGGTGTCGCCGAGGCCGATCGTATTGGTCGTCGCGAACAAACGAAACGCCGGGTGCGGCCTGATTACCTTCGACTGGTCGAGCAACGTCAGCTTGCCGGAAACCTCGAGCACGCGCTGGATGACGAACATTACGTCCGGGCGGCCCGCGTCATACTCGTCGAACACGAGCGCGGTGTTGGACTGCAGCGCATAAGGCAGGATGCCTTCACGGAACTCGGTCACCTGCTTGCCGTCGCGCAGCACGATCGCGTCCTTGCCGACGAGGTCGATGCGCGAGACGTGGCTGTCGAGGTTGACGCGAATGCACGGCCAGTTGAGGCGCGCCGCCACCTGCTCGATGTGCGTCGACTTGCCGGTGCCGTGGTAGCCCTGCACCATGACGCGCCGATTGTGCTTAAAGCCCGCGAGGATCGCCAGCGTGACGTCGCGATTGAACAGGTAGTCGGGATCGACGTCGGGTACGTGCTCGTCCGGCTTGGAGTAGCCAGGAACCTCGAGATCGCAATCGATACCGAAGACCTGACGCACCGAGAGCATCATGTCCGGCAGACCGGAAGCTTGTGTTGTGGCGGAGCTGATTGGAGCGCGCATCGAAACCTTTTCCAAGCGATAGGCTGGCCGGCGGGCCTAGAGGATCATCCGGCGAGCGATCAGACCTGCGATCGCTTCGCCCGTAGTCGTGCATGACCAACGCTGCTGAGCGCTGAACGTGACTGCTAAACGAGGCCTGCCTGCTTCAAATAGTTATAGGCTTGGATAATCTCGCGCAACGTGTCCTCGGACCGCGTATCCCCGCCGTTGGCATCGGGATGGTGCCGCTTCACCAGCTCCTTGAACCGGGATTTTATCTCTTCCTTCGTGGCGCCATCTGAAAGATGAAGCGTGTCCAAAGACTTGCGCTCAATCGGCTTGAGCTGGCGGCGCCGCTCGACCGGCTCCTCCCGCGCCCTGCGCGCCCGTTCGGCGAAGAGCCCGTGAGGGTCGTGCATATTGGCGCCGGCATGTCCCTGCGCGACGCCGTCGGAGCCCGTCACGTTGTCCCGAGTGCCGTGCGCCCAAGAATTCGCGCCGACTTTCCACGTCGGTCGATGCCCGGTGAGGGCATCTTTCTGGAAATCCGCGACTTGATCGTCGCTCATCCCGTTGAAGTAGTTGTATGCAGCATTGTACTCGCGAACGTGTTCGATGCAGAAGCAGAAATATTCTCCGTCCCGGCCACGTCCCTTCGGCGCGCGATGCGGCGCAGGCCGCCCGCAGCCCTTCCACTGGCAGGCTGGGTGTTTCTTGGATTCCTTTTCCTCGCGCTCGCGGCGTGGAGCAACGCGGATTGAATCAAAATATTTCGAGTTGAGCTTCATGTGGCGAGTATGATCTCTGAGCTGCTGTCAGACAAGCCGGACTGACGGATGCATTTTGGACCCGTTGCATACCGGCTACGCTGCGCGCCTTGTAGGCAAGGCCTGACGACCATTGCCATAGATATTGAGTGCCGTACGTGAACCGCGTCCAAGTGATCTAGCAAAGCAAACCTGCCCTAAAGGAGTGTCAATGTCCGCCGAGGCCCGCCTTCGTGAAAAGCTCATGGTCGCGCTTGAGCCAGTTCGGCTCGATGTCGTCAACGAGAGTGAGATGCATGCGGGCCACCGGAACTCTCCTGGTACGGGCGAGAGCCATTTTCGTATTTTGATCGTCTCGCCGAAATTCGCAGGTGCCTCCCGGCTCGCCCGTCACCGCATGGTCAACGAGGCCATCGCCGATGAGCTTAAGGGCCGCATCCACGCCCTGGCTCTTTCCGCATACGCGCCCGGCGAACCGATCACCTAATCGGCACACGGGCCTAAGCTCTTGCGCTGGCGGTCTCGTGGTGATGCGCCTTGTCGCCGAGCCGCTTGATGCGAATGGCTGAGATCTTGTTGCGGGTCCGCCGCAAGATCTCCATGCGGTATCCGTAAAACGTGAAAACCTGGCCCGGCTCCGGGATCATCTGCGCCTCGTGCACGACGAGGCCGGCAATCGTCGTGGCCTCCTCGCCGGGTAGATCCCAATCCATGAAGCGATTGAGATCGCGGATGGGCACCGTGCCGTCGACATTCACTGTTCCGTCCGCTTGCGGCCGGATATGGCTTTCTGTGGTGTCGTGCTCGTCGGTGATCTGCCCGACAATCTCCTCCAGGATGTCCTCGAGCGTAACGAGGCCGCGCACCTCGCCATACTCATCAACAACCAGCGCCATCTGCGCCTTGCGCTTCAGAAACTCGTTCAATTGATCCTTGAGGCTGGTGGTGTCGGGAACGAACCAGGGCTGCGCCGCAAAGCTCATGATGTCGAGCTTGGCAACGTCCCAGTTGGTACGTGCAAGCGCGCCGAGAAGGTCCTTCGTGTGCAACACGCCGACGATGTTCTCCGGCTCGTCCTTCCAGAGCGGCACGCGTGAATATTGCGACTTCAACACCTCGTCCATGATCGCCTGCGGAGGATCATCAGCGTTGAACGTCTCCATCTTGGTGCGATGGATCATGATATCGGCAACCTGCAGCTCGCCGAGATCGAGAACGCCGCCGAGCATGTGGGCGTCGTGCCGCCCGACCACGCCCTCCTTGGTTTGCAGGTCGATGGTGCCGCGGATTTCCTCGTGGGCTGCGAGTATATTGGCCTCGTCGTCCTTGGTCGAGGGCGTCAGGCTGAGGATCCAACGCACGAGCAACTCGATGGTCCGCGTTGCGGGCGAGAGCACGACGATGAACCACCGCATCACTGGCGCGACATACAACGCCACCTGATCTGAGTAGGCGAGCGCGTAGGTCTTGGGCAGTACGGCGGCGAAAATCACAATGAGAAGAGTGACAATTCCGGTCGCGTAAACGACGCCGACATCACCGACGAGGTCGATGGCGAGGCTTGACGCGAGACTCGCGGCGAGCACATCGACCAGCGTGTTGCCGAGCAGAACGGTCCCGATCATCTTCTCAGGCTCGGATAGAACTTTGTTGACGAGCTTGGCCCGTGGGTCGCCATCCTGATCGAGTGAATGCAGACGCGCCCGTGACGCCGCCGTGAGCCCGGTCTCGCTCAGATTGAAGAACGCGCTCATCGCAATGAGAAACGCGATCGCCAGGATCATCAATGTTATGTCGAGGGGCATGGGAATTCCGGTATCAATGTCGAAAAGACTGAGCGCGACAGTATAACTGAGCGCGACAGTATATAGGCTTCCGCGCGAGCATCACGAGCGAAACCACATCGCGCGGACGTAATGCGGCGGCATACGCAATCTGAGCGGATCCCTAAGGGTATGCCCTATGCGCCGCCGATCTCCCGTGCCAGAAACTGCCGCACCTTTTCTTGTGGCACATCGGCTTCGACGAACGCCTCGCCAATATTGCACGCAAGAATGAACGTGAGCTGACCGTCCCGCACCTTCTTGTCCTGCCCCATGAGGCGCAGAAGCTCGTCTGCGTCGGCTCGTCCGCCGGGAATATCGCTGATCCTGACCGGCAGCCCAACCGCAGAGATGTGACGCGCGACACGCTCCGCTGTCCCGGTCGGGCATAGGCCAAGCTCCTCCGAGAAGCGGAACGCGAGACACATGCCGATGGCAACGCCTTCGCCGTGCAGCAGCCGGTCGGAGTAACCGGTCCAGCTCTCGAGCGCATGGCCGAATGTATGGCCGAGGTTGAGCAAGGCGCGATCGCCGGTCTCGTGCTCGTCGCGTGCAACGATCGCTGCCTTCGCCTTGACGCTCGTCTCGATAGCTGTCTCGAGCGCCTGCGGATCGAACGCGAAAACGTCGCGGTGGTTCTTCTCCAGCCATACAAAAAACGCCGCATCGCCGAGGAGGCCATACTTCGCCACCTCGGCATAGCCGGCCCGCATTTCACGCGGCGGCAGTGTCCTGAGAACGTTCGTGTCGGCAATGACGAGGCTCGGCTGGTGGAAGACGCCGATGAGGTTCTTGCCTTGCGGCGTGTTGAGTCCAGTCTTGCCGCCGACCGAGCTATCGACCTGCGCCAGGAGCGACGTCGGGATCTGCACGAAACGAACGCCGCGGCGCAGAATGCCGGCAGCAAAGCCAGCAAGATCGCCGATCACCCCGCCGCCGAAAGCAACGACGAGGTCGCCGCGCTCGAGCCCCATCTCGAGCAGTTGCTCGCAAAGCGGCGCCAGCTCGCGAAAGCTCTTGGTGGCCTCGCCGGGTGTGAGAACGATCGTGCCCTTGTGCCGCCCTTCGGCACGCAGGCTCGCCTCGAGACTCGCCAGATGATGCCGTGCGACGTTCTCGTCGGTTACGATCCCGCAGCGCGCGCGCTTAATCCGCGTGGCGATAAGGCGTCCCGCTTCCGCCAAGAGATCCGGGCCGATCAGGACTTCATAGGTCCGTTCGCCCAAATGAACCGGTACGGTTCTGCTGGCGCGGCTCGTTGCGGCGAGTGAGTTTACGACGGTCGGCATGGATCGGTGCTTCTTTATAAGATTGCGCTTCAACTCTGTTGGGCTCTGTTGGGCGTTTGGCCCATCGGCCTCGTGCCAGTCACAGCGCCCCGTCATTGCGCCATGGCGGGGAACCGCTTCAAGGCGTCGATGATGTTGGCGACGATCGTGTCGTGCGGCACGTCCCGGCTCTCAATGGTTAGGTCGGCCTCCGCATAAATAGGATAGCGCGCGGTCATGAGATTGCGCATCACCGACTCGGGGTCCGCACCCTGCAGCAGCGGACGCGTGTCGCGCTTGGCGACGCGACGCATCAAAACAGGAAGCTCTGCCCTGAGCCAGATCGAAATTCCGAGCTTCTTGATGTTGCCGCGCGTCTCCGGATTGATGAACGCGCCACCGCCGGTAGCCAGCACCTGCGGGCCAGCAGCCAGAAGCCGAGCAATCACCTTGCCCTCGCGGTCGCGAAAAAAAGCTTCTCCGTGGTCGGCAAAAATTTCAGTGATGCTTTTTTGGGCAACGCGCTCGATTTCCTCGTCGGCATCGACGAACGGCAGGCCAAGCTTGTTGGCGAGTCGCTTGCCGACCGACGACTTGCCGCAACCCATGAGCCCGACCATAACGATCGATCTCATGCCAAGTGCACGGCGAATGCGGTCCACGATATCCGAGTCCTGCGTTTGCATTTGGCTTCGCCGCCTCGTCTTATGAGCCGGCCTGGCCGATCTTATTATATCGCCCGCGGAGCGTCTTCGCACGGGGGCAGCTTGATCTGCAAGCCGGCGCGCGCCTCCAGCCAAGCGAGCCTGAGCCATATTGGCGCCACCTTGCATCGGGACATAGCCCTAGTGTGATGATTTCGAAGTCCGCTGCATACTTTTCTGCTGGGTCGAGAGCGGACTTCGAAATCTAAATCACACGAGTATCATAGACTTGCTAGTGTAGCGCATCTGACGTTTGGGCCCCGCTTGCGGCAGGTCTCGTCACCAAACGTCAGATGCAAAAGCTACACTAGAATCATTGAGTTGCTAGTGTTCCCGTTGGTTCCGACATTTGCTCCGAACCGCACTCCAGGGGGAGGCAAATGTCGGAACCGGAACACTAGTTGTGGTGCCTCAAGAGGTTGTTCCCGGTCAGCCGTATTCTGCTGATCGGTGGTTGTCCGCCGAGACTAGCATGTGGTCGATGCCAGTTGTAGCGGTGCAGCCATCTGGGCAGCTCGCGTTTTCGCTGCTCTGAGTCTTCGAATGCTGTGGCGTAGGCCCACTCCCGGATTGCGGTCTGAATGAATCGCTCGGCCTTTCCGTTTGTCTGCGGCGTGTAGGGCTTGGTGCGCAGATGTTTGATGCCGAGATCCTGGCACGTCTTGCGCCACAGACGTGATCGGTAGCAGCCGCCGTTGTCGGTCATGACCCGTATCACGTTGACCCCGAGCTTGCGGTAATAGGCGACCGCTGCGCGCAGGTGTTCGACGGCCGCGTCTTGTCTTTCGCTGGGCTTGATCTCGGTGAAGGCGATGCGGGAATGGTCGTCGATGGCGACATGAACATACTCCCAGCCCGGCGGCGCGGTGGATTTTCGATAGCGCTGCTGGGCTGTGCGATCGCCGGTGATGCGGTGGCCCACGCGATTGAACCGGCCAAGCTTTTTGATGTCGATATGGATGATTTCGCCGGGCGTTTCACGCTCGTAGCGCGGTCTTGGTTCGGCTGGCTCGAGCGATGACAGGAGGCTAAGGCCGCGCCGTTTCAGGATACGGCTGACGGTCGCTGGCGACAGGCCGAGTTCCTTGGCAATCGCGGCCTGGATCGTGCGCTGGCGGCGCAAGGCCTCGACGGCCTCGCACGTGGCGATGTCGATTTGGCTCGGCGATGAATGGGGTCTGGACGAGCGGTCCAGCAAGCCATCGGCGCCATCCGCGAGGAACCGTCCGACCCACTTGGCGACGGTCCTCGTTGAGGTGTTGAAGCGGCGGGCCGCGGCAACTTTTGAGAGCCCGTCATCAACAACCGCGCGGACCATCTGCTCTCGACCGCGTGGCGTCAGGCGGGCATTGTCGTGAGTGTTCATTCGGTCCCCCGGCGAATCGCTGTTTGTTTGGCGACTTCAGCCTCACCGGGTGCGGCCGGATGGACAACAGCGTCCGGCCGCAATGAACAACCTCCTGAATGTTCACAACTAG
>JBAZXL010000036.1:0-42248 GCA_041659825.1 Hyphomicrobium sp.
TCGTGAGTGTTCATTCGGTCCCCCGGCGAATCGCTGTTTGTTTGGCGACTTCAGCCTCACCGGGTGCGGCCGGATGGACAACAGCGTCCGGCCGCAATGAACAACCTCCTGAATGTTCACAACTAGAGGCCAGCCGGCGAACTCGCAACGGCGTGTCTCGCGCCAGGCAGTGCAGGCAGTCTGTGGTTGGTTTTCGGAAATTCAATCGTGAAGGCCGCGCCACCTTCCGGCGCGTCCTCGAGGGATATCGAACCACCTAAAGCGGCAACGGACCTTGACACGATATCCAGGCCCAAGCCGGCCCCGCCGCCGCGGTCGCGGCCTCCTTGCCAGAAGCGGGTAAAAATGGCCTGCCTAAGCTCGGGCCGAACGCCGGGTCCGTGATCGCTCACGCGGACGGCCGGCGTTGCAAAGACCTCGATCACGACGCTCGTTCCGACCTTCGTGAATTTCAGTCCGTTCTCGACCAAATTGCGCAAGGCCCCAGCGATCAACTCCTCGGTGCCGCGAACGAAAGTAAGTTCGTCGCTTGGATGAACCTCTATGAGCTTGCCTCTGCCAATGGCCAATGGTCCCATCTGAGAGGCAATTGCCAAGGCCGCGCGATTGAGCTCGACGAACTCGTCCGGACCTACCATGACTACGTCGAGGCGAGCCGAGTCCAGGAGCTGGTTCACCAACCTCTCTATCGCATCGATCTCTTCCTTGAGGGCGCGAAAGTCGTTCGAACTCGGCAGAAGTCCTGCATGGGCCTTTAGGACCGCGACCGGCGTCCTCAGCTCATGAGCGGCATCAGCAATGAACCTCTGTTGCGATTGAAATGCCACCTCAAGGCGATCGAGAGCCCGATTGACGGCTCCGACAAGGGGATGAATCTCGCGGGGCAACCCTTCTTTCGGCAGGCGCGTCGACACGGCTCCGGGTCCGATGGATTCGGCTTGCGCGGCGGCGCGTCGAAGTGGCTGCAGGCCAATGCGGGCCACGACGAGATTGGTCCCAAGCAACACGAATACAAATGGCACCCAGATCCAGCCAATGTCCTTGATGAACTCCTCAAGCACCGAGTCGTAGACGACATCACTTTGGGGAACTGCGACCTGAATCCAGACCGGCTTCGATCCATATGTGCCGCGCAACGTGAACCCATAGAGCTTCTGACCTCCAGTTTCGGATAGGAAGAAGTCTCGGTCCCCATCTTCATCGATGGGCGACAACGGCTCAGTGACATTTGGCGAACCAGCAACTAGCACGCCACTGTCGCTGATCACCGCAAACTTGCCCTTGCCTTGCTGAAAGTTGTCGGTCAGAAAATCGGGAAGCTGCAATGGCCGCCCCTCGGACGCGCGTCTCAGTAAATTTCCGATGATCCGGGCATCGTTCTGCAGCGTGCGGTCGCGAAAGGCGGAATTGGTTGACACGAACCTATTGTAAATTAGCAGGCTCGTCGCGGCTGCGCCCAGCACGGTGACGCTGATCAGCCCGATGATCAAACGAAGCAGAATTGACGTTGAGCCGGATCGCCGCTTGCTCATTTGCTCATGCCGGCGCGTCTGAGATCATGTAGCCGACACCACGAAGAGTATGGATGAAGACATCCGCGTTTGCCTCGTGCATACGCTTGCGCAAGCGATGAATGAGAACCTCGATGGCATTCGAGGCCAATTCCTCGCCGAAACTGTAGAGGGCGTCCTCGATTGCTGATTTAGGCACAACCCGGCCGGCACGTCGCAACAGGAGTTCGAGTGCGCTGCATTCCCGCTTGCCAAGATCGATCAGAGACCCGTTGATCGTCAGCTCCCGGGTGCTAACGTTGAAGACCACGTTTCCCTGCGCAAGGCTGACACCGAGTGCGTGGCCCGGCCGCCGCAGCAATGCCCTGATGCGTGCAACGAGCTCTTCAAGCTCGAAAGGCTTGCGCAAATAGTCGTCCGCGCCGGAATTCAGTCCTGCCACGAGATCACGCACGGAATCTCGCGCAGTCAAGACGAGAATTGGCGTTTGATTGAGGCGCCTGCGCGCTTTCTCCATCCACGAAAGACCATCAACATCCGGCAAGCCAAGGTCGAGGATAACCGCGTCGTAGGTCGTGGTGGTGATCGCGGCCTCTCCATCAGCGCCGCACTCCACGGCATCAACTGCAAACCCGCACCTCCGCAATGCCGTGCAGACGTACTCGGACAGGCGCCGATTGTCTTCAATCACCAACAATCTCAATTAGTAGCTCCTCGTGACGAAGACTCGCGAGGTGCGTGTGACTGTTGGAAATGAGCCAGCCACCTGGCACGTATCCCCGCGCGGGCTTGGGACGCTCCTATACGGCAAATCAGTTGGAGTTACGCCGAAGTGACGACGGAATGCGGCAGTAAGCTTACAGGAGCCTTACGATGTCTGATCGGGACCGATTTGGAGCACATGCATTCGCGCTCGATCGTCCAAGCCTCTTCGAATAGGCCTCGGTTTTGAGACTGAGTAGATATCAGGGATGATATTTGAGATCGAGGCAGCCAAAAACACCGCATTCGTTGGTCAACTGGCCTGATCCGGCGGCGTTCGATTCGAAAAAGTCGACGGTCTCGACGCGCAGCGTCTCCGAGCAGCTACGCCGACAGAAGATCCAACGACCACCTGGAAGTTGAACTTCCCAGCCGAGCGTATTTCCACGCACCGCAGCCCTGATGGACCCGTTTCCGTATCGGCTTTCCGCGGTCACAATGCCGGAAGAATAATCTTCGCTCGGCCCACGATCTTGGGCACTGGTCTTTGAGATCTGCAGACTAAATCCCACAAACAGGGCCGCAATGGCAAAAATCGGCCAAGGACGGGTCATTGCGGGGAGTTCGCTCCAATACGACAAGGCAGCACACGTAAGCTCATATCACGCTTGAAATCGTCTGCGAGTGGCGATCCCGCAACGATTTAACAGACTCTTCTGTCTCCCGACGTTCCTCAGAACCCGATAGCTGCCGATCCTTATCAAACAGATTCTGCACCAATGAAAGGGAGCCATGCTGTGATGGCGACGGGAGATCCGAATTTAGGGCCTTTCCGGGCTTGAAACACCGCCACCCCATCTCCATGTGCCATCCAGGCGGATGGTATATGGATGGGCACGATGTCTGGAAACGTAGCGGAGCTTCGAGCGCGGGCGGATAGCGAAAAGATCACCGTCAATCTCGGCTTCGTTGACCTCGGTCATCTCGACCTTCTGGTGAAAGAAGGCTTCTACTCAAACCGAGCCGATTTCATTCGCACTGCGATACGGAATCAGCTCGAGCGGCACGCAGACGTGCTTAAGAAAAGCATTGCGCGCAAGTCGCTCGACCTTGGCTTACGTCACTACAGTCGCCAAGAACTGGAAGCTGTACGAGCAGCGCGCCAAACGCTCGATCTCAACGTATTGGGCTTGGTCAGCATCGCGGCCGATGTCCCAGTTGAGCTTGTCCGCGCGACCATTTCATCGATCTCCGTACTCGGAGCACTGCACGCCAGCGCGGAGGTCAGAGCCGCCCTCGCGGATCGCATGCGGTAAACACCGCATCGTTCGAAAGCCTGTTTTCACCAGTCGGAAGGGCATGTCCTGACCGGACGCGTGAACTCTAGTCTGAAAGGACACCGCTCATGAGCAAGCCGCTACCCGATGACATCATCGAAGCCACGCGACTTACGCAAGCTGGTCGCCTCGGCGAGGCAACCGCGCTCCTGCAGAAGCTGTTGGGAGGCGTACGTCCATGCCACAGTACTTCTGATGAGAGATCAAAGAGCTCGCCCCGCAAGGCTTCGCCGCCCGTTATCGATGTCGTGGCACAAGATGTGATGCCCGATGATGCGGGTGTCGATGACGCAAGTGCAGAGCAACCGTTACGCGATGGTCCTTGCCTATCGCCTGCGATGAGCGGCGTCTTCCAGCGCTTCAAGTCGCTTAAGCATGCTCATGCGCTGCATCGTACGCTTAAGCGCGTGCCTCCTCTGCCGTCTGAGGTGGGGCCGTCGAGCGGCGATTTCGTCGCCAAATCGTTCAGCTGCGAAGCCGGAAGCCGCGCGTACAAACTCTACATTCCGAGCGGCCATCAGGGTGAGCCACGACCGCTTGTCATCATGTTGCATGGCTGTACGCAATCACCTGATGATTTCGCCGCCGGCACCCGCATGAATTTCGCTGCGGAAGAACACACGTGCTTTGTGGCTTACCCGGAGCAGTCTGCGACGGCGAATAGCTCGAAATGCTGGAACTGGTTTAATAGCGACCACCAGAAGCGGGATCAGGGCGAGCCGTCGCTGATCGCTGGCATAGCACGCCAGGTCATGACCGAGCACAACATTGATGATTGCCGCATTTATATTGCGGGGCTATCCGCGGGTGGTGCGGCAGCAGCCATTGTTGCGGAAGCCTATCCAGACGTTTTCGCAGCCCTCGGCGTGCATTCCGGGTTGGCATGCGGTGTTGCGCGCGACCTTCCCTCGGCATTTGTCGCGATGCAGGGTCGGCACTCTTCCGGCTCCGTATCCAACGGTGGCAAGCAGATTCCGACAATTGTCTTTCATGGCGATCGCGACACGACGGTTCACCCAAAAAATGGTGTTGAGGTCGTCGCACGTGCCGCTGCTGGAGGTGATTTCCAGCATGATGTCAATCACGGCAGCGTACCCGCGGGGCGAACTTACACACGCTCTGTCCACCGCGATGCGAACGGGAACGAAATCGTCGAAGAGTGGACCATCCATGGCGCCGGTCACGCTTGGTCTGGCGGTAGTTCTGCCGGGTCTTATACCGACCCTCTAGGTCCAGATGCGACAAAGGAAATGCTTCGGTTCTTTCTAAAGCATAGGCGGCCGGAATGACCCGCGTGAGCGCGGGTTGCGGCATCAGCACACCGCGTCCGCTGTTTAGGGTAGAGCTGACCAGGATCTGATACAGCTGCGACGGCTTTCGGAGTAGAGCACGATCTTACTTTCCGTCGACGCTGAGAGCCGCTTCAATCTCGGCTATCTGTGGATGTTCGTGCCCCGCCTTGCGCAGCGCCGCAAAGTCCTCGCCGATCACCTGCTGCCAGGTTTTTTTCTTTTGTTCCGGGACGATCTTGTCCTTGTGGACGAGGTACAGTGCGCGCGCCTCGGCGGCGCGCCCCAAATACATGAGCGCGTGAGCGCGGTTGGTTTCAATCGAGATCCTCTCCGGCGCAATCAATAGTGCGCGCTTAGCAGCGGAGAGCGCCTTATCAGCTTGACGCGCGAACAGGCTATACCAAGCAACGCTGACCAACTCACTTGAAGTCTTCTCTCCTGGCTTTCCGGCTGAATTAGTCTCGACTGTCTCGACGTCTACGGTTAGCAGCTCTTGCAGTCGAAGCGCATCGGTGAACTGACCAGCTGTGAAGGCTTGGTCAATATCGTGGCGCATCAGGAGTTGCTTCGCACCGATGCGCAAACGGCAGCTAGACGATGGCGTGGCCGATGCCGCTGGCGGCGCCCGTGATCAACGCAACTTTTCCGTCGAGCCTCATGGCGCGTGCTCCATTCCGGGTTTGAGGTAGTCGTAGACGACCTTGCCGAGGCCGAGTGTGAGGTCGGCGAGAATGTGGGTCGCCGACACGATCTCGCGCACAGGCAGAGTGGCGATAGGCGCCAGCGCATGCGGCCTCAAGTCCAGCGCCGCAGGGCCGGTCCAGGCGCCCTTGACGATCACATTCTCGAGCCGGTAGTCGACCAGCTCCAGGATGCGCGGGCTGCCGTCGACGTGCGGGATGATCTTCAAGAGGTAGTTCGGTTTGGTGAGCGAGGCCGCGACCGATTTCAAGTCGAGAGCCTTGTGCTTGAAGCCCATGGTTCCGGTCGCGACGCGCAGCGATCCGTAGTCGAGCGTACCGACGAGCATATCCTTGTCGGGTGCGAGCGTCGGCTGCGCATACTTCTTGGGAAAGCCCCAGAGCTCGCGGCCGCCGTAGATGGGCGGCCCGTCGTTCAGGAACATGGCGTGCGTGTAGCCACCCTCCTGACCGTTGAACTTGACCGGGATGACCTGGCCCGACTCCGTATAGTCACCGAACCCGGTCGAGTCCGGCATGCGAATGAATTCGTAGTTGACCAGCGGCTCATCGATGGTGAGCGGCTCTGGCACCACGGCCTGGAGCGCTGCGCGGTCGGTGCGGTAGGTGATGATGAGGTATTCGCGGTCGATGAAGCGGTAGGGCCCAGGCGGGAAGGCCGGGCTGGTTAGTGGCATGGCAAACGCGCGCTTGCGGACGTCGGAGATGTTCATAGTGGTTTCCATGGGACCTCGGGGTCCAGCTCCTTGGTGAGATCGAGCACGGTCACGTCATCCTTGGGTCGCTCGCGGTGCATGCACGCCCGATATATTGGTGTTCGCTCGACATTGTTGGCATAGCGATACGGCGCGCGCGCAGACGATGGGCGCGTAAGCGGCGGCGTGGCAAAGGCGCTTTTTAAGACGTCAGCCGGTTCCACGAAACTGGCGCCCCTCAGGCACGCTTTCGTTTTTTTTCTGAAGACCTAGCGCGGAGACTTCCTGCATCGGCGAGGTTGCCTGCGGCGTCGCCTTTGACTTGCCAACGAGGATATCGTGCATCACGTCGAACACGCGCACACCGACGTCCTGCGGTATTGGCGCGAGCCATGGCGCGGCCCGCAATGTGGTGCGCGCATCGGAAAGCCCTTGCTGCCAGCGGCAGTTCATGGTGGCCCGGCTGAATTCGTAGTCCTTGCACGCGCTTTGTGGCTCGTGCGGGCGATAGATGAGCTGCACGATATCCATCTCGGTGACGCAGCCGAATTCATAAAGCCTGTTGGCCTGTTCGGTATTGCGCAACTCCAGCGGCAGGATTTTCATCAGTTCCTCGATGGCGTGTCGAACTTCGTGCCTTTGTCGGAAAGTTTCGGTGGTGATGCGCGTGCGGCTGGAGAAACGAATGTCTTTTTCCCGTTCGCTCACTTCCTCGAGATTTGTCGGCAGTTGGCCTCGGCCTTGAAAAACATCGACCTGGAACGTCAAGCGGCTGCGACGCGGATAATAGTCCAGCACGTATTGCAGCGGCGTGTTGGAGACGAGACCCCCGTCCCAGTAGTATTCGCCGTCGATCTCGACCGGTGGAAAACCGGGCGGTAGCGAGCCACTCGCCATCACATGCTCCGGGCGAATGGCAATTTCCGTGCTGTCGAAATAGGCAAAGCGGCCGGTGCGCACATTCACCGCTCCCACGCTGAGGCGGGTGCCCTTGGCATTGTTGATGAGGTCGAAGTCGACGAGCTGTTCGAGCGTCTCCTTGAGCGCCGCGGTGCTGTAGTAGCTCGTCGGCATGGTCGGCGAGAACCACTCACGCAGCGGGCGCGGAGCGAAAAAACCAGGCTGGCCAAACATGATCGCGGCAAGTCCACCGGCCGACCGTTGCCAGGCGGCAACCGGCCCGCTGTGCCCCACAGGCCACCAGGCGGTCGGAGCGGTGATCCCTTCCCAGAAGCGACGCAACTGGGCCACGCGGTTCTTCGGAGGATTGCCGGCAATGAGTGCGGCATTGATCGCCCCAATCGAGATGCCGGCTACCCAATCGGGCAAATAGGGCGATGACGCCAGTGCCTCGTAGACGCCCGCCTGATAGCTGCCGAGCGCGCCACCGCCCTGCAGGACAAGACCGACCTTCTTGTCATACGATGCGGGGCGCGGATGTGGCCTGGAATTACTCATCGCGAGTCTCCCTGGCGCCGGGCGGAAGTCCTTGCAGTTAGCTTGAATTGTGAGCGAACTACGCTTGGTTATTCGTCCAAATAAGCCGCTGATCCAGACGGTGTCTGGGGGCTTCGATCCGGCACGAGGAGGCAGGCGCTCGCTCTTGCAAATAACCCTCGCCACATGATTTCGTTCCATCAAGCCTTTCAGCCGACAGAGACGATTTTGGTTAATGAGGATTTCATTCTGAAAAAGCGTCCGCTCTCTCCTTAAGCGGACGCTTCGCCTCCGCTCCGTCGAAGACGGTTTCTGTGAAGGGCTCGGATGACGGCCCGATGATGACGGCAGCTACGTGCACGGGGTCGTCGTTCGAAACCCTTCACAACAGGATGCGTGGCAGTCCGCGCGCACTCTTACTTTCCCGCCGCTTCGGACAGTCCCGTAAAGCTCCTAACCGATATCGCAATCAAGGTGCCTTCGACGCATGCGAGCATGACAAAGAAGACCACGAAGCTCGCGGGAATCCATCTGTCGTTGGCAAACAATGGTGGAGCGCGCAATCTCACGGCCCCTCCTCTGGACCGCAGATGTAGCTTTGACGTGAGGCGAGCGGCTTGTTCGTCCCGCACGCGGCCGTGCTTGGACGAAAGTCAGCGGCAGAGCGCATTGCGCATCTGCTCCTCAGCCTGCCAAAGGCGGATGCGTCAACAGGTTCCGGAGCACTCCGCCGATCGTGCGATGATCGTATTTCCATAACCCAGGCGGACATGGCGAGCTATCTCGGTCTCGCGCTCGAAACCGTCTGCCGCGAGCTCGGCGAACGCAGGCGCAGCGGCGTCATCGATATCAAGCGGGGCGGTCAATTGACTATCCTCGACATCGCCACCCTCGCAGCTCGCGCATGTCCGGAGGACAAGAACCGATCCGTAGCATGATGGGCTCGCTCTCCTCGTGCCTGCAATTGCAAGGCGAGGTGGACGTTTGCCATGCGTGCATGTGCTGAGTGCGCCAGTCGAGCTGCCGACGCCCGCCACATCGGGCCCATCTCCTGGCGGGCGTGAATCCGACGCCGAAATTCTGCAAGCGATCACAGTACCGCACATATCAGCGAAGATCCGGTTTCCCGGATGCGAAGCCTGAACTCTTCAAAAAAAAATCGCAAATGAGGCTCGGTGAGTTGAGATCCAAAATAGGAGCTTCGGAGGTAGCGTCGGGTGCGTCTATCGCGATGGCGATCAGGCGAGGATGAGGATAGGCAGTCGCGTGTACAACTCCGCGTCTGACCTCGATGCAATCGTACGCTGGTTCGCGGAGCCCTTCGACAAGAACGAAATCGACGGGCAACATCTTGCCAATCAACTCTCCGATCGGCGGCTCTGGATCTCCTTGGAGGTCTGTCATCAGTGCCCACCGCTCCGGCGTTACGAGCGCCACTTGCGTCGCGCCGGCCTCGCTATGGACGTGCTGTCTTTGCCGGGTTTGTCGATGCTCACGCCTGCTCTTGCATGTTTGACCGTGGAAACGGAAAATCCGCGTCCCTGCAGTTCCTTGATCAGATGAGCAATAAGCGTCGTCTTGCCGCTGCCGCTCTTGCCGATGATGCCGATAACCTCCATCCGCTACTTCTCGACGAACGCTTTTTCGATGACGAATTCGCCGGCATCCCCGGCGCTTCCTTCATGCAGACCTTGTTCCATGAGGTAAGGTTTGATTTCAGTCAGCATCTCGGGGTTACCGCACAGCATGACACGATCGAGATCGGCACTGAGCCGCGGAATGGCAAGGTCTGTGAACAGCTGGCCTGACTTTATGAGGTCTGTGATGCGTCCGCGGTTCTTGAAGGGCTCGCGCGTAACGGTCGGGTAATAGATCAGCTTGTTGCGAAGCATATCTCCGATGAATTCGTCGTTAGGCAACTCGCTCTTGATGGTTTCGGAGTAGGCAAGTTCAGAGACATTCTTGCACCCGTGAACCAGCACGATCCGCTCAAAGCGCTCATAGGTGGCGGGATCGCGAATGATACTCATGAAGGGTGCGAGCCCCGTTCCTGTCGCAAGGAGATACAGATTGCGCCCCGGACGCAGGTGATCGATGATGAGGGTGCCGGTTGGCTTCTTTCCGACAAGGATCACGTCGTCCTTGTCCATATGCTGCAGGCGCGATGTGAGTGCGCCATGCGGTACTTTGATGCTTAGAAATTCCAGGAAATCATCATAATTCGAGCTGACGATGCTGTAAACGCGCGTCAGCGGCCGCCCTTCATGCTCGATGCCGATCATGACAAACTGGCCGCAGTCGAAGCGCAAGGACGAACTGCGCGTAGTCCGGAAACTAAAGAGGGTATCTGTCCAATGGTGGACCGATTGCACCCGTTCGCTCGTGAATGCGCTCATGACCGAGAAACTCGCAATAGGCGGGCGCGCCGGCCACAGACAGCCAGCTGCGGGTCCGAATTGTTGTGGGAGATCTATTGTTGGAAGAGATCTATTGTTGGAAAAGGTCTCTTGTTGGAAGAGTCTGGCGCCGCTTGATCGCAGCGCCAGACTGGCCGTTAATTGGCTCTGCTCACCTGCACAAGATTGTCCGAGAACGAGGGCGCGTGCCCCATGTCCGTGAACTCAGCAGAGCTAATGCTGTTCACCGTCCCGTCGTTGAGCTGGCGCCAATAACCCAGTGATGCGACCACGATCCCCGGATTGACGTCATGAGTGATGCGCGCAACGCCCTTAAAGGCACCGCGACCGTTCTCGACCTTGACGCGGTCACCTTCCAAAATGCCGCGCGGCCCGGCGTCTGCCGCATTGAGCAGGACAAACTGCTCACCCTGGCCTTTGATCTTCTGCTCCATGTTGGCGTAGCAGGAGTTCAAGAAGCCGTGGCTCTTCGGCGATACGATGTTGAGTGGATATTTCTTCGCAAGCTCAGAATTGGTGGCTGCCGACTCGCGCGGTCCCACGTAGTCCGGCAAAGGGTCAAGCGCTTCGCCCGGCTGGAACCCCTCGTACATCTGGCGGAATGGGCCGGCGACGAAGTTCGTTGCACCTTCTACCATGAAATGGCACTTGCCGGTCGGCGTCGGGAAGTTGCCTTCCTTGTGGCGAGCCCGTTCATCTTTGGTGCCGACCTTGAGCCGTGCGAAACCGTGCTTGCGCAGATTGTCGAGATCAATGCCTTCGCAAGCGGGCGACGACCAATCAACGTAGTGCTCCAGGCACTCGCTGTCGGACCACTTGAAGTTCTCCTCCTCAAAACCCATGCGGGCCGCGAGCCGCCGGAAGATCTCGTTGTTCGGGATCGCCTCGCCGGGGCTTTCGACGCACTTGGCGTTGTACGTCAGGTAGAGGTGGCCCCAGGAGAGGATCATGTCTTCCATCTCGGCGCCCATCGAGGCGGGCAGCACGATATCGGCGTAGGACGCGGTGTCCGAGATAAAGTGCTCGGCTGAAACGAGGAACAGATCCTCGCGCATGAGGCCCTTGACGATCTTGTCGGTCTCAGGCGCCTGGGTGACCGGGTTGGAATTCCAGCACATCATCGACTTGATCGGGATGTCGAGGTTCATTTCGCCGGTTAAGGCCCGCCCGATTTGCAGATTGTTGATGACGCGTGTGCCTTCCGGAATGAGATCCGGCCGGCAAATGACGTCGAACTTGTATGGGTGCTCCCAAACCGAGAACTGCGTGATGCCGCCGCCCACATGACGCCAAGCGCCGGTCAAGCCCGGGATGCAACTCACGGCACGGATGGTCTGGCCACCGCCGTAGTGGCGCTCGAGTGCGACGCCGATGCGTATGGCCGCCGGCTGCGTCGTCGCCAGTTCGCGTGCGAGCTTCTTGATGTCGGCTGCGGGGATGCCTGTGATTTTCTCCGCCCATTCCGGCGTGCGCGTGCTCGCTCGCTCCTTCAGCTCATTGAACCCGACCGTGTACTTGGCGACATAATCCTGATCGACGAGCCCTTGCTCGATGATCGAATTTATAAGCGCCATAGCTAGCGCGCCGTCGGTGCCAGGTTTCGGGCAGATGTGCCAGTCGGCTTCCTTGGCCGTGCGGGACGCATAGGCGTCGATGACGACGACCTTGGCACCGAGCTTCTGAGCGTCACGAACGATCGCCCAATGATGCAGGTTCGTGCTGACGCTGTTGCAGGCCCAGATCACGATATACTTCGAGTGGATGTAGCTTTCCGGGTCGAGGCCTGCCGTGGGACCGACGGTCAAAAGCCAAGCCGTGCAAGAGCCCTCACCGCAGAATGTGCGCTCGCATACAGTCGCACCCATCCGGTTGAAGAAGGCATCTCCGCCATTAAGTCCGTGCACGAGGCCCTGGTGTCCAAGATAGCTATAGGGAATGATTGCCTGCGGGCCGTGCTCAGCGATGATGCCTTTCCAGCGCGACACGATCTCGTCCAGCGCTTCATCCCAGGTGATCCGCTTGAACTGCTTGGAGCCCTTCGGCCCGGTGCGCCTCATAGGGTAGAGCACGCGGTCGGGATGGTAGTGCCGTGTCTCGTAATCCTTCAGCTTCACGCAAAGGCCACCGCGCGTCATGGGATGGTCGGGATTGCCGCGCACGCCTTTGAGCTTGCCGCCCTCCACGTCGAACAGCATGGAGCATGTATCGGGACAATCGTGGGGGCAGCCGCCGAAGGACGTCGTCGTCGAGACACGCTCGTGCATGGGTTTCCTCGCTTTATGATTAGTTTCGACTGCGCAGCGCGCCAGTCGCGCGAGCCGCATGGCCCGAGAAAACCTGAAAATTTGGCTCCCACCAAGAGCCAAATTTGAACTTATTGATGGAGCCAAGGGCCTTTCTAACTCGATTTTGCAGTGCACATACTCGATTTGGCACCAATTTGCCGGCGAGGCTTGGCACTATAGGGTCCCCAGAAATTGCTTTATTACCTCGCCAACTGAGACACATGGCGTGACGAGGGATACCGGTTTGGAACTCAATCTGTCGCTTGACCCGAATGCCGCACTTTCCCTTCAGGCTCAGCTGTTTGAGCAGGTGCGTGAACTCATCTTGAGCGGCGTGCTGAAAGGTGGCACCGCCCTGCTACCGAGCCGAAACCTTGCCCAGCGGTACCGCATCTCCCGAAACACCGTTTCGCTGGCCTATGACCGGCTTATCACAGAAGGCTATGCGAGCTCGCGAGGCACCGCTGAAGCGGCCACCTGACCCTGTTCAAGAGCAAGAGGCTGAGCCGGTTCTGTGTTTCGCCGGAAGCCCTGGCGGCGGCAACGATCGTCCGGCGATCGATTTTTGGGTCGGCCGGTCAGATCCGGCCCTGTTTCCCATCAAGACGTGGCGGAGCCTCATAAACAAGCGGCTATCCTCGGGGACCGGATATTTGACCGACTACAGCGATCCAGCAGGCCTACCCGAATTGCGCGAGACGATTGTCAATCACCTCGCGCAGGCGCGGGGAATGCATGTCTCACCTGACCAGATCATCATCACCAACGGCGGGCAAGATGCCCTGAACCTCATTTACCGGCTCGTCGCGAACCGCACGTCACAGCTCTGCATAGAAAACCCGTGCTATCTGGGTGCATCGTTTCTCTTTCAAAGCACCGAGAAGACGATACATCCTGTCCCCGTGGACGCGGATGGCCTTCGAATTGAAGAGTTGCCACAGAGCAAAAGCAGCCTTCTTTACGTCACGCCCTCGCACCAGTTTCCCACCGGCGTCACGCTTACGCTCAAGCGCCGCATCGCGCTGCTCCAGTGGGCGCAGGAAACCGACAGTTTGATTATCGAAGACGATTACGACAGCGACTTCCGCTATGACGGGCCACCGCAAACCGCCCTTGCGGGGCTTGATCGCAGCCACACGGTCTTCTACATGGGCACGTTCTCCAAGTCCGTTGGTGCGGGCCTTCGTCTAGGCTTCGCAGTCCTCCCTCAAGAGTACTGGAACAAGGCGCGTATGCTCAAAGCTCAGATGAGCAATGGGCAGAGTTGGCTCGAACAGGCAGTGCTTGCTGATTTCCTCGCTCAGGGACACTATCACAGACACCTGCGCCGCTTGCAGCAGGCTTACAAGTTGCGCCGAGACTGTCTCGTCAAAGCTCTGACAGCCGCCTTCGAATGCCCCGTCCTTGCGGGAACGGCGGCGGGGCTGCACCTGTCGTGGCGGCTGCCGCAAAGCAGTCCGCCCGCAAGCGTCGTCCAGATCAATGCTCGACAGAATGGCGTCGGCGTGTATTCGCTGCAGAGCGGAGCTTCGTTCGACTTCAATCCAACCGCGAGAGATGACATACTTCTCTTCGGCTATTCCTCGATCAAGGAAGAGGACATCGCCAAGGCAGTTGGCGTGTTGCAGCAGGTTCTGCATCAGGCCAAGCCGAAGCCGCGGACCTCTGTTGCTGGATAGGTGCCTTCAGCTTTGCAAGCGTCCAAGGCTGTGAACCCATTTTGGATGGCGCAGATGCGCTCGGCTTGGATGGCGCAGATGCGCTCGGCCGAGGTGCACACTTGCCCCGCATTCAGGAAACTGGCGAACGCGACACCGCGGGCGGCGATGTCGACCGGCGCCGACGGCATGACGATAAAGGGATCGTTACCCGAGGCCTCGATCAGGGCCGGCTTAAACGTTCTGGTCCAGGTTTGGGCCGTGAAAGGTATCTGCGGAAGCAGTTCCTGCGCTGGCGACGTCGGCAGATAAGTGAAGATCTGACGCCGCCACATTCGCTCTGCACGGCAGCTATTGTTGAAGGTTCATTGTTGAGGGTTCCAGATGCCAGCCCTTGCACGCCGTCGCAGCACGCACGAGGCCGGCGTCCGGAACGCTCAACAATAGCCGCCATTCGCGGTGCCAGCAAAAGCGTAGCTGGCACGGCAGCTTTGGGCGATCAGCTGACGAACTTCCTTCGGTAGTATAGCTTGCATCGCTTGACACTTCATTCTTGATCGACCATTTTAGAACGATCAATCAAGAACGGAATGATCATGGGTCGACCACGCAGCTTCGATGAGGATGCAGCACTGACCGGCGCTATGGAAGTTTTCCGGCGCAAGGGCTATGTCGCCGCCTCGATCCGCGATCTGGAAGAGGCCACGGGGCTCAAGGCTGGCAGCATCTACCATTCCTATGGTGACAAGGCGGGGATCTTTGCCGCCGCAATGACGCACTACAATCGAGCCGTAGTTGATGCGCGCCTTGCCGAACACGCACCCGTGTGCGCGGGCCTGGCCGGACTGCGCAACCTATTCGTGTCGCTCATGCATGAACCAAACGGCACGTCATTCGGGTGTTTGATCACCAATTCGGCCATTGAGTTCGGCGGCAGCACGAAGGTGCCCAACGGCGTGGACATCGGCCTGCGCACGCTTGCTGCAACGTTCGAGCAGCGCTTGCGCGCCGCGCACCGCTCGGGCGCGTTGCGCCGCGATTTGAAGCCGGCGGTGGCAGCGTCCCGACTGATTGCGCTCTATCAAGGTGTGCTCGTTCTAGTACGCGCCGGCTGGGACAAGCCGGCACTCGAACGCATGATCAAAGATGAATTCAAACACCTCGGAGGTGAGTATGACGCCTGAAGCCCTATGGCAACGCTACTCGGCCATCTGGTCCCTACCAGATGATGGTGCACGCCGCATTGAGTTGTCCGCTTGCCTTGCTGACGACGCGACATATTGCGATCCGAACGGCCTGATCGAGAGTCACGCGGCGCTTTCGGAGTACATGGCTGGCTTCCAGAAAAGCGTGCCCCCGGGTGCGAAATTCCATCTGTCCTCACTGCTTCTTCACCATGACAGAACACTCGTGCATTGGGCTCTGCTTGGGCCAGATGGCGGAATTTTGCAGCGAGGGACGAGCTTCGGCGCTTTGTCGCCTGACGGGCGCCTGCATGCCATTACAGGTTTTTTCCATCCTGCTGATGCAGAGCCCGCAGCCGCATGAGGGGGCCTGCGTGACGTACGAGGAGTTCAATGACTTCTGCCGGTCTCTGGCCGCGACGACCTACGTCGTACAGTGGGGCGGCTCGCACGTCTGGAAAGTCGGTGGCAGGGTCTTTGCTATCGGCGGCTGGGAGAGGCAAACAGAGGCCTTCACCTTCAAAGTGACGCCCATCGCCCTCGAAATCCTCAAGTCGCGTCCCGGGCTCCGGCCAGCCCCATATCTGGCCTCGTCCTCGACCGACAATGAGGTGGACTTCGGGTCCTTAGGTCCAGTCGGCAGGTCGGCGACAGAGCCGCGCTTGCGCCACTTGGCGACGGACTTGGGATTAATCCCGTGGCGCTTGGCGAGCGCCCTCAGGCTCTCTTGACTATTCTGAATTGCTCGACGGATCGCCTCTGTCGTTGTGGCGCAGTCGTGAAGAACCTGTCCCATAGCGCATCCTTCCGTTCCCTGGAAAATAATGCACCATCAAAACCTGGGATCAAACATCTAGGCGCCCGGCCATGTGCTTGCCGATTGTGTTGCGGTCGGTGTCGGCAATCGGTGAGACATAGTTTATCCGTCCTTCCAACATCACGGCGACACGGTCAGACAACTCCAGGATCTCGTCCAGGTCCTCTGATACGAGCAGGATCGCCGCACCTCGATTGCGCTGCTCTATGATCTGAGCACGGATTTCTGCAACCGAAGCGAAATCGAGGCCGAAGCACGGATTGGCGACAATCAAAACGCGCACCTTGCCCGACAGCTCGCGGGCCAACACGGTGCGCTGGATATTGCCGCCCGATAGATACTCGATAGGCGTATTGGGAGTTGGCGTCTTCACACGGTATTGGCGTATCAGCTCCTTGGCCCTATCCCGCATGACCTTGACAGACAGCCACCAACCCAAGCTTGCCGTGGGCGGCTTGTCGAAAGTGCGAAAGGCGATGTTTTCTGCCACCGACATGCGCGGTACGGTTGCGTTCTTCAATGGCTCCTCGGGCAGGCCGAAGACGCGGAAGCGGTCAAAATCTGAGCGAGTGGAATGAAATGGCTCGCCATTGATGAGAATGCGGCCGTCCCTCAAGGGGCGCTGACCCGAAATCGCTTCCACGAGCTGCGCCTGACCATTTCCTGACACGCCGGCGATGCCGACGATCTCGCCGCCCCTGATCTTGAGATCGACGCCCTGGACTGCGGGCAGCCCCTCGTCGTGGTCGGCTACAATGCCGTCCAGCTCTAAGCAAATATCGCTCACGACGCTGTGTGTGCGTTCCACGCTCTTTCGCACCGGCGCGTCACCAATCATCATGCGTGACATTTCGTCGGTGGTCAGATCGCGAACGGCACCGCCGCCGACGTAGCAACCGCGGCGCAGCACCGAGACGCGGTCGGCGAATGCCGTGACCTCGCGAAACTTGTGGGTAATCATCAAGACCGTGATTTGCTTTTTTCGCGCCATATCGCGCATGAGTCCGAGGACTTCGTCGGCCTCGTGCGGGGTCAGCACCGATGTCGGCTCATCGAGAATGAGGAAGTGAAGGTTGAGGTAGAGCTGCTTTAGAATTTCAAGCTTCTGCTTCTCGCCGGCCGAAAGGCTCGATACAGGGGCATGCAGTGGCACCCGAAACGGCATGCGCTCCATGAAGTCTTCAAGAGCTTCGATCTCGCGGCGCCAATTGACGACACGTGGAACCGAGGCTCGCGAGACGACCATGTTCTCCGCGACGGTGAGGCAGGGCACTAAGGTGAAGTGCTGGTAGACCATGCCGATGCCGGCGGCTCGCGCATCGCCCGGCCCGAGGATTGCGGTCTCCTTGCCGTTGACCAGGAGCTGTCCGCGCGTCGGCTGATAGAAGCCCATGATGCATTTCACGAGCGTCGACTTGCCTGCGCCGTTCTCGCCGAGAAGTGCATGAAACTCGCCCCGCCCAACCGTAATCGAGACATCGTCGAGCGCATTGAGCGACCCGAAAATCTTTGTCATGCCGATCGTCTCGATGCCGAAGGCCCGGCCGTCGGGCTGCTTCCCGGCGGCGGCGGGGGCGGCGGTCGTCCGGACCGGCTCGGTCCTCCCCGGCGCACGCTCTGAAGCAATTTCTCCCGTGGCGCCCATGGCGTCGCTCCTCCAAGTCTGAGCCGTTCCGTGTCCTGGGAGCTCGTCCGATGTGCCCAAGAGGTCCCCGACGCAAACGACGTCTACTTTGTGATTGACAGCTCGCCTGGCGCTTCCCGTGCTGAGGCGTTCGAGCGCGCTGAGGCAACCATGATCAATAGGGTCAGAATGTACGGCGCCGCATTGAAGAAGTAGTACCCTTGGCTGATGCCCACCGATTGCAACGCCGGACCGAGGGCGCCTGCCGCGCCAAACAGGAGCGCTGCGAGAATGCAGCGCAAAGGGTTCCAGCGTGCGAAGATCACGAGCACCACCGCCATCAACCCCTGACCGGAGGAAAGTCCTTCATTCCAACTTCCGGGATAGGAGAGCGAGAGGAAGGCGCCGCCTACACCGGCGAGAAAGCCGCCGGCCGCAGTGGCAAGCACCCGTACACGATCGGGATGAACGCCCATGGCGCGGGCGGCGGGCTCGGATCCGCCCGTCACTCTGATGATGAGACCCCACCGCGTGTTGGCGAGTGCCCACCACATGACGACGGCAACGACGATGCCGAGAAGAAATAGAGGGTTGACCTCGAGTGCCTTGCTGAGCGCGGGACTATCTGTCCATGAGCCGAGCGCTAGGGGTTCGAGGCGCGGCGCGGCCGGCTGGATATAGGGCTTACCGAAGAAGAAGGCGAGGCCCAGTCCCAACGACATCATGGCGATGCCGACCGCGATGTCGTTGACGCGGGGCAGGCTGCAGATCCAGCCGTGCAGCATACCAAGAATGAGGCCCGAAGTTCCGGCGGCGGCGACACCAAGCCAAGGCCACCCGGTTTCAAAGGAGATCGCATAGGCGACCATCGCCCCGAGGACGAGATTGCCTTCGAGACCAAGATTGATGCGGCCGGACTTCTCCGTGAGCGTTTCGCCAAGGGCTACGAACATAAAAGGGGTCGACACTCGGATCGCTCCTCCAAGCAGCGCGATCAGGATCGTCGCCGTCACCTCTCCAATCATGTCCGGTCGACCTCCGTCCTCGGTTTGAAGATCGCGAAGCGTCCGTGAAGCGTCTCGCTGGCCAGAAGCACAACGAAGATGATGCCCTCGAGCACATGTGTCGTGGCATCCGGCATATCCATGCGCCGCTGGATGAGGCCGCCGGACGCCGAGATTGCGCCGAACAGGATGGCCACCGGCACAACGACGATCGGATTGTGCCGGGCGAGAAATGAGACCAGGATGCCGGTGAACCCGTATCCGGCGACGAGCGAGGCGTTGGCCTGGCCATGAACGGCTGCGACCTCATAGAAGCCTGCGACGCCGGCGCAGCCGCCGCCAATTGCCGAGGCGGTGACGATCAGCTTGCCGACCGGCAACCCCTGTGCCAGTGCGGCGCGCGTATTGCCGCCGGTCATGCGGGCCGCAAACCCAAACGTCGTCCTCGACATCAGAATATGTAGCAGGACGGCGAGCAATATCCCGGTCAACAGACCCCAGTGGATATCTGTCCCTGGTATTGAGCCAACCATGTAGTCCTTTCCGATCGGCATGGTGGAGGGTCTATTTGCCGAAGCGGGGTCGCGAAGGACGCCTTCGACGAAGAAGTACATGATCGCGATCGCAATGTAGGTCAGGAGCAGTGTCGCGATTGTCTCGTTTACGCCGCGTGCGTGGCGCAGCCAGCCAGCCAGGCCGTTCCATGCGCTGCCGGCCAGGACTGCCACCATAAACATCAGCGGCAGTGTCATGAGCGCTGGCACTTTCGCTCCGACGAGCGGAATGGCAGTGGATGCCGCGGCCAGAGCGCCAAGCACGAGTGCCCCCTCCGCGCCGATCATGGTCAGTCCGATCCGCGCGGGTATTGCAAACGCCAGCCCAGTCAAGATCAATGGCGCGGCGCGCTGGAGCGTGTTCTGGAATGAAAATGAGGTGCCGAATCCGCCCCGCCAGATGAGCTCAAAGAATTCAATGGGCGACTTCCCGAGCAACAGCAGGAAGATCGAGAACAGCCCGGCCGAGATCGCCAGCGCTGCGAGCGGGATTGCAACCTTTTCGGCGCTCTCGCGGACGACGGCATCGCTGAATGCCGGAATTGCGGCTTCACTCTCGATTGCTGTCATGGCTCCAATAGCTCTCCGGCCGCTCGTTCCGGCCATCTCCGCATGAATGTGCGCCTGCGATTGCGCGACGAAGCTCGGGATCTCGGGAACGATGTCGAGCCATTGGCTACGTCTTCGCAATCTGCGGCGCGCCGCTTGCCGCATTCAAGAATTGGCTCTCCCACCAGGAAAACACGATATCGCGCAACGCCGCGCCGTCGTCGTCTCCATAGAGGTCCCTGCGCGCGAGACGATCGAGACAAAGCGCCTCCTCGGCCGAGAGATCGACCACGATCTCCTGCTCGATGATCGGCGTGTTGGGGAAGCGTGCAACATAGCTCTTGTCAGCCACGAGCTCCCGCGTCGCCTTGATCGCTGAGTTCGTGAAATCCTCAGGCGTTCTCTGACTTCTGAGCACCGGTGTTTGCGGAACAGCCGCAATCTCGTTTTCCGTCGCCCTGAAAATCTCGAGCTTGATCGGCTTCAGACTGAAATTGCTGGTGCGCATGATGTCTGCACCGCACACATTGGGTACCGCCAGGACATCCATGAGCGCGATGAGCTCGATGTAGTCCCCCTTCTTCGCCGATTGCCTGGTGATCGTCGCCCGGCCTTCGGTCGTTATCTCCGTGCACATGAAGATGTTGAAGCTGTCATGGACGTCGTCCGGTGTCAGGCCATATTCGCGCTGTGCCTCGGACTGGATGTCGTGGCAATTGGTATGCGTGTGGAAGCCGTAGGCGCTCTCGTAGAGATAGGCGCTGCAGCGCGGAAACAGCACGTCGTTACGAGCATACGTATCCTCGATGACGTACATCATCGCGCGTTCGCGCGGTGGCGCCGACCACAGGAACATTCCCTTCGTAGGATTGAACCCGTGCACCGTACGCGTCCGGCCACAATGCATGAACTCCTTGTAGTCATGCAGGTTGAAGCAGTTGAAGTCGACGCACTGCGCCCCCTCGAGCTGCTCGATGCGCAGGACCTGGCCCTTGCGGACCTCGAGCGCTTTGCCGGTACCCGGCAGCATCGTCCACGTAAAGAGCGGCTCCCGTTCAGCCATTGGGCTTTTCTCCCCGAGAGGGCGCGCTCTCGCGCAACGCCCGGCGAACGAGGTCTACAACGCTTGCTGCCGCCCCGCCTGCGACCGTGCGCTGCAAGAGCTCCAGTTGCTGCTGGTTGAGCCGCAATTTCACGGATCGTTCCTGCATGTCCCCCTCAATGCGATCGCGTACATGTGCGCCAAATCATGCATACATGAAATGGTGGCGCTCTTACTTGCCGGGAGGCCGAAATTAGGTAGGAACTCCGGTGTTCCGGCCGCCTGCATATCAAAAATAGTCCACAACGGTAGGATCTGAAAGCCGAAATAATGGACAGTCCAAGCTTAAAACTTGGGCAAATCGCATACTTGATCAATGCCCTATTGTATACAAGAATGCCTGTGGTGAATGTTCGGAAGCGCGACTTATGACCGAGAAGGGAAACCGAAGCGAGCAGGCCTACCTCGCCCTGCGTCGCGCCATCATCGAGCAGGCAATCCGTCCGGGCGACAAGCTGCGGGAGGATGAACTCGGCGCGCTGTTCGGCATGAGCCGCACCTTGGTGCGTCAAATCCTCGGTCGATTGAACGCGGAGGGCCTGGTCACCATTGGCGGGAAGCGCCCGGCAACGGTGGTCACGCCCAGCCTCGATGACGCGCTTGCTGTCTTCGAGGTGCGCCGCGCCCTCGAGCGCGAGGTCATCGAGCTTGTGATGAAACGTTGGAAGCCTGAATACGCAAAGACGCTCGAGGCTCATGTCGAAGAGGAGGTTGCCGCCAGCGGGGCCGGAAAGGAGCGGGTTTCGATCAGGCTCGCCGGCGAGTTTCACGCACTGCTCGCAGGGATGAGCGGAAACCCCGTGCTCGTCCGGTACGTCTCCGAGGTCGTCTCCCGTTGCTCGCTTATTCTCGCCGTCTACGGCCGTCCGCATTCGGCGGAATGCGGCGTCCAGGAGCACCGGGAAATCATTCGCGCCCTGAAAGCCGGCGATGTGGCCGCGGCGAGGCGGGTCATGGAGCACCACATCGGTGAGGTCGAGGCGCGCGCCTTGATCGCCACCCAGGCGGAGGAGAGCCGGAGCCTCGGCGACGTCCTCGCAAATTACGTCCGCAATGCTGGTCGCGATAAGCCGGCATCCGGCAGCGTAACCCGCGTGCCGAAATCCGGCGCAAGAAAGGAACGTCGATGACTAACCGCCCGCGGCCGGCCCATACCTATTTCGACTTCGCGCGCTTGAGCGGCCGGGACAAGTACAAGCTCATCATAGGAACTGTCATTCCGCGGCCCATCGCATTGGTGACCACGGTCGACGAGCATGGCAACGTCAATGCCGCTCCCTATAGCTTCTTCAACGCCCTCTCCGGCGATCCCGCAATCGTCGCCATTGGCGTCGAGAACAAGCCGGATATGAGCTTCAAGGACACCGCGCACAATGTGCGCGTCACCGAGCAGTTTACGGTCAACATTGTCGACGAGGCACTGCTCGAGGCGATGAACGTCTGCGCCGTTCCATTCGGCCCGGACGTCGACGAGCTGAAGGCGGCGCGGCTCACCGCGGTTCCTGGAACCCACGTCCGCTGCCCGCGCATTCTGGAGGCCCCGGCCGCACTAGAATGCCGCCGCTACCTGACGCTCGAGGTGGGCAAGTCGCGCGAGATCATCCTCGGAGAGGTGCTCGGCGCATTCATCCGCGACGGCTATGTCGATCCCGCGAACAAGCACGTTGACCAGATCAAAATGGACGCGATTGGCCGCCTCGGGGGGCATGCCTATTCCACCATCCGCGACCAGTTCATCTTGCCGACCATGTCACTCGAGGAATGGGAAGCCCGATCAGGAGATCGGGAGCCCGGCCACGGGTCCTTGGAGAAATTGGAAACGCGCTAACACCTGCCGACGAGCGGGACCACAGAAGCACGCTATGGGGGCCAAAGGCTAAACGTCTCGGGAGAACTTGATGTCTGTAAATTTAAGGAGAATTTGAATGAGCTCACTCATGTTAACCCGCCGACGCTTTCTCGGCACGACCGCTGCCGGAACGGCATTTCTCGCGAGCGGTGCGCTTCCGGCCCGTGCGGCCGAAACGAAGATCGGCATCATTTATGTCGGTCCCAAGGATGATTTCGGCTGGAACCAGGCGCATGCAGTCGGCGCCCAGTCGCTGCGCGATCTTCCCGGCGTCAAAGTGCTGGAGGAGGAAAACGTTCCGGAAACCATTGCCGTTCAGAAGACCATGGAGTCGATGATCAATATCGACGGCGTCAATCTGATATTCGCGACGTCCTTCGGATACTTCGACCCCTTCATGGTCGATGTCGCGAAAAAGTATCCTGACGTCGAGCTCCGCCATCCTACGAGCCTGTGGAGCGCGGAGAAGCACCCGAAAAACCTCGGTGGCTATTTCTGCTATCTCGACCAGGCACATCACGTGAATGGTGTTGCAGCAGGTCTTTCAACAAAATCCAACAAGATTGGCTTCATTGCCGCTAAGCCCATCGCTCTGGTCTTGCGCAACATCAACGCCTTCACAGTCGGCGTGAAGAAGGTCAATCCAAATGCCGAGGTGCGCCTTATCATGACCGGCGACTGGTCGCTTCCCGTACGTGAAGCGGAGGCCGCAAATGCCCTGATCGATGCGGGTTGCGACGTCATCGCCTGTCATGTCGACAGCCCCAAGGTCATCGTACTGGCGGCGGAGGCTCGCGGCATCAAGACATGCGGTCACAATGCTAGCCAGTCGCCATTGGCGCCCAAGGGCTTCATCACCGGCGCGGAGCTCAAATGGGGCACGGTCTACAGGAACTATGCGGATTTGATCTCGCGGGGCGAGAAGATTCCTAACGCCAATGAGGGTGGCTACGATCGGGACATGGTTGCCTCCTCTCCCTTTGGTGCGGGAGCAAGTCCGGAAGCGCGCAAGGCCGCTTCTGCCGCTATCGAGGATCTCAAGGCCGGCAAGCCGATTTTCGTGGGGCCACTCAAGGACAATCGCGGCAATACCGTCATCGAGGGGACGCTTGGCCTTTATGATGGGGCGCTATGGAGCACCAACTACCTGATCGAGGGGGTTGTCGGTTCGGTCACCTGATGCCCGGCGCAGCAGATTAGGAAGGGGCGATCGACGTGCCCCTTCCTCCGTGCACCCTATGGAGCGAAAACCGCTTCGGGCAAGGCGCTTCGAAGGGGATCTCATTCAATCGGGGTCTCACTCGGCCAACGATGGCGCTAGTCTTCCTGGGGCGCTCTCGATCGTGACGTCTGCCGCGGCTAGGCGGCGGCATAAATCCCTGCGGCGGGTGGGCGGCATCCAATCGTAGAGAAATATCTCGATGGGCTTTGACCTGAGACCCCGCCCGGGATGATAAAGCTCTCTTGCACAATGCTGCTGTCCGGACATTAAGGCAGGCTGGAGATATACGAGGCCATGAGCAAGCCGAGGGACAAGGTGACGACGCAGATCTCGAGTGCCGGCGGCCTTATCAAAGTAGCTCCCTGATTTGCCTGTCGGATCACATCGGGATGGCCTCGTCAGGATGACGTTCGACGAGTTCTGGGCGGGTCGCGGCCGTCCGTGACGGAGATGTTTGTGGCTGGGGCTGGCTTCTCTAGGCCGTCCAGCATCTTGTGGCGACGAGCCCGTGCGGTTAGGCACCCCAACGGCATGTTGGGGTGCCCCGCTAAAAGCCGCCACGCAAAATCGATCGAGCCAGCCAGATTACCCGGCTGACCTCAGCAAACGATTATAGAAGAGCGGATTGGCCGTCAGTGGCCCGAGCAGCTTGACGAACGCAAGCACCGCAAGATCGGCAAGTGGCTCGCCGATCACAACCAGCATGTAGGCCCCGCCGAACGAGGCGACCTCACTCACGTTCTCAGCGCCAAAGCCCCGCCCATAAAACGCCCAGAACGCCACCCAGGCGACGATGCCGCCTTGATAAGCAGTCGAGAGCGCGAGGGCCTGCCAATACTTGATGTCAATGTAGGCCGTGCGCTCCGGGATGATGCTCTTGGCGAGTTCGCTCACCGCCCACAGAGGCACGAGAAGCGTCGTGACGTTGATGCCGTATTGGGGCAAGTCGGCGGGCGCGAATAGCAGGCCCTGTATGAGAAGACCAGCTGCCAACCCAATGGCTGCAGGACCCGCACCAAAGATCAGATACAGCGTCGAACCAAGGATGAAATGCACCTCCGACACGCCGACAGGATAGTGCGGAAGCAGCTCGAAGAACGTGAACACTAGAGCAGTCGTAAGCACGCTGCGCGAGGCGAGCGCGGCCGTTCCGCCATCGTTGCGGATTGTGCCATACGCCATCTTGGCAGTGAGCCCAAAGGACGTTGCGGCAGTAGCATAGCTCAAGGCCATCTTGGCCCCATCGACGATACCAGGCTCGATATGCATCTTCTCCCTCCGAGGTGATGCCGGTTGATACTCCGCCCGACTGAGCGAACGGGCTTCTATGGCAGGTCTCCTGGCTCGCGGGTCTTGGCCCATATCGCGCCTTCCCGATCCGACCGGATCAGTGGGTCTTTGCGATTGAGGCTATCCGCTCACAGTTGCGGGGGCAGCGCCAGACTCACCCATCGGGCTCACTGGCTTCCCTCTTGCTTCCGCCAAGCTGGGCGGAACCACGAAGCAGCTGGAACGCTAACACAG
This sequence comes from Hyphomicrobium sp., assembly GCA_041659825.1. GTDB lineage: Bacteria > Pseudomonadota > Alphaproteobacteria > Rhizobiales > Hyphomicrobiaceae > Hyphomicrobium_C. Next base: position 25,465 of record JBAZXL010000036.1, read on the forward strand.
TGCTTCTACGGTGCAATTGCAAAATGTATGCATCCGGCCTGCTCGGACCAAACGAAGCAGGACTGCAACGCAGGCGAGTAGGGGTGAGGCGCGTCCCGGCTTTCCTGCAGCCGACTTAAGACGATTGGCCAATGATCTTCCGTCGTGTCAGGCACCGGGTGCATCGAAGATCAGCAAGAACACAATGCAGATCAGGATCGGCACGAATAGCAGAGCGACATAGAAGGCAAAGTCGACGCCGAGCACGATCGTTCCGGCAAGCGTGCCGAGGATAATCAGAGCCGCGACACCGGACGCGATGTGCGCCTTCGCGAACCGTACGCCCTCACGCATCAGTCGCCGTCCGACAGAGAAGAATGCCGTGCCGCCGATCTCACGCCGGAAATTTGCAAGCGCGGCCGCCAAGGGCGCCCCGCGAGATTTGACCCAATCTGCGAATTCGGAGAGCCGCACCAGGACGTGCATCGCAAGCTCGGAGACATCGCGTGAATGCTCTCGTAGCAGGCAAGCAAGTGGCGTCGTTGCCCAGGCATGCTTAAGCTCTTCTCTCGCGCGAGGGAGCCATGGCAGAACAAGCATACCGAGAGCCGCGAGCACGGCTGCTTTTGTTCCCCAAAGCAGGAAGCCGAGAAGAGCAGCCATGACCGCGTTGGCTGTCGCAAGTAAGAGCACTTTCGTTCGTAATGACTCGACTGCCGCGACATCAAGCCTTGCAATACCCCGGAGATCATTATTCATGATCTTTGCTCCTCATCTGCGATCCGTCTTCGTCCATAAGAATGCGCACCGCGGCTCCGTCGAGATCGTCGTATTGGCCTGTCCTCAGCGTCCAAAGGAAGGCGCAAAGTGCAAGGAACCCAAGACAAAGAGCGACCGGCAGCAGGATGAGTAGACTGTTCATCCGATGTCTCCCTTGATGAGGATCATTCCGCCTCCACGAAAATCTCCCGAAAGCGCTCGCTCGTGTTGCCACCCCGGGTAATGACGGCGCGAACAAACCAGCGTCCGGGATGCGGGAACGTAATGATCCCTGCGGCGGTGCTCTCACTTGCAAGCGAGAGGTCGACGGCTAGCGTATCGACGACCTTGCCGATCCGCGTGGCCGTGGCATCGATGGTTGCGCCTTTCAACGGGCCGTGGTCGTGCCCTCGAGCGGTGATCGAGAGCAAGCCAGAGCGGGGTCCTGTTCGCTCATAGCCGATGACAATTGACCATCCCAAGGCGAGGTCCTTGTCGCGCGCTGCAATCGTGTCGTTGTAGGCAAGCCCTCGCCGATAGGGGTCGGCCTCGGAAAGACCTGTGAAGCTCCTAACCGATATCGCGATCAAGGCGCCTTCGATGCATGCGAGCATGACAAAGAAGAGCACGAAGCTCGCGGGGATCCACCTGTCGTTGGCAAACAATGGTGGAGCGCGCATGCTCACGGCCTCTCCTCTGGACCCCAGATGTAGCTTTGAATCGTGGCGAGCGGCTTGTTCGCCTCGCGCTCGGTCATCAGAATAGTCACTGGCACCCGCCCCCGTGGGGCCAGGGCTCTTGGGAACGTCACGAGAATCTTGCCCGAAATCGAACGATGGTTTCCCCAAGAGATGCCATCGTGCGCTCCATTGGCTCCTGCGATACGCACCATCGCCTCTTTCTGTCCCGGGATCGCGAACACCAGCTCTCCCCGCGCTTTCCCCAGGTGGGCCACGCGAAAATTGTAGTCGTTACGAATGCTGCCATCAGCGAGCGTCACAAACGGTGGCTGCCGCTGGGGCTCAATCGATACCTCGAGGGTGCTGCGTGTGGCTAAGCCATAGGCGACGCTCGAGCCTGCAGCGAGCGCGACGGCTCCGAAATATAATGGACGCCCGCGCAAGTATCGCCTCGGCGGTGGACCGAGGTGCGGCATGTCTGCAGACGCTTCGGGACCGAGACGGACAAGACCTTCTGGCCGACCAATCCTCTTCATCACGGTGTTGCAGGCGTCGATGCAAAGCCCGCATCCGATGCACCCCATCTGTAGTCCGTCTCGAATGTCGATCTTTGTCGGACAAACGTTGACACAACGGCTGCAGTCGACACAGTCGCCCCGCAGCCTGTCCGGTTGGCCGGGAGACGCGCCGTAATGTTCTCGAAGGTCCACTGACGCGAGGTCCAGACGCAAGGGCACCCGAGCGCGATCACGCGGCTCTCCGCGCCAGCGATGGTAGGTGACGACCAAGCTTTCCGTATCAAGAAATGCGGCCTGGAACCTCGGCCAAGGGCACATGTGCAGGCAAATTCCCTCGCGGACATGGGCGGCGAACACGTAGGTCGTGAATGAAAGCACTGCCATCGCTGCGTAGGCAGCCGGTGGTGCCACGCCTGCGACCGCCGCAGGGGCAAGCCGCGTGATATCGAAAAATAGGCCCGTAAATGTAAAGGCGGTCGCAAACGCAACGAGTGAATAAATGATCGGCTTGAGATACGTGGCGGCGCCGCTCTTTCGTCCAAGCAAGCGGTCGATCCGGCGGTCGATCTCGAAGAAGAGGTCTGTCCAAACAGTTTGCGGGCACGTGAACCCGCACCAGACCCGCCCGAATAGAGATGTGACGCAGAAGAGGCTCGCTGCTGCGAAGATCATGACGCCAAGAAGCAAGGGCAGGTCGGCAGGCCAGTATTCGAGACCGAAAAGGTAGAAGCGCCTTCCCGGAATGTCGACCAGGATGGCTTGATCGGGCGCGTCGGGTCCGCGTGCGAAGCGGAGCCATGGCGCGATGAAGTACAGGCCCAGCAGCAGGGTCGTTGTGGCCGTTTTTATGCTCCGAAACGTGCCGTGCGCAGAAGCCGGAACGCCGCCCATTGCCTGACGACGCGTCGGCATTGGATTCCCCGGGCCATGCGTCTCTGCCACCACGATTACTCTCCGCCGCCGAGCGAATGCACGTAGACAGCAAGCATCTTCACACTCTCGTCGCCAAGCCGACGTGACCAGGCCGGCATCATGCCCATCCTTGGCTGTGTCACCTGGCGCTTGATCGCATCCTTTGTGGAGCCATAAAGCCAGATCTTGTCGGCAAGCCTCGGCGCGCCGAAGTCGCGCGATCCCTCGCCCGCTGCTCCGTGGCAGGGTGAGCAGTTCGTTTCGTAGATCGGGGCTCCTGGAAGTGCCTTCCGGCTTTCCTCAAGACCCGAGTCCGAAAGCGTCAGAACGTATGTCGCCACCGCCTCCACATCTTCAGGCGAAAGTCCACCATCTCCGAAGGCCGGCATCTCGGATTGACGGCTCTCGTCGTGCTCATTGCGGATGCCGTGGGAAATCGTCTGATAGATCGTATCCACGCTGCCGCCCCACAGCCAATCATCATCGACGAGCGAGGGGAACTGACCCTGTTGCCCGCCGCCGCCGACCCCGTGGCACCCGGCACAGTTCTGATTAAACAGTGATCGTCCGCCAGTGATGGCGAATACTCTGATGTCCTCCGCCCGCTCGATCTCGCTGACGGATCTCTTGGAGATCTCGCCACGCCAATCGGCCTGACTGAGCCTCGCCGCCTCAATCTCATCGGCGAGTTGCTGCCTGCTCGTCCAACCCAATGCACCAGCGGAAGCGGCGAATGTCGTCGGTAAAGATGGATAGAGCCAGGCGTACACGAGCGCCACGGCGACGCTGAGCACCAACGTCAGCACCCACCACCGCGGCAATGGCGTATGCAGCTCCTCGATGCCATCCCAATCATGACCCGTCGTATGCTGCCCTGTGAGCGGGTCCAGGCGCCCCTCATCCGACATCGGTGTCATCCTCAACCGCGAACGGAATTCTGCCGTGCTGCTCGTGGCCTGCGCGCGCGGATGGACGCCACGCCAACCACACGAGTAGCGTGTAAAGACCGATACCCGCCATCAACCAGAGGGCGGAAGGCCAATGAATGCTGAGCTTCTCAAGGATCACGGTGGCTCCGATCATTTTGCAGGCGTCGAGGCCGACGCGCGAGGATCGGCAAAGTCCACGAGCGTCCCCAGGATCTGCAGATAGGCTATGAGCGCATCCATCTCAGTGATGCGGCTCGGCTCTCCATCGAAGTCACCAAGCTTGGCCTTAGGGTAGCGCTTGAGAAATGCGGTCGTATCGCCCTGGCCGCTGGCCTGGACCTCGATATCGGACGCGGCGCTGGCTTGCATCTCAGCCGTGTACGGAACCCCAACTTGAGAAAGGGTCGCAATGTGCAGGTTGATCTCGTCGGCCTTGAGGGGCTTCGCCTTCAAGAAGGCGTATGCTGGCATGATGGATGACGGGAGCACGTTGCGCGGGTTATCAAGATGGGCCGCATGCCATGCATTCGAGTATTTTCCGCCGACGCGTGCGAGATCGGGACCGGTACGCTTCGAGCCCCAGAGGAAGGGGTGGTCGTACATGCTTTCAGCCGCGATCGAGTAGTGGCCGTAGCGCTCGACCTCGTCCCGGAACGGACGGATCATCTGGCTGTGGCACGTGTAGCAGCCCTCCCGCGTATAGATGTTTCGCCCGAGTTGCTCGAGTGGCGAGTACGGGCGAACGCCGGCGACCCGCTCGACCGTCGTTTCGATTCTGAAAAGCGGTACGATCTGAACGAGCCCGCCGATGGAGATCACAATCAGCGTGAGCATCAACAGGAGCGCGGCAGATCTTTCGATGACAGCGTGGTTCATCTCTTGCCCTCACTCCGCAGCCGCAGTGGAGAGAGAAGTCGGCAGAGCACCTTCCGACGCATTCTGTCGGTAGCTACCCAGGATTGTCTGGAAAAGATTGACTGCGAAGAGCACGCCGCCAGCCAGGAACAATATGCCGCCGAGCGCTCTCACCACGTAGTACGGGTACAGCATCGCCACGCTCTCGCTGAACGAGTACTGCAGGAACCCGTATTCGTCATAGGCCTTCCACATCAGGCCTTGTGTAATTCCGGAGATCCACATCGAGGTGATGTAGAGAACGATGCCCATGCTCGCGAGCCAAAAGTGATACTCAATGAGCTTTGTCGACCAGAGGGGTTGGCGCCATAGTCGGGGAACCATGTGATAGAGGGCTCCGAAGGCCATAAGAGCCACCCAGCCGAGCGCGCCGGAGTGGACGTGCCCGACGGTCCAGTCGGTATAGTGGGAGAGCGCATTTACCGGCTTCAATGCCATCAGCGGCCCCTCAAAAGTCGACATACCGTAGAACGCCACGGCGACGACAAGGAATCGCATGATCGGATCGGTGCGAAGCTGCCCCCATGCCCCCGACAGGGTCATGATGCCGTTGATCATGCCGCCCCACGACGGCATCCAGAGCATGATGGAGAAGGCCGCGCCTAACGTCTGAGTCCAATCCGGAAGGGCTGTGTAATGGAGATGGTGAGGACCCGCCCAGATGTAGAGAAACGCCAGAGCCCAGAAATGCACGATCGATAGCCGGTAGGAATAGACTGGGCGGTTCGCCTGCTTAGGAACGAAATAGTACATCATCCCTATGAAGCCGGCCGTCAGCCAGAAGCCGACCATGTTGTGCCCGTACCACCATTGGATCATTGCACTCTGGACGCCAGAGTAGGCCGTATAGCTTTTTGTCGACGTCCAGGAGATCGGCACAGCAGCGTTATTTACGATGTGGAGCACGGCGACCGTGACGATGAACGCAAGGAAAAACCAGTTCGCAACGTAAATGTGCGGCTCGCGCCGCTTCACCAGCGTACCGGTGAAAATCACGAGATAGGTGACCCAGACGAGCGTGAGCCAGATATCAAGGAACCATTCCGGCTCGGCATACTCCTGAGATTGGGTGATACCGAGCGGATAGCTGATCGCAGCCGCGACGAGCAAAACCTGATACCCCCAGAACAGGAAGCTAGCGAGAGTTCGCCCACCCCAAAGTCCGGTCTGACAGGTTCGCTGCACGATGTAGAGTGAGCTGGCCAGAAGCACATTGCCACCGAAGCCGAGAATCACGCCCGACGTATGCACTGGTCGCAATCGGCCGAATGTCAGGTATTCACCAAAATTCAGTGTGGGAAATGCAAGCAGCAATGCCACCCAGACACCGGCCGCAAACCCAATAAGTGCCCAAATGATCGCCGCAATCGAGAAGTTTCGGACAACCGTCTCGTTGTAGCCAGGGATCGAGCTTGATTTGATGGCCGTCGCGAGCGCCGAGCCAGATTGAGTTGCGACGGACATGTCTACGATTACCTTATAATCCAGAAAGCAGAAGCCGAGTTTTTGACGTCTCGATCTCTAGCGATTGCCGCATTCGCCAGGGGCGTAGGCGCGCATATGGGTCTCCCGAAGCGCGCACGTCCTCAAATGGGCTTGAGCAAAAGGCCAACGCGCTCAAAGTCCGCCACCCGTGTCAGATCTGGAAACGAGATAGCGTCAGCTTGCCAGATTGTTGGCCACATCGCACGGCGATGCGTCAACGAACGCAGTTGTCACGGCAAAACTTGACTGCGGTCATAAAACCCGGAGCTGCGAGCTTTGCCGATAGCGCGCTGCCGCTTCGAATGCCGCGGAAAGATCGGGCGCCGGGCGTCTGGCAGGCTTTGATCGCTGGCGGGATTACTTCCTGCACACCCGCGGGGCGGCGATAACGCTGTCATCAATTGGCGTTGACCCGATGGGACAACGCTGGCAACGATGATAGCCATGAGGATTTTCAGGCGAAACCGCGCAGCTCATCTTGCCGTCGCTGTCCTATATGGACTTGCGATGCTTCTGCTGCCGCTTGCTCATCGCCAAGCAAGTGCCGCCCTCTCTCAGTCCGAACTGGCCGCCTACGCGCTTCCAGACGGCACATTGCCTGTCATTTGCTCGAGCGGCCTTGAAAATTCCGGTAAGGCATCGGGAGGCGTGACCGGAAGGTGCGACGCCTGCAGGCTTACAAGCGCGCCAGGCCTTCCCGTCGTGGATCTCCACGTTGTGCTGCGGACTGAAGCTGCTCCGCCTCAACTCGGTTCTCGGCACAGCATGCTGCCGCCTGCCCGGCCGCGGACCATGACTGCACGACCTCGCGCGCCACCCGCCTTGGTAGCCTGATCACTCTTCACATTCTTCAGTCCTTTGTGGCCGCCGCGTGCCCCTTGTGGGGTTGCGCGCATTGCTTTCGGGCGAGACAACCCATGACCAAGAGCGAACACTCCGGGGAATTCCCCTCATTGTCAGATGGACTGTTTTCGGGCGATGCCTCATCGTCCAAAGATCTTATCGAGAACGACGCGCAAGAGACACGTGACGGACCGAGACGCACGGCCTCGGCGAGAACCAGTCGCTATGGGCGGCGCAAGGTCCTGTTTGAGGAAGGCGAGCCCGCACGATACATTTACCAAGTGATTTCTGGTTCCGTGGTCTTGAGCCGGTCAACATTTGGCGGGCGGCGCCAGATCCTCGAGATACTAGGTTCTTCGAGCATGTTTGGGGTCGTGCACGGCGGCGAGTACGACTGTCGTGCGGAGACGGCCAGTCAAGCTGTCATCCAAAGCATGGACCGGGTCGCGGCCGAGCGTTCGAGCCGCATCCAATCCATCGTGGCGACACAGCTCATGCGCAAGCTGCAGGGCTTCCATGATCACGCGGCCGTGCTCGGACGAAAGTCGGCGGCAGAGCGCATTGCGCATCTGCTCCTCAACCTGCCAAAGGCGGATGCGTCAACAGCGTCCGGAGCGCTCCGCCGGTCGTGTGATGATCGTATTTCCATCACCCAGGCGGACATGGCGAGCTATCTCGGTCTCGCGCTCGAAACCGTCTGCCGTGAGCTCGGTGAACTCAAGCGCAGCGGCATTATCGATATCAAGCGGCGCGGTCAATTGACGATCCTCGATGTCGCCACGCTCGCAGCTCGCGCACGGCCGGAGGACAAGAACTTATTCGTCGCATGATCGTGCACGCTCTCCTCGTGCCTGCAATTGCAGGGCGAGGTGGACGTTTGCCATGCGTGCTGCATGACTTCGAAGTCGAGCAGGCTCCCGATTGGATACCACTCAACTTCAAGGACGCGGAAGTGGAGCCGGCCTCAAGATGAAGATGGTCGAGACCATTCTCCGCCTCGGCATGGACGCACGAGCGCAGGATTCAGGTGTTTTGAAAGGAGGAAACGAGAAATGCTGCCACTTGGCTTAGCCATGATATCTGCGCTACTTGCGGAGATAATTTCCGAAGCCCGGCATCCCCTCAAGTCGTCTGGCAAGAGATGGCTTTGGCTTTTCCGAGGGGTACACATCTTGTCGTTCTTCATACTTTCACTACTGCTGCTATCTCTACTCAGATCATATATTCGACACGGAGAAGTCCTGTCGCATCTACGAAGGCCGGACAGGATGGATCGGATTGGGTGTGCTTGGTGCACCAGTCGAACTGCCGACGCCCGCCACATCGGGTCCATCTCTTGGCGGGCGTGAATCCGACGCCGAAAATCTGCAAGCTATCGAGTAGATGGAAATCGGCTGGGGACTAGGATTCGAACCTAGACAGGCAGAGTCAGAGCGGCTTTTCCTAGCCAAGGTGCGCTGATACTTGCGAAGTGGAGCTTTTCCGTCGCTATTTCAAGAGCCAGGGTGGTGGCGGGTCCAAAGTGCTTCCGCTTGCGGTTGGACGGCTCCCAGATTGGATAGCGGACAGTCGGGGAGGCAGCAGGACGGGCGAGGTTGACCCAAAAGCGACGAATGCACTTGTGAGGAAGCGGTACGTCACGACGGCAGCTCTCGATCATTGTTGACGAAGAAGCAGGAGCCAGCAGGTGGCAACAATCGGTCATCTGTAACAAGAGCCTCATCACTTGGGTCAGATGGCCTCCAAGCACAGTGCAATCCCTTGCCCGCCACCGATGCACATCGTGACAACTCCGCGCTTGATGCCGTCACGCTTCATGGAGTGCAGAAGGCGAGTGGTCTGCAGCGCTCCCGTGGCTCCAATCGGGTGGCCATGGGCAATCGAGTTCCCTTCCACATTTACTATATCGTCAGGCAGTCCTAGATCGCGCATCACGGCAATAGCAACGGCCGCGAAGGCCTCGTTGATCTCGCAGCGTTCGACGTCGCTGACTTTCCAACCGGCGCGATCGAGAGCCTGCCTCACGGCGGGCACAGGGCCAAGTCCGAACATCCCCGGTTCAACCGCGCCAAGGCCCCAGCTGACGAGCCGCCCGAGCGGCTTTGCGCTGTTCTTGTCGGCCCAGTTGCGTTCCGCAATGAGCATGGCTGCGGCCCCCGAATTGAGGCCTGGCGCGTTGCCAGCCGTGATCGTTCCATCCTTCCGGAACGCGGGCTTCAACTTGGCAAGGCTCTCGGCCGTCGTCTCCGGGCGATTGTGCTCGTCCTTCGCGAAGGGCTGCGGCCCCTTGCGGGATTTGACCATGACCGGAACGATTTCGCCGTCGAATTTGCCTGCTGCTTGCGCTGCTGAGAAGCGCTGCTGCGAGCGCAGAGCCCACGCGTCCTGAGCATCGCGCGTAATCTGATATTTTGAGGCCAAGTCTTCCGTATGCCAGCCGGAATGCTCGCCGGAGAAGGCATCGTTGAGGCCGTCCTGCAGCATGGCATCGAAAATCTGCCCCGTGCCCATGCGGTACCCCCATCTGGCGCCATACATCAGGTAAGGAGCCGCATCCATGTTCTCCATGCCGCCGGCCACGGCCGTATCCATAAGTCCGAGCTGGATTTCAGCCGCCGCCGTCGCAATTGCCTGAGCCCCGGAGCCGCAAACTCGGTTGACAGTCATGGCCGGAACGTCGACCGGGATGCCGCCGCCGATGGCCGCCTGACGGGCGGGGTTCATCTTGTTTCCCGCCTGAATGACATTGCCCATCACCACCGTGCCGATGTCCTTGCCCGCGACGCCTGCCCGCTCGAGGCAGGCCTTTATCGCTGTGGCGCCAAGATCGACAGCTGGGGTGTCCTTGAGCGAGCCATTGTAGGTTCCGATCGGAGCGCGAACGGGAGCGATGATCACGACTTCACGTTTGGCCATTGTGCGTTGCCCTTTCCAGACGTTAAACGGCGAAAGCGCCCTGCGAGCGTGGAACTATTTCCGGAACGTCCTGGCCGTCTCGGGCCACAGTTCCTTGATCTCCGTTGGCAACTGATCGATCACGTCGGCGATCTCGCCGGGATCGCAGTGGCGTGAGAGAAGGGTGAAGACGGCCTTCACGGCCCATTCGACCGGATAGGTGTGGGGAAGGATGGCCTCGCTCAACTCGTCGAGAAACTTCTCCTTCGACCGCACCTTGCGCGGCACGGCGTGCGGCCGCCAGCCTTCGAAGTAAAGACCTCTGACGATGAGGGGCAACTGGGCGCCAAGACCCATCCCTTCTTCCAGCGTCAGGCGGTCGCGGAGCTGGTGCAGAACCGCTCTCAACACCGCATAGGCAGCGGCCTCATCGGCCAGCTCGCCTTTGTCTTGGAGTTCCTTGAGCCATTCCTGAAGCATTTGGACGGCATGGGAAACGGAGCTGGGGACTGTCATGTTTCCACTCTATTTCCTTCATCAGACTTGCAGAACTTGCACAAGGTGCGGCAGCCGTCTTTGCCCTGGGTCAATGCTCCCCTCTCGATCTGCATGAACGGCCGATCCGCCGGGGTGCGGTTTCGGAGGCGTCGGGCAGTCTGGTTTGGCTTACCGCGTGAACTTTTCGGTGTCAGCAACCGCCATGGCGGCAATGAGCTCCGAACATGGACGTAGAGCGCAGGCTTCGACCATCCGGCGCGACGAAGCGTTGTCCGAACTGACGAACTCATAGAAGTGCGTGCCGCCGAGCTCGCGGAGAGTGCGTGCTGCAACGAGCGCATTCACATAGCGCCCCAATCCGCGCCCTCGATGCGTGGGGGACACGGCCACTGCGCCGCCATAGGCGTAGTCACTGAAGCGGCTGTAGGCATTGTGTGGCTTGTGGCCGAAAGCAACAGCTATTGCGGTCCCGGACTGGTCGACGAGCACCGCCGTTATGGCTGGTGCCTTTTGTCCCGATAGCATCGACCCTGCGTAAGGTGATACGCCGCTTTCTGACATCAAGGCCTGGATGGCTTCGATGCAATCGCCCGTGGGCGCGGTGGGAGCCGGGCTTATCTTCAAGTCAGAGGGCAGCGGCCTGGCTAAGATCGCGTCGGCAGCTCTCAGCACATTGTCTCGGTCGCCAATGAACGGGTCCCAGAAGTCAATGCGATACCCCCGCGATGTCATCCACTCGATAAGCTCGCCGGCGCGCTGTGATGGTAGCAGGCGAAAGCCGAGCACGCCGTCACGGCTCATGATCTCTTCCACATTCCGCCAGCCGAATTTATCGAGATCATCGCATCCAAGGGACCGGCCGGAGTTGCAGGCTCCTGGTGTGGAAGCAATCCAGCCGGACAACTCGTCCACGCGGGCTTGCAGTCTCTGCTGGGCTCGGGTGCCGAAGTAACCTGCCATCTATGTCTCGTCGGGTCTCCAGACGGGATCGTCGAACACTGGGCAATTCACGTCTCTATAGCTCTTGTGCTATTCGAGTCCTTTGGCCCAGTCGTCCCACTCACGCCAGAGCGGTTCCGGAAGCCCCAACGCCTCGTCAAACAGCCGTTGCGCGATTTTGGCGACCTTAGCCATGTCGACGGCATCGGCTTCGGTGAGGTCATGATGCTTGATCATTTGCTCGATATGCTGATCCGAGAGCGTCAGCGTGATCGGTCGTGGATTGCCGGCCGTCATCATGCATCTCCGGTCAACGGTCAAACAATATGAGCAGGTTTCAGCGGACAGGCGGGGCCATCACCCTGCTCGAGCTGGATGGTGGCGTGCGCGATGCCAAACTGCTGAAGAAGGTGCTCTCCGACGCCTTGCGTAAAGCTGTCGTCGATTGCAGCACCAGGGCCGGACGAGATGAGAGGTTGGCGCCACCCTAGTCGTGCTGAGCGGCCAGATGCGCATGTCGTGAACGTCGACGACGCCGGGCAAGCCGCGCAGGTACGCAGCCACGGCCACTTCATCAATGGCTTCAGGAACACTTCAGCCAGCCTTTGATGGCCTCGGCCTTTGGCAAGCCGCCCGCATGCACGACCTTTCCGTCGATGACGATGCCGGGCGTTGACATGATGCCGTGACGGGCCATGTCCGCTATGTCAGTCACCTTCTCTACCTTCACGGCAACGCCGAGCGATGACGCAGCATCCTCGATCATCTTGGCCGCCATGCTGCAACGGCTGCAGCCGGGTCCGTAAACTTTGATGCTTTTCATGGCCGATGCCCTTCTTTATTCAGTTGAACAACAGATTGAACAGGTAACCGACCGCCAGGATTCCGCTGGCGACAACGGCGACAAACACGACGATCAGCTTCACCGAGAGCACCTTGCGCAGAATGATCATCTCGGGAAGCGATAGGGCGATCACGCTCATCATGAAGGCGAGTGTGGTTCCGAGTGCAGCACCTTTGCCCAAGAGGGCCTCGACAATCGGTATAATGCCGGCCGCATTGGAATACATCGGGATGCCGAGCAGGACGGCGGCGGGAACCGACCACCAGGCGTCAGCACCCATGATCCTCGCCATCAGATCGGCCGGAACGTAGCCGTGAATGAGTGCTCCTACCGCGATGCCCGCGATAATCCACATCCACACGCGTCCGACGATGTCTTTCGCGGCCTCAATGCCGGCCTTGATGCGATCGACGACCCGCTATCTGATCGTTTTGCAGGTCGACAACGCCGGCGCGTATGTCGCGCACCCAAGGCTCAAGCCAGTCTTCCAGCTTCAGGCGCCCGATGACGAATCCGCCGATGATCGCAATGGATAGCCCGAAGGCGAGGTAGGTCAGCGCCACCTTCCAGCCGACGAGCGCAAACAACAGACCAAGCGCGACCTCGTTCACCATCGGGGCAGCGATCAGAAACGAAAAGGTGACGCCCAGCGGCACACCCGCACTGACGAAACCGATGAATAAGGGTATGGCCGAGCACGAGCAGAATGGGGTCAAAACGCCAAGTCCGGCGGCAGCAACGTTGCCCACACCCTCGGCGCGGCCCGCCAGAAAGGCGCGTGTCTTTTCAGGCGAGAAGAAGCTGCGCACCACGCCCATCGCGAATACCACCAGCGTCAGAAGCAGTAGGACCTTGGGTGTGTCATAGATGAAGAACGCGAGGGCCTCGCCGAGAGAACTGCCGCGCTCAACCGGCAGCATCGAGACCGCCCAATTCGAGAATGGGATGAGCTGACGATAGAGGGCAATCCAGAGAGCGAGAACGGCAGCGACACCAACAAGCCTCCACGTCGCGCTTGGAGAGGCCGTCTGGCGCTCGGCGTAACTTTGGTCCGTCATGGCAGGGGCCTGTCTCTTGATCTGATGGGGAGGTTCCGGACCCTTCGCGACGTCTGCGAAGCAGCATCTGCCGCAAGAATGCTCGTGACCACTGCGGCAATTCCCGGAGACACGACAGGATTGCGGCGATAGCGCACCCACTGCGCATCACGCCGGTCGAGAACCAGCCCCGCCGCCTTGAGCGCGCTCATGTGCCGTGACATGCGGGATTGCGAGACACCCAACTCAGCCATCAGTTCGCACACACACAGCTCATCCGTGGCATGCAGGAGCCTGAGCGCCCGGCGCCTCGTCGGATCGCCGAGTGCGGCCAAAGCGACATCGAGTGCCCCATTTGGCTTAGTGTGGCTTCGCATCGTCATAAGCATGCATATGCCGACATCCGCATATGCGCGCCTTGACATCCATCAAGCCGAAGCAACGGCCGTCACATTTCGCGAGGAAACATCCAATTTCCGGTCCTTCCTCCACCCACAGAAGCGATGACCATGGCAGCTGCCACGATGGCCGCTTGAGCGAGGGATCGAGGTGTTCGACGCGTCGCTCCACCTGCCCTAGACGCGCAGGTCTACAGGCAACACGAAGGCTTTTTATGAAACACAATGATGCAGGGGAATTGCGTCGTTCAGCGGCCGCCTTCGGTGGAGGAGCAGTTATCGGCACATTGGGTGGATTGATCGGTCTCGGGGGTGCTGAGTTCAGGCTCCCCCTACTTCTTCAACTATTCCGATACCGCGCACTAGAAGCAGTCATTTAATGAGTTTGATCGTGGTCGCGACGGCACTTCCATTCCGGACGTCTACAGTGCCGTTGTCAGCCGTTATCGCGAGCTGGCCGATCATTCTCAATCTTCTGGCCGGAAGCCTTGTCGGTGCCTGGCTCGGAGCAGGTTGGGCTACTCGCCTGAGTTCCCGAAGCCTCTATAGAGTTATCGAACGGTCAGCGGCGCACGGCCCACGCAGACCGGAACAGGCCGGAAAATCTAGTTCTGGCTGAGCCCACGTTGGGGAGCGGTTCAAACCAGAACGGACTCCAGTTATGAGCGAGTACCTTACGGGGGCAAAGCTGGACCTGCTCAGCACGTCATCGAGCGCATGAAACCATAACTGCACGACTTCATACTGCATGAAATCATGCAACGAATTTCTGAACATTGCGTCCGCTCCGGAGTCGAAGCGGACGCTCGTGTCACTAGCTCACGATCGTCGATTCTGACCCAATCCAGACGTCGCCTCTGTGTCGATGCATGCGAACCAGAGGCCGTGCCAGCACTCTACTCCGCAAACCGTCACTGCGCTTGCTTCGCCGACGGCAGGATTGAGTCTTTCTTGGCGCGCGCGGCATCGGCTGCGATCAGCCATTTCTTCCAGTCCTCGCTGACGTAGGGCCACTTCGGCGCCCACGTCGCCGCATCTGCTTCATGCTCCCGGCCCGCGCCCGTGATGCACCAGCGCGGAGGATCGCGCGGAAGGAAATATTGGGCTCGCTGTTCCGGTGCAAGGCAGCGGGGGACCTGCGCCTTGGAATGGTCGACCAGCTCCTGCACGGTCGGGAAGATGGTCCAGATGTGGGCGACGCCGTCCAAGACTGAAGTGACCACGCGGCGGCCGTCCGGATCGAACGCAGCGGTCTGCACACCCATGGTCCCTTCTGGAAGCGCGTCGATCGGCTCGCCGGTCTGCGCATTCCAAATTCGAGGCGACATGTCGTAGACCGTTGCCACCGTCAGAATGTGCCTCCCATCGGGGCTGAACGCGGCACTCGTGACGTTGCCCTTGTGCCCTTTCAGAGTGGCCAACGGCCTTCCTGTGTCCGCATCCCACAGGTACGCGTTATCGCCAGAAGCCGTCACGATGCGGTAGCCATCGGGGCTCAGCTGAGCACTCTCGACAAAGTTCTCGTGCCTCACGGTGATCAGGAGTTTTCCGGTTTCACCATCCCATGTCCGTGCCGTCTTGCCGGAGACGGTCAGAACGCGCCGGCCGTCGGCGCTGAAGGCCGCGCTCAGGACGACGTCCTGGCGCGGGCCCCCCGGGGATGCCAGAACCAAGTCGGTTGGTTCCATTTCGGCGATCTCAATGGGACCTGCCAGGACGAGCTGTTCCTGTCCCGTTTCTGAGTCCCAGATGCGCGCCGTTCCGTCAATCGAGGCGGTCAGCACGCGCCGGCCATCGGGGCTGAAGGCTGGGCTGCGGACGCCTGCCTCGTGGCCCTTGAGGACGACCAGCTCCTTTCCCGTCTCCGTAGCCCAGATTCTCGCTGTGTTGTCGTCCGATGCCGCGATGACGCGCTTACCATCGGGGCTGAACGCGGCCGCCGCCATATGGCTCCAGGATCCCTCAAGCTTGATGAGACCGCTGATCGCCACGAGTTCGTGGCCCGTCTCGGCATTCCATACGCGCGCGGATCCATCGGAAGAAACCGTCAGCACACGATGGCCGTCGCGGCTGAATACGCCGCTGACGACATCACCGGCCGGGGCCTTCAGCAGGTGCAATTGTTGTCCCGTCTGAGACTCCCAAATGACGGCAAGGCCGTCGGACGTGGCTGTCACCACGTGGCGTCCGTCTGGGCTGAAAGTGGCATTTCGCATCAACCCGGTACCTGCCAGTGTGACATGCTTGGATACGGGTTCCGCATCCCACACGCGCGCTGTGCCGTCACTGGAGGCGGTCGCCACGCGCAGGCCATCGGGACTGAACGCTGCGCTATTCACCTCGCCGGAATGGCCCCGCAGGTCGGAAATCTTCTCTCCCGTCTCTGCATTCCAGATGCGCGCGCTCGCATCGGCCGACGCCGTCAATATGCGCAGTCCGTCAGGACTGAACGATGCACTCCTCACCTCGCCTTCATGGCCCTTCATAACGGCGAGTTCCTTGCCCGTATCCACGTCCCACACGCGGGCCTCGCGGCCAAGAAACGCCGTGACCACACGACGACTGTCCGGACTGAAAGCGACGCTCGATACGAGCCCGGCCTGGGCGTCGAACACTGCCAGCTCTTGCCTTGTTTCCACGTCCCAAACGCTGGCCGTCAGATCGTTTGCAAAGGAGAGGACGACGCGCCGGCCGTTGGGGCTGAAGGAGGCGTTGTTGACGCCGGTCGAAAAATCACCCTTGAGATGATTGAGATCGAGGATGGCGACCTCTTGTCCGGTCTGCGCATCCCAGAGCCGTGCTGTGTTGTCCCACGACCGCGTCAGGACAAGCGTCCCGTCGGGGCTGAATACTGCCCCTCCGACGCCGCCCTCGTGGCCCTTCAGGACGGCGATTTCCTTTCCTGTTGCTGCATCCCACACCCGCGCGGTCTGGTCCTCCGACGCCGTCACGACATGCGCGCCGTCGGGACTGAAGGCTGCACTCTCGACGGCGCCGTCATGACCTTCGAGGGCGGTAATTTCTTTGGCTCTGTTCGCGCTTCATGTTGATCGCGGAACTGGCTCGGCGGCGATTGTGATGCAGAAGACTGCGTTTAGGCGCTCTCCTTGGCAGTCGATCATGCGCCGCCAGCCGAGGTAGCTCGGCAAGTAC
>JBAZXL010000037.1:0-41337 GCA_041659825.1 Hyphomicrobium sp.
TGCAATTGACCTCCGCGCACCCCTGCGCGGCACTCTTTCTCGTCCAGAAACGAGCTCACGGGTTACGGGAAGGAGCGCATCGCTCGCAGCAGCGTCGGCGTGCACTCAGCCCTCGCTCGGTATTGCATTTTCTTGGAAGAGCAAGCTGCGTGCCATTCCACGCCATCGCTGTAACGCGTTGGTTCTTAACAAGGAACTGCGGAGATTGCTGACTTTGCGTGGATGGTCGAGCGCTTTCGGTTTGTAAGAAACGTGACAACCGAGTGATAAATCAAAGTCGCGCCCGAGGTGCCCGTGTCGAGGTCCCACCGCTCGAGGTCCCTTAGCTTTCGCGCGCGCCGCATCTCCCGTTCGATGGAATGAAAATTGCTAGTCACCTAAATACCGCGCAGGCGGTAGTGGCTCGCAGACTCGACCGAGGGTGAAATGCAGATCGGTGTTGAAACATCAAAGGCCGTCGACCAACGCAGAGTGTTCGTGGTCGACGATGATGAAATCACTCGCGCAGCGTTGCAGTTCATGCTGCACGACGAAATCGAAACCCACGAGCTCGCGAGCCCCGAAGAAGCCTATGCAAAGGGCGTCGACTGGCTAAAGCCTCATGTCCTGCTGCTCGGCATTTCATTCCTCAAAGCCAGGGGCGTCGCGCTCGTCGGCGAGCTGAAGTCAAAATTCCCCGACGCCCGAATTCTCATAGTCTGTGAGAAATCCGACGAAACACTTGCCGTCGAGGCAATGAAGGCCGGCGCGCACGGCGCCCTCCTCAAGCCGCTTAAGCTCGAAGCAGTCCGCAAGAAAGTGGATACGGTGCTGGGCCGAGATGGTGGAGCGACGCTCGTTCAACTTGGCGCTCTCAAATAAGGCTGGCTCCCTTGGCGATAGTCCTTTTCTACGAAAAGCCGGGGTGCGGCACGAACGCTCGCCAAAAGCGCATGCTTGAGGCGGCGGGCCATAGTGTCATTGCCGTGAGCCTTATCGCGGAACCTTGGACAGCGGGGCGGCTGCTCTCCTTCTTCGGAGATACGCCCGTGGGCTCCTGGTTCAATCCCGCCGCGCCGCGCGTGAAATCCGGCGAAGTCGATCCTCAGACGATCGATGCTGCAACCGCACTCGCGCGCATGCTCAAGGATCCGCTGCTGATCCGGCGTCCCCTCGTGGACGCGAACGGCCAAAGATGCGCAGGCTTCGATCGTGAGCCCGTCACAACCTTGCTGGCTGGCCTTGAAGGCCATGAGGTCGTTGAAGGTTGCTCACGACCCGACGCGTCGACGCCCTGCCCCAACCCTCAAGACACAGAGAAGCCGTTGTGACCGCGGTCCCAGCGCTAGATCCGGCTCGGAGCCCCGCAGACGTCGTCTTCGATTATCATGCGCGCACCAAGCATAGCCTCAAGCGCTACGCGGCTGGCCCTGAAACGCTTGATTGGGATGCTCAGCCCAATCCGTTCCGGGAATTCGTTGGCGCGCCACGAACGCAACTGCCGCTCAACGCCGACCAGATCGCGACGAGCTTGGCGCAGATCTATTCGCCTCGCGACGTTGCTCCAGCGCCACTCACGACAGCCTCGGTGAGCACGCTCCTTGGGCTCTCCATGGGGCTCTCTGCATGGAAGGAGTTCGGCCCGGACCGCTGGGCGCTGCGCTGCAATCCATCGAGCGGCAACCTTCATCCGACAGAGGCCTACGTCATCTCCAGCGGCGTATCTGGTCTCGATGATGGGCTTTATCACTATGTGAGCCGCGACCACGCGCTCGAGCAGCGATGGCGAAAGAGCACGACTGCCGCTGCGCCTGCGCACCTTTGGATCGGCCTATCTTCCGTCCATTGGCGGGAAGCGTGGAAGTACGGGGAGCGCGCTTTTCGCTATTGCCAGCTCGATATCGGTCATGCGCTCGGCGCTATCCGCTACGCCGCAGGGACGCTCGGTTGGAGCGCGAAGGTGGCAGATCATTTAGACAGCGTTGCCCTCGCGGCAATGATGGGACTAGATCGCGCCGAGGATTTTTCCGGCGCGGAGCCGGAAGACCCCGAGCTCCTGATTGAGATCGATCTAGACCCGGCGGCTCGTTCAGGTCGCGAGAACGTGACGCAAGAGACCTCGAGGCCCGAGAGCGGGCATTGGGCGGGCAGCGCGAACCTGCTCGACCCGCATCCGATCTACCGCTGGCCTGTCATCGATGAGGTGAGCTTGGCGACGCACGGACGCGCCGGCAGTAACCGTGGGGCTCCACTCGGCTATCCGCCGCTCGGCCACGGCTCTGACGCTCTAGCGGCAAACATCATCCTCGGTCGGCGCAGCGCACAGCGCTTCGACAATAAACACACGATGAGTGCAGAAGTATTCTATCGTCTCCTGGATACGCTGCTGGCGCGGCCGATCGCGCCTTGGGACGTCTGGGAATTTCCGCCCTGCCTACATCCCATCCTCTTCGTGCATCGGGTCGAAGGGCTGGAACCGGGGCTCTACGCCCTACCGCGCAATGCCAAGGCGGCGCAGCACCTCCGTGAGATGTTGCGGCCGGACTTCCTCTGGCAGACGCCCCAAACGTCCCCCTCTCATCTTCCCTTCTCTAAGCTCCTGCCGGCCGATAGCCGGGCGGTTGCGAGAACGGTCAGCTGCCACCAGGCAATTGCCAGCGACAGCTGCTTTGCGCTCAGCATGCTCAGCGAATTCGAGCCAATCGTCGCCCCTAATCCTTGGCGCTACCGCCAGCTTCACTGGGAAGCCGGACTCTTGGGGCATGTCCTCTATCTGGAAGCCGAGGCAGCCGGGCTCAGGGGAACTGGGATTGGCTGCTACTTCGACGACGCGCTGCACGAGACGCTCGGACTGACCAGCCTGCAATTTCAGGCGCTCTATCATTTTACTGTCGGCCGTCCTCTGACGGACACGCGCATTACGACGTTGCCCGCTTACCCGGACCGCCAACCATAGAGACGCGAGGCATGAAAGTATGAAACAGCGTGCCCAATTCCGATGTGTCAACGCTCAAGATGCCGAGGAGATCCTCCGACGCAAGGACGTGCTCGTGCTCGACGTTCGCGATGCCGAGAATTTCCGCCGGGGTCGGCTCGAATGCGCGCAGCATGTCTCGATGGCCAACCTTTCTCCCGTTATCAATGGAACGGCGAAGGACAGGCCTATCCTGATCTATTGCTATCATGGCCATGCGAGCCGCGAATATGCGCAGGTCTTCTGCGACTTCGGGTTCTCGGAGGTTCATAGCCTTGACGGCGGCTATGAAGGCTGGCGCAAGAGGGCGCTCACAGCAAGCCGACCAGTCGCCGACAGGACGTTGCAGCAGTGGCTTGCCGTCCAGGGCTTCTCCGCGAGCGACGTCAATTCCGTGATCGCCAACGCCACGACGCCGTTGATGACGGCGAGCCACCAAGGGGCATGTGACGTCGTGCGGATGCTCGCCGCGGCCGGCGCGCGTCTCAACGCCAGAAATGCCGATGGCAACAACGCCTTGTGGCTCGCGTGCGTCGGCGGCCACTTGGATGTTATTGCCACGCTTGTCGAGCTTGGCGTGGACGTCAACAATCGAAACGACAACGGCGCGACACCGCTCATGTATGCCGCCTCTGCGGGTAAAGCCGACGTCGTCGAGCGTCTGCTCAGCAGAGGAGCTGATACGGCGCCCGAAACGCTCGATGGCTTCACGGCCCTCGATATGGCGGCGACGGTCGAGTGCCTCACCCTCCTTCGTCGCGCGAGCAATGCATTAAGTGCCGCCGAGGCTTAAACCAGCCGGCAGCCAAAGGCGCCATCACAGGAAGCCGAGCACCAGCTTGGCCTCCTCCGACATCTTCGATTGATCCCACGGTGGGTCGAAGACGAGCTTCACGTTCACAGTTCCGACACCTTCGACGGTGCTTGCCGCCGTCTTCACCTGTTTCAGGATATCGTCGGCAACCGGACACCCCGGCGCCGTAAGCGTCATGTCGATGTCCACGAACCCGTTTTCCCCAGCTTCGATGCGATAAATGAGTCCAAGGTCATAGATGTTCACGGGGATCTCGGGATCATGCACCGTGCGCAACGCAGCGATCACGTGATCGATCAGAGTCTTGCGGTCCGATACCAAGGATGTGCTTAGGCTCTGCTGGAGATGGGCCACGACATTCCTCCAATCTCGATGTCGCATTCCCACGACGATGGCCTGTGCCCCCGTCATGCGGGAACCAGTTCACGCTCAGCCGTGCAAGTGCGATGCCATCCGTTCCGCGGCTCAGCCGAGGCCCTCGGCAAGCGCCGCGATGACCGGCCACCCGACGCTGCCCGCCGGGTCCAGTTTTCTCAAGCTGTCGAGAATTTCGTGAGCTTGGGGCCGGTTGTCTTGCTTAAGATGGATGAAGGCGAGCGCCTTCAGCGTGTAGAGCGCAAAGCGACCGGCGCCATCAAGCAGATGGGGCTCGGAACGCCAGCTCCGCCAGTCGGGATCCCGTCCGGCCTGGCGTGCAGCTTCTTTAAAGCCCCTCTCGGCCACTGCTTGTGCTTGGTCGAGGTTCCCCTGGTAGGTATGAATTTTATAGAGGCAAAAGTAGACTGGGAGCTCGTGCGGAGCGATCTGCAAGGCCTTGCGGAATAGCCGTTCTGCCAGATCACGATCGTGACGATAGGCTGCCACGCCCTGCTGGAGCAGGGCGTTGATCTCGCCGGGGAGATCTCCGAAGTTGATGGCGTCAGGCTCCGAGAGAAGTTCAACGGTCATGGATGGCTCGGTAGGTTGTGACAAGCGCTGGTCCTTCACGCCTCAGCTAGGAAGCAAGAGCCAGGCCGCATTCAGAGGGCCAAGGCCTTCGTCCCAACCGAGGCTTCGCAAAGGCGCGTGACCGGCGCAGCCTCTGATCCGCGGCAGACTCCCGCCATGATGTCTGAAACCAGACATTGAGCTCGGCGGCTGTGGCGGCTTCGGGCAGAGCTCATTCACATTGGTCTTCAACATCTCGTCCCACGAAAACGAACTCCTAAGAGATCCCCGATGCGTGGGCATTGGTTTGGCTTCGACTTTGCATGGAAGTGGCGGTGTCATAGGAGCGACAGCAATGGCAATGGATGGACCCGAGATCGAACGTCTCATCAGGCAGGCGTTCCCGGATGCGCAGGTCATCGTCGTCGATATGGCGGGTGACGGTGATCATTTCGCCGCGCGCGTCACCTCCGAGGCATTCAAGGGCAAGAGCCGAATACAGCAGCACCAAATGGTCTACGCCGCGCTCCAGGGTCAGATGGGCGGGGTTCTCCACGCTCTCGCGCTCGAAACGCTGGTGCCGAAGTGAGCGGGCTCAGCTTTTGTTCTTGAGATGGCAATCTTGATCGATCTCTAAGGAGAAGTTCATGTCGAATCCAACGGCCGAGCGCATCAAGGGGATTATCGCCAGCGGCGATGTCGTGCTTTTCATGAAGGGGGTCCCGACGGCACCCCAATGCGGATTCTCCGCGGCCGTCGTCCAAATCCTGTCGCAGGTCGGCGTGCCGTTCCGGAGTGTGGACGTGCTCTCCGACTTGGAAATTCGCGAAGGCATCAAGGCGTTCTCTAACTGGCCGACCATTCCTCAACTCTACATAAAAGGCGAGTTTGTGGGGGGCTGCGACATCGTCCGCGAAATGTTTCAGGCAGGTGAGCTCACAGCGATATTGAGCGACAAAGGCGTTGTGGCGGCAGCGACATGAATACCGACACGATGGGTGAGGAGGACACCGACTTCGCAATTCCTCAGGTCTACAAGCATCACGTCTTTGCCTGCTCCACACAGCGTCCACCCAACCATCCGCGTGGAAGCTGCGGGGCCGCTGGCGCTCCGCCGCTGTGGGACCAACTCGCTAAGGCGCTAGAGACACAGGGGCTCACCGCCGACATCGGTTTCACGGCATCAGGTTGCCTCGGCTTCTGCAGGGCGGGGCCGCTGTTGGTCGTCTATCCGGAGGGCATCTGGTATCGCCCGACCACGCCTGAAGACATCGACGAGATCGTCGAACAGCATTTCAAGCGGGGCAAGCGCGTCGATCGTCTCGTGATGATGCTGGCGAAGAGCTAGAAACGTCCGGCGGTCATTGATTGAGATCAAGACTGGCACTTTATCTGCATCCTTCATTTCCAGGCTGCGGATGGCAGAGCGACGATGTCGCATTCCATCCGCGTTGAGACGCCAGGAATGGAGAGCGCCATGATCGAGATTGCTGCGGCCGACGGGCATAAGTTTTCCGCATATCGCGTCGAACCGGCAGGTGCGCCCAAAGGGGCTGTGGTGGTCATCCAGGAGATATACGGGGTCAACCCGCATATCAGGAAGATGGCGGACAGCTTTGCGGAGAAGGGCTATGTTGCGATTGCTCCATCTCTTTTCGATCGCGCGAGGGCTGGTGTCGAGCTCGGCTATGACGAAGCGGCCAGTGCCGAGGGATCACAGCTCGCGACGCAGATTGGGATCGATGGGGCCCTTGCCGGCATCCAGGCTGCCGTCGACGCCGTCAAGAGCGCCGGCAAGGTCGCGGTCATCGGCTACTCGTGGGGTGGCTATCTCGCCTATCTCTCTGCAAATCGCGTGAGCGGGCTTGCCTGCGCCATCGGCTACTACGGCATGGGCGTCGAGAACGACCACCGTGAGAAGCGCAAGATCCCGACACTGCTTCACTTTGGCGAATCGGATTCCCTCATTCCGCTCGAGGAGGTCTTCCAGTTTCGAGCCAGTCGGCCTGACGTGAGCGCGTTCTCCTATCCTGGCGCCGGCCATGGGTTCAATTGCGAGGAGCGGGACAGCTACGATCAACAGGCGGCGCAAAAGGCACTGGAGCGGACCCTATTCTGGGTTTCGCAGTATGTGGAAGGCCAGCAGCCGATCTTGTTGAAGAACGCTGGCTCGTACGCTCAGGCGAAGACGGAGAAGAAAAAGAAGAAGAAGGACGCCGGCGATGACCTCGGCCCACCGCTGGATTAGCTGCCTTGCGGTTGAGACGTCGAGATCGCGGCGCTGAAAAATTGAGAGAGCAGCATGAGCGTCATCGAGCACGACTTCGGCTTGAAGAAGCGCCAGGCTGCCCAGCGCTTCGGAAGCCTCTTGGGCCTTGATGCCCTGCATGAAGCCAACATTCAGGCAAATCCGCTTCCCTATCTCGAACGGGCAAGCGAGCGCATCTATCAGCTCGAAAGGGCATTGCGCGAAGCAGCCGAGGCCGCGCTGCCCCCGTTGGACGAGCGGCCTCCGGCGAAGATCATAGAGGTGGACGAGGCAGACTATCGGCGCCTTCTCAACTGTCGGAGTATCGTCGAAAAGGCGCTCGCCGGGCTCGGACCCGACGATCATGATCTCTAGGCTATGCTCGTTCGGTCCCCTGGCCCGCCTTTCTCACTAGGCTGTGAACTCATTATGGATGATGCATTGATGAGCAATGGCTAGGAAAAGCGCGTCACGCCGAAGGCGTGCTTCCAGCACGACGCGCGATGCCGAACCATCGGGCAAGCGCTGCATGCCGAAGGCGTGCTTCCAGCACGACGACGCCATTGGCTTGCTTTGGCTCACCCCAAGGGGGCGCGGTCCTTTCGCACCACTGGGCCATGTCTGAGACATGCTTTCAGCATGGCGCAAAGCCTCGCAAACCATGGAGGTTTGCGGCGGCTTCGCTCCTGCCAGCGGCGCCAAAGTCTTCGCGTCAATGCGCCATCCATAATGAGTTCACAGCCTAGGGTCGCGGTCGGCACGTAACCAATTTTCGCGACAGGCCAGGAACGAATGACGGGCGGGCATCAGTTGAGCGGCGGCCGCACTTGTAAAGATCCCCCCAGCCGCTGGCTGCTCGGCATTCATGAGCAAAGCCGCGCTTCACCAGCTCGTCGGCTAGTGCAAATTTATTGCCGCTTTTCACGCTCGCAAAGATCGGCACCTTCTGCTCCTGGATTTTTGCAATGAGCGAAGCCAAGACGCCATTATCTTTGCAGCTCGATGCGATCGCGGCATAGGAAAGATGGATGGCATCGCTGTTCCGGAATCCCCACTCGAAATCGTCGCGGCGAACCAGTAGCGCGCCGACGACCGACCTATCCTCGTCGAGCGCGACTGGTGATAGTCCCGACGTGCAACACGACATAATCTCGGTGAGCAAGCTCTCCTGTGCGGCTTCGGTCTCGAGATCGAAAGGAATGTCGCCGGCGACCTGCTTCATCAGGCCCCAGATATCCTTCAAATCTGCCAGCGATGCCGCACGTTGCGCCATTTCGGCCATGATCCACCCCTCGCAACAAAATGATTGCATCGAAGAATATCATTCAATGCAGAAATGATTCAATCCATTTTCTAGATTTGCGAGTGGAAATGAGAAGAATGTCATGAGTACACCATTGTCGAATGCATTTGTCGACTTCGCAACATAAATGGCCGCACAAGCGCTTGTTTCCATTCGGCAAGAACTTTGCTTCTCAAGTGCCGCAGCCATTGCGACGACATTCGCTACGATGAGAGGCTTCCGATGACGACTCCTGGGGGATTTTTTGTGGACTGGGACGGCAATGCGCGCAGTACGCTCGACCCAGGAGGAGGCTACCTCTGCGAAACCGATATCGTCGCGCGTTACGTCGCAATTACCACTAAAGGTGGCACCCTGGTGCACGAGGGCACCTTCTACAAAAGCATGGCAGCCATCGAGAAGGCCGGCATCAAGGCCGCGCTTGTCCCGGGATCGCATCCATGGGGCAGACGTGAGGACGGATTTTGAGATCTAGGCAAATGTAGAGGAGGTCCCTGATGCTCCCGACAACTATTCTCATCGACGAAACCCCGAAGTGTGTTGTCCGGCCCACGGATACAAAGGCCCTCAATCGCTTCATCAAAAGCGGGAAAAGCTATCTTCTCGGCGAAAACCCCGGCGGCCGAATCACGCATCGCAATGCCGAACCTGCCGAATTGGCGAGATGGCAAAGCGCCTATGCTTTGCATAAGGCCTGGGGTGGCGACGATGAGGCTTTTTTCGGCATCCCGCTCTGACGGATGTGGCTCAGATCAAGGGCGGGCAGCGCCATTATCGTGAGGGTTGCCGACCTTGTTTCGCATCCAGTCGGCGAGCTTGGCGAGTGTCGCGTAGATCTCCTCGCGCGCGCTGTCGTCGGCAATCGAGACCTCGAGTGCGCCGCGCATGCAGAGCAACCAGGCGTCCCGCTCTGCTTCGCCGATCGGAAATCCCATATGCCGCTGGCGCAGCCTGGGGTGTCCTTTCTCGACGGAGTAGAGCTTCGGCCCTCCTGTCCATTCAGTGAGGTAGCGTTTGAGGACATTCTTGGTCGGCCCGAGATCTGTCGCATGCATGGCGCGAATGGTGGTGGCCTCGGGCAGGGTATCCATCCTCGCGTAGAAGGCCTCCACGAGGCGATCGATGACGACCGCGCCGCCGATCCGTTCAAACATCGATATCGTCACCTCGGTCTCTGTCATCATATTCTCCCATGACCGTTCCAATACGCCTGCGCGTCCGCCCGCTAGTGTTCCGGTTCCGACATTTGCCTCCCCCTGGATTGCGGTTCGGAGCAAATGTCGGAACCAAGAGGAACACTAGCAACTCTATGATCCTAGTGTAGCTTTTGCATCTGACGTTTGGTGACGAGACCTGCCGCAAGCGGGGACCAAACGTCAGATGCGCTACACCAGGACACCTTTCAGAATGTGCGGGTCGGTCATCGGGAGCGAGCAACTCTCACCAATGCACACATAGGCTGTTGCAAGCTCCCCGACGCTTATCTTGCCTCGAGCGGGATGCCCTTCGGCACAGTCCTGTCCGGGCGCGAGCACGCTCAGGATCCGGTTGGGGACACAGCACTCGTGCACGGCTTTGAGCAGAGCCTCGATCCCTTGACCGGCGCGGATGACGATCTGCACGCCATTGAGGAAGAAGTCCATCCCAGAAAGCAGCGAGGCAAGTGGGATCGCATTGCGCACTTCCTCGCCGGCAAAGGCCCCAATTTGCCCATCCACCATCTCCCGATAGGCAGGCTTGCCCGTCAAATAATAGAGGGTAGCAAAAACCTCGAGCAGCATGCCGTTACCAGAGGGAGTGGCGTTGTCGAGCGCGCTGCGAATACGGACGACGACATCGGGCGCGTCGCCCGGCGTAAGGAAATATCCGCCACGCTCGCCGTCGAGATAGTGAGTGTTGACCGCCTCAACCCAGGTCTCCGCCTGCTCAAGATAGAGCTCCTTGCCTGTTGCTTGGTGGAGCGCCAGTGCCGCGCGGCACATGGCGGCGTAATCATCCAGCGTTCCCGGATGCGTCCGCCCGTCACACCAAGAGTGCAGGAGGCGCGCATCAGGCGTCGTCATCCTCGCGCTCACAAAGGCAAAGGCCTGTTTGGCGGCGTCGAGCCAAACGCCCCTAGAAAATGCCTCCGCCGCGAGCACGAGGGCAGAAATGGCGAGCCCATTCCAATCCGCCAACACCTTGTGGTCGCGCCCGGGACGCACGCGGCCCTCGCGGACCATCCAGAGCTTCTCGCGCGCTGCGGCGAGGCGGGCTTCTATCTCCATGTCCATGATATCCGGCTTCTCAGACCGGTTGAGGATTGTGCGGCCTTCCCAATTGCCGATGCGGTGCACGTCGTAGTGTGCCTTGAAGAGATCGGACGCTGGCCCGAGGACAGCATCCACCTCCGCGGCCCTCCAAACGTAGAACTTGCCTTCCTCGTGGTCGCTGTCCGCGTCGAGTGCGGCCGCGAAGGCACCGCCCTCCAAGCGCATCTCCCGCAACATCCAGCCGATAGTCTCGGATACGCGCGCCGCGTAGAGCGGGGACTTCGTCTCCTGCCAGGCCCAGGTCAGGAGCTCGACCAGCTGGGTATTGTCGTAGAGCATCTTCTCGAAATGCGGGACAAGCCAGCTGCTGTCTGTCGCATAGCGAGCGTAGCCGCCGCCGAGATGATCGTAGATACCGCCCTGCGACATACGATCGAGCGTCAGCAGGACTCCATCGCGCAACTTCGCATTGCCCGTGCGCTTATAGCCGCGCCACAAGAACGCCATGACCGGCGACTGAGGAAACTTTGGCGCCTGGCCCAGTCCACCCTCGACGGGATCGATGAACTCAGCGACCTTGAGGCAAATCTCGTTCAACGTGTCTAAGGTAAGAATGCTATCCGATGAGTGCTCCGACAGCTTCCGCAGACCGTCGCGCAGAATTCTGGTGTTGTTCCCGACCGTCTCTTTCTGTTGGCGGTAGACATCCGCGACGCGCTTCAGAACATCCCGGAAGGCTGGCCGACCGTACTTACTTTCAGGCGGATAGTAGGTGCCACCCCAGAACGGCTCCCCTTCGGGCGTCAAGAACATGGTGAGCGGCCATCCCCCATGCTGCCCCAAGAGCGCGAGCGCGCTTTGGTAGATGGAATCGATATCCGGCCGCTCCTCACGATCGACTTTGATCGGGACAAAGAGGTCGTTCATCAGAGCAGCCGTTTGGACATCCTCGAAGCTTTCCGCAGCCATCACATGACACCAGTGACAGGCCGCATAGCCGATCGAGAGCAGAATCGGTTTGTCGGCGGCTTTGGCTTTGGCGAGCGTGTCTGCGCCCCAAATATGCCATTTGACGGGGTTGTCCTTGTGCTGAAGGAGATAGGGGCTGGTCTCCGTCGCCAGATCATTCATCGCGGGAGGAGCTCCGTGCTGACGCTCATTGCCTGCATCGGTGCCTAGTCCTCCATGTTCGGCAGCAGGAGCACCTCGGCCGGTGCACCGGGCCCTTGGCCCTCAATGAACTCGAGCGCGCTGACACGCGAAAGCCCGACGCCGTTCTCCATCAGGACGACCGCATCCTTCGGCATCTTCACGAGCTCTTCGAGCAACTGCGCAACCGTCATGAGGCGTGCCTGCCAATTCAGCGTCGTTCAAGCGTGGTCATGGCGCCGAGACCCGCCCCCCGGCCTCGTCGAAGCGCAGCAAGACGGGCTCCTCGTCGAGCATGATGATCTCGGCGCTCTTCAGCATGCCGTTGCCGTGATAGGCGTAGCGATGGGCGAGCTCCACCTCGCCGTAGACCACCTTGTCAAATCCCGTCAGCACTCCGGCCCCATCGAAATATCCACGAATGAAGGTGTTACGATTGGATAGCGCTTCCCGCGCGATGGCATTGACGAGGTTCAAAGGCAGCTTGACACCGCTGTAGGAGACAAAAAAACGGCAATCCTGATGTGGCTGGTCCACAGTCGTTTCCTTCTCGCGGCGCATCGGCACGGCTGTTGGCGCGTTCAATCGGGATGGATCATGATCTCCATGGTGTCGTCGAGCTCCGAAAACGGATCCGGATATCCGTCGTCCTCGACGAGCGGGATGCCAACCAGACAGACATCCCCGTCGACAACGGCGAGCTTGACCGGCTCGAGGCTCTTGCCTTCGCAGGGACCGTCGACGCACCGGCCCGTGTCGATCTCGAACCTTGCGCCATGCCGGCCGCATTTGAGGAACGCTCGGTCCGGAGCGAAAAATTCTCCCGCTCCGAAATTGAGCCAAATCCCCTGGTGCGGACAGGAATTCACATAGCCGAAATAGTCATTGGCGTGCGTGCGCACGACGACGACGGAGAACGGCCGGCCCTCGCCGGTTTCTTCGTTGATGCGCGACAGACTGAAGGCCTTGGCGCCACCGCTCTCAATACTCTTGGCGCTGCAAATGACGAAGACTTCCGCTACTTCCGACGACATGACTTGGCCTCTGCCTCGCTTCGCCCCCAAGTGACTGCAACCTTGGAATTGGATTGCATTCGTGCTTGTCGGCCACTCAGAGCGCCGACAGCGTCGGAGGACCTTTGAGCACGGGATAGTTCTCCCGCAGGAGCTTTTCGATCTTCCGGCACAGGTTCTTGTCGGCGGCTGCGCTGACCCCAACAAAATCCGTGCCCTGCTCCCAGATCTCGAAGTAGCAGTGCAGCTGCTGCTCGTAATCGCCGGTGGGAGGCGTGCTCAGATCATGCAACCCGGCGACACCATCGGCCGTCACCTCGAGGCGCCAACTGCGGTCGTCGTCGACGGAAGCCAGCAACATGCTGACATCCGTTGCGGACCATTCCTTCTTGAGATCGATTGCCATGCCGGTCCTTGTCGCGAACACAACACTCCTGTCGGACTCGGCTCACCGAGGAGCACGCTCCGCTGAGGTTGTCCCGATAATTGCATGAAGCGTGCCGGGAAGCGGCTGGCGGCAGAGCCGAAGGATCACTCACCTGGCGCGACTATCCAAACCCCAAAAGCGGGAGAGCCCGATGGCTGCGATGAAGCTCTACATGACGCCCGGCTCGTGCTCGACGGGCATCCACATCATCCTCGAGGAACTCGATGAGGTCTTCGAGGCCCATATCGTAAATTTGCCGGCAGGCGATCACTTCAAGCCGGATTACGTCGCTATCAATCCTAAGTCGACCATTCCAACCCTGGTCCGGAGGGACGGCACGGCGCTGACGGAGGTCCAGGCCATCGCCTATTGGCTCGGGCGCACTCATCCACGCGCCGCGCTGTGGCCGCGCGACGTCGAGGCGGAAACGCGGGCGCTTGAGGCCATGGCCCACATTGTCGGTACGGTTCATGGCCAAGGCTTTGCCCGCATATTTGCCACCAAGAGCTTCGCGCGAACGACGGTTGATCACGACTCTGTGCGCGCGCTCGGCCGGGACATTGTCGTTAAAGGCTTCGCGATCCTGAACGAAGGGCTTACTGGACTCCCCTATGTTGCCGGCGACTTCTCGGTCGCAGATCCCATTCTCTTTTATGTCGAGTTCTGGGCCGACAAGACGGGCATCCCGCTGCCCGACAATCTTGCCGCACACTACAGACGCATGCTCGCCCGGCCTGCGGTTCACGGCGTCCTGCGCGAGGAGGGTTACAATCCTGCGACGCTCGGCAAGCCTCTAGTGTAGCGCATCTGACGTTTGGTCGCCGCTTGCGGCAGGTCTCGTCAGCAAACGTCAGATGCAAAAGCTACACTAGAAAAATAGAGTTGCTAGTGTTCCCATTGGATCCGCCATTTGCTCCGAACCGCACTCCAGGGGGAGGCAAATGTCGGAACCGGAACACCAGCCGCCGAGGTCAGGATCCCGGTGTAGCGGTCATGTTCGATCGCCATCTCAAACTGCGCGCGATTCTTGCAATGAGACTTTGCAGAAGGCGGGGCGAGACCCGCTCTGCGGATATGCGCGCAAAGTGTGCGCTTCAGAATGGGGATTAGCATCATGGCCGATATGGTCGTCGTAGAAGAGCGCAATCAAGACAATATGTCCCGTAAAGCCGGTTGTTACCTCTATGCCGACACTAGGCTATGGCTCGAAGACAATGTCGTGCACCGTGGCGACGGGCCGGCAGTCATTTTTCCGGACGGAGCGAGACGGTGGTACATCCGGGGAAAGGAAGTAACCCGGGACGTCAGAATTTTTTTTATCCAGAACGAATGGCCCGTGCAGAGAGGCCTCGATACCCCGGAAAAGCTCGCCTTGTTTCAAGCCAATTTTTTGAAGTGAAGAACACAATTTTGCGTGGCGGATTCGTCTGTGCAGACGCCCTGTCGCGATCTCGACTGAGAGCGACAGCGGTCACGGTGGAGGAAGAACGAGATGTTTGCCAAGGCTTGTGATGTCAGTGAACTGAAAGAGGGTAAGTATGATGTGGCTGCGGTGAACCGCACCCTCATCCTGCTGGTATGGCCATTTGGCAGTCAGCCCCGCGCCTTTCAGGGCATGTGTCCGCACGCGAACGAGCCGCTTGCGGATGCTCGATTTGACGGAAAGGTGCTGTCCTGCCGGCATCATGAGTGGGAATTCGATGGCGCGACCGGCAACTGCATAAAGGGAAGGCCCTGCAGGCTCGCGGAATATCCAGTCCAAATCAAAGACGGCGAAATTCACGTCGACGTCGAGGGCATTGTCCCGAACCGCGTCGTCTGAATGCCATTGCCTGTCAACGGATCATCAACAGAGATCCGCCTGCAAGCGTCGGGTCTTCTTCCCACGCACTGAACAGAGCTTTCCTTTTTTCGACGCTCAATCGTCGGCTGCCGTGGCAGCCGACGATCGAGCCAGACCGACTTCAAAGCGTGCTCAAGAAAAGCTTCAGGCGTTGCCGCTGCTTTCGACCTTGAGTGCCTCGATCTTGTCTCTTGTCAGGCGGAAAATGCCCCGCCCCCCGGAAAGCGCTTGATAGGACGTGCCCCCCACCTTGTCGCTCAGGAAATTGAACCAGTCCTGTGGGCTCAACGCCGGCGGCCGCTCGCTGATTTCCACGACTGTGCCGTTTGGTGCGAAGCGCGCATGAATGAGAGCGTTTTGTTGTTCCATCTTCCTTCTCCGCGCATTCTAGAGGCCAGAGCCGAAGCCCAACAGCTCGACCTTGATGTTTTCGGTGCCGATCACCTTTGCCTGGCAGGCGAGACGCGACTTGGAGCTCACGCCGACAATGGTATCCAGCTTCTCATTTTCCTCGCGAGCCACCTTCGACAGGCCCCTGCGCCCTTCCTGCACGAAGAGGTGGCACGTGCCACAAACGGCCTTTCCCTCGCACTTGTGCGTGAGCGCCTCTTCCGCTGCAAGAATTGCCGCCAGCAGCGTCGTGCCATCGGCTGCCTCAATTGTCTTGCCCGACGGCAAGATCGTCACGGTTGCCATCTGATCTCCTCGCGCTTTAGAAACCAGAGCCGAAGCCCAACAGCTCGACTTTGATATTCTCGGTGCCAAGGACTGTCGCATAGCACGCGAGGCGCGACTTAGAGCCCACGCCGACGATCGCGTCGAGGCTCTCATTCTCTTCACGCGTCACTTTCGAGAGGCCCTTGCGCCCTTCATGCACGAAGATGTGCCACGGGCTCAAATCCCTTTTTTTCGTATCGAAATCTTGCATGAGTGATTCGTCCGCTGCCCGAATTACGGCAAGCAGGGTCGTACCCTCAGCAGCTTCTACCGTCTTCCCCGATGGCATGATTGTTACAGTTGCCATTTCACCCTCTCTTAGCTTTTCTCATGTTTAAGTTTCTCAAATAGTTAGCTGCCTAGTAGATGGCAGCCCCGGCACCCACGTTGATGGATGCATCCTTCATCGTCGCGACGATGAACTCGATCTGGTCGTCGCTGAGATGAGTGTGAAACGGCAGCGCGACGGCGCGATCCGCCACTTTCTCAGTAACCAGGAAATTACCGCGTCGATAGCCGAGCTCGAAGTAGTGCCGCTGCAGATGCAGCGGATTGGAGTAGGCTGCGGCCTCGACCTTCTCGACGTGCAGATCCTCAATGATGGCATCGCGGCTGGAACGCGAGAAACGTGTGCCAAGATGCACGAGGTAAAGGAACCAGTTTACCTCCGTCACATCCGGCCCAATGTAAGGGTCCTTGATCCCCTCGAAGGACTTGACGTGCATGTAGTAGAGCTGCTCGGTGAGCCGGCGGCGTTCGAGAACCTCGGCGAGGCGTTTGAGCTGCGCAAGACCGAGTGCTGCCGAGATGTCGCTGATGCCAGCCTGATAAGGTGGCGTGCCGCTGACGACGACCGATGCGCGCTCCTGCAAACGGTGCGAGCGATGCCGCCGCAGGGCAACGGCGACATCGACGTCGTCCGTCACCACCATGCCGCCCTCGCCACAGACCAACGGAGAAGGCTGGGAGAAGTCGAAGACAGAGGCATCGCCGAACGTCCCGACCAGCTTGCCCTTGTAGCGCGAGCCGATGGCCTCGGTTGAATCCTCGAGCAGGGCGATGCGGTGCTTCTTGGCAATTGCCCGCAGCTCTGACCACTGGGCCGGATGCCCGTTGTTGTTGCAGGCAATGATGGCGCGCGTCTTCTCGGTAATGCGCGCCTCCACCTTGCCTGGGGCGATCGTACCGGCCCAATAGTCGATGTCTGCAAAGACCGGCCTAGCGCCTGCGAGACTGATCGCATGTGCCGTCTCCCGGAACGAGTAGGGAGAGGCGATCACCTCGTGCCCCGGACCGATCTCGTAGGCCTTAAGGGCCAGCAGGACGCCGAGCGTGCCGCTTGGCACCGCCACCGCGTACTTGCGCCCGAGATACTCAGCGAAGGCGCCCTCGAAGGCCTCCATCGTCGGCCCGGTCGACAGCCGCGGCGAGCGCATGACGGCGTCCACAGCCTCAAGCTCTACCTCCGTTATGTCCGGATCGGACAACGGGATGAAGGACTTGTCGGCGTCCGCGAGGGGCGCATCCTCGAACTCGGGGGAGATCTCTTCCGCGATAGCAGGCTCGGTCATGGGCTTGCAGTCCGTTTGGCCAAGACAATGCCGGTTGCGCGCGACGGATCGGCTGTGATCTGCGAGCAATGATCGACGCTATCCAGGAGGTGGATATCGAATTGCGAATAGGTGCGGAACGGCGTTTCCGTCACATCCGCGGCATCGCACCGGGTCCACGAAAGATTCGGGAACCGCTTGCGCAACTCCGCGACGAGGTTCGCACCTGCTTCGGGCGCAGAAAGCAACCCGTCGATCACCGTCAATTCGTCCGCACTTAGCGCCATCGATCAATAGTCCTGTGTCCGGGTTCCTGATGCTTGGTCGTTCGGGCTTATTCGGATTTCATTGCCAGAACTTTCGCTCCGTATCGGCATTCAAGCGTTCCAAGAGGTCGATCAGCCTGTCATGGATGCTGTGGAACTCCCATGACGCGCTCGCATGGTCCTTTCGGAAAAGCTGCCATGCGCCGCGATCGGCATCATGAAGAAGAAGCGCCACATCGATGATCCCTCCATCCGGATCGATGTTTCTCGAGCAGCACGGGCTCTCGATGCGATAGCCACTGGTCACCTTCGCAACGCTGGGCGAGACGTATCGATACCGCTTGCGCGATTTCAGCGCGTACTCGATCCGCTTGAGATCCATATCGTTCGGATGAGCGGGCGGCCTCCTCGTTGGCCTCTGCAGGGTCGCGAACTCCATAGCGCAGCTCTCCTCACCCGACCGGGACGATCTCTTCCTCGAGACAGCCAACGACGAGGCGCTCGCCGAATTCGACGAGATAGATCGGCATGTTCGCCTCGGTGTGCGTTCCGACCTGGACGATCTCGCCTGCATCGCCAACGCTCACGAGAAGAGCCTTCTCGGGAGCGTCGGGAAACGATCCATCATTGTGAAGGTCGATCAGGGCCTTCACGCGCTGACCCCATTGGAATTTCGGTAGCCTGGGCTCAATCACGCTGATGTCGCTCCTGGTAGGGGGAGGTCCGCCTCATCGTCCTTCGGGATCACCGGCTCCAGCTCCTTGCGCTTCATCCCAACGCGATTGCCGCTCTCCGTAAATTCAACGCCATAGATGTAGAACTGCTGCAGGAAGGTGCCGATACTGACGACGTACCCGACCTCCCCCTTTTTGGCCAAAACCTCCCCTATTTCTTTGCCGGCGTAGGTGCCATCATTGCGAATTACGCGCTTTGCCTTCACCTTCTCGCCGTAACTGAAAACGGGAGGTTCGGAGATCTCCACGACATCACTGTCGCGAACGATATTGCTCATTTCGGCATCTCCCTTGCGGCATTCTGCAGACCATCCAGGCGCGATCTGGCCATCTCTCGCACGAGAGCATCGCCGTCATCCGCCAGATCGGAGAGGCGCGTGACAGCGATCCGGCTCGCCGCCTCGTAGCGCACACGCCAGTCCGCATCGTCGCGAAGTTGAAGAAGGAGGTCTGGCGAAAGGCGCTGCGCAACCTCAAGCCTCACGGCCGCGTCGGGATCTCGCGACATGGCGAAGAGCCAATCGGACGGGATGCGCCGTGCCACGATGCGGCGGACCTCGCTTTCTTCATCGTCCATCATGCGTGTGAGGAGGGCCGGCGCGATACGCCGAGCAACAACGAGGCGAACGTAATAATCTTGGTCCGACATCATCGGCTGCAATTCGGAGTCGTCCAGGAGGGACGCAACGCGGATTCTTACCTCACGGTGAGGATCCGACCGCAAGCGAAGGATGAACCGCTTCGGCAGCCGCCGAACAGCGTTCCAGCGCACCGTCTCCTCGGAGTCCTCAAGCAGCGGCGGCAGAAGGAATATGTCGGCGTGCTTGGCCGCGATTGCACGCACCTCGAAATGCGGATGCGCAACGTAGGAGTTCGCAAGTTGCGGATGCCAATTGAAGAAGCGATCTATGCGCCGCGCGTAGCGGTCGTTGACGCAGGCATGCTTCATTCGGCAATGGCCCTCCAACATGAGGGCCAAGTGGGCGCAAGCTCCGCACTCGATCTCTCTGCCTTGCCAGTCGAGGGCCTCGTCGAGGTCATCAATCATCGTCGCGTCCCACACGCTCCAAAACCTCGAGCAGCACTTTCGCACCGATCTTGTCGCTTGGATCGAGCTCGAGCAGCTTCATGACCGCCGCGCGGCCCTCCTCGAGATCGCCGAGCCGCATGTGCAGATAGGCGTAGCCCTTCAGGGTGAAGAGGAAGAAGCGCGGAAGCATCTCATCGTAGCGGCCGAACGCAGCGTCGCGGGCTGCAACGTCGCGCCAATCTGGCGCAAGATTGTTTTCCCGCGCTGCCTTCTCCAGGCAAAGCTTGGCGACCTCGAGTGCGTCCGCAAGGCGGCCTTTGTAAAAGTAGAAGCGGTAGAGACCGATCAGGACGGCGGCATGGCCCGGAGCCAATACCTCCGCTTCGCGGAGATGCCTCTCTGCGATGTCATCCAAATGATAAGAAAGCCCCGCCTGCCAGAGGTGGTGCTGGGCTTCCTCCGGCAGGCCGCCTCCCAAGAGGGCGTTGGCAAGCAGCCCGTCCTCCAAGAGGGATTGCGGCTCGTTCTGCCCTCCCATCATCGGCTCCCCCGCTTGCCTATTGAACGACCTTGACGCCATGCCCGGAACTGCAAGACGTGCCTTTGGGGTCGCGAAACACGAGCCCGGTCTGCGAGGCCGTATCAGCAAAGTCGATCGTGACGCCC
This sequence comes from Hyphomicrobium sp., assembly GCA_041659825.1. Taxonomy (GTDB): domain Bacteria; phylum Pseudomonadota; class Alphaproteobacteria; order Rhizobiales; family Hyphomicrobiaceae; genus Hyphomicrobium_C. The sequence continues at coordinate 19,893 of JBAZXL010000037.1, forward strand.
TCGAGAAGAATGCGGCTCTCGGTGGGAAGGAAGAGTTTGACGCCGTTGCGCTCCACCACGGCGTCCTCGAGCTCCGGGGCACGCTTCACGCTGATGTCGGCCGAGAGACCCGAGCAGCCGCCAGGGCTCAAGACGAGCCGGAAGCCGCTGCCCGGGGCCCCGTCGGCGCGGAGCATGAGGCGAATGAATTTTTCTGCTGCGGGCGTAAGAGTGAAGTTCATATGCACCTCCTCACGCTGGGGGCTGATAGCGGGGGTAGGACGTGTCGATGACACAGGTGTTATCGACGGGACAGACGGCCGCGCATTGGGGCGCGTCGAAGTGGCCGATGCACTCGGTGCACTTCTTGGGATTGATCACGAACGTGCCGTTCTTCTCCGAGATCGCCACGTTGGGGCACTCGGGCTCGCAGGCCGAGCAGCTCGTGCATTGGGATGAGATGATCTTCAAAGTCATCGGATTCTCCTTCTGGCGGGCTTCATGCGGCGGAAATAAGCGCGCCTTGGCGGATCTCCGCGTCGCCGCGCACCACATGTTCAATCTCGCCGCTCCTCACCTTGTCCAAGTAGCTCTTGAACCAGGCTATCGCCGACTTCTCGATGAACTCGTGGGCAAACTGGTCCACGGGCTCGATGCCGGCCTTCAAGAGATCGCTCTTGGGGCAGCCACCGATCTTGGCGACGAAAACGGCGTGACAGTCGTTGATTGCGCGGATGATGGTCTCGAGTGAGTCCTCCTCGCCGTAGCCGCCCTGGCAGTAGAGGTCGACGCGGCGGTGGCCGACGAACTTGGCGCCTGCCGTGGAGAGCTCATAGACCTGGAATTCCTTGGCGTGGCCAAAGTGCTCGTTGATAAGCCCAGAGCCCTTGGTCGCCACCGCAACGAGCAGCTTGATGTCGCTCGCCTCCCCGGCCAGCGAAGCCAGCTCCTCCTGCTTGGCCGCGACCTTGGCAACACGCTCCTCCTCCACCTGGGCCTGGTAGGCCTTGCGGCTGTCGAGGTCGTAGTTCACCTCCATGGCCATGATCTTGTCGGTGGTGAACTCGGCCGAGCGGTCCTCACCCAAGAGGCCCACGGCGTCGGCGCGGCACTGGCGGCAATGGCGCATCATGTTCATCTCGCCCTCGCAGCTGTCCTGCAGTGCCTTGAGCTCCTGAGCTGTCGGCCCACGCTGGCCGGTCAGGCCAAACACTGTGCCGTGCTCGGGCGAGGAGATGAGCGGCATGATGTTGTGCAGGAAGGCGCCGCGCGACTTGACCGCCTTGTTCACCTCGACCAAGTGCTTGTCGTTGATGCCGGGGATCATCACCGAGTTCACCTTGCAGAGAATGCCGCGCGCCGTCAGCATCTCGAGGCCCTGGAGCTGGCGGTCGGTCAGGAGCCTGGCCGCCTCGACGCCCGTGTAGCGCTTGTGCTTCCAGAACACCCACGGATAGATCTTGGCCCCGATCTCAGGATCGACCATGTTGATCGTTATCGTCACGTGGTCGACGTTGAAGCCGGCAATCGTATCGACGTGGTCGGGCAGCGTGAGCCCATTGGTGGAGAGGCAGAGCTTGATGTCAGGCGCCGTCTTGGCGATGAGCTCGAAGGTCTTGAAGGTCTTCTCTGGGTTGGCCAACGGATCGCCGGGGCCGGCAATACCCAGCACCGTCATCTGTGGAATGGTCGAGGCGACAGCCAAGACTTTCTTGGCCGCCTGCTCGGGCGTCAGCTTCTCGGAGACGACGCCGGGACGCGATTCGTTGGCGCAATCGTACTTGCGGTTGCAGTAGTTGCATTGGATGTTGCACGCGGGAGCCACAGCGACGTGCATGCGCGCGTAGTGGTGATGCGCCTCCTCGCTGTAGCAGGGATGGTTCTTGACCTTCTCCCAGATCTCGGTGGGGAGGTCGCCCTGGCCCGCTGCCGAGCCGCAGCTCGCCTTGCCGGAGCCGCCGGAGGTGCCGCAGCCCTTGTGCTCGGCCACCTGCTGCAGCACCGCGTCCAGTGCCGCCGGGTCTGCCGGTTTTGCGTCCTGCGGCTGCGTGATCTGTTCCATATGAGGTCCTCGCTCTGTGACGTGCAAATGCCTGCACGCGGGAAGCTATCCCTTGGCTTCAGTCTTCATCACGCTCTGCCAAGGACGAAGCGTCCATTGGCGAGCAACATCTCTTGACCATCAGCTACGCAACTCGCGTGCCAGCGTTTGAATTCAAATAACTCCAAGAAAGAGCGCTGTTTTCCAGGGCATGCGCACTGTCGCGATGTCGACACAGCCGCCCGCGGTGCGAGGGGAGGTGTTGGAAAGTTGACATGCATCAGTATTGCAGTTGGGCATGTGTCGCGATCCTGACGCGGAACAAAGATTCAGGCTGCCTGCAAAATTATTTCGGCCGCCCGAATAAGGGGAATGGCGATCGGCGTAATCGCTTCGGTCATAAAGAACCGGAGCTCGTTCTTGGTCAGCACTTCAGGATCGACAATCGCGTAGTGGGGAGCTCCGGAGCGCTTCGTGATTTGGCGCGAATACGTTCTCAAAAGCTGATCGTGAAAGCGGCAGCCAATAAAGAGGAAGCTTCTCTGAGTGCGCCGATCCTTCACAGCGTCGGGGATCGGCGTCTGAATATCGATTTCCGTCAAAACCTCGACGTAGTCGGCGTCGGAAATCAAATAATTCTTGGCTGGTGTACTGCTTCCGTGGGGCTTGTAGAGGAGGGTCGTCCATGCATCTGCCGCCGCGCGATCTGTCTCACCACCGGCCGAATCGTAGAAGCGATACCAACGGTCCTCGCCGATGCCGGCACGCGTGATGCCTTGGATTTCTCCCCAATCCGCTCGCTGCCCCAGCGCGGAGCGCATGGTGCCGTCGTACCAGGTGTCGACAATCATGGGCAGGCGCAGCGAAGCGAGGTAACGGTGAAGCGGCGTCGGCGCGATGGTCGGAGCGAACGCCTCGTTCATCAGGGCGGAGACGGTGGAGCGGTGCTTCATGCTTTCGATATGCTGAGCAGAAGCCCAGGCATTGCCTTTCGCACGCCGCGGCAGCGCGACTTTCGTAGCGAAGAAGGCGGCTAACGCCTCCGGCGTCATTGGAACGCTCGGGTTTGAAAGCTCGGTGAGACCCGGGCCAAGATAAGGAATGAGCGTCCCAGCGCGGAGTTGGGGAACGACTTTGGCCAGCACTGCTTCGGCGTCGTCCAGTCTCAGGATGTCAGTGTAGGGAAAGGGCGCGTTCATTGCTCGTCATTCCTCTTCACCGCGCTTGCGCGCATTGATTGTGATAGGAAGCGTGGTGTCCGCTGGCATGTCTGGGAGGTCGAGAATCCACCCATTCGCAATGCGGATCCAACCGCCCCAGAGCTTGTCGTTTTCAGTTTCGACGATCGGCTCTTCGAGATCCTTTTTCGGCACGTAGATCGAAAGGCCGGTCTCAGGCGAGCGGCGGATCATTATCTTCATGAGTTAAACTCCATAGATTGAGATTGATCCGTCAAATGTGCGCGTTAGCCCAATCAGACGGCTGGCGCCGGCTCGTAGTTCAGGAAGATGATGTCGATCGCTCGGATGTAGTGATGCAGACGAGGTGTGAGGAAGATCATGACCTCACACGTATTGCTGCGCAGGCCGCCCCGCCGGATGCTCCTGGCCTGAGGGCGACTGCGCCCGAAGCTTGGCCACGATCTCCGGTAGCACGCCCAAAACCCGGTCCACGTCATCGTCGGTATTCTCGCGCGAAAGGGAAAGACGGATAGCCCCATGCAGCGCGGTGGCAGGCAGCTTCATCGCTCGCAGGACATGCGACGGTTCGGTTGAACCTGAGGTGCAGGCCGAGCCCGAGGAGGCCGCAATGCCCGCTCGGTTCATGTGGACGAGGTTTGCCTCGCTGTCGACGCGATCAAACGCGATGTTTGACGTGTTCGGCAGCCTGTTCTCCGGGTCGCCCGTCACAAAGCACCGACTTATCTGGCTGAGGAGTCCTTGCTCCAGGCGGTCGCGCAGGGCGCGCACGCGCGTGTGCTCGTCCTCCAAATGGGCAAGTGCAAGCTCGGCCGCTTTGCCGAGACCGACGATGGCTGGCGCGTTCTCCGTGCCGCCGCGGCGTCCACGCTCTTGGTGCCCGCCGCGGATGAGCGGCCGGAATTTGACGCCCTTGCGGACGTAGAGCACGCCAATGCCTTTCGGTCCGTGCAGCTTATGCCCGGAGAGTGAGAGCATATCGATCTCAGTAGACTTGAGATCGATCGGAATCTTGCCGACCGCCTGCACTCCATCCGTATGGAAAAGCGCCCCGCAACCGTGGGCCATCCTGGCCAGCTGCTCGACCGGAAAGATGGTGCCGGTCTCGTTGTTCGCCCACATGACGGACGCCACCGCCGTGCGCGGTCCAAGGGCGCGCTCATAGGCTTCGAGATCAAGGCGGCCACGCGCATCAACCGCTATGAGGTGCACCTTGGCCCCGCGTGTCTTTTCAAGATGCCCGATGAGGGCGAGGATCGCCGGGTGCTCCACACTCGTGGTGACGATTTCGTCGCGCCCCTCCTGCGTCTCGAGCGACGACAGAATTGCCGCGTTGTCAGACTCCGTGCCACCCGATGTGAAGATGATCTCGTGATCGAAGGCGGCGCCGAGCAACGCCTGCAGCCTTTGGCGGGCTCGCTTCAGCGCTTCGCCGACTTCTGCGCCAAACTCGTGTGCCGATGAGGCGTTTCCGAACTGGTCAGTGAAGTACGGCAGCATTTCGTCGACGACTGCCGGATCCGTGCGCGTTGTCGCGTTGTTGTCGAGATAGGTCGGCCGCACGGAACGCCTCGTTCAATGTTGCATCTTCGTTGCGCCCGGCACTGGGATCAGACGAACGAACTCACCCAGCCTCTCGACGAGGCGGGCCTGAATGCCCTCCATCGTCGCGCTACTCAGCTTGCAGAACACACAGGCTCCGCTGAGCCTGACCATCACCTTGCTGCCAGCGACTTCGACCAACTCGCAATCCCCCCCGTCGCGGCGCAGGTTCGGCCGAATCTCCTCGATTACGGCCTTGATGATCTGGATGCGCTCGTCTTCTGCAGTTGGCGCTTGCTTTGATTGCTCCGGCTCGATCAGCATGACCTTGGATTTCCCTCTTGATGAGATTCAATATGACTACCAGCGAGACGACTACGAGCGAGCACGCGACTGGTGGGTAGCGGTTGCTCGCGGCCCGTCCTTCTATCCACACGACCATTGCCGCGAGGCTCTAGCCGAACGACTTTCCGCAGGAGCAGCTCGATTTTGCGTTCGGGTTATCGAAGGTGAAGCCCGACCCTTCGAGGGCGACCACGAAGTCGATGGTGGTGCCCGCCAAGAGCTCGTGGCTCTTCATGTCGACGAACAGCTTCACGCCGTCGCGCTCAATCACGGTGTCATCCGGCTCTGCATCGTTGACGAGACCCATCATGTATTTGTAGCCGGCGCACCCACCGGCTTCGACCATGATGCGTAAGCCGCCCATCGGCTGGGCTGCCCCGTCAATGGCGCTGCGCACCGCACTCAACGCGCTGTTGGTCAGATTGATCATTGCTTACCCTTCAATGCTGAGGAAGGCTGCGCAATGAAGGAGCAAGACCTGTGCCAGGGGGCAACAGACTGAAAAACGTGCCTTTTCTTCGCCCCTGCCTGTTCTGTTTGCGACGCATGTAGGGTTTGCTACAGGTGCAATTTGCTTGGCGGCAGTCGCGTATCAACCCGAGCAAACCTCGAGATCGATCCCACGGAAGATGGCGCATCGGCGGAACACCTCGAGCGAAGGCGGCGCATTCTTGTGGCGGCAGTATTTGGCGGCGAGCTTTGCAAGCCCCTTGATGTCGCGCCCCGTTGCCGTTGGGAAGGCTTCCGCGAGCTCGTCGATGAGCTCTGGCTGCATCTTGAGCGCGAACTGCTCGCACATGACCGTCCAGATCCGCCGCCGTGCGCTTGCATCCGGCGGCTGGAACTTGATGAGCGCGATGCAACGCGACACAATCGCCTCGTCGATGTCGTCTATGCGATTGGTGGTGAGGAACAAGAGACCATTGAAGTACTCCAACACCCGCAGGAAAACGCCGACAACAGCATTCATCATCATATCGTCGTCGCGGCGCTTGATATAGACGTCCGCCTCATCGATCAGCATCACAGCGCCCCACCTCTGGGCCCGTCTCAGCGTCTCCTTGAGGGCCGTCTCCATGGCAGCGACATTGAGACCGAGCTGACCTGAGTGCACACGGTAGAGCGGCCTCTTGATGATTTCCGAATAGACCTCCGCAGTCAGCGTCTTGCCGACACCGGGCGGCCCGGCGCATAGAACCGTTGTGCCTCCGGATTTTCCGGCGATGATGTCATCGCTCAGGATTTCCATCTCCGCGGTCAGAATGTCGATGAGGTCGGTTTGCTCCTCGGGAAGGATGAGCTTGTCCTTCAGATCTGGCTGATAGTTGTATGGCGCCATATCGTCGGCGTGCACCCACACGTAATGGTGCAGCTCGAGATGAAACATCAGCATGTAGGGATGGACGGGGATGCGGCAGAATAAGCCCGCTGGAATCGCCGCCTGGGATTCCTCAACCTCATCCTCGGCATTGTAGAGATTGCTCTTCGCCGCTTTTCGCAAATACTGGCCAAGAATGTCACCTGTGACCTCTAGCGTCAGTGCGCGCGTCGTCAGAATGCTCTCGTCGTTGACGAGACGCGCCGCGCCGCCGCCGGACGAAAGGACGATGATGTCCTTTCGCGACCAGTCGGTATCGCGATGCGAGGAGTTTGGATCCTCCGAGTAGAAGCCAACGCCCTTGCCGGAGAACTGAGCCCCATATTGGCCGCGCCAAGCGAAGTACCGTTCGGAGGTCTCGTCATAGGCGCTGATGAACTCTGGAGTCTCCTTCAAGAACCCCTTCGCCGCGAACATCTCAGCGACCGTCTTTCCGACGATGTCTCCTGCCGAAATCCGGAGTGTCGTCGTCGTGATCACCCCTTTTGCATTGGCCTTGAGCTCAATGAACACGCGTCCCGTCTCATCATTGGAGGGTGGCGTGTAGTCGAGGCGGGTCACCACATAGGGCAACGGGCGGCTCGCCGCACTTGCCGTGAACATCCAGCCGCGGATGGCGCCAGGGATCAAATAGCGGGCGATGGCGGGCAGCACCGACTCGAGGTCCTCTGCCGCGAAGCGCGTTCCCTCGTCGCTGAAAGCACGCTGAAGCGTGGCGAGCTGCGCCGAGCGCGTGTGCATCTCGGGGCCGGCCTGGCGATAGAGATCCTGCAGGAAGGCGAGAGCAGCGCCGGAGAGCTGACCAAATGCTACTTCGGCCTTGTCTCCGAAGCGGAGCTGCTCCTTGAGCGTGGCGAGGTCCGGAAAACTCGCGACCATGGCCTCGACGTAGGGCCGTTCGATCTGAAGCTTCATCGCTGCTCACCGGTTCGAGGATTGGGAACCCGAACCGGAGGCGCTCGAGGCGGACCTTGCTGTCATCGACGAGGCAAGGAACAGAAGATCAGTCTCGAGCGCCGCGGCGGGCTGACACTCGAAGCAAGCAAAAATCCTGCCGAACCTGAGAGACGGCGAGGTGCCGGACCCCATTGTGCTCCCCCGATTGTATTTTGTTTCGTCGGTCGCCAAGCCATAGCGGCGAAGAACGCGCGGCGAAATCTACGCGTGACAAATAGAGGGGCAAGCGCGGGCTATTCCAAAGTGGTCGCTCGCTGATGCAGGTCATTCTTTGCAGATCGGCAGGCAACTTGCATAGCGACTGCGGCGCAGAATGTGCCTTCGACCCGATTGCAACTTGGAGACCGACAATGACGACGATTGAGAAGACAGCCCTTGGCCGACTTGATCAGGAGGGGCGCCTCCTCAATGCGGTTATAAAAGGACCGACGAAAAAACCCGGTCGCTTCGGATTCCGCGGCGATATCGCACTCAAGTTCCAGACCCAAGTGGCGGACGAGAAGCGTCCGCCTGACTTTTCCATGGAGCAGGTGCTCACTATCGTGCAGGAGGGAGAGCCGACCATACCTGTGCTCGCCGGGTATCTTCACTCCTTCGCTTACCTGCAGACGGTCAACGAGGTGCTGGGGGATCTACTCAGTCCGAGCGGGACATACGTGATGTTCTGCAACAACATCGATCTCTTGGCGAAGTACCGAATAAGCGTCAACGGGATCACGTTCCATGTGCTGCCGTGCGATGAATCGACAGTTTGGAAGGAGTCCCTCGACCTCATGGGGATCGACAAGAACGATATCAAGAAGCTCGATACGGCCGGCAAGCTCGACTACGTTCTCGACTCCATACTCGGTCTCAACGCGCCCTATGAGGCCATAACGCTCGAACAAGGACTGGAGCGTATGGAGCCGGTGAAAAACCGCAACGAGAACCGCCCGGTTTAGAGCTGCTTCCGCCTAATCCGGAAACACTCTGGGACCGGTTATCCTTCGGCTTGGGCCGCATCCTCCGCCGGAATTTCCTCATCCTCGACAAGCGTCACGCCCATGAGGCAAATATCGCCGTCGATGATGCTGAGGGCGACCGGCTGGAGACTGCGGCCTTTGCACGGGCCATCGACGCACATGCCCGTGCCGAGCTCGAAGAGTGCGCCGTGCTTGCCGCACATGAGGCGCATTCCGTTGGGGTCCAGGAACTGGTTGCGCTCCCAGTCGAGATTGACACCATCATGAGGGCACTTATTGACATAGCCGAAGACCTGCTTGCCCCAACGGACCACCACAATTGACCAGGGGCGCTGCGTCCCATCGTCCTCGACACGCATGAGATGAAAGCCCCGAGCCTTTTGGCTCGGGATGTCGCTCATGGCACAAACTACGTAGGCGATGCTAGAGTCCATTCTTCTCCTCGTTCACGCTGATCGGCCTGAGGCCAAACCGTCCTGCTGTCCGCGATCCTGCGCCTTTCCAGCCTTCGCCAAGAGCAGCGCGTTGGCGGAGAGCGAAAATTCCTGCCATGCAGCGGCGATGTCTCGAAGAATCGTCTGCATGTACTCCTTTGACAGATGATGCTCATCGGGAAAGTTTGACAGCGCGCACGATGTCCGATTGAAGGCAATCACATCGTCCAACAGGGTTTGCATGAATTCCCGGAAAGGCTTCTGCACCTCTGGCGTCAGGGCTGACCGACCACGCTCGACGGCTACCTCTCTCATGTCGAATGCCAAGCTCTCCAGAACGCCAAGCGCTTCACCGTAGAAGGCCTCAAGCGATCCGAGGATCGCTCGCTGCGTCAACTGCTCTCGTTGCTGTAAGGCGAGGCTGCGATGAAGACGATGGTAGTAGCCGTCGAAAGCCGCATCGCTTTGCGCACTGACCCACTCGCTGAAGCGGGCAAGGCTCGCCTCATTGGTCGAAACTGGCGGGCGTCCAGCCGGATCGCGTTTCAAAGTCCGTGCGTCTCCCGGCATGGTCGAAGCACGTGCCCGGCTGAGGGCGACGTCCAGGCGCTGCGCCGCTTCAGCCGCCCCTTCGAGATAGCCGGCACCGTAGGACGCCGTCTCAGAGCCGCCGATGAAGAGCTTTCCGCCCCACAAGGCCCGGCGCAGCAGCGGATTGGCGATACCCGCGTGTTCCGCATGAGGTGCACTGCGATCTAAGGCGCTGCAGGTATAGGGCTCGTTGGCCCAATCCTGGTAGTGCTGCTCGCCCTGCTCGAGCGCGGGTCCGAAGACCTGCGCCATCTGGCTTCCCATGAGCATGGGCAAGCCGACGCTGAAGGTCTGGCGCAGCTCGGGCGTCAATGCCAGGAACCCGCCAAGCGCAGCCTTCGTCGATGTGCTATCGCATGCATCGAAGATCTCGCCGACGACGGCCTGCTCATGGTGCACGAAGGCGTTGCCCGATTGTCCATCTTCACGCCAATAGGGGCGATCGTAGCTGATCACCACCTTAGCCTGCGCGGCCATCCAGGTTCTGGCTTCGCGCAAAGCGTCACGCATCGGGGCATCGAGCTCGGGTTCAAAGCGAACGTTCTCCTCCAGAAGGCGAGGAGGAAGCGCGAGCACAACATGGCGCGCCAAAACCTCGGTCTCGCGCTCTCCCGTCGCAAATGCGATAGCGATGTGATCGCCCCGATGCTGCAGCCTGGTCAGGACATGGCCGAAGTGCAATTGGTTCTGTGGGATGTCTTTCGCGAGCGCGTCGATGAGGCGCGCCATCCCACCTTCGAGACGCCGGGCGCCATTGTGCACAGCTTGTCCATCGACGAGCTCCGGCTTCTTGTCGGGTTCACGCAGATAGCGGACGGTGCCGTGATCATGCTGGGCGAAATCGGCAAGGCCAAGCTCGGCGATGAGCTTTGTGATGCGAGGTTGCGTCTCGGGCCAGAGCCAAGTCGGGCCAAGATCAAGGTCCAGGCCCGACCGCGGAGACGCGACGGTAAGAATACGCCCGCCGAGACGCGGGCGCGCCTCGAAAAGCGCAAAGCTTTGGCCCTGGCGGTGCAGGCTTCGCGCCAAAGCGACGCCGCACACTCCACCCCCAATGATCGCCGTCCCCAGCATTGGTCCACCTTCGAATGCTATCGAGCCCAGTGAGCCCTGCAAGATTCGCGCAAACTCAGATGCTGGCATGTCACTGCGCAGTCCAGACCTGTCTCGGCAAACTGCGCCGCGATAAAATCCTGCTTGATTTCCTCATGCCGCTGGCTCGCACACGGAGCGTGATCGGGAGAAGCGCAATCCTTGCAGCCAATGCCGATTGGTGCCTCAAGCCCAACTGGCACAGAACTTGATTATTTCTCATCCGATAGCGCGATATGTGGAGATCGGCATGAATGTCGCACCGGAATTCGTCCAACTTTCCCTAGAGGAGCTCAAGGCGCTCTTTGATGGCGGTACGCTCACCGTCTACTCGGTCGCTCGACCGATTGCAGCAGACCAGCCCGTCGACCGCAGCGGTGTGCTCGCGATCTTCACCTTTGCCTCCCCGGCCTTTGGCACCGCCTCCAGTGGTCTCGAGAGCCCCAACTTTGCTGCCAATCCCGTCGCAGCAAGCAGTGTGGGCACCCCCGGCTTCGCGCGGGCACGCAAGGCTGATGGAACCGTGATTGCTGATTTCTCGGCGGGTTCCGGCGATCGCGAGATCAAGTTCAGCGAGGTTTCCTGCTCGCAAGGCGCGCCCGTCAAACTCGTCCAATTCAAATTCATAGCGGAAGGCGGATGGCCCGAAAGGCCTGACTACTACGAGACGCATCCGCGGTCCGGCTTCCCCATGCACAAGAGCGCATGACTTTTTTCTTCAACAGGTGCAGCGGGAAGCCGCCCGTGCCGTGTTGAGTTGGTGACAGTTGTCGGACTTCCGACATGGAGACGGAATGCAAATGACCTCGATGGATCCAGAAGCGCTGGTCAGCACGGAGTGGCTGGCGGCGCATCTCTCAGACCCGGATCTTCGGATCCTGGACTGCACATGGCATCACGTCAGCACAAATCTGGATGGCCGGACGCAGTATCGCGGGCGCCATCTTCCGGGTGCCGTGCACTTCGACATCGACCATGTGGCCGACACGTCGAACCCGCTGCCTCACATGCTTCCGCGCGCGGCAGATTTCGCCAAGAAGGTCGGTCTTCTCGGCATCGGCGATGGCGACCGCATCGTGGTCTACGACCGCCATTGCGGCGGATCTGCGGCCGCGCGCGTGTGGTGGATGTTCCGCACCTTCGGCTACGACAAGGTCGTCATGCTCGATGGCGGATTCGGCAAGTGGACGAAAGAGAAACTGCCGACCGAGATGTCCCCGGTGCGGCCGGAGCCCAGATCCTTCACCGCGACGTTCAACCCCCGCCTCGTTCGCTCCCTCGGCGAGATGAAGGCCAATCTCGTGACCGGGGCCGAGCAAGTGATCGATGCGCGCGGGCCTGCAAAGTTCGATGGCACGCAGGCCGACGTTTTCCCCTTCAAGAAGCTCGGCCACATGCCTGATGCCGTCAATGTGCCATGGGCCGACCTCATCATTGAGGAGACGGGTACCTTCATTGCACCAGACGCCATCAGAGACCGCCTTGTCCGGGCGGGTATCGACCTTCAACGTCCGATCGTGACCACATGCGCCTCAGGCATCAGCTCTTGCGTGCTGGCGCTCGGGCTCTACTTGATCGGCCACAAGACAGCAGCCGTCTATGACGGATCCTGGGCTGAATGGGAACTTGCCGAGGATGCGCCGGCCGTCGCAGCGTGAGTGAGTGATCCGGCGAAAGCGAGTGCACCATGAGCGCGAACCAACCGGTGCTGGCTCTGATCGCAGAAGGCGCGGAGTATGCGCTCCTGGCTTCGGAGGACAGCACCACGTTCGTGCTTCGGTTCAAGACCGATCAACTGGCGGCACATCTCGCGGGTGAGGACGCCGCGCGCTTCCAAGCAGACTACAAGACAATCAAAGACCAGTTTCCGACCTGGCAGCCGGACCGGATGCTTGCTCAACTCTGGGACCAGGGCGGCTATAGCTGGCTTGCCACACAAGATGGGTGATGAGAATGGCGATGACGACGCTCGTAAAGACCACTGAGGACGGACGCAAAGTCGAAGTCATCGGATTGGCCATCTGCCTCGACGGCGAGCTCGAGGCTTTCGAGCTTGTCGAGGTCAAGATGCATCCGAACCGGCGGGCGATCTGGCAGGTCATGCCGGATGCGACGCACATGGCCGGGCGCCTCGCTCTCAGCCGCGAGGAAGCGGAGATCGTCTTTCGTGCCTTCAAGGGCGCCGAGGCTCAGATACTCGCGAGCCCCGCAGCCATCAACGAGCGGTTCCGCATCGCCGCCATGTGGAAGGCGCGCGAGCAAGGCATCGAATAATTCACCCGACGAGCGAGCAACGGGGCTCGCTCACGCGGCGATATTGGGCGCATTGCGGGCCCACGCTAGACGGGATTCTCCGTCTTCGGCGCCGAAGCAGCCTTTGAAATCATCGCACTCCGAGCACACCGGAGCCGTGCAGAGCACAAACCCTTCCGAACCGCAAACCATGCGGTAGAGAAACTTCTTCCACTTCATATCCTGCCGGTTCTTCTCGGCAAGCCTCGGGAAGTATCGCCTCATGAGTGACGAAAGCTCACCCCGATTGCGTAAGCCCAAGTCCTGCCAGAGATGGTGGGGCGATTTGCAGCGCCGCGCGACCATGGCAATGAGTGGGGCTTCGAGGCGGCTGGCACCTGCGCGATACATGCCAAGAATGTCGCGAAGCGATTGCTCCTCGTCATCGATCGCGAGTGCGTCGCCCCCAACCGCGCCGTCGAACCCGGCGAGCGCTCCCGGAAACATTCCGCTGATCAAATCGATGAGCACCGATCTTTCAAGCCCGACGCCGTCAGAGATCGTGCGATCAACAGCGCGTGCTTCCACAATACCAAGTGAAAGGATCGCCGCGATGACATGGACGTCGAACTCGTCGTGGGACGAGCGAGAGGCCGCTTCGATCAGCCGCCTGTAAGCCTCTTCTGCTCTCATCGCTCTCATCGTCAGGCCGCCTCGGCAGCCAACGGCCCGTGGCTCTGGCAGCTCGTGGGACAGACGCGTGCGCACGCACCGCAACCGATGCACGCGCCCGTGTCGTTCATCACCATGACCTTCTTCTCGACCTCATCATCATCATCCTCGAGAGGAACGATCTCGCCCTCCTCGTTGAGGCCCTTTAGGGTCATGACCTCACGACCGCAGACCTTGTAGCAACGGCCGCAGCCGATGCACGTCTTGGCATCGATCGCCAGCAGATAGTCGGGCTCCCAGGCCCTCCCATCACGGGTTGCGTTCGACATCGTAGATTGACCCCAACGGTTAGGCGCTCTCCAGCTGCTTGAGAGACGCGCGCTTCTGTTCCAATTCCCCAAAGAGGTCGTAAGCCTTCTGAGCAATTGTCATGATCTGCTGCCAGTTGATCGGCAGCTCCTCAGAAAGGTCGTGGAGGTTCATTTTCGCGTCCATGGCCTTTGCGGACAGCTTCCTGATCTCGGCCTTCAGCGTTTCTACGTCGCTCATGCTCTCACCTTAGTATTTCGCCACTTCAGGATACTTCTCGATCATCTCGACGCCAGCCTTGACGAACTTGTCCCCTTCCTCGGCCAGCTTGCCGAGGTTGTCGAAGCCGAACCGGTGCACGTCGCGAAGCTGCTTGTTGACGACGATAAGCCTGCCGCCAATCAGAACCATACGGCCGAAGCCTTCGTGGCTCATCTTCATCATCGGTGAGATCATCACGCCGGTTGCCCTCTCGATCATCAGGCAGACCGCGTTGAAGAAGAGCTCGAGCCGCCAGATCGTATCCGGATCAGGATCGCCGACGATCGGCAGTGCGCGCCGCTTCTCCTTGTCGACGATGTAGGGCTCAAGAAGATCGAGATCTGCCTTGCCGTCCCACGTGCCGTGCGTGTCCTGGGCCCGCCAGATCTTAATGAGCTCCTTCACGAAGGGCGCTCCTGCTGCGGGGTTTGTCGTCTCGATTGCTACAGCGGCTTCAGCCATCGTTGTCCTCATTCATCAAAATCAAGCGTTCGTTCCTTGCCTTTCGACAACGCCTTGCGCAGCCAAGGAGGCGGCGTTCCCTTCAAGACGTCCCCGAGCTTCCCTAGGAGATCCTCGATCTCCTCGGGCTGGTTGACCTTCATCGGGTGGATGTTATTGGCGACGACCCGCGCCGCGCCTGAGCCTCCAATGGCCGCGACATAGAGAATGGCGCAGTCCTTGATTGCCTCGATCTTGGGGGCAAGCTTGTCCTCGTTGCCATCCTCCTTGAGGTCGCCATCGAACTGGACCGCCTCGAGGAAGTGATGCCCTTCTGGCCCGATCTCGTAGATGGCGATGTTTTTCGCCCAGCCAAAATGGGCGTCAACGCGCTTGAGATCCTGGGTGGCGAATGCGACTTTCATATCATCTCCCCATCTTGGCCTAACATCAGTGGGACGCAGCCTCGGCGGCTTTCAGGCTGTCGAAGCCATGGCGCCAGGTTTCGAGTGTCGGCTGACGGTTTTCCTCGTGGTCGCCGATGATCAGGTTGGCGATGTCGAAGACCAGATCGCGCGTGCCACGGTATCCCACCAGCAGCTGGTGTCCTGCGCCAAGGCGGTCGAACATGGGAAAGCCGGCACGATAGAAGGGAATTTTCAATCGCTCGGCGGCTTGGCGCCCATGGGAATGGGTGATCAGGAGGTCGCAGTCCCGCACCTTCGCGAGGGTCTCAAGATCTTCCAGATCACCAATCAGCACCTCGTCCGTCGGCATGCGCTCGAGCACCGGCGACTGTGTCGTCGTCACCGCGGCGGTGACGGCGGTTCCCATTTCCTGGAGCGTGCTGCTCAGATCGAACAAAAGGTCCGGCTCGGCGCCGATGGCGAGCTTGCGGCCCCCGATATGGAAATGGGCGTCCAGCATCGCGTCGGCGAGCTGGCCGCGTTGACGGCGGTATTTCGCCGGCACCGGGCGGCCGCTGACCTCGCTTAAGAACATGATGAACTCGTCGTTCGGCGCAAGCCCGCACAGCCGCTCGAACAGGCGAAACGGAACGCCGGTCTTTGCCTGCATCGCTTCAGCCGCGCGCCGCATCTGCGCTCCGATCGCGATCGTCACGGCCGCCTGGCCCATGGTGGCGATTTCTTCAAGGCCTATGCCGCCGATCGTGGTCGGGCTGAAGTCGTCGGGGATGTGGCCGTCCAGAGACCCGGCGAGATCGGGCAGGAAAGATGGTTCCAGGCCGAAATCCTCGATGATCGTGCGCAGCTCGTCGAGATCGCCGGGCGTGAGATGGCAGCCGGGCAGCACGTTGACCCGCGCCGGGTCACGCCGTGCACCGCTGCGCGGCGCTTCGACCAGTTCCTCTATCATGCGCGCGACGGTCTTCTCCCAACCGTCCTGGAACGCGTTTTTGAAATCTGGCGTCGAGACGTAGACGAGCGGATATTTCGCGAGCTGCGGATATTTCTCCCGGATCAGCTTGATATAGCCGTCGACGTCGTCACCCTTGGTTTCGGTTACTCCCGTCGAGCAAATGCCGATGATCTCGGGCTTCTGCTTGTTGTAGATATTCAGGATGGCCTGCTCGACGTTCTCATATCCGCCGAGCACGGTCGCCACCTCGCTCATCGCCGTCGTCTGGAGCGGGACGTTCTCCTTGAAATGCCGCACGAACAGCGTGAGCCCGAATGAGGTGCAGCCCTGCGAGCCGTGCAGCAGCGGCATCGAGCCCCTGAGGCCGAGGAACGCAAAGGCACCGCCGATCGGCTGGCTCATCTTCAACGGATTGACCGCGCAGGCCTTCTTGACGACGGTGACCTTCGCCATGGCGTTCGCTCACTCCGCCGCTTCGAGCTGAGGCGCTGGCTGCGATACGGCCTGCTCGGTGGCGAGAATATCCTCGATGCGCACGGAGCAGGCACCGCAGCCGCCTGAGGCATTGGTCACTTCCCTCACCCGCTCGACGGTTGTCAGCGACTGGGCCCGAATCGCGTCTTCGATGGTGCCGAGATCGACGCTCTTGCAACTGCAGATCTTCTTTGAGCGGCGAACTTCCTCGGCGCGCACCGGATCAGCGGCGAGCGCTGCCGCCTCGGCCTCCATCTGCGCCATCGCCTTGGCCTGCCAGCTCGTGGCAGGGTTCTCCCAAGGCGCCGGGCGACGAAGCTGCCCCCAGATCGGGTTGTAGAGCGCCTTGTCGATTTCCTTGAGCAACTTCACCATGCCGACATAGCCCATATAGGGGTGCTGCCGCTCCTGGTTAATGTCGAGCCACGGCATCGCTGCCTTGAGAGCGACGAACTGTGACTTGCCGCCCGACAGCATGATGTCTGCCTTGGCGTCCTTCAGCATCTTGTACATTTCGCGCGGAGCCAT
This sequence comes from Hyphomicrobium sp., assembly GCA_041659825.1. Taxonomy (GTDB): domain Bacteria; phylum Pseudomonadota; class Alphaproteobacteria; order Rhizobiales; family Hyphomicrobiaceae; genus Hyphomicrobium_C. The sequence goes on from JBAZXL010000037.1 coordinate 36,710, forward strand.
ATCGTCGATCATGTGCGCGTCCTGGCCCATCAATTCCTTGATGCGCTCCTTGTCCTCCTTGGTGGACTTCTTCACGCTGGTGCCGACCATTTCCAGGCCAGCCTCTTGAAGGGCGGCGACCACCGACCACGACTTGACGCCACCGGTGATGAGCAGAACCTTCTTGCCCTGGAGGCGCGCCTTATAAGGCTCGATCGCCGCCCACGCGCGTGCTTCTTCGCGCGCGATAACGACCTCGGTACGCTCCATCAGCTCGGCAGGCGCGCCGCGCTCGATCAGCAGCCGCGCGATTTCACGCAGCGAGTCGCTCGTGTCCTGAATGCCATAGAACGAGCCTTCGAAGAAGGGGATGCCGTAGCGCTCTTCCATCTTGCGCGCCACGTTGATCATGGCCTTCGAACAAACCATCATCGCGGCGCGGGCACGGTGCGAGGAGGCGACCTCCTTGTATTTTCCGTCACCCGAGATGCAGGAGAGGATGCGGATGCCGAGCTCGTCGAGCAGCGGCTTCACCTGCCAAAACTCACCTGAGAGATTGTACTCGCCAATGATGTTGATGTCGTAGGGCGTCGTGTACTCCGGCTCTTCTGTGCCGATCACGTGCTCGAGGATCGCTTCGCCGGCGAGCTTGTTGCCGAGGTTCTTCGGCCCGACAAAGCCCGGTGAGTTGATCGGAATGACCGGCTTGCCGAATTTCTCCCTCGCTGCCTTGCAGACCGCGTCGATGTCGTCACCGATCATGGCCGGCACGCACGTCTGATAAACGAAGACGGCAGGTGGATCGTATTTCTCAATGATTTCCTTGATTGACTTGAACAGCCGCTTCTCGCCACCGAACACCACATCGGTCTCATTGATGTCGGTCGTGAAGCCAGTACGCCAGATGTTCGAGCCCGACGACTTGGCGCCGCGGTTGTCCCAGGAATTTCCCTCGCACGCTATGGGGCCATGGACGAGATGGGCAACGTCCGTCAGAGGTTGAAGCGCTATCTTCGCGCCGTCAAACGCACAACCGCCTGCAGCGCCACCGGGCTGAAGCTGTTTCGTGCAGCCCTTCTTGCGATCAGCCTCGGACTTATTCTGGTTCTTCCCGCAACCAGGCTCGTTGAATACAGCTTGTATCGTGGTCGACAACGAGCTCATTCGTCTCTCCTATCCACGAACCACACTCATCACGCATCCCCCAAAAGGTCTCCCTTGAGCCTCTTGGGGCAGGTGCATCACCGCGGCCGAATTGCGGTTTTAAAGACCGCCCGGCGACGGTGATGCATTTCTCGCCATCGTCCCTTAGCGAATGATGTCGAAGCTGTAGTCAGTCTTGGCCGGCACGTTCGTGTTCTTGTCGATCTCGTCGAAGATCTTGTCGAGAATCGTGATGAGCACGTTCATGCCGCCTTGGTAGCCCCACACCGGACGACGGTGATGGTGATGGCGATCGAAGACCGGGAAGCCGATGCGGATTAGAGGAGTTCCCGTGTCACGCTCGAGATACTTGCCGTAGGTGTTGCCGATGAGGAAGTCGACCGGCTCGGTGAACAGCAGCGAACGCATGTGCCACAGGTCGCGGCCGGGATAGACGTGGCAGTTCTTGCCGAAGGGCGAGCTGGCAAAGAGCGCCTCCATCTTTTCCGCCCAGGCTTTGTTGCCGTTGGTCGCCAATACGTGCGTCGGCTCCGCACCGAGCTCGAGCAGGAAGGCGGCGAGGCCGTAGCAGAGGTCCGGATCGCCGTAGATCGCGAACTTCTTGCCGTGAATGTGCGCGCTCGAGTCCGCGATAGCGTCAACAAGACGACCGCGCTCACGCGCAAGCTCCTCGGGGATCTCCTTGCCGGTGATGCGAGAAACTTCCATGACGAACTTGTCGGTTCCGACGACACCAACCGGATGGTTGAAGGCGAGAACCTCGTGGCCATGGGCCGCGATGAACGGCAACGTCTTCTCGGTGCAATACTGCTGCATCGAGATGGTGGCCTTGGCGTGGATGGACTCGGCGGCCTCTTCCAGGGTCGTGCCGCCGTCATACATGCGGAACTCGCCGTCCGTCGGGGTATCGAAGACATCGCTGTTGTCGGCGAGGATGGTGTACTCGACGCCCATCAGATCGAAGATGCGCTTGACCTCGCGGATGTTGCCGACGGTGTAGCCGTCGAAACCGCCGATGAAGTTGATCTTGTCGTTAGGCTTGCGCTCGAGCTTCGGCGCCGTGCCGGCCTTGCCGTCCCAGAAATGCTCGATGATGCCCTTCAGCGCATTATCGTATCCGGTGACATGGCTGCCGACAAAGGCAGGGGTGTGAGCAAAAGGCACATCATACTCGGCAGGCACTGAACCCTTCTCCTTTGCCGTCTTGATGAAGGCATTGAGGTCATCGCCGATCACTTCCGCCATGCAGGTCGTGGAGACGGCAATCATCTTCGGCTTGTACATGGAGTGGGTGTTGGCGAGCCCGTCGATCATGTTGTTGAGGCCGCCGAATACCGCCGCATCCTCCGTCATCGACGACGATACGCAGGAGCTCGGCTCCTTGAAGTGGCGCGACAGGTGGCTACGGTAATAAGCGACGCACCCTTGCGAGCCGTGCACGAAGGGAATTGTCTTTTCGAAACCGACCGCCACGAAGACAGCGCCGAGTGGCTGGCAGGCTTTGGCCGGGTTGACAGTGAGTGCCTCGCGGGCGAAGTTCTTTTCGCGATACTCCGGCGTCTTCGCCCACTCGCGCACGCGTTCCACCTCGGCCGGATCGCGGGGGTTTTCGAACATCTTCTTCTTATTTGCCAGCATCTGCTGGTATTCCGGACCACGGAAAAGCTCGAAGTGATCGAGCACGTGTTCGGCGTTCTGTGTCATATTCGAAGCCCCTTCAAAATTACCTGGGTGGATCTACGGTCCCTGGCCATCCCACACGGGAAGACCAGGGAGTTGTTGCCTTATTCTGCGGCGATCAGCATGGGCTTCGGCGCCGCCTTCCACGGGGCCTTGGCCATCTTCCAGATCGGCGAGTTGATGGCCATGTCCATGTCGCGCGCGAAAATGGCGAAGCCGTCGTAGCCGTGGTAAGGACCGGAGTAATCCCAGGAGTGCATCTGCCGGAAGGGCACACCCATCTTCTGGAACACATACTTCTCTTTGATGCCGGAGCCGACGAGATCCGGCTGGATCTTCTCGACGAACTTCTCGAACTCGTAGCCCGTGACATCGTCGTAGATCAGCGTGCCGTCTTTGACGTAGTGCTGGGCGGTGCGCTGATAGTCGTCGTTGTGGCCGAACTCATAGCCGGTACCGACGACCTCCATGCCGAGGTCCTCATAGGCGCCAATGACGTGGCGCGGGCGCAGACCGCCGACGAACAACATCACCGTCTTACCCTCGAGACGCGGGCGATACTTCGCGATCACCGCGTCCATCAAAGGCTGGTACTTAGCGATAACGCGCTCGGCACCTTCCTTGATCTTGTCGTCGAAGTGGCTGGCGATCTTGCGCAGCGACTCGGCGATCTTGGATGGCCCGAAGAAGTTATATTCGCACCACGGAATACCGTACTTCTCTTCCATGTGACGCGAGATGTAGTTCATCGAGCGGTAGCAGTGCAGCACATTGAGCTTCGCCTTCGGCGTCGCCTCGAGCTCGGCCAAGCTGCCGTCGCCCGACCACTGGGCGATTACGCGCAGGCCCATCTCCTCGAGCAGGATGCGCGAGGACCAGGCGTCACCACCGATGTTGTAGTCACCGATGATGGCGACGTCGTAGGGCGTCGACTCGAAGCGCGCCGGGGTATCCGGATTGATCTTGTCGAAGACCCAGTCACGGATCGAGTCGTTGGCGATGTGGTGACCGAGCGACTGCGACACACCGCGGAAGCCTTCGCAGCGGACGGGAACGATGGTCTTGCCTTCGTACTCCTTCGACTTCTGCTTCGAGACCGCCTCGATGTCGTCACCGATCAGACCGATCGGGCATTCCGACTGGACGGTAATGCCGTTATTGAGCGGGAACAGCTCCTGAATCTCATCCATGATCTTCGCGAGCTTCTTGTCGCCGCCGAAGACGATGTCCTTCTCCTGAAAATCGGATGTGAACTGCATCGTCACGAAGGTGTCGATACCCGTGGTGCCGATATAGTAGTTGCGGCGGGCGGCCCAAGAGTACTGACCACAGCCTACGGGGCCGTGGCTGATGTGAATCATGTCCTTGATCGGGCCCCAAACGACACCCTTCGAGCCGGCATAGGCGCAGCCGCGGATGGTCATGACGCCCGGAACGGACTTGAGGTTTGATTTCACTCCGCAGTCCGACTTGCCTGCCTCGTGCACGTTCAAGTGCTTGGCACGCCTTTTCGCAGTCTTTTCCGGATAGACTTTCAGGACTTCGTCGATCAGTTCCTTGTTGCGGGCTTTGATCTCCGCGACGCTCTGCGTTTTCGCCAAGCTCATGGTCTTGCCTCTTTCTCCCGTTTGCCATGCTGGAGACCAGCTCCTGCGAGGGAGCTGATCTCTTCGCTGGTTACCCTTAAGCCGTGGCCAGCTCGGCGGCGGATTTGCCGATCTGGGTCTCGTCCACCGCCTTCATGATGCCGTGCTCCATCAGCATGTCCTCGAGCTCGTCCATGGTGATCGGTGTCGGGATGATGC
>JBAZXL010000038.1:0-40998 GCA_041659825.1 Hyphomicrobium sp.
CGGCTCGATAGCGAGCAATGACAGTCGGGTGCTTGAAGAGTTCGTCGTGCATGTTTGATCCTCCGCCCTTGTTGGCGGGGAGCAATCACCGGCATCAGAATATGTGGCGTAAGATACTCGCTTCTCCGCTCCACAGCGACGTTGCCGCAGCCTGCGCCACATATCGGCGAGCGCCACATACTATAAAGAGATCGAGTTCGAGCGCGATGCGCCTGAGGCGGCGAGCGATGACGAGCCTACTGCCTCAGCCTGGATGGCGCGCGGTTACCGGGTGTTCAACGCAGAACAATGCGATGGCTACGAGTTGCCCGACAAGCCTCCCGTCGAGCGGGGCAGGGAAGAGCTGGTCGCCGAGCAGGGCTCCGCGTTTCTGTGCGCCGACCTCGCCGTGACACGGACGCTGAGTGACGACCACGCGCATGACATCGCTCACTGGCTCAAGTTATGCGCAGCTCTCCATAACGCCAGTAATCGCGAGGTGTCGGTAATGTGAAGGAGCGCGACGCGGGCTCGCTCTGTCGCGGAGCTTCCGGCCTCGTCCTTCACATTATTTCAGAGCGTGTCGAGCCAGGCGAGCACGCTTGCATCCCGCTTCCACGACGGGAGTTTCTTGCCTTGTGCTGGTGCGCCGACGCGCTCCAGCGCCTTGCGCTTCGTTTCGAGATTGGCCTGGGCGTAGTGGTTCGTGGTGTCGAGGCTGACGTGGCCGAGCCAGCTGCGGATGACGGTGATGTCGACGCCCGCAGAGACGAGATGGACGGCGGTCGCATGACGGAAGCTGTGCGGCGTCACGTTCTTGGACCGGAGCGTCGGTACCGTCTTTGCCGCGGCCTCGACGTAGGCGGCGAGCTTGAACCGCACGCCTGATGCGCCGAGCGGCTCGCCGTACCGGTTGACGAACAACCGCTCGTTCGGTGCACGTGGCTGCCGGTCCAGCAGCTTTTTCAGCAGCAACACGGTTTCCGGCCAGAGCGGGCAGATGCGCTCCTTGCGCCCTTTGCCGTAGAGCCGCACACAGTTCGGCACTTCGAACCGGATTGCGTCGGGGGTGAGGTCGAGCGCTTCCTGGATGCGCGCACCGCTGTTGTAGAGGAACGACAACAACGCATGATCGCGCGATCCTTCCAGCGTCGATCGATCCGGTTGAGCGAGGATCGCCTCCACCTCCCTCGGCTCAAGATAGCAGGGCGCCGGGATCGGCGCGCGCTTGATCGGAACCGCAATCACCTCGGTGCACTGCGCGATCGCGGTCGGCTCCTTGCCGGCTACGAAGTGGAAGAAGCTGCGGATCGCGGCAAGCCGGCAGTTGCGCGTGCCGATCGTGCCCTTTCGGTCGTGCTCGGCGTGGCCGAGGAACGCGCTGACCTCGCCGGCCGTGAGGTCGTCGAGCTTGATCTCGGCGACCTCTTTACGTTTTCGCTCCGCGACAAAGCGGAGGAACAGGCGCCAGGTGTCGCGATAGGACCGGATGGTATGGACCGAGGCATTGCGCTGCTCGGCCAGCCATTCCTGGAAGAAGCGGCGCAGCAGCGCCGCGAACGGGTCGTGCCGACGAGAGTTGATGTCCCTCTTCATGGCCGCGCCTCCTGCGCCTGATGGAGGCAGCGCGCGCCGACAGTGCGGAACCGTTCGCTCGCCTGCTGCAGCAGATCCTGCGTGACCGTGATGTAGACCAGCGTCGAGTTGATATCTCGGTGGCCCAGGTAGGTCGCCAGGAATGGTAGCTTGTCCTGCGGATTGATGCCGGACCGGTACCATTGGAGCATCCGGTTCACGGCCATCGAATGGCGAAGGTCATGCAGGCGCGGCCCCGTTCGCCCGGTTCCAATCCCGGGCTTGAGTTTGGCACGGCGAATGATGTCGACGAGCAGCCACGCGATAGCCGTCGAGGTGTAACCACCATTGCCCTGGTCGTTCCAGAACAGTGCGGACTGCGGATCCTGCGACGCTCGCACGCGCCGCCTGGCATCGATGTAGCCGCGCAACTCGGCCATCACAGTGTCGGGTAACGGCAGGATTCTGGTCTTGAAGAACTTCGTCTCGCGGATGGTGATCGTGTTGCTTCGAAGATCGACGTCGCCGAGATCGAGACGTGCAAGCTCGCTGCGACGCAGACCCGCGCAGTAGGCGAGCAGCAGCGCGGCATGCAGGCTCGCGGGCCGCAGCGGCACCCGCGGCGACGGGTATGAGCGGGCGATCTCCAACATGCGCTGCACATCGGTGGGGCTGTAGATGTGTGGCTTCCGAAAGTGCCGCGCAGCTTCCTTCTGTGGCCGCGCGTCCGGTCGCCTGGGCGGCACGCTCGGGTCCAGATGGCGAAGAACCTTAGTGAGCGCGTGTTCCAGCTTTTCGCATTCAGCGGCGTGATGGCGGGTCGCTTTGTCTGCCGCCCAGTGCTCCAGCATCGTCGTCACCGTCTCGTTGCTGAGTTCGGGATGAGCCTGAAGGAACCGGTCGAACCGCAGGAACCATGCGGCCTGTGTCGTGTAGCGATATCCCCGCTTGCGCATCCGCTCGACATGCTCGCGCATAATCTCACCCAGCACGCTGCCGAACGGCTTTGGACGACGCAGCGCTTCAAGCGCCTGATCCGGCTTGCGCGAGGCCAACGCCTTCCAGATCGGCTGGCTTTGCTTGACGCTCAACTCCGAGCGCAGCACCGCGACGGGGTTGCTGGAGATCAGCTCAAGTTCGACCAGATGATCGAGGAAGCGATCGACGATGCGGGCGCGGTGCAGCAGGGTCTTTGGCTGCCAATGCGCTCCCCATTCCCGAAGCCACGCTTCCAGCGTCTTTCGGTCGACAGCCCGACGTCGTTCGGCGACGGACTGGAAGTCATGAAGAACTTTGGAGTAAACGGAACGAGCATGGGAACTGAGCCGTAGCTGTTTCAAGTAGCGGGTTGCGATCGTGCGATCGGTCCAGACGGTCATGCCAGCACCTCAGATCCCGGCACGTCGAGAGCGATCGCGCGCAAGTCCTCGGTCGCAAGCTTGAGATACGGGATCGTCGCCTCGGTCGATCGATGGCCGAGCAGGTCTCCGATGATCTTCTGCGGCACGGATGCTCGGAGCATTTCGACCGCCCGGGCATGACGGAAGATATGTGGTCCGCTTTTCCCTGGCGGCTTGACCCCGGCTGCCGATAACCGACGCTGCACCTCGCTGGCGAAGTTTCGCAACGGGCGATAGGGCGCACGCGACCGGATGAAGACCTCTCTCCTATCTGTCCTCGGGCGTCCGTGGCGCAGATAGGCGAGAAGCGCCTCGCCGACCGGTGCCAGCAAAGGCAAAGACGAGCATGCACCGGTCTTGGAATGGCGAACCCGCAAAGTTTCAGCGCGCCAATCTATGTCTTCGATGGCCAGGTTCCGGACTTCGCCCGACCGCAGCCCGTAGGTCGCAAAGAGCAGCAGCATGGCATAATCGCGCAGCCCCATCGGGGATGTGTCACGCTTCGTTGTCCCTAGCACGGCGGCGATCTGGTCAGGCTCCAAGATCGAGGGAATGCCCTCGTAGGCGTAAAGCATGGGCGCGATGACGTGGGTTGCAAGATTGCTCGTCACGTGCCCCGTCCGGTGCAGGTAGCGCAGCAGCGAGCGCAGCCGCTCGGCATAATCCTTGAGCGACACGCGCCGTTGGCTTGGCGCTCGCGCGTCCATGTAGAGATCGATGTCGCGGACGCTGAGGCCTTTGAGGCTCAAAGCCCCGCCGCGTTCGAGTTGCCAGAGCAGAAAGTGTCGCGCCTCTGCCAGCAACGCGGCGATGCTCGCGGTCGCAAGTCCACGCTCGTCGCGCAGCCAGGCCTCGTAGCTGCGACAGATCGCGTGGCGGAGTTCGGCCTCCGGCCCGATCACGTCCGGCTCCGGCGGCCACTGCCCCTGCGCCAGACGCAACAATGCGTGGATGCCGGAACGCGGAATCGAGTGCCAACTCGGACCGGCCGGACGGCCTCGGCGCTTTCTGAAGGTCACCGCCGCATGGCGCAGGTACTGCGCCACCAGTGACGGCTTCACTGCCGTGACTGGGATTTCATGCTGCGCAAGATAGGCGAGGAAGTCTCGCGCGTAGGCACAGTAGTTCCTGACGACGACCGGGCTGTAGCTCTGTCTTGTCAGCTCGGCTGCGAGTTCGGCGATCAGATCGCGTTCCGTGTTTAACATCGATGGTCCCTCTGCTGGTCAAACGACAGAAGAGGTCGCCATCAAATAATGCGCAGGGGGAACGCGTCGCGGGCGCTCGATCCACAGGGAAATCCGCGCAGTCGCTGCGCTCCTTCACATTACGGGCACCTCGCGATTACTGGAGTTATGCGCAGCTCTCCATAACGCCAGCCACTGGGCGAGGTACTGCGCGTGGTCGGCGCGGACATCCTGCGTGATGCCAAGCTCGGCACAGAGGAACGCGCTGCCGATCTCAGCGACCAGTTCTTCGGCGGCATAGGCAGCATCGCCGAAGCGCTTTCCGAATTCGCGGTTAAGGCGGCCGGAAGAGCCCGACCAGTGAAGAGTCTCGTGCGCCAAGACGGCGAAATACGCTTCTGAGCGGGTCATCGTGTCGGTGCCGCAGAACAGAGCTTCGTCCGGCATCTGGATGTGATCGGTCGAAGGACGATAGAAGGCGCGCTCGCCGCCATGCTCGATACGGGCTCCCGTATTGCGGATGAAGCGATCGGCCGCCTCGATGCGCTCGACGGGACCGAGCGGCTCTGGCGTGCCGGGCAGCGTGAAGCCATCGACCTGGCTTGCGTTGAAGACGTAGGAGGCACGGGCAACGCGGCGCTTGCCGTCGTCGTCGGCATCGTCAGGATTCGGGTCAGTGTCGAATTCCTTGTAGAAGATGACGAGCGACGACTTCTCGCCCTTGCGCACCTGGGCGCCAAGCTCGGCCCATTGGCGGTACGTCGCCCAAATCGGCGCAGTGAAACTCTGCACCTCGGCCGAGACCCATAGGCTGACGATGTTGATGCCGTTGTACGGCTTCTTGGTGAGGGCATTTGCCGGGCAGAACAGCGGTGCCGACGACCGTCGCCACGGCAAGCACGGACGACCGGGATCGGCCTCGATGGCAGCAATCAGCTTGTTCGTGATTTCGGCATGGATGTCGCGGCGCTCGGCGCGGTCCTTGGAATGTGCGGACATGTCGGTCTCCTTCGTCGGTTGGACGAGACCCGCGATGAGGGCGGTCTCGATGCCGAACGAAGGCGACGGGGACTAAGCGGGCGCGGAACCGAGCCCAACAGGCGAGGCGGCCCGGCTCTGCCGGAAGCCGAGGGGTTTACCCCTTGAAGCAACCGCGCACCGGCGCACGGTCGGTATCATGAGAGACCGCCCTTGCGGGTTGTGACCGGACAGGGTGAGGACGACGACGCTCCCAGGTCCGCGCACGGCAAGAGCAGCCGGAATGTGAACAGGCAGAAGAGAGGGGGAGCGGTTCAGCGTGAGTGCCGATGTCGGTCAACGCAGATGCGCCTTGAGGCCGTCGAGCACGATGGTGGCTAAGGTGTTCACGTCGTGGTCGTCGCAGCCGATTGACAGCGTATGGTCGCCGAGAGCGCCGCCGGAGAGACGGAGCCGCCCGCCGACAAGGTGCTCGAAGCGGAAGTGAAGCTCGATACCGGTGTCGCGGTCGCGGGCCATGACCGGCTCGTCGTATTCGAGACGAGCCAGTGCCGCATCGCTAAATATCTGCCGAGCCTTGATGGCTGGCACAGCCGCTACGCCAACTTCGACTTCGGCCCCCCCGCCGCGATGTTGCTATTGGCGGCTTCAATCGCCTTTGCACGGCGGTCCATCACCTGTGCGGGGGTCGCCGACGAGAGGATCGTCCCGGCCTTGGTCTCGACCTTCGCACGGAAAGTTTGGCTCAAGGTGTAGTCCTCGCCCTTCAGGCGCTCGGCGTCGTCCTTGGTGAAGGCTTCAGCTCCGGTGATGTTGGCGGCGGGCACGTAGCGATCCGAACCCATGTTGACGAGTGCGATGCCCTGCGTACGCAAGCCTTCAAGGTTTTCGCGGGCGAGCTTGGAGGTCTTGTCGCCGAACTCGATGCGAATGCTGACGCGTGCCGTGTCGATGTCGATGCCGCGCTTCTCCTTCAGGCTGGCCTTGGCCTTCGCCTTGTCCTCGTCGGTCAGCGGCTTGATGACGCGAATGGTATCGAGCGGCACGACCTTCGTGACGCCTTCGTGTGTCGTGAATTTTAGAGCATTGGTGGCCATGATATCTCCCTTGTCAGTGTTGAACCACGACAGGGATTTTCGCCGCCTACGGAATGAAGTCACGCTGCCTTGCAGCATTCCGCAAGGGATCGATGCCGGATGGCGGAAACCCGCCGCTCGCGGGGTTCCGTACACGAGAGCCCGACCGACGGCTTTGCCGGCGGGTGCGGCCGGACGGATTTCAGAAATTCTGGAAACTCAGGTATGCAGTTCGGTCGTTGCCTACTGGGGATCTTCCAGCAGGTTCATGACGAGTCGGACCATCACGTCCTTCTGCTGCGGGTCGCTCTCGGCGATGAGCAAAGCCAACGCGACCAGGGCACGGTCGTCAAACCTCGGCCGGCCGTCCGGTCCGGTCAGGCGCTTGTTCTTGTCGAGATAATGAAGAAACAGCAGGCTGCCGATACGCTTGTTGCCGTCGGCGAACGGGTGGTCCTTGATGACGAAGTAGAGCAGGTGGGCTGCACGTACCTCCACGCTGGGATAGAGAGGCTCGCCGCCGAACGTCTGCTCGATCGCCCCGAGCACGCCCTCCAGGCCTTCGCCCCTCTTGGCACCGAACATCGACGAGGCGTCCCCGCCGGTTTCGAGGCTTTTTTTGAGCTTGACGATGATCTTGTGTGCTTGGTTGACGGTCAAGCGGGCCATCTTGCGGGTGGGCCGGGTCGGCTCGGACGGCAGACGGTTCTCGTCGTACTGCAGCAGGAGCCGCCAGGAGCGGGCATACTGGCTGACGACGTCAAGAAGGGCCTCGCCCTCGTCGGTGACGAGCTGGTGTGTCCTGAGCGTGCGGCCGAGGAGCTGGACGGTTTGTTCGATGTCGACCAGTCCGCGCTGCTTGAGGCGCCGTTCGTTGACCGTGTAACCCTTGATCAGGTGCTCGCGCAGGGTCTTGGTGGCCCAGATCCGGAACTGGGTGCCGCGCTTGGAATTGACGCGGTAGCCGACTGAGATGATGGCATCAAGGTTGTAGTGCCTGACGTCGCGGCGGACCTTCCTGCGGCCCTCGGTTTGAACTACCGAGTAATCCTCGGCAGTTGCCGTCTCGGCGAGTTCCCCGTCGGCATAAACGTTCTTCAGATGCAGGCCGACGTTGTCGGTCGACGTGTCGAACAGCTCGGCCATCTGCCGCTGCGTGAGCCAGACGGTCTCGGCATCGACGCGAACGTCCATCCGCACCTCGCCGCCGGGAGCGGTGTAGAGGGCGATCTCCTGGGAAGCCGAATCGGGCGTGGCAGCGTTCATCCAAGCAATGCTGGATGATTTGACGTCGCCCGGCAAGATTTGGTTCTTGCTACCAAGCATAACGTCGCTTCGCAGAGTGCCATTCACGCGAGCCCCGTCCGCCCTGACGGTGGATGAGGCAGATGACCTGGCGCTGCTCCGTCGCTTGTAGGACCGGACAACGGGACGACACTCATCCTGAGGCGAAGTGCTCCCTATGTCGCGCTATGTAGGCGGGATGAGGCCAGAGCCGCTTGTCAGCGGGCAAGTGAATGCGGTCCATCTGCTTGGCAAACAGAGACCGAAGCTCGCTGGGCACCTTGTTGTGCGAAACGAGTATCCGGTAATCGTCGGTCAGGGAGATCAGGTATCGGTCGAAAAGCCAGTGGACGGTAGCCGAGAGCGCGACGCCGTTCTGGACGACATCGGGCCCGCCTTGCGCCACAGACCAGATATGAGCCGCCTGTGCCTCGGACTTGCCGCCACCATCGATGATTCTGAGGCGGGTGATGGCACACGTGTGTTTGTAGGCATCACAGACATGCCCGCGAAAGCTGGCGTCGCGAATCTTGCGATTGACCAGAATCTGCTCAATGCGGCGCTCCTGCTCTTCTGGGGGTGCCTCCAGCAGGCTGAGCGTCTCCCGGTCCACATGCATGTCATCCAGCTCAAGGCGGACGGCGTTCTCGGGAGCTAACGTCGCACCGAAGCCGGTCCGTACAATGAGGGCGAAGTCTTCGTCGGACAGCTCGCGGACGGATTTGCCTTGGAGGTAAGCGCCGATCCGCGTCGGCTCTGCTATCGCCCGAAGGGGTGCTTCGGCATACCGGCCAGCCACCACAAACGGCACAGGGCGATCGAACGGAAGATAACCCGCCATGTAGGCATAGGCATGCCCATGTCGTTCAGTGTCATCTTCTATGTGCGTGACGCGCGCAACGGCTACATAGGCACGACGACCGGCGTTGCGTTGGGGCTCGCGATAGATGATCCATGACCCAACAAGCGAAGCGGCTATCGCTCTGTAATGCCTCTGAAAATGGTACCGTCGCGAGATGTCGTCGTCGTAGCCGGACTCGGCCTTGGTGTCGAAAACGCCCTTCACATTTGCGCTCGCAGTCCTTGTCGGGGCCCCGTCCATGCTGTCTCGCATCGTCGTGCAATGTGGCCTGCCAGGACGCCGCGACCCGATCGAGTACAGCAGCGTCGTGCTCTTCCTGCAACCATACAGGCAAACAGCGGGCAACTCCCGTCCCGGAGCTCGACCAGCGCGGCGAAGCACCCTATGGTCGCCCCAACTTGGGGGGATGGACGTGGCGCACCAGTCGATAAGCTTGTTCTCCGGTGCCGGCGGCATCGATTGCGGCCTCGCTGCCGCGGGGTTCGAAACCGTTGTTTCTGTTGATATGGATGGTGTGTGTGCCGCCTCTCTGCTGGCCAATCGCATGGGGGAGGTTTTCTCCGTCGACATAGCGGACACCTCAGCGGCCAAGCTATTGACTGCGGCAGGAGCGCGTGTGGGCGAGATCGATCTTCTGACCGCTGGCCCGCCATGTCAGCCATTCTCAAAGTCAGCAAACTGGCGATACGGAACCCCCCTTGGCCTCAACGACCCGCGCTCTCAATCGCTCGGACACATGATGCGTGTCATTGAGGGTGTTCTGCCGCGCGTCGCCCTGATCGAGAACGTGCCGGGGTTCGCCGGCAAAGGGGTGCGCGCAGGCCTGGAGTCAATCGAGGCAAAATTAGGCAGGATCAACAGGAAGCACGGCGTTGCTTACCGTCTCTCAAGCACCGTCGTCGATGCCGCCGATTTCGGCGTGCCTCAGCATCGCCGTCGCTTGATCATGGTCTTGGACCGTGAAGGGCGCGCCTTCGAGATGCCGGAACCGACGCACGGCTCTGCAGACCACAGGCCTTTGGAGCCGTACGTGTCCGCATGGGACGCAATCGGGGAGCTGGACCAACCCAAGACGCTTCAAGAATTGCGGATGAGAGGGCGGTGGGCGGATTTGCTTCCCTCCATACCCGAAGGTGAAAACTACCTTTGGCATACGGTTCGCGGGGGCGGAGTACCTCTCTTTGGCTACCGGACGCGCTACTGGAGCTTCCTCCTCAAGCTAGCGAAGGGCCGACCCGCCTGGACATTGCCTGCAAACCCTTCCCAGAACTCCGGACCGTTTCACTGGAAGAACCGGCTCCTGTCAGCGGCGGAAATGGCGCGCCTGCAGAGCTTCCCTGATCGTTGGCAGTTCGCAGGAACGCGCGCGCAACAGGTGCGCCAGCTGGGCAATGCTGTGCCTCCCCTCCTGGCAGAGGTGATCGGTCGCGAGATTTCCCGGCAGCTCCTGGGTGCCAAGACCAAGACGCGGAGACCTAAGCTGCTGTTACGCGACGGCCGCCCAACTCCGGCGCCGGAGCGAGTTCGCCCCGTCCAGGGCCACTACTTAGCGCTGATCGGCGCGCATCAACCTCACCCTGGCCACGGTCGCGGGCCCGGCGCGCAGCGCAGAGCCCGCGAGCTGGAGACCGAGTTGGGCTAGCAGCTACACGGGGTTGGTGCGCTGTGCCAACAGGCATGAAATAGCGGGAACTCCCGGCTATCCGAGCTCATGACACGCCGCTTCTGTGGCAGGATGCCCCCCGAATCACCGAAAGGCCAGCACTGGGGCTGTAAGCTGCCAAGCAGGGGGCGTGCGCTTTGAGGGACAACGGAGTCCATAGCAAGATCGAGCGCGTCAGCATCCGCCCTGGCGTAAGCGTGCTGTCGATTCTGCGCCATCTCAACTACCGACCTTGGTTCGCGCTTGCCGAGTTCGTCGACAACGCACTCCAGAGCTACCTCGTGAATGAAGCCGCGCTGAGGCAGATTCACGGCGCCGGCTACAGGCTGGCGGTCCATATCGACATCGAGCCAGGCCCTCCTGCGATGCTGAAGGTGCGGGATAACGCCGCCGGAATCTCTGCCGCCCACTATCCGCGGGCCTTCAAGCCCGCGGAGATCCCGCCGGACCAGACGGGCCTATCCGAGTTCGGGATGGGTATGAAGAGCGCAGCCTGCTGGTTCGCGCCGCGGTGGCATGTGCGCACTTCGGCGCTTGGCGAGCCAGTGCAGCGGAACATCCATTTCGACATTGAGCAGATCGTGCACGACAGGCTCGAGGAGCTTGCCATCAGCGAGACGCCCGCACCGGCCGCGGAGCACTTCACAGAGATCGTCCTTGAGCAGCCCTACCGCCTGCCGGTCAAGAAGACGATCGGCAAGATCAAGGAGCATCTCGCGGACATCTATCGGACCTTCATCCGCGATGGCACTCTCGATCTCAGGTTCGACGGCGAGCCTCTTCAGTTCCAGGAGCCTGCTGTCCTGACCGCGCCCTATTACAAGGAGCCCGGCGGCAAGGCCAGGGAATGGCGCAAGCCCATCGACTTCGATTTCGGTAACGGCCAGAAAGTCCGCGGTTTCGCGGCCATCCGTGAGACGGGCAACGTCTCGCGCTCGGGCTTCGCACTCTTCCGCCGTGGACGCCTGATCGAAGGCAGCGGTGACGAGGGCTACAGGCCAGAGCCGATCTTCGGAAAGTCCAATAGCTTCCGCTACCAGAGGATCTTTGGTGAGCTGCACCTCGACGGCTTCGAGGTTAGCCACACCAAGGATGGGTTCCAATGGGACGAGAACGAAGGACCGTTCATCGGCCTGCTGGATGAGCATCTCGACAGCGGCGATCTCCCGCTGCTGCGGCAGGCCGAGGGTTACCGCGCGCGACCAGCCCGTAATGCGCTCCTTGCCAATGCCACCCAAGCAGTCGAGACGACGGCTGAGGACATCGCTACCAAGCTGCCGGATGCGCTGCCTGAGATCGCCGCGCAGCCCGATCAAGCGACAAGGGATGAGCCGCTCGAAGATAGCAAGCCGCTCGCCGCCAAGGAGCTCTCGATCACCTACCAGGGCAAGCCGTGGCATATCAGCATCGAGATCACCGACGACCGTATGGAGAGCGAGTGGCTCGCCATTTCGTCTGTCACCTTTGACAGTGACGGCGGACGACGCCTGCAGCTTCGCCTCTCGGCTGCTCATCCCTTCATGATCCGTTTCGCGCAGCGTGACAGCGAGACGATGGAGGCCCTGCTGCGTGTAGCTGCCGCCCTGGCCATCTCTGAGGTCCTGTTCAAGAGTTCCGCCTCAAAGCTGCCGGGAACCATTCGGCGCAATGTCAATGAGCTGCTGCTTGAGGTGTTTTCCGATTCATAGAGTGGGGACGCGCGATGAGAAGGCCCGTGCTGGTACAGCCTATCGATCAACCACTGCCACGATGCATGCGGTGGCAACCGCAGACTGGCGGGCCGGAGGCCACCGGCCTTCTCGACAGGAAGCTGCGCAAGGACCCAGCGGCGCGCCCGGGGGTCGAGACTTCGGCGAGTCTGGTGCTCAGTCGTGCGATTCCACTGGGTGAGCAGGGGCAGGAGACTGGCCTCGTCGTCGGCTATGTCCAGAGCGGCAAGACTCTTTCGTTCACGACTGTCGCGGCGCTCGCCCGCGACAATTACTTTCCCCTTGTGATCATCATAGCAGGCTCCTCGATCCAGCTTGCAGAGCAGTCTCGGGACCGCCTCAAGACCGACCTCGGCATAACGCCGGACCGCCCCCGGACCTGGGCTCTATTTCACAATCCCAGGGTTGAGGCCGCCAACAACATCCAGCGGATTATCGACGAATGGCGCGACAATTCCGTGCCGCCTGCGGCCAAGCAGACCGTGCTCGTTACGGTCATGAAGCAGTACCAGAACCTGCAGCACCTGATTGATCTTGCTCGCGCCCTTAATCTGCGCGGCATCTCTGCCCTGATCATCGACGATGAGGCCGATCAGGCGAGCCTCAACAACGAGGTGCCGGACGGCACGCAGAGCACGACCTATCAGCGCATCCTTGAGCTAAGGTCGCTGCTGCCATCGCACACACTGCTGCAGTACACGGCGACCCCGCAGGCGCCCCTTCTTATAAACATCATCGACACGCTGTCGCCGAACTTCGTCGAGGTACTCGACCCCGGCGGCGACTACACCGGGGGGCAGCGCTTCTTCAGCGACAACAGCCAGCTAGTGCGCATCATTCCCGCGGCACAGGTTCCCACCCGCAACAATCAGCTTGAGGCTGCGCCCGAGACTCTCCTAGAGGCGCTTCGTATTTTCCTGCTTGGTGTCGCCGCAGGTCTCATGCTTGACGGCGGCGCGGGCAACCGCTCGATGCTTGTTCACCCGTCACATGGCACGACCCAGCACCGGGACTTTCACACCTGGATCAGCGACATCTTCGAGGAATGGCGGCGGGTCATCCGGCTGCCGGAGACCGATTCAGACAGGGACGATCTGCTGACCGCATTTCAATTGGCCCACGAGGATCTGAGCAGGACCGAGCCCAACATCCCGGCCTTCGACGAGTTACTCCCTTGGCTGAGCAGCGCCTTCAATCGGACAAGTATCGAGGAGGTCAACCGCCGCCGCGGCAAGCCGGTCATCATCGATTGGGGCCAGCAGTATGCCTGGATACTCGTGGGCGGCCAGGCAATGGATCGTGGCTACACGATAGAGGGGCTTACCGTGACGTACATGCCGCGTGGCATCGGCACGGGAAATGCTGACACTATCCAGCAGCGCGCGCGCTTCTTGGGCTACAAGCGCCAGTACCTCGGCTATTGTAGGGTCTATCTCGAGGCCGCAACCAGACGCGCCTTTAGGGCCTATGTCGAGCATGAGGAGTTCATGCGCAAGCAGCTCAAGGAGGTCTCCTCCAAGGGGAGGCCGCTCAATGACTGGAAGCGCGCCTTCGTGCTCGATCCAAATCTCAGGCCGTGCCGCGACTCCGTTCTGGCGTTCGACTACGTGCGCAAGCTCGGCAGGAGTGACTGGTACTCTCCCGATCATGTCGTTGCCGACGAGGCCACCTACGAAGTCAATCGCAAGCTCGTGTCCGACTTTCTGTCGACACTGCCGCTCGAAGATGATCCCGGCCACGGGAGTCGCAGTGGGTTTCAGCGACATCGCTACAGCGATTCAGTTTCGCTGCGGGAGGCGGTCCAGAACCTCATCACACTCTACCGCGTCCGTGATCCCATCGACTCACAGCATCAGATTGGCCTGCTGGTGCAGCTGGCTATCGCTCTTGAGGATGATCACGATGAGCCGTGCTCCGTCTATCACATGAGCGGCGGCCTCGCGCGAGAGCGCGGCGTCAACGATGCAGGCAAGATCTCAACCAACCTGTTTCAGGGCGCGGCTCCGTCAACGCCCAAGGCCCTTCAGGGCTCCGTTTATCCAGGCGACTTCAACATCCGTGCGCCCGACGCTGTTACGATTCAGATTCATAACCTGAGCCTAACCCGTGACGGGCAGCCGACCATCGAGAGCGTTCCTGTTATCGCTGTTTGGGTTCCGCCACGACTCGCGAAGCCGTGGCTAGTGCAGGATCAGCCGCCGCAAACCAATGTCTGATGCTCTCGGGCGTATTCTAGCGCAGCTGGGTGGGCAGACGCCGCCGCAAGGCGCCTTCAACGCGCTACCGATCCCCGACTATCCCGCGCACTACCTTGGCGTGTCCGATGACGGCTGCCCCTGCCTGATGCTGCACGCCCACGGGGCCGGAGGCGGGGCGCGTCACCCGCTGCGGCTGCAGGGCTTGTCTATCCAATACTACGTCCCATGCCGACTGGTCATCCCGGATGGTCAGCTGCTCGACCGGAGCCTTACAACGCTGCTCTGCACCAGTAGAGACGCCCTGGAACGGCGCTACTTCCTCTATGCGGCCGATCTCGTGCTCCGCATCCTCGGGCCCGAACCAAGCCTAACAGCCGTTGTCTCGGCGACCGCGCACCTTGCCCGGATGTTTCAGATGCTGTCACGGCCTGCCCCGAAGCCGCTAACCGGCCTGATCGGCGAGCTGCTCTTTATCCTCCGAAGCGCAGCTCCGCCCGAGGCCGTGATGGCCTGGCGCAACACGATCGACGATACTTTCGATTTTGCAGCTGACGACCTGCGCGTAGAGGTCAAGGCGACCCAAGGGCGATCCCGCCTTCATTATCTCTCCTATGATCAGTGTCATCCGCCCGGCGGAACGATCGGCATCCTGGCGTCTGTCATAGTTGAGTCCTCCGGTGGTGGAACCTCGGTGGCGGAGCTGATGCGCGAGATCGAGGCTGCGCTCGCCGGTCGGCACGATGCGCTGATGCGACTGCATGAGATATTCGCGGAGACGCTCGGCAATGCGGCTGTCACAGCGTTGGAGGAGCGGTTCGACCGGCAGCTGGCAGAGGAGTCGCTCCTGCTCTTTGACATGTCCGAGGTACCGGCTGTGCGCGGCGCCCTGCCACCGGCTGTGAGTCAGGTTCGCTTCCGCGCGGATCTCAGCGCGTGCGCCCCAAGGCCCTCCACCTTCTTTCAGGCAAGAAGCCGCAGCGCTGCCAGACTCCTTCCAGGCTAACGTCTTGTCATGCCGACACCGGAGCACGTGAGAAAGGTAATGCAGGCCAACCGGGCGCGAAATACCCGGCCTGAGATTGCCGTACGTCAGGTGCTCACGAGCCTGGGCTATCGCTACAGACTACATGCGCGTGATCTTCCGGGGCGGCCAGACATCGTGTTTCGGTCGAGACGCAAGGCTATCCTGGTGCATGGCTGCTTTTGGCATCAGCACGATAGCCCCACGTGCAGGCTACGCTCCCATCCCGTTGCCAACATTGCCTACTGGGGCCCAAAGCTGGCTCGTAACAAGACGCGCGACGCTGATGTCCTGACGCGCCTCACGCAAGAAGGATGGACCACGCTGCTGGTCTGGGAGTGCCAGTTAGCGGCAACCGAGACACTTGCCAGGAGGCTCAGGCGGTTTCTCGGAAAGACGAGAATAACTTAAGCGCCCGTGTGCGCTGTACCGCCATCCTCGCAGGCGCAGGCTGGAAGCGCAATCGTCGGGCCAAGCGGCGAGCACCGCAGTGCCTGAACCCGTGCGCTCATTCGAATCGTTCCCGTTCCTCCGGGCTAAACCGATCGAAGGTATCCGGCTCGGGCGGCTCGTCGGAATGAAACGAGCGAGCACTGTCACGACCATAGTGCAGGATAGTCACGGCCTGATCATACTTGTCGGAATGCAGCGTAATCTCAGTGCATTCTTCACGCGACCAGATGCCGGGTGGATGGATTACGCCCTCCCGCGCAGCGTCTGCAAAATCGCGCCGGCCGATGAGGGAATTTGTTGGTACCGGCACGGGTGGCACGCCGCGAGTCTTGATGAAGATGCCGCTCTCGAACGCCGGTTGGCTCGGCTTGGCCCATAACACGAACTCTTCCCGCGAGATCACGATCATCGACCGGCGCTTGGTATACTCAAGCCAGCGGAGCACGCAAGAAATGAGCGAGACGCCGTACCGGTCGGCGAGCGCGCTCAGATCGTCAAGGCTGGGAACGACATCATCGTCGAGCTGCTTGCGGAAGTCGTCGAACGGCATGAGCAGGTAAGCGGCGAAGGTATCCGCTTCGTGCTCAAGATCGACTCCGTCGCGGAAAGTGACGGCATCCTCACCGCATTCGATTCCTGTTGGCAGCAACGACCGATGCATCAGGTAGTGGCCGAACTCATGGCCGATGGTGAACCTGCGGCGACCCTCAGAGACATCCGTATTGTAGATGATGGCCCAGGCCTTGCCGTCATGCACCGGGTAGAGGGCGCCCTCGAAGCTGCCCAGTGCCCGTCCTTCGACCGCGACGATCGGCGCGTCCGGAAATCTCTTGGCTGAATATTCGAGCGCAAGCCTCTCGACGGGCACAGGAAACCTCCCGTCACCGGCAACGGCGGTGAGGATCGTGTTCAGGTCGTTAGCCCATCGTTTTGGTTTGCGGCCGTGATCGCTCATCGCTTCTTGTTGATGACCTCAAGCATTTCTCGAATCTGGGTCTTCTGAGCGGTGTCCATCTTCTGGTACTTACGGAAGAACGCCTTGTCCTCGGCAGACTGCTCTTCCTTGTCGAGGCCGAGAAGGTAGTCGGGTGTCGTATCCAGTGCTTCTGCGATCAGCGCGAGCTTTTCGCCCGACGGCCGTGGCGGGTCCTTGTTCTCCAGCTCCCAGATGTAGCTCTTGCTCGATTTGGAGCGCTCCGCGAGCTCGTCGAGGGTGAAACCCTTCTTCTTTCGCAAGTCCTTTAGGCGGTCTCCCAGGGATGTGGCCATGCTGTAACTCCCCTCACTCGTTGAGTTCAGAGTAGCGGTATTCGTTGTGCTTGACAACGCGTACGTCGGTAACTATGTTCCATGTTCGGAGTAGGCATATAAAGTATGACGTTTTTACGGAATATCGGATTCGGCCGGGAGCAGGCAGATGGCATTGAGCAACACACAGCTTCGGTATTGCGATAGCAATGTTCTGCGCCTGCCGCAGGACAAACGGACCGAGTACCACGAGCAGGTGGACCGGCTGATCGCCGAGTTGAACAAGAGTCTGCGCGGCAAGACAAAAATTAAGATCACGCGGGTGGTAAAGGCGGGATCGTTCGCCAAGTTCACGATCCTGAGGAAGACATCCGAAGACCCCGTCGACGTGGACCTCGTCTTCTATGTCTCGGGCAAGAGCGTCGACCGCGAAACGCTGCAGTCGCTGTGCGACACGATCTACGAGCTGCTGATCGAAATCTACCCGAACAAGTCGGTCGAGGACTTTGAGATTCAACGCAAAGCGGCGACGGTCACCTTCGCCGGCACAGGGCTCAGCGTCGATATCGTCCCCGTCATCGAGGACCCCACGAGAGACGGCTACGGCTGGCAGTTCGACATCCATGACGGCACACGCATCCAGACCTGCGCCCCGTGTCAGATCCAGTTCATACGCGACCGCAAGAAGGTCGACGCGGATTTCCGCACCCTCGTCCGCCTCGCGAAGCGGTGGCGGAACTACGCCGAGCTCAAGCCGCTCAAGTCGTTCGTCATTGAGCTGGTGATGGCGCACCTGCTCGCCCGGGACGGCGCGACCGGATCAATCGATGAGCGCTTCCGGCGCTTCCTCCTCTATCTCGCGCAGTCCGGACTCAAGGAGCGTATCCAGTTCCCCGAGAACAAGCCGCCGTTCGGCAACTTTTCCAGTCCGGTCGTGATCCTCGATCCCGTCTACAGCCTGAACAATGTCGCGGCGCGAATCACCGATGATGAGCGCAAGCAGATAGTCGCCAAGGCCGAGCAGGACTGGGAGATCGCCAATTTCGCCTCTGTCGAGAACGACCTCGACGAGTGGAAGCAGATATTCGGCCCCCGTTTCAAAGTTGAGGATTGAGGATGAGCTACACCGCGACTGCAACAGCGTCAGGCACCGAGACATACTCCGTCCTCGATATCGAGACGGTGTTGCGGCGCGTGCTAGGCGACCTCCTCATGATAGCCTCAAGCAGCGCCAGCATCACCGAGGCGAAGGCCAGGGAGTACGCTCACGACATCGAGCTGCTGGCGAAGAAGGGGTACCTGCGATCCGCCGACGTCACCCTGATCAGCTCATCCGGCCTGGAGCTGAGGGCCGTGCGGTACGAGGTCAACACTGCGGCAGGCGACCTTACGATGAGCAGGCCCGGCGGCGTGCTGTGGCCACGCGTGAACGGTGCCTGGCTGCGGGTCGTTCTCTACTACACCGACAAATACAATGACGATGCCAGGTCGGACATGGCCGGTCGCCTCAAGATCGGTTGGGTCCCGACCAACGCCGATACGAGCCACGCAGGCCTCTCATCCTCTGGCGGCCGTGACTACGCAAGCAAGGGATACGGCATGCAGAGAAAGGATTTCGGATCATGAGCGAGGCCAAGATATTCGATAGCGAGACGCCGCTCCCCGATGCGGGCCTGGGCAAGCGGCAAAAGACGCTTCTTGGCTTCGACGCGCGCTATGCACGTGTACGAGATCAGCTCCGACTTCTGTTGCAGCAAGGCGAGCTTGCTGCCTGGAGCACGAAGCATCACGGCAGCCGGCTCCCGATCTGCGATCTGGTGGCCGAGCAGTATCCTCTTGCAATCTTCCACGGGGACGTCGGCACGGGAAAGACTGCGACGGCCGAGTGCATCGCGAACAGGCTGGTAGCCGACGCGAAGGTGGATGACTGCCTGCTGTTCAAGCTCAGCAACCGCGTACGCGGCAGCGGCAAGGTGGGCGAGATGGGAACGCTCCTTGCCGAGGCGTTCCAAAAGGTCGTGCAGGCTGCCGGCAAGACCCGCTCGGCGATGCTGATCATCGACGAGGGCGATTCCCTCGCTGCGACGCGAACGCAGGAGCACAGCCACCACGAGGACAAGGTCGCGGTGAACACCCTTATCCAATGCATCGATGACCTGAGGCGGCTCGGTGGCAGGGTCGTTGTGTTCCTGTGTACGAACCGATTGTCGGTCCTGGATGCCGCGCTGCAGCGTCGCGCGGCAATCGTCGAGGAGTTCCGGAGGCCGGATGACGGTGAACGCCGTCAACTGTTCGCCATGGACCTCGCCGGAATCGGGCTCTCCGAGCACCAAATCGGCAGCTTGGTAACGGTGACCGGAGCACGCAACGGCGGACCAGGCTGGACGTATTCCGACATTCGAACCCGCCTATACCCTGCAGCAATAGCAAGCGCATTCCCATCGCAGGCCCTCAAGTTTGAGCACCTGAAATCCGCAGCGGACAGCATGCGTGCATCCCCGGTCATGGAGGACAGGTGATGCCAAGGTCGCCCTTGTTCGGCCGGCGCATTCATATTGCCGGCAGCATTCCCGCTGAACTCAGTCATGCGCCGAGCGCCGACGTCGTGGCGGCTCGGGAGCTGATCGCGGCGCTGACGACGGAACTGATCGCCCGTGGAGCTACGGTCGTTGTGCCGGTCGACAAGGAAAATCTGCGGCAGGCCGACAACCAGCCGATCTGCTTCGACTGGCTGATCTGGGAGACGATCCGAAGCAATCTGCATCGCCGGCCGAGCGGCGCACCAAGTCCGCTTGCGATCGCGGTCCAGCATCACAAAACAGAAGAGCAGATCCCGCCGGAATTTCACGGCCTCTGGGATGCGCTGCGCAGCTCCGATCTCGTGAAGATCGAGAATGCCGCGCACTGGAACATGGGCAGCAAGCGCATGGAAGTGCAGGCGCGTTGGGGAGACATCCTGATCGCGCTCGGCGGCAGCGAGGGCGTGTACTTTCTGGCCAACCTCTATCTTGACGCCGGTAAGCCGGTGGTGCCGCTCAATCTGCCCATATGCGCAGCTGGCACGGGCGCGCGGAGGCTGTTCGATTACGGGCTCTCGAGTCTGAACACGCCGCGTCTGTTCAGGACGGGCGAGGGGCCCGATCCGCATGGCTGGATCAACCGTATCAACTTTCCCTCGCGCAGGTCGGTGACCGAGAAAGTGACGGAGATCGTGGCATTGCTGGAGGCGCTAGAGCCGCCGACGGCCTTCGGTGTCCGACTGCTCAACCCCGAGCACGAGGATTTCGCGGCGGTCGAGGACTACTTCGCGACGGTGGTGAAACCCATTGTCGAGGATGAGCTTGGGTACAAGCTTGTGGTCGTTGACGGCAAGCAGCCGTTCGACGCGCCGCGCATCGACCAGGAAATATTCGCCAAGCTTCACCGAAGTGCGGTCATCATCGCAGACATCACGGCATCCAGGCCCAACTGCTTTCTGGAGCTTGGATACGCGCTCGGCCGCAGCCTCCCGGTGATGGTGCTTGCCCGGAAAGACACCAAACACCCTTTCGACATCGAGACGTTGGCGGGGCATCACTGGACGAGTACCGGGTCGGTGGACGAGCGCCGCCGCCTTTTTCGCGAGCATTGGGCGGCGATTAGGAACCGCCCGCCGTTGGTCCCGATGGAGCCCCTGATCCCATGACCGCCAAACGCGAAGTCTTCGTCTCTGTCGATATCGAGACCTCCGGGCCCATACCGGGGGAGTACAGCATGCTCACTGTCGGGGCCTGCCTCGTCGACGACGACAAACAAACTTTCAGTGCGGCGTTGAAGCCGATCAGCCGCAATGCCGATCCAAAGGCACTCGAAGTAACCGGGTTGTCGTTGGATGACTTGCTGGTCAGAGGAGAGGAGCCGGCGGCGGCCATGCGGCGGTTCGCTGTATGGCTGGCAGGTGTTACCGGCGAGGATGCCTCTCCCGTATTCGTCGGCTTGAATGCGTCGTTCGACTGGTCGTTCGTCAACTACTACTTTCACCGCTTCACCGGCGCCAATCCCTTCGGCTTTGCCGCCCTCGACATCAAATCGTTCTACATGGGCGCGGCCTCATGCTCGTGGGAGGACACGAAATCGAGCCGGATGCAGCAAAAGCTGAGCCCGAAGACGCGACCTGATCACGACGCTGTGCATGACGCCATCTATCAGGCTGAACTCTTTCGCCTGGCGAGAGCGCTTAAGACTTCAACATGATCCTCAATCTCGATGAACCGGCCGCGTGGCCCAAGCCGCTGGCCGAGTATCTCGACCAGAACCACGATCTTTTCCTGTCGTGGGAGCGACAGGGTGAGGGCACCCCCGGGCGCAAGGTATCGGGCTTCGAGTACGACCAGGCCATCTACGGACTGCGCGCGGTCATGCGGCCATATTCGCTGATCGGGCTGCACTGCACACGTCTCACCGATCGCGAAATCGATCACATCCTCGCCGAGGGAATGCAGCTTCCAAGCGGCGAGATGCTGGCGCGACGTGTGAATGATTTGCTCGTCGCGGGCGAGGTCACCGAAACGATCGCCGCGAGGCTGATAGCCGAAAATCAAGCCGACGAGAGCGGTCGCACCGGTATGGTGTGGTTCTGCTTTTTCCGCCCAGGCATAGCGGGCGAGAGCGGCATAGGCTCCTTCTTTCAATTCTGGGGCGGCGAAGCGTTGTACAACTCGCATGATGGCGATCCGGATACAGGAGCGGTGCTGGAGCGCGTTGGCGTGCCGTGCCTGATCGAGGCCGAGGTTCCGATCGCATCCCTGGAGCCGGCCGGCGGGCTCGACTTCAAGATCATCCGCCGATATCTGATCCATCGAGGTTTTCGGACGCGTGAACCGGTCGACCACGAGGATCGCATCAAGAAGCCTCTGCCTGCGCACTGCATCAGGCGCGTCATACGGCATCCCGATTCCGAATTTCGGGAATTGACGGGCTGCGAAAGCTGGGACGCGCCACTAAGACCATAGCATCCGGCTCTCGGCATATCGCTCTGCCGGCCTCGCCGCGCGGCGCGATTCAAAGATAAACTCGCCAATCAGAACGACCCGGCAAGACCCGTAAGATGAGAATTCCGTCTGACCGAGCCCAGTACGCAACGACGTGCGCTTCGTGAAAGTGCACGCGAACGGGCAAACGAGTTTCAACATGCTCGCGACCGAGAAGGGGAGAAGAGGCGAGCGTGTCGAACGAATCTTCTAGCGTGCGACGGTATTTTAGCGCTTGCGCCTTGCCGAATTGTTCAATCCCAGCAGTGAAGATGTCGGCCAGGTCGATCGCAGCAACCTTCGTGAGTCGCCACGCTGCCATCAGCGGGGCAGAGGATTTTTCGCATGGTCGACGGCGAGATCCCAGATCTGGTCCATCGTCATATTGGAGATTTCGCTCGATATGCCGTCATCTACGAGCGCGCGAAACTCGTCGATTGAGCGCTGACGTTCCTGGTCGCGGCGGATGAGGTCACGGACGTAATCGCTCGCGTTGCCGTATCGGCCGTCCTCGGCCTGAGCTTCTACCCAGGACTTCATTGCATCGGGAAGTGAAACATTCATTGTTGCCATTAGATTATTATCGCGTGAATTGGCAAAGTTTGTCAAAAACAAAATGCAATTATATTGACCAAATCAAACTCTCTAGCGCATACTGCCAATATGGCATCTTCTCCCGATCGCATAAAAGCCCCTTTGAAAATCCTCCTTTTGGCTGATGACGTTGTCGTTGCCGAGTTGGAAAATGAGGCTCTTTGGGAAGAGGTATTGCTCGCCATCATGAGCCAAGCCAGATCTGCGAAGGTTGCAGACCAGAAGGCATCCCCCAGATCAGACTAATTGGTCATTTTCCATAATTGCTATTTCCATAAGATACATTATCACTCTATGATTATGGGAATATGGTGGGAATGTATTCCTAGTTCCCTGCTCTGAGGCTGCGGATTTCCTCACGAAGCGCTTCGATCTGCTCACTCTGATTGTCGTTCGCGGCCTTGAGCGCTTCGATTTGGGCGGACTGGTCGTCATTGACGGTGATGATGCCCGCCACTTTTTCGGCAAGCCCGTCGAACAGGCCCTTAAGCTCTTTCACGGCTTCGACCAGCGGCGCAACCAGCGCTGCGTATTCCATGGTGTAATAGCCGTCCTCACCCATACGCACGGCCTGCGGATAAACCTTCATGACTTCCTGGGCGATGAAGCCAAGGCTCTGGACCTGCGGCTTGGCGGGATCTTTCAGGCGGAAGGTCACGCCGCGCAGCTTCACAACCGAGTCCAGCGCGTTGGGTATCGTCTCGATATCCTTTTTCAGGCGTCTGTCCGACGAACAGGAAACGGTCGTGGCGATACCGATGCTGCAGGTGTAATCGCCATACACATACGTGTTGCCATTGGAACGGATGCTCATGAGCGCCGTGGTTGTGCCGCCACTGCTATATTTCGTGAAATAGTGCGAATGTGTCGCGTCGTTGGTGTTCGTGTTGGCGGTATAGGTGATGCGGCCCTCGGTCGTGCTGTAGGTGCGCCCAAAGAGGGTTATGCTCGCGCCCGTGACGTTGCTGGCGGCACCATAAAGAGCCATGTACTGGTTGGCGGCAGAGCTTCCGTAGAGAATGGTCGAGGTGCCGTCCTGCCCCATGTAGAGCGAGCCGTTGGTGTAGTAATTGCCTGTCGTTCTGGTCGTGCCCGTTACATCCAGCTTGTAGGCTGGCGCTGCCGTCCCGATGCCGACATTGCCGCCGCCCGTTGCAATCACCACGTCACCCGCGGATTGATCGTTGACAACGACCTGGGCGCCCGCCTTGCCGCCGCGAATGTAGGTGTCCTCGGTGGTGGAGTAGTTGAAGTGCGAAGAATAAGTGGTGCCGCTGAATACGGCCGTGCCGGCCGTGCCCGTGCCACGCATGACCTGCAGCGTGGCCGTGGGGCTTGCCGTCCCGATGCCGACGTTGCCGTCTTTATCGATGACCATTCGTGCATTAAGCGTGGAGGCTCCGTCTGCAGCTACCGAAGTTGGTGAATTCCAGAAATAGATCTTTCCTGTTGAAGCATCCATTTGAATATAGCCGAGATACCCAGCAGATTTAGGCCGCCACGTGCCGTCAAAATATCCATTCATTGCCATACCCGGCGTAGTGATGATGCCAGTCACATCAAGCATCTGCTTCGGCGCCGTGTTCCCGATGCCGACGTTGCCGGAGGCAAGCATGGTCATCACGCTTGGGTGCGTAACTGTTTCGTTCGCGGTTGTCGCAGCGGCGGCAGATATGCCAATCGAAAAAGTTCCGGTTGCGGGATCTTGGGAAATGCCAGCCGAGAAACCCGGCGACATCGATTTTCTTACCGTGGAGAAATATGAATTGAAGAACACGGACGGCCAGTTATTGATGAGCGAGATACCTTTGTCACCGCTCCCAAACATTGCTGCGGTAGCTCCCGACGTGGTGGCTACTTCAAGCTTTGCAAGAGTCGGGGCTATTCCGATGCCGAGGCGGTTGTTCGTATCATCCCACACGAAGTTGCTGTCGGCGGCGAAAGCGCCCGTGCCGTTGTTGCGGAACTGAACTTCCGACGATGCACCCGCTGCGCCAGTGGCAGGCGCATCGGTGGTACAGTCAATCGCCGTTCCACCAACGTTGGCAGAGCACCACTTCGAGGCTGTCAGCGTGCCTATCTGTGGATCGCTTTCCGAGAACGAGCCTGCCTGCAATGACACCCATGCGCCGTTGGCGCGAAGCTTGATGGTGTCGGTATCTGTGTCGTAGGCGATGAGGCCGTCGGCAGGCGCTGCAATTGCCGTCACCTGCGCCGTTGTCATGCGCGGCGGCAGGAAGCCTTTGGTGGTGGACGTAACGTCCAAAAGCGCCGACGCATTTGGTGTCGCCGTGCCGATGCCCAGCTTGTGGTTGGTGGCGTCCCAAAAAAGTTCACCGCCTGCCGTGCTGTCGGATAGAAACCCGCCAGATCCATCGGAGAATTGTACCAAGCCGGTAGCCCCGTTGGAGGCCGCACCCGATGGTGCATCCTGCCCGCACACGATGGCGGTGCCGCCCGCGTTGGACGTGCACCATTTGTTGGATGTGAGTGTGCCGACCTTGGGGTCGGTCTCGGTGTAGGTGCTGGCGGCGCTGCCGGCCATGCCGATCCAGAGCGTGCCCGAGCAATACTGCATGACATGCTGGTCGCCGTTGTAAATAAGGGCGCCCTCCCCCGCCGCAGGATTTGTGCAGGCCGCGTGTGCGAGAGGCATTCCGCATAGCCAGACGGCTACGACTGCCAAGGTCAAGCGAACGGCGGCGAAGCGGAAGAACGTAAAGGAGGGCACGGCTATCAACGGCCCTCCTGCTTCAGTGTTGGCTCAGCCGGGATGACTTTTGAAGGCAGGTAAGTTGTGGGAGTGAACGGAACCTGACCGGTCCGCAGGCCCATGAGTGTTTTCTCAAGCGTAGAGACGGCTTCGATCAAACATTCGAGAGCGCGTCTGTCTTGGGCGGGGTCACTCGCAGCAAGCGCGCGGCGGGCTTCGGTCACGGCAGCCGCAGCTCCCTCGGGGCAATCCGTAGCGTTCGCGCGTGGCACCGTTTGAAATGACAGCGCTGCCAGAATGAAGGCCGCAAAAATTGCACGTGACAGACTGATGCGCTTCATCAAACCCCGGTAAGAACTGAATAGTCGATGAGCCCGGCGATGGGTCAATCTCAATAATCAGTGTACGGTATTAATCCGAGGGAGGTCAAGATTGGGCGATGGAAAGACTGGGTGAGTGAAAGGCTGGACGGAATGAACGAATACGGCAGACTGGTCTTCTGTATTTCTGTTCAACCGTATTCCTGTATTTACAGGCGTATATACTGAAAGGCCTTTCCTATGATCATTACGCTCGCCTCTTCCAAGGGCGGTGTCGGCAAGTCTACGACAACTGCATCGCTCGGTGGCGCATTTGCCCATGCCGGGCACCGCGTCCATATCATCGACCTCGACAGCAACCACACCGTTTCAAGGTGGCTGGGTGACGCCGGGCGGTCCTCCCCTCGCCTCACCGTCTCGGCGGCCGATCCGCAGGATTTGACCGAGCATCTGACGGAAATCGCGAAGAAGTACGCGCCTGACGTGACGCTCATCGACATTGCCGGCACGTACGAACGCGCCCTCACCGTTGCTATTGCACGGGCGCACCTGACCATCATCCCGGCGGGCCCTTCGGAAGCCGACATTTTCGAGGCGGCGCGGGTGGCACGTCATATTCGCTCGGTTTTCCAGGCATTCGGCCGTGATCCCCTCTATCGGTTACTGCTCACGCGCGTGCAGCCGTTGGCGTCTCACGCACAGACGCATGCCTGCGCCGAGATTGCGCGTTTGAAACTGCCTGCGTTCGAAACCGCGATCCATCATCGCGCTGCGTATGTGGAAATCGGCCTCTCCGGTCAGACGCCGCATTTCGCGGACGGCAAGCGGCCGACGGTTGAGAAGGCCGTGGCCGAACTCGATGCGCTCGTGGCCGAGATAAGCGCCGTGGTCGGAACAGCCGCCGAACCCGTGCTTGAGCAAGGAGCTGCGTGATGGCCGACAAGTCCCTCCCCTCGTTCCGTCGGATCGCAGCGCCTCTCGATGTCGATGATGCTGCGCTCGACCGCATCAACACGCAGCTCGGCGTGCCCACGCTCACCAAGCCGATTGCGAACACGAAGCCCGAGGTCAGGAAAAACTCCGTGCCCCCTGCCCCGATCCCTGTCGAGGAAATTCGTGCAGCGTTGGAGAAGTTGACCATTGAAGTGCCATCGTATCTGGCGGATGCGATGAAACGCGAAGCGCTTGATAAGCGCATGTCGGTCCGACACGTGGTGATGCTTGCGCTCAAGAAATCCGGATTCGAGATTGCATCCGCCGACCTGATCCCGGACGGGCGCCGCACGCGTACAAAGACCCAGTAAACCGTATTCCTGTAAGTACAGTTTTGTGGTGATACAGATGTTCGGTGATGCGGGAACCCATGTTCCTGTTGTTCCGTACTCCCGCAAGTCTCTCGGACATAGGAAGATGTCGCCCATAGTTTTCGGAGCCTGCCCGTCGCAGGGCCGTGAGAGACGACCCGAGGCGAGGGTCAAGGCCGGCCCATTCGGGCCGCTTGTCTTGGCCTTGATCGACGCCGATGTGGTCGGCTAGGCCCAGTAGGCGAGGGAAGGCCCGAATATCTGAAGGCGCACCCCATAGTTTTTGGTGAGTCTCGGAGCAGGTGAGTTGTCTAACTCATTATAATTGAGCTTCAAGAGTTGGTTTGGAGCGTCGCTCAGGGCAATGCGTGGGTGCTGGGGGTAGGGTAGGGGCCGTGTATTGATTTCATCGGGCTCTGCGTCGTCCTGTAGGCTGTATAGGGCCTATCCCTGTGGCGGCTGTTGCCCTTGATGTCACGAACGTTGCCATAGGTTCCGTCCCGCAAAGCCCCTTTTTGCGGCCTTGCGGCTTACACCGCGTGTCGTCTGTTGGCTTGATCCTTCCATTCAAGCCTTGCGCTGGTTCTTGTCAGCCAGAACTCCGACCCGAATTTCGACGACACAGATACCACTGCCATACGCCCGCCTCGCGCTTCGCTGTGTGGGGCTACGCTTGGCGTGCGTGGACACGTCGTCGTGCTGGCTGACTGCCCAGCACCTTTATTTATATATAAGAAAGGAAATGACCGCAAAGCCACGGAATACCTAGAGCAAAGAATCATTTTCTGATTCAATTCGCTCAACTTCCGTTTATTTTTGCTCAAAATATGACTTGCAAACTGCGCGGAATAAATCACACTACTGTTTGCAATTATTCAGTTTGAGCGTTCTAAAATGAGCAAAATATTACAAAGAACAGAAATTATCCGCGAGAAACACGGTATCCCGGTTTATCGGACAAATCCAAGTATTCCGGAAGCCGATGAGATCAGCCGCGCCAAGCGCGTGCAGATCGGCGACACGCACAAGGGCTTCGTGGTCGATAACGGTACGGGCGAGATCCTAGGCCGTGGCGGCGCCATGGCTTACGAGTGGGAGGACGTAGACAAAGAGCGGTTCGTTAAGCTCTATCTGGCCGGTCTCAAACAGGCTTCGGGGCTTTCGAAGGCGGGCCTCGCCGTGTTTGAGATCGTCTACGCGGAACTGCGCGAGACCCCGGGCCGCGACACCGTGCTGCTGTCCCAAGACGAGAGCCCGCTGGCGCCGGCAACATTCCGTCGGGGCCTGCGTGAGCTTCTGGAGAAGGAGTTCCTGTTCCGCAGCCCATATGACGGCACGTTCTTCGTCAACATCCGCTTCATGTTCAACGGCGACCGGCTGGCGTTCGTGAAAGGCTACCGCCTCAAAAAAGCCGATGCCGATCAGGGCACGCTGCCGCTCGCGCCGCCGAAAGCACGACCGTGATGGCGGTCGTGGGCGTGTTCACTTGCGGTCCTTGGACCGCGAAGTCTCCGCCGTGGCGGGCAGCCGATAGCGCGCGGGTATGGGGCGCATTTTTTGGGCTTCAACCGGTGAGGATGGCTTCGGCGGATACAACGCCGTGTTGAAGGCCCTTACGATGCCATGGACGCCGATGCGCAGATTCTTGCTCCCGGACGAGGGATGGACGAGCGCGACCAGGTCGTCGTGTGCCAACGCCCGTCGCTCAATCAGTGCGGCTGCTACCGCACGGACGATCTCAAGGTCAGCTCTTACGATATCCAAGGCGCGTGCGTAGGCTGCATCGAGCAACGCTTTCACTTCTTTCGCGATCGGACTTGAGGCGAAGAACGGACTCTCCTGTTGGGAGCCGTTGTGCCAGAGCAGACCTACTTGCTCGGAAAAACCGAACCGCAGCACGGCGTCGGCGGCGAGGCGGTTGGCACGCGCAAGATCGGAACGCGTGTCGCTGCCGCCCGCCATCGCACTCGGCTTCCCGAATTGCACGTCTTCGGCAGCGCGACCGGCGAGTGCCACCACGATCAAGTCTTTAAGCTTATCGCGCGTGAGTGGTTGTTGGCCGGGCTCCAGGTGCACACTGCCGTGGGATTCGCCCCGCATCACAAGGCTCGCAGTGATATTCTGCGAGACGGCAAGGCGGAGTGCTGCAACCGCGTGCCCTGCCTCGTGCACGGCCACACGATGGCGGGCCTCGGCATCGAGACTTGCGCCGTTCGCATCGAGCGCGGCGACGTAGTGCTTCAAGGTCAGTCGACCGTCCCCCTGGCGTGCCAGGCGGCGGGCATTGCGCAGGAGCTTTGCCACATCGGCGCCGGACATGCCCGCGCAGAGCACAGCGGCCGATGCGAGCGTGTAGTTATCGGGATAACCCAAGATGCGGCGCTCAAAGTCGGTCAGGTGGAACCTGATGATATCTTCCAAATCCTTGATCGACGGCAGGGGGATTGCAATCTTGCGGTCGAGCCTACCCGAGCGCACGAGCGCCGGATCGATCTTTTCCGGATGGTTGCACGCGGCAACCACGATGACCTGAATCCGGCTGATGTCGTCGAAGGCCTTCAGCAGTGCGTTTACGGCGGCATTCCAGTAGTCCTGGTGTGGACCCGCGCCCCGTGTCGGGATCGAATCCAGCTCGTCGATGAAGAGAATGCACGGGGCGTTTTGCATCGCGGTTTGGAAGGTCTTGCGCATGGCATCGATCATCGATCCCAGATGACCTTCGCCGGCACTCTGCCATTCCGAGAAGTTGGTCGCGATGAGGGGCAGGTCGCAGGATGCGGCCAGAGCCCTGGCATAGGTGGTCTTGCCCGTGCCCGGCGGACCATGCAGCATGCATCCGGGGTCAATATCGGACCATTGCATTCCGCGCTTGCGGAAAAGCGCGATATCGCTTGCGAGTGCTTCCCCCCAAGCACGCGCCTCGGCCATACCGGCGAGGTCGTAGAGGTGAATGCCCATCTTCGTCGGGGCAGTGACGCTTGCATAAGTCATGAGGCCATCTCGCGGGATCTGTCGTGTTCAGAATGAAACGCGATCGTTATTCTCGGATTGCTCTGCAGAGCCGATGGTCGGTCGCTCCCGGAGCCACGTCTCAATCTCGATGACGCGCCAGGCCACACGATTAGGGCCGATGCGAATGCGCCGAGGAAACTTGCCGGCCGCTTCGAGCCTGTAGATGTGTTGGGGCGTGTAGGGGACCCACTTGAGCAGTTGGCTCATGGTCAGCACCTGGAGATCCAGAAGGCGGTTTTGCTGTTCGTCGGACATGGCTGCTCCTTCATGCGCTCGGGGGCGCGCATGCTGTTTCGCTTCGATCGTGGCGAGGACGCGGGAACTACGGCCGTTCAGGCCGGGTTGCCGATTGTCATAACATGGGATGTTTATTTAGTCCATGTTTAGTGAACAAGAATCTCATGACTGGCGTCGCAATCGAGATTGTATCGCAAGGCCGAGCTTTCTGAGGTCGTCGGGAGAGAACTCGGCACTGAGCTTCGCTATCCGCTCGTCGATGACTTGAGTAAGTGGGGGCAATTCGTCGATGACGTCGTCCGGATGGCGACGCATCCAGACAGAGAGTGCCTGGTAGAGCGGCGGATCGAGCCCGCGCAGATGCGCACGCGTGAGCCCGCGGCCGAGCCAACTGCCATAGACCCTTCGAGTGAACTCGACCGGGGTCTCGATACGATCAAGGTCAGGGTGAGGCGTGCGATCTGACCACAGCTCGACGGCTTCTGTTGGTATCGGAGCTACCGCCGGCGAAGATTTGTCCGCTCTCGACACATACTGTTTGACGAATTCGTCGACGATCGCGGTTTGCTCGGCGGGGGTCAGTCGCTGCGAAATTCTATGACGGAAGAAAATGTTACCGATCTCGCGAAGCACGTCTGCGAGAATCGGTGCTCTCTCCGGATGATCAGGAAAAATCTCCTCGGGTGTTCGCCTTCGGCGGATCTCCCGTGCCACGCGCCGAGGGGGCGCAGTCTCATCAGCCTGCTCGTGGGGCGACCCTCGATCATCGTCACGGCCGGTCTCTGGCTGATCGTCGTCGGTCGGCGGTTTTCGCGGGGGGCGGGCCATTGGAATACGCTTCCTTACCAAGGGGTAAGGGCTCGCATGTCCTGATCTCGATGTGAAGGAAAAATGGAAATAATGGTCACGTGACCGGGCCCAGCTTGTGGACAAGCATCGTTCGCGGACCGGTCACGCCATGAGGTGTGAGACTGGCACAGACGTGAAACGGCAATCGGAACCGCTCCGACTTCTTGCCGACGGCACACGCCGCCGCTTGCCCAAGCTAACTCTGTGACCGAGCCCGTTTGATCGCATTCGCCAGATGCGACTCCCACATTGCAAGCGCCTTGCGCATCTCGTCGAGATACTGAAAGCGATTGTAGACGCCGGCCACGCCGCCGAACGTGCCCGACACGTGATTTAGGATGCGCTCGATGACGTGAGGGGCCACGCCGAGCTTGGCGAGATGCGTCGCAGCCGACCTGCGGAGATCGTGCAGCGTCCAATCCTTGACGCCGGACAGCGCATCAAGCTTGACCTTGCCGCGTGAGAAATGCGCGAAAGCCGGGTTCTCGCCGCGTGCCGGGAATACATAGTCGCTTGTGAAGTGGGGCAGGGCGCGAAGCAGCGTCACGGTCTGCGGGGTTAGGGGTAGAACGTGCTGGCGGCCGTTCTTGGTCAGCTCTGCAGGCAGCGTCCAGGTCTTGGCTTCGAAATCGAGCTGGCTCCACTGCATGTTGGCGACCTCGTTACGCCGCTGCCCGGTTAGCATCAGCAACTTGACGATGGGGCCAAACGGATAGCCGACGAGTTCGGCACTCTTCCACACGGCGGCCATCTCGCCAATGTCCAGCACGCGATCACGCGTGTTGTTGGGCGCCGGCTTCTTGATGCCGAGACACGGGCTCGCTTCCAGCATGCCGCGCTCGACGCACCAGTTGAAGAATTTGCGGATGGCAGCAAGCGCATGATTGGCAGCGCTCGGAAGGCCTTCTTCGACGATGTCGTCGAGCACCTTCAGAATATCCGTCTTGGTGAGTTCGCGGATGTCGCGCTTGGCCCATCGCGAGACGAACTGGTTGTTGAGGATGCGCTCGGTGTCACGCGCCGTCACCGGGCGATTGTGCCGCTCGCAGTGCAGCTTCACGAAGGACCGCACGGCCTGCTCGAACGTATAGCGTTCGGGATGCTCCGTAGATTCAGCATCAGCTTGGGGATCGGTGCCGGCGTCAATGAGCTTCAGGGCATCGAGCGCTTTTGCGCGTGCTTCGGCGAGTCCGGTTACGGGGTACCGGCCGAGCGTCATGCGGCGCGGCCGTCCGAGATGACGATAGACAAGAACGAAGGATTTGACGCCTGACGGGAACACGCGAAGACCGAATCCGGGAAGTCGTGCATCCCAGATTTCTGTTCTTCGTTTCGGGTCCGGCGTGATCTTGCGAATGGCGAGATCGGATAGTCCTGTTTCTGCCATGACGGCGTCTCCAAGGAAGGCGCGACGCAGACGAAGCACAAGCGTCTCTGGGGTAGCAGATGCCATCCTGGGGTAGCAATGGGGTAGCAAAATGGCTGCGGTTGGAGGTGACGCCAAGTTAAAGCATGTTCAGATTACGCTTTGAAAACAATAGCATTTAAGCGGTTTAGTGGCTCAGCCAAAGTTCTTGATGTGTTCGCGTGTTTCAGGACTTAAAATCCTGAGACGGCAACGTCGTGTGGGTTCGAGTCCCACCGTCCGCACCAATAAAATCAATGAGTTACGAGGTTGGCGACGTTCATGCTTGAACGTCGTTTTTGATATTGGCGACCGATTCGCGACCACTATTTGGGTGATCTTCCGACCGGCGCCCCGAACAGTCCGGTTCGGCTCGAGAGCAAAGAGAGTGGCGGGAATGAACCTTGCCTGACCTTGCCCTTGGCCGATTGCGGCTGGTGGGAACCAGCGATCTCGATGGCCTCGTGAGGTTGTTGCATGACGAGGACGTGCGCCGCTCCCGTTCGGACGACACCCTACTCGCGAGAGGTAGCCGAGATGCTCGCGCGCGATGATCAATTAGATTCGCGTGGACTCGGCTTGTGGGGTTATCGAGAACTTACGCAGGTCCTTTGTCGGTATCGCCAGACTTCCCTGAGCACTGGGAATTAGGTCTAGCCAGCGCGGCGCGAAGCCGAGTGCTGAAAGGTCGAGCTCATCAATGAAGGCATCGACCACGCCACTCTGATCGCAGAAATCGCGCAGGATTGGTCAACACCCGACGGGCAAAATCTGATCCAACTTCTGTTCAGCGACGTGTTCCCGGCGCTCGGCGCTCGCATCAAGTAAATTCAGCCATGAGGAGCGCGTTGTCGGCCCGACGACATCGACATGCTGCAAATCTTCGTGCGCCCAGAACGCGCCGATTTGGTGCCGGGCGTGCAATTCCACGATCTTTCAACGGCGCGCCACAAAGGTAGTTGGCGCCTGCTTGCGGGCTTTGATGGTTCCGGCGCACCCGCTATCGTGCGCCAGCGGCTGACGTTGTCGGATCAGGCCCTTTCCGTAGGCACGACGACGAGCGTGCCGACGCGCGACGGCTTCGACAGGTGGCTCTCGTGTTCGATGGCGAG
Organism: Hyphomicrobium sp.; assembly: GCA_041659825.1. Lineage (GTDB taxonomy): Bacteria > Pseudomonadota > Alphaproteobacteria > Rhizobiales > Hyphomicrobiaceae > Hyphomicrobium_C. Next base: position 33,189 of record JBAZXL010000038.1, read on the forward strand.
ATCGAGGTCGGTGGGAAACATTACCATCGTGGCGACGCGATCGTGGCGACCCACGGTGATCGTTTGGGCGAGATCACCGTGCTAGCAGACTCTGATCTGGTGCCCCTTCGACCGAGCCATGTTTGGTCGATCAGAACGAAGCTGCAGATCGAGGGAAAGAAGAGGGATCTCGCTCGCTCCAACCTCGCAATTGACAACAAGCTGCGAGACTGCGACGTGGTCGCCGTTCGCGTTGATGACGTTGCCCCGAGTGGCTACGCGATGGATCGCGCAACCATCCGACAAAAGAAGACGGGCAGGCCCGTTCGGTTCGAGTTGACCGACCAGACCCGACAAGCGATCGACGAGTACCTGCGTTTGACCGGACGCAAGCCGGGCCAGTTCCTCTTTGCCGGCCGTGGCGACAGAGGCGACTGACGACACGACAGTACGCCCGGCTGGTGCAGGAATGGTCGGCCAGCATCGGGCTCGACCCGGCCAAGTTCGGCACGCACTCGCTGCGCCGGACGAAGGCGGTGTTGATCTACCGGCGAATCGGGAACCTGCGAGCTGTTCTGCTCTTGCTCGGACATTCGAAGATCGAGAGCACCGTGCGCTACCTCGGCATCGAGCTCGACGATGCGATCGAGATCGCCGAGAAGATCGATATCTAAAGCCCGACGCGATACCCCGGTAAGCTGACGTGATCGGCGACGTTCCTCGCGCCGCCGATCACGGAGAGCAATATGTCCGCTTCTGGGTTTTGGATACCATTGCGCGGATCAGCTACCTTCTTCGAAGGCCATTTCGCCCCGGTCATTAAGCGCGCGTTTACCCTGCGTGAGCGAGGCTGCTCAAACATTCGCCATGGTTTGGCTCGCAAGTCAGAAAGGGATCTTAGCGAATCGGCCCGGGTCACATGCCACGAGAGAAGCGTCCGCTACGTTGTGCAGCCTCGGGTTTTGCCAGGGGTTGGCGGCTTGCGCTGCCGGCTGTGTTCGGCGCTGCCGCGACCCTGACCGTCGTCACGGCGGGTGCGCCGACGGCGGATGCCAAGTCTCCCGGCACCCGCTACTGCTTCCATGGGCTTTGTCACCGCGTCGGGACGCTGGAGCAGACCGACACGCTCGTCGGATGGCGCGGCTACTTGCTCGCCTCCTACTACGACGGCTGCCGTTTCGACAGCTTGAATCCCTGCGGACTGACGAGCTCCGGTGCCGTCTTCCGCCCCGATCTCCCCGACAACGCCGCAAGCCCGCTCCTGCCGGACGGCACCGTCATCCTCGCCTACAATCCCAAGACCGGCGACGCCTCCGTGCTGCGGGTCACCAATGCCGGCCCCTACAGCGGAAAGCGCAAGCTCGACGTATCGCGCGCCGCTGCAGAGAAGCTCGGCTTCCGCAGCCAGGGGGTGGCGGCGCTCGTCATCAGCGTCCTGCAATCTCCGACGAAGGCTGAGGCGAGCTACGTGCACCGGCGCGTGTATCCAAGCGTTCCGGGCTACCTTGGCAGGTTCGAGGCCTTCGAAATTGCGCTCGAGGCGGCCCAGGCACGCCTCGACGTCCGTGAGGACGGCGAGCAGGCGGCCGGCGACACGGACACGGCTGTGGAAACTGGCGCGCAGGTGCCGGCGCCGCGGCTCGCGGTTTCGCCCTCGCTCGCCCGCGAGCTGGTGATGTTGCGCTCCGCCCCGCGACCGGTGAGCCGGGGGCTACGGCTTGTGCAGGGCCCGCGTCTCGTGAGCCGAGACAGCTTCAGGGCCCAGCAGTCCCATGCACCGGCCGGCGAGACAATAGACTTCGCATCGGGCCTGCAGCGCTATCTGCTAGGGCCAAGCGCTCCGGTCGGCAGCAAATAATCGGGGCTGTCCGAAACGGGATCTGCGTCGGTAGCGGTCGGTACAGGAAAAGTCTGCTTATGATCGAACAACGGGCTTTTTTGAGCTGAGGCTGTCAGCGCCTGTCAGCGTCATCGCCGATGGCAGCTTACGGGATCGAGTGACGAGAGGAGGCTCGACGGTCGCCCTGAGGCAACTGGGATCATCCGATCCGGCGCCCGCACCCGAGGGTGATTCCGACGCGGAACCGCCACGTAGACTGTCTCTTGGTGACACCGAGCAAACAAGCCGCGTTTACGGGTGGTCAATGGGCTTCAAATCTCCAGCAACGGTTCCGCTCAGTCGCGCCAGAAGCCAGCGGCCGGCCGGCCCCGGTGGCTCATCCTGTCGATGAGCCACGACCAAGTGCAGACGTCTGACCTGCTGGAAGCATGAAGCTCATGACGCCAATTCCGGAACTCTCGGCAATGATGCCCTGGACCGGCGAACTGTCGCCGACCTTCGTGCGGATGATCGGCCTCATCGATCTCGCAGGCGGCCTCGGCCTTATCCTGCCGTCGCTGACGCGCATTCTGCCGGGTCTGACCGTTATCGCGGCCCTGGGCTGCATCGTGCTTCAGGTTCTGGCAGCAGGTTTTCACGGCTTCCGCGGTGAATTCGCCGTTCTCCCGTTGAATGCGCTGCTGCTCGGCCTCGAGCGGAACGGGCTCGTCACGCGCACGATCTATCCGACCATTCCGCCGCGCGTGGATTACGAACTCACGCCTCTTGGTCGATCGCTCATAGCCCCCGTTGCCCCACTCGCGGAACGGGCTCAGATCCATATTTCTGAGATCGAGAACGTGCGTGAGCGGTTCGACAAGAAATCACCCAAGCCCGGATTCATGAAAGCCCTGCTCGACCGGCGTGCCGTTCCAACCAGCGCGGTTTTTCACCCCGCTCGTCAAGGTGTCGCCGCCTTTGACCGTCAGCGTGCGCAACCTCCCGTCTCCGCTGAGCTCGCACTTCTGGACAACGGGATGCCAAGACTGAATTCCACAGAAATCACCAACCTTTTTCCAAAGCTCTTCTGGCGACGACGTGGACGTCATCACCACTTGCGTTTGCCCCGCAAAGCTCGGGCACGCCAGCAAGAGCGTGATCGCGGCTGGGACAAGTATGGGCGCGTTCCGGATCATGCAGCTCTCCTCCTGTGATACTATGACTGAAAAATAGAGTGGCTCCGCTTCGGCACACTGCCTGCGCACGCCCAGGGGTTTGCAGGCGACCCCGGTTTTCCGGGGGCGCCGGACGATTACGCCGCCTTGCCGCGCTCGCTCGGATGCTTCCACGCCATCGACTTCACTGGCTCGTCCAGTTCGGTATGCGCCAGCGAGTTTGTAAAGTTGGAGATAAGCTTCGAGGCGAGGCCCACCAGCACTTCGAGTGCCTGTCGCTTGCTGAAGCCCGCAGCGAGGAACGCGTTGATTTCGCTCTCCGCGAGGTGCCCGTGCTTCTCGAGCAGCAGGCGCGTGTACGTCCGCAGCGCTTCCAGCTTCCGGTCCTTGATCGGCAGCCCCTCACGAAGTGCTTCGATGACGTCGGCCGGCATCTTCTTCATCTGCATCAGGAAGGAATGCCCCGGCACGCAATAATGGCAGATGTTCTCGTAGTTGGCGGCCATGAACACGACCTGCTGCTCGAGCGGCGAAAACGTCGTGTTGTTCTCGAAGAGCGCAAACGTATCCAGATAGGCCTGGTATGCCGCCGGTGCTTCCGCAAGAATCTGATGCAGCTTCGGGAAAAATCCGTAGTTCTTGAGCGATCGCTCGATTTGCGGCAGTGACTCCGCTGGAGCCGTCTCTTTGGTGTGATACGTAAACATCATGCGTATCCTTCTTTGTCATGTTGGTCTCGGCACTGCTGACAGCCGTGGCCGATCACGCCAAAAGATGGTCCGCCAGTTGCAATAATTCCAATCGTTATGATTTGCCCGAGGTATCACTCTGGATGATATTATGGCGGCAGCGCTAAACCGCGCCATGGAGCCCACAGCGACCCTGCGCGCTATCGCCCCGCCGGCGCCTTTCGGTCGAGCCGCTTATGAGGTCGATCAGGTCGATGCGCGTAGTATCCATGGTGTGGATGGTTTCCAAAATAACAATCGATTTCACACATGGCTGCGCTGGCTTCATCATGTAAGCCCAGACGACATTGGAGAAGCCACGCAATGAAGAAGAACATCATGTAGCTCCAGGCCGAAGTGGATTGCTGGCGCACATAGCAGACTGGCGACGCGTGAGCGTGGTACCCAGACCCCGTCTTTCCCCACACTGACCCTAATCCCGCGACCGAGACACCTCATGCCCCTGTTGCTGCGGGTCCCCACATTTGCGCTGCTGTGCGGCCAGACGGAGAAAACCCCATGTCAGCTTCGACTTCTGCATTTAGGGCGTTGCTCGACGCTGAGGCATCGGCCGCTCTCCCCCGCCTCTCCACGGCACAACTGCTAAATGCGCCAGAGAACAGAACCCTGCGCGACCTCTGGACAGAACCAACCGCTGCGCCGGCACTCTATGCGGGCAAGCGGATCGGTGTCATCTCCACTGATGGTGTCGAGGAAATCGAAATTACGACAGTCCTGCACTTCTTCAGATCGCGCGGTGCCACAACCCATGTGATCGCGCCGACGAAGCCCGCTTATCCGCCCAGCCTCGGCGTCCAGGTTCCAGATCTGCGCGCTACCCACATCCTCACCGTCCACTATATAGAAACGGCAGGTTGGATTGCCATCGACAAGAGTCTCGATGACGTGAACGCTTCGGCGTACGATGTCTTCATTGTTCCCGGCGGAAGCTGGAATCCAGATGCATTGCGCGCTGATCCAAAGGTCATTCGTTTGCTCAAAGACGCGAATGCGACTGGAAAGATCCTAGCCGCCATCTGCCATGGCCCCTGGGTCCTGTCCGACGCCGGACTGCTCAAAGGAAAGCGCGCTGCGGCCTGGTGGCCGATCCGCCCCGATATCGAAAACGCCGGCGCCACATTCGTGGACGAGCCCGCCGTCGTCGATGGCAACATCATTACCTCACGTGCTCCGAACGATCTTGCTGCGTTCGTGCATGCGATCGGCGAGCGCTTGACCTGACGCCTTGAGTCCTATCAGCACGAGTACATGCCATGTCGCCAAGGTCATTCCAGCGACATAAGCGAGGGCAAGTTATGAAGAGCTTTATAATCCGCGCCCCGGGTGGGCTCGACCGCCTGGAAATCGCCGAGCGCCCGGACCCGGGCCAGCCCGGTGCGAACGAGATCCGTGTCGCAGTTCATGCAACATCGTTGAACTACCACGATCTTCTCGTTGCCAATGGCAGCATTCCTACTGCGGACGGACGCATTCTGATGTCCGACGGCGCTGGCGTGGTTGAAGCCGTAGGAGCCCATGTCAGCGAATTTCGCCCCGGCGACCACGTGGTATCCTGCTTCTTCCCCCAATAGCCAGCGGGCCCGCCGTTCGACAAGGTCGGGAACTTTGCCGGCACGCCCGGCGACGGCGTCGATGGAATGGCCACGGCATATGTCGTGCGGCCGGCAGGTCACTTGTTGAGGAGGCATTTGGGCTTCGATGCGCGTGGCGGGCATCAGGGCTCAAGGAGACTTTACTGAATGGGCTTCTGCTCTCAGGTAATCGCGAAGACCTCTCGCCAATCCTTCGAGTGTCGCGCGAACGCGTGGCACATCCTTCAAGTTGGGATGAGTTGCGAGCCAGACCTCCAGGGCGACAGAATAGCTTGGAAGGACGCGCTTCAATTTTGGATACCGCGCGGCAAGAGGGATTTGGCAAAGCCCCACGCCGAGCGCCGCCCTGATGGCTGCGAGCTGGCCGACGTCGTTATCGCAGCGGAAGCTGAATGCGTCTTTCGAAGCCATCACTCCGCGAGACGACAGCCATTGTATGAGTGCTGGATTGCGGTCGTAGCCGACCAGACTGCGCTGATCGATGACCGCTTCGATGGACTGCGGCTCACCGTACGCCGTCAGCCAGTCAATGTGCGCAAACAAACCGATCCGGACGGCTCCGATTTTTCGCACGGCGAGTTCGACCTGTGTCGGCCGTGTCATTCTGATCGCAATATCGACGTCGCGTCGCAACACGTCGTCGATCACGTTTGACACCTTGAGTTCAATTGCGAGATCGCCGTGGCGGTTACGAAGCCCTGCCAGGATATCGGGCAGAACTTCGACGCCGACGACTTCGCTTGCCGAGATGCGCACGGTCCCTGCGATGCCACCGGCCTTCGCTGACGCGCTTCGCACGAGATTCTCAGCCGCGCTCTCCATGGCTTCAGCAGTTTCCCGGAGCTGCACAGCCAACTCGGTCGGCACCAGTCCTGTTGGGGACCGGGTGAAGAGTGTGGTGCCAAGCGCGGCCTCCAGTTCCTCCAGATGTCGACGAACGGTCGGATGCGCGACGCCGAGTGAGCGGGCGGCCTCGGAGAGACTGCCACCGCGCAGGATCGCCAGAAACGATCGACACAAGTCCCAGTCCAGCCGCGACAGGTTCATACAAAAGCGTACATCAGATGAAGAACGATGATCAATGGCGTCTAGGGAAGCTTTTCCTCAGTCTGGAATGAACAAACCCGATGGAGGACGATCATGGAGTTCGGAAAGACTATGCTCGCGAGCGGCGGATCAAGTGCAGCGCCTAACGGTAGCGCTCTCGGAGTGGTCAGACTGCTTCTGCAGAGCGAAGGGGTGGTGGCCACGGCAGGGAGCGTGCTGGCGTTCGACACGGTTGGAGGAAACTGGTGGCAATTTGCCTTGTTATTCTTGCTCCCAGACCTGAGCATGCTGGGCTACGCGTTCAATCGGCGGATCGGTGCGGCGGTCTACAACTGTGCCCACACCTATCTTGCCCCAACTGCATTGGCGTCGCTTGGCTACCTGCTAGGTCACCACGACCTATATCAGGTAGCCCTAATCTGGACCGCGCACATCGGCTTCGACCGCGTACTCGGCTACGGCCTGAAATATCCCGAACACTTCGGCTTGACACATCTCAAGTCGGTGGGCAGATGATATCCGCTTCAGTGTCCGGTTTCTGCGAGGCAGCCGAAGGTGCGCGTTCAGGCGACTTCGGCCTGGGTCAGCAGCGGGCTCGGGGGCGTTGAGGCACGAGCCTCTGCCAAGGAGCCACTTCCGGAAGGAAATAGAAGACGGATCGCCGTGCTTATGACGGCTCACGCCCAGTGGACGTTATCAATCACCTAGCCGGCCGTGGCGGCGCATGTCCTCGATCCAGCTGGCACGCTTCTTGTCATCGGCAAAGGCGAGGCCGTAAAGGCTCTCGCGAATTGGCTTGATCCCGGCGAAGCTCAACATGCTTCGCTCGAAGCCGCGCAACCCATAGGCCCCGAAGTACCAACGGTACAGGAGCGGTGGCATTCCCATGGTGACGACAATGCGGGCCGACCGGCCAGCCAAGAGCTTCTTTGGCAGCCCCCCCGGCTTGTATTCCATGGCAAAGCCGGGCCGGAAGATGTGCTCGAGAAAGCCTTTTAAGAGCGCTGGCATGGTGCCGTGCCAGAGTGGGAAGAATACAACCCAGTGGTCCGCCCATCGCATGTCTTGGCCAGCCTGTTCAAGCGCGGGCGGCATCGCACCGGTCTCGAACTCGGCCTGCGTACGCAACAAAGGGAACTCGAGCTGTGCCACATCGATGCGGCGCACCTCGTGGCCTGCTGTCACGGCCGCGTCGGCGTAGGCATCGGCCAAGGCATGCAGCAGGTGACAGCTCGTGGGGTCCGGATGACCTTGGGTGATTGTGATACGTCGTCCCACTTGAGCCTCCAGGCGGGTGTTCGGCGGGGCGGCATCGCCGCGGGCTCAAAACTGGACGCAAGGCCAGGTGATGTGACCTGCCTCTGAACTTTCATCCGGGCTGAACTAGAGTCTCCGAGGTTGATACCGTGTCTGGCGTCGTTGCTGCAACAGGCCTGATCGGAGAGCCCT
>JBAZXL010000039.1:0-40870 GCA_041659825.1 Hyphomicrobium sp.
TGACGTTCTCGAACTCCCGCAAGACGGCGGCAGAGGCCGAAATGCAGGAGTTCGAGAACGTCATGGCCATGGGGCAGGCCCAGGCCGGCATTCACCCCATGCAGCAAGACCCGCTGCAGGAAAAGCAATTCGATGCGGAAATAAACGAGCGCGACGCGCAGCGCTCCGAGCAGCATCGTTATGAGGATCGGCAATGGTCCGTCGAGGATCAGCGCCGGCAAGTACAGCGTCCATCCGGCCCGCAGGGCTGAAAGTAAAGCATCAAGGACATCTCCGATGACTGAAACGACCCCGGCAGCGGCGGCCGCAATGCCCGCATCTCAATCGTCGACGACTGAGACCAGCCCACTCCCCGGTCCAGAACTCAATATCCCGGCACCTGAGGCCGCAACTCAGAACACCCAGCCCCCTGCGGCTGAAACGCAGGATACCGGCACGCCCGAGCCGCAAGAGGGCAAGCCCGAAGGCACTGGTGAAGACGAAAGTAAGAAGCAGAACAAGGTACCGGCCAAGGAGCGTATCGGCCAGCTGACGGCTCAGCGCAACAACCTGCAGGCAGAGAACTTCTCTCTGCGGCAGGAGATCGAACGCCTGAAGCAGCCGCTCAGGGAACCCGGCCCCAACGCCACGCAGGACGAGGTAGACCGCTTTAACGTCAAGGCCGCCGTGCGCGAGCAGCGCGTGGAGGAACTGACGTCACAGGCGAACATGGCAGCCGAGCAGGCAATGGCCGTGCGCGAAGCCACGATCGAGGCGAAAGCCGAGGCGGTGGCCGATCGTATGCCAGGGCTGATGCAGCAGCTAAAGGCGTTGCCCGTCCTTTCTGAGCCGTGCGTCGAGTTCATGGCCGCCAGCGATAAGGGAGCCGAGGTCGGTTATTTCCTCACACAGAACCCGAACGAGGCCGCGCGTATCTCCGCTCTTCACCCCTACCACCAGGGCATCGAACTCGCGCGCATCGAAAGCCGGCTCTCTGCCGCGCCGCAGGTGCGCAAACTCACATCAGCCCCGCCGCCCCCGCCGAGAATGCCGGGCGCGCCTTCTATCGCTGCCAAAGACCCCGCGGACATGAACCAAGCTGAGTATTCGGCCTGGTACCGCGAACGGCAGAAGAACAAGGCGTGAGGCCGGGTTCCCTATCGGAGCATTGCCTTAGATGAGCAACACGACCCTCACTGCAGACATCATCGCCAAGGAAGCCCTGGCGATCCTCGACAACGAACTCGGCTGGCTCGGGATGATCCACCGCGCCTACGAGGATGAGTTCGACAAGACTGTCAACGGCTACAAGGTGGGCGAGACGATCTCGATCCGCCGCCCCGATGACGGTCAGGTGCGCGTCGGCGCCACGCTCGGCACCACGGACGTGATCGAAGGCAAGGTGGCGCTTACCGTCGACCAGCAGATCGGTTCGGACTTCGAGTTCTCATCCACCGACCTGACGCTGAAGATCGACGACCTCTCCGAGCGCGTGATCAAGCCGCGTATGATCAACATGATCAACTATCTGGCTTCGGACGTGCTGACGCAGATGTACCGCGGCACATACAATTGGGTAGGCACGGCCGGCGAGTACATGAACTCGTTTTCCGACTTCATGAAGCCGGTGACGCGCATGAACGAGATGGCCATCCCGATGGCCGAGCGCGTTTCCATTCTGTCGCCGGAAGATCATGGCCAGATGGTCGGGTCCAACACGGCCCTCTTTGCCCCGAGCGCCGTCACCAGCGCTCTGCGTGAAGGTGAACTGGGCAAGATTGCCGGCGTCAGCACCTTCATGTCGCAGGTCACCCCGACCCATACCTGCGGTGCCCGTGACAACACGACCCCGCTCACCGACGGCATCAACCAGAACGTGACCTACGACACGGCGAAGAACACCTGGACGCAGACGCTGATCACCGACGGCTGGGATTCCTCGACGACCCTCAAGGCCGGCGACGTGTTCACGCTGACGGGCGTTTACATGCTCAACCCGAAGACGAAGCAGTCGACGGGGATCGAGCAGCAGTTCGTCGTGACGACCGATGTAACGGCCAACGAAACGACGACGGCGGATACCAATCTCACTATCTCGCCGCCGATCATCGTTTCGGGTCCGCACGCCACGGTGACCTATTCTGGCACCACGGACGGGCGCACGATCACTATGATCGGCACGGCATCGACCGCCTACAAGCAGAACCTGTTCTTCCACAAGAACGCCATGGCTCTGGCCGTGGTGCCGATGGAAATGCCGGCTGCTGCGTACGGTGGATCTCGAAAGAGCCACAAGGGCATCTCTATTCGAGTGATCCCGATCTACGACGGCACCAACGACATCAGCAAGTGGCGTCTCGACATGCTCTACGGCCGCAAATTGATCGACCCGCGCCTCAGCGTGCGCTCGAGCGGAACCGGAGCTTAGTTCAACCAAGGAGGGGCGGGAGTTCCCGCCCCTTTTCAACCGGAGTTCCCATGAACCGACACGAGCGCCGGCGTAACGCCAAGCTGACTGTTACCAATGACATTCCCAAGGGCCGCCGCAAGATATGGCTGGCCATCCCCTGCTACGGGGGAACTGTACACGTGGGCACGCTGCGCTCGCTGATGCACGACATGATGCGCCTCATCGTACGCGGGGACGCGGTGTACCTGTTCACGGAAGTCGGCCACGCCGACATCTACACCGCCAGAGCGCAGATCGTGACGCACTTTCTCGCCGACAAGGACGCAACCGACTTGGTTATGATCGACAGCGACCTGTCATGGGGCGCCAACGGGCTTATCGAATTGCTCGATCATGACGTCGAGTTTGTTGGCGGTGCCTACCCCAAGCGCGAATTGCCGATCAACTTCCTCGTTCGGTCCGCCGACACCACGCTTATGGCCGATACTGGATCTGGCCTTGCCGAAGTGTGGGGGCTGCCGGGCGGGTTCATCCACATGCGCCGCGCCATGCTGGAAAAAATGACGACGCATTACGCCCCTGAGTTGACCTGCCTCGATCGCGCGGTTCCTGGGGGCAAATGTGTGCGCCTGTTCGACCCCTACTGGTGGACGGATGATGAAGGCAACCGCCGCACGCTGTCGGAAGACTACGCCTTTTGCCAGCGTTGGCGCGACATCGGCGGCAAAGTGTTCTTGGATGTGACGATCCCTATGGGCCACATCGGCAGCTACGAATACGCCGGCAAGCTCGGCGATTTCCTCGAACAACCGAAGACGGAGAAAGCAGCATGAGCGACCCGCATTCCGGCTGGGGCCCGAAGCCCGCGCCAAAGGCCGACCCTAAGCCAGAGCCCCAGAAGTCGAAGAAGCAGCCTAAGCCCGAGACACCGCCGGCCGAGGAAGCCTCTGAGTGAGCAGTTCCGCGCAGATCGTCAGCCGCGCCCTCAAACGTCTGCGGGTCATTGGCTCGGGTGAAGACCCATCGGCTGAGGATGCTGCCGATGGCCTTGCCGCCCTCAACGCCATGATCGCCGGTTGGGAGGCCGATGGCGTCAAGGTATCTGGGGATGTCCCCCTCGATGCGCGCTTTGAAGAGGGTGTGGTCGCGATGCTTGCGGTTCGGCTTGCTGACGACTACGGCAAGGAGCCATCGTCCGTCGTGGTGCGCGACGCCGAAAACGGCTGGTCACGCCTGCAGGCGGCGTTCACGCACGTTCCCCTGGCACAGTTCGACAGCGCGCTGCGCAACATGCCATCGCAACGCTACTGGCTGAGCGTCGGGTCGGCGCCCTTGTGGGCAGCCAAGACGGCATACTCCGTCGGCGACCAGGTACAGTCCAATGGACGCCTCTACGAATGCACCACGGCTGGCACGACGGGCATTCTCAATCCGCTGGCGACCTCATCGAGCATCCCTGACGGCACCGTCGTGTGGATGTGGGTGCGGGATCTGTAATGCCCCCCGTCCCCATCTCGCTCGGTGTCCGCTCCAATCCATCCCGACACGCCAAACAGGCCGGTAACGCGCGCCTCATCAACTGCTTTGCCGAGCAGATCGGCGAGGAAGGCAAGGTGCAGACCGTCATCACCGCCTGTCCTGGATTGTCGCCCTTCGGTGGCTCGTTCGGCACCGGCGGCATCCGCAGTATGATCGAGGTAGACGGGTTTCTCTATCCCGTCGCCGGTGCGCAGCTCGCCAAGTTCGATTCCTCGGGCAACACGCAGACCATCGGCCCGGTTCCAACGGCAGCGACGGCACCGGTATACATGCGCCGCAACCGCGCCGTGCCGCCGCAGATCGGCATCGTATCGGATGGATATTACGCCGTCTGCCAGTCGGATGTGCTGACCACGGTCGAAGACGCCGATCTTCCCCCGCCATCGTCCATGGCCTATCTCGACGGCTATGGTGTCCTGCCGGGTAGCAACGGGCGGTATATGATCACCGCCATTGATGATTTCACCGCTATCGACGGACTGGACGAAGGCACCGCGGAAGCCGATCCAGACCCCATCGTTGTCAGCCACGAGCTTGGCCGTGAAGTCTACCACTTCGGCACCAAGGTCACCGAGGCGCACCAGAACACCGGGGATGCCGATTTCCCCTTTACGCGCTCGCAGGTCATCGATGTCGGATGCGCCTCGGCCGGGAGCGTGTGGCCGGTCGATACGCCGACGGCAAAGGGGCTGATGTTCGTCGCCCACGATCATACAGTCAGGTTGATGATCGGCTATGGCACTGCTGTCGTTTCCAACGGAGATATCGAGGACAAGCTGCGCCGCCTCGCCGAAACCGGCAGGCTGGCGGAATTGCAGACCACGTCCTGGTCATGGGGAGGGCGTTCGTTCTATGCCCTATCGTGTGCCGACTGGTCGCGCTGCTATGACTGCAAGACCGGAAACTGGCATGAGCGCAAGAGCCACGGCTCCGACCGCTGGCGGGTGAGCAAGGTCGTCGCGTTCGGCGACAAGCTGATTGCCGGCGATGCCGCCACGGGCCAGCTATACCAGATGAAAGAGGAATTCTACGACGAAGCGGGCGAGCCGCTGGCCATGGAGATCATCACCCCGCCGGTGCACGGGTTCCCCTATGGGGGTATCGTCAACGCGCTTTATATCGACGCGGTATCGGGCGTGGGGCTGAACAGCGAAGTTGTCAACTTGGCCAACCCCAAGATGCTCGTCGACTGGTCGAAGGACGGCGGAGAGACATGGAGCACGCCGCGTGAGGTTGCCCTGCACCGTCAGGGGCAGACGGCACGGCGCATCCAGCCCATCACCAGATTGGGTGCATTCGGGCAGAAGGGCCTCGTGTTCCGCTTCCGTGTTCCATCGGCAGTGAAAAAGGTGATCATGAGCGTCACCGCCGACATCGAAACGCTGGCGGCCTGACGTGGCGGAGAAAGTCACCGAGTTTGTGCAGGAGGTTGCGATTACCGACCCCAAGACGGGGTTGCCGACGCGGACGGTGCTGCAGAAGCTCAATGCCATCATTCGTACGCTCTATGGAACATCGGGAACGGTCGCCGGCAAGGCCGGCCTCACACAGATAACCTCCGGGCATTGGCTCATCCCTGAGCCAGAAGACAAGACCTATACCGTCATCCAGAAGGCCGCGGATGACTTTACCATCACGGAAGTGACGACGCGCTGCACCACGGGGACATGCACTGTGACGGTGCAGATCAACGGGACTCCGCTTGGTGGCACCGCCAACAGCGCCTCGAGCACAGAGCAGAGCCAGAGCCATTCCAGCGCCAATGCAGTGGCTGCAGGCGACACGGTGGCGATTGTGGTGTCGAGCAACTCGAGCAGTGAGATGCTGACCGTCGACATTGCCGGAACGATGGTGCTCGCAGCGTGAGGCTTGGGACCGGGGTGATCGGGGCGCCGCGGCCGGTCATGATCGAATATGCCGACGCGGGTCTGTCGTCGACCAACCCGTCTAACTCCTACAACTTCGGCACGCGCAACCTGGCCACCGTGGCGCCTAAACGAACCTTGGTGCTGATGATCAGTTCCATAAACGCCAACCTGAGCGGCGTCGGCAACGTCACTTCGGTAAGCCTCGCCGGCCAGGCGATGACCAACAGGGCGACACTTCAAGCCGGCACGGGCGCACGTACGGTGTGGACGCTGGAGGAATCGGCCAGCGCCACTGGCAACCTGACCATCAACCGCAACATCAGCACCGGGTTTTCGAGCGCCTATTGGATCTTGTGGGCAATCTACAATCTTAAAGATGTCGTGCCGGTCGATGCGCAGTTCGCCAACACTGGCAACCCGAGTTCGGGCGTGACGATTGGCGTGGAAGCGGGTGGGGCTGTGGTTGCCTTTGCTTCCTCGGCCAATTCCGGCGCCAACGTGTCGTGGACGGGCGTTGCCAGCGACGTTGTTCTTGCCGGCGGCGTCGGCAGCGGCGACCGCATTTATGGCGGTTCTGCACTTACACCAACGACGGGAAGCCTCGCAGTGACGGCCGCTCGTGCCGCACTTGTACAGGCGTGGGCTGCGTCTTTCAGATGAAATCGGAGACTTGAAGCAATGGGCATCCTTGGCGGTTTCTTCGGCTCTGACCAGAGGAAAGACCTGCAGCGTGCCAACCAGCAGGCGACAACCGACCTGCAGCAGGGCTATGATAAAGCCTATGGGGACTATTCGTCGGCGGCTGCCGGGTTCGACCCCTATATCGAATCCGGCAACAAGTCTCAGGGGACATGGGACGACCTCATGGGCCTCAACGGCGATGGGGCGCGCGATGCCGCTTACGGCACGCTGTCGACCAACCCGCTGTTTACCGGCCAGCTTGCGACGAGTTCCAATGCTCTCTCTCGCGTGCTCAACGCGCAAGGCCAATCCGGCGGCGGTAAGGCGGCTCTCGCAGGCGCGCGTGTGTTGCAGGAAACCGGCGGGCAGTGGGTCGACCGCTACGGGCAGGGTGGCCAGATGGGCTACAACGCGACAGGCGCGAAGGGGAACGCCCTCACCGCCCGCGGCGACCTTTCTATGGGATACGGGGCAACGAAAGCCGGCAACGCCATCAACTTCGGCAATGCGCTTGCGGCGAACCGGTCGACAGGAATCAACAATATTCTCGGCGTTGCAGGCCTCGCCGTGAACGCCATGAAGCCGACTCCGACGTTCGGAAAGGTGGGCTGACATGGCCGGATACTACCAGCTCCCCCAATACAACCCCGGCAACGCGCTCAACTTCGAGCCGCTCAACAACGCTGTGTCGGGCTACAAGGATGCGCAGTCCCGTAATGCACTGTCAGCCTACACGGCAGAGCAGGACAAGATCCAGAACAACCGGCAGAACGCACTTATGGGAATGCAGCAGAAGCAGGAGAATAGGGCGCAGACGAGCTTCGACCAGGGCCAGCACGATAGAGCCAACAAGGCGCTTGCTGCGACGTTCCAGGCCATCGGGACAGAGCCTGCAGAACGCCGAGCCCAACTCTATGCCAAGGTTCGCTCGCGCGTGAAGGACTTCGATCAGGACATCATCGGCGCCGGCGGCGATCCAAACGACATGGAAGGGACCATTCGGCTGGTGACGGCGCAGGCGCGCGGATACGTCGAGCCGAGTAAGCCTGACGTGAAAGAGGTCAACGGCCGCCTTGTGCGCGTGTCTCCAGATGCATCATCGGCAACGGAAATCTACTCGACCCCCGGCGTCGGCAACTTCAAGACCTCAAAGGAGGCGGCAGACGCCGAGGAAGGAATCCGCAAGGAGTTCACGGCGCAGTCGAAGAACTTCGTCACCATCCGCGATGCCTACAACAACGTGCAGCAGTTGGCCAGCAACCCGAGCCCGGCCGCAGATATCGGCTTGGTCTACTCGATCATGAAGGTGTTCGATCCTACCTCGGTCGTGCGCGAGTCTGAATACGCCACGGCGCAGAACGCGGCCGGCGTTCCAGATCAGCTGCGCAACACCTGGAACCGCATCCTCAGCGGCGAGCGCCTGAACGACAACCAGCGCGCCGACTTCGTCAATCAGGCAAAGACGATCTACGGTGCGCAGGAGCAGACCTATAACCGCACGCGAAATCAGTACCAGGGAATCAGCGAGCGGCTGGGGCTCAATCCGCAGAATACGATCATCGATTTCGCCAATCCACGGGCAGCAGGACCGGCGCAGAACGAGCCATCAGGCATTGCCGGCGGGATGCCGTCTCGGTCACAGCCGAGCCAACCCGGCGCCCAAGGGCAGATCCCGCCCGGGGCGGTTCAGATGCTGCGGTCGCAGCCGACACCGGAGATTATCCAGCAGTTCGAACAGAAGTACGGGCCAGGCTCGGCGCAACAGTTTCTGGGGCGATAGATAGATGCCCAACGTCTTTGACCAGTTCGACGCGGCACCATCTCAGCCTCAGGGCCTTGTCGGCCGGCAGACGCTCGGCCCCTATCCTCGGCCTGCACCACAGCAGACGCAGAACGTCTTCGATCAGTTCGACAGCCCCGCCAGTATGGCGCAGATGGCGGCGCAATCCTTCCGCCAGCTGCCCGGTCAGCCGGCCGATGCGATGCTCGATCCGAGCGCACCTGAGCCGCAGGCACAGCCGCAATCGTCGGCGGCGCGGATGTACCAGGGCGAACAGGAATACCAGATCGCCGCCCGGCAATCGACCAGCCAGGATGTGCGCAATCCGCAGGGAGATTTGGCCCGTCCAGTGCTCGGCAAAGCCTACCAGATGGATGACGGATACGTCTATTTCGACGGTCCAGACGGACGCCCTGTGCAGGCAGATAAAGCCCAGCACGTGGTGTTGCGTGATCCGCAGACGAATGAGCAGATGGTGTTCGCCAGGACGCCTGAAACGGATCAATCTGGCTTCTTCGGCAAGGCGTTGAGCCTCGGGCAGGTGATGGCCCCAGGGATGGCAACCAGCCCGGTTACGGGCGTTGGGCGCGGTGCAGGCATAACAAACGCCACCCGCAATGCCCAAGCCGCCAACGAGATAGAGCAGGATGCGGCAGCCTTCGACCGTCTCGGCGTTCGCCCGTTCGGCCCTGCGTTCTCATCCGGTCCAGTCGGCGCCGCGGCGAAGCAGGTCACCGAACTTCCGTTCGTCGGCGGGCCAACGCGGCAGGCGCTGACGGAGAGTATCGAAGGTACGCGCGATGCCTCAAGGGCGGTAGCGGGCCGCTATGGCACTTCCACGACTGCCCAGGAGGCCGGAAACGTCGCACAGCAGGGCTTGGAGCGTTTCAAGGACGCCCGACCCGCCGATGTGCTGGACGATGCCGCGCGCAATCTATCACCCGACCAATTGAGCCGTACCATCGCCGCGCCGGCGCGCGAAACGTCGCTCAAGTCGAAGCAGGCGGCACTTTACGAACGCGCATGGCGCCTCATCCCCCAGGAGATGCAGCGGGGCAGGGCGGTGCAAGGCCAAGCGCGCGTCATGGGTAACCCACAGAACACGCGGCGCGTGATCGAAGGCATCGTGCAGCGCAACATGCGCATGACCAACCAGGCACAGGCGGCACGGGAAGGCTCTGATGCCGTGGCAAATCCGGTGCGCGGCGGCTTGCTGGGGCGCATCATCGAGGCCGTCCGCACGCCGCAATGGACCGCCAACCTGCAAACCCTGCGTGACATGCGCTCCGACTTCCGGCGCCTTGCTTCGGGTATGTCGGACACTGAGCGCAACACGCTGAAGCTGTCCGACCTGGATGCGATCCAGTCCGGGATCACCGAAGATATGATCGCCCTGTTGCAACGCAATGCGGAATCCTATCGGGCGGCTGGTGACACGGCCACTGCCGCCGGCTTCGAGCGCTCCATCAGAGAGTTCCGCCGCGCCGACCAGTTCACGCGGTTGTCGAAGGAGCGCCTGGAGAGCATCGAGCGGCTGTTTCGGGCTGAAAGCTCAGAGGCACTGGCACGCAACATTACCCAGGCGGCCCTTGCGGGCGGGCGCGGCAACGAACAGTTGCTGGCCACGCTGCGGCGCACCTTGCGTTCGGATGAAATGGGCGAGGTCGCAGCGTCCATCATCTCGGAAATGGGTCGCCCGGTAGGGTCAGCCAGAGGCGAAACGCAGCGCATCGGCTTTTCCGTCAACTCGTTCCTCACCAAGTGGCAGAATATGAGCGACCGGTCCAAGGCGCTGCTGTTCGATGGCGAGCACCGAGCGGCTCTGGACGATCTACTGCGGGTGGTTTCCCGTAACGCCAATGTCGAGGCGCTCGGCAACTCGTCTCGCACGTTGTCGAATGCGACTGGCATAGGTTCTATCGGTGCGGCTGGAGCACTGGTCACGCAGGGCGCGGGGGCAATGGTATCGGGGCTCGGTACTGCGGGCGCTCTTGCCGGCGCCTCGTTTCTCTTCTCGCGCCCGTCGTATGTCCGCTGGGTGACCCGCTACCTCAGGGCCAAGGAAGCGGCGCGGCGTCCGCAAGGCGGTGGGCGGGTTACAGCGGCGCTCAACGAGCTAGGTCGCATGGCCGTATCAGACCCCGATCTCGTCCCCATCCTTCAGTCTCTGGTCAGCGGTCAAACCGCGCCAAACCCACCAGGACAGCAATAGCAGCATCGTCGTCGTCTGCGGCACGACCATGACCACGACGACGAACAACCCGAAGCCGAGTTTGCGCAACAAGAACCCCATGCCCTCAGAGGTAGCACGCTAGATGGCTGAGAGAAACGCTTTCGACCAAGCCTTTGCAGAACTCGATGCTGCCCTCATCGACATCGATGGAGATGGCGTGCCTGATGTTCAGGTGCCGAGGAATGCACTGGCAGGGGGACAGGTGCAGATCCCGCAGAAGATGATCCCCCAGGGCGCACAGCCGCTGGCACCGGGATTTGAGATGCTGCGGGCGCAAGCGCCACAACAGCAGGCCAACGCCCTCAATGCACGAAGCGCGCCCATGGACCCGGCCACGCGAAATGAACTGCCGCCGCCGGCGCCGCCGCCTCCAGGTGGGTTTGCGCAACCGCCTCCCGAGCCTGAGCACTACGGGTTGCAAAAATTACTGCGTGACAATTTTGGCGGTGTTGGCAATGCGCTGAGCAACTATGGCAATCGGATATACGATGACGTGACGAGTGATCCTTGGGGGGCTGCGGGGGGAGCAGTCGATTTCGCTACCGGGTACGGTGCTGGATCAGGCGCGGTGCGCGATGTCATGATGCGCCCATTCGATAAGACAATGCGCGGTATTGCAGGGCGTGAACTGCGCAGCTACACCGAGAGTGGCGCGCGCAAGAACGCCCTTGAACAAGTTCAGATCGGCGCCCGGCGCATGGATGAGGCACGCGATGCCTTTAACAGCCAGCCGGAAGTCGTCTTATCACGCCGCCCGCATTGGGAAGTCCAGGGACGTGGGCCTAAAGCGAGGTTCCAGAAATATACCGACGAGGTGCGTGCAGCGCGTGATCGCGGGATCGAGTTGCGGCGTCGAGAGCAAGAGGCTGTTGAACGCGCGAAGAAGTATAACGAAGGGACAAACTAGCCCGCCAGACCTGATACAGGTTCTTCACCGCCGGCCAAACGAAGATCGCGAATATCACTGCGAATACGCCTGCGAACGTCGGTAAATTCCAGTCTGGACGATACGTCCCATCGATCGATCTCTGGAGATGACCGAGAACGCCAAAGGTGAAGAACGCCGCGAAGAATAGAGCGGCTGCAACGGCGTTCCACAGTCCGTGCGTTCTGATCTTCATCTGCAATCCCCACCAGTATCGGCTCTCGTGCGGCAATGCCCGCGACTATGCCATGTGCGTGTTCTCCCTACAACACACATCACAAGGCTAAGCGATGGCAGATGCAATCGTCGTCTTCCCTCCGGGATGGCGCGCGCTCGACGTGACGGGTGCCGTTCTCTCAGGGGCTAAGATCGAGTTCTTCCTAGCGGGTGGAGATACCGGAGGTCCGTCCTATTCCGACGGTGGGCTGCTCAACGTGCTGCCCAATCCGGTGATCTGCGATTCCGGAGGGTTCCCGACCTCGGACGGCAATGCCAAGGTCATGGTGTGGCGCGGGACGGCAGACTACCGGGTACGCCTGAGGCGTTCCGACGACACGACCGTCTGGGACTTCGACAACCAGAAAGGGGCGCTGCCGTTCACCTCCGTACAAGCCAGTCTCAGCGTGTGGGATATCGGTGACGTCAAGGAGCATCTGTTCCTGACTGCGCCGTCCAACCGTTGGCTGATACTCAACGGCGGCACCATAGGGTCGGCCAACTCCAACGCTACGGCGCGGGCTTCCGACAGTGCCGACACGCTAGCCCTGTACACCGGCATGTGGGACGCGGACACGGGCAACAAGCTTGTGATCTACGACAGCGGAGGCACACCGACCACCAAGGGATCATCGGCGGGCGCCGACTTCCTCGCCAACAAGCAGTTGAAAATGCCCACAGTGAATGGCAGGGCGCGTGTAGCCGCCGACAACATGGGTGGCGTGGTCTCGGCCAACCTTCTCACCGGGCTGTCCGGCGGCGTCAACGGCGACATCCCGTTCGATACCGGCGGCGGCGAGAGCGTAACGCTCACCGAAGCACAGCTGCCCGTCGTCGATCCAGATTCAAAGAAGACGGATGGCGGGCATACCCACCCGATAGTGGTGCCAAACTCCAAGACGAATGATGCCGGAACCGACAACGGCGTGATCACGGATGTGTGGCAGGGCAATCCTGGAACCACCGGGGCGACCAGCTCCGCCACCACAGGCATCACCTTCTCCAACATCGGTTCGGGCGACGCGCACAACAACGTGCAGCCCACCATCATCGTGCCGCTCGTCCTCGTCTACGCGGGAGTTCCCTGATGAACATCGAAACCATGAGCGTCAACGTGACGGACAAAACCATTTCCATCAACGGGGAGGGCTATGCCTGCACAGACTTCCCCCCAACCGACGCCAACATCGTCTCCCTGCACTGGCATCCAGAAAAGCAGGGACGGTGCAAGGGGGCTGTGTCTCTCCACGTCGGCGGCGGGTACGGCATCGACGAATTCACGCTGCTCGAGCCCTACGTGCCGGCCTGGGAGGATGCGAAGGAGCGCACCCTGTCACGCAAGGCAATGGAGCAGGCCGTAGCACAGGGGGAATTTGGAGCAGAGCCGGTAGAGGCCGAGGTGATCGACCTGCCGCGCTTCCTGCAATCATCCGAGCCGGCATCTTCTCCCATTGCCCCCGACATGCAGACCCGCCTCGCCGAGCACAACGCCCGTGTTGAAAACGTCATCAACGAGGCAGCCAAGACCTTCCAGGGCATCTCCCGTTCGGAGAACGAGAGAATTTCCGCCATGGAAGCACGGATGGAAACGATTGAATCCATCCTGAGACAGGTTGCCGAGCATTTCGACCAAGAGGCGGGGGGGAACTGATGAAGATCTCCGAGGAAGGCCTGCGACTGATCACGTCATACGAAGGATACCACCGCGCCCTTCCAGATGGGAGCTGTACTGCCTACCAGACGAAGTTAAAGGGCGGACTGGATATTCCAACCATCGGCTTTGGATGTACCGAAGGCGTCACGATGGGCATGGTGTGGACGCGCGAGCAGGCCGAGCAGGCTTTCCGCAAAGAACTGCTGAAACACGAAGCCGCCGTGACGCGCCTTGTCACTGTCGACATCAATCAACACGAGTTCGATGCGCTCGTCTCCCTGTCCTACAACATCGGCACCGGCATAGGCTCGCCGAACAAGGGCCTCGCAAACTCATCGGTGATAAAGAAACTCAACAAGGGAGATCGCGTCGGCGCCGCTCGCGCGTTCAACCTCTACAACAAGGCCAAGGGCCACGTCGAAAGGGGACTGGTTTCGAGGCGCGCTCGGGAATCAGCCCTGTTTCTCAAGCCAGCGGCGAAGCCCGAAGAACCGTTCATGCCCCAGGCTGTGGAGCCCTCCAGGGAGCCGCTGGGGGCTGTTCCTGTCGGTGGCGCTGGAGCGGCTCTAGGGGCGGTTTCCGGCGTTGCGGCGGCTACGTCAGCCATCCCACCGCCACCGCCGCAGTTATCCGACGCCATGAACAACGCCGGGGTGTGGAAGGGCATGGGTGAATCCGCCGTGATGTTCGGCACCTTTGCTTATGACCAGCCGTTCGTCGTCGGCAGCATCGTCATCACCGTCCTGTTTCTCACCTTCGGGACCAAGCTCCTGCCGGAAAAATGGAGGCCGCAATGATCTCCATCATCGCTTTCCTGTCGTCGACGATCGGGCGTGTGCTCGTCATCGGTGGTGGGGCACTCGCACTGTGGGTTGCGTTCGCGTCTCATTACCAATCGAAGGGCGCTGCGAAGGAGCGCGCCAAGATCGAACGCGCCGGAGAGAAAAATGCTGCCAAGGCTGACGCTGCTCGCCGCTCTGTCGATAAGCTGCCTGACGACCGGCTGCGGGACACTTACTTCCGTGACTGACACCTCCTGCAAGTCGTTCAAGCCCATCCGCGGCAGCGTTCAGGACACGTCGGACACGAAGCGACAGGTGGTCGCTCACAACCGTGTCTACGACACGATCTGCAAACCTTAGGAGACATCCCCATGAAGAAGATCCTCACCGCCCTTGTGGCGGCGCTTGCGCTTGCCGGCTGCTCCCGCTCTCTCGGCATGGAGAAGGAAATAGATTCAGCAGTATCAGAACTCGATAAAGCCATATGGACAGATGGGTTGAAGCCTATCGTAAAACCGGAAAAGGATAAGGGGCTGCCGCCGCTGAAGTAGTCGCCCTAGAACAGCTTGAAGCCCAAGATGCCTTCTTGCTCTGATGGTGACTTGCTGCCCCACACCTCAGGCTGCGTGCCCTCCACCATGCGGTAAACTTCTGCCCATGCCCATATCGGCGGGTTGTCGTTCGACGTCCACCCGTGCGACCGCATGATATCCATAGCCTTAGACACCTTATCAGGCCCGAGGCGCTGCTCCCATGCACGCATGCGCTCCGGTGAAAGTTGGTCTGTCTGTTCCATCTTCCTTCCTCACTCTATCGAGACTGAAGGCTGCGCTGCGCGCTCAGTGCCTTTCTCGCTTCTGTTCTAGCTTATTCCAAAGCCTAGTGAGCATCACCATCTCCTTGTGGATACGGTCGTACTGCTTCTGTGCATCGGCCGTAGTCGCCTTCTTGCTGCACAGAAGCATCGCGGCCGACGCCCTCTTCATCTGCTGTGAAGCGGCGGAGAATGCCGTAAGAAATTCATCTGCGACCTCGATCTGATCGTCGGGCATGTTGCATATGATGCACATTCTCCCCTTCCTTTCATCGGCAAAGCCGATAGCCGAAGCGCTCGATAGCGCGAGGCGTCAACATCATCATAACTCATAGGCAAGGCCATGACCTATGCGACACGACTGGGACCGCCAGCACCACCCCGTATATCCAGCCGGGGTGAATTCCATCGAGACCAGAGTGCGTTTATTAGAGCAGGCCAGAGTCTTCGACCAGAGAGAGAAAGACCGGCTCCACGACATTATCGCTTCCTTGACGTCGGACATGGAACGCAGGGACGAAGAAGCGGAAGCGCTCATGCGCTCGATAGGTCTACGGGTGATCTCCGCTCTCATAGCGGCCCTCGGAGGTCTAGGATTAATGCTCGCCAAGCTCATGTTCCCTTCGGTGTTTTAACGTGGGGACTGGCAAGTGGATGCGTGGTGGTCGGGTCGGCTATCGTGTTTATGATCGGGTGAGGCTCCATTTATTCGCTAAGGGGCTTATCAAAATTGCGCTCAAGTATGGCTGTGCTCGCCCACTCCAGACGCTCGGCGATATTGTGGAAGCCCATGCGTTTCGCCCACGTCGCTGCCGCCGCAACCTCGTTCTCGATCTGTGAGAGCGTTGCGTCTTCCGGCTTCGGCAGTTTCTTGGCGGGCTTCGCCACGGCACTCTCCTATTTCTCGTGTGCGCAGCCGGGACGATCCGGCGTGCGCTCACATCGTTCGCCGCACTTGGAGCAGAACCAATACGGCGTCGGCCACGTCGTGCAGCGAGTGATCCAACACCATGCATGGTCGAACACGGTCGGCTCCTTTAGTTCTTGGCCCATGCGATTACGGAGGAAGTCAAGAAGCGTGCAATCACCTTGCCTGCTTCCCACCCCACGACGATGGCGATGATTTCGACAAGCCCCATGGGTGCCTCCATTGGTTCAGGCGGATTTACGCCAATCGTTCCACTCGCGCACAAGCTCTTGCCACGTCTCGGCGCCTAGCATGTCGTGACCGAGAAACACGGTGCAACAGTGGTGGCACTCGGCGCCCCACATGCCCGCGGTATCAACGTGCGCCTGGGGCGCGTTGCCGCATTTGCACGGCGCGAGCTTCGCGCTGATCTTCGGGCGCTGCTGCCCGTCCCAAGAGACGGGACGAATGTCGTAGCCCATGAAATTCTCCTATTTATCTCACGCCGTGGATCATAACTTCGACGCGCGGGCCTCGCGTGTTTCCCTCTGCATCGTAGGCCCAGACCTCGCGGACCTCTGCATCGTCGTGCATGAAAACGGGAAGGTCACCACCGTGCTCCCGCTCGATCTCTTCTAGGGCTTCTATCAGCCCAGAGACCGTGAGCTGTGGCGCGTTGGCCAACTGCATGATATTCCGCGCCTCGTCTGGTGTTAGTGCGCCCATCCGGGCCTCCTTTATCTCGGCTGGTCTTTTGGCAAAGGCAGGCGCCCCGCCAGCTTGCATGCACGCTCGTAGAGGTCGCGTGCGGCTTGATTGTAGTCGTCGCCCCAGAGCACGCGCTTGCGGTCAGAGAACCCAAACCACCGGATGATGCTCTCGGCCAAGGCTTGGGCCTCAGGCTCCGCGTTTTCGTTGCTCAAAGGCGGCTCCATTGGATCAGTCTGTATTCTGCAAATCGGCCAAGTCGCGACACATCATGCCGGTGTCGCACTCGTCGCAACTCTCGCCCTCAGCATCCTCGCCCGTGCCGCTGCAATACTCACACGGTTGCCACACGGCGATGCGGGTCGGCTTGAAGCCTTGCGCGAGGGTAATGGCGGCATCCAACGGAGCGCCGACCTCAGTCGTAGCGAAGCCGTCAGGTGACACGCCTTCCTCGTGCGGGTGCTCTTCCCAGAAGTTGACGTGCCAGAACCCGCGCTTGTCGGGCTCGATTGATGCGAGACTGCCAGTGGCCATCTGCCTCTCCTATGCTTTGCGCTTGCGTTTGGTAACGATCTTACGCCGCGGGCCGGTCTGTCGGCCGCTGCCGGCTTTCTCGTCCCCGTACTTTTTCTGCATCATCCGCCACACGTAATGCGCGTTCACCTTGCGCTTAGCGGGCTTCAATTCCTCGTTGATCGCGGCTATCGCATCGGCGTTCGTCTTGTGCCGCATATCGTACCAATGGCGCTCGATCATCGCACGCTGCGGATCGGTCCATTCGAAGCCGGGGCGACCGCCGCGGGCGCCAAACTCGCGGGCCTTCTTCGAGCTATGGCCCTTGCGCACTTGTGCAAGCTTGTCAGTCGCTTCGAAGATCATTTCGGCTAGCTCGCCGGGGTTGTCGCTGCGCCGCTTGGTGCCGACTTCGTAGACGTGCGCGCCCTTATCGTGAACCGCCTTGATCGTCTTGCGCAGCGACGCGCGGTCGTTGGCTAGGTCGGACAACTTGTGCACAGCCAAGCCGTCGCCGTCCCGCAGTGAGCGGATGCACGACGACAGGTTACCCATCTTGCCCTCAATGTAGATCGCTTCCACACCGGCCTCTCGCAAAGCCTTCTCTTGGGCGGATGCCGCAGAGCGGCGCGAGTGCAACACATATCCACGAAGCATCCGATTTGCATAACCTAACACGCAAATATTTTGCAAACAACTGTTTTCAGCTATTGCAATTAATAACGACATGGGCTAACTTCAATCATCGAACAACGGAGACGGACGATGATCGAGCTTAAGGGTGACAAGGACGGCTTCGCTGGTCGCTACGAGGCCGAAGGCAATGTCTGGAAGGTAGCGAAGGTCTATCTTGGCAAGGGAATTGGGGCACGCTGGACGGTGGACGGCCCGTATTTTTCGAAGGGCGACTTCTTCAATTGGGCTGACATTCGGGGCATTGTTGCCAACTGGATCGAGCAAGGGGCGGCGAAAGCCGCCTAGACTTTCCAAGCGCTGGAAAACCGAACGCCGGGTGGCGGTGCGTGACAGACCGGAGAGACGGTCACTCACTCGAACAATAGGCCCGAACCATGGCAACGAGCACACTCAAAGGCGTTATGAACTGCATCGTTAGCCTGATGACGCCGAACCAGCTTCGCAAGGAACTGAAGGTGCTGCGCGGCTTCGAGCCCCAGGCGCCATGGATGCAGGATCGTATCAAAGACATTGAAGCAGAGCTGCGCGTTCGCGCGAGCTTCCATTACTGAGAAAAAGGCCCGAGCCATGAAGGCACGACAGAAGCAGCCGCCAGCCGAAGGGATGAAGAGATACACCGGGTATGTCTCTGTCGGCCTTGTCGGCTGCAAGCGGACATTCGAGTTTGAAATCGAGGACGACGCCTCGGAACAGGAAGTTGAAGACGCGGCCCGCGATGCGATGTTTCAGACCATCGAGTGGGGTTTTGAGGAAACCGAATAAAAGGCCACTCCGATGGAACCACGAGACAAATACCTTCAATGGTGCAAGGACCGCGCGATGGAGTACGTCAAACGGGGCGAGCTGCTAGAGGGCGTCACGTCCATGATGTCGGACATGGAAAAACACCCTGAGACAAAACTAGGACCGGCGCTTTCTGCACTCGGCATTCACGCGGCGCTTCAGGCGCAGCAGGGTAACCGCGACATGGTCGAGCGCTACATTCTCGGCTTCAACTGAAACACCCACGCAAAGGCCCGAGCCATGGACGTACTCGCGATAGCCAAGCTGGAAGCGGATAGCCGCGCCGAGGTCATGCCGACTGAGGACGATGCGCTGCGCGTGATGTTCCACGCCTACAGCCGACTGAAAGAGCTTGGCTGGCGCGACGGCATCTATATGCCGAAGGACGGGACGATGGTGACGGTGTGTCAGGTCGGCTCGACGGGGACATTTGATTGCGCCTACGTCGGCGAGTGGTCAGACGGGTTTTTCGACACCTACGACGGCGGGGACGTTTACCCGTCGCGCTCTGCCCCACCCCTATTCAAACCGAAGGTGACCAAGCAATGATCGAAGGCAAGCCAGCGGCATTCGACAACGGGCTAACCGCCGAGCAAGACGATGCGCTTGACGATCTGTGCATCAGCATCAATCGCGTCGCCATGCAAATTGAGGAACTTGGCAGGCACCGCAACTACTCTCTCGCGGTGACCAAGTTAGAGGAAGCCAAGCTCTGGCTTCGCGACCGCAAACACAAGCCAGCTTGAACTGTCCAAAAAGGGCCCGAGCCATGAGCAAAGATAGCATGTACGCCCAAGTGCTGGATGAAATGCGAGACGTGAACCCGGTGCAGTCCGGCGTCGGGCGCTACGCCACACCGAGCGACAAAGTAATGGTGACATGCGAGGTCTGTGGCGGCGACGGCCATTTTGATCGCGTCGTTGGCCATGACCCGAGTGGGCCGGTCTGGTCGGACAGTTTTTGCAGCGCATGCCATGGCGCCGGTGAGTACGCGGTGAAGCGCGACAGCATCACATGCGACGACCTGGACGAAATTCGCGGGGCTACGGCCGAGCCGGTGCGCAGACCGGCAGAGCTTTACGGCGTGGAGGGTCTTGCTGCGATGCAGGCCGTAACTCGTCCGCCCCGCGATCCATTTTAACTGTCAACGAAAGCCGGACGCTTTCACCCGTTCAACCTGCTGACGCAGAACTTCTCCCACGACAGCATAAGCTTGCGGCGGCGCTCAAGCGCATCGCTTCTCCGGTACGCCTGTTCGGCCTCATCGCCCACCAAATGCGATAGCGCAGCCTCGGCGATCTCACGGGGAAACGCCGTGCAGTCCCCAACCCAATCGCGGAATGTAGACCGGAAGCCATGTACCGTGGCATCGACGTTCAATCCACGCAGGCACTCTGCCATCGCCATGTTGGAAAGCTTCTTATTAGGGTTCCGCCCTGGGAACAGCCAAGGACTCGGGTAAGCATCCATGCTGTCGAAGATCTCTATGCACCGGCCGGTGAGCGGTACGCGGTGCTCTCGATCTTCCTTCATCCGCTCGGGCGGGACGATCCAGACCCGGCGTTCGCGGTCGACTTCCGACCTTTGCGCGCCTATCGTCTCCCCGGTGCGCGCGACCGTGAGGATTGTCCATTCCAAGGCCGATGCCGAGACGCTATCCAGCTTGCGAAGATCAACCATGAAAAACGGCGTCTGCTTATATGGTAACGCGCGGTGGTGACCTTTCTTGGCCTGCTGCTTTCCGAGCAGGTGCTTGAGATGTCCACGCCAGCGGGCTGGGTTCTCTCCGTCCCGCAACCCTCTAACCTTGGCCGCGTCCAGCACGGTTTCGATACGGGCGCGGATCTTCTTTGCCGTTACGGGCTTAGTTTGCCAGACGCGGGACAGAACTTCCATCACGTCGTCTGTTCCCACCTCGCCGATGAGGCGCCGGCGCAGCTTGGCGCAGTAACCGTCCCCCAACGAGCGCCGCCAGTTGGCGCGGGTGGTGTCGCTTTTGAAACCCTTCTCGATGGAGTCCATGTAGGCGTCAGCGACCTCCCCGAAGGTCATGCGGCTGAGGGTCTGTCCCTCCAGCGCGCGCTTGGGGTCTTCGCCGTTCGCCAGCGCCTCCCGGCAGCGGGCTGCCAGGACCCGTGCCCCAGCCAGGGTGACGTCACGCGCCGGCCCCAGGCTCAAGGTGCGCTCCCTGGCGGCATCGCGAGCCCCCCGCTTGTAGCGGAAGAACCACAGGCGTTCGGCGCCCCCGTCGCGAACCCTGAGAAACAGTCCCCCTCCGTCAGAATACTTCCCGTTCCGGCTCGCGCTCGCTACCGTGCGCGCTGTGAGCCGGTTGATCCCCTTCCCCATGAGGTCCCCCACCGAATGAGGACCACCACGAGGTCCCCCACCGACGCTCCATTGGCATGCACTGAGAGTCGCATGCAGATGCAGTTGAGCGTCGAGAAGGCGGGAAATGCCAGAGGATTCTATCATCGCGGCGACAATGGGCTATGAGGGTTATACGCCCCTACGGGGCGCCAGTTTTATCTGCTAACTACCGGAAAAAGCTGCACTTTCTTGATCGGCTTGGTTTTCAGGACCACCACGAGGTCCCCCACCGTTGCGGGGGGAGACACGGGCTCGGGCTCAGCCAGGCGCTGCAGCTCCGACATGGGTACGAGCGTGCGCCCGCGGATTCGCGTGAAGCGGATCTCCTTATCCCTTTCCATGCGGTAGAGCGTCTGCCGGCAGAGGCCGAGCATCACGCAGGCATCGTTGAGCGGGACGAGCAGGGGCTTAAGGTCACTCATAGAAGGTCACCATCCGCTGATGGGCCAGAATGATCTTCCGACCTGCTTCTGGATCTTTCTTCGGAGCCTTGTAGAGTGCCGAGGCCAAGCCGTAGACGTCGGGTATGCCTAGTTCCAGGAACAGCGCCTTTTCAGACTGCCCGCGCACCGGCTGCACGAGCTCGTGGTGAACCCGGCAAATTGGGACGGACCATTGGTCGGTCGAGCGGCGGAACGCTACGCGCTCCCCACGTCCTGCCGCCGGCCCGCCCTTCAGGTGATGCGGATCGGAAGGGCCATGCGCCATGCATACGCAGCACGGCAGAGTCCGGATGAAGGCTAGGTGCTTCTTATCGTTGCCTTCGCGGCGTTGGCCAGAAGAGAGCGGCTTCTTTGCTTCGCGGGGGGGACGGAAGTTCGCGAGCACGCGGGCCTTGCGGATTTCCTGGGGGCGGTCGGTCATGCCGCCACCTCTTTATCGTCGTGGAACTTCACGCCGTCGCGGCGATTCCAAGCCGTCACGACGTCGGGTCCATTGGGATGGGGGTGAAGTTCTATCCCGCAGCCAAGACACTCGATCCAGAATGGGCCTGAGCGTCCGAAATCCTTGTAGAACGGATACAACTCTTCCTTTTCCCCGCAGAATGGGCATGGCTTGAGTTTGCTCATGCTGCGGCCTCATGCTCTTTGAGCACCTGATCTGGGTCTAACCCCGTCTCGGCTTTGATCACCTCATCGACGGCGTTGTTGAGTGCGCAGAATGCTTCGTGCGATAGCTTTCCGAAGGCGATGGACTTCGGCTTGAACACCACCAGCGTATCGCCGTGCAGGATGGGAACCGCGTAGCTTCCGGCGGCGCGGATTGCAGCCTCTGCCAGAAGCATCGCCCTCTCACGGTTGACGCCGACAAGGGGAATGCGCGCGCCGATCTCGCGATGGCCTGCCTTCATGGTCAACCATTTGCGGCACTCGGTTTCGTCACCGAACTGCTGCTCGTGCGTTTCCGGCCAATGATGATAGACGGCACGGATCAGCCCGAAGAAGCGGCGATGCTGATCGATAGAGCGCAGCTTTCCGCCCTTGTCAGAGATGACGCAGCCGCACTCGGGGCAATGGGTGCTCATCCCTCATCCTCCGCATGCCTGAACGCTCGCGCCTGGATCTCTGCGTTCTTGAACACCTTGCCCATTAATTCCCACACGTCTAACTGATCATCGAGGGCTTGGAATGTTGCCCTGATGTGCTCTACGCAGGTGTCTGCGGCTCTGATCTTCAACTGCTCGATCAGAACAAAGTCAGGTGGGGAAGCTGGTTTCTTCCTTGTGAACCTGTCGAGGATGCTGCGGTGTGAATCCTGCTCTACGACTGTGAGGCGGGTTGTTTGAGTCATGATGTGACGCCCTCGCCAGTGCTCGGGCTATCGGCAGTCGCCGATGCGTTGGTGATGCAGTAATGCTCTGCAAATTCTTGGAGCGTGATCTCGCCACGGACCACGCCATTTATGTGGTCCCGTAGTTCTTCGAGGACGTAGGCGTACATCGGCCCATAGCTGTCGCGGCTACACTTCAGGCAGGAGCCGGCGTTCTCGATCAGACCATCGAGGCTTACCTTCATCACACACCCCCTTCATCGCCAGAGGCGATAGCCTGCGAGGTCTTTACCGAGCTGGCGTCAACACCATCATTGCCCTCCTCCGTCACCACAGGTGATGGCTGGGATGGTGCTGGAGGGGAGGCAATAGCCTCTTCGGCCATCGTGAACCAAATTCCACGCGCCTGTTCCCGTGAGATTTCCGGGTGCCGATGCTTAGCGTAGCCGCACATACTGTCGGTGGCCGTGCGAGGCATGAGCTGCCATCCGTCAGGTGCCGGTGATGGGTGGGAGAGCGGAGCCGGGTCATTCGCAGCGCCATGCTGATGCGCCACTACTACGCCCGGCTCCTGTCGAGCGGCCCCGAGTTGCAGGGCGCCACTCGCGTCTGGTTGGGCGTCGTTACTACGGGAACGGATGGCGGATGCGATGGCCTGCGACGTATCCCGCTGAGTGCAAGCGGACGTCGCTTCGTGGCTATTGTAATCACCGATGTTCGAGCGCCAGCGCGTGGCTATGGTCACCCACTCGTCACAAATCTTCGCACACGCCTCCCGTTCTTCTGCTACGCGACGGTCGGCGTCTGAGAGCGCGTCGGCATATCCGTTGAACTCATCGGCCATCATGTAGTTGGCCGTCAGTCGGCAAGCCTCGGCACGCTTACGCAGCCGCTTCACCAGTCCGTCTATATCTGTGGTCATGGGGTTACCTTCCAAGGAGCCCGCGGATGAACGCAGCGACAATTCCGCCATGCCTGATTTCGTAGGCGATGATGCCGCCCCACATGCCGACTAGGCTGCCGACCAGCACGTATTTTGTGCTCGGGCTCACTTCCCCACCTCCTCTGTGCTCTCGGTGGAGGTAGCAGGGACGTAACCCGCTATCTCGTTTGCCGCGGCGTGGAGGGCCTTGGACTGCGATGGCGTGACGTATTCTCCCTCTTGCGCGCCGCGCAGATCTGATATCTTGGCTTCCTCGTGCTCAATGCGCCGCTGCCGCTCGTTGATTTCGTATAGCCGTTTGCAATCGCTGCTCGTGTGGACCCGGTCAGCTGGTCCGCCATCAAGTCGCATCATGGCGCTGTAGGAGAGCCTTCCCTGGGCGTCCTTCTCAATCGGCTTTAGGCAACCGCCGCAAATGGGGCTGGCGTCATCTAGCGCGCGCAGCGCAGGCGAAGCGCCCGTGGCGCAAGCCGTAAACATCACATCCTCACCCATGGATTCTACCCCCGCGTCTCTCTCTATGGGCATCAGACCTGCTCCTATTCGTGCATCGGAGGAACGGTCTGGTCGTAGATGTACGCTTCTGCTGGCGTGTCATCTTCGCTGGCGCGCTTTAGTGCCTCTAGGGGCGTCTCGTCGTAGCGAGCCCTCGCGATACCAGCCATGTCTAGAAGCTCGTCAAGCAGGCCATCCTTGATGCAGATGTGGTGGGTGACAAACGAGCGCATCACGCCATCTTCGCAGTCGCCGTCCACGTCCTCTTTCCACTCCACGGCCTCTGCATATAGGTAAGCAAGCACTTCGCGGGCGTGTAATATTTTCGATTTCTCTATGGGCATGTGGGTCACTCCGCTGCTTCAGCCCGGCTCTTGAGGCGCAACAACTGGGCACTCAGTCGGATCACCGCCGAGATCGCGCCACTTGTCCTCAAATTCCTGGCTGGCAATCAGCGACCAGCGCACCGGCATGTCGGCAAGCTCTTGCGCGTAGCTGTCGGCGAGCGTTGAGAGGAATTCCAGATCGCTTGAACCCTGGATGTGCCGGCGGATTTCCCCGAGCACTTCGTTAGTGCCGTCGCGCTTGGCAGCCGCAGACGACTTCCGCTTAGGCTCGGCCTTTACGTCCTCGATCTCTGTCTCATCGAGAACCCCTAGTCCTGCGATGGAAAGCGTGGCGCGGCGCTTGGCCTTCGTCTCCGTCTTCATGATGGCGTTGGCCAGCGCCTCGCCTTTGAGGTTGGCGATGCTGACAGCGCCACGTGCCTCATCCTCGCGTCCGTCGCGATCGCGCACCTTGGCGACGACGATGTAGACGCCTTCGATTTCCTCCTGCCGCGTCTCGACGACAGAGATGCCGTGGATCTTGCGCAATTGGTCGGTACAATCGCGAAGCGCGTAGAGGACCGTCTTGCCCTGCAATTGCAGATAGGCAAATGGGCGGGTGTTGGGATTGAGCCCTAAGCTCGAGCACATCAGCCGGTAGTAGTCGACGCGCTGCTCTTGATCGAGCTTCGACAGGTCGCCGTGAATGATGATGCGCTCGAGCACGTCGGCTGGTGACGCCTTCTGCGCCGACACAACTTCACGACCATATGTCTGCGGCTGCATGACTGGCTTCCTTGTGCGCTCGAAGGGCTGGGGTAGTGCCATCTGCTAAACTCCCGCCAGCATCACGAAGCCGGCTTTACGCGGTTGAAATTCTCTCTCTTCTGCATCGCAGGAGGCGACAGCCAGAAGGATCAGGAACAAGCCGAAGAAGATCAGGTAGGGTGCGAGCTTGGTCATTGGTCCTGATCGTCCCCGTGCGTGTCGTCGTGGTTGTGTGCTGACTGTCGATCCCAGATGAAAAGCGCCAGTGCCGCCGCGCCGAGCGTGATCCACATCATCCCATCCAGCCTCGAAGCGCCTTCCCACACACCGCCACGAGAACGAGAACAGCGATGTAGAGGGTGAGGCCTGTTATGAGAGCGCCGATGATCATTTGCTCGGAGCCTTCTTCAGGTACGTCGCTTCGAGCGCGGCCATGCCGTCGAGCACAGCTCGTATTTCCTTTTGCGCCGGTCGCGATGGTGGCGTCCCCGTTGCCGGACAAGCGTTCTGGATCAGCAGCATCAGCGCCTTGTCGTTGAGGCGGCCAGCACGCAGCTTCTTGATGCCCTCAGAGATAGCCACGATGCTGGAGGCCAGAACTTCAACGGTGACTTCCTGTTCACCGTCCTGCTTGACGACAAGGCGCTTCACGGCCGCCCCCAATGCGTTGAATGTTCATTGCCCGCATACCGCCGCACTGGCAGTTCATCCTCTGGCCATTCGTCAGCGATGCGCTCGCGTTCTTGTGGGTTGGTGCGGATGTAAAGCTCGGCGAGCAGAAACTCCGGCGAGTGACGGGAGTATTCAAAGCGCGGTGATCCAGGCGCGACCTCGAAGCCATAGATGGCGTCGACGTGGAAGCTTCCCGGGTATCCAGAAAGCTCGGCCATCTTTTCGGCCTCGGCGATGATGCGCAGTGCGCCGTCGCTGCCGCTTTCGTAAATCGGCTGTTGGAAGGTGAACTGCATCACAGTCCTCCCCGTGCATCACGGAAGGCCATGAAATCGGCTACACGTGCGGCTAGCTCTTGCTGATGCTCATCGGCGAGCGCTGGTTCGGATGCTAACTGCAGTTCGTAGGCATTGAGGCGCGAGATGGCCTGCTCCAGCGTGTCACGCAATTCTTCGCGCACACTTGGATAGATGTCTGCATGGTAGCAGCGTCCCCCGGCAGCAGCGATCTCACCGCCGATGCGGGTGAGAAACACGCCGAGGCCGAAACGGTCGTTACGTGGTTGTTCGTCCATCACACGGAACCTTTCTGAATTCTGATGGGTTGAATGAGCGGCGCGAAACCGGGTCTGCTGAGTTGAGTTCCGCGCCGCTCGCCCTCTCCGCTTCGCTTCCTTGGTGCTCTCAACCCCGCAACGAAGGGCACCCGGCGCAAAGCGGCTGGTGTGGCTGCACGCTATGGATGGGGAAGGGAGGAACCCCACGTGCAGCCGGAATGGCGCTTAGGGATCTCGTTTGCGGCGGGTGATGGCAGCCCAGGCGTTCTGCGCCGTGCAGCGCAACCAGCTGGCGAACCCCAGGGTGCGGACGTTCCAGAGGAAGGAGCGGACGGAGCGCAGCGGGGGCTTGATGGTCATGGCGTGCATTGTTTTCCCCTTAGGTCAGGCGTCACCCTTCAGGCGGTGACAGGGATAAACGTAATTTATGCAGATGGCTGACGTCAAGGGAAAAGATAAAGGAAATTTATTCGACTGTGCACATCAATGCCACGATTGCCATTGTTCTTGCGTATGCAACGGGTTACGATGGCCTATTAATACGTATGCGTTTCGATGGGGGATGTGATGCGTTCGATTTTTGCGCTGGCGGCAATCGCCGGCATGACCGTTTCGGCCTCGGCCGGGGACACCTACGTCAACGGCTACTTCCGCAACGACGGCACCTATGTGCAGCCCCACTACCGGTCTGCCCCGGATAGCTCGACCTACAACAACTATTCGACGCAGGGGAACCAGAACCCGTACACCGGCCAGTCCGGGACGCGGAACCCGGACTATCAGGCCCCGTCATCAGGCTACGGGAATTACGGTAGCAACTATATTGGGCGCCGTTAAAAAGGTCAGGGTGCCGGGGAACAAGGTTCAACGGTATGTCTACAGCATACCGGGTTTAACCTTACTCATTCCTGCGGAATGGAATCACCCTACAGCGCGCGTGGGAGGGGACGGCAGATCCTCCCGGCTACGCTTTTTACGCCTCTTCCCGTGGGGGAGGAGGTCATTGGGTTCGACTTCGAGCATCTGGCACATTTTGCACAGCATCTCGAACCCAGGTTCGGCGCTGCCGCGCTCATAGTGTCGGTAGCGGTTCTCCTCGATGCCGAGAACCTTCGCGAAGTCTGCGGCGTGCTCGTACCCCGCCAACTCGCGCGATTCCTTCAGTTTTTGACCAAACGTCATCCTGATCTCTCTCAAGAAGCTGGAGAGTGATTTCTGGGTTCTGGAACCCGGGGATATAGGTCGTTTGGCCATGCCGTCAGTCTGGCGGCATAAATTGTGCTGTGCACGTAAACGCCTTTCACCCGGTTAACAGGATTGACGTTAGCCGCGCATGCACATAAAGTCAATTTATGCGATCACCTGAAAATCGGTGGTCCCCATGTTTCCGTTCCTCCCGTCGGCCGAAGTCCGCGCCGCCTGAAGCCCCCGTTTCAGTTGCGTACCGCGTCAAGCCCATCTTGTGCGTGTCCCTCATCAACTGGAGCCCGGGCGCTGAAGCGTCCCCGCGTGGAAACGCCCGGGCCTTTTTACCCGGAGCACGGCGGCAATGACGAAGGCGGAGAAGATCAGGGAATTGACGGCGAAGCACCCTGGCCTGAGTTCGCCTGAGATAGGCAAGCGGGTCGGGTGCAGCGGCGCCTATGTCCGCGCTGTGCAGCAGCGGCAGAAGGGTGGCGGACTGTCCGCAGCAGATCGAGCATACGACGAGAAGTTCATGGCTGAGCACGGTCGGTCGTCAAGTGCCTTCCGATCTTTCAATAAATACCACACCGACGCTAAGTTTAGAGCCAAGTGCAACGCAAGGTCCACACGCTGGCGGAAGGAAAACCAGGAGCGGAAAAAGGCGACAGAACGCGCCTACTACTTCCGGAAAAAGGCCGAGCGAGAGGCATCCCATGCTTGATGCCTTCTCCCCCGAAGCATCCCTGTTCAACGCCGACACAGAGCTTCGCCGCATCCTGCTTGGCAGTGAGCGCAAGCCCATCCCGTTCATATCCATTCTGAACTTCGGCCTGCCCCTACTGGTCGATGCAAAGTCAACTGTTGCGTCCGAGCGTTCCCCTCAAACCTCGGAGATATCCCGATGAATACCAATCCTCTGCATGACCTGGCGATGATCCGAAAGATCTCGCTCTACTGCGCCGCGGTGACGCTCGCCGTCGCCTGCCTCATGTCGTTCAAGTTCGGCTGGAGCATGAGTCTCCTGCATGCCTTCGGCCTCGGCCTGATCACCATCTGCACCGCGCTGATCTTCCCCTACATCGGGCATCAGTGGAAAGGCGGCAGCAAGGGTTTCGCGGCTTGCCTCGCGCCGGTCGCCGCCCTGCTGTGCATGGTCGAGTTCGGCACCCATACCGGCTACACCAACGGCGTGCGCACCATCGAGACGGAAGGCGCCGGCTACGTCAACGCCAACTACAAGACCAAGCAGGACTCGGTCGCCCGCAACGCCAAGCAGCTCTCCGACTACAAGGCTTCGCTCGCTGAGCTCCAAGCGCAGAACGCCTGGGCAGCGACGGTGTCTGCCGACGGCTTGCGTGCGCAGATCGTGCCGATGGACCTTGCCATCACGCAGGAGACGGCCCGCGGCGGCTGCGGCCCCAAGTGCCTCAAGCTGACCCAGGACAAGGCAGCCATCCAGGACAAGATCGCCATCGCCGAGAAGGCCGAAGACCTCTCCAGGCAGATTGCGCTGTTCCAGGGCCTCGTGAACAGCAAGGAGACGGAGGCGACTGCCGCCGAGTTCAAGTCTTCCGAGGTCGTGGCGCAGACCAACATCTTTGCCAAGGCGGCGGCGTGGTCGCTCGATCCGACCGATGCGCAGAAGGAAGGCACGCAAATCGGCGTCGGCTTCGCCATGGCGCTGGCGACCACCTTTCTGCCGGCAGTGTTCATGCTGATGGCATTCGGCCCGGCTGAGTTCGTGCCCGGCGCCGGCAAGCGAATCGCTGCCGCCACGGAGAAAGCCACTGACGAGGCTTCGGCCATCCTGCGTGATGTGCAAGCCCTGATGGCGCGACAGGCCTCAGCGCCTTCCGCAAGCCCGTCCACCCACACCCACGAGAAAGAAGTTCTCGTGCTCAAGGAAGACGATCCACGTGCAAAGGCCGCCTATGCAGCCATGGGCATTCTTGCTGATGGCGCGCGGAAATTGAAGGCGGCGTGAAAATGAAAACGGCCCGCTCGGGGAAAGAGCGGGCCGTCGATTTCGACCGGGGGAATTTGGTCTTCGAACCAACTTACGCGCTACCAAACAAATCGGAGTTCGATGATGGGGAACATACTCAGCGATCAGGGCAATTTCAAGACTCGTGCACCGTGGTTCAAGTGCTTTCCAACAGATTGGCGCGAAGGAACGCGGATGCTTTCGGCAGAGCACCGCGGCATCTACATGGATTGCCTTTGCCTCATCTACGAGCGCGACGCCCCGCTGCCGGCCGACGACAAATGGATGGCGCACGCGCTGCACGTTTCTGTTCGTGCCTGGCGCAGCGCTCGGATTGCCCTTCTCAAAGCCGGAAAGCTCACCTTCCTGCAGGACGGTTGGAGCAATTCAAGAGCCGATGAAGAGCGGATGAAACGCCGATCAACGGCCGATCAAAACCGGATCATCGCTCAATCAAGAGAAGATCAAAAGCGCGAGAAATCAAAAAACGGAAACGAAAACAACGAAACTACACCGCCGAGCGTGCCACGAAACGAGCACCACGCGGGCGCGTTTCAGACTTCAGAGGTTAGAGAGTCAGAGTCAGATAAGGAAGTTAAACCAGCCAGCGTTGAGCCATACGCCGAGCACGATGGGCTGGCTGGCTTGAACGGATCAGCTGATTTGATGATCGCTGATGTGGTCGGCTGGATGCACAACGGCGACGACAAGTGCGCGCGCAACTGGCTTCGCGGCACTTTGGCCGCCTACGGCGACGCCGTCACCCGCAATGCGTGGGCGAAATTGAAAACCGACATGGCCGAGGGGCGCATCATCGCGCAGCCCCTGCAGACGTGGTGCAAGATCGCTGAGCGCAAGAAATTTGAGCCGCACGGCGCGACTGCAGCGCAGCCTAAGCCATCCGCCGCCAGAGCCTACATCAACTCGCTGAAGCCAAAGGAGCTTGTGCAATGAGTCTCGTTACCGATCTCGTCATCGCCCGGTTCATCACGCTGTATGGCGACCCGAAGACGGACAGCGTGCCTGACTTCATCGGCGAGTACGAGCGCTCGCTGGGTCACTTTCCGGCCGAAGTGCTGCGCCGCGCGGCCAACAAGGTCATCGACGACCAGGTGTTCAAGTCTTGGCCGACACCGGGCGAATGCCGCAAGGCCGCCGAGCACGTCAGTCAGATGATGCCGAAGCCTACGCTGACGCAGTCTGAACTCGATAAGCAGGCCGACCAGTGGCCCGTTGCGAGCGAAGAAAGCAAAGCTCGTGTTCGCGAACTGACAGTGGCCGCCGTCGCGGCACTACGAGCGAGCACGCCGGTAGACGAGAGCACCTTCCGCCGAGGCCTCACCGAAACCAGCAAGCGCATGACGGGCGAGGCCGCAGAATGAACCCCTCCATCGCCCACGCCCTGTTCACCAAAGGCATCGACACCTTCGACATTGCCAAAGGTCATGGGTGCTCTGAAGCCGAAGTCGTAGACGCCCTCATGAAATATCGGGAGCAGAAGCATGGCGCAGCATTTCATCCCCGCCAAACAGTGGAAGTCCGGCCCCAAGCGTAAGTCCGTCTCGCAGAAAATAGCAGAGCGGAAAAGCAAGAAGGTGAAGGTTAAGAAGGGGAAGCGACTGCATGAGCCAGCGTGATAGCGGATACCAGCGGCAAGAGCGAGATCTATACGAGACGCCCGAGTGGGTGACGGAGGCGCTTATTCCCAACCTTCGCCTGGTGCGCCGAGTGTGGGAGCCGGCCGCCGGCAGTGGCCAGATGCTCCGTGTGCTTAGCCGCAATTTTATGGCCTACGGGTCTGACCTGGCAACCGGGACTGACTTCTTCCGCTATCCGCCGCTCGATGACGTCGATGCGATCATAACGAACCCGCCTTATGAAACTGGCGCCGAGTTCATCGAGCGCGCGCTGCGCCTCATGGAGCCAGTCGGCGGTGTCGTCGCGATGCTCATGCGCACCGACTTTGACCACGCCAAATCCCGCGCTCACCTATTCCGCGATTGTCCGGCGTTCGCGAAGAAGCTGGTCCTGATGAAACGCATTGCGTGGTTCGTGGAGGCGAACGGAAAGCCGAAGGCCAGCCCGAGCTTCAACCACGCTTGGTACATCTGGGACTGGAAGCACGAAGGCCCGCCAACGATAGGATACGGACCATGAGCCTCGCTGAAATCCTGCCGCCACCGCCCCGCATCAAGCGCAAGGCACTGCGTCAGCTACACGGCTTTGACGCCGCTCGCGCCATGGCAGCAGCAGACAAGGGCACCGTTGACCTCAGGATGCGCGGCGAGGCCCTGCGCTGGTACATCCTCAGGGTGGAGCCCCAGAAGGAATTTGCCGCTGTAGACATCATCGACAAGCGCGGGGCGCTGTCCTTCGTTCCGGTGGAGGTGAAGTTTCCCCGCCAGTCCCGCCACCGCAGGCGCGCACTGGATAAGCAGGCCGAGCCGAAGAAATACCCCATCTTCCCTGGCTACGTGTTCGCCGCCTTCAACGGCGTGCTGCCCATGCACGAGCTCGCCAAGCTGTACGTCGTCAAGGGCGTTGTCGGACTAGAGGGAAAACCCTACGAGGTTCCAGCGAAGATCATTGACAGCATCAAGCACCTGTCGGGCAAGGCGCTCCCTCGCCGCTCGACCCCCAACCCGCACAAGTCCTTCGACGTTGGGGAAACGGTGGAGATCACCGGCGGACCGTTTGAAGGCCACGTGCTGCCGATTATCGGCGTATCAGGCAAGATGGCGGAGTTCTTCGTCCAGTTCCTTGGCACAGAGCAGAAGGTGCAGGTGCCGTTGAGCTTTCTGGAGGCGGCCTGATGAAACAAGGGATGGGCGTTTGTCCTTGTTGTGGGTTCAATCTCGATGTGGCGAAGGCACGTGTGGAGCTAGGAGAAAAGCTACTGGCAGATTGGGCGGCGGGTACGGTTTACGTATGGGATAACTGGAGTGGGAAAAGGTATCGTGGCGATCTGGAGCCAGCAGTTTATGGGCCGTTTCGCAGAAAATGCGGAAAGAGAAGCGTGACACTAAAGGAAGTGGCCACAAGGCACGGAGTTCCGTATCAAGTTGCGGTAAAAATGGTCGAGCGTGCGCGACGGCAACGTGAGTCTTCCACGTCACAGTAACCACTAAATCAACGCATCAATTCACCACCCCATTGCGTCACGCGCGCACGCGCGATAGTGCTTGATTTGCAACGGACACGGCTGATCAGTAGCGCGCAATAGCGGACGCTCTAGCCACCCAGCGGAAACGGCGAAGTAGTGCATAGCTCGCTGTCCGCATAGTCGAATTGCGCCTAGAATTCTTGCGGTGTTCGCAGTGTGCTGCGTCCAGTCCTTCTGGCGCATGCTCACCCGAACGCTAAGGGCCGTCGGGTCATCACCCCGACGGCTCACCACCGCATTCCCCCATTCCCACACGGCGCCGCGGTTACAGCCAGCGCTCACGGCACAGCCAAACCGCATCTCCCTCCAGAGAAGCGCGCCATTTCTGCATCGCACGTGATGGGGAGTATTCACGACCAGAAGCAGCACACAGAACCCAGGAGAACGCAGATGCTTACCGTGAAGCACATCGAAGTCACTGGCCACGAAACCATTTATGCAGCCACGCGAGTGTCATACCAGCCCCGGCGCCGCGCCGACGGCCGGCCCTATGATGCGCTAGACGCGAGCGCTGCATCTGACGACATCGCACCGTGCATTTTTATCGACACGCCTAAGGGCGACACCGTTGGGCTCGGCGGCTTCGGCATGTTCTACGTGATGAACGATGCAGGGAAGACGGTGGCTAAATACGATCTTGGAGGATGGTGTAGCCCGGCCGCTGGTGTCGTCGGTGGTGCCGAGCCTGTTACGTGGACAGCCTCTACCGCCGCGAACCCGGCCAAAAGTGTCGTCGGTTGATGGGAATAACCCTTCCAACATGAGGGAAAGATGAATGCCACAGGTCAAAGCGGCACTGTATGAGATTTTCACCGTGGCTGCTCTCGCAGCTGCAACCATTGCCGTCCTGAAAGCCTTCGGCGTGTCGCTGCCAATTGTCGGCGGCACGATTCAGGATTGGGCCATGGTCGCTGTGGCCTGCGCTGCCGGCAAGCTGGCGAAGTAGGGGGCATAGATGGCGCTGAAATATTCAGACACCGTGAAGGACGCCAGGCTCGATGCGCTCGAAACCGCCATCGGCACCGCAGCGGTGTTGAAGATTAGGTCCGGTGCCGCGCCGACCAACATCACTGACGCAGATTCCGGGACGGTGTTGGCAACGCTCTCGCTTCCATCTGATTGGATGGCGGCGGCCTCTGGTGGCGTCAAGGCCAAATCCGGCACTTGGCAGGACGCCTCAGCCGACGCCACGGGCACAGCTGAGCATTTCCGCATCTATGCCTCGGATGGAACCACACAGCATATTCAGGGCACTGTGACGGTAACGGGCGGCGGCGGCGACATGACGGTGCAGA
This sequence comes from Hyphomicrobium sp., assembly GCA_041659825.1. GTDB lineage: Bacteria > Pseudomonadota > Alphaproteobacteria > Rhizobiales > Hyphomicrobiaceae > Hyphomicrobium_C. The sequence goes on from JBAZXL010000039.1 coordinate 34,016, forward strand.
ACGTCAGCTTCGCCTCGGGACAGCAGATTACGGTGACGAGCTTCTCTCTCACGTCGGGTAACTGATGGCCTCCATCGCCGATCTCGTTCACCAGACATCGACGACCACCGGTACGGGTGATTTCACGCTCTCATCGGTGAACGGCAAGCAGTCGTTTGCATCGGCGTTCTCTACCGGTGGCTCCAGCGTCTTCTGGTACTTCATCTCCAATCAGGGTGCTGCTGAATGGGAGATTGGCACCGGGCATATGTCGGATTCGACGACGCTCGTTCGTGATGCCGTCATAGCATCGACGAATTCCAACGCCGCGGTTAGCTTCTCTGCCGGCACCAAGGACGTCACCAACGACATTCCGGCGGCATCACAAGCTACGGTCGGCAAGGCAGCCGCCCTGGCGATAGTGTTCGGATAAAGGAAACGTCAGTTGACAGCACCCAATGTCGTCAATGTTGCCACCATCACCGGAAAAAACTCCAAGGTAGCACTGACCAGCACATCGGCCACAGCTGTCGTTAATAACCCGGCATCGAGCGGCAAAGTCTTCAAGGTCAACTCTCTCGTGGTGGCAAACATCGATGGCGTTAATGCTGCTGACATTACCGTCGGCGTCTATAGCCAGGATGATCTAGGCGGCACGGCGTACCGGATAGCCTATTTGGTGACGGTGCCGGCAAAAGCCTCGCTGATCGTTATCGGTAAGGAGAACCCGGTATACCTGGAGGAAGACCAGAGTATCGGCGCAACTGCAGCAGTGGCAAACGACCTAGAGGTGGTCGCCTCATACGAGGAAATCTCCTAATGTCGCGCCCTCCTGGGGGAATCATCCGCTCTACGCCGCTCGTGCCAACGTTGCTGGCGGCATCTGGTGTTTGGTCGTTGCGGCAGGCACAAGAGTCCCATGGGCTGGGAATTTGGCCGGTGTCGCAGGACGGAAACGATACTTACACGAAGATTCTGCTGCACTTGAACGGCGCAGACGCATCGACGACTTTCCCCGATTCTAATTTTGGCGGTTCTGCTCATACATGGTCAGCAGGCGGCAATGCCCAGATAGATACCGCTGACTCGAAGTTCGGCGGCGCCAGCCTGCTGCTCGATGGGACGGGTGATTACGTCACAGCGTCCGACAGTTCCGATTTCACGGTAGGGTCTGGGGAATGGACCGTTGATTTTTGGTTCAAGTGCAACGCCGCAGGTGGAACAAACCTGCGCATTTGTGGTCAGTGTGACGCTAGCGCCACCACGTCAAGCAGAACAATAGAAGTATTGCGGGCCAGCACCAACGTCATGCAAGCAGATTGCTGGATTGGCGCCACAAACTACCGCGTCACCGGCACAACGCAATTCACCAATTCCACTAACACGGGCTGGCACCACGTGGCGCTTGTGCGCTACAGCGGAAATATCAAACTCTTTGTCGATGGCGTGCAAGAGGGCGGCGACACGGCAATTTCCGGCAGCATCAATGACAGTTCTAGCAATTATTCTGTCGGGCGCCTCGGTGCGTTCGTCAGCGATACGTGGGACGGTTGGATTGACGAATTCCGGTTCTCTGTAGGTATAGCGCGCTGGACAACCACATTTACGCCGCCTGTAGTCGCCTACACCTGAGCAGTGTCGCAAACCGCCAACTTCTGGTCAGGGCTGGGTGGAATGACTGCATGGTGGAATGCCATGCGGCTTCGTCACACCAGCGAACCGTCAACAAACACAAAAATCGTCCTGTCAGGTGACAGCCTTACGGCGGGTGGAACAATCAGTCCGTCGTCGGCGATGTTGTCAAACTATCTTCCTACGCTCGCCGCAAGCGACGGCGTTCCCAATATCACTACCGCCAATTATGGGTACAGTGGAGAAAACATCTCCACTTGGCAGTCGACTCGTATCGATGAGGTGCTGACGGCGGCGCCTAAACTTGCCATCCTGCGTCTTGGCATGAACGATTGTGCGACAGAGGATGCGACGATCATAAGCGGGTTGACAGCGGGTATTGGCCGCATGCGCAACGCTGGAGCAAGCCCAGCGGGAAAGACTATCGATGAAATGTCTATCCTGTTGCTCGGGCCAAATGTAGCTATCTACGCTCCAAATAGCCGCACGGTTCAGCGCATGAAAGACATTTGCGGGATTATGTATAGCGTGGCCGAGTCTACTGGGTGTGCGTTCTTCGATACGGCCAACGCCTTCCCGGATGGAGCCGATAAATCCGGGTATCTTGATGGATTTCTGACGCATCCAACCGCTCACTTCGAGCGCCTTATAGGAGAGGCGCTTGGGCCGGTTCTGTTTCTTCGGTTTGGTTATTAGCGTGGGCTCCAAAGATACAGTGTCAGCGCCATGATCGGCGGCCCCATTGGTTGGCCAATAGGCGGCGTTCTTGGCCAGGTGGCCGCCAGCAACGACGCCGCCCTGACCGTAACCGAAGCGGCCGATACCCTAAGCGCAACCGCCGAGATCACCATTGATCTCGCTGCCTCGATCACCGAGGCAGGCGATACTCTCTCTGCCACCGCCGAGATCACCCTCGACGCAGCGGCGAGCATCACCGAAGCGGCAGACACGCTAACGAGCGCTGCCAGTGTCGCCATCGAGGCCGCGGCAAGCCTCACCGAAGACGATGATGCGATTTCCAGTATCGCCGTCCTCGATATTGCAGCCGCTGCCGCGATCACCGAGGACGGCGATACACTCACCTCTGAGATTGAGAACGGTATCTCTCTCGATGCCGCCATCACCGAGGCTGACGACACCGTCAGCGCTGAGACAGACGTCGACATTACGGCCTCCTACTCAGTCCAGGAGGATGATGACGCCATCTCAGCGGTGATGGACCTTCAGATATGGGGCAGCCTGGATGCGACGGAAGACGACGACCTTTGCAATGACGACTACGCAGGCCCGCATATCTTCGATAACCTATTCAGGAACATCGATAACTTCATCTCCGATGCCCAGGGACTGACCTTCGCAACCCCACAAGGGACGGCGAGCCCCTTCCTTGATGATCCACCTTCACGACGTGAACTGACGCGGATGCCATGAGCTACGCCCATCAGTACGGGCGTTTGATTAATCGAAATGGAAATCAAAGAAATCAAACATGACGGCTAGAGGCGGACACAGACAGGGGGCAGGGCGTCCCAAGGGTGCAGTGGCCAAGCACCGCAAGCTCGCCAACGAGGCAACACAGCAAGCAGTAGGCACCGGAGAGACACCGCTCGCCTTCCTGCTCAGCTTCATGCGCGATCCGGGTAAGTCGGACAAGGACCGCCTTGCCGCTGCCACGGCCGCCGCCGGTTATGTGCATCCAAGGCTCGCATCTGTCGACGTCAAGGCAGACGTCGAGGCAACAGTCGAAGTCAGCCGCATCGAGCTGATCGCCCCTGCCATAGCGAGCGATGACCACCCAACGCATTGAGCTGCCGCCACGTCTCATCCCGGTATTCACGGGGGAGGCCATGTACCGGGGCGCCTTCGGTGGGCGTGGATCGGCCAAGACACGTTCCTTCGCCAAGATGGCTGCGGTGAAGGGCCTGATGTTCGCCAGGGCCAACCAGCCCGGCGTTATCGTCTGTGGTCGTGAGTTCATGAACTCACTCGATGAAAGCTCGATGGCCGAGGTCAAAGCCGCCATCGCTTCCGAACCCTGGCTGGCTGCTGCCTACGACGTCGGCGAGCGCTACATCAGGACCAAGGATAAGCGCATCGAGTTTGCCTTCATCGGTTTGCGCCACAACCTGGACTCGATCAAGTCCAAGGCGCGCATCCGGCTGCTGTGGGTGGACGAAGCCGAGCCCGTATCTGAAACGGCATGGGCCAAAGCAATTCCCACTGTACGTGAGGAAGGCGCCGAAATCTGGGTGACGTGGAACCCAGAGCGCAAGAAAAGCGCCACGCACAAGCGCTTCCGTCTCGATCCCCCAGAAGGGGCAAAGATCGTCTCGCTCAACTGGCGCGACAACCCGTGGTTTCCGGCCATCCTGAACAAGACGCGCCTGGAGGATGGAGCCAAGCGCCCCGAGCAATACGACCACGTGTGGGAGGGCGATTTCGTCACCGTTGTGGAGGGTGCCTACTACGCAGCCGGACTGAAGCTTGCTCGCGAGGAAGGGCGCATTGGCCCGGTGAGCTTCGATCCGCTGCTGAGGGTGCGGGTCTATTGCGATCTCGGCGGCACGGGAGCCAAGGCCGACGCTTTTACCATGTGGCCGTCGCAGTTCGTCGGCACGCAGATCAGAACCAGAGACTACTACGAGGCGGTGGGACAGCCATTGGCGACGCATATCCAATACCTGCACTCGAAGGGCTACCGGCCCGAGCGTGCCGATATCTACCTGCCTCATGATGGCGCAACCAACGATCGCGTCTATGACGTGTCGTTCGAGAGCGCGTTCCGGGATGCCGGTTACGAGGTCGTCGTTATTCCCAACCAGGGCAAGGGCGCCGCACGCATGCGCATCGAGGCCGGCCGGCGTGTGTTCCCGAGCGTGTGGTTCGATGAAACAACGACTGAAGCCGGCCGTGACGCGCTCGGCTGGTACCACGAGAAGCGCTCAGAAGATGACCGTGAGGTGGGGCTTGGTCCAGATCACGACTGGTCATCGCATGGCGCGGACGGGTTTGGCCTGATGGCTGTGGCTTATGAAGATCCTTCGCGTGTCGCCAAGGTCGTTGCCTATCAACCCCCCATGGGGAGGCCCGGTGGATGGCTGGCGAGCTGAATTTCCGCATCGAAGCGAACGCTGAAGCCGTTAGCGTGGTGGTCGGGTATGGGCTAAGTCAAGTCGCCGTAGATTTTAAGCCCGACCACAACCTCACGCCAGCAGACGTTGAGGCGGCCTGCCTCGTGCTCAAGGAGGCCATCCGCCGTGGCCGGTGAGCTAGCTCAAGCCGCCCTGGATGTCCCGCAGGGCAAGATCTCCAAGGCCGAATCCGCTGCCGTCGTCAAGGAAGCCCGCGAACGCCTGGAAGCTGCATGGGCGGCCGACAAGGACAACCGCCAGGAAGCGGCAACCGACCTCAAGTTCTTGGCCGGCGACCAGTGGCCCGAGCACGTGCGCAAGGAGAGAGAAGCCGAAGGCCGGCCGATCCTCACCATCAACGCGCTGCCGCAGTTCCTTCGCCAGGTCACCAACCCCATCCGCGAAGCTGACCTGTCTATCAAGACGGCGCCGGTGGACAGCAAGTCCGATCCCAAGGTCGCACAGATCTACGACGGCATCTTGAAGCAGATCCAGTATCAGTCATCCGCCAAGGCCGTCTATGCGCAGACCTGCGAGCATCAATCGGCCTGCGGCATCGGATGGTTCCAGATCGTCACCGCCTACGTCGACGACACGGTGTTCGATCAGGAAATCAGGATCGAGGGTATCCGCTCGCCGCTGGCCGTCTATGACGACCCCGCAGCGGCGATGCCAGACCGCTCCGATTCCATGTGGCGCCTGATTTGCGAGATGATCCCGCAGGCGACGTTCAAGGCCAAGTACCCCAAGGCTTCGACTGCTGGCATCGACAAGCCGTCCGATGGTGCGGAATCGACCCTGTTCTGGTCCGACAACGACATGGTGCGCGTGGCGCACTACTGGCGTAAGGTGCCCGAGAAAAAGACCCTCGGCATGTTGCAGACCGGCGAGACCATCGACTGCACCGGCATGTCCAAGGTGGTCAAGACGGCCATGGGCATCGTCAAGGAGCGCGAGTGCGAATCCTACCGCGTCGAGATGTTCGTGGTGTCGGGGCAAGAGGTGCTGGAAGGCCCGTACCAGTGGCCGGGCAAGTTCCTACCGCAGGTCCCCGTTATCGGGTCGGAAATCCCGGTTGAAAAGGGCGTCTATCGCTATGGCGTGATCCGCTTTGCGCGCGATCCGCAGCAGCTGTATAATTACAATCGCACGGGTGCAGCGGAATCGATCGCGCTGGCTCCAAAGGTTCCATACGTTGCGACCGCGAAGCAGATCGAGGGCCGCGAGCAGGAATGGTACACCGCCAACAGTAAGGCGCGATCGGTCCTGATTTACAAACCTGACCCGGCGGCCGCCTCGGTCAAGCCCGAGCGCGAGCGGCAAGCAGATGTCCCCGTCGCCTACGTCAACGAGGCCCTCGCCGCAGCCGAAGACATGAAGCGCACCACGGGCATTTACGATGCTTCGCTGGGCGGCAAGTCGAACGAGACCTCAGGCGTTGCCATCAACCAGCGCCAGATCCAGGGCGACACGGCAACCTATCACTACGGCGACAACCTGCAGCGTTCGTTAGAGCATTGCGGCCGTGTGCTGATCGACCTCATCCCCAAGGTCTACGACAACGAGCGTGTGATCCGCATCCTCGGTGATGACGACGCGGAAGACTTCGTGCCCATCAATCAGGTGGTGATGGGCCAGGACGGCATGCCGGTGATGGTCAACGACCTGTCGGTGGGACGCTTCGACGTGCGCGTGCGCATTGGCCGCTCGGCCGACACCAAGCGCCTCGAAACAGCCGACTCCATGTTCCAGTTTATGCAGGCGTTCCCCGATGCCGCGCCGCTCATCGCCGATCTGGTGGCCAAGAACTCCGATTGGCCAGGTGCCGACGAGATCGCCAAGCGGCTCAAGAACATGGTGCCGCCGCAGGCGCTCATCGATCCCGATGACCCCAATGCGCCTCCCCCGCCCGACCCGACGCAAGACCCGGCATTCCAGCTCGAAGCGGCAGAGAAGCAGGCCAAGACCGAGAAGGATGCGCAGACGGCCCGCAAGACGGCGGCAGAGGCCGAAATGCAGGAGTTCGAGAACGTCATGGCCATGGGGCAGGCCCAGGCCGGCATTCACCCCATGCAGCAAGACCCGCTGCAGGAAAAGCAATTCGATGCGGAAA
>JBAZXL010000040.1:0-35874 GCA_041659825.1 Hyphomicrobium sp.
AGTTCGTAGCGGCGCAGTTGTGCCATCTCAACCTCCCTCGGTTGAGAGTATGAATCACTGTTCGCGCGCGTTGGGAATCCAGTTTATGAGTTTGTGACCCACCTACTCTTGGTTCCCTTCGGGTCCCCGGCTTCGCCGTGGTGGGCGAGAACGATCACGCCGGCACGCTGGGCTCGTGTGCGTCGCCTGCCCATCATTCCCGGTCCCAGTCTTTCAGAGACTTGCATGCTTTCAGCGGTGCGAGCTCGAGGCGGAAGGCGACCTGTTTTGAAGCCTCGCTGTCGGCGATACTATATCTGCCTCCCCCCTCGCAACCGGACTGCATGAAGAGCCTGGAGAAGTAGAGATTAAGGCTTCCCGTCCCGGGCACGCGCATGGCGCGCATGCCGCCCCCGTCGCATTCGATCCAGCACGCAAGCATGAATTCAGGCGTGACCTCTTTTTGCTTCTCATGATCCCAGCCGGACCACGTGCAGCCGGATCGCGCGAAGAGCTCGTGGCCGAGACTTGGCGATGTCACCTTCACGGTGAAGACAAAGTCCCAGCTCTCATTGCGCGCACGTCTTCCGTTCGTATAGGTGAGATGCAGCGCTACGTGCGAAATGCTCTGGCCGGGCAGCGGGCGGGTCTCGGAGCTGGCAGCCCGCTTCCCTTCGGCGTCGAGCTTCGGATGCGCCTGCTCCGCGTAAGACGGCCATCCCTTCATATCGAGCGTCTTGTCCGTAAAGCTACCTTCAAAGCAGACTTCACTTCCGACTTTTCGGTGAGGAATAACGTCTTTGATGGCGGTGTCATCGGTGGCGCCGTGCGCCACGCCGGCGGCGGCGCAGAATAGCACAGCCAGTGCTGAGCGAATGTGTGCGCGTAGGACCATGCCCTTCGAATCCTCACCGGATTAGCTACGCGATCGTCGCATCGTGTCCGGGTCTTGAGCAAGGCAACGGGCGGAAGTGCCGGCGTGCGGTCAGTTTCCGTAAATTAGGGGAAGTTTCCGGGATGCCTACTCGTACCATGGAGCAAAGCATTGCCTCACTTCTACTGGGAGAACCGATAACTGATACCAACCGCACGAAGTGCTGACGCAGTGCGGCTGGTATCAGCGCGCAGGGTTGGTGTGGCGGCTGCGCGCAAGCTAAAGAGAATACCGGCCAGAAACCGCAGACCAGTGAGTCAAGACTTTGTCCGGCCGGTATGATAAGTCGCTCGGGAACATGATTGCGCGTCATGTCAGCGACCTCATCGCGTCGGGAACGTGCGAGTGAACGGACTAGCCGACATTGTGCTAGTGTTCTGCTCAACTCTCGAGACGGCGGGGTATGGCCGGGTATGAAAGAGCACCTTCAGGCCATTGTCACGGTCTTGTCGCTGGTAAATCCCGTGATCTGTGGCGCGATGTTTGCGCGCATCGAGGTCGATAGCCCTCGCGACAAGCAGTTGGTGGATGCCGCAAAGGCGGCGTTGGCGATCGCAGTCATTCTCTCGCTGGCCGCCCTCGTCGGAACCCAGTTGCTACACCTCTTCGGCGTGTCACTTGACGCCTTCATGGTGGCAGGGGGAGGCGTACTGGCATGGATGGGATTTTCCATGCTCAGCGGTCAGGGGCTCTCTGCAACGTCGCCGGAAGCATCCTCAAGTTCCGGGGCGTCGTTGACGCCGCTCATCCTTTTCGCCGCAAGCCCCGGGACCATCACGGGAGTCATTACGTTATCTGCCGCTCACACGGGCTTGCGTATTCCGGTCACCGCCTTGGTGGCTGTCGTCGTGGCAGTTGTCATGACTTGGCTGATCATGGTGCTCAGCGCACGGGCGGCCGGTCATGCAGGCAGAGACGGATTTGCGCGAAATATAACGACGCGCTTTATGGGTTTGATCGTTCTGTCTATGGGGGTGCAGTTTGCACTCACTGGATTACATAAATTCGCTACTTAGCCATCGCCGATCGCGCTCGGCACGGTGTTCTTCTCTATCGTCTAATCGGGCCCGAGCGCTCGGGCGACGAGCAGCGTGTCGGTGTACATGTCGAAATGCGAGATCTTGTCGCCTCGCACACGCCAGGCATGCGCAAACGGCGCGCGCATCGTCTTGCCGGTCGATTTGGCGACGCCGCTGTAGACACCGAGGGTGATGACCCGATTGTCGGCGGTGATGAACTCGTCGGGGCTGGCCGCGAAGTTGAGCCAATCCTGGCTGAGCGGCACCAGTAGCTTTTCAAGCACGTCGCTGGGCGAGCGCCAGGTGCCCGAGTAGTAGGGAAAGCCTTCAGCCTCTGTCCAATGGAGATCGTCATCAAGCAGAGAAAGGACGCGTTGCGCATTGCCATCGGCGATCGCGCTATAAAAGGCCCGTATGACGTCGAGGGGTGCCTTCATGGATAAGATCTCCTGTTGTGATGGACCTGCGGCTGAGGATCGACTGGTAGAGCGCCTTCGACGACGGTCGATTCTGTAACCTAATAAACAATATTTATTAGGTTACCATTCGCTGTCAGGCGATGTCAAGGCACACTCGCGCCGACGGCTGCGCACCAGCACGTGAAGGCGCGCAAGCAACAATGGTTGCGGCCCCGGAGCATGGGCCACCGGTGCCGACAATGCAGGGCTCTAACGAGGCTCAGTTGTCCTGGCGCTGCCGCTCGCGAAATGCGGCGACCTTGGCCCGATTGCCGCACATGGTCTGGCTGCACCAGCGGCGCCGATGGCCCTTGGTGCGGTCGTAGAACCAGATGGTGCAGGCGGGGTTCTCGCAGCGCCGGATGAGCTGCCATTCACCATGGCAGATGAGATCGGCCATGGCCGCGGCAATGGGGACGAGGAGTTGTCCCGGGTCACTCCAATGGCGCTGCAGCACGATCTCGCGGTGGCCCTCCGGATCGGTGGCGCTGATATGGCTGTAGGCGGCGTCACGCAGAAGCAGTGCGTTGAGGCGCTTGATGGTGTCGCGAGAGACGACCGCCCCTGTCTCGTGATCGATCCTGGCAACCACGCTGCGGAACCATTCCCTGAGTTCAACAGCCTCGGCCGCGGTACGATCGATGCGAGCCGTGCTCCAAAGCGAGGTGAGCTGGCGCGATTCGGCTGCATCGAGGGCGCCGGCGCCGATCAGCCAGTCGAGGAGGTCGGTTCCATTGCTGATCCATTCAACCGCTTCACCGCGCGGCGCAACAACAGTGTTGAGGAAATCGAGAGCCACGTGATCGCCGATACGGAACGCCGCCGGCCGTTGCGCCTGAGGGGCATCCGGGTGCGGGCGCGATGAAGAGTGATTCGTCATGATGGAATGATAACTGCAAAAATGGCATTTGACTAGTTACGCGGCGATCTAACCTCACCGCGTTCATCACTGTGGTTACCGGAGGACAGGGACGCCGGGCCGTTGGGCTCGCGGAGCACAGCGGCGGGGCGTAATGACATTTTTAGTACCGCCAATCGCTGTCTCTGGCTCTTCTTGGATGGGGCCGGAGGCCCTAGTTGCATGGGGCCGGAGGCCCTTGCTGCATGGGCCTGACGTCGACACCTATTAAATAACGATTGACTAGTTACACTGCGTATGTAACTTGTGTTATTAGTTAGCAACGGTTACACAAGGCTCCAACATGGCAAGTACATCGGCACTCACAAGTTCACGGGGCGCGGCCCTTCAGAAAGCTCAACGCGGAAGCAGCAAGCTGTCGGCTTTTGCGATGGCCATTGGCGTGGCAGTCGCGCAATGGGCGGCGCCGGCCATGGCTGAGGCAGATGGTGCGGTTTCTCACCACGTCGAAAACATTCGTGGCATCGACATCTTCTATCGCGAAGCTGGGCCGAAGACTGCGCCCGTGCTGCTGCTTCTTCACGGCTTCCCATCCTCCTCGCACATGTTCCGCGATCTCATTCCGCAGCTCAGCGACAAGTACCGGGTGATCGCGCCCGACTATCCGGGGTTCGGCTATAGCGGCGCGCCGAAGGTCGGCGAGTTCGACTACACCTTCGACAGCGTGGCAAACCTCATCTCCGAGCTCACCGAAAAGCTCGGTGCGAAGCAATACGTCCTCTACATGCAGGACTACGGCGGCCCGGTCGGCTTCCGTCTGGCACTCAAGCATCCCGATCGGGTCCGCGGCATCGTGGTCCAGAACGCGACGCTGTTTGCCGAAGGCTGGTATCCGAAGGTGACGGAGCCGTTCGGGCCGTTCTGGAAATCGCGCTCCGCCGAGACCGAGGCGCCGATGCGCGGCTTCCTCATGGCGGAGACGACGAAGTGGCAGTACACGCAAGGGACGACGAGAACCGATCGCTTGAGCCCCGATGCGTGGACGCACGATCAGGCACGCCTCGACCGTCCCGGCAATGATGCAATCCAGCTGCAATACCTCTGGAACTATCAGGATAACCTCGCCCAATACCCTGCGTGGCAGGCGTGGCTGAAGACGAAGCAGCCGCCGACGCTCGTGGTGTGGGGCAAGGGCGATCCGTTCTTTACGACGGCAGGTGTCGACGCGCTCAAGGCGTTGGTGCCGAAGGCGACGGTCAACATCTATGACGCCGGCCACTTTGCGCTCGAATCGCATGGGCCCGAGATCGCCACGGCGATGCGCGACTTCCTCGCCAAGCTGCCCAACTAAAAAGCGCGACCTTGACAGGCGCGAATTCGGCAGGGAAGTAACCATCGGACTAGGGCCAGATGCGACCGTCACGACGTTTAATACGTCGGCCGGCAGCGCATCTGGCCGCTTCCCGATGCTTTAGCAAACGGCATTATTCCTTAGTGGTGCGCTTAGCCCCCACTGTCCTTAGCTATGCGCCGTAGGACTTGGGGTGTTTGACCGAAGGCTCGGATGAACGCTCTGCGCATCCTGTCAGCGTCCCGGAAGCCAGTTCTGGAGGCGATTTCGTCGAGCGGTTCATTCCCGCTTTCGATTCGCTCTCGAGCTACTTCCAGGCGCAATCTCTCGATCGCTTTGGCAGGTGTGAGTCCTGTCTCCGCGGAGAAGCCCCGTGCGAAGTTTCGAGGGCTCATGGCGACGCGTTCGGCGAGGCGGTCTACGGACAGCGGTTCGTGCAATCGCTCACGGGCCCAGCCGAGCACCTTCGAAAATCGGCCTGGATGATCGATATCGAGCAGAGCGGAGAACTGCGATTGGCCCGCGGGCCGTCGCCAGTACACGACGAGCTCCTGGGCTACTCGCTTCGCGACCGCTTCTCCAAGGTCGTCTGCGATTAAGGCCAGTGCCAAGTCTATACCTGCTGTAATGCCAGCGGATGTCCAAATATCCCCATCGCGAATGAAGATTTGATCCGGCTCGACACTAACCTTCGGATAGGCCCGCTTGAACTCGCCAGCATGCGCCCAATGCGTAGTCGCCCGCTTGCCGTTCAGCACACCGGCGGCCGCGAGGATAAAGGCTCCCGTGCAGACGCTGGCGATTCGTCTCGCGCGCCTTTCGGTGTTTCGGATGTAGGCCAATGTCCTTTCGGAGACTGCCTCTGCCGCCTTTCCGCAGCCGCCGCTCACGATCAGGGTGTCGAGGGATGCTCTTGTCAGCGGCTCGGCGACCATGGAGGCGCCGCACGAGCTACGCACCGGTCCGCTCTCGCAGGCAATGATCTTGAGGCGATACGCCGATGGCATGGCGGCGTTGGCAGTCTCGAAGGCCGCCAGCGGTCCGGCTGCGTCGAGAAGCTGGAACCCCGGAAAAACAAGCATGGCGATGGTTCGAGACATGGCGGAAAAAGCCGGATCTATGTCATTACGGACAAGCGAGGTATTGGCTATCAATCGCGGGCAGTCAAGAGAGGATCCTGCCATGCTACAATTCAGAACGAACTGCGAATGCTGTAACAAGGACTTGCCTCCCGACGCCACCGACGCCCGCATCTGCAGCTATGAATGCACGTACTGCGAAAAGTGCGTCGAGGAGGTGCTTTCGAATGTCTGCCCCACCTGCGGCGGTGGGTTCGAACGACGGCCAATCAGGCCTAGTACCGCGGTGCGCCCTGGCCTCTCGCTGGTCCATCAGCCCGCTTCGACGGAGCGTGTCCCATGGAGATATTCGCGCGAGGAAGTGGCGGCGGTTTCTTCCGCAGTCAAAGATATCCCACCGCATCAACGTTAGCGGTTCGCCGAGACCGTAAATGTCTGCTCTTGTCCTGCGGCTCGAAGCCGCCCATTTACGATATCGTTTTCATGGTCCAGCTCGAGAGTGGGGGAAGACAACGCAATCGGCGCTGGGCCCCAGGAGGTTTGGGGCGGTCGACGACTTTGACCGTCTAGAAGGCTCGCCGTCCAGAGAGGCTGGCCGTCCAGAGAGGAAGAGAAGTGGGTAGAGGGAATTTGCGGGGTTGGAAGGGTGTCGCTCGCCCGGCGAGGTCGATACTCGAGGGACGCTATTGCAGGTTGGAACCGCTCGACGTGGCGCGGCACGCCGAAGCACTTTTTGCGGCCGCGATGGCGCCAGGACGTGAAGAGCGCTTCCGCTATCTCTTTGAGCGCGAGCCTTCCAGTTTTGAGGAGTTCAGAGGCTGGGTGGAAAAGTCGTCGGTGAGCGAAGATCCACTGTTCTTCGCGGTCGTCAACAAAGCCACGGGCCTCGCCGAAGGGCGGCAAGCCTTCATGCGGATTGATCCTGCCAACGGTGTCATCGAGATCGGCGGGATCATGTGGGGACCAGCCATCGCACGGACCCGCGTTGCCACGGAGGCGCTGTTCCTGTTCGCAGACTATGCCTTCTCCGAGGGGTATCGGCGGTTCGAATGGAAATGCGACAATCGCAACCTTCCCTCAAAGCGCGCGGCCGACCGCTTCGGCTTTCGTTTGGAAGGGCTGTTCCGGCAGCACATGGTAGTGAAGGGCGAAAATCGCGATACGGCCTGGTTCTCCATCATCGACAACGAATGGCCACGCTTGAAAGTGGTGTATCAAGCCTGGTTGGCACCAGAGAATTTCGACGAGACAGGCCACCAACGACGCAAGTTAATCATCGATCAAATGCTCGGGAGTCCAGCATGAAGAGCGCTTTCAAATCCGCGATCATCTTTTCCGCCTGCGTCTTGGCCAACGGTTTTGCCGCGCCGGTTCTGGCTGGAGAGGCGGATACGCCAAATGTAGGCGCGGTCGCCTACAAGGTGGGTGGCATCGAGGTGGTGGCAGTGCACGACAACCACTACACCATCCCCAATGACGGCAAGACGTTTGGCCTTGGCGCGGGGCCCGAGGCGGTGGGAGCATCCTTGAGGGCCTTGGGCGTGCGGCCGGATTCGATCACGGTTCAGTTCGGTGGCCTTTTGGTCAAGGATGGGAAGCGCCTGATACTGATCGATACGGGCGCGGGACCCAGCCTCAACGGCGGGATGATCGACAGTCTGAAACTAGCTGGGGTGGCCCCCGATCAGATTACTGACGTGTTGCTCACCCATTCTCACTTTGATCATGTTGGCGGTCTTGCGGCGGCGGACGGCAAGTCAGCGTTTCCCAATGCCAAGGTGCGCATGACGTCGAAGGAATGGGCCTTCATGCAGGCCAGCAAGGACCGGGCCGCCGTTGCTTCGGCGATCGCAGCTCAGGTCGAGACCTTCGAGCCCGGCGCCCGGATATCAGACCATGTGACCGCCGTGCCTGTAACCGGTCACACGCCGGGTCATACGGGCTATGAGATCGTCGCCGGAGAGACCAAGCTTTTGGATATTGGCGATACCGCGCATTCGTCGATCGTATCTCTGGCTCATCCGGAGTGGGCGATAGGGTTTGATTCCGATCAGACACTCGGCGCCGAAAGCCGCATCGCCCTGCTCAAGCGATTGTCGCAAAGCCAGGAAGTTATATTCGCCCCGCACTTCCCCTTCCCCAGCCTTGGCCGCGTCAAGGCCCAGGGTCAGGGCTACATGTGGGAGCCCGTTTCTGGCTCACGCTAAATGGGTCAAGGACTGCCGGAACTGCCGATGGCGCCGACCAGGCCCTCGGGGTGGTCCTGCGCCGGGCGGCGCTCGAGCAGTCGGCTCGACAAATGACAAAATGAATGCGCCTGCGCATGCAGCTCAGCGCTCAAACGCCGCCAAGTCCGCGAGCGCACGCTCGAACCGATCGAGGTTTTCGGCCGTGTAGGCGCGGTAGTCGAATTCGATCTTTGATTCGAGCTCGGAGAGCATGCTCCACAGGCTCTCACGCAACAGCGAGGCGACGCACATGGCCTGCAGCTTGCGGCGCAGCGTGTCATTTGGCTCTCGCCCGTAATAGAGGCTCAGCATCAAGTCGCTCTGGGCGCGGTCGAAGCCGTTGTTGGACGCAAGGTTGCCGAGATCGAACAGCGGCGTGTTGAAGCCGCCGTAGTCCCAGTCGATCAGCCAGAGCTGTTCGCCGTCGTCGATGAAATTGGCCGGTAGGAGGTCGTTGTGCCCGAATACGATTTCGGTCGGACCAAGAGCTGCCTCGAGACGCTCAGCTATTCTAGCGAGGCGTGGGAGGTCGGCGGCGAGGCGATGGCTGCGCTCGGCGAGCGTCGTAAGATAACTACGCAGAATGTGAAAGGTCCAGAAGCCAAGCGCCGGGCCTTTGAGAAGACGCGTGACCTCCCGGTGTGACCGGTACACCAGCGCGACGACCCGCTGCAGATCGGCGCGGACGTCTGCCTCGGAGTAGGTGCGCCCCTCGATGAAATCGATGACGATGAGCCCCGGCTCGAAGTGGCGCAGGGCCGGCGAGACGCCGGCAGCCTCCGCGGCCAGGGCGGCAGCGCGCTCGTTGAAGCGCATGACGTTGTGCAGCGGGATGTCCTCGCCGAGGCGCACCACGTATTTGCGGGATCCGTCCTGAACGACGAAGTTGCTGTTGGTGATACCCCCGCCGAGCGGTTCAGGATCGACGGGGCCGCTCCAGAATTTGAGCGCCCGGATGCGTTCTGCCCCCGAGGCGGTCATTGGTTGCCCTTGCGCGTGTTGAGCTTCTCTGTGGCGGCGGAGATGAGGCGGTCGGAGATCATGCCGATGAGCGCGACACAGAAGCCTGCCACGAGGCCGAGGCCAACGTCCGCCTTGGAGAGCGCCGCATAGGTAACCTGTCCGAGATCGCGAGTGCCGACGAGCGCGGTGATGACGAGCATGGAGAGGGCGAGAAGAATGGTCTGGTTGAGCCCCAGAAGCATCTCGGGCACGGCCAGCGGCAGGCGGATGCGGGTGAGGATCTGTTGGCGCGTGCATCCGCTCATGATGCCGGCCTCCACGAGATGCGGCGGGACCTGAGCGATGCCATGGGTGGTGTAGCGGATGGCGGGCGCGATGGCATAGAGCACGATGGCGATCAAGGCCGTGAAGTCGCCGACCCGGAACAGCATGACGATGGGAATGAGATAGACGAATGCCGGCAAGGTCTGCAGCGTGTCGATGATCGCCTCGACAATCGTGCGCAGCAGCGGGCGCTCGGCACAGGCGATGCCTATGGGCACGCCGATGAGCACTGAGATCACCACCGCCACGCCGCAGAGATAGACGGTAATCATGGTGGCTTGCCATAGCCCGACCAACACCATGAAGGCGCTCATTAGCCCAACCGTCACGGCGAGCCGCACGCCGCCTATACGGAACCCGGCGAGGGAAATCACCGCCACCACCCACGGCCACGGCATCGCGAGAATAAAGCGCTTCACCGGCGCCATCAGGTTGAGCAGGATGGCGTTCTTCATCGCGTCGAGTGGGCCGAAGTAGTTGATGTTGATCCAGGAGACGAGCTGCCCCCAGTAGGGTGCCGTGGATAGACGCCAGGATTCGGGATAGGTGGCGATCTGCGGCGCCGCTGCCGCCGTGAGCCACAGGAGGCCAGCGACGGCGAGTGCGAAACCGACTCCGAGGCGCACGCGCCGACGCATCGTCTCGGGGCGCTGGCGCGTGTGCTCGGTGCGGAAGGCGAGAGCCTGGGCAATGCGGTCGATGAGAATGGCGAGCACGGTAATGGCGAGGCCCGCCTCGAGGCCGGCACCGATGTCGAGGCGGCGCAGGGCTGCAAGCACGTCCCATCCGAGACCGCCGGCACCGATCATGGAGGCGATGATCACCACGTTGAGCGAGAGCATGATGACCTGGTTCACGCCCACCATGAGTGCCGGCATGGCGGTGGGCACCAGCATCTTCCAGGTGATCTGGTGGCGCGTGCAGCCTGTCATGCGGCCGAGCGCCTCGATCTCCTCGGGCACGGCGCGGATTGCGACAATGGTGACGCGCACCATGGGCGGCACCGCATAGATGACGGTGGCGATCATCGCCGAAACCGGTCCAAAGCCGAAAAGAATCAGCATCGGCAGCAGATAGGCGAATACCGGCATGGTTTGCGCGACGTCGAGGACGGGCGAGACGATCCTTTCTAGAGACCGCGAGCGCACACAGGCGAGGCCGAGGAGAAGGCCACCGAACGATCCGAGAATACTCGCCACCAAAACCGAGGCGAAGGTGATCATGGCGCTGGTCCACTGACCGAACACCGCGAGATAAAGGAGCCCGAGCGCGACGCCGATCGCAAGGCGCAGGCCGCCGATGGCGTAGGACAGCGCGGCGCTGGCGATCACCATCGAGAACCACGGAATGGGCGGAAACAGTTGCACCGCAAATGAGCCCTCGCCCGAGACAACGCCGCTTGCGAAGATGGCTTTCGCGAGGGAGAGCGGCAGGCTCAGTACGAAGGAGATGGCGCGGGTTAGGTCACGTACAGTGAAAAGACCGAAGCTCGCGCTTTCCACGAGCCATTTCACGAAGGACGAGATCCAGGATGCGAGGGGCACCTGCCACGCGGCGGGATACTTCATCATCCATGCGGGCAGGACGTCGGCTGGAAGCATCGCCAGCGCGGCCGTCGCCAGAATGATCGCCGGCCACAGCATCCTGTCCCAGTCGCCGAGCTTCAGCGGCTCCATTTGATGTGCTGACGTGATGCTCATGGCGTCGCCGCCCTCCGTTCGCGGCCGACGAGCACGTCGATCATGGCCAGTCGGTCGATGGCCCCGATCAATTGGCCCTGATCCACCACGCCGAAGGCGTCACTTGAGGCTTCCACCGCGTGCGCAAAACTGGCGATGCGGGCGCTAGCCTCAATCATGCCGGCAAGCTTCCCGTCTGCCGGCGGAGCGCACATGATCGAGCGTGCAGTGAGGATCTTGGCGCGCGGGGCTTCACGCGTGAACGCACGCACGTAATCGGTTGCCGGATTGAGCACCAGCTCCTCCGCCGAGCCGATTTGCTCGACACGCCCGTCTTTCATGATGGCGACGCGGTCGGCAATCCTCACCGCCTCGTCGAAATCGTGAGTGATGAAGATGATCGTCTTCTTGAGCATGCCCTGCAGGCGCAGCACCTCATCTTGCATCTCGCGGCGGATAAGAGGATCGAGGGCCGAGAAGGGCTCGTCGAGAAACCAGAGGTCGGGGTCGGCGGCGAGCGAGCGGGCAATGCCGACACGTTGCTGCTGGCCGCCGGAGAGCTCGCGCGGGAAGCGTCCCTCGCGGCCAGAGAGGCCCACGAGCTGGATCATTTCGTGCGCCCTCGCTTCGCGCTCCTCGCGCGGGCGCCCCTGCACCTCGAGGGGGAAGGCTACGTTGCCGAGCACGGTGAGGTGAGGCAGCAGCGCGAAATGCTGGAACACCATCCCCATCTGGTGCCGTCTGATCTGGATGAGTTCGTCCTCAGTGAACTTGAACAGGTCGCGGCCTTCAAGCAGCACCTCGCCGGCGGAAGGCGGGGTGAGCCCGGAAAGACAGCGTACGAGTGTCGATTTTCCGGAGCCTGATAGGCCCATGATGACGAAAGTCTCGCCGCGCTCGATCTCGAGGTTCGCGTCACGGACAGCGGCGGTGACGCCGGCGGCAGTAAGCTCGGCCGGACTGGCGGCGAGCCGTCCATTGACAACGAAGCGCGGAGCTTTGGGCCCATAGAGCTTGGCAACGTCCCTACAGGCGAGGACGGGTTGGCTCATGATTGGCCGCCTTCTTTGTTACAGATCCCGTACGCGTGCCCCGGGGCGGGGGATTTCCCCCGCGCCGGATGCTTGTCAGTAAATCAGCATACGCGACTTTCGCCCACGGTCACTTCTTGACCCAGGGTTTCCATACCGCCTCGTTTTTGGTGACCCAGTCGGCGGCCACGTCTTCAACCTTCTGGCCGTCGATGTCGACGCGCGCGGCGAGCTCGCCCATGGTCTTGTTGTCGAAGGTATACGCCTTCATGACTTCGTAGGCGCCGGGCCACTTCTTCTTCATGCCCGACCAGACCGCCTTGTAGATGGGGCCGCGCGGCTTGGCACAGTCGTACTTGGCGTCCTTGTTCGTGCCCCAGGCGGCATCCGTGTAGCAATTGGGCTCATGCAGCGGGAACTCGACGAAGTCGCCCTTGTATTTGATCGGCGCCCAGTGGGGCACATAGATCCAGAGGATGATCGGGGCCTTGCGCTCAACGGCGCTCTTGAGCTCCGCGAACATGGCGGCGTCGGTGCCGGCGTGGACTACCTCGAACGGCAGGCCAAGTGCTTCGACGCGCTCTTCGTCGAAGCCGCCCCAGGTTGACGGGCCGCCGAGATAACGTCCCTTGGGCGCGGTGTCCGGCGTAGAGAACAGCTCTGCGCAATTCTTCAGCGCCTTCCAGTCGGGGAGGCCCGGGCACTTTTCCTTCATGTACTCGGGGAACCACCAATCCTCGCGCGCTTCCATACCTGAGGAGCCGAGGTTTTCCACGCCACCCGTTTTGATCGCGGCGTTCAACGCCTCGAGGGCAGTTGTGGCCCACGCTTCAGGCCCGACGGTGAGGTCACCGGTGCCTATTCCGCCGAACTGGGCCAAGTAGTCGGCCGGTACGTATTCGACGTTGTAGCCAGACTTCTTGAGGATCTCGCCCATGATGTGAGCGGTCAAAAGCTCGCCCGTCCAGTCGTTGAGCGTGATCTTGATGGGATCCTTGGATTCGGGCGCGGCGTACGCCGTGCCCGCGGCCAAAGAGAGGGCGCCGGTTAGGGCGAATTTCAATAGCGTGCGAAGCATTCTTTTTTCCCCCTTGGAGAGACTGACGTGGATGACACTAGCTCCCACGTAGGATGCAGGAAAACCCACGGAGAACTCGATCATATTTTGTTTTTTGAGACGTTTCCTGCCCTAAATTGTGGCTTCGTGTGACTGTTTTGGGTGCATTGTGTTGGAATGCCTCCTTTCTTCGAGGGTTTGTGCCGGTTGCCCGATGGCGGTGCCGGTCGAGCGGCCGGATCAGCTGAGGATTTTCTCCATGTTTGGGTCGTAGAGAGGTGCGAGGTGGACAATTGCCGGCACGCGCTGCGTGGCGACGTCGAGCTCGTATTCGCCTCCGAGCACGAAGGCCTCGTCGAGGCCGGTCTCGGGCCGGCGCACGTAGCCGTAGCCAATGGGCTTGCCAATGGTGTGGCCGAAGCCCGCAGAGCTGAGCCAGCCCACGCGCTCGCCATTGCGGTAGACGGTTTCGCGGCCCAATAGCACCACCTCCGGATCATCGACGGTGAAGCAGGCAAGTCGCTTGCGCAGCGGCTCGGCCTGCTTGCGCACCAGCGCATCGCGGCCGATGAAGGGGATGTTTTTGTCGAGCTTCACGGCCCAGCCGAGGCCCGACTCGAAGGGAGTGTGATCTGGCCCGATATCGGCACCGGACGCCCAGTAACCCTTCTCCAGGCGCAGCGTCTCGATGGCGCGATAACCGGCGTTGCGAATGCCCAGCTCGGCGCCCGCCTGCATCAGTGCATCATAGACAGTGGCAGCAAACTCCACGGGGATGTGCAGCTCCCAGCCGAGCTCGCCCACGAACGTGAGACGCAGCGCCATGACCGGTGCGCCGGCCACGTTGATGTTGCGCAGCGTCGCGAAGGGGAAAGCTGCGCTGGAGACGTCGTCGCGGGTCAGCTTCTCCAATGCCCGGCGCGCGCTCGGGCCCATGAGGGACAGCACCGAGTACATCGATGTGACGTCGAGGAGATGCGCGTCGAGGCCTGACGGCAGGTGGCGTTTAAGCCAGTCGAAGTCCTTGGTGGCGCCACCGGTGCCGGCGGTAATGTAATAGCTGGTCTCCGACAAGCGCCCAACGGTGAGGTCGCACTCGATGCCGCCGCGTTCATTCAGCATCGGTGCGTAGGTGAGGCTGCCTACGGGGCGCGTCATGTCACCGGCGCTGACGTAGGAGAGTGCCTCTTCAGCGTCCTGGCCCACGAGCAGGAACTTGGCGAACGACGTTTGGTCGAACACGGTGACGGATTCGCGCGTCGCCTTGTGCTCGCGCGCCACCGCGTCGATCCAATTGGTCCGGCTGAACGAGTAGCGGTCCTCTGCGTCTTCGCCGGGCGCCGAGAACCAGTTGGGGCGCTCCCAGCCGAGCTTCTCGCCGAACACGGCGCCCTGCGCCTTGAGCCGGTCGAAGAGCGGCGAGCGGCGCAGCGGCCGGCCGGATTTGTGCTCTTCGCTCGGCCAGGCAATCGTGTAGTGCTTGGCATAGGCTTCGAGCGTGCGCGCGCGGACCCAGCTGACGTCCAGGTGGTTTCGCCCGAAGCGTAGGATGTCGACGGGAGAGAGGTCGTAGGGCGGCTCGCCGCCGATGATCCACTCCGCCAGCACCTTGCCGGCGCCGCCACCGGAGGCGATGCCGAAGGCATTGAAGCCGGCGCCGACGAAGAAGCCGGTCAGCTCCGGCGCTTGGCCGAGAATGAAGTTGCCGTCCGGGGTGAAGCTCTCAGGACCGTTGATGAGCTGCTTGATGCCCGCCGTCTGCAACGCCGGAACGCGGCCGAGGGCGAGCACCACAAGCTGCTCGAAGTGGTCGAAATTCGACTGCAGGAGCTGGAAGTTGAAGTTTCTGGGGAAGCCGTCGACCGCCCAGGCGATGGGATTGGGTTCATAGCCACCCATGACGAGGCCGCCCACCTCCTCCTTGTAGTAGGTGAGGCGGTCCGGGTCGCGCAACGTCGGCAGGGTGGAGGTGACGCCGGCGATGGCCTCCGTCACCATGTACTGGTGCTCCACCGAGACGAGCGGCACATTGACCCCGGCCATCGCGCCCACCTCGCGTGCCCACTGGCCGGCGCAGTTCACCACGATCTCGCAGCGGATTGGGCCGCGGCTCGTTTCGACGACGGTGACGCGACCGTTCTCTATCTTGAAGCCGGTGACCTCCGTGTCCTCGAGGATGCGGGCGCCGTTCATGCGCGCGCCTTTGGCGAGGGATGAAGTGATGTCGGATGGGTTCGCCTGGCCGTCTGTGGGCAGGAACGCTGCGCCCACGACATCGGAAATTTCCATGAGCGGCCACAGGTCCTGCGCCTCCTTCGGTGACAGAAGGTGCATCTCGAGGCCAAACGAGCGGGCGGTGGTCGCCTGGCGCTTCACCTCGGTCCAGCGTTCGGCGTTGCAGGCAAGGCGCAGACCGCCATTCATCTTCCAGCCGGTGGCGAGGCCCGTCTCCTGCTCGAGGGTCCGGTAGATCTTCACGGATTCGCCGAGCAACTGAGTGATGTTGGCGTTGGAGCGGAGCTGGCCAACGAGCCCCGCGGCATGGAAGGTGCTGCCCGAGGTCAGCTTGTGACGCTCGATCAGAACGGTGTCCTTCCAGCCAAGCTTGGCGAGGTGATAGGCCGTCGATGTGCCGATGATGCCGCCGCCTATGATGACGACCCGAGCCTGGGTCGGAAACTCAGCCATGAAAATCCCCTGATCGATTATTGGGGCGGCCCGCCCGGCCATTGAGCTGCCGAGCCCTCCTCGCTGCCCCTTGTCACATATTTCCGGTCCGGTACGGCTAGAAGTCAACAAAAATCCACACAATGATCTTGCTTTATGTGGTATTATGAGGGTTTGCTGCGGGGTAACCCGGCAACGTGCACGGGCGTGAAACGGCATGTTGCCAGGGATCTCGCCGATCCACAGGCCGGCCAGGCAAGCGAGCGATCGAAATGACCGAATTGGACGTTGATCTCGTCTGCGATTTTGCAGGTAAGCTTGCGGCCATTGCGCGCCGGCTCGCGCGCAAGCATTTCCGCAAGACCACGACCTATGAGCGCAAGGCCGACGAGAGCCCAGTTACCATCGCCGACAAGGCCATCGAGGCGGCGTTGCGCAAGGAGATCGAGGAGCGCTTTCCCGGGCATGCGATCCTTGGCGAGGAAACTGGTGGGTCGGGCGACGGCGATCAGCTGTGGGTGATCGATCCCATTGACGGCACCAAGAGCTTCGTGACCGGAATGCCCCTGTTCGGCGCTCTCATTGCATTTGCGGAGAAGGGTGTCCCACGCGTCGGCGTCATCGAGATGCCTATCCTCGGTGAGCGCTGGGTCGGCTCCAACGGGCGCACCTACCTTGACGGCGTGGCGGCGCAGGTGAGCGGCTGCAAGGCGCTCGAAGAGGCGCGGGTCTACACGACCTCGCCCGACATCTTCACGCCCGAGGCGTGGGCGCGCTACGACGTCTTGAGCCGGAAAGGTGCCTTACGCCGCTTCGGCGGCGATTGCTACCAGTATGGGCTGCTGGCCTCGGGTCACTGCGACTTGGTGGTGGAAACCTCGCTGCAGCCCTACGACCTGATGGCGCTGGTACCGGTGGTGGAAGGGGCGGGCGGTGTGATGACCGACTGGCAGGGGCGTCCGCTGGGGCTTTTCTCGGACGGCGCGGTGGTGGCCTCGGCCTCGCGTGCTCTGCACGATCAGGCTCTCCGTGTACTCAACACTTAGGGCATTGCCGAATTCGCGCCTATGACGTGCGCGCCCAAGGCCAGCTCCAGCCGAAGACACGCCGGGTGCGCGCATTGGGTCCGGCCGCCACGTTGCGCACGCATGCGGCAAACTCTGGCGTCGCCATGAGCGCGCGGCAGCGATCGAAGCGCCGGTTGGCATAGGCCCAGAAATCATCCGCCGGGTTGGCGTTGGCGTGCTGGATGAGGCCCCACAAGGTCCAGAGCAGATCGCACATGGCCTTGTAGATTACGACCCGACCATGTTCGTAGGGCGTCGGTACGCCACCGAAGTAGGTCTCGACGAGGATGCGCTCGTTCTCGGGGCTGAGCTCGGCCTCTACCGCGAGGTCGCCAATATCCCAGGCGGGATCGTTCATGCCGGAATATTCCCAGTCGACGATCCACATGCGCTGGCCGGTGTCGAGGAAGTTCTCCGCCAGCGGATCGCAATGGCAGGGGCAGCTCGGCAACGGGTGGGCGGCGAGCGCGGCGCGCACCTCGGCGGCCTCGTCCAGCATCTGGTAATAGCCGTTGGGCACCGAGGCATTCTTGGTCTTCAGGATGGCGAGGTACTGGTCGACCATGACGAACAGAGCGAAGGTGAAGGTGAATTTTTCGCCGCTGTCATGAAGGACGCGGAGGGCGCGCGCCGCGCGCGCCACGGCGCCCGGGACGCTGGCGAAGGACGCGGCCGACATGGTGCGGCATTCGACGATGGCCTCGCTCAGCATCAGGCCGTCGTCGCGCGCCGCGAGCACCTTGGGGCTGACGCCAGCCCGCGCCGCGGCCTCGGCTGCTACCTTCTCCACGCGGCGGTCGATATATTCCTCGGTACCGCGGCCCGGGATGCGCAGCACGTGGCGGCCCTTGGGGCCATTGACGGCGAAGACCCGGTTGGTCAGTCCGCCTAGCCTCGTGATGTGGAGCGCTTCGGTCTCTGCCGCATCGTAGAAGCCGAGCTGCGTTAGCGCAGTGCGTACTTCGGCGGCATCGCCGCCCTCTTCCCCCTCGCTCATCGTTTGCAAAGCTCCTCACGAAGGCGCTGCAGTTCTCATATCATCGGCCGCGGTGTCATCCCATGGTCTGCCTCAGGCGAGGAGGCGGCTGTCGTCGGGATCATAGAGCGTGCGGGGCATGCGTGTCGCCGGGTATGTCTTGCCGTAGGCTTCGATCTCGAAGTGATCCTCCCGAGATACGGCCACCGGCAGCCAGCCGAAGGCGATCGTCTTCGCGACGGTATGGCCGAAACCGCAGCTCGCCGTCTGTCCCACCACCTTGCCGTCCTTGAGGATGGTCTCCCCGCCCAGGAGGGGCGCGAATCCCTCGACGGTAAAGAGCTGGAGCGCGTGCTTTGGTCCCGCCTCGCGGATCTTGATGATCGCGTCCCGGCCGAAGAAGTCTTTGCCGAGGTCCACCGTGAAGTCGAGGCCGGCCGAGAGCGGATCCTGGTCGGGGCCGATCTCTGCCGACCAGTAGAGATAGCCCTTCTCCAGGCGGCAGGTCTCGATGGCCCGGTATCCCACATCGCGGATGCCGAAAGGTGTGCCGGCAGCCTTGAGCGTCTCGTAGAGGCCGGCTGCATATTCGGTCGGCACGTGCAGCTCGTATCCGAGCTCGCCGACGAAGCCGATGCGAACCGCACGCACGGGCACGCAGCCGATCTCCACCTCGCGCACGGCGAGGAAGGGGAACGCCGCATTCGAGACGTCGTCGTCGGAGATCTGCTGCAGCACCTCGCGCGAGCGCGGGCCGCAGATGTTCAACACCGCGTAGGACGAGGTCACCTCGATGAGACGGATCGGACTGCTTACGGGGAGGTGCCGCATGACCCAGCTCGCGTCGCGCACGCCGAAAGCCGAGCCGCTATTCATGACGAAGCGGTCCTCGCCGATATGCAGCAGCGTGACTTCGGCTTCGATGCCGCCCTTGGCATTTAGCATGGTTGTGTAGATGCAGCGGCCCGGCGCACCGGCGATGCGGGCGGAGCAGATTCCCTCGAGGAACTCCGTAGCGCCGGGGCCTTCGACGAGGAACTTGGAGAAGGAGGTCTGGTCGATCAGCACCACTCCTTCGCGGATGGCCTTGTGCTCGGCGGCAATGCCGTCGAACCAGCTCGGCTTGCCCTCAAAGCTCGACACTTCGTTGTGGTCCGCACCAGGGCCTGGGAACCATAGCGGGCGCTCCCACCCGAAGCGCGCACCGAAGTGCGCGCCGGCGGCCTTGAGGTGCTCGTGCAGGGGTGAACGGCGCAGACCGCGACCGGCCTTGTTCTCCTCGCCCGGCCAGTGGATCTTGTAGTAGTTGCCATAGGCCTCAATGGCGCGCTCCTCGAGGAAGCGGCCCGTGGCGTGCGGCTTGCCGAAGCGGCGCACGTCGAACGCCCACAGGTCCATGCCTGGGTCGCCGTCGAGTATCCAGTTGGCCATGGCCTCGCCGGCGCCGCCCGAGGCGGCAATTCCGGCGGTGAAGCCGCAGGCGACAAAGAAATTGTCGAGCTCCGGCGCCAGGCCCATGATGGGCTCGCCATCGGCGGAGGCGGGGATGGGGCCATTGATGACGGTCTGGATGCCGATCTCGTTGAGGATCGGCAACCGCTCGGCGCACGGCATGGCGAACAGCTCAAGGCGCTCCATGTTCTCGGGGAACAGCTCCCGGCCGAACTCGAACGGCGGACGCGAGCGCCAGCAGCCCTTGGTGCCGTCCTCCCAGCCGCCGATGGCGAACGCAGCGATGTCTGGCTTCAGATAGAAGTTCTTGTCGGGGTCACGCAGAGTGGGCAGGTTCCTCGGCAGGTCGAGCTTCTTCTCGGTGAGGAAGTATTGGTGCTCCACGACACCGGCGGCGAGCGCGACGCCGGCCATCTCTCCGACGCGCTTAGCCCACAGGCCCGCGCAGTTGACGAGGACCTCGCAGCCGATGGTCCCCTTGTCGGTCTCGATGCCGACGACGCGGCGGCCCTCCCTCAGTATCCCGGTAAGGAGCGTATTCTCCTCAATCCTCACGCCCCCCTTACGCGCTTCAGCGGCAAAGGCTTGGGTGAGGGCGTAGGGGTCGATATAGCCATCCGACGGGATGAAGGCGGCGCCGACGACGCCTGCGAGATCGATGTATGGAAAGAGGTTCTTGGCTTCGTCGGGGGTGAGGGAATGGCACTCGAACCCGAAGCTCTTCGCCAGCGTCATGGACCGGCGGATCTCACTCCAGCGCTCGGCGGAGGAGGCGAGGCGCAAGGAGCCCACTTTCCTCCAGTCGATGGCGTGCTCCGATTCCGCCGACAATCGGTCGAACACGGCCACCGAATTCTGCATCAGGCGGGTGAGGTTGCGGCGGCCACGCAGTTGGCCCACGAGCCCGGCGGCGTGCCAAGTGCAGCCGTTGGTGAGCTGGGATTTTTCGACGAGCAGCACGTCCTTCTCGCCGCGCCGGGCGAGATGATAGGCGAGCGAGCAGCCGATCGCGCCGCCTCCGATGATGACGATGCGGCTATGGCGATCGAACGAACCGGACATGCGTTGGCCTTCTGAACGCGGATGGTATCGTCGGAGGCCCGCCGACAATCCCACGCAAGCCCCCGAGAGGAGGCTGACAGTGAACACGAACGCACGCAAATGTCAATGATAGCGCGAAAAAGCCACATTAAAGGTGGTTATTCGTGGCTTCTCGTGTTGTTGGAACCCCATTCGACCCGCGAGGGATAATTTTGGTCGGCGTCGGTAATGGACCAGGCAAGTGTGTGACGGAAGCAGGAAATCCACGGAAATGCTCGCTTTTCGTGTCTGATCGCCTGACACAATCGACGTTTTGTGGCATTCATCCCAACATTACGGCCATTTCGGCGCCGTCACTCTTGGTATCTGGTCCCACATGTCTCTCAAGCGCCAAAACGATATTCTGCAGGTCGTGCGTGCGAAGGGCAGCTTTAGCATCTCGGAGCTGGCTTCCCGGCTTTCCGTTTCGACGGAAACCATCCGTCGCAACATCCAGCCATTGATCGAGAACGGGACGCTTCTGCGCTTTCACGGCGGGATCATGATTCCCGAGGTGGCCGAGGAGCCGCCGTTCCAGCGCCGCATGCACGTGAACGACGAGGCCAAATGGGCGGTCGCGGCCATCGTGCGCGACCATGTGCAGGACGGCGACAGCCTCATCCTCGACAACGGCACCACATCCGCCTACGTGGCCGACGCGCTTTCCAACCGCTCGCGCCTGACCGTCGTCACGCACTCGGTGCAGATCGCACACCGCCTCGCCTCGAAGAACGGCAACCGGGTATTTATGTCGGGTGGCGAGCTATCGGGCGAGGACGGCTCGGCCATGGGACCGTCCACCATCGATTTCATCCGCCAGTTCCAGGTGCGCTATGCCTTCATCTCTGTGGGCGGCATCACGCTAGGCGGCGAGCTCGGAGACTTCCACCTGTTCGAGGCAGAGTTCGCCCGCGCCGCTCTGCAGCAAGCGCAGGAGGTCTGGGTGATTGCCGACCGGACCAAGTTCGGCCGCGAGGCGCCGGTGAAGGTGTGCCAGCTGTCGTCCGTCGACACCATCGTGTCCGACGCTGCGCCGCCGCCGGAGTTTGCCTCGCGCTGCCGCGCTTCGAACGTGCGCATCTTGACGCCAAAGGAGGCGCTAAAGGGCGCCGAAAAGCTGGCGCTTGGCGGCAAGGAGCGCCGCTGACCGAGCACCAGCGTATCCCGCTTGCCGCGTTGAAAGTTGGATGCTCAGCGAGACCGAGCGGTTGGGCTTGACGTTGCTGCGGCTCAAAGAGCGGCTAGTGTGATGATTTCGAAGTCCGCTTCATACTTCTCGGCTGGGTCGAGAGCGGACTTCGAATTCTGAATCACACCAGAATCATACACTTGCTAGTGTCCTTTCGACCGCGAAGTTCGTTCAGCGCCCGCAGCAGAATGTGACGAACCTCGCGGTCGGGACACTGGCCTTTCACCGCGTCGACGAGATCGCCGGAGCCGATGAGGAAAGCTAATGGGACGAAGCATCGGCATACGTGCACTCAAACGATGAGGCGGATGATCATCGTAGCGGTGCAGATCATGCCGGCGAGCCAGGCCATGAAAGCAGGCATCGGCGTTCAGGAATAGCGCTGATCGTAGGCGAGAACGGCTTCGAGCAAGACTTGCGCTCCGGCTCCGCATTCCTCAAAAGACGTGGATTCTGCCTCGTTGTGGCTGATACCACCGGCGCACGGCACGAAGATCATCGTGGTTGGTGCCACACGTGCGATGTAGGCCGCGTCGTGTCCGGCGCCAGAGACCATGTCGCGCGTGGAGTGTCCCGCTCGCCCTGCGCCAACCCGCACGCAGGCAATCATCTCATCATCGAAGTGGACGGCCGGGCAGTTCCAGATCCGCTTCTCCCTGAAGGTGAGGCCGAGCGGGTCCAAGACTTCGGGCAGGGCCGTGCGGAAGTCAGTCTCCATACAATCGAGTACGCCTTCGTCAGGATGGCGGAGGTCAACGGTGAAGAAAACATGGCCGGGAACGACATTGCGGGAATTCGGCGAGGCCTCGATCAGGCCGACTGTCCCCACAGCATCCGGCGCGTATTTGAGAGCAATGGCGTGGACGGCGTCGATCATGCGGGCGGCGCCCAGAAGCGCATTTTTGCGCAGATGCATCGGGGTCGCGCCGGTGTGTGCTGGCTGACCCTCCACGCTCACCTCGTACCAGCGCATGCCCTGCACGCCAGTGACGACGCCGATTATCTTTTTTTCGGCTTCTAGGATGGGGCCTTGTTCAATGTGAAGCTCGAACATCGCGCCGAGCTTACGAGCGCCTACTGCTTCGCTGCCCTTGTAGCCGATGCGCTCGAGTTCGGCAGAGAACGTCTTGCCGTCGCGATCTTCGCGCGTGTCGGCGAACTCCTTCGTGAAAGCTCCGGCAAAAACGCCTGAGGATAGCATCGCCGGTGCAAAGCGCGATCCCTCCTCGTTCGTCCAATTGATCACCTCGAGCGGGGCGTTGGTCTCGTAGTTCAGCGCGTGCAGGGTGCGCAGAACCTCGAGACCCGCGAGTACGCCGAGCACGCCGTCGAATTTGCCGCCTGTTGGCTGGGTGTCGAGGTGGGAGCCCATGCAGATGGGTGGCAGATCATCTCGCTTGCCGGGGCGGCGCGCAAACATGTTGCCGCAATCGTCGATCGCGACCGTGCAGCCAATATCCTCGCAAGCTCGCTTGAACCAATCGCGGACCTTACGATCCTCGTCGGAGAGCGTGAGGCGGCAGATGCCGCCCTTTTCCGTTGCGCCGAAGTGGGCCGTTTCCATCAGGCTGTCCCAGAGCCGTTTTGCATCGATGGTGAGATTGGGCCGTACTGTCATGGCGTGAAATCCATCTGCCGCTTGACGGGCTTGGGAGACGACAATTCCTTCCAGGTGCTGTTGGCTACGTGAACGGCGGGAAAGGCGGGCCGTGAGACGAATTCACCCTCGCCGCGTTTCGCGAGGAGTGCGCCCTCCTTCCAGGCGATGCGGCCGCGCGAGATCGTGATCCGGGGCACGCCCTTGCACGCGTAGCCTTCGAACACGTTGTATTCAATGCGGCTCACCTGAGCTTTGGCGGTGATGGTTTTTGTGGCAGCCGGATCCCAGATCACGAGATCTGCATCCGAGCCTACTGCGATCGCGCCCTTTCTCGGATAGATATTCAATATGCGGGCAATATTGGTGGACGTGAGGGCCACGAATTCCTCCTTTGTGAGGCGACCCGTATTGACACCGGCCGTCCAGAGTACCGGCATGCGATCCTCAAGGCCGCCGGTGCCGTTCGGGATGAGGCGGAAATCATGTCGGCCGAGGCGCTTTTGCTCTGTCGTGAACGAGCAATGGTCGGTTGCGACCACCTGAAGCGAACCCGCCTGAAGCCCTGTCCAGAGCGAGTCCTGGTGTTTCTTGGGGCGGAACGGCGGCGACATCACGCGGCGAGAAGCATAATCCCAGTCTTCATTGCGGTATTCGTCTTCGTCGAGGACGAGGAACTGGATGAGCGGCTCGCCATAGACGCGCTTGCCAGCGGCGCGGGCGCGCGCGATGGCTTCATGTGCCTCCCGGCATGATGTGTGTACGACATATAGCGGCGCACCTGCCATGTCCGCGATCATGATGGCGCGGTTCGTGGCCTCGCCTTCGACTTCCGGAGGGCGGGAATAGGCGTGGTTCTCAGGCCCCGTCGCTCCTCTCGCCACCAGCATTTCCTGGAGGCGATATACGACATCCCCATTCTCAGCGTGGACCATGGGCAGTGCGCCGAGAGCAGCACATCGGCTGAACGAGCCGTAGAGTTCGTCGTCGTTCACCATCAGCGCGCCCTTGTAGGCCATGAAGTGCTTGAATGAGTTTATGCCGTAGGTCTTCACCACGGTTTCCATCTCGTCGAAGGTTTGTTTCGACCAGCTCGTGACCGCCATGTGGAACGAGTAATCGCAGGCTGCCTTCTCACTCTTGGAACGCCAGTTCTGATAGGCTGCCAGCATGGACTCGCCGGGCTGGGGAATACAGAAATCGACGATCATCGTCGTGCCGCCGGAGAGCGCCGCCTTCGTTCCCCATTCGAAGTCGTCGGCGGATACTGTGCCCATGAAGAGAAGCTCCAAGTGCGTATGCGGGTCGATGCCGCCGGGAAGAACATCGCAGCCGTCAGCGTCGATGAGGTCTGCGCCGAGAGGGCGGGCGATCTTCTCGCCGATGGCCGTGATCTTGTCGTCCTCGATGAGGATGTCGGCTCGGCGCGAGCAATCATGATTGATGACCGTGCCGCCCCTAATAAGGATTGCCATGGAGAGCCTTCCCAGTGTGTTGATGCGCACTCTTCCGGAAACCGAAAGAAGTGCGGCGTTGTGAAGGTGCGAAAGAGTGCGTGTGCCGGGAAGCCAGCGTCTCATCGGCGAGGCGGGCTCGGTAGCAATTTCAGTAAAGCTCATGGCCGCGCCAGACGAACCGGCGCGGCCACTTTTCTGGTCTGCTCCGAGTTACTTGATCGCGTCGAAGACGGCGTGGGTCCAGGCACCCTCCGGCTTCTTCGTGATCACGGGCTGCTCGCCGCCCACGCCGAGAAGCGTCGTGACCGTGCGGTCAAAGTCGGCCGGATCGAGTTTGCCGGTCGAGCCTGCGGTGAGAGTATTAACCTCGGCCATCATGCGCTTCTGGTGCTTTTCGGTTTGAGCACCCGAAGCATCATTGGCGAGCACGATCGATGCAGCCTCATCGGAATGGCTGCGGGCGTAGTCCCATCCCTTCATCGAGGCCTTCACAAACTTCGCCATCTTGGCGACGAATGCGGGGTTCTTGAGCTTCTCCTCGAGCACGTAGAGGCCGTCCTCCATGGTCGAAACGCCCTGGTCCGTGTAGTTGAAGACCGTGAGGTCAGTCGGCTTGAGGCCAGCATCGATCACCTGCCAGTATTCATTGTACGTCATGGTGGAGATGCAGGCGGTCTGCTTCTGGATCAAGGGATCGACGTTGAAGCCCTGCTTGATCACCTTGACGCCGCCGGGCGAGCCGTCGGTCTTGTAACCGAGCTTGGTCATCCATGACATGAACGGATACTCGTTGCCGAAGAACCAGACGCCGAGGGTCTTGTCCTTGAAGTCGGCGGGCTTCTCTACTCCTGCATCCTTTCGGCAGGTGAGCATCATGCCCGAGCGCTTGAACGGCTGAGCGATGTTGACGAGCGGCACGCCCTTTTCGCGTGCAGCAAGAGCCGACGGCATCCAGTCAATGATGACGTCGGCGCCGCCACCGGCGATGACTTGGGCGGGAGCGATGTCCGGACCGCCGGGCTTGATGGTCACATCGAGCCCTTCCTCCTTGAAGAAGCCCTTATCCTTCGCGACGTAGTATCCGCCGAATTGGGCCTGCGTGACCCATTTGAGCTGGAGCGTGACCTTCTCTTCCGCGGTTGCGCAAGCCAGTGTGCTGGCGGTAAATGCCGCGCTCAACAGTAATCGTCTCATCATCTCGTAACTCCGTTCCAATGTTGCCAAAGCCTACCGAACTCATTGCGTCCGTTGCCGGATCGAGGGGTGCCAAAACGTCACCCGTCTCTCTGCCAACACCAGAACTCCGTAGAATGCGGACCCCGTGACTGCGGCGACCGCAATGCATGCCCAGACCGTGTCGAGAGCCATGCGACCGACTTCGGTGGAGATGCGAAAGCCCAGCCCAACGAGTGGCGTGCCGAAGAACTCGGCGACGATTGCTCCGATGAGCGCGAGTGTTGAGTTGATCTTGAGGGCATTGAAGATCATCGGCATCGCGGCAGGGAGGCGGAGTGCAAGAAGCGTCTCGCTCCAGGAGGCGCCGTAGCTCCGCATCAAATCGCGTTCGATCGCGCCCGCTTCGCCAAGGCCCGCGATGGTATTCACGAGCATCGGGAAGAACGTCATGACAACGACCATTGCCGCTTTCGACTGCCAGTCGAAGCCGAACCACATGACGAGGATAGGAGCGAGGCCGATCATCGGAAGCGCAGACACGAGATTGCCGATGGGAAGCAGCCCGCGGCGCAGGAAATCGCACCGGTCGCACAGGAGTGCAGTCAGAAAGCCTGCAAGAGATCCGATTGCCCAGCCTGGGATGGCTGCCCTGATCACGGTCTGCACGAAGTCCCCGGCGATGAGCGGATAAGAAGATGCAACGCGCGCGCCGATCAAGGAGGGAGCGGGGAGCAGAACGGCCGGCACGCCGAACCCGATACAGAGGATCTCCCAGAGAAAGATCAGCGTGATCCCGAACGTGAGCATGATACCCACGTCGCGGATGCGGCCGAACCAGCCGCCTGCGTTCTGAGGGACGCCGGACCAGATCGAACAGGCGAGCCACAGAACCAGCCATGCGGCTATGGCAATGACGACGCCAGCCCCGGCGAAGTCCCCTCCGTGCACCATCACGGTGGCAAGGAGAGCCAGGGCAATGCCTGCTCCTAAGAGGCAGGTCAGGAGGGTCGACTTGCTCACGGCGCATAGCCTTCCGGTTTGACGCCCATGGCGCGCTGCGTCGCACGCTCTGCGGCGCCAATGATGGCGACGAGAATTGCTGCGAGAGCTGCCGCGAGGACGAGCGCAGACCAGATCTGCACCGTTTGCCCATAGTATGAGCCTGACAAGAGACGGGAGCCGATGCCTGCTTGGGCACCTGTTG
This sequence comes from Hyphomicrobium sp., assembly GCA_041659825.1. GTDB lineage: Bacteria > Pseudomonadota > Alphaproteobacteria > Rhizobiales > Hyphomicrobiaceae > Hyphomicrobium_C. The sequence continues at coordinate 26,827 of JBAZXL010000040.1, forward strand.
GGAGTTCGCCCACGATGGCGCCGACAAGGCTGATCGAGATCGAGACCTTGAGGCTGGCGAACAACATCTGCGTCGCCGCTGGCCAGCGAAGTTTTGTGAACGTCACCGTGCGCGAGGCGCTGTACGTTTGCATCAGGTTGAGCTGAAGCAAGTCGGGCGAATTGAACCCCTTCACCATGCCGATCGTGACGGGAAAGAAGGAGAGATAAGCCGAAATAATGGACTTGGGGAGCAGTCCGGTAATGCCAATCGAACCGAGCGCCACGATGATGATGGGGGCAATCGCCAGAATGGGAATTGTCTGGCTCGCTACGATCCATGGCATGAGGCTCAGGCGCAAAGATGCGATGTTCACAATGGCGATCGCGAGGGCAATGCCGAGAGAAACCCCGATCGCAAACCCCACCAGCGTGGCCGTCAGCGTGATCCAGGCGTGATAGAGGAGATTGCGCGCATTGAGCACGGTGCCATCGGCCGTTTCTCGCAACAGTGGAGTGGCGATCGTGGTGCGATAAATATCCTCGATGATTTGATGTGGTGCGGGCAGAACCGGCCGCTCGAGATTCCATGCGGCCAGATAGCGATCGGCGAGACCCGTAACGTTCTCGAGGTTCGGGAGGCCGCTGTTCATTGGCAGGCAGGCGCTGTACCAGATGATCAGAAGGACGAAGCTCACAACGGTCACAGGGCCGAGCGAGCCGGCCATGAGGCGAGTGCGAATGTGAGAGGTACGCCGGGATGCGTTCGCGTTAGTCGTCATAGGAATGCCCCGCCCTCAGTCCTTCTCTCACGCGATGGGCGATTTCGAGAAATTTCGGAGTTTCGCGAATATCGAGCGTTCGGTTGCTGCCGAGGTCGCAGTCCACGATGTCGATGATGCGGCCCGGTCTCGGAGACATCACCACGATGCGCGTCGAAAGAAACACGGCTTCAGGAATCGAATGAGTGACGAAGATCACCGTCTTCCTGGTTTCAGCCCAGAGCTTGAGGAGCTGCTCATTCAAGCGATCACGCACGATCTCGTCGAGCGCGCCAAAGGGTTCATCCATGAGGAGCAGGGCAGGCTCGAAGGCGAGGGCACGCGCAATCGAGACGCGCTGCTGCATTCCGCCGGAAAGCTGCCATGGAAATTTCTTCTCGAAGCCTGAGAGATTGACCATCGAAAGGTATTTTTTCGCGCGGCGCTGGTGCTCCGATTTCGGATACCCAAAGACCTCTAGCGGAAGCATGACGTTGCGTTCGGCAGTGCGCCAGGGATAGAGCGCAGGGGCCTGAAAGACGTAGCCGTATTGACGGCCAAGCCGGGCCTCTTCAGGAGAGACGCCATTGACTTTGATCGATCCCGATGTCGGCTTTTCAAGATCTGCGATTACGCGTAGAAGGGTGGTCTTCCCACAACCCGACGGACCTATGAACGAAATGAACTCTCCTTGCTTGACGGCGAGATCGACTTTCGAAAGCGCATACACAGGGCCCTCCGCACTTTCGAAGGTAAGCGACAGATCCTGAATCTCGACTGCCGGGATCGAGGTCATGGGCTTAACCTGTTCTCTTGTTCTCTCGGTACAAGTAGCAAGTGGTGTGCCATGCCTTAAGCCTCTGATTTTGCGATACCTCGGCCGCAGCTCGATGGAGCGGCGCGCGCAAAGCTTGATCATTTGGTCAATGTTGTTGCTCTATCTTTAGCCCAGCACGGATATTCAGAGACTGGAGGGACCAAATGCCGGCGGCTGCAAAAGCGATGCGGCGGAAAAGACGTGAGATCTCGCCCGCCAAACGGCAGAGGGCGACGACGCAGGCGGGAGAAGCAAACATCGAGAGAATTCTCGATGCTGCGTTGTCTGTATTTTCCAGAGAGGGTTTCTCGGGAGCACGCGTCGACGCGATTGCCAATCTTGCAAGGCTCTCGAAGCCGAATTTGCTCTACTATTTCCGCACCAAGGAGGATCTTTATCTTGCCGTGCTGCGGAGAATGCTCGACACGTGGCTTGCTCCGTTCGATCGGATGGATATCGGAGATGATCCTCACTCGGCCCTTCAAAATTACATCACGATGAAGCTGATGCACGCGCGGGACTTTCCCGAAGCTTCGCGTCTCTTCGCCATGGAAATCATGCGGGGCGCTCCGATCATCGAGAGCGTTCTTGCCGGCGAGCTCAAGGAGATGGTCGATCGCAAGGTCGTTGTGCTTCGCCGCTGGATGGCGGCGGGGCTCATTCCGAAGCGCGATCCTCACCACCTGATCTTCATGATCTGGGCTACGACTCAGCATTATGCAGACTTCTCCAAGCAGATTGAGACACTCACCGGCCGAACTCTTGCCGATCCGGCGTTCTTCGCGAGCGCCAGGCGGTCCGTTTTTTCCGCGGTTCTCGGAGAGGCGAAGAAGGCTGATTAGGAGGGCGTCAACTCGCGGCGTATTTCGCGAGGCGCGGGGAAGCTGCGGCCGGGTTATTGGGATGCTCGGTCCATGTTCTGTGTCCTCCGACCCTGATGCCGGTTCTCTTGTCGAGTTCCCCGTCCTGGAGCTCGACCATGGTGATGCAGTTCTCGACGGGGCAGACGACAGCGCATAGATTGCAGCCGACGCATTCCTCCTCGATCACCTCGAAGCGGCGCTTGCCATTCTTCTCATTGATGATCGCCTGGTGCGATGTGTCTTCACATGCGATGTGGCAGCGGCCGCAGGAAATGCAGAGATCCTGATTGATGCGCGCCTTCACGATGTAGTCGAGATTGAGCTGGTTCCAGTCCGTAACCTTGGGTGTTGCGAGGCCGGTGAAGTCATCGAGGCAGGTGTACCCCTTCTCAAGCATCCACGACCGAAGGCCCGCGATCATCTCTTCGACAATTCTGAAGCCATAGACCATGGCCGCGGTGCAGACCTGAACGTTCGACGCGCCGAGTGCCAGGAACTCCGCCGCATCACGCCAATTCTCGACACCGCCTATTCCGGAAATCGGAACGCTTGCGGTTTTCGGATTGCGCGCGATCTCGGCGAGCATGTTCAGCACGATCGGCTTTACGACGGGTCCGCACATGCCGCCATGTGTGCCCAGGCCCCCGACATGAGGCGCGGTGGTCATCAGATCGAGATTGACGCCCATGATGGCGTTGACGGTGTTGATGAGGGATACAGCATCGGCGCCCCCGCGGACGGCCGCTTCCGACGGTGGTCTGATGTGCGTCACGTTCGGGGTGAGCTTCACAATGACGGGCATGCGGGTGTGGGTCTTGCACCAGCGCGTCACCATTTCCACGTATTCGGGAACCTGACCAACGGCGGAGCCCATGCCGCGCTCATTCATGCCGTGCGGACAGCCGAAGTTGAGTTCGATGCCGTCAGCACCCGTTTCCTCGACCTGCTTTAGGATCGCGATCCAGTTCTTCTCTTCGCACGGCACCATGAGAGAAACCACGAGGGCGCGATCAGGCCAATCCCGCTTCACCGCCTTGATTTCACGCAGATTGACCTCGAGCGGCCGATCCGTGATGAGTTCGATGTTGTTGAAGCCGATTACGCGCCTGTCGGTGCCGTGGACTGCGCCGTAGCGCGGGCCGCTGACGTTGACGATGGGCGGATCCTCTCCAAGCGTTTTCCAGACGACGCCACCCCAACCGGCCTTGAAGGCACGAACGACGTTGTATTCCTTGTCGGTAGGGGGAGCAGAGGCAAGCCAGAACGGGTTGGGTGACTTGATGCCTGCCAGTGACGATCGTAGATCGGCCATGTTATTCTCCCGCCTTGAGCATGTGCGGCTCCGCCGCACCGGTGAGGTAGGTGTTGATCGATGCTGCTGCGCGCTTGCCGTCTTCGACCGCGGCAACCGTCAGATCGAGGCCGCCAGCCACGCAGTCTCCGCCTGCCCAGACACGAGGAATACTCGTGCGCCGGTCTTCATCGACGGCGATGCGTCCGCTTTTCGTCGCGAGACCCGCGTTCTCGAGATCGGAGGCCTTGAGCACCTGGCCGATCGCGGCGAGGATCTGGTCTGCGGGGAGTGTGATGCGCTCGCCCGTCCCGATGAGCTTACCGCCATCTTCACGCGTGTATTCGAGCGTGATGCCGGTCACGGCGCCGTCAGCACTTTCAATGGCAACGGGCCTCAGGTTCTCGCGAATGAGAACGCCGCGCGTTTGCGCAATGTCTTGCTCGTGTTTCGAGGCTGGCATCTTGGTCTTGTTGCGGCGGTAGACGATGGTGACCACCTCAGCGCCCAGCAGCTTTGCTTGCGTTGCTGCGTCGATGGCCGTCATGCCGCCGCCTACGACGACAACGTTCCGGCCAACGGGAACCGTGGATTTGTCGGGAGCTTGCCGAAGGTCGGCAATGAACCCAACTGCGTCCAGCACGCCCGTGACCCCGGCTTCAATGCCGAGGTCGTTGGTTGCGCCAAGGCCTACGCCGAGGAAGACGGCATCAAAGCCCGCGAGCAGCCGCTCCAGGCTGAAATCGCGACCGAGCGCCTTTGCGTATTCGACGGAGATGCCGCCGACTGCCAGGATGTATTCCAGCTCTTTCTGCGCGATATCACCGTTTACTTTGTAAGCGGCAATTCCATACTCGTTGAGACCTCCGCCTTTGGGACGCCCCTCGAATATAGTGACCTGATGACCGGCGCGTGCGAGACCGTGTGCACAAGCTAGGCCTGCGGGGCCCGCACCCACAACTGCGACCTTGCCGCCCGTGGGGGCTCCGGCGCGGTAGAACTGCCGTCCCGTGGCGAAAGCCCAATCCGTGGCGAAGCGCTGAAGGCGGCCGATTTCAACGGGCCTCGTCTCGGAGGTGAGCTTGACGCACGCGCCCTCGCAGAGGGTCTCCGTGGGACAGACGCGGGCGCACATGCTCCCCAGAATGTTGGAATTGAAAATCGTCTCGGCCGCAGCGATCGGCTGGCCGGTCGAGATCTGCCGGATGAAGAGAGGGATGTCGATTGAGGTCGGACAGGCCGTGACGCAAGGGGCATCGTAGCAGAAAAGGCATCTATCGGCGGCGACGCGCGCCTCATTCGGCTTAAGCGGGGCAACAAGATCCGCGAAATTCGCTGTGCACGCTTCTTCGGACAAACGCTTCGGAGCTATCCCGCCAACTTGCCTTCCGCTCACCGGAAATCTCCCTGTTGGAAACCTGGCGATGCAGCACACCCGAATTGCCGCGGCGAGTGCTCACGCGATCATGGGGTTGCCTATCTAATATTTGATCAAATGATCAAATATTGAAGATGGTGTCAAACTCAAAAAATAATCAAAAAGTGCATAATTTTTACGCTGAAGAGTTGGTCGGTCTGATCTTGCTGACGTTTCGCAGTATCAGGCGTGCCTTTGATCGAGCGTTTCATGCTCGAGACAATCGAATGACTCCGCGTGCGCAGCGGCTTGATCGCGACGGTAAAAGGAAAGCTCAGAATGTCGGTGGCGTGCAGGCCGAGATGACGACGAGATCGGTGTCGCCAACATTCTTAAACGAGTGCGGTCTACGGCTGTCGAAGGCGTAGGCATCGCCGGGGCCGAGTTCGTGGCGACGTCCATCCACTTCCAGGAGAAGCCGCCCGCGGATGACAATGCCAGCCTCTTCGCCATGGTGGCGAAGACTATGATGGCCGGAACTTGCGCCGGGTTTGTAGCGCTCGTGGAGCAATTGCAGCGACCGACCGCTGAGGTCCGATCCGACCTGACGATAGGAAACGAGCCCGCCCCCGATTTCGGTAAGATCGGACGCCTTGAAGACGATCTTCTCTGGTTCACTCTCCGATATTGCGAAGAACTCGCTCAGACCGATGGGGATCCCCGACAAGATTTGCTTCAGAGCGGAGACCGAGGGGCTCACGCGATTGGCCTCGATCATCGAGATCGTCGCGTTGGAGACGCGCGCTCTGCGCGCGAGCTCTCGCTGCGAGAATCCATGACGCGTTCGAACCTCCCGAAGGCGGGTGCCGATTTCGAAATCGAGGTTCTTGTTCATGTGTTCAATATAAAGAACACTCTTAACGCGGTCTACCTGGCATTTCGCGTCGACACGAAAACACCGGGTCTGTAACGTTCAAGATCGCAATCAGCCGGCACGCCTCCGCGAGAGGGTTCGCTGCGGCGCAAGTTACGAGGAAGTCATGGTCGCGGCACTCACCCCAAACGATCTCAGTGCATTCTGGATGCCGTTTACGGCGAACAGGCAGTTCAAGAAAGCACCGCGGCTCCTCGTCCGGGCCGAAGGTGTATTCTACACGACGGACGATGGGCGGCGCGTGCTCGACGGGACCTCGGGCTTATGGTGCACGAATGCGGGGCACTGCCGCCCGAAGATCGTCAAGGCCATTCGAGAGCAGGTGGGGGAACTTGACTTTGCGCCGACGTTTCAAATGGGCCATCCCAAGGCGTTCGAGGCCGCTTCAAAGCTCGTCAGCATCGCTCCCACTGGTTTTGAGCATGTATTTTTCACGAATTCGGGTTCGGAGAGCGTCGATACGGCTCTCAAGATCGCGATTGCGTACCATCGTGCGCGCGGCAATGCTTCGAAGGTGCGTCTCATCGGCCGCGAACGCGGCTACCATGGTGTGAACTTCGGGGGTGTGTCCGTCAGCGGGATCTCGAACAACCGGAAGGCATTCGGGCCCCTGCTTCCGGGTGTCGATCATTTGCGTCATACCCATGATCTTTCGCGCAATGCCTTCTCGCGTGGGGAACCGGAATATGGGGCTGAGTTCGCCGATGATCTCGAGCGGATCGTGGCTTTGCATGATGCCTCCACCATTGCTGCGCTCATCGTCGAGCCTGTCTCCTGCTCGACGGGTGTGCTGGTTCCGCCCAAGGGGTATCTCACGCGTCTGGCGGCCATCGCGAAGAAGTATGATGTTCTGCTGATCTTCGACGAGGTGATCACCGCGTTCGGCCGGCTCGGCGCGGCCTTCGGCGCTCAATATTTCGATGTCTCGCCCGATATCATCACGGCCGCGAAGGGCCTCACCAATGGCGTCATTCCCATGGGTGCGGTACTCGTGAAACCGGAGCTTCATGACGCGTTCATGTGTGGAGCGGAAGAGGCCATCGAACTTTTCCATGGATATACGTACTCCGGAAATCCGATCGCGAGTGCCGCGGCGGTGGCAACAATCGAGACCTATGTCGAAGAGGGCCTGCTCACTCGCGCCGCTTCGTTAGCCGCTTACTGGGAGGAGCGGCTCCATGCGCTGGCGGGGCTTCCGCATGTCATCGACATTCGCAACATCGGCCTCATTGGTGCGATCGAGCTCGAGACTGCGCGGGGTGAGCCGTCTCGGCGCGCCTATGAGCGCTTCGTGAAATGTTATGAGCGCGGGCTGCTGGTCCGCACGACCGGTGATACAATCGCTCTTTCGCCTCCCCTCATCATCGAGAAGAGCGAGATCGACATGCTGTTCGACATCCTGTCGGACGTACTCAAGACCACGACAAGCTGAGAGAGACTTCATGAGAATTATTGAAAATGCCATCGGCGGCCGTTTGTCTGCATCGGTGTCTTCGCGTACCTCGCCAGTGTTCAATCCCGCAACGGGTGAGCAGACGGCCGTCCTTCCGCTTTCAACAGTCGAGGAAGTGAACGCTGCGGTCGCGGCTGCGAAGTCTGCAAGTGTCGATTGGGGTGCGACGCCCGCGATGAAGCGGGTGCGCCCGCTCTTCAGGTTCAAGGAACTGCTCGAAAAGAATGCCGACAAGATTGCGCGTATCATCTCGAGCGAGCACGGCAAGACGCATCCCGATGCCTTGGGAGAGCTTCAGCGGGGTATCGAAGTTGTCGATTTTGCGTGCGGTATTCCGCACCTGCAGAAGGGAGAGTTCTCCCGCAATATCGGTGCGGATATCGATACGTGGTCCGACCGTCAACCGCTGGGCGTTTGCGCTGGCATCACGCCGTTCAACTTTCCCGTCATGGTGCCGATGTGGATGTTCCCCGTCGCCATCGCCTGCGGGAATGCGTTCGTGCTGAAGCCATCGGAGCGCGATCCGTCTGCAGCTATTCTCATTTGGGAGTTGTTGCAGGAAGCAGGACTTCCGCCGGGCGTGTTCAATATCGTCCATGGAGACAAGCTGGCAGTCGACACGATCCTCGATCATCCAGACGTCAAGGCCGTGAGCTTCGTGGGGTCCACGCCCATCGCGGAATATGTCTATGCGCGCGGTACGGCTGCCGGTAAACGCGTGCAGGCACTGGGCGGCGCCAAGAACCATATGATCATCATGCCCGACGCAGACATGGATAAAGCCGTCGATGCGCTGATGGGTGCCGGTTATGGCTCTGCAGGCGAGCGCTGCATGGCGATCTCGGTTGCCGTTCCGGTTGGAGAGAAGACGGCGAACACGCTTGTCGAGGCTCTCGCACCCAGAGTGCAGGGTCTCAAGGTCGCCCCTGCGACCGACCCTCAATCCGAAATGGGCCCCGTGATCACGGCGGAGGCGAAGCGCCGCATTTCGGATCTCATAGCGCAGGGCGTCAAGGAAGGGGCGCAGCTCGTCGTCGACGGCCGCGGCCTCGCTCTTCAAGGCTATGAAAACGGCTATTTTCTAGGCGGTACATTGTTTGATCGCGTGAGGCGCGACATGACGATCTATAAGCAGGAGATCTTCGGTCCGGTTGTGTCGGTCGTCCGCGCGGGCACCTATGACGAAGCGATCGACCTCATCAACACGCACGAGTACGGCAACGGCACTGCGATCTTCACCCGCGACGGCGACACCGCCCGCGAGTTTGCCGACAAAATCGAAGTGGGGATGGTGGGAATCAATGTGCCGATCCCGGTGCCGGTCGCCTACCATTCCTTCGGCGGCTGGAAGCGGTCTCTCTTCGGAGATCATGCGATTTATGGGCCCGAGGGTGTCCGCTTCTATACGCGTATCAAAACGGTCACGTCCCGCTGGCCTACGGGCATTCGCTCGGGAGCGGAGTTCAGCTTCACGGGCCGCAGCTAGTGTTGCGAACCTAACAGATGGTTCCCCCCTTTCCATGGCCGGGCTTGACCCGGCCATCCAGGGCCAAGCCCACAAACGCTGCTACAAGCGGCCCCTGGATGGCCGCCT
>JBAZXL010000041.1:0-35521 GCA_041659825.1 Hyphomicrobium sp.
ACCGGCCGGACAAAGTCTTGACTCACTGGTCTGCGGTTTCCGGCCGGTATTCTCTTTAGCTTGCGCGCAGCCGCCACACCAACCCTGCGCGCTGATACCAACCGCACTGCGTCAGCACTTCGTGCGGTTGGTATCAGTCCTCGAAAGCGAACGGCTCGAGGGAAATCATCCAGTTCCTGGCGCGTGAGCACGGCAAGGTGGCGACCGTCAACAAAGCAATCAAGAGCTGTAAGAGGGGAACGCGGAACGACGCTTCCTGCTCGCTCGTCGGCGCGGTCTGCGCCACCGGCGCCGTGACCACGGATCTGCTGAAGCCGGAGTTGCCCGGCAAAGCGCCGTCCTCCGGCGTGCCCACGACGCAACCGCGCGTGCCTCAGCCGCCGAAGGTCCCAGCTGTCAGGCAGAAGCCGGCTGCTGAGCAAGATGCCTGACAAAAAAGAGCCGCCCCGGTTGTCCGAGGCGGCTCTCAAGCAATCGATGCAGTAGGCAGGAGCGGCGGCCCGCTTACATATCCATGCCGCCGCCATGCGAATGGCCAGCGTCCTTCTTCGGCAGCTCCGAGATCGTCACTTCCGTGGTGATGAGGAGAGCTGCGATGGAGGCCGCATCCTGCAGCGCCGCACGCACGACCTTGGCAGGGTCGATGATGCCCTTCTCGATCATGTCGCCGTACTCGTCGTTCTGAGCATCGTAGCCGAAGTTGGCGCCCTTCGTGTCCAGGATCTTGCCGACCACAATCGAGCCCTCGGTGCCGGCGTTCTCTGCGATCTGGCGGATCGGCGCCTGTAGTGCCCGCCGGACGATGGCAATGCCGGCGTTCTGGTCGTCATTGTCGCCCTTGACGTCGAGTGCGTTCGAGGCCTTCAGCAGCATGACGCCGCCGCCGGGAACCACGCCTTCCTGGACGGCTGCGCGCGTCGCATTGAGCGCGTCGTCAACGCGGTCCTTGCGCTCCTTGACCTCGACCTCGGTGACGCCGCCGACTTTGATCACGGCAACTCCACCGGCGAGCTTGGCAAGACGCTCCTGCAGTTTCTCTCGGTCGTAATCCGATGTGGTTTCCTCGATCTGCGCCTTGATCTGGCCAACGCGAGCCTCGATCTCCTTCTTCTTGCCGGCGCCGTCGATGATGGTCGTGTTGTCCTTTGTGATCGTCACGCGCTTGGCGCGGCCGAGCATCGAGAGCGTGACGTTTTCGAGCTTGATGCCGAGATCCTCGCTGATCGTCTGGCCACCGGTCAAGACTGCGAGATCCTCAAGCATGGCCTTGCGGCGATCGCCGAAGCCCGGAGCCTTGACGGCTGCAATCTTGAGACCGCCACGCAGCTTATTGACGACGAGCGTGGCAAGTGCCTCGCCCTCGACCTCTTCGGCGATGATGACGAGCGGCTTGCCGGTCTGCACGACGGCTTCGAGCACCGGCAGAAGCGGCTGCAGACCCGAGAGCTTCTTCTCGTGGATGAGGATGTAGGCCTCCTCAAGCTCGGCAACCATCTTATCGGCGTTGGTGATGAAGTAGGGCGAGAGATAGCCGCGGTCGAACTGCATGCCTTCGACGACGTCGAGCTCGGTCTCGAGGCCCTTTGCCTCCTCAACCGTGATGACGCCCTCGTTGCCGACCTTCTGCATGGCCTTGGCGATCATCTCGCCAATCGCCTTCTCGCCGTTAGCGGAGATGGTGCCGACCTGCGCGATCTCGCCCGAATTCTTGACCTTCTTTGATTTCCTGCCGATCTCTTCCACGACCTCGGCGACGGCCTTCTCGATGCCGCGCTTCAAATCCATCGGGTTCATGCCGGCGGCTACGGCCTTGAGGCCCTCGCGCACGATCGCCTGCGTCAGCACGCAAGCCGTGGTCGTCCCGTCGCCGGCGAGATCGTTGGTCTTCTGGGCGGCCTCACGCACCAACTGCGCGCCCATGTTCTCGAGCTTGTCCTCGAGCTCGATCTCCTTGGCGACGGTGACGCCGTCCTTGGTGGTGCGCGGCGCGCCGAAGCTCTTTTCGATCACGACGTTACGGCCCTTTGGACCAAGCGTGACCTTTACCGCATTAGCGATGATGTCGACGCCACGAAGAATTTTGTCACGCGCGTCGACCGAAAAGCGAACGTCTTTGGCAGCCATGAGGGCGTACTCCGATTTGTATGCTTGCAGGAACCCAGGCCCGCCTCGAGACGAAGGGGCTAAACGTCGTGAGAATGGACGGCGCGCGCCTTACTTTTCGAGCACGCCCATGATGTCGCTCTCCTTCATGATCAGGAGATCCTGGCCGTCAATCTTGACCTCGGTGCCGCTCCACTTGCCGAACAGAACCTTGTCGCCCTTCTTGATATCGAGAGCGACGAGCTTACCCGCTTCATCGCGCGATCCCGGGCCGACTGCGATCACTTCGCCCTGCTGAGGCTTCTCGGCCGCCGTATCCGGGATGATGATGCCGCCCGAGGTCTTGGTCTCGCTGTCAACGCGCTTGACAACAACGCGGTCATGCAGGGGTCTGAATTTCATGGATGAACTGCTCTCCGATCGGGGTATTCTGCGTGCTGGCGCGATGACCGCGCAGCTTGTGCTTGGCACTTTCGCTCCGAGAGTGCCAATCGAGCGAAGTTCTAGAAGCGAGCCCCGTCGCAGTCAAGGCACCATAGACATCGATTTACTGCCGTCGTGCTTCCATGGCATGCAATCCCTAGGATTGTACTAACTAACATATTGCAACTATTAAGGGTAACGGATAGGGTCACGACGCTCAACCCGCTTCAATCCGGCCCTCTGGCGCTTCGCCGGGTCCGTACCCGAAGGTCGACCTTGCACAGCGAGCATCACAATTCGAGTGCGTCCCTCAAGGCTCTCACTGCAACTGAGCGTCTCGGCTATATCGCTGACATGCTCGCTGAGCTTGAGCGTATGGCAGCCGAGGGCGGCTATGGCACGCTCGCCAGCATACTGCAGGTCGCCTGCGTGGAGGCGCTGCAGACGCGAGACGATCGCAGTTGACTGTGAGCTCTATCGTCCTAGTCGCGAGACCAGTTGCTGGCCGTGCCGCTCGATCTCACCGCTAAGATCAAGCTCCATCAGCACGATGCGCACCTCGCGAACGCCGAGGCCGGTTGCCCGGACGATCTCGTCGATATCCACCGGACTTGGACCAAGTGCGGAAAGGACCTGATCGCGGTCCGTGTCGCTAAGCTCGCGCGGAAGCGGCGGCGGCGATAGGTTTGCGGCCAGGCTCCCGGCATGCTCGGAAAAGGCCGTGTCGATGTTTCCGTCTCGGGGTGTTCGCAGCATGGGCGCCAAGGCATCGATGATGTCCCGAGGCCCGGTGACAAGCGTTGCGCCGTTTTTCAAGAGCTGGTTGGTGCCTTCGGCACGAGGGTCAAGCGGATGGCCTGGAACGGCAAAGACCTCTCGTCCCTGCTCGGCGGCAAATCGCGCGGTGACGAGCGTGCCTGACCGCTTCGCCGCCTCCACTACGGTGACGCCCAGCGAAATGCCGGACACCAGTCTGTTCCGCCGCGGAAAGTCCTTGGCACGTGGCTCGAACCCAGGTGGTTGCTCCGAGACGAGGCAACCTAGCTCGCCGATCCGCCGCTGCAGCTCGAGATGTTCCGGCGGGTAGACGACGTCGAGGCCGCCCGCGAGCACGGCGACTGTGCCGCGCGCCAGGCTGGCGTGATGGGCTGCCGCATCTATGCCGCGAGCCAGTCCCGAGACGATGACGAGACCAGCCGCGGAGAGCTCATCGGCAAAGAGGCGCGCGAGTTTGATGCCGGCAGCGGAGGCTTGCCGCGAGCCGACGATCGCAACCGCCGGCCGTGAGAGCAAACTCGCATCGCCCTTCACGTAGAGGAGCGGCGGAGGGCACTCGACGGCGGCAAGCGCTGGCGGATAGCCGGGCTCAATTGTGAAAACGGGTCGCACCCCAGCCCGATGCGCCGCCGCGAGCTCGGCCGCCGCGTCGCCCTCCGAGCAGATTCGGAATGTTCGGCCGCGCCCGCGCCGGGTTAGCTCGGGAAGTGCCGCGAGCGCCCGCGCCGCGCCACCGTAGTGGTTGATCAGCTCGCGAAATGTGACCGGCCCGACACTGTCGGAGCGAATGAGGCGCAGGCACGCGAGCCGTTCGGCATCGTCGAAGACCGCGGTCGGCAACGGCGCCGGCATAAAGAGCGAACGCTGCTCAGGCTTTGCCACCGATCCTCGGCTCCTCGCCTGCCAGCAGGCGCTTGATGTTGGCACTATGCTTCCAGAGCAGCAAAGCCGAGAGGAGCGCGGCGAGAACCGCCGCGGGAGCCTCACCGAAGACGAGAAGTGCGATCGGCACAGTGACGCTCGCGGTCAAGGCGGACAGGGACGAATATCGTGTGATCGACGCAACCGTCAGCCAGACGCCGCAGAAGACCACCGCCGCGGGCCAGTACAGTCCGATCAGGATGCCGATGTAGGTGGCAACGCCTTTGCCACCCTTGAATCCCAACCACACCGGAAAGACATGACCGAGAAAGGCGCCGAGCCCAGCGAGCAAAGCGCCGTCGACGGCAAGTCCATGGCGGGCGCCGATCTCATAGCCGAGGAGTACCGCTATCGTGCCCTTGAGCGCATCCAGCAGCAGCGTCGCGGCAGCTAAGCCCTTGTGGCCCGTGCGCAGCACATTTGTTGCGCCGATATTGCCGGAGCCGATGGTGCGAATATCCCGCAAGCCCGCGAGGCGCGTTAGGATGAGGCCGAATGGAATGGAGCCGAGGAGGTAGCCGAGTGCCAACGGCAGGGTGCGCCCGCCAAGCTGGGCCGCGAGCGAAAGCGGCTCGGCCGTGTACACAACGTCAGGAGCGTCCGCGACGGCCGCTACAAACATGGCCCCGAGTATGCCGCAAGCTTCGATCATTGCTCTCCTCGTATTCACAACTGGCCGCGAGTGCCTGCGGTTAACCGTAGTGGTACGCCGCACACACAGCAACCAAGAGATTTCGAGCCCATGTCCGAGCCCCTGACCGAGCCCATGACGGTGCGGCAAGCCACTCACGAGATCACCAACCAGGTGCCGGTCTTGGAGGATCTCAATCTCTTCACGGCCGACCTCGCACTCGAGGAGGCCGTGACGCGAGAAGGTGGCGCGGCGGCCCTGAAGGAGCTCAGAGCATTTGGCCTCGTGACCGGCTCCGCCGAGGCTTTCGAGCAAGGCCGGCTCGCGAATGAGTACCCGCCCCGTCTACGCACCCACGACAGCCGTGGCCGCCGCATCGATCTCGTCGAGTTCCATCCGGCATACCACACGCTCATGGAGACGAGCTTTCGCGAAGGCCTGCATTCGCCGGTGGCTCACGGCTCAGGCCGTCAGGCGCCAAGCCCGCGCCCCGGCGGCCATGTCATTCGCGCCGCCGGTCTTTACATGGCTGCCCAGATGGAGGCTGGTCACTGCTGCCCGATTACGATGACGGCCGCCGCCGCCGCGAGCATCGCCCAGGAGCCGAGCCTCGCCAAGGAGTGGCTTCCCAAGATCCAGTCCAGAACCTACGATCCGCACTTTGCGGCTATCGACCTCAAATCGTCGGCGACGCTCGGCATGGCGCTGACGGAAAAGCAGGGAGGTACCGACGTTCGCGCCAATACGACGCGAGCTATCCCCGCAGGTCCCCGTGGCCCAGGCGGCGAGTACGTCCTATCCGGCCATAAATGGTTCATGTCCGCGCCGATGTCGGACGCGTTTCTCGTGCTTGCCCAAGCGGAGGGCGGGCTTTCGTGCTTCCTCATGCCGCGCATCTTGCCAGGCGGCGAAGTCAACCCGCTCAACGTGATGCGGCTCAAAGACAAGCTCGGCAATCGCTCCAATGCGACGGCCGAGGTGGAGCTCGCTGGCTGTCACGCCTGGCTGATCGGCGAGGAAGGGCAGGGCATCGCCTCGATCATCGAGACCATCAACTCTACGCGCCTCGATTGCGCCATCTCTTCGGCCGGGCTCATGCGTCTTGCGCTTTCGCACGCAATCCATCACGCGGAGCATCGGAAAGTGTTCGGCAGGACGCTCGTTCGTGAGCCGCTGATGGCGCAGGTTCTCGCCGATCTTGCGCTCGACGTCGAAGCAGCCTCAGCCCTTGTCTTCCGCCTTGCGCGCGCTTTCGACCGCGCCTCCGACGTGCGCGCTGCGGCTTGGCGCCGCCTCATGACGCCTGTCACGAAGTATTGGATCTGTAAAACAGCGCCGCATGTCGCCGCCGAGGCGATGGAATGTCTGGGTGGCAATGGCTATGTCGAAGAAAGCCCGTTGGCACGCATTTACCGCGAGGTGCCGGTCAACTCGATCTGGGAAGGCTCCGGCAGCGTCATGGCGCTCGACGTACTGCGCGTTCTTCAGCGCGAACCTACGGTGGCCGGCACGGTCATGGAAGAGCTTGGCCTCGCTGCGGCGGGCGACGCCAACCTATTGGCCGCACACGCACGCCTGGAAGCCATACTCCAGGATCCCCGTCTTCTCGATTCCCGCGCCCGGATGCTGGTCGAAGGTCTCGCACTGCTCGCGGCTGGTTCCGTCTTGAGAGCGCATGCTTCCGCCGCCGTCGCCGATGCCTTCATCGCAACCCGTCTCGCGTCCGGCACGGGTCGCACCTATGGCCAGGGCCTCGAACGCGCAGATACGGCCGCCATCATTCGGCGGGCGTCTCCGAATCGAGGTTGAGCGCGCAACTCAACTTCGCTCGACACCGCTCTGGTCGATGGCCGATACGATGCGCGACAGCGCGCGAATGAACGTATCGCGTTGCGACGGCGTGAGCGCCGAGAGGATACGCTCGTCCGTCGAGCGAGCTGCGGGCTCGGCCTGCCGCAGCGCGCCTTCGCCGCGGTCGGTCAAGCGTACGGCATACATCCGCGCGTCGCGCCGGGTCCGGCGCCGCTGCACGAGGCCGCGCGCAGTCAGTCTCCGTACGATGTCGGCCATGGTCGAGCGGTCGATGCCAGTCTTGTCGACCAGCACGGTCTGACTGGGCTCCTCACTGTTGGCGATGGCCTTCATCACCGCAAACTGGCGCGGGGTGAGCCCTGCGTCGCCGATATTGATGGCGAACAGCTCGTCCGCACATTGTCCTGCCCTGTGAAGGAGATGGAGGGCGGAGGTGACCTTGTCTTGTTGTTCATCCTGCTTCATGAGCGGCGAGCCTTCTGAAAGAAAATAAAATGACATATGGAGAGCCGGCGTAGCGGTGCAACGTCCAGCCACTGCACCATTCTGCAATCGCACAGGCTCGCCGCCGAGTTCCGTTCAAATATAGACCACAATTCCAGCGCAAGGGAATGCGAAGCGATCTGAGCATTAATAAAAGATGTTATCCGAACTATAAGTTTCAAGTCGGTTTCGTTCTTTTAACAGCCCGCATTCCGGCGGAACCCTGACGATGAAATGGTGATTGAGGAGGAATTGCGCAAGCGGAGCCGCACGGACGCACGGAACTCTAGGTTAGTGACAGGGATGCTGCAGGGCGTTTATCATTGCTCAAAGCCTCAAAAATCAGGCATCAGACAATTTATGACGCGGCCTCAAGTGAATAGCCACGACGTGATACCAGCGCGCCGCGCCAGCTCAGCAATGTCGCGGTCGAGACCAGCGAATGAATCGCGCGATGCAGTTTCCGGCAACCAAGCTGCGCCGCGCTTTCGCGATCGATAGCCGATCATCAGGCTCTGCCAATGATCTTGATCAAGTGGGCGGTCTGGAAGTGCCAGCACCGGCAATCGCTTCAATCCCTTTTGTGTGCCGAGCCACGCGTGGGCTGACTGCCAGACCTCGGCAGAGGCTGGCATATTGTGCCGCGCCTTGAGCTGAGTGATAGCGAGCACGCCCGCCTCGCGCGGATGCGGTCCGATCTCCAGTGTCGCCAAGCGAACGCCGCGCCGCCGCACGGAGAATAGCCGGCACTTCTCTCGAGCCAAGCGATCCGCATATTGATCGGCGCAGTTCTGCATGGCGTGAGCCTCGGCAAGAATTTGTTCTTCCTCGATGAGCGGGACGAAGCTCAGTCCGCGTGCCTCCCCCGCCTCGAGCCACGGATCGGAAATCGTTCCGTCCCGCAACTGCAAGACGAGGCGCAGACGGTTTAGCCAGCTCTTGGCGGCGCACACCGCGGTATCGAGAGCCATCTCAGGCCGCCAAGCCACGACTATGAGGTTGTGAGCGCTTGAAGCGTCTGCAGATGAGAACCACGCATAGGCAGCAAGCACGCCAAACAGCCGTTCGGGGTCGCCCGCCTCCGAAAAGATGGGCTGCTGGGCGAGCCAGAGCGCAAAATACTCGTCGCACGCCTTGGCCCCAAAGCAGACGGTTCTCAGCCAGAACGCGTAATCATCTCCCGTGCGCGGCAAGTGGTTGGCGATGCGCCGCCCGAAAACCTCAGATTGCGGAACGCCTACGATCGGCCCGTCGAAAGCCTCAGGCGGTAGACGCCTGAGCCAGAGCGGCAGCTCGAGCGTTTGCGCCACGACTTTCAAGGGAGCGCCGCGCTCAATCAGCTCCAGGGCCTTGCGCCGCCGGGTTGCCGGGCCTTGACGCGCCGCAAGCGCATAGAGCGCGCCCGGAAACACGAGTGCTAGATCCGCAAGGCGGGACGATGAGAAAAGGAGACGGCGCACGGCCGCACGGCGTGCCGGATCAAACCGATTGGCGAGGATCTCGAGCTGGCGATGGTCGGAGCGTGGTTGCCCGGAGGCCATCTCCGCGACGAGTGGATCGCGTGGAAGCTCCAATGCCTTAGACTTGGTAACCGCTGACATCTACATATCCCCGGCGACTGAATGGGGCTCGGCGCAGGCGCAAGTACACGCACCCGACATTCTAGAGTGTCGGTGACCATTGCGGCATGCGTGCGACCCGACTTTGACGGAGATTGGATGCGAAGACGTACGAAGCTTCCACCGCTGCGCCGCAGATGCCCATGAGGAAGCGGAAACCCGTCCTCGTGCATCAGCGCATACGGTCCAGAGCACCCTGCAGGATCAACGTTGCCGCGAGCTTGTCGATCACCTGCGCGCGGCGTGCCCGGCTTGCGTCGGCCTCAATGAGCATCCGCTCGGCTTGTGCCGTCGTCAGGCGCTCATCCCACAGCAGGATAGGCAACGGCGAAATCGCGTTGAGGTTCCGGGCGAAGGCGCGCGTGGCTTGCGCGCGTGGTCCCTCGCTGCCGTCGAGGTTGGCCGGCAGGCCGAGCACGAAGCCGGCAATTTTGTGCTCGCGCGCAATCTCCAAGAGACGCGCGACGTCTGCTTTGAACTTCGTGCGCTTGATCGTCTCGAGTGCCGAGGCGATGGTGCGCGTCACATCCGAGAGAGCGAGGCCGAGCGTCTTGGTTCCAGCATCGATGCCAACTAGGCGCTGACCCGGCGAAAGGTGGGCGCGGAAGACTTCGACGTCCGTCGTGGTGACGCCCTTGACGATGCTTCCGCCGCCGTCGGTGCTCATATTGCCGATTTCCTCGCTCAAGCGCGATGCCGCATCTCGTAACCAGCCGTCACACCTGGCCCGACATTCTCACAGGCTCGCGGATCCGTGCCGACCGCGAGCCTGTGAGAAAGGCGGGCTAGCCTATGACATGGGCCACCCTTACCCCAACTCGTGGAACCAAACACCGGTTAACTGCTTGCTCGGAAGAAGATTTGTGGGAGGACGCCGACGTTCCGTCTATATGTTTGCCGTCCATGTCGACGCGCTGCGACCCGCCTCGCTTGAATGAAGGCTGGCGACAGTTCTTGGGGGGATCGTATGCAAGAAGCCGTTATGAGCGACACCGTCAACGCGCCGACGGCTAGGCCGCATCAAGGTGTGCTCGTCCTCGTCGTCTATACGCTCACAACGTTTCTTTCGGCGTTGCTGCTGTTCTCTATTCAGCCGATGTTTGCCAAAATGGTGTTGCCACGTCTTGGCGGCTCTCCATCGGTTTGGGCCGTCGCGCTTCTCTTCTTCCAAGGCGCGCTCCTTGTCGGATATGCCTACGCGCATCTCCTGATGCGTCGCGTCTCGCTGGCGCGCACCGGCCCGGTGCACGTGGGGTTCTCACTTCTTGCCTGTCTAAGCCTCCCGATCGGCATCCCCGAAAGCTGGACCGAGCCGCCGCCCGGGGATCCTTACCTCTGGCAGCTCGGCCTCTTCGCCGCTGCGATCGGCTTGCCGTTCGTCGCCGTCTCCGCCAATGCGCCGCTGCTGCAAGCATGGTTTGCTCGCACCGGCCATAGGCAAGCGGCCGATCCGTATTTTCTCTACGCGGCGTCGAACCTCGGCAGCTTAGTGGCGCTGTTGGGCTACCCGTTCGTGCTCGAGCCCGTTTTCGGCCTCAGCGCGCTGGCCATGTTTTGGGCTTGGGGTTTCGCGCTACTGATCGCCGCCCTGGCGATTTCCTTCTGGCTCATGCGCAAGACGGCTTCAGGTTTCACTGCGACCCGTGCTGGTCAGGACGCCCCGTCATCCGCTGCCCTCGGTATGCGACCCGGTTGGCGTGAGCGCGCCCGATGGACCGGCCTTGCGCTCGTCCCCTCTGCCTTGCTCACGGCCTTCACCACCCACGTCGCGACCGACGTCGCGTCCGCGCCCCTGATTTGGGTGATCCCGCTTTCGCTTTATCTCTTGACCTTCGTGCTCGTCTTTCGTGAGCGAACCTTGATCCCGCCCAGCATTCTCGGCTTCCTACATATCGTAACCGTTCTGATGGCGCTCCTCCAACTCGCGCAGACCGAAAAGGATACGTGGTTCTATGCAGCGGGATTCGGGATCGCCGCCTTCTTCTGCTCGACGATGGTCGCGCATCGCACGCTTTATGAGGCCCGCCCGGCCGCGAGCCAGCTTACGGAATTCTACATGTGGATGTCGCTTGGTGGTGTCCTCGGCGGGCTCTTCTCCGCCCTGATCGCGCCGAGGCTCTTCTCTGAGGTGTTCGAGTATCCGCTGCTGCTCGCATTCACTTTCGCCTGCCGACCCGGCGCAATCGAGCGCCTTTCCCGTGGCTCGCGGTCGAAGGCCGAGTTCGCCCTTGCCCTCGCCATCGGCATGGTCGTGATCTACGGCTTGCCTTGGGCGACCGCCAAATATCATATCAACTGGGGCGTCTGGGGCAGCACGGCCGCCGTCGCCGCGCTATTTGCCATGACGGCACTCGCCTTCTGGCGTCGTCCTGACATTCAATTCGGCGTCGCGCTGCTCATGTGTCTCGCGGTCGCGCTTCTGCCGTCGCTTGTGCGTCGAGGTGCCGCCGAGCGAAGCTATTTCGGGGTCTACCGCGTGCTGTTGTCGAGCGGCGGCGGCTACAACGTTCTGCAGCACGGCACGACGCTTCACGGCGCACAAAAGATCCGCGACGATGCCGGTAAGTTCATCCCCAGCACGACCCCTCTCACCTATTACCATCCTCATAGCCCGATGGCCTCGGTCGTCCGCCTTACCGGAATGGTCGCTGCCGCGCGGCAGGCGGACCCGAAGTATGGCGTGATCGGCCTCGGCACTGGAACGCTCGCCTGCCATTCGGCGACGAATGAGGTTTGGCGGTTCTTCGAGATCGACCCGGTCGTTGTCCGCATCGCCAAATCGCCGCAGTTCACGTTCCTCAAAACCTGCCAGCCGAACGCCGATATCGTCCTCGGTGACGCACGCCTCACTTTCGCGAAGGAGCAGGCCGGAAGCTATGATTTGCTGATCGTCGATGCGTTCTCCTCCGACGCCATCCCAATGCACCTGCTCACGGCCGAGGCCATCGCGCTCTACGCTAGCAAACTGAAGCCAGACGGCGCCATGGTGCTGCATATCTCGAACCGCTACCTCGACCTCGAAGCCGTGCTCGACGCCACGATCCCGGCGGCCGCTCATCTGGCAGGGGATCTCCATGGTCTCGTCATCAGCGATGCCAGCAGCGACGGCTATGACAAGACGCCCTCCACCATCGTCGTTGTGTCACGAAGCGCGGCTGCCATCGGCCGTATGAGGGCGATCCCGGGCGCTCGCAACCTCGCCGGGAGAGGATTGAAGCCCTGGACCGACGATTCCTCGGACGTACTTGGCCCTTTCATCTCCCAGTACCGAAAGCAGCACTGAGCGGAGCGAGGCCCATTGCGTCGCCCGGTTGCATGCCTCCGAATGGACCGCTATGAGGGAGCAGCAAGGCAGAAGGTCGAGCTTCTGCCGGAATCCCGAAGGAAACCAATTCGAAGGAAGCTCATGCAGGTCGACGAGAAGACCGTCAGGCGCATTGCCAGTCTGGCGCGCATCAGGATCAGCGACGAGGAAGCCAAAAGCCTCGAAGGTGAGCTGTCTGGAATTCTGAACTGGGTTGAGCAGCTTGGCGAAATTGATACCAACGGCGTCGAGCCGATGACGCGCGTCGTGGCGCAGGAGCTCGTGAAGCGCACGGATGTCGTCTGCGACGGCGAGATTGCCGACGACATCGTCAAGAACGCGCCGATGGTCGAGGACCACTACTTCGTGGTCCCGAAGGTGGTGGAGTAGCACGCGGTTGCTCGTCCGGGCAGGCGTCGAAACGGGGAGGTAGTGATGTCCAAGATTTTTGCGCTTCTGGCTCTTGTCCTGATTGCGAGCGGTGGC
This sequence comes from Hyphomicrobium sp., assembly GCA_041659825.1. GTDB lineage: Bacteria > Pseudomonadota > Alphaproteobacteria > Rhizobiales > Hyphomicrobiaceae > Hyphomicrobium_C. The sequence continues at coordinate 12,560 of JBAZXL010000041.1, forward strand.
CTTCTCCTTGCGGTCCCCCGCGAGGCGCCGATCCCCGCGGGGTTGGCCCCCCAATCGGCCGGCCCTGAGGCGAAAGAGGAGCTGCCCGGCACGCGCTCGGTGGGTCCGGCCGCAAGAAAGCTCCCCGACCTTGTCGTTCGCGCCCGCGATATCGCGGAGCAGGTCAATGCACCACTGTCGATCATCTTCGGCCTCGTGAGCCTCGTCTATTCGCGCCGCACCTACCTATTGAACAAGGAACGTGCCGAAGCCCTAGCGGCGCGTGCCGCCTGACCCGCCGTACAGAGGGATAAGAACATGCGTCTGTTATTGCTGATTGCGGTGGCCGCACTGGCTGGACCTGCAATTGGCAAAGAGAGGGCGGCCTTCATCAAGGGCCAATATGCGACGGAGAAGGATTGCCAGAAGTTGCGCGCAATCGAGGCCGGCGGCGCGCGCAATGTCGAAACGGCGCCTGAACTGCTCGATGCGTCCGGCTTCAACGGTTGGGAAGGCGCATGCGAGTTCACAAAGGTATTCGAGCACGACGCCGGCAAGTCGTGGATCGGCCTCATGGCCTGCTTCGAGGGGCCGAACTTTTCGCCGCAGACCTATATCTTTCTGAGGAGCGATGCCGACGACAGCTTCGAGGTGTCAACCGCGAACAAGGATGAGCCGGAAATCTACAAGCGCTGCGACGCGGAGAAGGGAAAATAGACGTGAGCGATCTCACTAAGCTGACACTGGCAGAGGCGCGCGATGGGCTCAAGGCCAAGTCGTTCACTGCGACCGAGCTGACGACGGCGCACCTCGCTGCCATCGAGGCTGCGAACCCCGCGCTCAACGCCTACGTGCTGGTGACGCCGGAGCACGCCCTTCTGCAAGCCAAGGAGAGCGACGCGCGGCTGGCGAAGGGCTCTGCGCGTGCTCTCGAAGGACTGCCGATCGGACACAAGGATCTCTTCTGCACCAAGGGCGTGCGCACGACGGCCTGCTCCAAGATCCTCGACGAGTTTACGCCGGCTTACGAATCGACCGTCGGTCAGAACCTCTGGAACGCCGGCGCCCTCATGCTCGGCAAGCTCAACAACGATGAGTTCGCGATGGGCTCGTCCAATGAGACGAGCGCCTTCGGCCCGGTGGTCAGCCCCTGGCGCCGCAAGGGCAAGACCGACAAGCTCGTGCCCGGCGGCTCGTCTGGCGGCTCGTCGGCAGCCGTATCGGCAGGCCTCTGCCTCGCTGCCACAGCGACCGATACCGGCGGCTCGATCCGCCAGCCGGCCGCGCTTACCGGCACGGTCGGGATCAAACCGACTTATGGCCGTTGCTCACGCTGGGGCATCGTGGCATTCGCGTCCTCGCTCGACCAGGCTGGCCCTATTGCCAAAACCGTGCGCGACGCCTCCATGATGCTTGGCGCCATGGCGAGCCATGACCCGAAGGACAGCACATCGGTCGAGGCTGCGGTACCCGATTACGAGGCGGCCCTTTCCATGGGCGTCAAGGGCCTCCGTGTCGGCGTGCCGAAGGAATATCGCGTCGAAGGCATGTCGAAGGAGATCGAGGCGCTCTGGGAGCAGGGCATCGCCTGGCTCAAGGCGGCCGGCGCTACCATTCACGAGATCAGCCTGCCGCACACCAAATATGCGCTTCCTGCCTACTACATCGTGGCGCCCGCGGAAGCATCTTCCAACCTCGCCCGCTATGACGGCATCCGCTATGGTTTGCGCGTGCCAGGCCGCGACATCACTGAGACGTATGAGAACACGCGTGCGGCCGGGTTCGGCAAAGAGGTCCGCCGTCGCATTCTCATCGGCACCTACGTGTTGTCTGCCGGCTATTACGACGCCTATTACCTCAAGGCTCAGAAGGTGCGCACGCTCATCAAGCGCGACTTCGACGAGGCATGGAGCAAGGTCGACGTCGTGTTGACACCGACGACGCCGTCGCCGGCCTTCGCTTTCGGCGAGAAGTCTGGTGACCCGCTTGCCATGTATCTCGAGGACATCTTTACCGTCACGGTGAACATGGCGGGCCTGCCCGGCATGTCGGTGCCGGCCGGGCTTTCGTCGGACGGGACACCGCTTGGGCTGCAGCTCATCGGCAAGCCGTTCGACGAGGCGACCCTGTTCCGCGCCGGCCAGGCGATCGAGGACGCCGCCGGCCGCTTCGTGATCCCGGAGCAGTGGTGGGCGGTGAAGCCTGTGGCCGCTGCGCAGCCCAAGAATCTGGCTGCAAAGAAAAAGCGTGGAGGCAAGTAATGGACCCGAAACGCCCCTGGGAATGTGCCGACATGGCTCAGGTCCGCAGCGAGATCGACCGTCTTGACGTTGCCCTCGTCGATCTCATCGCCGAGCGCTTCGGATATGTCGAACGTGCCTGGCAGTTGAAGAAGATCCCCTCGGACGCGAATGTGCCTTGGCGCATTCAGCAGGTGATCGACAAGGTGAAGTCCCGCGCCACCGAGAAGGGCATGCCGCCCGAGATGGTCGAGATGGTCGGCGCGCAGTGGCGCAACATGATCGGCTGGTTCGTGCAGTACGAGGAAGAAAAGCTTCGTCGCCAGCTCGGCATCACCAACGGCGAGCCCACCTGATGATCGAGATCAACCCGTTCGATCCGGTAACCCTGGTTCTGATTGCCCTATTGAACCCCGCGGTGATCGCCGTTGCCTTTGTCCTTGGCCGCAAGGCGGACCAGTGGCAGAAGCTGATTGTCGCGGCGTTCGCGTCGGCGCTTTGCGGTTTCGTCCTTTACTGGCTCGGCGGACAGGTCGGTTTATTGTCGATCCACGCCTTGGGCGGCGAGGCGAGCGTTCTCGTCATACAAACCGTGCTGGGCCTCGTCTGGGCCAGCATCGGCTATTATTTCCGCGCCGCTCCAAGCGCGCGTTGAAGGAGACGAACAAGATGCAGGAAAAAGCCCAGAACGGCGGCAAGGCCAAGGCCAGCAATCTCATGCGCGGCGATAGCGGCGACTGGGAGCTTGTGATCGGTCTCGAGGTGCACGCCCAGGTCGCGTCCCAGTCCAAGCTCTTCTCAGGGTCGTCGACGGCATTTGGCGCCGAGCCGAACAGCCACGTCTCGCTGGTCGATGCGGCGATGCCCGGCATGCTCCCGGTGATCAACGAGGAATGTGTCGCGCAGGCGATCCGCACCGGCCTCGGCCTCAAGGCCGCAGTCAATCTCAGAAGCGTGTTCGACCGCAAGAACTACTTCTATCCGGACCTGCCGCAGGGTTATCAGATCAGCCAGTACAAGCAGCCCATTGTCGGCGAGGGCGAGATCGAGATCGACGTTGACGGCGAGCTGATGCGCGTCGGTATCGAGCGGCTACATCTCGAGCAGGATGCCGGCAAGTCGATCCACGATCAGCATCCCGATTACAGCTACGTGGATCTCAACCGCTCCGGTGTCGCGCTGATGGAGATCGTGTCGAAGCCCGACATGCGCTCCGCGAAGCAGGCACAGGCTTATGTGACGAAGCTGCGCTCCATTCTCCGCTACATCGGCAGTTGCGACGGCGACATGGAGAAAGGCAATCTCCGCGCCGACGTCAACGTGTCCGTGCGCAAGCCCGGCGACAAGCTCGGCACACGCTGCGAGATCAAGAACGTCAACTCCATCCGCTTTATCGGCCAGGCCATCGAGGTCGAGGCGCGTCGCCAGATCGAGATCATCGAGGACGGCGGCAGCATTGATCAGGAGACGCGCCTCTTCGATTCGGCCAAGGGCGAGACGCGCTCCATGCGGTCCAAGGAGGAGGCGCACGACTACCGCTATTTTCCAGACCCCGACCTGCTGCCGCTCGAGTTCACGCAAGCGTACGTCGAGAGCCTGAGGCAGCATCTGCCAGAGCTTCCGGACGAGAAGCGCGCGCGCTTCATGAAGGCGTTTGGCCTTTCTCTCTATGATGCGAATGTGCTCGTTGCCGAAAGGACGAACGCCGACTTTTTCGAAGCCGTCGCCAAGGGGCGCGACGGAAAGGCCTCGGCAAACTGGGTCATCAATGAGCTGTTCGGGCGCCTCAACAAGGAAGGGAAAGGCATCGAGGAGAGTCCGATCTCGGCCGCACAGCTTGGCGGGCTGGTCGATCTCATCACAGCCGGCACGATCTCCGGCAAGATCGCCAAGGACCTGTTCGAGATCCTCTGGACCGAGGGCGGAGACCCGGCCGAGATCGTCGAGGCGCGCGGCATGAAGCAGGTGACGGATACCGGCGCCATTGAGCGTGCCGTCGACGAGATCATCGCGGCCAACCCCGAGAAGGTCGAGCAGGCACGCGCCAAGCCTTCAATGCTCGGCTGGTTCGTGGGGCAGGTGATGAAGAGCACCGGCGGCAAAGCCAACCCCGCTGCCGTGAACGATATCCTGAAGGCAAAGCTCGGGATCTAAACTCGGTCGGCCCAGAGGTCGCAGTCATCCGAGGCATGGATGCGGGCACTGACGATGTCGCCGGGCTTCAAGTCGGATGCGCCGTTCAGGTAGACGCTGCCGTCGATCTCGGGCGCATCCCACTTGGTGCGGCCGATGGCGCCTTCCTCGTCCACCTCGTCGATGAGCACGTCGACCGTGCGGCCGACTTTCGCTTCAAGGAGCGCGGTCGAAACGTCTTGCTGGGCCAACATGAAGCGGTGCCACCGCTCCTCCTTCACCTCCTCCGGGACGGCGCCGGGAAGCTCGTTCGCCTTGGCGCCTGCGACGGCCTCATACTTGAAGCAGCCGGCGCGATTGATCTTGGCTTCAGCGAGCCACTCGAGGAGGAGATTGAAATCCTCCTCGGTCTCGCCGGGGAAGCCGACGATGAAGGTCGAGCGAATGGCGAGGTCGGGGCAGGTCTTGCGCCAGTCGGCGATGCGGGCTGCGGTCCTCTCCTGATGGGCGGGCCGGCGCATGGCTTTCAGCACGGCGGGCGAGGCATGCTGAAATGGGATGTCGAGGTAGGGAAGGATCTTTGCCTCGGCCATTAGAGGGATTACGTCGTCGACATGCGGATAGGGATAGACGTAGTGCATGCGGACCCAGGCGCCGAGCTCGCCGAGTGCCTGCGAGAGATCGAGAAAGCGCGCTTTGAGGGGCGCGCCGCGCCACATGCTCTCGGCGTATTTGATGTCGAGACCGTAGGCGCTGGTGTCCTGACTGATGACGAGCAACTCCTTGACGCCGGCCTTTACGAGGCGTTCGGCCTCGGTCATGACCTGATTGACAGGGCGGCTCGCAAGATCCCCGCGCAGGCTCGGGATGATGCAGAAGGAGCAGCGATTGTTGCAGCCCTCCGAGATCTTCAGATATGCGTAGTGGCGGGGTGTGAGGCGAAGGCCCTCGGGCGGCACGAGATCTAGGTAGGGATCATGCAGGGGCGGCACGGCGTCGTGCACGGCGGCGACGACCTCTTCATACTGATGCGGTCCTGTGACGGCCAGGACATCCGGGTGCGTCTCGCGGATGCGGCCTTCCTCGACCCCCATGCAGCCGGTGACGATGACGCGGCCGTTGGCGGCGATGGCTTCGCCGATCGCATCCAGGCTCTCCTGCTTGGCGCTGTCGAGGAAGCCGCAGGTGTTAACGACGACCACATCGGCGCCCGCATAGTCGGGTGCGACCTCGTAGCCTTCCGAGCGAAGCTTCGTGATGATGCGCTCGCTGTCGACCAGGGCTTTCGGGCAACCGAGCGAGACGAAGCCGACCTTGGGAGCTTTCGGCGAGCGTAAGGGTGCTGCACGGGCGGCGAGCGGCTTTGTCGTCATTTGCGAGGCCTGAGTGTTAAGGTTTAGGCGAGCTTCTAGCATGGGTTCTGGCCCCTGTATCCAATTCTGCCGTCTCAGACCGTCGCTCTCCCCAGGGCAGGCGCAATCCGGAGAGCCACCGCCACAAAGCGGCCAAGCTCATGTCAGAGCGTCGATTTTCTCATTCTGAGCAACATCGAGGCAGTTTGCATGCAGACGGGTCTTGCCCGAATGGCCGCAATAAGGTGGGTGGTGGCGAGCCTGGTTACCGTTGCGACACCGGCGTTCGCCGAGCAGCTCGTGATGCCGTATCGATGCGAGGCGCGCGGCGGCGACTTGCTGATGGCGCCGTCAGAGCCGCGTGCCTATCGCATTCTTGGCACACGCGAGCATCAGGTGTTCAGTGTGTGCTCGCCTGAGGATCCCAGCCGGTGTCGAAACCTGATGATCAACCGCTTCGACGTTGACTGCGGCGGCATGCGAGTGCCGTGGCTCCGCGTCGTTGCTGCGGCGCCGCGGGCCGGGCGCGGGCAGGCATGGGTCGAGGGCGGACGGCTGCATCTCGATACGAGTGCTTTTTGGGGCCGGACACAGCCGGAACGGCAGGATGAGCCTTATCCGCGGCCTCAGGGCGTACGCGGGGGTGATTGGTTTGCAGACGATGCGCCCTATCCGCAGGAGGCTTATGGGGGGAGCGGAGGAGCTCGGCGAGACGTCGTCGAGCTGCCGCCCGGATTTGCGCCGATGCTTGGTTTGCGCGCGACCTTTATCGATGGGGATGGCATTGCCGGCGCAGACGGCGACGGCAGTGAGAGAAGCGCCTCCACGCCAAGCTGGAACAATGGCTCGCATAGCGCGGCTGCACCACCGTTGCCGGCCTCAGGATACGATCGGCGTGCCGAGGATGGCGAGACAGGACCCGTGCGGGATCCTTACGCCGACCGCTCTGGATATGCCTCGCCACCCGCAAGTGCGCCGCCGTTGCCGCGGCGCGCCGAGGCCGCTCCTTCGCCCAATCCGAAGCCGACGCCGCTGAAGAAGTTAGAGAAGCCCGCGGCTGCCAGGACGCCCGCTCCTGATAAACCGGCTTCGGATAAACCGATCTCGGAAAAGGCCGCGGCGGCGAAACCCGAAACTCGTGCAGAAAAGGAAACTCGTGCAGAAAAGACTGGGGCAAACAAGGCGCCGGCTGCGGTCGCGATAGCTCCGGCGGAAGCCAAGGCGGCGGGGCCTGCTGAGGCGACGGCGGCGGTATCGGACAAGCCAATCGTTCACGAGGAGGCGCCGAAGCAACCCTTGGGTGCCGTCACACCGACGCTTCTCAATGGGCCGCAGAGGCCAAGCGAATCGTCAACTCAGTTACCGGAAAAAGCGGCGACGCCAGCACAGCCAGAGGCCGTGCCGCCGAAAGCTCCGCCGCTCGCATCACCCGCACCAACACCGACAAGCGAGCCGGCCGTTCAAAAGGCGCAAGAGGCAATTTCGCCTGCGGCAGCATCTGAGGCGAAGACCGAGACAACGATTTCGAACGTGGGTCTGACCGCTGCGCCGAGCACGCAGGCTCCACCGCATGCCGCAAGTCCTGTGGTTTGGGTGTCGGCTTCGGCGGCTGCGGCTCTCCTGGCGCTGGTAGGATTTGCACTGCTGTCGCGGCGGGAGGAAAGGCGCATGGCTACACAAGCGGGGCAGCGCGACCTGGCGAGCGTTACGTTCGGCGGAGGCGCCGTCGATGAGGGGCAGACCAATAATGATACGACCCCCACGCTATCGCTGCCAGCTTTGCCAGTGCTCGCAGCAACGTCGCAGGCTGTTCCAGGTCAAGGGCTCAGCGAAAGGCTCGCAGCTCTCGATAAGGAGCCCACGCTCGATCCGGTTGGGTAGGCGAGCTCTCGACGGAGACGGCAAAAAGCCCGGCAGCTTCAGCTCTTCTTCTTCACGTAGCTGCCGGGTGCGGCCTCGATGGCGCCCAGGCGCTCCCCCGGCTCGCGCGCCGAGATCCAGCCGCCGGCGTAGGTCGTGAGCCACTCGGACCAATAGGGCCACCAGGAGCCTGGGTGCTCCTTGGCCATCTTGATCCAATCGTCGAGTGTGTCGGCCGAGGCCTTCTTGGCCGTCCAATACTGGTATTTGACCTTGTCCGGCGGATTCACGACGCCTGCGATGTGGCCTGAGCCTGCCAGCACGAACTCCACTGGGCCGCCCAGGAGCTTCGATCCGATGAAGACCGATTTCGCGGGCGCGATGTGGTCTTCCTTGGTCGCCACCTCGAAGACCGGAAGCTTGACCTTCTTCAGGTCGAGCCGTGTACCTGCCAGGGTCATCTCGCCTTTGGCTAGGCGGTTCTCATTGTAGAATTCCCGCAGATAGAAGTTGTGATTGGTGGCCGCCATGCGCGTGGAATCCTGGTTCCAGTAGAGCAAGTCGAACGGGAACGGCTTCTTTCCGAGCAGGTAGTTGTTGATGATGTACGGCCAGATCAGGTCTCGCGGGCGCATCATGTTGAACACATTTGCCATGCGCGAACCGTCGAGATAGCCGCGCTCGGCCATCATCTCCTCGAGCGAGGCGAGCTGGGTCCTATTTGTGAACAGCAGGAGGTCGCCGGCCTTTGAGAAGTCGAGCTGCGTTGTAAGGAAGGTCACGGAGCGGAATGGCTCCTCGCCGCGGGCTGCAAGATAGGCGAGCGTCGAGCCGAGCAGGGTTCCGCCAACGCAGTAGCCAAGCACGTTGCACTTCTCGACGCCGGTTTCGCGCTGCACGGCGTCAGCGGCGCTGAGCAGGCCCTCGAGCATGTAGTCCTCGAACGATTTGTCGGAAAGGCGCTCGTCCGGATTGACCCATGAGATGACGAAGACGGTGAAGCCCTGGTCGACGGCGAAGTGTAGGAAGCTCTTGGCCGGCGTGAGATCCAGAATGTAGTACTTGTTGATCCAGGGTGGCACGACGAGGAGCGGGACCTCGCGGACCTTGTCGGTCGTCGGCGCATACTGGATGAGCTGGAAGAGATCGTTTTGGAAGATGACCTTGCCGGGCGTGACGGCCAGGTTCTTGCCGACCTCGAAAGCTTCCGTATCGGTCTGGCTGATCTTCAGTAGATCGCCGGAGTTCTCCATGTCCTTGACGAGGTGCTCCATGCCGTCGACGAGGTTCTTGGCATTGGTGGCGAGCGTCTCGCGCACGACCTCGGGATTGGTCATGGGGAAGTTCGACGGCGAAAACGCGCTCGAGAGCTGGCGGAAGTAGAACTCGGCCTTCTGCCGTGTCTCCTCGTCCAGGCCGTCGGTATTGCGTAGTGTCTGCTCGGCCCAGTGGGTGGTGAGCAGATAGGCCTGCTTCCAGAAATCGAAGTATGGGTTCTGAGACCACTCCGGATCCTTGAAGCGATTGTCCGATGGGTCTGGCTCGGCGACCGCCTCGACGTTCTCGCCGAGGAGGCGGAGGAGCATATTGTTCCAGAGGTCGATGTAGGAGCGCGCCAGGGAGCCCTGCACCTCGGCGAGCCGGGCTGGATCGGCCAACCAGAGGCGCGCAATATCGGAGACGGTCTTGGCTGCTTCCGAAATCTCGCTGGCGGCGGAGAAGGGGGTGATCTTGGCGTCCGGCCGCTCCAAGAGCGTGGCCACGGCGCGGCCTCCCTCCTCGTAGAGCTTCAGCACGTTGCGTGCGAACTCTTCGGGATTGTCAATCCGATACGGCGTCTTGGGTTTCGTGCTGATCTCTGACATGCCGCTAAGATAGGCGCTCATCATGACAACGACTAGTGGGCTGAAGGGAGGAGAAGCACCGCGCGGCTATTTGCGCTTTGCGCATTCCCGGCCACAATTCCGTGGCTCTCGCCCGAGCGAAGCACTGGACTGGCGAGCTGCGTCCGGCGTAAACACATTCCTCTATCAGTCACTCTATCAAGTTTCTCTATCAGGTATCTGGCCTCTATCAGGCAGCTCGCACGCGTACTTCTGCTTCGCTAGGCCGTCTATCTGCTTCGCCAAGTCACGAGCCCTTCGTGGGCAACAACTCTTAGAGATCCAACGTGATCGACGATTTTCACCGCATCAAGCGTTTGCCGCCTTATGTATTCGCTGAGGTCAATCGCCTCAAGGCGGCGGCCCGGGCACGCGGCGCCGACATCATCGACCTCGGCATGGGCAATCCCGACATGCCGACGCCGCAGCATATCATCGGTAAGCTGGTCGAGACGATTGCAAAGCCGCGCACGCACCGCTACTCGGCGTCCAAAGGCATCCCTGGATTGCGAAAAGCGCAGGCCGCCTATTATGCGCGCCGCTTCGGGGTCAAGCTCGATCCGGATACCCAGGTTGTGGCCACACTCGGCTCGAAAGAGGGTTTTGCCAACATGGCGCAGGCGATTACCGCGCCGGGCGACGTGATCATCGTGCCAAACCCAACCTACCCCATTCACGAGTTCGGTTTTCTGATCTCGGGTGCGGCGATGCGGCATGTGCCGGCTGGCAATGGGGAGGAGTTCCTGCGCTCGGTCGAGCATGCCGTGAAGCATTCGATCCCAAAGCCGCTCGCGGTGGTGCTCTCCTATCCGTCCAACCCGACGGCGATGGTCGCGGATCTCGATTTCTATAAGAACGCGGTGGCGCTCGCCAAGAAGCTCGACCTCATCATCCTCTCCGATCTCGCCTACGCGGAAATCTACTTCGACGACAATCCTCCACCGTCGGTGCTCGAGGTGCCGGGCGCGATGGACGTCACCGTCGAGTTCACCTCGCTCTCCAAGACCTACAACATGCCGGGTTGGCGAATGGGCTTTGCGGTCGGCAACGAACGGCTGATCGGCGCCCTCGGCCGCGTCAAGTCGTACCTCGACTATGGTGCCTTCACGCCGATCCAGGTGGCCGCTGCGACGGCACTCAACGGGCCGCAGGACTGCGTCGACGAGATTCGCAGGACCTATAAGAGCCGGCGGGATTGCCTCGTCGAAAGTTTCGGCCGCGCAGGCTTCCCAGTGCCGCCGCCGCCGGCCACGATGTTCGCCTGGTGCCCCATTCCCGAGCCTTTCCGTGAAATCGGATCGGTCGAATTCGCGAAGCTCTTGATCGAGAAGGCGGATGTTGCTGTCTCGCCTGGCCTTGGCTTCGGCGAATACGGAGAGGGCTTTGTTAGAATTGCACTTGTCGAGAACGAGCACCGCATCAGGCAAGCAGCTCGATCGATTAAGAAGTTTCTCGCCCAGGCTCCGGAAACGATGCATAACGTCATAACGATTCCGCAAAAGGTCAGCCGGTAACCGTTTCCAATGTCAGAGATTTTGTCCCTCGGCGTCGCCGGTCTCGGCACCGTCGGCGCAGGCCTTATTCAGTTGATACGCACACACGAGGGCCGGCTCGGCGAAATGCTTGGCCGGACCGTCGAGGTGCGTGCCGTCTCGGCTCGCTCGCGCGATAAGGCAAATGCGATCGGCCTCGAGGGCATCACCTGGTTCGACGATCCGGTCAAGCTTGCGGCAGATGCGTCGATCGACATCTTCGTCGAGGTCATGGGCGGGGAGGACGGCGTTGCTAAGGCCGCCGTCGAGACGGCGCTCAAGGCCGGGAAGCATGTCGTCACCGCCAACAAGGCGTTGCTCGCCAAGCACGGATTGGCACTCGCCAGGCTTGCCGAGGAGAACGGCGTCGCGCTCAACTTCGAGGCGGCTGTTGCCGGCGGCATTCCTGTCATCAAGATGCTGCGAGAGGCGCTGGCGGCCAATCAGGTGCGCCGCATCTACGGCATCTTGAATGGCACCTGCAACTTCATCCTTTCCAAGATGAAGGACGAGAAGCGCCCGTTCGCCGACGCCTTGCGCGAGGCGCAGGAGCGAGGCTATGCGGAGGCGGATCCGACCTTCGACATCGGCGGCTTCGACGCGGCGCACAAGCTGGCGTTGCTGACCACGTTGGCGTTCGGCGCCAGCGTCTCGTTCGACCAGGTCCACGTCGAGGGCATCGAGACGATCACGGCCGCTGACATCGAGGCGACGGACGAGCTTGGCTATTGCATCAAGCTGCTTGGGGTTGCAGTCGAGACAGAAGCAGGGATCGAAGCGCGTGTGACGCCGGTGCTGATCGATGAGGAATCAGCGCTTGCGGAGGTAACAGGCGTCACCAACTGCGTCGGCATCGATGGAGATTTTGTCGGCAATCTCCTGCTCGTCGGTCCTGGCGCCGGAGCCAGGCCGACGGCGTCCGCGGTAGCGAGCGATATTGTCGACATTGCGCGCGGGCTCATCATGCCGCCCTTCATTCGGCGGACCTCGGCGTTGAAACCGATGAAGCGAGCCAAGCTCACGGCGCATCAGGGGAACTACTATGTTCGCCTCTCGGTCTATGACCGGCCGGGCGCAATGGCGGCGATCACCAAGCGCATGAGTGATGAGAACGTTTCGCTCGAAAGCATCGTGCAGAAGCGGCCGGGACCGGTGCATCCGGGCCAGGCGGCAGAGCCCCCGCCGGGGGCCTTGGAACCTGCAGTGACGGTCGTTCTTATTACGCATGACACGACGGAAGATGCGATGCGCAAGGCGCTTTCGGCCATCGAGAAGGATGGTAAGGTCACAGAGCGGCCGCAGATGATCCGCATCGAAGAGTTCTAGACGACAGGCGCTCGGGGGCGAAATGGCGAAGGATAACGGCAACGGCGGCAACTGGCTGGATCGGGTTCTGGTGCTCGAGGTCGCACGGGTGACCGAGGCGGCGGCGATTGCGGCTGCCCGTCTCAGGGGCCGCGGCAACGAGAAGGCGGCCGACAAGGCTGCCGTCGATGCCATGCGGCGCGAGCTCGGCCGCGTTTCCGTGCGGGGTACGGTCGTCATCGGCGAAGGCGAGATGGACGAGGCGCCGATGCTGTATATCGGCGAGAAGGTCGGCAACGGCACGGGGCCGGAGGTCGATATCGCCGTCGATCCGCTCGAGGGGACAACCATCTGCGCCAAGGCCATGCCGAATGCGCTTGCCGTGCTCGCAATCTCCGAGCGGGGCGGCCTCCTGCATGCACCCGATATGTACATGAACAAGATCGCGATCGGACCGGGCTACCCCGAGGGGATCGTCGACCTCGATGCGTCGGTTGCGGATAATCTTAATGCGCTCGCGAAAGCCAAAGGCGTGCCGCTCGCCGAGATCACCGCCTGCATCCTGGATCGTCCCCGCCATGCTGAGCTGATCAAGGCCGTTCGCGAGGCCGGCGGCGCCGTGCAGCTCATTCCCGATGGCGATATCGCGGGCGTGATCTGGACGACCGATCCGGCCGAGACGGGCATCGACATCTACATGGGCTCAGGCGGCGCGCCGGAAGGTGTGCTCGCGGCTGCTGCACTTCGCTGCATCGGCGGTCAGATCCAGGGCCGCCTGATGCCGTCGAACGACGGGGAGCGCATCCGCGCGGAGAAGATGGGTATCGTCGACATCAAGAGGAAGTTCTCGATGGCGGATATGGCGTCTGACGACGTCATATTCTCAGCAACCGGCGTTACCGACGGCTCGCTGCTCGACGGCGTGACGTTCCGCGGCGATTTTGCGGAAACGGAGACGGTCGTCATGCGTGCGAAAACGGGAACGGTGCGGCGCATCAAGACCACGTTCCGCGATATCGGAACGCGATTCGCGATCTAGTCGAAGGCGCGGTTGCCGCACGCACGCGCTATCGCGCCTCCAGTTTGAAGCCCGGCACATCGATGCTCACCTTCGTGCGCTGGCTCTCGTAGTAGAGATAGCCCAGCACCGCGACTGCGATCGAGAGTAGGGCGATGATCACGTTTCTGGGGTCGTTCATTAACTGTGCCTCGGGACGTGCTTGGTTGTGGACAAGATCTCTAAAGGTCGGGAAAAGCCTCTCCTTATCGTCGCTTTCAGTCAACTGTGATGTGACGCTCCCACTCTAGAGTGGTGATTCCGAAGTCCGCCACCACCTGGCAGCGGCCTTCAGAGGCGGACTTCGGGATCTGAACCACGCGAGAACCATTGACTTGCTAGTGTCCTCTCGATCGCGAAGTACGTTTGGAGCGTGCTGTAGATGGTGACGAACTTCGCGATCGGGACACTAGGTCGAATCATTCGGAGTGGGGGGCATCTTGGGAGCATTGCGGAAATCGCGTGCGAGGACGGCGGAGGAGACTCTACCCGGCTCGGCATTCCTCGGGGTGACGCGGTCGGCGCGCGGGGCCAAGTGGCGCGAGCATCTCGAGCCGCACAAGGCGAAGGACGCGCTCGCCATCAGCCAGCAGCATGGCCTGCCTGAGCTCATCGGTCGCGTGTTGGCGGCTCGCGGCGTGCTGCTCGACGAGGTTTCCGTGTTCATGGACCCGAGCCTCAAGGCGCTGATGCCGGACCCTTCGAGCCTCACGGACATGGGCAAGGCCGCGTCCCGGCTGGCCGACGCGGTCGAACGGCGCGAGAGCATTGCCATTTTCGGCGACTACGACGTGGATGGCGCCTGCTCGTCGGCATTGATGGCGCGTTTCCTGGCGCATCACGACGTGCCGCACCGGATCTATATTCCCGATCGTCTGACGGAGGGGTATGGCCCGAACGTGGCCGCCATCGACAGCCTTATTGCTGAGGGAGCCAGGTTGATCGTCACGGTCGACTGCGGCACGACCAGCTTCGATGTTTTGGGTGCTGTGGGGGCGCGCGCCGACGTGCTGGTGATCGATCACCACCAAGCGGATGAGCGGCTGCCAGTGGTGCATGCTCTCGTCAATCCGAACCGGCAGGACGACATGTCAGGGCAAGGGCATCTGTGCGCGGCGGGAGTGACCTTTCTTGTGCTCGTTGCGCTGGCGCGTGAGCTGCGTCACCGTGGCACCTACGGCAAGGGGCTCGCCGAGCCGCAATTGATGGGTGACCTCGATCTCGTGGCACTGGCAACGGTTGCCGACGTGGTGCCCCTGAAGGGGCTCAATCGCGCTTATGTGACGAAGGGGCTCGCTGTGATGCGGGCGCGCGAGAACATTGGCTTACGAGCGCTTGCCGATGCTGCGGGCTTGAGTGAGAAGCCGACGCCCTATCATCTCGGATTTATTTTGGGTCCACGTATCAATGCGGGCGGGCGCATCGGCGATGCGGCGCTGGGGGCGAAGCTGCTTTCGACTGATGATGAGACGGAGGCGGCTCGCATCGCTGCGATCCTCGACCGGCTGAATAAGGAACGTAAGACCATCGAGCAGCAGGCGCTCGAGGAGGCCTCGGCTGAGGCCGATCGGATGATGGAAGCGGCGCCCGAGACAGCGCTTCTCATCGTCGGAGCTGAGACGTGGCACAAGGGTGTCGTGGGGTTGATCGCAAGCCGGCTCGTGGAGCGGTTCCGGCGGCCCGCATGCGTCATTGCCTGGGAGCGCGATGGTGGCAAGGGTTTGCTGGTCGGCACTGGGTCGCTCAGGTCTGTGGCCGGGGTCGATATCGGTTCTGTCGTTCGGAATGCTGTTGCGGGTGGGTATCTCCTTAAAGGCGGTGGGCATGCCATGGCGGCAGGCCTGACTTTGGAGCAAACCAAGCTCGACGCTCTCAAGGCCTTCTTCGCGGTGGAGCTGGCCAGTGCAGCGAAAACTCTTCAGGCACCGTCCGAGCTTATGATTGACGGCGCCATGACGCCGGCTGCGGTCACCGACAAGCTCGTGGAGCTGCTCGACCAAGCCGGCCCCTATGGACAGGGGCACCCGCAGCCGCGGTTTGCGTTTCCGGCTCACCGTGTGAAGTTCGCGAAGATCGTGGGCGATGCGCATGTGCGGTGTGTGCTCGAGGCGGGCGACGGCTCGAAGCTCGATGGCGTGGCGTTTCGCGCGGCGGGGCAGCCGCTCGGCGATCTGCTGATGAACTCGTCGGGCATGCCGATCCATGTCGCTGGATATGTGAAACGCGATACCTGGGGCGGGCGTAACCGTCTCGAGCTCATGATCGAGGATGCCGCCGATCCGCGTGAGCAAGGCTCGGGGTGAGTCCTGCTTGAGCTCAATGCGAAATTGTCAGCCGTTGGCTTTGCAACGCGCGCAGGATTTTTCGGGGCTGCCTGACATCGAAAAACGCCAATTGCGAGTTCGCGGAGTATGGCGTGGAGGTCTCCGGGGAACGGCAGATCTACGGACCGACGGTTTGCCGGAGTGAGCGCGATGATTGGGTAGTCGGCATGGTGGCGCAAAACCTCGGCTATGGTTTCATGCTCCTGTCATGCCCTTGTCATGCGCCGTGCACGAGGGGATCGTGACGCGGCGCATTATGGGGCAGGTGGCGCGCGTGACCTGGTAGGCAGCGCCCCTTTCTCGCGGATCGGCGAACGCCCAAGCGATGACGATCCGCGAGCCTGTGAGAAAGTCGGGCGAGAGGCTTTCAGATACCGTGCTGCCCGTGTAGTGTTAGCGGTGTGATCCACGCCAATCTCTGGATTCGGAATATGGGTTTCATGAAAGCCATCGTTTGCTCGCTTATCGTCTGGCCTGAGACCACCTCACGGCCGCTCTCATGGCTTCCTCCCCTTTTCGCGAGGCTTGTCGTAGGTTGGGTTTTCATGTGGTCCGGCTGGGCCAAACTCAACAACCTCCCGGCGATGATTGAAAACTTCACCGGTTGGGGCATACCGTTCCCGCACATCGTGACTCCGCTTGTTTCCGGTGTGGAGTTTTTCGGCGGGCTTTTCCTGCTCCTCGGACTCTTCACGCGCCTCGCCGCGTCACCACTCGTCGTCGTGATGATTGTGGCGATCATCAGTGCAAAATGGGACCAGATTGATTCCCTCGAGACACTGCTAGGCTTCGAAGAGGTTGCCTACATGGCGCTTTTCGGCTGGCTCGCCGTAGCGGGGCCTGGACCTCTGTCGCTAGACTACATCCTTGCGCGCCGCTGGACGTCTGCGCACAGCAATTAAGCGCAGGAGCTGGGCGTTAGAGGTGTTTCGGCTCAGATTGAAGTGCTTTTGCGCGTGAGTTTGCGCCGATACACTTCGGTCTTCAGCTTGCGAATACCCGGGGTATTGGATGCGCTGAGGCTCTGGGTCTCGGCGTGAGTTCCCGCAGCCTGAGCCGCTTCCGTCTAAGCCTGAACCACTCTATCGGGAGCTGGCGTGGGAAGCTTCAGCCGGCGTCGTCATCCAGCAACAACCGGCAGAAACAACGGGCGGTCTCGCCTGTGAAACTTACAGGTAAAACTCATTGCGGGTAAAACTTAGGGTCGAAGACACTGAGCTACGCCAGGATGAACGAGCTAGGCCAGGATGAACTCGCGGCGTTGGCCCGGAAGGCGTACGAGAAAGTCTGCCCGTACTCTGCGGCGACTACTACTCTCGGCCGCTACGTGGCAGCAGCGACGACAAGGCAACGTGGACGTTCAGATCAATATAAAGGGCGCGCGACCTCGCCTCTGCATCGTGGCGTCGGACGCGAATGCGGTAGCCCAGCGAAAGTTTCGCCGCTGGGCTACCGTTTGATTTACTTTGCGGCCTCGAACTTGGCGCCTTCGATCTTGGCGCACTCAGCCTTGGTCGTCTCCGTGAAGCCAGTGCCCTTGCAAGAGTTCTGACCCTTGCAGGCATTGTTCGCGGTCTTGCAAGCGCCGTGGCCCTTGCAGGCGTTGGCGCCGACGCAATGGCCCTTCGCCTCGTCAGCAGCGTAGCTCGGTGCTGCGATCGCGGCTGAGAGCAAGAGAGCGGCGGCGACTGCAGCCAAGGCCGAGCCAGAAGCGATCTGAACGTTCATGATTTTCCTCTCTAAGTGTCGTAAACCCCATTGCGCGTGCTGTAGCGTGAATGCCGGGGCTTGTCACAGCACCAACTGCATACGTGGCAGGCTGAGTGGAGTTTCAGGTTTCAACTTATTCTTAGCACGAGTGTGCTTCTGATCGGACGCGCAGTGCTTGGCCGCAAGCGGCTAGATCTTCGTTCAGCGTCGTCTCGTTACTGGACCGACAAGTCCTATTTTGAAAGTTTCTCAGGTTTCCGCAATACTTCTTTTGTCACATATCCAGCTCATGACAAGCCAGCCAAGGAGCGCGCCGAGCGTCTGAGCCACGATGAAGGCCGGGACATGTTGCGGCGTGATACCAGCGAATGTGTCGGTGAGTGCGCGGGCGATGGTTACGGCGGGATTGGCGAAGGACGTGGAGGCAGTGAACCAATAGGCGGCGGTAATGTAGAGCCCGACGGCAGCCGCGACAAAATCTGGTCGTGCGCGACTGCATCCGGTAATCGTTGCCAGCAATCCGAACGTGGCGACGCCTTCGGCAAACCACTGCGCAGGGCCGGTTCGTAACGTGGACGAGAGCTGGATCAGTGGCAGATCGAACATGACGTGCGCCGCCAGCGTCCCAAGACAGCCGCCGGCCAGCTGGGCCCCGATAAAGGCAAGCAGGTCCCACCTCGACAGCTCGCCGCGCAGCGTCATGACGAGGCTGACGGCGGGGTTGAAGTGTGCTCCTGATATTGGTCCAAAAATGGTGATCAGCACAATCAAGATCGCGCCGGTCGGGATAGTGTTGCCGAGCAAGGCGATGGCGACGTTGCCGCCCGCGAGCTTAGAGGCCATGATGCCGGAGCCAACCACGGTGGCGACCAGAAGTCCGGTACCAAGGGCCTCGGCCGTGACGCGTCTGCCAACGTTATGAGACATGTATTCTCCCTTGGCTCTCATTGATATGATTGTCTGATCCGGTCAAGTGATGCGCCGTCCGGCGGCATCGATGACAGCCTCGCCATCCTCCTTCGAGAAGGGTCCCTGCTGCGGCAGTGGCAGGATATCGAGCACCGCTTCTGAGGGCCGGCAGAGCTTGACACCCCATGGCGTGATCACGATCGGGCGATTGATCAAAATCGGATGCGCCGCGATGGCCGCCAGAATCTCTTCGTCGGTGATCTCCTCGCGCCCCAGTCTAAGCTCTCCGTAAGGCGTACCCTTCTCGCGCAGGATCGAGCGCAGTGGCACGTTCATGCGCGCGACGAGGCGCATGAGAAGCGATCCGGCCGGTGGCGTCTTCAGGTATTCGACCACGTGCGGCTCGACGTCGGCATTGCGAATGAGAGCCAGCGTGTTGCGCGATGTGCCACAAGCCGGGTTATGGTAGATTACGACGTCGGTCGTTACCGGCCTCAGGGTGATCATGCAGCCTTCCCGGCAAGCGCAAACTCAGTTGCCCCGTCCATCTTTCCGATTTCTGAAAGCTGTGCCTTCAGCTCCGTCAGCCCCATCTGCTCGATCCTCAAATTGACAAGCGCCGTGATGCGGCTCATCAGCCTCCTATAGGTTTCATTGAATGCCGCGTGCTTTTGCTCGCGGGTGCCATTCACGTCCGATGGGTCGGCAATGCCCCAATGAGCGACAAGGGGGTGACCGGGCCAATATGGGCAGGCTTCCTCAGCCGCGACGTCGCAGACCGTGATGATGAAATCCATTTGGGGAGCACCGGGCTCGGCAAACTCTGTCCAGGACTTCGAACGCAGGTCGGTCGTGTCGTAGCCAAGTTGCGAGAGCAATTCGAGGCCGATTGGACTCGGCTGCCCCTTAGGGCGGCTGCCAGCAGAGAAGGCGCGGAAACGGTCTCCTCCCTCGCGGTTCAATATGGCTTCGGCGAGAATGGAACGAGCGGAGTTTCCGGTGCACAGCACGAGCACGTTGTAGGCTTTCTGGTGCAAGGGTTTGCTCGGTCTCTTGGCCGGGATGATGGTGTTGGGTGCAACTTTCGGCTTCGTTTTCGCTGGCGCCGCGACCCCCTGGGTCAGAAATTCCTGAGCGGAGGCGAAACGTGATGGGACCGCAGCGAAGATGATCGAGCGGCCTTCGCGACGGGACCGTACAAGTCCGGATTTTTGTAGGATGGCGAGGTGGGTCGAGAGTGTGTTGTGTGGCACGGCCATCAGTCGCGCAATATCACCCGCAGCTAGCCCAAAGGGCTGATAGCGAAGGAGAAGGCGGAAAGCCTCGATCCGCGTGTCCTGGGAAAGAGCCGAAAATACAGCAACTGCTTCCTCGGCCGCCAGTCGCTCAGAGGGCGTCATCAAGCGCTCTTGCTCAAATTTTGCGTCTTGCCGATGGCATTGAGACGATGCTGAAGCGAGAGCTTGTCGAGGCTTGCAATGGGCAGGTTGACGAAGATCGAAATGCGCTGATTGAGCATGCGGTACGCGTCCGCAAATGCGAGATGTCGCTCTGCCTCGCTGCCCTCAACCGCGGCCGGATCGGGCAGACCCCAATGCGCGGTCATCGGTTGGCCCGGCCAATAGGGGCAGGCCTCATTCGCCGCGTTGTCGCAAACCGTGAACACAAAATCGAGTTCTGGTGCGCCGGGCGCGGCAAACTCGTCCCAGCTTTTCGAGCGCAGCGTGCTCAGGTCGTAATTCAACTGCTGCAGAAGGTTAAGAGTAAAAGGATGGACGGCGCCTCTTGGCTGCGAGCCGGCGCTGTAGCCCTTGAACTTGCCCATCCCCTCCCGGTTGATGATCGCCTCCGCCAGGATGCTGCGAGCCGAATTGCCAGTGCAGAGGAAGAGGACGTTGAAGGGGCGCTCGGTCATCAGTTTCTCCATATGTCGGTACGTATCGACATATGGAATGATAAGGGGTGTTGGTCAAGGCTATTCACGGGAGGTCAACTGGAGGGCGGTACACCCGCGCCCTGCGGTCAGTCGCCAGATTGGTTGCCGCTTGACCGGGGAGCGAAGGCAGAGCCCTTAATTTTTGTTCCCCGGTGAAACTGCTTCCGACGCCGGCCGTAATCGAAGAAGACCCCATCACACGTTCGCCCGTGGGGCGCTAACGTGTCGTGCATTGACTAGGTCGCGCAGCGAGGAGCTAGAGTGACACATGCGGATGCGAGATAATCAGGCTTTGTCTTTTGCGCTATTGGCGCTGCTCATGAGCATTTCAAACGCAGTATCGGCAGAGACGATCTCAACACAGCCGGCCGTCATCGAGCTGTATACGAGCCAAGGTTGCTCGTCGTGCCCACCGGCCGACGCGGTTCTCGGCGAGTTTGCAGAGAAGGACGACGTCATCGCGCTCAGTCTGCCCGTCGACTATTGGGACAGCCTCGGGTGGAAAGACACCTTCGGGAGTCCACTCTATTCGCGCCGTCAACGGGACTATGCCATCGCTCGTGGCGATGGTCAGGTTTATACGCCGCAGGTGGTGATCAACGGGCGCGCCCACGTCGTGGGCAGCTCTGCCAGAGCCATTGAACAGGGCATCGCCGAGACGACGCCCGGGCTACTCGCGTGCGCGACGACTGTCCAACAGCGGCTCGAGGGCGCCGGGCTCGTCGTCGATATTGGAGCAAGCCCCTCGTCGGCGCCTTCGGCGTGTCGCGCGCCGGCTCGCGTGTTCCTCGCCTATGTTCAAAGTCAAGGAACGGTACGGATTGGCCGCGGCGAGAATGGTGGCCGAACGATCACCTATCACAATGTCGTCCGCGCTCTTGAGCCGATCGGCTCGTGGTCTGGCAACGCTCTCTCGATCCGGAAAGACTTGTCTCAGCCGGCACTCGCAAACGCCAACTCGATTGTTGTCTTGGTGCAGCAGGGCCAGGGCGGGCCGCTCTTGGGGGCAAACAGACTGAAGCTCAGGCCGCCAGCATAGCCGCCGAGTTTGGTCGCTCAGCAAATCCTATGATCCCATTGGGATCAATTGTGATGCTGGCATAGTGAATACTGAATGGATGGGCCTTGGGGAGGAAATCCCCGAGGCCCTCAGTCGGTGACGGGCGGCTCCAATGGAGCAAGCGCGACTGCGCACACACGGTTCGGCAGGGCTATCGGCTCAGATTGAAGCGCTCCGGCGCGTGTATTCACGCAGAGACACTTCGGTTTTCAGCTTGCGGCGAATGGCTTCGGGTATCGGCTACGCTGAAGCGCTCGGTCTCGTCACGAAACCGCACAACAAAAGCTGTTTCCATCTCAACTGGAAGCACTCGGACTCAGATGCTGCGGCGGGAGTCCTCGGCTCAAGAGTGAGCGCAGGCTTGCCAATCAGTGCGCCTGCTCGAAGCTTTTGCAAAATTCGGCACTAACAATTTCCGATCAAGCGCGATCGGTTGATCAGAATGATCCTCTAGTCGTGGCTGCTTGCGGCTTTCATGAATAAAAGCGGGGCCGTCCTTGGCAGGCGGCCCCGCACTGATCCGGGAGAAGGCTGGATCAGAAATTGATCTTGGCACCTGTGATGAGCAGGTCGAGCGCGTCGAACTCCGTCGTGGCTGCCGCGGGCGTTGCCTTGAATTCACCGTCGAAGTGCCGGTAGACGGCGTAGAAGGTCAGGTCCGCGCTCTCGATTTTCTGCGCGACGCCGACCGCCCAGAAGCTCAGATCTGAGCTCGCTGCGGCCCTCGACGGGCCCACGTCATCCTCACGATACTCGCCGAAGATGTTGGTCTTGCCGAGCGGTAGCCACTTCTTCTCGATGCCGGCCTGCGCATACCAGGCCGAGCTTGTCGAATCGAGCGCTGCCGCCAAGACATCAACCTCATTCTCGGCGTAGCCGCCGTAGACGTAGAGCCCCGTTGGCGTGTGCTGAACGAGCGCACCGGTCCCCCACCAGGCGCAGTTGCCACTTGTCCTGCCGGCCACTAGGCACTGACCGCCGTTCGCAGCTGGATCGGTACTCTCGCCATAGCCGAGGGCGGCAGCCAGCTTGAAGTCGCCCACCTCGCCTTTATAGTTCAGCGCCGTCTCCCACTGATCGTCCTCACCCCACGACGCGGAGCCCGTGAAGCCAGCAAACGTCGGCGTATCGTAGCGCACGGTATTGCGAAGACCGCTCTGCCCCGGCGTTCCGTTCTGGAAGCCGCCGGTGAAATCGATCCACCTCGCGCCCCTGACGCCGCCGACGCGTGTGGACCAGTTTTGCAATGCAATACCTGCGGTCTCGAAGTCCGAGACGTTGCGGGTGAGCGTCGTGTCGACGTTGTCGATCAAATGATAGGTCGCAGTATCGAACCTGCCGACGGTGAGCTTACCGAGGGTCTTGCTTTTTACGAACCATGCCGACTTTCTGACGCTGATGGCAGATCCGCCTTGTCCATCCTGCGTAAAGGTCCTCGAGCCTGAGCCGTTAACGCCGATCTCAAGGACGTAGCCCGCGCTCCAGCCATCGACAATCTTGGCATCGCCCGTGACCCTGAAGCGGCTTTGCTCAAGCTCGTTGGTGCCGACGTAGGCATTGCGCTCGACGCCGTCGTCCCAGAAGAACACCGCTTCGTTGACCCAGCCCGAAATGGTGAGCGAGACCTTGCGATTACCCTTGCGCGCGGTCGTCGCCTCAAGCTCGGCAATCCGCTCATCGAG
>JBAZXL010000042.1:0-33913 GCA_041659825.1 Hyphomicrobium sp.
ATGATCGACTGCCAAGGAGAGCGCCTAAACGCAGTCTTCTGCATCACAATCGCCGCCGAGCCAGTTCCGCGATCAACATGAAGCGCGAACAGAGCCTTTCATTTTGGGGTCTCCTTGTTTCTAATATTGACCGCACGCCTTGCTTTGGGCTGCGGTTAAGGAGGACCCT
Organism: Hyphomicrobium sp.; assembly: GCA_041659825.1. Lineage (GTDB taxonomy): Bacteria > Pseudomonadota > Alphaproteobacteria > Rhizobiales > Hyphomicrobiaceae > Hyphomicrobium_C. The sequence goes on from JBAZXL010000042.1 coordinate 170, forward strand.
AGCTAGGGGGAGGGGCGAGCTGAAATGCCGTTTGGATCTTGTTTCTATAGCTCGTTGCTATGCTCGCGATGCGCAAGTGTCTCGAAGGATGGTCTGAGTGACAGAGTTCCCTAGGTGACAGAGTTCCCTAGGTGACAGACTGGCCCATGCCTAAGCTGCATGGTCCCTTCGCTTATAGCGGGGAGGGACATATATGGGGTTCGTCGGTTCAAGGTTCATTTTGAGCGCAATCATGTGTGGGGCCGCTCTCGGTGCAGGAGGAGCACTCGCCGATCCATCCGCCTCGGCCTATCACGCGGGCGGAATCTACGAGGCGCGACCACCCCTGCGGGATGACGGAGCCAGGCTGCCTGTCACGGCGCCGGAAGGCGGCAAGGTGAGCTGCGTCGACGGCTGCGGTGCCGGGCGGTAACAGCGGGCTGGAACGACCGACGAGGGTTCGGGTGGCCGTGACCTCGGTCACTGGCGAGGCGGCGGCTGCAATTCGCAGGAAAAATCGGTCTATTGCGAAATGCTCAAGGCGGGTTCCGCGCGTAACAGCGGCAATCCAGCGGGTGAGGCACAGTCCCCTCAACGCCAGCCGATGGAGACAGCAATGACCCAGATGACCTCGATCCGCACCGCCCTCGCAGTAGCCGCAGCATTCGGCTCGCTCGCCGTCTCGACGAACGAGGCAAGCGCTCTCAGCCTCGGCGTCAAGATGGCCTGCGCCAGCGACTACTACTCCTACTGCAGCCAGCACGCAGTCGGCAGCCCTGGTGTTCGCCAGTGCATGCGCGCCAACGGCTCGAAGCTTTCCGCGGGATGCATCTCGGCGCTTGTGGCTGCCGGTGAGGTCTCGAAGTCGGAAGTGGAGAAGAAGGTGGCTCAGAAATAATAGCAACGAGGCAGGATTGGTGCGCAAGTCCATGGGCGAGCTCGCGCACCACGTCATGGACTATTTTCCCCGGAACCCCGGCAAATTTGATGCCTCGGCTGAACGGGCGAACTTCATGGCCATCGCCACCGCATCGTCGTAGTTGCGCTGGACGATGCTTTTTGAAATCTTCTTGCGGAAGAATTCGGCCCAGCGGAACTCCGAATAGGGTGCGCCGGTCTTTCGATAGGCGCCGTCTTCGCGCACCGACCATGCCAAGTCGCGATAGGGGTCCGCTTTCAGGGCGTTGATCGAGCGTGGGATTCGCTCCGGCTCCACGCGGCGACCATGCTGATCGTACAGGTAGACGCGTCCGGCGCCTTCCATGGCTCTCCAGAACCTCGCCGGTGTCAATCGCGAGAGATCATCGATGATCTCGACGAATGCGCTCGTGACTTGGCTGTGCCAGAGGGCGAGCGTCAGGTGATGGTGGTCGATAATGTAGAACGCTTCTCCCGGACCGCGCACGGCGGGGATCGGCCGCTCCTCGAGGAAGCGGACTATTTTTCGCGGCTTGTGGGCGCGCGTTTCCACTTTCTCGCGCTTGGCCTCAACGGCACGCATGCCGACTGCGATCTGGGTTGGCCGCAACACGTTGAGCGGCAGGAGGATGGGATTTGCTTGAGCACGTATGGTTGTGCGTGGCGGGGGAATATGCTGTGCGGCAAGAAGAGCGGGATGAAGTGTGCGGCTGAACTCGTCTGCGGAACGCTTGCGAAACGTTGTCGTTGTCATGGTGCCAACTCAAAAACATGCACAAATAAGTGGCGTCATTGAATCGTCATCGAGGTTAATGTCAGGTTAAGGGGCGTAAGGTGCGTCAGGGTACCGGCACCTTGCTCCTCGGTCCGGATACGTGATACGCGCTCGGGCAAAACGTCCTCCAGTGCCCGGGTCCGCCACAAATGTTCCGCTCGATCGCGCAAGCAACGTCGCGTCATGTGATGAACGCCGAGCTTGCGGCGTACGTCAGCAGGACGCCCATCGCGATAGCTCTGCTCACAGGCATATGCCTCTTTTGCTATCTGCCTGGTGTTGTTCTCCTTCCGCCGGTCGACCGAACAGAAGTCATCTTTGCCGAGACCGTGCGCGAGATGGTGGCGCGGGCTGCGTGGCTCGACCCGCGCTACGGCGATACGGTGAACCAGTATCATCCGGTCGGCGCCTATTGGGCGCAGGGCGTGGCGGCCTCCCTGTTCGGTTCTGATCTGGCCCAGAGCATTTCCGTCTATCGTATCCCCTCGCTCGTCGGGGTGACGCTCGCAACGCTTGCGCTGTACTGGCTCTCCCTGCCCGTTGTGGGCGCGCTGCCAGCGTTCCTCGCCGCCGCGCTTTTCGCGGTGTGCCCATTGACGGTGCTGGTTGCCCACCTCGCGATCGCCGACGGGCTCGCGCTCATGTTTGCCGTTGTCGCGATGCTTGCGCTCATGCGGATCTACATTGGACAAGAGGACGACCAGCGCGCGCCTTGCGATATCCGACTCGGTCTCTTGCTCTGGGCCGCCGTCGGCCTTGGCATGCTCGTCAATGCGCTGCAGATCCCGGTCATGATCGGGTTGGTGGCAGCGGCGTTGTCGATCATGGATCGCGACGTGTCGTGGCTTAGGCGAACGCGCCCGGAATGGGGTCTGCCGCTGGCACTAGGACTGGCGGCGCCGTGGCTGGTTGTTCGTGCGGCGCAGGATGGCGTGCCCTATGCCGGCCTCGATGCGTGGGCGCTTCTGGATGCGCTGAGCGGCTCGCAAAACATGAAACACCGGGCGCTTCCCGGCACATTCGTGCTGGCGTTGCTGCTCGGCTTCTTGCCGGGACTGGCTGTGTTGCCGGATGCAATGAAGAAGCTCTGGGACGAGCGGGCGGGCAAGCGCGCGAGATTTTTCCTGGCTTGGATCGTGGTGACGATCGCTTTCCTTGAGATCTTCTCGGCAAAGCCTGGGACCTACGCCGTCCAATCCGTCTTTCCAGCCCTCGCGCTCGTGGTTGCCATGCTTGCCGGACAGGTTGACCTCGAGGTGCGGTCGTTGCGCTGGTCGATGATCCTGCCGCCGATCCTCGGGATGGCCTTGCTCTTGGTCTTTCTTGTGCCGCCCTATGCATTTTCACGCGAGCTGCCGGGCCCGCTGGCTGCGATCTTATGCGTCGGCGTCGTCGTCCTCGCCGCGGCGGCCGGTCGGGCGGAGTTCGTCCGCGTTTGGCTCGTGCTCTCGATCACGACATTCGGGCTCTACGCGGCGACTATGGTCGGTGCGGTGCTTCCCTCGGTCAAGCTCATCTGGCCGACGCGCCAGATCGCCACAGCGGCAGCTGCATGCGATGCGAGGCCCGTCTGGGTCGTGGGGTTCCGCGAGCCGTCGACCGTCTTCTCGCTCGGGGCCGACCGGCGAGACCTCACTGCGATGCCGGCAGATCCACGCACGCTGCATTTCGTAGAGAGCCGCTCGCGTGGCTGGTACGAGGTGGCAATGGTGAAGCTCGGTGAGAGGCCCGTGGAGCTTGGCTGCGTCGAGGGCTACAACACCATGCGCGGCTGCCCGCTTACGTTCACGATTTTCGCGCGCGATCCTCAACAGAAAAATTGCAGTCTGCCCCCGCAATATGCCTGCTCGAATGTCAAGAGCCAGGTACGGCCAAGCTCCAGGGATTGCGATTGACGCGCATTTGCGGGGCTTGCCGAAGCGTGAGGCCCGGGCGCGGCGAGGAGCCGGCTGGAGCAACTTCTTTTTGACCCATTGCTTTTCAACCGCTCAGTAATCCCAACTCTGGGTTTTGCGGCGGCCGGGGTTGCGGCTGTCATGGTCGGGCTTTACGTTACCAATCATGAGTGCTTCGCGGTCGGCGTCTTTGCCGCGTGCAGCGTTCGGGTCTCCGGTAGGCCGTCGGGCTTGTTTCTTCTGGGAGGGCATATCCCGGCGTTGTCGACTGGCGCGCCATGAGGATAGGAAGCGGCTCCCGGGGGGAGATCCGTAGGGTGGTGAGCTCGAGGCTCGCTCGAGCATTTCTTAGGAGGTCGACGTGCCGTTGAGCGCCAAGAATTGGATTGTGGAAACGGATTGGCTCGCTGCGCATCTCAATGCTCCCGACCTCATCGTGTTCGACGGCACGTGGCATCTGCCGAACGCAGGCCGTGATGCCAAGGCCGAGTATCTTGCCGAGCACATTCCGGGGGCGCTGTTCTTCGATATCGACGACCTCGTCGACGAGAAGTCGCCTTTGCCACACATGCTGCCGCCGACGCCGAAGTTTGCTTCACGCATGAAGAAGATGGGCGTGGGCGATGGCATGCGCATCGTTGTCTACGACAGCTACGGGCTATTTTCGGCTGCCCGCGTCTGGTGGACGTTCCGTGCCATGGGGCATCAGGATGTCGCGGTCCTGAATGGCGGGTTCAAAAAGTGGAAGGCAGAGGGGCGTCCGCTCGAGGATGGGCCGCCGGTAGCGCGGACCGCGCGTCACTTCACCCCCCAACTCAACAACTTGCTGGTGCGCGACCTTGACGACATGAAGGCCTATGTATCCAAGGGCGACATGCAGATCGTCGATGCGCGGCCAAAGGCCCGCTTCGAGGGCACGGAGGCAGAGCCTCGGCCTAGTCTCAGGGTTGGGCACATTCCGGGCTCCAAGAACGTGCCGTCGGGCACGATCGTCAATGCCGACGGGACACTGAAATCCAAAGAGGAGCTGGCCAAGCTGTTCCTGGATGCCGGCATCGATCCGTCGGCGCCGGTTGTGACGACCTGCGGATCGGGCGTGACCGCTTCGATGCTGTCGCTTGCGTTGAGCGTGCTTGGACAGACGCACGCCGCCGTCTACGATGGCGCCTGGGCGGAGTGGGGCCAGGAAAGTCGTGATACTCCCATTGCGACGGGACCCGAAAAGTAGGGCCAGCAAAGTCCGGTGCCCTGCCTCGCATCGACATTGTGCGTCGACATAGGGTAAAGGGCCAAACGCCGCTCACGCTTCCGTGGGGAAGTGCTGATAGACCCACGTTTCGGTGAGGGCGCGGTCGCCTTTGCGGAGATAGGCACGCAAGTTGACGGGCTCAGATCCCGTCACCTCGAGATCAAAAAGCGCGCGCCAGCGCTCCCGCTGATCGACGACCGGGTGCGTGTAGGCGTTTGAGACGCTGCCGCGCGACGGAGTGACAACGATTTCTACGCCGTCGTCGCGATGCAGGCCGCCGAAGATCGCGCCCTGGAAGTCGATCACGAACTTGCGGACGCCCTCGGGGCGCTTGTGGCCCGGCCGGCCGCCAAGGCCGGTCCAGGTGGCTGTGGCGCGTGCGAGGTTTGGCGGAAAGGAGATGTCGTCTAGCCAGGTCAGGCGATAGCGGTAGCGGCGCTGGGTGTTGGCCTGGAACGCATCCTTGGGGCACCAGTAGGCCGCGATGTTGTCGTGGATCTCGTCGTCGGTCGGGATTTCGAGAAGATGAACTGCACCTTCGCCGAAAGTCTCTATCGGCTCGACCCAGACGGACGGGCGCCGCTCATAAAAGACGCTGTCGTCGAGGTAGTGCACGAAATCGCGGTCGCGCTGGAGGAGGCCGAAGCCGCGAATGTCCCTATCTATGAAGGTGTTTGTCATGACGTGCGGTGGATTGGTGATCGGCCGCCAGATGCGCTCGCCGGCGCCGGTATATATGGCGAGGCCATCGGAGTCGTGGATTTCCGGGCGCCAATCGGCAACCTGACGGCGGCTCGTCTCGCCATACCAGAACATGCTCGAGAACGGGGCAACGCCTAAGCGAGTGATGGTGCGGCGAGCAAAGAGCTCGCACTCGACCTCCATGGCAATGCGGTGAATCTGGCGCTCATCGGTCGTACGGAGCGCGGTGATGCGGTAGGCGCCTGTGACACTTTTGCCATCGAGGAGCGCGTACATGACCATCGGTGCGGCGTCCTCGATGCCGGTTTCGAGCCAAAACTCCGCGAAGCGCGGGAACTCCTCCGGGGTCGGCAGACCGGTATCGACGGCGAGGGCGCGGGCAGAGAGGCCGTATTGATTGAAGGGGCCGGACGTGCGGAAATATGATGCGCCGAGGAAAGCCAGCCAGTCCGTCTCCTGATCCGGGTACATGACGCGGAAGCCGGCAAAGCCTGCGCCGTCTGCCAAGGCGCGGGACGGATGGTCCGGCGGGCTATCGAAGAGGCTCGCGCGGTAGATGATCTCGCGCGCCGTGCCGCCGTCGACGAGGTGTATTTTGACCGGCTCGCGGGCATGGGCGCCGAGATGGAAAAGCTGGACAGGCATGCGTTGCTGACGGTCGAGCATGAGGCTCAGCTCGCGGCGAAAGCGCACGTGGTTATAGGCGTCGTAGTCGATCCGCGCTAGAACTTCTGGGTTCGGTGCAACTGGTGGCACGTAGGGCTCGACGGAAAGGGCTCGAGCCCGATCTTTGAGGAGATCGAACGAAAAGCGCCGCACCTCCCCAAAGCCCATGCCGCCGGGGGGAGCACCGGGTATTGGCGCGCTCTGCATTGCGTTGGCGGCCCCGGCTTTGGACGGGGACGGTAGTTGACTGATAATCGCGGACGCTGCCGCGCCGGCGAGCACTTGGCGCCGATCGAGCCTCGAGACGTTCACGTTCGTACTTTCTTTTTTTCTGTCGTAGTCGCGTTTTCCCCCAATAGCTCTGCTAGCGCAATATATGCAAGTTTTCCAGGGCGAACGGGACGCACCGCTTGCTTCCGCCTCCGCATCACTACTTGCGACACTGCTTCAGGGCTCGTGGGGCTGGGCATAAACGCTCTTAGCGGCCTATAGTTTGATGATCATTTTGGGGTCGAGGTCGATATCATGATGCAAGCGCGTTCCGCGGTGGCAATGACCACTTCTGGCCTGATCGCGGCGGTGCTCGGGCTGATCGTGCTCGGGCGGCCGGCTGCGGCTCAGGCGCCGCCGGCTCCGACTGTGACCGTCGCCACACCCGTCGCCAAGCGGATTACGATGTGGGACGAATATTCGGGCCACTTCGAGGCAGTCAGCAGCGTCGAGGTGCGCCCTCGTGTCTCGGGCTTCATCGACAAGATCCATTTTAAGGATGGGCAAATCATCAAGGCTGGCGATCCTTTGTTCACGATCGACCCGAGGCCGTTCGAGATCGCCGCCGAAAGCGCGCGCGCGGATGTGACGCGCGCAAAGGCGCAGGTAGCCCTTGCCGAAAGCGAGGTCGATCGTGCCTTGCCGCTCGTCAAATCCGGTGCCGTGACCGAGCGCGATTTCACGCAGCGGAGCGCCAATCTCAGCGTCGCGCAGGCCCAGTTGCAGGTGGCGCTCGCCAGCTTGAAGAGCGCTGAGCTCAATCTGGAATGGACCGTCGTTACGGCGCCGATCGCCGGGCGCATCTCCGACCGCAAGGTGGCGGCTGGCAATCTTGTCGTCGGCGGGGCTACGGGTACGACGCTTCTGACGACGATCGTGGCGATGGATCCCATTCACTTCCTCTTCGATGCGTCCGAGTCTGACTACCTGCGCTATTCGCGCTTGAATGCCTCAGGTGAGCGCGCGTCGTCACGGGACGTGGATAACCCGGTCATGCTAAAGCTTGCCGACGAGGAAGGTTTCGTGCATCAGGGCCGTATGGATTTCGTCGACAATCAGCTCAATCCACGTTCGGGCACGATGCGCGCCCGTGCTGTCTTCGAGAACAAGGATCAACTGCTGACGCCCGGCGTCTTTGGCCGCTTGAAGCTGTTCGCGGGCGAGGTGAACGCGCTGCTCGTGCCGGACAGTGCCATCGTTGCCGACCAGACGAGCAAGATCGTGTTCACGATTGGGGCGGACGGAGTCGTCAAGGCCTCGCAGGTGATGCTCGGGCCACTTCACGAGGGGCTGCGTGTCATCAGAAGCGGGCTTACTGCGACAGACAAGGTCGTGCTCGACGGGCTCGCCAGTCCAATTGTGCGCGTGGGAGCCAAGGTCGTGCCCGAAGCAGGGGTGATCAAGGCGGCGTCAAACTAGCTCTTTTGCGCGAGCGGCTTGTCCGCTCGCCTCTAGGAAGCGAGCAACGGCTGGTCTGCCGGCGGCGCGAGGGGAATTTATGCGGTTCTCACATTTTTTTATTGATCGGCCGATTTTTGCGACTGTGCTGTCGCTGATCCTGACCATCGTGGGCGTGATTGCCGGTGCGGTGCTGCCGGTCGCCGAGTATCCGGAAATCGCGCCTCCCACGGTCAATATCTCGGCGAGTTATCCGGGTGCCTCGGCGCCGGTGATCTCGGAGACGGTTGCGGCACCGATCGAGCAGGAGGTGAACGGCGTCGACAACATGCTCTACATCGTCTCGCAATCGACGGGCGACGGGCGCGTGACGATCAACGTCGTGTTCAAGCCGGGCACGAATATCGATCAGGCGCAGGTGCTGGTGCAGAACCGCGTGACGATTGCGGAGCCGAGACTGCCGGAGGATGTGCGCCGGCTCGGCCTTTCGGTGCGGAAGGCCTCGCCCGACCTCATGATGGTCGTGCACATGAACTCGCCAGATGGGACTCGCGATCAGCAGTACATCTCGAATTATGCGACGCTGTACGTCAAGGATCGCATCGCGCGGATCGACGGCCTCGGCGATGTCCGGGTTTTCGGCGCACGCGATTATTCGATGCGCGTCTGGCTCGATCCGGCGAAGGTCGCCTCGCGCAATCTGACGGCAGGAGAGGTCGTGGCCGCTTTGCGGGCTGCGAACCTGCAGGTCGCGGCCGGGGCGATCAACCAGCCGCCGGCGGTGTCGCCAGGCGCGTTCACGCTTTCGGTGCATACGCTCGGGCGCCTGACGGCTGTAGAGGAATTCGAGAATATCGTTGTCCGCGCGGAGCCTTCAGGTGAGGTCATTCGCGTCAAGGATATCGCCCGGATCGAGCTCGGCTCGCAGGACTATACGGTCAACGCCTATCTCGACAACAAGGTGGCGACGGCCGTCGTGCTGTTCCAGAGGCCTGGGTCGAACGCGTTGGCGACGGCTGCGGCGGTGAAGCGCGAAATGGAGACCATCGCCAAGGATTTCCCGCCTGGCGTCGGCTACACTATCGCCTACAATCCCACCGAGTTCATTCAGTTTTCGGTCGACGCAGTGATCAAAACGCTGATCGAGGCGCTGGTGCTGGTCGTGCTGGTCGTGATCCTCTTTCTGCAGACGTGGCGGGCGGCGATCATTCCGATTCTCGCGATCCCGGTGTCGCTGGTCGGCTCGTTCGTAATTATGAGTGCGGTCGGGATCGCATTCAATACGCTGTCGCTGTTCGGGCTCGTGCTGGCGATTGGCATCGTCGTCGACGATGCGATCGTGGTCGTGGAGAACGTGGAACGGCGACTGGCGGAGGGCATGTCGCCAAAGGACGCGGCGCACGCGACCATGGATGAGGTCGGCGGCGCGCTGATCGCGATCACGCTGGTGCTGATCGCGGTGTTCGTGCCGACGGCCTTCATCTCGGGGCTGCAGGGCACATTCTACAAGCAATTTGCGATCACGATTGCCGCCTCGACTGCCATCTCGAGCTTCGTCTCGTTGACCTTGTCGCCGGCGCTCGCAGCGCTGCTGCTCAAGCCACACGTGCATCACTCGGAAGCGAGCGGGGGCGTGCTGCATCTGCTTGGCGCGCCGGTGCGCCTCTTCTTTCGTGGCTTCAATGCGAGCTTTGATTGGCTCTCGCGCGGGTACGGCGGGCTGACGCGACGCCTCATACGCCTGCCGCTCATCCTGTTTATCGCTTACGGTGGGCTTTTGTACCTCACGTACGACCGGCTGGCTTCGACGCCGCGCGGACTTATTCCGCAGCTCGATCGTACGTATTTCATCACGGCGTTCCAGCTTCCTCCCGGCGCCACGCTCGACCGGACCGATGCGGTCGTGCGGCGCGCTTCCGAGATCATGCGGTCGCGGCCGGGCGTTGAGCATGCCATCGCCTTTGCGGGCTTCGACGGCGCGACCTTCACGAACGCGCCAAATACGGCCGTGATCTTCGTGCGCCTGCGATCGTTCGAAGACCGGCTCAAGGAGGGGCTGACGAAAGATCAGATCCTCGGCGATCTTCGCATGCAGATGGCTACTCTGCGCGAGGCATTTGCGTTTGTGATCGAACCGCCCTCGGTGCCGGGCATCGGTACGGGCGGCGGCCTCAAGGGCTACGTGCAGGATCGTGGAGGGCGCGGACCGCAGGCGCTCGAGGGGGCGGCTTGGACGGTCGCGGGTGCTGCGCGGCAGGTGCCGGGAATAGTGCAACCGTTCACGTTGTTCAATACGCGTACGCCGCAGATCTACGCCAATATCGATCGCACCAAGGCCGAGCAGCTTGGCGTGCCGATCGGCCGTGTCTTCGAGGCGCTGTCAGTCTATATGGGCTCGGCGTTTGTTAATGATTTCAATATCTTGGGGCGCACCTACCGGGTGACTGCCCAGGCCGACAACCCGTTCCGCGAGACGCTGCGGGACGTCGCGAACCTTGAGACGAGAAGCACCTCCGGGGGCATGGTGCCGCTCGGGTCGGTGGCGACGTTCACGGATACAACCGGGCCTTATCGCGTGCCCCGGTACAACCTTTATCCGGCCGCGGAAGTGCAGGTGGGTCTTGCGCGCGGCTATTCGTCGGGGCAGGGCATCGCCGCGATCGAGAAGATCGTCGAGACGGCACTGCCGGCGGGCCTCGGCTTCGAATGGACGGAAATCGCGCTCCAGGAGAAGCTGGCGGGCAACACAGCTGCCGTGGCGTTCGGCCTCGCGGTGGTGTTCGTGTTCCTAGTGTTGTCGGCCCTTTACGAGAGCTGGCTCTTGCCACTTGCGGTCATTCTTATTGTGCCGATGTGCATCCTGGCTGCAATGATAGGCGTGAATATTCGCGGGCTCGACCGCAACATTCTCGTCGAGATCGGGCTTGTTGTGCTGGTGGGGCTTGCGGCGAAGAACGCCATTCTGATCGTCGAGTTTGCCAAGCAAGCCGAGGAGGAAGGCAAGACGCGGTACGAGGCCGCGGTGAGCGCGGCCAAGACGCGGCTCCGGCCTATCCTCATGACCTCGCTGGCTTTCATTCTTGGCGTGGTGCCGCTTGTCACGGCGACGGGGGCCGGGGCGGAGATGCGCCAGAGCCTTGGTACGGCAGTGTTCTCCGGTATGCTCGGGGTGACGTTGTTTGGGCTTATCTTCACGCCGGTCTTCTTTGTCGTGACACGGGCCCTTGCGGGAGGAGGGCGGAAAAGCGCGGAGGCCGTGGCGCCGGCGGCGGCCGAGTAAGCCTTCGCTCGTTTTTGCAATATTCGGCGTTGATCTTCGGGCAAGCCCCCGCGTATATGTGCCAGTCCTCGCGCGGCCCTTGGGGTCTCGCCCGGGGCGCTGGGGATGGTTCCTCATGCTTTGCGGGGCGCGCCTTTCTGGGTGCGTTAATTGGGAGCCCGTCGGGCGCAGGTTTGTCGGGCGCAGGCTTCCGGCCGGTTAGTCGTTGCGGGCGTGGCGGAATTGGTAGACGCACTGGTTTTAGGTACCAGCGCCTCACGGCATGGGGGTTCGAGTCCCTCCGCCCGCACCATTGTTGTTTGCGCGCAGCCCACAGCAAGCTTGCGCGCGGTGGTTCCGGTTCGAGGAGGTCCTCGAACCTGCACCATTGTTGCTTGCGCGCAGCCGCCACACCAGCCCTGCGCGCGGTGGTACCGGTTCGAGGAAGGTCCTCGAACCTGCACCATACGTTTCGAGGACGACGGTCGCCGGGGCTCCCGGACCGATAACGCATAGAATTCAGATTGAACGAGCGAGCGAAGGCACAACGTTATGCAGGTTACGGAAACGAGTTCGGAAGGCTTGAAGCGCAAGCTCAAGGTGGTTGTCGGCGCCGACGAGCTCGGAGCGCGTTTCACAACCCACCTCGATAAGATCAAGGATCAGGTGCAGCTCAAGGGTTTCCGCAAGGGCAAGGTGCCGCTCGCGCACATCAAGAAGGTCTACGGGCGCTCGGTGATGAACGATGTGCTCGACGAGACTATTCGCGAAACCAGCGCGCAGGCCGTTCAGGAGCGCAAAGAGCGCCCCGCCATGGTGCCGGCTATCTCGCTTGCCGAGAACGCAGCGGATATCGAGAGCGTGGTCGCTGGCAAGGCAGATCTTGCCTATGAAATGAGCTTTGAGGTGCTGCCCGACGTCAAGCTCGCGGATTTCAAGTCACTGAAGCTCGAGCGGCTGGTGGTCGACGTCGACGACGAGGCCGTTGAAAAGGCCATGGCCGATCTCGCGTCGCGCAACCAGGCGTTTGTGGCCGAGGAAGGCCGCGCCGCTGAGGAAAATGATCGCGTCACCATCGACTTCAAGGGGTCGATCGACGGTAAGCCCTTCGAGCGCGGAGAAGGAGAGGGCCTGTCGCTGGTGATCGGCAGCGCGAGCTTCATCCCGGGTTTCGAGGATGGCCTCAAGGGCGCCGTCAAGGGCGAGCGCCGCGATGTGAAGGGCATCTTCCCGGCCGAGTATCCGGTCGCGGATCTGGCTGGTAAGGAAGCTGTGTTCGACGTCACTGTTAAAGAGGTCGAAAAGCCGGTCCTGGCCGAGGTCAACGACGAGTTTGCCAAGACGCTCGGTCTCGAGGGGCTCGACAATCTCAAGTCGCTCATTGCGGCGCAGATCAAGAACGAGCTCGACAGCGCGTCGCGCCAGAAGCTCAAGCGCGAGCTTCTCGACGCACTCGAAGTGGCGCATGGCGACCTCGAGCTGCCGCCGTCGCTGGTGGAGCGCGAGTTCGAAGGCGTCTGGAAGCAAGTCACCGAGGGTCTCGCGCGTGAGGGCAAGACCTTCGCCGATGAGAGCAAGACCGAGGACGAAGCGCGCGCCGAGTATCAGAAGATCGCGTCTCGGCGGGTGCGGCTCGGCCTCGTCGTCGGCGAGATCGGCGACAAAAACAAGATCGAGGTAAGCCAGGACGAGCTCAGGCGTGCGCTCATGGAGCAGGCGCGCCGCTTCCAGGGCCAGGAGCGGCAGGTTTACGAGTATTTCGAGAAGACGCCGGGTGCGCTGCAGGAGTTGCGTGCGCCCATTTTCGAGGACAAGGTCATCGACTTCATTCTCGAGATTGCCAAGCCTTTGGAGAAGAAGGTGACGCGGCAGGAGCTGGTGGACAGCCTGGACAAGCTGGCGCAGCAATAATCTCGTTCAGATCGCCGTCACGTGCGCGATCGGGCTTGAAGTCGGGCGCTCGTATGCTGATGTGAGGGCTGTTCGGGATGTGCGATTCGACGAGGACTTGCGCCGGTCGCGGCTCGGACGGCCTCTAATGGAGAAAGATCAAATGCGCGATCCCGTAGCGATGGTAACGAATACGTTTTGGCCCATGGTCGTCGAGCAGACAGCTCGCGGCGAGCGTGGCTACGATCTGCCGTCGCGGCTACTCAAAGAGCGCATTATCTTCGTGACGGGGCCGGTGGAGGACCATATGGCCGCGTCGATTTGCATGCAGTTGCTCTTTCTCGAGTCGGAGAACCCGAAGAAAGAAATCTCCATGTACATCAATTCGCCCGGCGGCGTGGTGACGTCCGGCATGGCGATTTACGATACCATGCAATTTATCAAGCCACCGATCGCGACGCTGTGCATCGGCCAAGCTGCGTCCATGGGCTCGCTGCTGCTGTGTGCAGGGCAAAAGGACATGCGCTACGCGCTGCCGAACGCGCGAATCATGGTGCACCAGCCTTCGGGGGGATTTTCTGGCCAAGCTTCCGATATCGAGCGGCATGCCGAAGATATCATCAAGATGAAGCGCCGCCTGAACGAAGTCTACGTCAAGCATTGCTCGCAACCCTATGAGGTCGTCGAGCGCACGCTCGATCGTGATTACTTCATGACTGCTGATCAGGCGAAGGATTTCGGCATCGTCGACAAGGTGCTTCGCACGCGTGACGAAGTTGACCTTAAGCTCGCTGAGATAGGCAAGACGCCCTGATCTATGATGACGAGTGGCGATTGACGGCAAGAGCTTAAATTAGCACAGTTCTTGCATGGGCTTGTCTGACTGCCGTTTTGTCGGTATGTGACGGTTTTGTCACCGCCGCATTGGGGCCACGTAAGGTTCTTAGCTTATCGTTAAGGCGGAACGGAGCGTAGCTCTTCCTGTTTTATTACCGGCGCCTGGCCTGTTGCAATCAGGACGCCGGAAAGAAAACAGCGGCAGGAGAGCCGTTAATCGAATCTTGATCTCGGCAACATTAGCGTGCTCAGATTGGGTGAAGACGGTTTCGTGTGCCCCGCGGTGGGCTCTGCCGCGAGCGAAGCGCTTATTCGTCGGGCCTTTGAGCAAAAACCGGATGTTCCGGACAAGCTCCCTGACTGCGGGTGAGAAAAATAGAATGGCTCAGGAAAAGAACACCCTTTACTGCTCGTTTTGCGGAAAAAGCCAACATGAGGTCAGGAAGCTGATCGCTGGTCCGACGGTGTTCATCTGCGACGAATGCGTCGAACTATGCATGGACATCATCCGCGAGGAGAACAAGAACACCCTCGTCAAGTCGCGAGACGGCGTACCGACACCGCAGGAAATCTGCACCGTGTTGGATTCCTACGTGATTGGTCAGTTCCACGCCAAGCGGGTCTTGTCGGTAGCTGTACACAATCACTACAAGCGGCTCAATCACGCAGCGAAAAACAACGACGTCGAGCTGGCGAAGTCGAACATCCTGCTGGTCGGTCCTACTGGCTGCGGCAAGACGCTGCTCGCGCAGACGCTCGCCCGCATCCTCGATGTGCCGTTCACGATGGCGGACGCGACGACGCTCACGGAAGCCGGCTACGTCGGCGAGGACGTCGAGAATATCATCCTGAAGCTTCTGCAGAACGCGGACTACAATGTCGAGCGGGCGCAGCGTGGCATCGTGTACATTGACGAGATCGACAAGATCTCGCGCAAGTCCGACAATCCGTCCATTACGCGTGATGTGTCCGGCGAGGGCGTTCAGCAGGCTCTGCTCAAGATCATGGAAGGTACCGTCGCCAGCGTGCCGCCGCAGGGTGGACGCAAGCATCCGCAGCAGGAATTCCTGCAGGTCGACACCTCGAACATTCTCTTCATCTGCGGTGGAGCATTCGCCGGTCTCGAGAAGATCATCGCGCGTCGCGGCAAGGGGACGTCGATCGGATTCCAAGCTCGCGTCATGGGTCCAGACGAACGCCGCACCGGCGAGGTGCTGCGCGAGGTCGAGCCGGAGGATCTACTCAAGTTCGGTTTGATACCGGAGTTCATCGGCCGCTTGCCGGTCATTGCAACGCTCGAGGACCTCGATGAGGTCGCGTTGGTGCAGATCCTAACAGAGCCGAAGAATGCGCTTGTGAAGCAATACCAGCGCTTGTTCGAGATGGAGGATGTGCGTCTCACGATTACCCAAGACGCGCTGCGGGCAATCTCGCGCAAGGCGATCGAGCGCAAAACGGGCGCACGCGGTCTTCGGTCGATCATGGAAGGCATCCTGCTCGACACGATGTTCGATCTGCCGGCGCTCAAGGGCGTCGAGGAGGTCGTGATCGGCCCCGAGGTCGTTGAGGGCGGCGCGCGTCCGCTGCGGATCTACTCGGATCGCGCGGAAGAGAAGGGCTCGACCGCCTCCTAGTGTGGTGATTGCGAAGTCCGCCAGCGCCTGGCAGCTGGCGAGAGAGGCGGACTTCGAAATCTGAACCGCACTAGAGAAAATAGACTTGCTAGTGTCCTTTCGATCGCGAAGCTCGCTTGGAGCGTGCTGCAGATGGTGACGAGCTTCGCGATCGGGACACTGGGTCACGCTGTCGCCGAGGCTCGATTGAGCCTCGGTCCGTCACGTAGGCTGCATGCCTCTTGCTCCGATATCTATTGATTGAGGGGGAGTGGGCTCCCATCTTAGTAAGATGGCCTTCTGTCTGCGCAAGTCGCTCTCGCAAGGGCGGTTTGCTTCGGTAAGAATTGGACGCAGAACATTCGCCGTTTGGCCATAATGGGGTTCGTTCAAGGGGCTAAGTAGACGATTTTGTAGTGCCGTGCGCGGGCAGTTGGGCAGCGCTTTGCAATACGGGTGGCGATCATGAGCGAAGAAAAGCAGACGAAAGAGAAGCCGGGCGCAGCGGATCGTTATCCGGTCCTGCCGTTGCGCGACATTGTGGTCTTCCCGTACATGATCGTTCCGCTCTTTGTCGGGCGCGAGAAGTCGATCAATGCGCTGGAAGAGGTGATGCGCGCCGACAAGCATATTTTGCTTGCTGCGCAGAAAAACGCGGGCGACGACGATCCCGCGACGGATGCGATCTATCAGGTCGGTACGCTGGCGTCCGTGCTGCAGCTGCTGAAGCTTCCCGACGGCACGGTCAAGGTGCTCGTCGAGGGCACGTCACGCGCCAAGATCGTGCGCTATTCCGACAACCCGAACTATTTCGAGGCAGAGGTCGAGAAGATTGCGGAGCAGGTCGGCTCCAAGACCGAGATCGAGGCGCTAGCGCGGTCGGCGGTCTCGCAGTTCGAGAGCTACGTGAAGCTCAACAAGAAGATCTCGCCCGAGGTGCTCGGCACCATTGCGCAGATCGAGGACTATTCGAAGCTTGCGGATACGATCGCGTCGCACCTTGCGGTCAAGATCTCGGACAAGCAGGACGTGCTCGAGACGACCACCATCTCGGACCGGCTCGAGAAGGTCTACACCCTCATGGAGAGTGAGATCTCGGTGCTGCAGGTTGAGCGCAAAATCCGCTCGCGCGTCAAGCGCCAGATGGAGAAGACGCAGCGCGAGTACTATCTGAATGAGCAGATGAAGGCCATTCAGAAGGAGCTCGGCGACACCGAAGAGCGCGACGATATCGCTGAGTTCGAGGAGAAGATCGAGAACACCAAGCTTTCGAAGGAGGCCAAGGACAAGGCCAGTGCCGAGCTCAAGAAGCTCAAGCAGATGAGCCCGATGTCGGCGGAAGCAACAGTGGTGCGCAACTATCTCGATTGGTTGCTCTCCATTCCGTGGGGCATCAAGGGCAAGGTCAAGAAGGATCTCGACGAGGCGCAACAGGTTCTCGATGCGGAGCACTATGGCCTCGACAAGGTCAAGGAGCGCATCGTTGAGTATCTCGCGGTGCAGGCTCGCACCAACAAACTCAAGGGCCCGATCCTTTGCCTCGTTGGTCCGCCCGGTGTCGGCAAGACGTCGCTTGGCAAGTCGATTGCGAATGCGACGGGTCGCGAGTTCGTGCGCATGAGCCTCGGCGGCGTGCGCGACGAAGCGGAGATCCGCGGTCACCGCCGCACCTACATCGGCTCGATGCCCGGCAAGGTCATTCAGTCGATGAAGAAGGCAAAGCGTACCAATCCGCTTTTCCTGCTCGATGAGATCGACAAGATGGGCCAGGATTTCCGCGGTGATCCGGCGGCGGCGTTGCTCGAGGTTCTTGATCCCGAGCAGAATGCCGGCTTCAACGATCATTACCTCGAGGTCGATTACGACCTTTCGAACGTCATGTTCGTGACGACTGCGAACACGCTCAACATTCCGCCGGCGCTCATGGACCGTATGGAGATCATTCGTCTCGCGGGCTACACCGAGGACGAGAAGGTCGAGATTGCGAAGCGCCACTTGGTCGCCGAGCAGCAGCAGGCGCATGGGCTCGAAGCCGGCGAGTGGACCGTCGAGGATGGGGCATTGCTGGAGATCATTCGTCGCTATACGCGGGAGGCCGGCGTGCGCTCGCTCGAGCGCGAGATCGCCAAGCTTGCGCGTAAGGCGGTGAAGGAGATCCTGACATCACCGCAGAAGAAGTCGGTGCGGGTGACGGCCGAGAACGTGCACGAATATCTCGGCGTCACGAAGTACCGCTTCGGCGAGGCGGAAGCAGAGGATCAGATCGGCATCGTCACGGGTCTTGCCTGGACTGAGGTCGGCGGCGAGCTGCTCACGATCGAAGGCGTCATGATGCCCGGCAAGGGCAAGATGACGGTCACCGGCAATCTGCGCGACGTGATGAAGGAAAGCATCCAGGCGGCGAATGCCTACGTGCGCTCGCGCTCGGTCGAGTTCGGCATTCATCCCACGCTCTTCGAGCGCAAGGATATCCACGTGCACGTGCCGGAAGGGGCGACGCCGAAGGATGGCCCGTCAGCCGGCGTCGCGATGGCCACTGCGATCATTTCCGTTCTTACCGGAATTCCCGTTCGCAAGGACGTCGCCATGACGGGCGAGATTACGTTGCGCGGACGCGTGCTGCCGATCGGCGGTCTCAAGGAGAAGCTGCTCGCGGCCTTGCGCGGCGGTATCAAGACTGTGATCATTCCCGACGAGAACGTGAAGGATCTTGCTGATATTCCCGAGGAGATCAAAAAGAAGCTCGAGCTGGTGCCAGTCTCGCGCATGGAAGGCGTCGTCAAGGCTGCACTCATGCGTGTTCCCGATGTGATTCCTTGGGACGATGCGGCGGCTGCTGCTGCTGCGCTCGGCGAGGAGCCGGACGGCAGCCCGCGGATCACCGCTCATTAGCGAGGGAGTTGCAACAGGACGGTTTGACTTGTTGCAGTATTTCTCAAAGACGCGAGAGTAAAATTGGCCCTGTGATCTCTTTCGAGACCGCGGGGCCAGCTCGTTTTACTCATCATGCTCGCGTGGAGATCTCAAAGGTCTAGCGTTGCACTTCGACGCGCAACAGCGCAGTGGAATGCGCTGCAATCGCTGCAGGGGCTGCTTTTTGTCACTTGACGGAGCCGATTTTTCCGCGCTTTTGTGCGCCCTCCATGGCCGACCGAGCCTCCCGCAGACGTCGCGGCGCTCACTGATCGGATCGCGTTTCGCGCGATGGAAAGCAAATAACTTATAATCGAGTGACGAGGACGGAAAGATGAGCAAGAAAGATTTGATCGATGCCGTCGCCAAGGAGTGCGAGCTCACGAAGGAGAAGGCCGGGTCGGTTGTCGACGCCGTGCTCGCTCACATCAAGAGCACGATGAAGAAGGGCGAGGAAGTTCGCATTCCTGACTTCGGCACGTTCAAGGTTGCGAAGCGCAAGGCCCGCGAAGGCCGCAACCCCGCAACTGGTGCGACGATCAACATCCCGGCATCCATTGTACCGAAGTTCAGCCCGTCGAAGGGCCTCAAGGACGCCCTGAACTAAGGCTGCAATGCGATAGAGGAGGCACTGCGCATTCGGGCCTCTGGTGCCCCTCTCTCGATCCCCGGAGCCGGTTCTTTGCAGCTCGATCTCAAGCCCGCTGGCTCGCCACTGCCATTCGGCACTTCTCCCTATCCTTTCGTGTGCGCGAGCGGACATGCAGCGCTCGCACGTATCGCCAAGATTCGCTCGGCGTGGCAGGATTCGACGCCCGTGATTTGGGGCGATCCGGAGGAGGCTTCGCGTCTCTTCCAGCTTTACGAAGAGGATCCGGAGGCATCGCCACAATCTATTCTTGCCATGGCTCAGGGACGCGGTGCCCTGGAAATGATGGACGAGCACCGGGTGAGTGTTCGGGCCCAGTACGCCGAATGGTGCCGCAAGAGCGGGCGACCGGTTCCAACCGTTGAGGCATCGAAGGACGGGCCGCCGCGCGGTAGCTGGCCAGGCGCGGTGCCGGCTCATCAAGCTCCCATGAGCCTGTTCGATGTCGTTACAGGTAAGCCCAAGGACAAGGTCTTGATCGGCCTCATTCCCACGGTGCGGTCGTGGGAGGCGGCTGCGTTTCATAAGTTTGGCGCGTGGAATGATTGTCCTGCGCCGCAGATCCATGTTGCGATTGGGCGCGAATGGGCGGAGCGCTTCGGCGCACGCTTGATCGTGAATTCGGCAGATTCCATCGAGTACGAGATCGAGCTGCCGATCGAAACGCCCGAGGAGGCGTTAGAGGTTGCCCTGCAGCAGTACCGGTATTGCCCGGATATCGTCGATCAAGGGACTGAAACACTCGAGCGTCTGGCGGCAAGCCTGATCGGCGCGCGCTATTGGTTTTTCTGGTGGGATTGATAGCGTCGCAATCGAGCTCTGCGCGACTGCAATATGATCCAAGCTTGTGTGATCTAAGCTTGCGTCTCGCGCCATCATCGCATAATCGTGCGCGGTCCCGTTGCTCAGGGGCGGTCCGCTTCTGGGCCTTCGGCCGGTATGTGGAGGTTGTTTCGGGCGGTTAGCTCAGTGGTAGAGCGCTTCTTGTTTCCGCTCACGCGCGGTTCCGATCGCTGTCGCGATTGGAATGCGCTCCGCGGGGGCGGCGCTCGCGCCGGACCGCCTTGCGGTCTGGGCCTTCGGCCGGTATGTGGAGGTTGTTTCGGGCGGTTAGCTCAGTGGCAGAGCGCTTCGTTTACACCGAAGATGTCGGGAGTTCGACCCTCTCACCGCCCACCATGTTTTGTCTCACGCGCGCGGATCGGGCTCGCCCGGCGCGCTCCGACGGGGCGCCGCTCGCGGCGGCGGTCCTTGGCCGCGAAGCAAGTGAGGTGTAGGGAGTATTAAAGTCTCGCCGGCTTAAGGCTTGGCCACGCCGCACGATGCGTGCTCCCCCTAGGTACTCACTACTCATACCGGCCGGACAAAGTCTTGACTCACTGGTCTGCGGTTTCCGGCCAGTATTCTCTTTAACTTGCGCGCAGCCGCCACACCAACCCTGCGCGCTGATACCAACCGCACTGCGTCAGGACTTAATGCGGATGGTATCACTGGCTCGCGGCCGTCAGCGCGTAAGGGCTCCAGTGGCTCCAATGCCCGTCTCAGAGCGCACGTATTGCGCCTCGAAAGCTTGCCGCTCATCCTCCGCCCCGCGCGTGGGATCGAGCAAGGAGATGACGTAGATCCCCCCGAACGCGATCGGGATCGAGAACAGCGCTGGATTGTCGTACGGGAAGAGAGCCGAGCCTGCCGGGTGGCCGAGTGTCTGCTCCCAGACGGACGGGCTCATCACCACCATCACAGTCGCGGTGATGAGGCCGAGGTAGCCGCCGACAAGTGCGCCGAGCGTGGTCGTGCCCTTCCAGAGCACACTCATCGCGAGGACCGGGAAGTTGCAGCTCGCCGCGATGGCGAAGGCCAGCCCGACCATGAAGGCGACGTTCTGCTTTTCGAATACATAGCCGAGCAGTATCGCGACGAGGCCAATGCCCACGGCTGAGATCTTGGAGATGCGGACCTCTGTCGCCTCGGACGTGCGCCCGCGAGCGATGACGGAGGCGTAGAGGTCGTGGCTCACGGCTGATGCGCCCGCGAGCGTCAGGCCCGCCACGACCGCGAGAATGGTTGCGAATGCGACAGCCGAGATAAAGCCCAGGAACATTGATCCGCCAACCGCCTTGGACAAATGGATGGCGGACATGTTGCCGGTGCCCACCATGTCGGCAGGCGCGTAGCTGCCATTGGGTCCCGCGACGGCACCCGCCTTGAAGTAGGAGGGATCCTGCAGCAGGAGCGTGATGGCGCCGAAGCCGATGATGAAGGTGAGGATGTAGAAATAGCCAATGAAGCCGGTCGCGTAGAAGACCGATTTTCGAGCCGCCTTCGCATCGGCCACAGTGAAGAAGCGCATCAGGATGTGGGGTAGGCCGGCGGTGCCAAACATTAGGGCCAGTCCGAGGGAGATCGTTGAGATCGGGTCCTTGACGAGGGCCCCGGGCGCCATGATGGCTGCCGCCTTTGGATGAACCTCGACGGCCTTCTGAAACATTGCCTCCGGCGAGAAGCCGAAATGGGCCAGAACCATGAGCGCCATGAAAGTTGCGCCTCCGAGCAGGAGGCAGGCCTTGATGATCTGCACCCAGGTGGTCGCAACCATGCCGCCGAAGGCCACGTAAATGATCATGAGCACGCCGACGATCATGACGGCGTAGAGGTAGTCGAGGCCGAAAAGGGTTTGGATGAGCTTGCCGGCGCCCACCGTCTGGGCAATGAGATAGAAGGCTACGACGACGAGTGTGCCGATTGCCGACAGGATGCGGATGGGCGTTGGTGCAAGACGAAAGGCGGCGACGTCGGCGAAGGTATACTTGCCGAGATTGCGCAATCTCTCAGCGATCAAGAAGAGGACGATCGGCCAGCCGACGAGCCAGCCGACCGAATAGATCAGTCCGTCGTAGCCACTGGCGAAGACGAGGCCCGAGATGCCAAGAAACGAGGCTGCCGACATATAGTCCCCCGCAATGGCAAGGCCATTCTGCAAAGGCGAGATACCGCCGCCAGCGGCATAGAAGTCGGCCGCGGATTTGGTGCGTCCTGCCGCCCATTTTGTGATCCCGAGCGTCGCCGCGACGAACGCCAGGAACATGGCGATCGCCTCGAGGTTGAGGTCGGACTTGCCGGCCACCTGCACTGTATCCGCCAGCGCGGGGGTGGAGGCTAAGAGCATCAGCGTTGCCGCAACCGCCCGCCAGAACATGTTTATCGGAGCGAGCCTCATTTTCTCGCCCTCTCGATGATGTCTTTCGTCATGTCATCGAACACTGCGTTGGCACGGGCGACGTAGATCCCGGTCAGAATAAAGGCTGAGACGATGACGCTAAGCCCCACCGGTATTCCGACCGTCGTGACGCCGCCCAAGAGCGAGGCGCCGAGGACCTCCTTGGCGAAGGCTATGGTCAACACGAGCCCGAAGTAGATCGCGATCATGAGGCCGGTCAGCAGCCAGGCCAGCCGCGACCTTCTGCGCACGAGCTCATGAAACTGAGGATCGTCCTTGACCCGCAGGATCAACGCATCCCTATCCAGCGACATTGCCACTCCCCCGAATTTCTTGTTCTCGAGCCCGACCTGCGCTCTCCCGCCGCGCCGTGCCATTTCTTCGTCTGAGCCATTCTGAACGGCTTCTGTTCTTTGGGCTAGCCCAGCTCGGCAGCTGTTGCTAATCGGGGCCGACACGCCTATGTCCCGCCCTGGAGGCTCAGAGCCTCGGCGCGAGCAAGCGCACAGATTTTAGGGAAGGGATTCTATGTCGATCTCGATGTACCAGGCCTCGGTGCCAGCGTTTCAGAAGCATTTACACGCCCTCGATGGGCTGCTCGACAAGGCGGCGGCTTACGCCGAAGAGAAGAAGATCGATCCCGCAGCGCTGCTTTCGGCGCGTCTCTTCCCGGATATGTTCGCCTTCACGCGGCAGGTACAGCTCGCGAGCGATTTTGCTAAGGGCGGCGCGGGGCGGCTTGCCAACGTCGACGTGCCGAGCTTTGCCGATACAGAGGTTACAATCCTCGATCTCAAGGCCCGGATCGCCAAGACGCTGGACTTCTTGGCGACGCTGAAGCCGGAGCAGATGGAAGGATCCGAGATGCGGACGATCACTCTCAAGGTTGGCCCCAACGAGATGACCTTCGATGGCGCCGAATATCTTCTCCACTTCGTGCTACCCAATTTCTATTTCCATTGCACGACCGCCTATGGTTTGCTGCGGCACAATGGTCTCGAAGTCGGCAAGCGCGACTTCATGCGTAGACTTGATGCGTAGAACTTGAGAAAAGCCGGCCTGCTTCGCTTGACTTAGGGGCCCATAACACGTATCTCACGCTTCGCTTTTGCGCTTCGGGTGGTTCAGCCCTCGAAGCGCGGATTGCGGGAGTAGCTCAGTTGGTTAGAGCGCCGCCCTGTCACGGCGGAGGCCGCGGGTTCAAGTCCCGTCTCTCGCGCCACATATTTCCCAAGCACCGGAAATTGCGCCTTTTTGTGTCGCAGCGCCGTTTGAGCGGCCGCGAAGCGCGGCCGCGTCAGGAATTCACGGCCTATTGACGATCAGCCGGGTTGCGCGGGCTGCGGGCCTGCGTTAACTACCTCCAGTGCTCCAAGTTTTTGCATTCAGGTAATGCTTCGCCGTGTGAGCCGGGGCCAAGGAGTGCTGCTCTGGCCGCACTCTGAACCTTGGGATACTCTGCACCCTGGGTCTCTCTGCACCTTGGGACACTGCACGCCGCACGCACGCTGGGACGCTGGTCATGACCGATCTACTGAATGCCTACCTGCCGCTCGCTGTCTTTCTCGGCGTAGCGCTCGCTTTTGGCGCGCTCTTGCTCCTAGTTCCTTTCGGCGTCGCCATGCGTAATCCTGATCCTGAAAAGGTCTCGGCTTACGAGTGCGGCTTCAACGCCTTCGACGATGCCCGCATGAAGTTCGACGTGCGGTTCTATCTCGTGTCGATCCTCTTCATTATTTTCGATCTCGAGATTGCGTTCCTGTTCCCCTGGGCGGTGGCGTTCGAGAAGATCGGTCTCTTCGGTTTCTGGTCGATGATGCTGTTTCTCGGCGTCTTGACGGTCGGCTTCATCTACGAGTGGAAGACGGGAGCGCTGGAATGGGATTGATCGTTCCGCCTGAGTTCATGCTCGACAAGGCGCGTGAGGGCACCGGCGGAGGCGCCACCGCGAAACGCCTCATCAAGGCGGATGATCCTTACTTCGCCGGGATCTCGAACGAGCTTGCCGACAAGGGCTTTCTGGTCACGACGACGGACGACCTCATCAACTGGGCGCGCACCGGCTCACTGATGTGGATGACGTTCGGCCTTGCCTGCTGTGCCGTCGAAATGATGCAGGCGTCCATGCCGCGTTACGATCTCGAGCGGTTTGGCTTTGCGCCGCGCGCTTCGCCCCGGCAATCGGACGTGATGATTGTCGCGGGCACGCTCACCAACAAGATGGCGCCGGCGCTGCGCAAGGTCTACGACCAAATGCCCGAGCCGCGCTACGTCATCTCGATGGGAAGCTGCGCCAACGGCGGTGGCTATTACCATTACTCCTACGCCGTCGTGCGCGGCTGCGACCGCATCGTACCGGTCGACATCTACGTGCCTGGCTGCCCACCGACGGCGGAAGCGCTCGTTTATGGCGTGCTGCTCCTGCAACGGAAGATCCGGCGCACCGGGACGATTGAGAGATAGCCCGGTCCGCGGGCCACGGCGAGGCGCCCGTCATCTGGAAGATCATGACATGCTGACAGAGCTCGAGACGCACATCAAAGGCAAGCTTGGCGCTCTCGTCACGGGGAGCCGGACCACGCATGGCGAGCTGACGCTGCGGGTGGCTGCCGGCAAAATTCTCGACGTGCTGACCTTCCTGCGCGACGATCCGAAGTGCCAGTTCGAGGTGCTGATCGACATCTGCGGGGTCGATTGGCCGGCGCGGCCGTTGCGCTTCGATGTCGTCTATCATCTGCTGTCGCCGCGGCTCAACCAGCGCATCCGCGTCAAGCTCGAGACGGACGAGGACACGCCCGTGGCGAGCGCCATTCCTGTCTATGTCGCGGCCAACTGGTATGAGCGCGAAGCCTACGACATGTACGGCATTCTGTTCTCGGGCCACCCGGATCTGCGGCGCCTGCTCACCGACTATGGCTTCCAGGGCTACCCGTTACGGAAGGACTTCCCGCTCACGGGCTATGTCGAGGTGCGCTACGACGACGACGCCAAGCGCGTCGTCTACGAGCCTGTGAAGCTCGTGCAGGAGTTCCGCTCGTTCGATTTCGAGAGCCCGTGGGAAGGCCCGAACTACGTGCTGCCGGGTGATGAGAAGGCGAGTGGCGGGCCACCGGCGGGGAAGGCGTGAGCTGCCATGAAAGATACGCTCAAGGCGGGTGATACGGCGCGGCTCGACTATAAAGTGCCCGCGAACAAGACGGTGCCGCACCTCTACCCGGAGGCGCTCGATTTTAAGCTCATGCCGACGGTGTTCGCGACCGGCTTCATGGTCGGGCTCATGGAGTGGGCCTGCATGAAGGTGCTGGAGCCGCATCTCGACGCCGGCGAGGGCAGCCTCGGCGTTCACATCGACGTGTCACATATTGCGGCAACCGTGCCGGGCCAGACTGTAACGGTCGATGCGGAGTGCGTGTCCGTCTCGGGCAGGCGCGTCGCATTCAAGGTCGTCGCGCATGACGGCCTCGAGAAGATCGGCGAGGGCCGCCACGAGCGCATGGTGGTGCCTTGGGAGCGCTTCGTGGCGCGGGTCAATGAGAAGGCCAAGCGCGCGCGGGTGGAGACGATTTGAAATGAGTGAGTAGGGAATAGTGAGTACGGCGGCGTGGGGAACGGATTCGAACCGGATACGGGAGCATTCTCTGCTCCCTCCCCCCTTGTGGGGGAGGGTAGGGGAGGGGGGTGTGCACCACTCGAGCTATTGGTCGATGGCTGATCAGCGCGCCCGCACGCTTCGACGTAATGCGACCGCGGGCGAGCGGGCGCTATGGGAAATGCTCCGGCGACGACAGCTCGGAGGTTACCGGTTCAGGCGCCAAGTTCCGATTGGACCCTTTGTTGCGGATTTCGTTTGCTTGGAGCGGCGGATCGTAATCGAGGTGGACGGTCACGTTCACGAGCTTGCCGAGAGACGAGAACGAGATGGCGAGCGTGATCATTGGTTGGCGTTGCAGGGCTTCAGGGTGCTTCGTCTCGACAATGGAGAGGTTCTCGCAAATCCAGAGGCGGCACTTCATCGCGTGTGCCTCATGCTAGGAATTGAATTGCCGACGTCTCGCACCACCCCCTCCCCGTCCCTCCCCCGTCAAGGGGGAGGGAGAAGTGACGTGGGGGATGTCGTGCACGGGGCACAGAAGGACTAGAGGACGATATGGCTGAAACAGATATTCGTCAGTTCAACATCAACTTCGGGCCGCAGCATCCGGCGGCGCATGGCGTGTTGCGCCTGGTGCTCGAGCTCGATGGCGAGGTTGTGGAGCGGGTCGATCCGCACATTGGCCTTCTGCATCGCGGCACCGAGAAGCTGATCGAGGCGAAGACGTACCTGCAGGCCATCGGCTATTTCGACCGGCTCGATTACGTCGCGCCGATGAACCAGGAGCATGCGTTTTGCCTCGCGGCCGAGCGCCTGCTTGGCATCACGGTACCGAGGCGCGCGCAGTTGATCCGCGTGCTCTATTCGGAGATCGGGCGGCACCTGTCGCATATCCTGAATGTTACGACGCAGGCCATGGACGTTGGCGCGCTGACGCCGCCGCTGTGGGGCTTTGAGGAGCGCGAGAAGCTCATGGTGTTCTACGAGCGCGCGTCGGGCTCGCGCATGCATGCGAAATATTTCCGCATCGGCGGCGTGCACCAGGATCTGCCGCCTGAGCTGATCGACGACATCTACGCGTGGTGCGATCCGTTCCTCAAGGTGCTCGACGATATCGAGACGTTGCTCACCGAGAACCGCATCTTCAAGCAGCGCAACGTCGACATCGGTGTCGTGAGCCTCGATCAGGCTTTTGCCTGGGGCTTTTCGGGCGTGATGGTGCGCGGGTCTGGTGCAGCTTGGGACTTGCGCAAGTCGCAGCCCTACGAGTGCTACTCGGAGCTCGATTTCGATATTCCGATCGGCAAGAACGGCGACTGCTATGACCGCTATCTGATCCGTATGCTCGAGATGCGTGAGAGCGTCCGCATCATGAAGCAGGTGTGCGAGAAGCTTAAGAGCCCCGAGGGCCAGGGCCCGGTCACGGCCAAGAACCCCAAGGTCGTGCCGCCGAAACGCGGGGAGATGAAGCGCTCGATGGAGGCGCTCATCAATCACTTCAAGCTCTATACTGAAGGTTTCCACGTGCCCGAGGGCGAGATCTACGCGGCGGTCGAGGCGCCCAAGGGCGAGTTCGGCGTTTATCTCGTGGCCGATGGCTCGAACAAGCCGTATCGCTGCAAGATCCGCGCGCCGGGCTTCCCGCATCTCGCAGCGATGGACGTCATGAACCGCGGCCACATGCTGGCCGACGTCTCCGCCATCATCGGCTCGCTCGATATCGTGTTCGGGGAAATCGATAGGTAGTCAGACGCTGGCTGGTTCTGATCGCAGATCGCCAAACTTCCACGTCATGGCCGCGTGACGACGAAGTCGTGATCCGCACGAACGGCGGCAACCCGAGCTGCTGGGATTTCAAAAGCCTGGTCCTTGAGAGCAGTCTATCTGGCTTGTTGATTCCAGTGACTCACCTGGGGACTTAGGGACAAATCATGCTTGAATAAGGCGTCTGATTCGTCATCAAGTTCGAGAAGAAAAATGGATAGCCTTAGCGATCTGCAGGCCAGTTTGTCCGCCATTGCCGAGCGATCTTCAGCGATTAAGTCTTCGTGCACAAACGAGCAGAGTACAAAACAGTTCCTTGTGCTCCCCGTGATCGGCGCTCTTGGATATGATTGCGGTGACCCTACTGTTGTCCAACCAGAGTTCGTTGCTGACTTTCGCGTAGAGACGCCGGAACGAGTTGACTACGTCATATTGCGCGACGGCAGCCCTGTGATTGCTGTGGAATGCAAGAAGGCTGGGTCTGATCTTTCGCTTCACCGCGGTCAGTTGCGGACCTATTTTTCCGCACTACGGTCTGTTCGGGTTGGTCTGCTGACGGACGGGCTTCGGTTCGAGTTCTACGTCGACTGCGAAAGCCCGAACATCATGGACGAGGAGCCGTTTTTAACGCTCGATCTCGATGCGGCCTCCCGCACTCCCATTCCTATTGAAGTCGTCCAAACATTAAACGTGCTTTCGAACGGCAACTTTCATCCGGATGCGATCTCTGATGCCGCGGAGATGAGACTCGTTGCCAGGCGATTAAGAGCTGTTCTCGTTCAGGAACTGCGCGAGCCTTCGGAAGAGTTTTGTCGCCACGTTCTGCAGCGCGTGGGAATAAAGAATCTGCGTCGTTCATCGATACAGTCGCGGTATGGCAGCCTAATTCGTGGGGCCTTCGAGGAGGCGCTCGTGATTCCTGTGCTTGATCGGCTTCGCTCGCTGGCACCAACCTCTCAAGCAGCAGATGATGATGGCGCAGCGGTTCAACGCATAGTCACCACTGATCGTGAGCTTGCGATCTATCGTTATGCGTGTCGGAGACTAGCGTTCCTTGCCGAGGATGAACATCAGTTCACTGCAATTGAGAGGGTCCAACACCGGGATTATGTCGGGAAGTTTGCAGTCTTCTACGAGAACGTTCGCAAGGGGCGGCTATTCGATTTTGTCGAAGGCGGGAATGGTTACGACAAATTCATCTTTCCTGAGCCTTTCGGTGAGATCGTGGCTAGCTCTGTGATCGACATCGATGAGCCGCTGCGTAAGATCTTTGCTCAGCGCGTCCGCGAGCTTGGTGTGTCAAAGGTTCAAGAATCCAGTTCCCGCCTGCGCGCGTGAAACGGCTCGCGCCAGTGCGTTTCCCATGCAAAGAGCCGCTAAGCCCTATACCCTTCAAAAATCGGGGCGTCGGCCCAGGTGCTGGCGACGTCGCGGTCTGCCGCGCTGCGCACGGTCCAGGCGAAGAGCGGGATGCTCAGCACCTCGCGGGCGAAGCGTGTGACGGGCGTCGGCAGCGATTGCACGTGGTAAGCGTAGAACGAGGGGCCGACAGGCCCGCTTTCGAGGAGACTGGCGAGGGCCTCGCGCCGCTCGTCGGCAAGTCTGCCGGGCCACCAGCCGCCGCCGTCGGTCTTGTAGGAGCCTGAGACGATGCCGCGCGGGACGTCGGGGGCTAGATCTCGCAATGGTGCCATCACTGCGGGATCGAATGACATCAACGCCAGCGGGCCTTGGTAGGTGAGGGCGTGGCGCGCGATCTCGCGCAGGAAACGCGGGTCCGGCGTCGTCCATTCGCTTTTGATCTCGACCAGAAGCGGCACGCGGCCGGCCACTTGCGCGAGAAGATCGGCAAAGGTCGGAATGCCGGTCATCGGTGCGTCTTTGTAGCGGAGCTTTGCGGCACATGTTTGCGCGAGATCGGCGACGGGGCCGCTGCCGTGGACAAGGCGCTCCACAGTCTCGTCATGAAATACCAGCGGCAGTCCGTCTTTCGCGGGCCTTAGGTCGCACTCGATGCCATAGCCCTTGTCGATCGCCGCTGTGAAGGCCGGAGGCGTGTTCTCGATAATGCCGCGACCGGCATCATGCAGGCCGCGGTGGGCGATGGGTCGGAGGAAGGTTTCAGAGAGCATCTGAGGTGGGTCCTCACGAGGTGCGGTATAGACTTGAGCGCGGTGCAAGCGGCTGCCCCTCACCCCCGCCCTCTCCCCGCCGGGACGGGGAGAGGGGGCTAACCATCAGGCAATCTCGATGATTGCGTCGATCTCGACGGCGGAGCCCATTGGCAAGCTCGCGACGCCAACGGCCGCGCGCGTGTGGCGGCCTTTGTCGCCGAGCACGGCGACCATCAGGTCGGACGCGCCGTTGACGACCTTTGGCTGGTCGCCGAAAGCGGCAGTCGAGCTGACGAAGCCCGTGAGCTTCACTATGCGCCCAATGCGATCGAGGGTGCCGAGGGCTGCCTTCGCCTGGGCCAGGATATTCAGGGCGCAAAGCCTCGCTGCCTCTTGGCCTTGCTCGATGGTCGCATCTTGGCCAAGGGTGCCCGTTATGACGGTGCCGTCGGCGGCCTTCGAGACTTGGCCGGAGACGAAGAGCAAGGAGCCGGAAATCAGATATGGCACGTAGTTGGCAACCGGGCTGGGTGCCGGCGGCAGCGCAAGTCCGAGCTCTGCCAAGCGCGCCTCGACTTTATCACTCATGCTCCCTCGTCTCCCCGGATCCCGCAAGGCTTCGCAATCGTTCTCTTTCTGAGCCGCCAGCGTTCACTTTGCAATGGGCGTCCAGTGGCATAGTGTCGGTTTGTATGATGGCTATATTGGAAAGTCGGGTGAGCATGATGGGCGGCTTTGCGAAGTCGACGGCTAAGATCGCGTGCACAAGCATGATGGCAGCCGCAGCTGCCAGCCTGTTTGCGAGCGCGGCCTCGGCGGGGCCGCAGATTACGTTTGCGCCGCATCGGGCGGTCTATGATCTGTCGCTCGATGATGCCAAATCCGGCTCCGGCGTCATCGGGGTCAGCGGGCGCATTGTCTATGAGCTGACTGGCAGCGCATGCGAGGGCTACGCGCAGAGCATGCGTTTCGTCACCATCACGACGAACCAGGACGGCGAGCAGCAAACAACGGACCTTAGGACGTCGAGCTGGGAGGAGGTGCCCGCGCGCCGTCTCCGCTTCAGCACGACGACCTATCAGAACGAGACGCTCGCGCAGCAGACGCAGGGTATTGCCGAACGGGAGGCCGGCACGGGATCTGGATCGGCTGTCGTCGAGATCAAGCGGCCGCATAAGCAAAAGTCCAAGCTCGCCGGCGATATCTATTTCCCAATTCAGCATTCGATGGCGATTGTCGCTGCGGCGCAGGACGGCAAGACGATCCTCACCGCCGATCTCTTCGACGGATCGGAAAGCGGAAACAAGGTCTATGCCACGTCGACGGCCATCGGGCGGGCGTTCAAGCCCGGCGGCGGGCCGACGATCACGCTCTCGAGCGGCAGTACTGCGCTTGCAAAGGTGCGCTCATGGCCGATCTCGGTCAGCTACTTCAAGCCGGGAGCCAGCCGTGCGGACGCGTTGCCACTTTACGAGATGTCTTATCGCTTTCACGATAATGGCGTCACGAGCAGCTTGCGCATTGATCATGGCGACTTCGCCATCAAGGGCGAGCTAAAGCAGCTTTCCTACCTCGACGCAGGGAAGTGCAAGTGAGGATTAGGTTTTAGCGGTTAGGGCTCGAGTGTCCCCCTGGCTCAGTCCCTCCCTCACCCCACAGCCAGGCAGCGCCGCGGACGCCACCCGCGGCACCCCACTTGGGGCGGTGAATATCGACGCAGGTCTTGTCGGCGAAGACGTAAGGAACGATGAGGCGCGGCAAGCTCTCGTAGAGATGGTCGAGGTGCGAGAGGCCGCCTCCGAGTACGATCACATCCGGATCGATGATGTTGACAACATGCGCCAGACCGCGTGCGAGGCGCGAGGCGTGGCGCTCCAGCGTGGCGACGGCGTCGAGGTTGCCAAGGCGGGCTTTCTCGGCGATGGCTTCGCTCGCAAGGCGCTCCCCCGTCATGCGCTCGTGGTCGGCGGCGAGCGCCGGGCCCGACACCCAGGCTTCCATACAGCCTCGGCGTCCGCACCAACAGGCCGGGCCAGGATGCTCGGCGTCATTGGACCAGGGGAGCGGGTTGTGGCCCCATTCGCCGCCGATGCCGCGGGCGCCATCGAGAAGCCGCTTCTCGATGACGATGCCGCCGCCGCAGCCGGTGCCGATAATGATGCCAAGGACGACTAGCGCTCCCACACCTGCGCCGTCGATGGCTTCCGACAGTGCGAAGCAGTTGGCGTCGTTCGCCAGGCGTACCGGGCGTCCGAGGGCGTCCTCGAGATCGCGGTCGATCGACTGCCCGTTGAGCCATGTGGAATTGGCATTCTGGACGAGGCCGGTTGTCCGCGACACGGAGCCCGGCATGCCGATGCCGACGCTTGCCGGGCCGCAAGCCGTCTCCAGGCTTTGCACGATGCCTCTAATTGCACTTATGGTTTCCCAATAGCTACCGCGGGGAGCGGCAATGCGCTGGCGCTCGAGCTGGCGCCCGTCGGGGGCAAGGACCAGCCCTTCGATTTTGGTGCCTCCAAGGTCAATGCCGATGCGCAGGTTGCCGCTCACGTGACTGCCCCTGACAGGATGGCGCGCTCTAAGACGTCTCGGGCAGGCTCGAGACCGGCCGGGTCGATGCCCTTGCCGGCCGAGAAGACGAGGAGCAGAGATTCGTCCGCCAGAATATGCTCGAGCACCGCGAGGAGGGTTTGCGGTGCGCCGGCGGCATCGCGTAGTGCCGATGGCTCGATGCCAGTCGTGCTCAGGAACCGACTGAGACGGGTTGCGTCCTCGGCGAGGTAGGCGAGCGCCTCGAGCGCGGTTGCGCTCGCTGCGTCGATCGTTGGCTTCACGGCCCTAGCCATCGGTTGAGAACTCCCTGATTTTTGGGCGCGCGGCGCGAGTTGCCTGCGTGCTCTGGGTCCAGACCATTGCTTTAACGAGTTGGTTAAGCTTTGAGGCGCACACTCCACTCCAACTCTCCCGCAGAATCGGTGCAGATGGTGGGAGGAACAACTGAAAAAGACCTTCGGCGATGACCTATCAGGAGACCAGGATGGCCGTCGAGGGCCACGCGCCCGCAACACGGCGCGCCTTGAAATCTGTGCTGATCGTGGAGGACAACGAGCTCAACATGAAGCTCTTCCATGATCTGCTCGATGCCTATGGCTATCGGACGATCCAGACACGCAATGGTCTCGATGCGCTGGCGCTGGCGCGAGAGCATCGCCCCAATCTCATCCTGATGGATATCCAATTGCCGGAAGTGTCAGGTCTTGAGGTCACGAAGTGGCTCAAAGACGACGAAGATCTTCGCTCCATCCCCATTGTGGCCGTTACTGCTTTTGCAATGAAGGGCGACGAGGAACGCATCAGGTCTGGCGGCTGCGAGGCCTACGTATCGAAGCCAATTTCCGTTGCCGTGTTCCTCGATACCGTCCGCCGGTTCATTGGGGACGCTTGAGCAGCCACATGCCGAGAGTTATTCCATGACCGCACGCGTTCTGGTCGTCGACGACATACTCGCCAATATCCGCCTCCTGCAGGCGCGCCTCGAAGCGGAGTACTTCGAGGTCGTGACCGCAACGAGCGGGCAACAGGCGCTCGACATCTGCGGTCGCGAGCGCGTCGATGTTGTTTTGCTTGACGTCATGATGCCCGGCATGGACGGCTTCGAGGTCTGCCGCAGGATCAAGGCCAACGCGAGCACACTGCACATCCCTGTCGTCATGGTAACGGCTCTCGATCAACCATCGGACCGGGTGCAGGGTCTTGAGTATGGCGCCGACGATTTTCTCACCAAGCCCGTCGACGACATTGCTCTCGTGACGCGCGTCAAGAGCTTGGCGCGCCTCAAGATGCTCAACGACGAGATGTTGATGCGCGCGGTTACAAGCCGCCAGTTGGGGCTCGGCGACGAGGACATGTTGCGCGAGGCGCTTGCCGATCGGCCAGGCCGCGTGCTGGTGGTCGACGACCATCCCCGCTCGTCATCGCGCGTGATGAGCGCGCTCGCCAGGGTGCACGAGGCGTTCATCGAGCCAGATCCGCAGGCGGCATTGC
>JBAZXL010000043.1:0-32734 GCA_041659825.1 Hyphomicrobium sp.
TCTGGATCGGACGCTTGATTCCGGGCGAAGGTCGTCAAGCGGCCGTGAATCCAGAACACAAACAAAAACATGGCTAGGGTTCCGGCGGAGACGGTTGGGAACCAACCGTCGGAGTCGGAACACTAGCAGGATAGGTAGTAAGCGTATTCGCCACAAAGCCGCTAACGCGCCGACGTAGCTCTCGCGCCGCCATGCTCGCGTCTCTATCCAGTAGGTAGTCGATTTGGTTGTTCAGCTGGCGAGCGGCCTCGTCTGTAATGACGAGCCGCCTCATCGGCCGCGAGCGGAAATCTTCGCGTCGATGTCGGCGAGCACACTCTCGGCCTCGACCACACGCCCGGCAGCCGCGTCGGTGAGGCCACGCTCAATGGATGCCAGCGCTTCGGGCGGGGCAGACTTGTAGAATGGCTGCCCGCGCAGGTATCGCGCGTAAGCAATCACGCCATCAAGCTGCTCATCGCTGAGCACCTGGGCAACGTCTGCAAGTTGTTCGGCTTTAGTCATATTTAAAGATAGCATGGCAGTAGCGCCATAGGAAGCCAGCGGCCAAACTACCTCGGCTCCACGTAGGGGCCGGGAAGCAGGTCGTAGGGATGCTTCCAGCCCGGCAGAGCTTTGATCCGCTCGGACCAGGCAAAGATGCTCGGATAGTCCTTGGCGATATCGTATCCGATCTCCTCGCGCGGATAGAAGATGTAGCCCGCAAGAGAGAAGTCCGCGATTGTCGGCCTATCCGCGGCGATGAAGGCCCGCCCCGAGAGATGCTTTTCCACGACCGCAAACGCGCCGTCCGCGCGTGCCTTCAAGAACTCGAGCGCCGCGGGGTGCGGTGGCGGGTTTGCAAAGCACTTTTGGAAGCGATGCGTGGCATACGAACTGGTAAAGCGGTAGTTGTCATACAGCATCCACCGCAGCGCTTCATATCGCTCCTCGTCGCTTTCGGGCGCGAACTTGCCAGTCGTCTCGGCAAGGTATGTGAGAATGGCGCCAGACTGACTGAGCCGACGGTCGCCCACTTCGAGCACCGGGGCCTCTCCCATCTCATTCGTCTCGGCCCGCCACGCGATCGTACGCGTGACGCCCGCGAAAAAATCAACGGCAACAGGCTCCCAATCAAGGCCGGCGCACTCGAGATAGAGCGCAACCTTGTACGTATTTCCGGATTGCTTGAAGCAGTGCAGGCGATACGTCGCCATGGGGAAGCCTCCAATCGGTTACGATTATCCTCAACTCTCCGGAGCATCCCCAACCTCCGTCATCCTGGCCGAGGAGGGCCGAAGGCCCGCACGAGAGCCGTGACCCAGTGCAAGCGCGGATGCTTGAGCCGGAGGCTCGCCTTCGGCAGGACGTGGGCATCGGAAGCGCAACCCAAGAAGCGCAATAGATTTCGAGAGCCACTTGCGCGGCATTCCTTCCTCTGGGTCCCGGCGCTCGCTCGGCCCAAGTGCCTCGCTTCGGCCAGGATGACGGAGGAGAGGATGCCGTTCCCGCTGCCCAGCCAGCCCTACCCCTTCCTATTCCTCGCCCCCAGCGTCCGGAGCCGAAGCGCGTTGAGCTTGATGAAGCCGGCCGCGTCCTTCTGGTCGTAGGCGCCCTTGTCGTCCTCGAAGGTGACAAGCGTCGGCGAGTAGAGCGACTTTGCGCTCTCGCGGCCAACGACGATGACGTTGCCCTTGTAAAGCTCGAGCGTCACCTCTCCCTCCACATGCTCCTGGCTCTTGTCAATTGCCGCCTGCAGCATCTCGCGCTCCGGCGAGAACCAGAACCCGTAATAGACGAGCTCCGCATAGCGCGGCATCAGATCGTCCTTCAAATGCATGGCGCCGCGGTCGAGCGTCAGGCTCTCGATGGCGCGGTGCGCAGCCATCAGGATAGTCCCGCCCGGCGTCTCGTAGACACCGCGCGATTTCATGCCGACGAACCGGTTCTCGACGAGATCAATGCGGCCGATGCCGTTGTCGCGGCCGTAATCGTTGAGCGCCTTGAGCAAGGTTGCCGGGCTCAGCTTCGTGCCGTTGAGCGAGACCGCGTCGCCGCGCTCGAAGCCGATCTTGATGGTGGTTACGGCATCGGGCGCAGCCATCGGCGAGATGGTGCGCTGATAGACGATCTCGGGCGCCTTCTTGGCCGGGTCCTCGAGCACCTTGCCCTCGGAGGACGAGTGCAGCAGGTTCGCATCCACCGAGAACGGGCTCTCGCCTTCCTTGTCCTTGGCAACTGGGATCTGGTTTGCACGCGCGAACTCGATGAGATCCTCGCGGCCCTTGAAGGCCCACTCACGCCACGGCGCGATGATCTTGATCGAAGGCTCGAGCGCATAGTAGGTGAGCTCGAAGCGCACCTGGTCGTTGCCCTTGCCGGTGGCGCCATGGCAGACGGCGTCGGCTCCGGTTGCGCGGGCGATTTCGATCTGCTTCTTGCCGATCAGCGGCCGCGCGATGGAGGTTCCGAGCAGATAGATGCCCTCGTAGAGCGCGTTGGCACGGAACATCGGGAACACGTAGTCGCGAACGAACTCCTCGCGCAGGTCCTCGATGAAGATGTTCTCTTTTTTGATACCGAGCATCAGGGCCTTCGCGCGCGCCGGCTCGAGCTCCTCGCCCTGGCCGAGGTCGGCGGTAAAGGTCACGACCTCGCACCCGTAGGTTTCCTGCAGCCATTTTAGGATGATCGAGGTATCGAGGCCGCCAGAATAGGCCAGCACTACCTTCTTGATCTTCGGCTTGCCGTCTTGCGCGCTCATCTGCCCCGACCCCAATTCATCTGTCAAAGACGTAAATACATATTGTTTCAATCGACTAATTCGAAGCCTGATGCTGTGGCGGCCTCGAACAAGCCGCGCGCACTATAGGCACCGGAAGTCCGCCCGCAAGGTGCACTCCGTCTCATCCCCCGCCTATCTAGGCCTATCTAGCGAGCGCTCTCGACGACAAGGCGCAGGTCGGCTTATGGTGGCTTCCATAAATACTCATCATCTCGCCGCGTTCATCGGCAGGTAATGGTGCGCAAACTGCGGCCGATCTTATAGCGCGCAGGGCGCAAAAAATGGTTGGGGGAGACGAGCGTGAAGATTGGGATGAAAGCCGCAAGCGTCGCTTTGGCGGCGATTGCCGTGACGATGCTGATGGGCGGTGCACTCGATCCCGAAGGTAGTGCGGATGGTGCGGACGAGCAGCAAGCCGTAGGCAACCCGGTCCCGCCGATCGTCGTAACCGTCCCTAACGAGGCAGTGCCAGCCGCGCCTGTCCCGCAAGCGACGCCACCTGCGGCGGCAGGCAAGAAGCCCGTCAATGCCGACGCTGCGAAGGCGGCCACACCTGCAAAAGGCGCTCCGGCCCCGGAAAAGGAAGAGGTCTTGCCGTGGGCGGGCGCAGCACCGGCTCCTGGAGCGCCGGCCATTGCCGCTGCCCCGTCCGCGAACGAGGCAAAGTGCCAGCCGCTGTTCGAAGCCGCGTGCCGTGACACGCCTGTGTGCGCCTGGGTCGCCGACGCCCCGAAGGGTGATGGATCTGTTGCGATCGCCCATTGCGCCGGCCGTGTCGCTGCTCCTGCCAAAAAGGTTCAGGCAACGAAGCCAAAGCAGAAACCCGCCGAGGCTACGCCTGCAAATCCAAAGCCGATCGCCGCGCCAGGCGCAGCGGTGACTTCACCGGCGACCAAGCCCAAGGCAGCCATTGCTCCCGAGGGCGCCAAGACGACCACGGCAGCCGGACCCGCGGACAAGGTTGAGCCTCCTGCGCCTGCGGCGAAACCGGTCGCGGCGGCGACGGCTGAAAAGAAGGCCGAAACGTCCTCTGAGACACCTGCCCTCGCGGCCCCTGTGGGCGGCATTATCCTCAGTGGTCCGGGCCAGGAGCAGGCCGTTACGGTCACAATTCCGAAGCAGTAATAGACCCGCCGCGGATGGGTGCGAAAGCGCCCGCCGGGGCGATCAGCAGTCTAGCTGCCGGGGAGAGTCCAAGGCCACTTCATCATTACCGTAGCGAGTGACGCGAAGGCTGCCGCGCTGCCAATCGTTGATCGCGGCCCTATGATCTGCGACGTCGCATAGCCGCTATCAGAGCGATAGGTCGAGAACACGTTCTCAAGCGTCTGTTTGGCGATTTCTGCCGCTTCCATCGCCGCGATATTGGCTTCGGCAGTCGGTAGCGCAACGTCGCGCGGAACACCCGCCGTCATCATCGTATAAGCCATCGGCCAGCTTGCCGGATTGCCCTGGAGAGGAAATAAGCTCCACCATGCCGTGACTGAGGCGAAGGCTGAGTCCTGCCTCAGCCAGGGATTCGCCATCAGCATGAAATCAAGCGGAGTAACCTCGCGCGAGCTGCGATCGCGAGCCGCAGGGCTCGCACGCTTCACGGAAAACGGCGCAGAAGCCGGAGAAGGATCCGGACGCTCCGCGGCTTTGGCCCAGAACTCGATCGTCTGTGTCGCCATGGCGGCATAAGCGGCTGAGGCCGCACGCGCATATCCGAACGCAGCGTCGGTGCAATTGCGCGCAAAACGGGCCGAAAGCTCAGGATCGACATGGCCCAACATTTGTATTGTTCCTTATATGACGGGCGCATCTTGATTGTGCGCCGCAGCATACCGCGATGTCGCACCTGAGACAACGAGATTAGCAGGCAGTACAAGGAGAAATACTAAGTATTCAGAGTGCTTTGCTGATCGTGCTGGGAGTTTTTTTTGCCCTGCATACGGCCGCAAGCCAATACGCTGTACCGCCCGCTAGCCCGGCGGTAACGAAAGCTGCCAATGCATAGGCATTGAGAATTGTGCTCCCGCGGCCTTCGCTCGCGTATTGGGTCATGAAGCCGGCCAATGCCACGGCGATGCCGCAAGCGGCACAAAGCGTCCATGAGCGCACGGCCAGCAGGTGAGCCACCGCGATAAGCGGCAGCGCTAGAGCGATCGAAAATACCAGCGTATGCAACCAGACGAGCATGACGAGCCGCGGCAGCTCGGCGGCGGTCGATAGAGCGGCCGTGCTGCCGCCGCCCGCCAATGCAAAAGCAACCTGCACCACGGCCGCCGCGAAGGCAGCTGCCGCCAATCCGATCAAGGCTCGAGCGAGACACCACATTGCAAGCTGCATCCATGGATCTCGGTGACAGCCGACGTGAGATACACTAGAGCATCATCCGAAGACGGAATCGCAGCAGCGATTAACTGGTCGGATAAAGATGCTCTAAAATCATATTGCTCTACGCGCGACGCGCCCCGGACTTTAGGCTTTGTATTGCTTCTCCTCTCCCGCAAAGGGGGAGTGAAGAAAGCCGCGGCGATCAATAAAACGAGAGCAAGAAAACGCGGAAACGAAGCAAACGCGCCAAACCCTAGCTTGAGGCGCGGCCAGTTACGATTAGCCAGTTACGACCAGCAAACGGAGGGGCTACGTCCTGGGTACGAGCCGCACGACGACGTCGATGTGGCTCACCACCATGCCCTCGGGCGGCTCCGGCAGTCCGTCTACACGGATATCGCAGCCCGGGATGTCCATCAACGTCCCACGATCTTCAAGGAAGAAGTGGTTGTGATTGGATGTATTCGTATCGAAGTACGCCTTGCTACCGTCAATAGCCAGCTCGCGCAGCAGGCCGGCCCGCGTGAACTGATGCAGGGTGTTGTAAACGGTCGCGAGTGACACCTGCTCCCCCGAGGCAAGCGCCTCGGCGTGCAGAAGCTCGGCGGAGACGTGCCGGTCGCCATCGCGGAACAACAGCGTCCCGAGCGCCAGCCGCTGACGCGTCGGCCTGAGGCCAGCCGCCCGCAACCGCTCGGCGATCTCGCCCGCCGCAGCAAGAGCGTCACCCGCGTCGTGGTCGGGCTCGGCCCCACTGGCCAGCCGGCTTTGGTTGTCTTTTGAGGCCATACCGCTCATGCAGCGCTTCTTCGGTTGTCGCGCGCACTGCCAGGATGCCCAGCCTGCCACGCCGACGTCTGATTTCAGCGCAAGTATATGGCTGGCCAAATTAGAGTGCAACTGCCTGCGATACTGTGCGCAAGCGCCGTGATGCGGCTACGGCTCAGCGTCC
Source organism: Hyphomicrobium sp. (assembly GCA_041659825.1). Taxonomy (GTDB): domain Bacteria; phylum Pseudomonadota; class Alphaproteobacteria; order Rhizobiales; family Hyphomicrobiaceae; genus Hyphomicrobium_C. Next base: position 6,036 of record JBAZXL010000043.1, read on the forward strand.
ATTTGCCACCCCGTTAACAATTCGCGAGACAACCTCCTTTGGAGAACCCGGCAGCGGACGCAATCTGACTTGACGGTGCCTCTGATTGTCTTTTGAACGTCGGTTGAGTGTGGTAGGAAACCCGCGGCCGTGGCGGCTCGCGCGGGCCCAATGATAATAGAGGACACAGCCAACGCTATGGCCGAGCGCCGTTCGAGCTTTGACTATGAAGACCTATTGACGTGCGGTCGTGGCGAGCTGTTCGGACCGGGCAATGCCCAGCTGCCCTTGCCACCTATGTTAATGTTCGACCGCATCACTCACATATCGGATGCTGGCGGCGCCTATGAGAAAGGCCAAGTCGTGGCGGAGCTTGCCGTCGCCGGCAACGAGCGTCTCGATTGGTTTTTCAAGTGCCATTTCCACGGCGATCCAGTGATGCCCGGCTGCCTCGGCCTCGATGCCCTCTGGCAGATGACGGGCTTTTTCCTCGGCTGGCTCGGCCAGCGCGGCCGCGGCCGGGCTCTCGGCGTCGGCGAAGTGAAATTTAGTCAGATGGTCGTCCCCACGACGCAGAAGCTTGAGTACGTGGTCGATTTGAAGCGAGTTATCCTCCGCAAGTTGAAGCTTGCGGTTGCGGATGGAACATTAAAGGCTGACGGCCAGGTAATCTATACGGCGACCGACTTGCGCGTTGCTCTCTTTGAGGCTGATCTGGGCGAACCCGCAGCTGTCTGAGGTTCGAGCACGCCGCAACGACGTTTGTTGAGAGGACTATTGATGAGACGAGTGGTCGTCACCGGCATGGGCGTCGTTTCCTCGATTGGAAACAACACTCAAGAGGTTCTCGCCTCATTGAGAGAGGCCAAGTCGGGCATCGTCCGGGCGGAAAAATACGCCGAGCTCGGCTTTCGATGCCAGGTCCATGGCGAGCCACATCTCGATTGGGAATCTCAAGTGCCGCGCAAGCCCAAGCGCTTCATGGAGGCGGGCGTCGGCTGGAACTACATCGCGATGGAACAGGCGATCCGCGACTCCGCTCTCGAGCCAACAGATGTCATCAACGAACGCACCGGCATCATCGTCGGCTCCGGTGGCCCCTCGACGCGTGCGATCGTGTGGGCGGCCGACACCACCCGCCAGAAAGACCCGAAGAAGGTGGGCCCCTTCGAGGTGCCGAAGGGGATGTGCTCGGGCCCGTCCGCGGCTCTGGCGACCAGCTTCCAGATCAAGGGTGTGAACTATTCGATCGCGTCTGCTTGCGCCACTTCCTCGCACTGCATCGGCAATGCGGCGGAGCTCATTCAATGGGGCAAGCAAGACGTCATGTTCGCCGGAGGCTGCGAGGAGCTGGATTGGACGCTGTCGGTCCTCTTCGACGCCATGGGCGCCATGTCCTCCCGCTACAACGACAACCCGGCCAAGGCGAGCCGCGCCTACGACAAGAACCGCGACGGCTTCGTGATCGCCGGCGGCGCCGGTGTGGTGGTCCTTGAAGAGCTTGAGCACGCCAAAGCACGAGGCGCAAAAATCTACGGCGAGATCGTGGGCTATGGCGCGACCTCTGATGGGCACGACATGGTGGCCCCCTCCGGTGAAGGCGCTGCACGCTGTATGCGCCTGGCAATGCGCGGCTTCGATGGCAAGGGCTTCGGCTGCGAGATCGACTATATCAACCCCCACGCCACGGCGACGCCTGTAGGTGACCTGAAGGAGATTGAGGCGATTCGCGAAGTGTTCGGCTCCGGCAAGGTCCCGAATATTTCAGCGACAAAGTCGTTGACGGGGCACTCGCTGGGTGCGATTGGCGTTCAAGAAGCAATCTTCTCGCTTCTCATGATGAACAATAGCTTCATCTGCGAAAGTGCCAACATCGAAGAGCTCGACCCTGCCTTCGAGGACATGCCAATTGTCCGCGCGAGACTCGATAACGTCGAGCTTAACTGTGTCATGTCGAATAGCTTCGGTTTTGGTGGAACAAATGCCACTCTCGTGTTCCGCCGATTTAACGGTTAGGACATGTGAGCGCGGCGTATAGGGAGGCCGTGTGCCACCCATACCTTGGCATGCGAATTTAAAGAATGGCAGCCGCTGGTCGATGATCGGCCAGTCTAACATTGTTGCGAGTACGGGGACCTACATGGCCGAATTCGATGCAGCTTCACCGCAGCCTCTGCTGGCCGGCAAACGCGGTCTTGTCATGGGCGTCGCGAACGATCGCTCGATCGCCTGGGGCATAGCGCGCGTCCTCGCCGGACATGGTGCGAAGCTGGCCTTCACCTACCAGGGTGATGCCTTTGGCCGCCGAGCCATTCCGCTCGCCAAGTCGGTCAACTCCGAGATTATCGTCCCGTGCGACGTATCTGATCTGAAAAGCGTTGATGACGCTTTCGCCGAGATCAAGAAGACGTGGGGCTCGATCGACTTCGTCGTCCACGCCCTCGCCTTCTCCGACCGCCGTGAGCTCTCCGGCCGCTACGCTGACACCACGCGCGACAATTTCACGAACACCATGGTCATCTCGTGCTTCTCGTTCACCGAGATCGCCAAGCGCGCGGCCGAGTTGATGCCGAACGGCGGCTCGCTTCTGACGCTGAGCTACGGCGGCGCGACGCGCTGGGTACCATCCTACAATGTCATGGGTGTCGCCAAGGCCGCGCTCGAAGCCAGCGTCCGCTATCTGGCAGCCGACTTCGGTCCGCAGAATATTCGCGTCAACGCGCTCTCGGCTGGCGTCATGCGTACGCTGGCCGGCGCCGGCGTGTCCGACGCCCGTGTGATCTTCAACTATCAGCGCGATCACGCCCCGCTCCGCCGCACGCCTCATCTCGACGAGATCGGCGGCGCAGCGCTCTATCTGCTTTCTCCGCTCTCGGGCGCCGTAACCGGCGAGGTTCACTTCGTCGACTGCGGCTACAATACGGTCGCCATGCCGACGCTCGAAGCCTTGAAGGAAGCCGAGTCGGCCCACGGCTCGCCGTCAGCAGCCGCTCAATAGTATCCGCCAGAGATAGCGGCGACGGCACGGCGCACCGGACCGTCGAAGCGTCGTACGAGCGACGGCAGGTCGGTCGCCGGCACCGGCTTGGAATAGTAGTAGCCCTGCGCAAGCGAGCAGCTCAAGGCTCTGATGACCTCTTCATCGCGCGCAGTTTCGATGCCCTCCGCGACCGTGAGAGCGCCGAGGCTTCTGCCGAGCCCGACAATCGCACTCACGATCTTGACGCTCTCGCGCCGGTCATGAACGGTCTTGATGAACGATCGATCGATCTTGATCTTGTCGAACGGCAGGTCTGAGAGATAGCTGAGGCTCGAGTAGCCCGTGCCGAAGTCGTCCAGAGCGACCTTGATGCCAAGGCTTTTGAGCGAGTCGATCACGGATTTGGCAGCTTCTATATCGCTAATCAAGGCCGACTCGGTGATCTCGACCTCGAGGCGAACCGGCGCAAAGTGTGTCCTGCTGAGGACCGCGAGGATGCGGTGCGCAAGGCGCGCGTCCTGTATCTGCCCCGGCGCGATGTTGATGGCGATCGTAAGCTCTGGGGGAAGCGCCCGCACGTCGAGGCACGCACGCTGCAGTACTGAAAGCATGAGCTCGTCGATGAGGCCGCACTTCTCGGCTAGCGGTATGAATTCGCTGGGTTGGATGGTTCCCCGTGCCGGATGATGCCAGCGCGAAAGCACCTCGAAGCTTGCAATCCGCCCGGAGGCGAGATCGACGATCGGCTGGTAGTACGGCACGATCTCCCGGTTCTTGATCGCCGATCCGAGCTCGGCCTCGAGCTCGAGACGCATCTTGATGTCGGTGTCCATGCTTGCATTGAACCACTGCACGGTTCCGCGTCCGGACGATTTGGCTTTGTAGAGCGCGATGTCCGCTTTCCCAATGAGGTCGTCCTCGGCCGTCGCGTCACCGGGGAACACTGCCATGCCGACGCTTGCACCGATTTCCACCGTCAACCCTTGCAGAGCCATGGGCGCCGAAAGAGCCTCCACGACACGCGCGCCGATGCGGCGAGGAATCTGATCGTCGCCGCTATACTCGACCACGGCGACAAACTCGTCGCCACCGAACCGGCCGCAGAGCTCACCATTGCGTACGGCCTTTATCAGGCGCTTGGCGACCTCCTTGAGAACGAGATCGCCTACGAGATGGCCATATCGGTCGTTGACCGGCTTGAACCGGTCGAGGTCGATCATTAGCACCGCAACTTTCGTGTTCGCCTGCGCCGCCCGCGCCATTGCGCTGTGCAGGCTCTCGCGAAGCGACATTCGGTTGGAGAGACCGGTCAGCATATCGTTCATGGCAAGCCGCCTGATCTTGGCCTCGGCGGCAAGATGCACACCTTCCGAGCGTGCCAGGCTCGCGTTGAGATGCCGCCACAGCGCAAACGCTGCGATGAGCGAAAGCGGTGCGAGCATGGCGAGCGCGACACGCTCGCGCGTTTCAAATTGTTTGCTCCACGCCTCCGCATCGGTCGCGACGTCTGCCATGAAGCGCTCGGTTCCGACCGAGAAATTCTGCTGGTGGAATTGATAGGTTGGATGTGAGAGTAACGCCTGGGCCTCCGTGAGATTGCCCTGGGCCACCTTCTCAAAGATCTGCTTGTCGACCTCGATGATTTTGCGTCCCGAGATACGCGTACGTGTATCGAGTTGCACAGTCATTCTTGGATCTGCAAGCTCGGCCACCCTGTCCAAGGCACGTTGGATCTTGGGCAGTTCCGCTTCGTACTCGTCGTCCCAGGAGGCGTCGCCAGTCACGGCTGCCATGTTGGCAGCGTTGTTCAGCCTCTCCCGGGTGCGATTGATTTTTCCGATGTTCTGGTGCAACTCCACCATCTGGGCCGTACGAGCGACCTGCAGGCGGCTGAAGATGCTATGCTCTAAGATCAGCGCTGTGATCACCACGGCAGCCCCGATGATAGCAAGCAGCACGGCACGCCGCGCACTTTTCGTGGCCTGTTTGACGATGTTGCTGTTATTCATGGACGTGAGCGCCTTCCGTTTCGTCCATTGAGCATATGTTCAGTTAGGGCCCGCTTAAGAATGACTGTCTCCCCGAAATTTTTGAGGGAACGCATGGCTTTACGGTTCATACCAATACGATTCCAAAGCTCGGGAATTACGGTTGACCTGGACCCGCGTTCTGCGCAAACAGAGTGCCCATGATCGGCGTCTTCGACTCTGGCCTCGGCGGGCTCACGGTTCTTCACGCGCTGACCCGGCGCTTTCCGCACATCTCGTTCACCTATCTCGGCGACCATGCGAACGTGCCCTATGGCAACCGCTCGTCGGAAGAGATTGTGGACCTGACGCGGATGGCGGTGGAGGCGTTGTTCGCGCGTGGCTGCAAGCTCGTGCTTCTCGGTTGTAACACGGCGACCGCGGTTGCCGCGCGCCGCCTGCAACGCACGTGGCTCACGGAAAGCGGCTGGCGCGCCAGGGGCCACAATGTCCTCGGCATCGTCGCGCCGACGGTCGAGGCCGCGACCCAGACGCCTTGGGCCGTCACAACCCCGCAGTACCCTCAGAAATATCTGACGGACCGCATCGCCGTCTTTGGCACGATGCGCACCATCGCCTCCAATGTCTTTGCTGAGGAGATCGGCAAGCGCTGCCCTAAGGTGGCCGTCACCCAACAGGTGTGCTCCGAGCTCGCGGGCGCGATCGAGCACAAGGCCTCTGAGCCCGAGTTGGACGCGCTCGTCAGGGCTGGCATCGACGGGGCCTTGGCTCAAGCCGGCGGCGAGGCCCCCCACCGCGCCATCCTCGGTTGCACGCACTTTCCGCTCGTCGAGCATCTCTTCAAGCGGCACCTCCCGCCGGCAACCCGCATCCTCTGCCAACCAGAGATCGTTGCCGATAGCTTCGAGGACTATTTGGCGCGCCATCCGGCCTATGAGGGATCCATTGGAACCAGTCCCGAGCTGGTGCTTCTGACCACTGGCGACCCCATCGAGATCAGTGCACGCGCGCGCGTCTTCTGGCCCGACGGCCTGAGCTTCAAGCGCCTGGGTTAGTCTGTGAACTCACTATGGATGGCGCCTTGACGCGAGGCGTCTTGTGCCTATCCGCACCCGCGCTAACGTAAAGTCGCTCTTCTAGCACGCTTACCCGGAGCCGATCATGGCCGAGACCACTCCAATCTGTGATTTTGGCTGGCGAGCGCCGGACTTTCGCTTGCCGGCGACCGACGGCAATGCCTATGCGCTAGCGGATGTCCGCGGCCCCCGCGGCGCTCTTGTCATGTTTATCTGCAACCATTGTCCCTATGTCCAGGCAGTACTCGACCGGATCGTGCGCGACGCCGCCGAGCTTGCCGGCCACGGCATTGGCTCGGTTGCCATCTCCTCGAACGATGCGTCGGCCTACCCGGAGGATGGCTTTGCGCACATGCAGTCGGTGGCCCGCACCCATGCCTTCCCGTTTCCCTACCTCTATGACGAGAGCCAAAGCACTGCGCGTGCCTATGGCGCGGTCTGCACGCCGGACTTCTACGGCTTCAACGCGAGGCTCGAGCTTCAATACCGCGGCCGCCTCGATGCCAGCCGCAAAGAGGCCGCCTCAAACGTCCGGCGCGACCTGTTTGAGGCCATGAAGCTCGTCGCCGCTACCGGCCACGGACCCCAGGACCAGGTCCCATCCTTAGGCTGCTCCATCAAATGGAAGGTCCCATAAGCCCAAATTCGTTGACCGGACAGGGCCTCGCGGATATAGACCAGCCACTTGAGCCGCTCGGAACCCATGTTCCGGGCGGTTCACCTGTTTGAGCCGCGCATGGTGCGCGGGACGCGCCCGCGCCAAAAATGCGTGGTCGCTGGCGAGGTTGCGGGGCAAGACCTGAGCGGCTCCCCGAGGAGAAGGATAGCGTTATGGCCAATACGAAGTCGGCGAAGAAGGCCGCCCGGCAGATGATTACCCGCACTGCGATCAACAAGTCGCGCAAGTCGCTGGTGAAGACCGAAGTGCGCAATGTCGAGGAAGCGATTGCCTCTGGCAACAAGGAGGCCGCGGTCTCGGCACTTAAGGCGGCCCAGCCAACTCTCGTGCGCACGGCTCAGAAGGGTATCATGCATCCCAAGACGGCCAGCCGGAAGGTCTCGCGCCTCGCCAACCGCATTAAGGCGATGGCTTAAGGCGGAAGGTCGTAACGCTATTTCGAGACCACGGCTCGAACGAAGCGCGAAGTGACCTGAATAATCCTTGCGCGAAGCTTACCGTTCTCACTTGTGTGACGTGTTTGCAACAAGGAAGTCCCGGCAAAAGAATCGAGTTCAGCCATCGGATCCTTGCTAAGTGGCGGATTCATCGAGCGCAGCGAGCCTCAGTGCATTAACCCTGTCGCTCCCTCGTCTCGGCCCTCGGCCTCCGACCAAGCAAAAAAGAACGATAGCGGCGCTCGCCACACGAGCGCCGCTTTTGTTTTCGGGCGCGTCATCCGTCTTGAAGAATCCACTTGTTGCGCGAGGGGGTTGTCCCCTGTCTCTGTGGATAGGACTCAAGTTTTCCACCGGGTCCGGACGGCCTGGGTCCCCACGTCGGGACCCGCTCCTCCATCGTCCCCGCCGCTTGCTAAGAGGTTATCAACCCGTTAAAACACTCCTGCGAGCGCAGTAACCCACCTTAGAGTTAGAAATTGGGGGGTGCGGCGCGCACAGCCAGTATCTGCAGCGTATCGCTCCAGACCTGGGGCCCTTTTGTATCCCGAGAGTACAAGCGTAACCGTCCGATCTTGTCGGGTGGAGTGCGTCTTATGCTCAAGTATTACATTGGCTTGATTGTAGCGTGTCTGTTTTTTGCTGGCGGCTGAATGTTGGCCAGAAAACTAGTCCAGAAAGCCGGTCCAATAGACTGGTTCAGAAGGCTAGAGGGAAGCGGGCGATAAGCAGTACCGAGTGGGAGTGGTTAAGGTTTGACCAACACCGTTAACGACGAGGATGCGCTGGCAACGCAAGCTGACCGCCTGCCTCGAAAGCGACGGACAGTCTCGACCGACGGCCGTGCGGACACGAGTGCAAGAGGGTTACCTCTAAGCTAGTCGGCACAAGGGACCAGATCGCTGGCGGCGGTAAGGCCGCGGGGCGAAACTGGCCAGAAGACCTAGGAAATACTCGCAATTGATCGAGCATGGCGCCGTTTGGGCGAACGGCAGTGCTCGGCCTTTTGCGAGATGCGAGCAACAAAGTGCGGGGTAAATTAAAATGCATGCGATCTCGAAGGCGGAGCTGTCTGTTCCGCAGCCGGAGCGGGCTATCCGTTCGTCGGCTGCCGTGGTGGGTAACGGCGACAACAAGTCGGTGACAGCGAGCACGGGCGGCGATCTGGCCGCCGGCGACACGCGCGGCGCAAAGGTGCGCGCGACCCTTCGTGCGCGCCTCGGTGACGACATTTATACAAGCTGGTTCAATGCGCTAGAGTTCGACGATTTTGATGGCAAGACTGTCAAAGTCTCGGTGCCGGTCAAGTTCCTGCGCAACTGGATCCAGTCCCACTATATCGACCACCTTTTGGCTTGCTGCCGCACCGAGTTTAAGACGGCCGAGCGCGTCGAGGTACTTCTTCGCCAACCCGGCGGTCCAACCGCTCGCTCTAGCGTGCAGCAGCAGCCGGAACCTGTCGCGCAGCGCGACGTCGCCAACGAGACGCGCGCCCAAAGCAGCGAGCCGGTGCGTCTTGCACCTGCCCGTCCGGCCTTCCAGCCGGTTGCAGGCCGCACGAGCATAGGCGGCTTCGAGGGCTCGCCGCTCGACCCGCACCATACGTTTGAGAGCTTTGTCGTCGGGACCTCGAACCGGATCGCCAACGCAGGCGCCGTCCAAGTCGCCGAGACCGTCTTGACCGACAGCCCGGCATTCAATCCGCTCTACATTTATTCGTCGGTCGGCATGGGAAAGACGCATCTTCTCCATGCCATTGCGTGGGAGGTCAAGCGTCGCGCGCCGAATGCGAACGTGCTCTACCTCACGGCCGAGCGGTTCCGTTATCAGTTCGTTGAGGCGTTGCGAAACCAGGACCCTCTCTCCTTTAAGGAGAAGTTCCGCTCGATCAACATCCTCCTCATCGACGACCTCGAGTTCATGCAAGGCGAGAAAACCGAGCAGGAGTTCGATCACATCATCAACGCCCTCCTCGACGGCGGCCGGCAGGTGGTAGTCGCCTCTGCGCGTCATCCCGCGCAGATCGATCGCTTGAACGAGCGCATGCGGTCACGCCTTCAGCGTGGGCTCGTCGCCGAGATCGGTGCATACGATTACGAGCTCAGAACACGCGTGCTCGAACAGCGCCTCGCTGAAAAACGCGCGACGGATCCGGCCTTCGAGCTCTCTCGCGAGGTAATCGACGTCCTGGCAACGCGGCTGACGGAGAGCGGTCGCGAGCTCGAAGGCGCTGTCAACCGGCTCTATCTCACTTGGCAGCACATGCGCTCGCCGCTCACCCTCGACATTGCCGAGACCGTGGTTCGCGACCTGTTCCAGGGCGTCGAGCCGCGCCGCATCAAGATCGAGGACATTCTCCGCATCGTCTCACGGCACTTCGGCGTCTCGAAGGGCGATCTCCTGTCTCAACGCCGCCACCGCTCGGTGGTCTGGCCCCGGCAGATCGGCATGTACCTCGCAAAGCAGTTGACGCACCGCTCCCTTCCCGAGATCGGGCGCCGTTTCGGCAACCGCGACCACACGACGGTTTTGCACGCGATCCGAAAGATTGAGGGTGTCATCGCGGGCGACGCGAGCCTCCGCGACGAGCTGGAGGAGCTGAAGAAGCTGCTGAGCCACTAGTGGTCTGGATCGAACGCTTGAGTCCCGGGCGAAGGTCGGCAAGCGTGCCTCTGAGGCCAGCGGCCACGTGGTGGCGGACTTCGCAATCACCACACTAGCTAAGTCTTGGGCGGGCAAAAGAAAAAAAGGTTACGATCTCGTCCACGAGGGCTTGTGTGCGGGGTCAAAGCGGGGCGGGGGCAGCATCTCTGGTGCTGCTCCCGAATTTTTATCCTCGGTTCGCATTCGAGAATCGGTAAAGCATTTGCGACGGCCCGGTCTGGATCGGCCCTTGAAAACGGGCGCGCATTGAGGTCAAGTTGCGCATCTCACGCTTTCTCCTCTCATACGAATGAATTCTCCTCTCATACGTATGACGAGTGTTTTGCGTTCGTCTCTTGGCGTCGAGAGCATGATCGTCGCCAGACAGGATACGTTTGACGCAGGCGTCATGTCCTAATCTTCAGAAAAGCGCGTAAGCTTTTCGTTCCACTCCGATGGTTCTGCGGCGATCGCAGCGGGACCGCGAATGCCGAGGCAACTGATGCGGCTTGTTATTGAACGCGGTGAACTTCTAAGGGCGCTCGGCCACGTGACGAGCGTTGTCGAACGCCGCACTACGATCCCGATTCTCTCGAACGTCCTCTTGAAGGCCTCCGGCCAAACGCTGGAGCTCAAGGCAACCGATCTCGAACGCGAGGTCATAGAGGAGGTCAAGGCCGAGGTTGGCGCCGCGGGTGCGGTGACCGTGCCGGCTCACATGCTGCACGACATCGTGCGCAAGTTGCCCGAGGGCAGCCAGGTCGATATTCGTCGTGACGCCGAGAAGGAGCGGCTCACGCTGGCGGCCGGCCAGGCGCGCTTTGCTTTGCAAACGCTGGGACCCGAGGATTTTCCCGATCTCAACGCCGGCGACCTCGGCCACACATTCGAGATCGCGGCCGGTGATTTGAAGCGGTTGATTGACAAGACCAGGTTCGCGATCTCGACCGAGGAAACGCGCTATTACCTGAATGGCATCTTTTTCCATATCGCTGAAACCGGAAAGACGCCGACGCTGCGCGCCGTCGCCACAGACGGCCATCGCTTGGCGCAGGCCGAGATCGCGCGCCCTCAAGGTGCCGACGGCATGCCGGGCGTCATCATTCCGCGCAAGACCGTGCACGAGCTGCACCGCTTGATCGAGGAGAGCGGCGAGACGGTTACGGTGGCGGTGAGCGCCTCCAAGGCACGTTTCGAGATCGGCAATGTCACACTGACGTCAAAGCTGATCGACGGCACATTCCCCGATTACGGCCGCGTCATCCCGCAGGCCAACGACAAGGAGCTCAAGGTCCATAACGCGGACTTCATGAGCGCTGTCGACCGCGTTTCGACCATCGCGAGCGAGCGTGGCCGCGCCGTAAAGCTCAACATCATGCCGGATAAGTTGGTGCTGTCGGTCAACAATCCGGAAGGCGGCAGCGCGACCGAGGAGATCGCCGTCGCCTATACCGCCCAGCCCCTCGAAATCGGCTTCAACGCCCGCTATCTGCTCGACATTGCCGGCCAGCTTGAAGGAGAGGAGGCCCGCTTCATGCTCGCCGACCCCGGCTCGCCCACCATGATCAAAGGTGAGGGCGACGAAACCGCCCTCTACGTCCTCATGCCCATGCGCGTGTAGCGCATGACGAGCGAGAGAGAGGACGACCTAAAGACGCTCGCCATTTTTTGTGAGCAAATTAGTCAATTGTTGTCGCTCTTCTATGATCGTCCTAGTGAGTGCCTCGACGCCAGTTCCGTCAAGCACGGCGTCCGTGAGCTAAAGAGTCGGCTCGAGGAATATCTCGCGTCACACGGCGATTTAGGTTCTGAACCCGCAGTCCGCGATGCGCTGTTGCATCTCCCCAAGCTGAACACGAGACCAACGCACCTTTGGCACAGCAAGATCTACAATGCGCAAATCGACCTCTCACATCACGTGTCTTACCTGAGCCGGCTGGACTCCTGACGGACCGAGGGTTCGACTCTATTGCCAAGAAGGCCGCACGGTTCGGAGCTTGATTTGAACTCATGCCTCTGGAGAGAGAGCTTCGTCGGCCCCCTCGCTTCTCCCTCCCCCTTGACGGGGGAGGGCAGGGGAGGGGGTGGTACACGACAGCCGCTGCTTCTGGACACCCCCCTCCCTAACCCTCCCCCGCAAGGGGGGAGGGAACGCACTACCCTGGAGCCCCATTTGCTGCGAGGCTGCCTTGAGTAGTTCCGAAGAAACCGGCGCGCGACTTTGGGTCGAGCGGCTAACGCTTTCGCAGTTCCGCAATTATGAGCGTCTCGCCATGTGCCTCGGCCCGGCACCCGTCGTGCTGGCTGGCGCCAACGGTTCGGGCAAAACCAATATCCTCGAGGCTGTCTCACTGCTCGCGCCTGGTCAAGGTCTGCGCCAGGCGCCGTTTCCAGACCTCGCACGCGCCGACGGCGACGGCGGTTGGACGGTCGCCGCGTATGTCCACACGAGCTTCGGCGCCATCGACATTGGCACGGGGCTCACGCCAAGCGTATCCACCGAGCGCACGGGCCGCATCGTCCGTATCGATGGCGACGCAAAATCCGGCTCGGGCGCCCTTGCCGATTATGTCGAAATGGTCTGGGTCACCCCCGCCACCGACGGCCTCTTCACCGGCCCGGCTTCCGAGCGCCGCCGCTTCCTCGACCGCTTGATCCTCTGTTTCGATCCCACCCATCGCACCCGCGCCGGCAAGTTCGAGCGCGCCATGAGCCAGCGCAACCGCCTGCTCTCGGACGGTGTCACGACCGGCGGCCAGCTCGAAGGCCTCGAGATCGTCATGGCGGAAATGGGCGTCGCACTTGCTGCCGCCCGCGCCGAAGCCGCGGCCGCGTTGGCAGCCGTCATCGCGGCCCGCAGGGAGCGCGATCCCACGTCGCCCTTTCCATGGAGCCGCGTGGCGCTCGAAGGCGACATCGACCGCGATCTCGCGGCACGCGCCGCCGTCGACGTCGAGGACGGCTATATCGCGCGCCTCCGCTCGGCTCGTGACCGCGATCGCGGCGCAGGCCGAGCCCTCGACGGACCGCATCGTACCGACCTCATCGTGACGCACGGGCCGAAGTCCATGGCCGCGAAACTCTGTTCCACCGGCGAGCAGAAAGCGCTTCTCCTCGGCCTCGTTCTAGCCCACGCCGAACTGGTCCGTGAACGCCGCGACGGCATGGCTCCGATGCTGCTCCTCGACGAGGTGACCGCGCATTTGGACGAGCATCGCCGCGCCGCCCTCTTCGCCGAGCTCCTCCGTCTCGGCTCGCAGGCCTGGATGACGGGTACTGATCATCAGGCGTTTTCCGCGCTGCTGGGTCGGGCCCAGTTCTGGCGTGTGGACAACGGTCAGGCGGCCCCAATTGTATGACTGCACTGTGTCGCCGTGCGCTTTCTCCGTCATCCCTCTTCAACATACTGAAAGACAATGAAAAACTTTAGTGGACTGTAGCGCGCCTGTAGCGCGATTTTCACCCTGCGCCGTGCCGTGCCGTGGTATAAGAAACCTACACATTCTGCACATTTCTGACAGGTCACGAATGAGCGCTGAACCCGCCAAAATATTTCCCGCGTCCGACGATTACGGCGCCGACAGCATCAAGATGCTCAAGGGCCTCGAAGCCGTGCGCAAGCGGCCGGGCATGTACATTGGCGATACCGATGACGGCTCCGGCCTGCATCACATGATCTATGAGGTCGTCGACAATGCCATCGACGAGGTTCTGGCCGGCCACGCCAGCGCCTGCGAGGTGACCCTGAATCCGGACGGCTCTGTCACCGTGCGCGACGACGGTCGCGGCATTCCGACCGGCATCAAGAACGACGACGATGTTGTGCCGAAACGCTCGGCGGCCGAGATCGTGTTCACGGAATTGCACGCCGGCGGCAAGTTCGACCAGAATTCCTATAAGGTCTCGGGCGGCCTGCACGGCGTCGGCGTGTCTGTCGTCAATGCGCTCTCCACCTGGCTGCGCTGCCGCATCTGGCGCGACGGCAAAGAGCATTTCATCGAGTTCAACGACGGCGTTGCCATAGCTCCGTTGAAGGCCGTGGGCGATGGCAAGGGCGGTCGCGGCACCGAAGTGACCTTCATGCCGAGCCCGGCAACCTTTACGAGAGTCGAGTTCGATTACGCCACCCTCGAGCATCGCCTTCGCGAGCTGGCCTTCTTGAACTCCGGCGCCAAGGTGGTGCTGACCGACGCCCGCCACGCCGACATCAAACGCGAGGAGTTTGTTTACGACGGCGGCACGTCAGCATTCGTGCGCTATCTCGATCGCTCGAAGCAATCGGTCATCGGCGAGCCGATCATGGTGCGCACCGAGAAGGATCGCGTCGGTGTCGAGGTCGCGCTTTGGTGGAACGACAGCTACCACGAAAGCATGCTCTGCTTCACGAACAACATTCCGCAACGTGATGGCGGCACGCATTTGGCGGGCTTCCGCGCGGCCCTCACGCGCGTGGTCAACAAATACGCAGTCGAGAGCGGCATCGCCAAGAAGGAGAAGGTCGACCTCACCGGCGAGGATGCGCGCGAAGGTCTCACCTGCGTGCTGTCGGTCAAGGTGCCCGATCCCAAGTTCTCGAGCCAGACGAAGGACAAGCTCGTCTCTTCCGAGGTGAAGCCCGTCGTTGAAAGCATCGTCGTCGATCAGCTGAACGCCTGGTTTGAGGAGCATCCGAAGGAAGCCAAGGCCATCGTCGGTAAAATCGTCGAGGCCGCGCTCGCTCGTGAAGCCGCCAAGAAGGCGCGCGAGCTGACGCGAAGAAAGAGCGCGCTCGACGGCATGCGTCTGCCCGGCGGCCTCGCCGAGTGCCAGGATCGCGATCCGAGCAATACGGAGCTGTTCATCGTCGAGGGCGACTCGGCAGGCGGGTCCGCCAAGCAAGGCCGCAAGCGCGAGTATCAGGCCGTGCTGCCGATCCGCGGCAAGATCCTGAACGTCGAGCGCGCCCGCATCGATAAGATGCTGTCATCAGAGCAGGTGACGAACGTCATCGGCGCCCTCGGCACCGGCATCCGCGACGACTTCGACCTGAAGAAGCTGCGCTACCACAAGATCATCATCATGACGGACGCCGACGTCGACGGCGCCCACATCCGCACGCTCCTTCTCACGTTCTTCTATCGCCAGATGCCCGAGCTGGTCGAGAAGGGCCACGTCTACATTGCTCAGCCGCCGCTCTACAAAGTCGCGCGCGGCAAGAGCAGCACGTACCTCAAGGATCAGCGCGCGCTCGAGGACTACCTCGTTGACGCCGGCCTCGAGGACACCACGCTCGTCACCGGCGGCTCCGAGCGCGCCGGCAAGGACCTGCGCGACATTGTCGATCAGGCCCGTGGCATTGTCGGCCTCATGGACCAGTTGCATTCGCGCTACTCGCGTCTCGTCGTCGAGCAGGCCGCCGTCGCTGGCGCGTTCGACACCGATCTCGTGCGCTCGGCAGACCTTGCCGCCGCCACGGCCGATCGGATCGCTGCGCGCCTGAACGAGGTTGCCGAGGAAACCGAGAAGGGCTGGCAAGGCCTCTACGGTAACGACGGCTTCCTTCTGAAGCGTGAGGTTCGCGGCGTTACCGAGGCCCATGCGCTCGACCGCGCACTCCTCGCTTCCCTCGACGCCCGTCGCTTGAACGAGAAGAGCAAGCATCTTGCCGAGGTCTACGGCGCCGAGACAAAGCTCCGCCGCAAAGCCGAGACGACGCCGATCTACGGGCCACGCACGCTGCTGAATTCGATCTACGAAGTTGGCCGCAAGGGGCTTTCGCTGCAGCGCTACAAAGGTCTTGGCGAGATGAACCCCGACCAGCTTTGGGAAACGACGCTCGATCGCGACGCCCGCACGCTGCTGCAGGTGAAGACCGGGGACGTGACGGAAGTCGACGAGATCTTCTCGAAGCTGATGGGCGACGTCGTGGAACCTCGCCGCGAGTTCATCCAGGAAAACGCGCTGACCGTCGCCAACCTGGACGTCTGATCAGAAAGCTGCTGATGCACGGGCGGGGGGTAAAGCCCCTCGCCTCTCTGGCTCAGCCCTACAAGAACTCGCTCCCCTTGAAGAGGGAGATAAACGGGATTTGCGCGTCGGCGTAGACCGTCGAGGCGCCGCCCTCGCGATCGAGGATCGAGATCACGACCACGACCTTGGCGCCGGCATCTTGCAGCGCTCGCACCGCCTTGAGCGCAGAGCCTCCGGTCGTTGTCACATCCTCGACGATGGCAACGCGTTTACCCGCAACATCGGTTACGCCTTCGACGAGCTTCTTGGTGCCGTGCTCCTTGACGTTCTTTCGGACGAAGAAGCCGGGGATCGCACGGCCCGCACGCTTGCTCGAGATCGAGACCGGGGTGATGAGCGGCACTGCACCCATTTCGAGGCCGCCGACGAGGTCGGGAGCATAGGCATCGATGCGATCAAGGATCAGCTCGGCGAGCAGCTCGGCGCCTTCGGGATCGAACATCGTGGGCTTCATGTCGAAGTAGTGGTCGCTTTCCTGGCCTGATGCGAGCACCACGTGGCCCTTGACGAACGACTTCTCGCGGATGATCTCATAGAGGCGCTGATGCGCGCCGGGGCGGTGTGTCATGTTAGAAACCTCGAAAAGTGTGTCCGAACCTGATCGACGACCGAGCCACTTACGGCCGCCAATGCAAGAAGTTGGCGAGAAGCTTCAAGCCGAGAGTTTGGCTCTTCTCGGGGTGGAACTGCGTGCCGGCAACGTTTCCCTTGGCGACGATCGCCGTCACGGGCCCGCCGTAATCGGTTTCGGCGACCACCATCGATCGATCGTTGGCCGCCATGAAGAATGAGTGGACGAAATAGGCGTGCAGGCCGTGCTCGCCGGTCGGGATGCCTTCGAGCAGCGCGTGACCGCGGACCGTCGTAAGTGTGTTCCAGCCCATGTGCGGGATCTTGAGCGTCGGGTCGGATGGCGTCAGCGCGCGCACCTCGCCGTCGATCCAGCCAAGGCCTTCCGTGACCTCGAACTCGAGCCCGCGTGTGGCGAGAAGCTGCATGCCGACGCAGATGCCGAGGAACGGCCGGCCCTTGCCATGCACGGCGTCCTCAAGTGCGGCGCGCATGCCGGGAACGGCCTCGAGCCCACGCTTACAATCCGCATAAGCGCCAACGCCGGGCAGCACGATCCTGTCGGCTCTGAGCACGTCCTCAGCGTTCCTCGTGAGGCGGATCTCGGCGTTGGCCTCGCTCTCGCGGGCCGCGCGCTCGAACGCCTTGGCGGCCGAGTGTAGGTTGCCCGAGCCATAATCGATGATGACGACGCGCTGCATGCGGGCTCAGGCCTTCGGAGCATATTGGTTGCGGAGCCTGGCCGCGAGACTGCGCAAGCGCTCCTCCACAGCCTCGATGGTCAGCAGTGCTCGTGGCGTGGAGCTCTTCCAGGCGTCGGGGGTAATCTTCGGCTCGTTCGGCAGCCACGCTTCGATGAAGCGGCGCTCGCATTCGGCGTGATTTCGCCCGCTCGTTGCGCCGATCTCGCGATAGCCGCCATAACCAAGTGACAAACGTTTGAGCTCGTTCGCCTCGAAGCCCGCAACAACGTTGAAGATCAGAAATGCGAAAGCCGTCCAGTCCGGTTCGGCGCCTACCAGGTAGAAGGCGAGGCGGAGGACGAGCGCGGCGCCGATATAGGCCGCAAGACCTAGCCATTCGCCGCGCGCGATGAAGTAGAACGGGCCCAGGAGGGCCGCGCCCCATGAGAAGCCGTCCTTGACGAAGACGAGGCCTTCGGCCCTCTCGTCTCGTGTCGCGCCGAACACCGGCGGCTCATGAACCGTATAGTCACGCACGATTGAGTGTTCCTACATTCGCAACGAGCCAGCTGCGGTAAGCTTGCACTTTTGCGCTAGGCCAGCATGCCCTTGGTCGAGGGAACGCGCCCCGTTTGGCGCGGATCCAGCGTCACCGCCTGACGAAGAGCTCTCGCAAGGCCCTTATAGCAGGTCTCGGCGATATGGTGATTGTTCTCACCGTAAAGGTTCTCGACGTGCAGCGTGATGCCGGCATTCTGCGCGAACGCCTGGAACCATTCGCGGAAAAGCTCGCTATCCATCTCGCCAATCTTTGGCTGCGAGAAGCGCACCTTCCAGATGAGGTACGGCCTGCCTGACACGTCGACCGAAACCCGCGTCAAGGTCTCGTCCATGGGCAGATGAACGTCGGCATAGCGCTGGATCCCCTGCTTATCGCCGAGCGCCTTTGCCACAGCCTGGCCGAGCACGATGCCAACGTCCTCCGTGGTGTGGTGAAAATCGATGTGCAGATCGCCCCTCGCCTGAAGCTTGATGTCGATCAGGGCGTGGCGGGCGAGCTGCTCCAGCATATGGTCGAGAAAGCCAACTCCGGTCGAGATGTCGTACGCGCCGGTGCCGTCGAGATCGATCGACGCCGTGATCTCGGTTTCCTTGGTCTTGCGGGATATCGATGCTTGCCGCTTCACGTTGAGCCTTTTCGAGTACGCGCCCGGACGGCGCCAGTTAACCGAAGCGACCCGTTTATCAGCTCGTGGTCGGAAGTGCCAGATGGAGGTGGCGGTCGTGCTCGTCGGCCCGCGATGACGGGATGGAACAAGACTTAACCCCCTCTCCCCATCGTCGTCCATGCGGAGCATGGTTCCGCCATGGCGATGGGGAGAGGGGATGCACCCCTACTTGATCAGCAGGCCCTGGCCCGTGGGCATCTCGAGCACGTGGTAGCCGCGCGCAAGGAGCCATGGGTCCTCGGCGAGCTTCTGGGCGCGATAGCCGCGCCAGCCATAGTCATCGAACACGACCGGAGCGCCGGGAGAAACGCGGTCGAAAAGCATTTCGAGGGCACCGATCTCTGCGTCCGCATTGTTGAGGTCGATGTGCAGGAAGGCGATCTTCTTGGGCGCCACCTGATGCAGCACGTCCGGCACCTTGCCGGCCGTCACGATGACGCGGGGCTGATCGGCGAACCGCGCCACGGTATCGCCGTAGAGCTTCTTGCTATGCTCGGGCATCGCATGATGCGGCATCGAAGGATCGTGATCGAAGAGATCGTAGAGATAATAGCTGCGGCTGGTTTTCTCGAAACCGACGGTGTCGCAGACAATGCGTGCCGACGTTCCGCGGTAGCAGGCGCACTCGACGAAGTCGCCTTCGATGTTGCGGCTGAGAGCGGAGCGGGCGGCCCAGGCCAGCGTCGCGATGCGCCAGACGCAGGCCTTTTCGGCTGGTGTCGTAGCGTGCTTCTGCCACGCTTCGAAGAAGGCCTTGTCCTCGAGGAACCCGAGGTTGCGGCCGATCGTGAAGAGGTTGTCGCCGGCGAAAATGCCTTCTTTGCCGCGCACGGCATTGGCGGCCTGCTGCAGGCCGGGAATGAAACCCTGCTCGACGCCGTAGAACGTCCCGCTCAGAAAGTTGCTCATAGGGCTCCCTCCTCCTCAAATGCGGCTGATCGAGGCTTCGGGTGCCTCTCGCCGGACTAGGCGAAAAGAACTAGGGATTTAAGCTTGCGCCAGGCTAACGATCAGTGCGAGGCGCCCGCTTGCCCCGCGACGATTGCACCTTGATTTGCGTTCACAACTCCGAGGCGGTATCAGCTCCGGTCGACTAGTGTTCCGGCTCCGACATTTGCTTCCCGTTTCCGCACGCTCGAGAGCAAATGTCGGAGCCCTAAGGAACACTAGCAAGTCAATGTTTCTAGTGCAGCTTATGCATCTGACGTTTGGTTTCGACACCAGCCGCGAGCGGGTACCAAACGTCAGATGCGCTGCACTAGGCGCGCCAGAAGCACAGAGGGAAAATGTCGGACCCGTTCAGAAGCGCTCAGGATTTCGCCCCCTGGCACGCCACGACCATTCTCACCGTGCGCAAGAACGGGCGGGTGGTGATTGCCGGTGACGGTCAGGTAAGTCTCGGCGCCACCGTGATAAAATCCAATGCGCGCAAGGTGCGGCAGCTCGGCCCGGCGGGCGGGGTGATCGCGGGTTTCGCTGGCGCGACTGCTGACGCCTTCACGCTCTTCGAACGCCTCGAGGGCAAGCTTGAGCAGTATCCCGGCCAATTGATGCGGGCCGCCGTTGAGCTGGCAAAGGACTGGCGGACGGATCGCTTTCTGCGCCGGCTCGAGGCCATGATGATCGTTGCCGATCGCGAGACTACTCTCGTTCTCACCGGCACCGGCGATGTCCTTGAGCCCGAAAATCACGTCATGGGCATCGGTTCGGGCGGCATGTTCGCGCTCGCGGCTGCGCGCGCGCTGCTCGACCAGCCCCTAGAAGCCGAAGCGATCGCCCGCAAGGCCATAGCGATTGCCGGCGAGATCTGCGTCTATACGAACTCGAACCTCGTCGTGGAAAGCTTGGAGTCCGCCCGCTGAGAAGCCTCGGCCTGGAGACACTAAACAAGGGGAGCAGGAATTGGGTTGGATCTACTTAATCTTCGCGGGCGTCACGGAATGCATCTTCACAACCTCCATACGCTACAGCGCGGGATTTACGAAGCCTCTGCCCATCGTCGTCACCCTTGGCATGGCGGCCGTAAGCTTCTATCTCGTCGCGCGGGCCACCGAGACCATACCGCTTGGCACCGTCTACGCGGCCTGGGGTGCACTCGGTGTTGCGGGCACCGCGATCATTGGTATCGTCTGGTTCAATGAGCCGATGACGTTATGGCGCGTTTTCTTCCTTTCCACGCTCCTTGCCTCGACAATTGGTCTGAAGCTCGTGAGCGAGTAGCAAGCAAGGCATCACCCGAACGGCGACATCATCCTGGACCAGTCGCTTCCACCCGAACTTGCTACCCCAATCTTGCTACAAAGGCATCATGAGCAACTTCTCACCGCGCGAAATCGTCTCCGAGCTGGACCGCTACATCATCGGCCAGAGTGACGCCAAGCGCGCCGTGGCCATTGCCCTGCGCAATCGTTGGCGGCGCCAGCAGCTCGAGGGGCCCCTCAAGGAGGAAGTGCTGCCGAAGAACATTCTCATGATCGGCCCGACCGGCGTCGGCAAGACGGAGATCTCGCGACGCCTGGCAAAGCTCGCCGGCGCGCCGTTCCTCAAGGTGGAGGCGACGAAGTTCACCGAGGTCGGCTATGTCGGCCGCGATGTGGATAGCATCGTCCGCGACCTCGTCGAGGTCGGTATCGCCCTCGTGCGCGAGGGCAAGCGCAAGGAGGTTCGCGCGCAGGCCGAGAAGAACGCCGAGGAGCGCGTGCTCGACGCTCTCGTCGGTGCGACAGCGTCGCCCGGCACGCGCGAGACTTTCCGCCGTCGCCTGCGAGCCGGCGAGATGAACGACAAGGAGATCGAGATTCAGGTGGCGGAGAGCGGCGGAGCCTCGATGCCGATGTTCGATCTGCCGGGAATGCCGGGCGGCTCGGTCGGCGCCATCAATCTTGGCGATCTCTTGGGCAAGGCGATGGGCGGCCGTTCGAGGCCGCGCCGCGTCACGGTTCGCGACAGCCACAGCGTGCTGATCGCCGAGGAGAGCGACAAGCTCATCGACAGCGACCAGATCACCGCGGAGGCGATCCGCGCCGTCGAGAATAACGGCATCGTCTTTCTGGACGAGATTGATAAGATTTGCTCACGCGGCGAGAGCGGACGCTCGGGCGCCGAGGTCTCGCGCGAGGGCGTGCAGCGCGATCTCCTGCCTCTGATCGAGGGCACGACCGTCTCTACAAAGCACGGGCCGGTGCGAACCGACCACGTGCTGTTCATCGCCTCCGGCGCGTTTCACGTGGCGAAACCCTCGGATCTCCTGCCTGAGCTGCAAGGGCGCCTGCCGATCCGCGTCGAGCTCAAAGCGCTCACGCGCGAGGATTTGCGTCGCATTCTGACTGAGCCCGAGGCGAGCCTCATCAAGCAGTACGTCGCTCTGATGGCGACGGAGGGCTTGAGCCTCGAGTTCACGGCAGATGCGGTTGATGCCTTGGCCGATACCGCCGTTCTCGTGAACTCCACCGTCGAGAACATCGGCGCGCGGCGCTTGCAGACCGTGATGGAGCGCGTGCTCGACGAGATCTCGTTCGATGCCTCCGACCGCTCCGGCGACGCTGTGACGATCGACGCCGCCTATGTGAATACCCGCGTCGGCGCCCTGGCGAAAAACGCCGATCTCTCGAAGTTCATTCTGTGAGGACGGCCGTTGAGTTGAGGCCAATTGAGTGAGGACGACGTGGTCGAGCAAGCGAAGTGGCGTGCCATGCAGACTGTGGATCTTGCGGCGGTAAGCAGCCTAGGCGATCTCGTACATGTAAACTACCCCGAGGACGCCGGCGTCTTCGCGGAGCGCTTGCGGCTTTATCCGGCCGGCTGTTTCTTGCTCGAAGGCGAGGCCGGCTCGGCAATCGGCTATGCCGTCACTCATCCTTGGCATTTCAAGAAGCCACCGGAGCTCAACTCTATGTTGGGCGCTCTGCCTGAGCCGGCATCGAGCTATTACATCCACGACATAGCACTTCTGCCCGCCGGCCGCGGATCGGGAGCTGCCTCGCGCCTCGTGGCAGCGATTATCGCGCACGCCCGTGAAACAGGCGCGCCCAACATTTCGCTCATTGCCGTCAACGGTTCGATCCCATTCTGGGCCCGGCACGGCTTCGAGGTCGACGCCGATCCAGCCCTAGACGCCAAGCTCAAGAGCTACGACGACGACGCCCGCTTCATGGTGAGGCCGTCGAGAACGTGAAAACTAAATGGCTCAAAACGGCGGCGGCGGGGGTTCGGAGCCAGGCTCGAAGTCGCTGAACTCGTCGGGCGCGGTCTCGTCAGCAGGCGCCGTCGCATCCGTCTCGCCGAGGTCCTGCTCAGCGATCACGTCCTCTGGCGCGACCTCCGGTAGCTCCTCGATCACCGGCTCGGCGGGAAGGACGAGGCTCGCCGGATCATACTCACCATTGAACGGGACAATGGCAAACGTATCAGGCGACGTCACCTCGAGATGGAGCTGCTCGGAGAGGCCTCGGATGCTGATCTGGTCTCCGGTCTCGCCGAACGTGATGACAAGACGGTTTCCATCCTGGACGATCTCGGCGTTGTCGAGGCTCAATCCACCCTGCAGCCTAAACACGGCGGTGTCGGTGAGCGCGAAGCTATCCTTGCCGTCACCTGCACCGAAATAGACCTGCGCACGGCCGTCAATGCCGATGCGATCGTCGCCGGTGCCCCCGAACACGGCCGCGAACTCGGGCGCTAACGGATTGTCGGTGAGATTGCGCGTAGAGACGAGAATGGCGTCGTTGCCGTCGCCGCCGTCGACGACGCCGATAGTGTCGCCGAAGGCCGTGATGAGGTCATCACCCTCGCCGCCGTAAACTGCGCCGACCGTTCTTGCCACAGCAGAGATCCGATCGCCCCCCGCGCCACCCTCGACGAGGCCGATGCTCCCACCCTGGGCAAACAGCGTGTCGCTGCCGTCGCCACCATCGAGATTGCGAATGTTGCTGGCGAAGACTCTTGCCTGATCGTCGCCTTCTCCGGCAAAAACGCTGACGAAGGCGCTCGCACGTTCGCCATCGCTGGGCAGACGCCGGCCACCGTCGATATCAATCGTATCATTGCCCTCGCGGGCATCAATATAGAGGCTCGGCGCCTCCGGGTCTGAGCGATCGTTGCGATAGCTGATGTCATCTGCGCGGGAGCTGCCTGCGCCCACGAAATAAAGCCCGCCGTTCTCGAAGTTGATGCTGCCTGAGACCGGCGGAGCGACGTCGCCGCCGCTCTGATCAATCAGTACGTCGACAATCTGCTTTAGCGCGGCGTCGATCTCGACGTTATTGCGGACCCTGATGGTGGGCTTGATATCGAGCTGGGTCGAGCCGTTGCCTCCGACGACCGAGGATGTCGCCACCGGCACGGTATCTAGAACCGTTTCCAACCTGGGACGGATCTGATCGCTCGCCAGTAGACGCTCAAGGCTCATAGAGAATCGCTCCAACAACTCGGAATCACTCCACCCTGTTATAGTTAGCAAACCTTTAACGGGGCTGGTGGCGGCCGCACTTTTTCGCTCCTTTCGTCGCCTGGATCATGTTGGAGCCATGCTTCCATCACGACACCCTGTCATCCGGGGCCGCGGCGGCCGGCGAGTGGGCGGCGGGCCAGAATTGTATCGGCCCACCTGCTTGATTTTGCGCAAAGCGGCGAGGGTTAGGCTCCCTGCATAGTCCGGCTGGTTACACCAGGGGAGCCACATGAATCATCGCCACCGCAAAGTCTTGAATGCACTCTTCGCGCATCCGTTGAGCTCCAATATCGATTTCAAGGAGATCGAGCATGTCCTGGTCGAGCTGGGAGCCGAGATCGACACCAAGTCAGGCAGCCGCATCGGCGTTACCCTCAACGGCCACACTGTAGCGTTCCACCACACGAACCACAGTATCGCGAAGGAGGACGTCATGCAGATCCGCAAGTTCCTGGAGACCTGCGGGATCACGCCGGATGCATTCCCGGCCTGAGGTGAGGGGCGGAAGCGGCGGCTATTTACTCTCGTGCCGCAGCGACAGGATGAACTGCGCGAGGGCGAACATCTCGTCGTTCGAAAGATGATGCTTCGGCATCATGGGCGGCGCCGAGCGCAGCCAAGTCACGACGCTCTCGAGCGATTGTCCGGGGCGGTCTGCTACGGCCTGAAAGCTCGGGATGCCCGCCGGCCCGCTTTTTTCTCCCTGACCAGGGTTCATGTGGCAACCGGCGCAGAGCGTCAGAGCTAACTGGCGCCCCGCACCGGTATCCACGGACACGGCAAGGGCCCCGCTACCCTCCCCATGCAGTGCAAGGCCAAGCACTGCAGCCATGATCCCTCTATCGAGCTTCGTCATCATGGGGCTCCACAATTACCCGGCCCGGCGATAACCATGATTGCGTTGGCAGAGACCGCCCTTGCGTTCCGTCAATTCTCTTGAAGCTGAGTTTTACAATTCCAGCAACGCGTTGCATCTCTTTGCTTTTCCGAGTGCTGGCTGACGGGATGGCCGCAAGCGCGGCACGAGATGTGCGAGCCGACCTTCACGCCATAGTCGAGGGCCACGCGCTCGTCGAAAACGAAGCATTCCCCCTGCCAGAGGCTTTCCTCCGGCGCCACCGTCTCAAGATACTTGAGGATCCCTCCCTCAAGATGGAAGACCTCGCTGAAGCCCTGGTGGAGCATATATGCGGAGGCCTTCTCGCAACGGATTCCACCTGTACAGAACATCGCGACCTTCCGCGTGCGGGCCGGGTCGAGGTTCTCCTTCACGTAGCCCGGAAACTCGCGGAAAGACCCGGTTTTTGGATCTATCGCGCCTTTGAAGGTGCCAATCGCAACTTCATAGTCGTTGCGCGTATCGATGAGGACAACATCGGGATCTAAGATCAGGGCGTTCCAGTTCTCTGGCTTCACATAGGTGCCGACCTTTAGTGACGGATTTGCCTCCGGTACGCCAATGGTCACAATCTCGCGCTTGAGCTTCACCTTCATGCGGCGGAACGGATGGCCCTCCGCAAACGATTCCTTGCTTACGAGATCTGAGAACCGCTGGTCGGAGCGAAGCGCGGCCAAGAGCGCGCGGATGCTCGCATCCTCGCCGGAGACAGTGGCGTTGATGCCTTCCAGAGCGACCAGGATCGTACCTTTGATCTTAAGCTCCGTTGCGAGCGCAAGCAGCCGCTCTCTGAGCTTTATGCAGTCGCTGATGGCAACGAATTTATAGAAGGCTGTAACAGTGACGGCCATGGATGCTTTCACGTCTCCTCGAAAAGTCACCGCTTTCCCGAAAGCTCGTCGACGGCGAGGCGCATGGCCTCGAACACACCGGGCTCGCTCACCGCATGGCCGGCCGCATCCATGATCTCAAGGCGGCAGCCCGGCCAGCGCTTGGCAAGCTTGAAGGCTGTTGCCGGCGGACAAAGCAGATCGTAGCGACCTTGCACGATGACGCCCGGAATGCCAGCGAGCTTTGCTGCCCCTTCCATAATCGCATCGGGCTCCAGGAAGAAGTTGTTCTTGATATAATGCGCTTCGAGCAACGGTGTCGGCGGCACGCGCGAGTTTTCCTCGAAGCTGTCCGGCAGCATTGCATTGGCGGGCCGCAGCTCGGAGAGCGAGCGCTCGTACGCGTTCCAGACTAGTGCCGCGGGAGCATGCACGCGTGCGTCAGGGTTGGTAAGCCGCGTCACAAAGGCCGCGATCGGATCGCGGCGCTCGTCGGGCGGAAGGAAATGCACGAAGGCGCTGTAGAGATCCGGCCGGATCTGCTGCGGCGCGGTCGAGAACGCCCACTCGACCTCGCGCGCCGTTCCAAGAAAGATGGCGCGCAGGACGAGGCCGGTGACACGGGCCGGATAGGCTTCCGCATAGGCCAGCGCCAATGTCGAGCCCCAAGAGCCACCGACGACGAGCCAGCGCTCGATACCAAAATGCTCCCTGACGCGTTCGATGTCGGCAATGAGATGCTGCGTGGTATTGGCGTGCGTCGAAAGGTAGGGGTGGCTGCGGCCGGCGCCGCGCTGGTCGAAAAGGATGGCGTGAAACCGCTGCGGATTGAAAAGCTCGCGATGGCTGTGCTGTGCCCCGCTACCGGGCCCGCCATGCAGAAAGAGCGCGGGTATGCCGTCGCGGCACCCGACCTCCTCGACGTAGATCCAATGCCCATCGCCGACGTCGAGCATACGAGCATCGAACGGGCGGATCGGAGCGCGGGCGGCTTCTGTGGAACACATATCTCGAATGGGGGTCAGGTAAGCAATGCAGGCAGCACTCTATGCCATCGGCATTGAGTTCTCAAAAGTCTCAGAAGACCATGACTGTTTGGCTCGTGCGTGCCCCTGATCAAAATCAAAAGAGGGGGAAGGCATGATACCAACCGCACGAAGTGCTGACGCAGTGCGGTTGGTATCAGCGCGCAGGGTTGGTGTGGCGGCTGCGCGCAAGCTAAAGAGAATACCGGCCGGAAACCGCAGAC
>JBAZXL010000044.1:0-32734 GCA_041659825.1 Hyphomicrobium sp.
GCCACAAGCTCGTGAAACTCCGCCTCTTCCATCGCCGCCTCCCCGCTCGCGAATCACCGCAAACAGGAGACAGCAACATCAAGACCAAACAGAGCCTAAGATTAAGGGCACGCAGCCACGTGGGGCTCCGGCGTTTAAAATCGTGAGACGGCAGATCCCGTGGACACCTGTCGGGGTGGGGATGGCGGCATAGGCCACAGCAGCGCGGGCACGTCCCCCCTCCGACGCGACGATGCGTGTGCGGAAGAAACTCGAGATCACGAAGCTTGAACAGAAACCCAACTGGCCCCACCGGGCGCCAGCGTCGCCGCCACGACGATCGTCAGCTCCTCAGACCCGCGCTAAAGAAGTATCCGGTCAAACGCAATCACATGTGCGGTCGCACTTGACCGGATGCATTTCAGCACACAGCTTAATTGGGCTTGTCCTTCTTGCAGTCGCTGGCACCGCCATCTTGGCCGGGCGTATTGCAGTCGTCGCCACCATAGCCGAGCACCTCGACAATGATGATGGACGGCCGATCGCCACCGTCGTTCTGCCCGGTCGGCAGCTCAGTCGCTTTGGTCGTGGCGGCACTTGTCTTGTCCGCAACCGTGAGGCCGCCGACGTCGGGCGCTTGCACGACGGGCACGCCGCTCGACTGGCCTCCGACCTGAATGTTGCCCGCGTTCAAGACCTGCACAGCCGCAATGTTGATGTTGCCGCTGACCCGGATGCCTGCTTCGCCGGCGTTGACGGCACCTACAAAGGCGATCAGGTCGGCATTGCCCACGGGTGACGTAGGTAACCCGCGCAAGGTGGCAATACCGCTGCCGGAGGCCGCGCCGATGGGCGTGATGGTGATGTTGCCGTCAAGGTCGTAGGTGATTGTAGGCGGCTGGATCGCTTGAACCGTCCTGGCGCCTCTGCCCGCGTCGATATCGCCTTCTTGCGAGACTACGATGAGGTCGCCGCCATTGAGTGTGAATATGCGCGATTGGTTGACCGAGATACTATCCTGAGCGAAGGCTCTAATCGTGCCGCCTTGCTCTGTCACCACACCAAGCACCGAGGCGTTCGACACGCCGAAATCATTCAACCCTCCATAGCTGAAGCCAGGAGGCACGTTGACCGCACCGACATCGATCTTGCCGTGCGGCGCAAGAATATTGATGTCGCCGCCCGCCCTCGTCCTTACCTGGCTGAACACACCGGCGAAATTACCCGTGCCTGATGTGCCGGCGAGGAAGCTGTCTATGGCGGCAAAAGCCCGCTCAAAGTTGGTATCGTCCCCTTGCGCCGTATCCGGGACGGTGTCCACGGCTACGTAGCCGGCCTGGAAGTTTTGCCCTGGCGCTGCGCCCGTGTGGTTGCGCCCTGAGTCGCGCAACAGGTCGAAGAATATCCGGTTGAGCAGCAGGTTGCGGGCCGCGGGCGGCAATCCTTCAAGGAATGCATAAGGATCGGCGTCGAGGACCCGTCCCCGGGCATCGACCAGCTCCAATACCTCGTCCAAGGTACTCATCAAGGCGGCGTTGGCAAATTCCGCCTGGAACCCCTGGTAATTCGGCGTGCTATCACCAAGACCGGCCAAGATCGTGATGTTCGCGCCCTGCCCCGGCAAACTGACATTGATCGCGTTGCCGACAGTGGTCACGCCGCTCGAGAAGCCAAGATTCGTGTTGCGCCCACTCAGCAGCAAAAGGTCGCCGGGTCCCGCCAAGGTGACCGACCGTGCCGGCGCCAATGCACGGCCGTTTTCATCGCGCGTGCCCAAGAGCAGCCCGGTGACCCGATCGCGCGGGGTCGCATAAACGATGTCCCGGCCTGCGACCACGCTCGTGACATCGGTGGCCAGGTTATTCTGGCCGAGCAGAGCGAGGTTGGAGATGTCCCTGCCCGCAAAGAAAGAGGAGGCCTTGGGCAGCACCTCGGCCTGACCAGGTAAGCTCGCCGCTTGGCGGATATCGCCGGCCAGCGCGTAAACCCGCACGGGCTGGCTGTCCGCTGCATGAAGGCCCGCATGGAGCGAGGCCCGCAGTGACGGGGAGAGCTCGTTCGCGAGGGAAACAAAGCTTGGAATGGAATAGAGCCTGCTTTCGGCTTCGAGCACAGCCTGTCCGACATCCGCGCCAGCGACAAATGCCAGGCCGCCGAAGAAATAACTCCCGAAACGGTTCGCATTCGAGGTAGCGAGGTCTTCCAAAAACTGGGTGACGTTACGAAAGAAGAAGCTCGTCTGCGGTGGCAGTGGCGCCGTTTCGAACCCACTCCCGAGGGAAGCGTCAGGCTGGGCTTCAAGGAATGTGCCTTCGGGGAAGGCAGCAAACACTCCGGTGTAGGCGGAGAGCGTTGGCAAGATGGAGGGATCCGCGTCCGAGACGGTAAAGCCCTGATTGAGGCTGACCGAGCCGCGGGCCAGGAGGTCGACCGTACCATTGGGGGCCGACCAGGTCAGGAAATGCCCGTTGTTGATGATGTTGCCCTGGAGCGAGGTCGCGTGCAGTTGTGCGGGCAAAATGCCCTGCAGGGCGTTCACTGGAAGCCTGAGCGTATTATTGAATCCGCTCGTATCGGTGACGTTGACCAAGCCATTCCCGGATTGAGTGAGGTTCAGGGTGACAGCGCCGGTGGCGATCAAGTTCACTTCCCCGGTCGGCGCAGAGGTGACGATGCCCTGGAGCAGGTCGGTCGCGGCGACATTGAAACTGTTATATTGGGGGCCGCCGGTGAGTTGGCGGTTTGAGATGATGCCCAATGTCGAGAGTATATGGCCCTCCAGGCTCGAGTTCTGGGTCAGCGATATTCCGCTGATGATCAAGGGCGTGTGCAGGTCGTTTGGAGAGTAGTCGCTGATCGAGATGTTTCCGCCGGCGATGACGGTGACATCACCAGTCCCCGTCGCGATGGAATTGGGCGTCACGGAACCCGTTGCCTTCAACACCGTCGGCCCGTTCTGCACATAGGTATTGACGCCCGTGATGTCTGCGCCTGCGGTTACGCGCAGGGCGCCGCCGCCCTGAACATAAAGGCCGCTCTGTGTCTCGGGAGAATAGACGTCGGACGAAAGGGCGGTGCCGGCACCGCGTGCATTGGTCGGCAGGACGGCGAGAAGATTGGAAACCCTGCCGCCGGCCCCGATCGTGACATTGCCTCCACCGAGCGCGCCGACGCCTTCGGCGAAATATTCGGTGTAGGGATACCACGCGAGCTGATTGAGCCCCGGGGTGACATTGAACAGGGACAGCGGGTTGTTCGCCTCGCTCAGATAGTCGCTGCTGTAGTAGCGGCTCAGAATTGGGTCGCCGAAAAGCTCGTCGATAAGAACCTGCGGCAGAAGCTGCAACTGGCTCCCTTGTGCGGTGAGCTCATAGTTATAGCCGCGGTTGTTGGCCCCGCGCACATCGCCACCTGCCGTGATCGCCAGATTGCCGCCGTTGACACCAAAAGCCGCGGGCGGAAGTAAGGTCGAGCCCGCGTCGAGGAAAAGCAGGTCGCTGCGCAGGATCTGCGAGCCAGTGTATTGCGTGAAGCCTCCGAGCGGCTGCGCGCTGGTGCCGGAGATGTTCCGCGCCGTACCTGCGGTGTAGATCACCGACGTTGCCCCCCGCAGCACCACATCGCCGGCGGCCGCGACGGAGATATCGCCGGTGCCGGTGCGGATGAGTGAGCCGGTATCGATGTAAGGCAGGTTCAGGCCGACATATGATCCGATGTTTGTGTTTCCGATGAAAGAGGGGCAGGACCCAGGGCTGCCGCATGCGAAGTTGTATAGAGCGTTGATCTCATAGCGCTGCGGCAGCGCATCGCCAAAGCCGGCAACGTTGACCTGCGCGGTGGAACTCCGGCTCACGGCCAGGGGATTGGCGGCACTGAGGCTCGTTCCGGCCGAGAAGCGATAGGTGGCCGAAGACGGAGCATCGGTCCCTGGTGTGCTTGGCGCGTCGAACAACGCTGCCTGACCGGAAGCGCCGCCGCCGATGATGGGAGGCGTGATCACGCTGCCATCGCGCCCGACGTATTGCGAGGCCCCGTTCAACCCAGATGCAAAGCTCGAGAAGCCGTCGCTAATGCTTCCGAGCGCAAGTGCCACGCCTTCTCCTCTCGTGCACGAGGCGGTGGCGCACGCACCAAAGCTTAGGTTACCGCCGGCCCTTATGGTAAGCGCCACCGGCTCGAGCCGCGCCCCGAAATGCCCGGTGAGCGTGCTCGCTGTGTTGTAGCTGCGATAGCGGTCATAGTCCTCGGCGGTGTAGTACGCGGTGGTGCTGGTCCCCGCATAGTTGGTCCCCGATAGATCGATGCCATTGCTGTTGAAGCTATCTCCAAGGACCGTGATGGCGCCGGCGTTCCTGATTTCAATTCCCGGGCGGATATGAAGCACCGAGTCCGGCAACGAAGGGTTAGCTGCGAGGGCTGTCTTGAGCGCGCTCTCGTTGTTGGCCGCGAATGCAGCGGCATCGACGAGGTAGGTGTTCCTGAATGCGCGCGGCGTGACGGTGAAGACGCCGCTATAGGTCTCGTTACCGACGACCGCGACTTCAGAGGCGCCGGACAGGTTGCCGAGAACCGAGAGACCGGAAATCTGGCTGCGCGGGGTCTGCAGAGTAATCTGACCCGTGTTTTCCGTTGCAGTCAAAACGGTCGGCCTGCCGGTGTCGGTGGTGTTGGCCACCTGAAGCGCGGAGACGTCAATGCTGGCGCCGGAGGAAATAGTCAGCGTCCCGCTGGCGGCGGTGGTCGCAGCCCACCGCGTCGTGTTCACCCCGCCCGAGGGATTATTGCCGGCATTGTTGTCGACCAGTGAGACATAGGTCACGCCATCGGTACCGACCACCCGCTCGCCGCGGGCAAAGGTCGTGATGTTGCTCCAGTTGTTCGTAGCTGCAAGTTCAATAGCAGCGTCGATCGTGACGCCGGTCCTCGTCCAAAACCCGGAGGTGGTCGTCGGGTTGCGATTGGTATTGTCGCTCGCAGCAACGTAGATGACGCCGTCCGCACCGACGACTCGAGTGCCGGCCGTATAGCTGCGCGTGCCACCGGTCCACGAGCCGGCAACGTTCGCAACGCCAAGGTCCGCGAGACCGACTCCGCTGTTCGTCCAATTGACGCCACCGTCGGTAACCGGATCGCGACCAAAATTTCCGGCGGCTCGAGAGATGTAGAGCCTGCCATCCGAGCCGATGATCTGGCTACCGACGCCATAAATCACGGCGCTATTGTAGGCGCCCGTCGAGGTGAACGAGTAGCCCGAAAGTCCAGTAGGCGCCCAGAGCGTCCGGCTGTCCGACCTCGTTGGATCTATCCCGCGATTAGCTTGCAATGCCCGATAGATATTGCCATCCGGCCCGACGACCAGCGTTCCTACGGCATAGGTAGGCGCAAGTCCATCCCAGAGCACGGGCTCCACTGTCGAGATCGGCAGTGCTCCGACGGTAACGCCGGTCCTCGTCCAATTCACTCCCCCGTCTGCAACGGGATCGTGTCCGGAATTGTTGGCGACGCGCGAAACATAGATCACGCCATCCGAACCTACGATTCGCGTGCCGCTCGCGTAGCTCTGCGTGCCGGTCCACGTGCCGGTAATCGAGAGCGCGCCGACGCCAACCCCGCTGCGGCTCCAAAAGGCGCTGCTGCCGGCGGCCGTTGGATCGTGGCCGGCATTGTTGTCGGCGAGCGAGGTATAGATCGTGCCGTCCGAGCCTAGAACCTGGGTTCCCGCCGGATAGTCCGCGCTGCGGCTCCATCCAGCGCTGCTCCACCTCGAAGGAAGATTGGTGCCTGAAGCGAGCGTGACCTGGCCACCCTTCCCGGCGGCGTCCGCGCTCGCTCCGTTGGCCCTAATGGACCCGTCGACGGTCAAATTGTTGCCGGCCCACAGATTGACGACACCTCCCGTCGGACCACTGGCATCAAGCACCGCTGAGCTCGCGACTGTGATGCTGCCCGTATCGGCGCCGACCGTCAGATTCCGCGCGGTGCTGAGGCCTGATATCGTGATGTCCCCGCTGCGCACGCGCAGGTTCCACGATCTCGTGAATCTGCCGGCGTTGAGCTTTGCCGCAAGGGTATCGTAGTTCCCGGCCAAGACGCCGGCGTCGAGAGCGAAGCTGCCGCCCTTATCGAGGCTTTCTCCGCCACCTCTGAGAGACCCCGCCAGGCTCACCGTGCCGCGCCCGGCCGTAAGGAAGATGCTGCCCGCCTCGCCATCGCCGAATGAGGTGGCGCCGTCGGTTTGCGGCACGCTGACATCCAAGACGGCTCCGGAGCCGATTGACAGGTTGCCCTCCGTGCTCGTGAGCGCGATGGTGCCGCCGCCGGCAGACACGACGGCATCACGGAAGGTGATCGCGGTGCCAGCCGTGTCGATCAGCGCGTTGTTGCCAAGCGTCACGTCACCGCGGTTGGCCGTGAGCGCGAATGACCCACCCCGCAACACAACTGCCGTGTCGACGAACGCTGCCCCGCCATTGATGGTCAGGCTGCTGCCGAGCAGAGCCTCAGGCAAGGTCCTGGTCGCCGTCGAGCTGTTTTGCAAGGTCACATCGTACCACGACGGTGCGGCTGCGAGGTTCGAGGCCGTAATCGTATACGTCGCTTGCGTGAAGATCGGCAGGCCGTTGCTCGACGAAAGCGAGCCGGCCGTGATCCTCGGCGCATCGAGCGTCAGCGGCGCCTGCGCGAAGAGTGCGCCCCTGGTCTCAAACGCGTTGATTCCGGTCGAGGCCCACGCGGTGTTGCTGGCGCTCGCGGTCGGATCAAAGCCGATATTGTTGTTGATGAGAGAGGTATAGACGATGCCATTGGCGCCAACGGCCTGCGCCCCGCTGGCGTATGAGATCGAGGTGCTCCATGAGGGCGTGGACGGCGCTGCCCCGAACGAGATGAGGCCGGAGCTCTGCAGGTTGATCGAGCCAAAGCCCGCGACACCAACTGACCCGGAGCCGAAGGAAATTCGACCCGTATTCGTGCCGGGCGTCACTTGATCGCCCTCAGCGACGCCATTCCTCACGTCCTGCGCCAAGACGTTGAGGCTCGCTCCAAAGACCGGCGACGTGGTGCCGGGCACGGTGCCGCCCAGCGTGTTCTCGAACAGCACCTGCTGCGCGATTACCTCCACCGCGCCCGCTCCGGGGCGGGCAACGAGACCTGCTGCATCGAATACCACGGTGTTAAGGCGCGGCTGACCATCCTCGTCGCGCGTCCCAACGTTGAGACCACTGAAGAATTCGATGGTGCTGCCACTGCGCAAAACGAGATTGCGGACGTCCGTCAAGCTGTTGAGCAGTGCCTGACTGAGGGCCAGGACTGAGCCTGCGGAGTTGGTTCCCAGCGCAATCCTGGAGCTTGTCAGATCGAGCGCGCTGGCCGCTATCGTCGCACCCTGAGCGATGGCGGTGTTCACTGCTGGTCTCAGCGTTATAGCGCCGCTGGTCCTGATGGTTGCGTTGCCGACGTTCACGGTGCCGATGGGGGCGGCCGTTGGCAGGACACCGGTGAAGGTGGCAAATCCGCCCTGCCCTATTCGAGGACCAAATACTGAGATCGGAGCCGTCGGTACGCCCGCATACGGCGATGGCCCGGCGACGGTATCGACGAGAACGCCACTCGAAATCCGCGCCAGGCTTGGCTGCGCAAGCGCTGCAGCTGCCGTGTAAAACGGCACCAGTTGAGCAGCCGTGTACGTGGACACTCCGCCCACGAGGGTGGGGAATTGAGGAACGCTTGTCGTGAAGAGAAAGAGATCGTTCTGCGCTCCCTGCACCACCCTGCCGCTGGTGTCGATGACCGATCCGTCCCTGATATCGATGATGCCCGTGCCAGCCTGTGGCAATGCGAGCGTGACCGCCGTGCCGCCCGCGCCCGTCACCGGATCGGCGCCAAACGCGAAGGTCGTATTCGCCGCGGACGGTCGAACAATAAGCAGAAGCTCGCCGACGTTCAGCGCCTCAGCCGCAGCCTCACCAACAGCCCCGTTGGCAATCACGATACCGCTGGCCTGGGCCGCAATGTGCGTGCCGTCGCTTAGCTCGGAGCGAATGCCGCCGATCAACAAGCTATCGGCACCAAGATTGTTGAGGTCGTCAGCGGCGAGCAGAAGGGGATTCCAATTGACGCCTGATGCCCATCCCGTCGGCGCGGGCACAGCCACGTTCGCGTCGCGCTGGGCTGCTGTGACGACGGCTATCTGGTTACCGGAGATGTCGACCGTGCCACCACGTCCTCCCTGAGCCGGACTGGACAGACCCTGCCCCTGGAAGGTCAGCGCACGCAAAGCGTTGATCGACAGGCTTCCCGCGTCGGCGGGTAGCCGCGGTATAGCCGTGCCGCGTTCCGCGGCTTGCGCCGTATAGAAGCTGTTCCCAAAGAAGTCGGCAATTTCCGTGTATTTGCGCGCGACTGTTCCAGACTCTACCCGGAGTAGTGACCAATGCGCGTCACGCGCACCGGAGAAGGACGTCGCGAAATAGCCGGACGCCAGATAAGACCCGTCCGCCTGGGCGATCGGCGCGATGGGCGCCGCCGTAGTGAGGACGCTGGAGAAGCTTGGCGCGGAGTTGACTGTTACACGGAAAGCGCCTGGCAACTGCGCATAAGCGCCCGGCAACAGCGTGTAGGTACCAGCCGCAAGGCCAGGGATGCCGGTCAGATAAACCTGGCGGCCGATGATGCTCGCACTCCCCCCGTTAAAGGGATCGATGATACCGACTTGCGAGCTATATCCGGGCAAAATTGCGAAGGAGTTCGGGGCTGCGAACACATTTCTGGTGCCGCCGGTGCCCGGCAAGAAGCTCGAGGCGTAAAGATCACCGCCACCTGAAGTTTCAACGGTCGCACCTGTCGTCACAGCAACGTTGCTGCCGCTGAGCGCGATGCCCTTGGCCGGCGGTGATAACTGGAGCGAGACGAACTCCGGCGTGATCGGCAGAACCAGAGTGTTGTCGGTCGTTTCGACGACGCCGAACGGAATGATCTGGCCCGGATCGGCCGATACGGAGGTCAGGCTTCCTGCCCCGAGGGTCAGCGTTTGTGTTGCAGGTATCGTACGTCCAGCAACCGTGCACGAACCGCCAACGTCAGCACACCCAAGCGTAATGGACCCAATCGGCGCTCTCAATACACCGAACTGCTCGATCGTTGGCGCAAAGATACCAAGCGTTCCGCCCGCCGAATACGGTGTCGGCGCCGGAGCTCCATTGGTCTCAATACGCACCCGCGAGCCGGCAAAGATATTGAAGGGACTGCCCGTCGTCGGATAGACTTGCGCCGCGCGCAAGGTCAGATCGCCATTGAGCGAGAGGCTTCCACGATAAAAGGTTCTTGTCGGCCCCACAAGCCGGACCAGATTTCCGGACAGGCGGATGTCGGTACTGGAGTTGATCGTCGTGCGGCTCACGTTCTGGAGCCCGAGATCGCCGACGAGATCCACCAATTGGCCCGAGAGCGAGATCGCAAAGTCGCGGCCGGCGGGTGCCGCAGTCGCCAACCCCACTCGCCCCTCGCCGCCGGAATTCCACCGGAGATAGGCTGCGCTCGCGCTTGCGCTTCCCGTCGTCCCCGTAGCTGCGTTGGTGCCAAAGGCGAGATCCGCTGAGTTGATGATCAGGGTCCCAGGCAGGTTCAAATTCAACCCGTCCTGAAGGAAGACCGTGTTGCGCGCAATGGTGTCGGTACCAACAACCAATTGCGGCGCGGTGATCGAAAGATTGGCAAAACCTCCACGCTCAACGGTATCCGCTGAAATTGAGAACCGTACGCCGGGGGAAAGCAGCGTACTGCTGGGGCTGACATTGTTGTCGGCAAACAGCGTGGACGTATGCTGCTGTACCGTAATGGACGTCGGCGGTAATAGGGCTACGACGCCCGAAGTACCGTTGATTGCCCGCGCGTTGTTAGCGAGGTTCAGCGTCCCTCCAGACACTGTCCCAGGCGCGAAGCCCTCTGCAAGCAAGCCGCCCCGCGCGCCGGTGGTTGCGTTGAACCCGCGATCGCCTTCGATCGCCGCACCAACCGAGGCCAAGATGTTAATGGTGCCGCCGGCGCTTCCAACGGAATAGGTGGGAAGACTTGTGGGCGAGACGCTGCGCACGCCAGAAACCAACGCATCGCTTCCGGCCTGGGGCAGGCTCGATGTGCCTTCAGCCCCCGAGACGTCAATTATCGAGCCGGGCGCCAGGACAACAGCATTGCCCGTAAAAGGCCCGCTCAGGCTTTGCACCGTAACTGTGCCACCAGCAAGCACATCCTGATAGATAACGCCGTTAGATGCTGCCTGTGAGACCTCCGTGCCGCGCGCCAGGAGCTGGCCGCTGCCCGTCACAAAGACCGCGCCGCCTATCTCGGCGGAGCTATCGCCTCCCCTGACTGTGATGGTTCCGGCTGGCGCCTCCACTGTCCCGGAGATGACGGTGCGACCCACCCCAACCAAGTTAACCCGGCCTCCAGCGCCAACCGCAATGCGCGCACCCTGCTCAACGTCGAGCGATCCGGCTCCAGGAAAACCGGACGTTTCAACGGTCGCTTGTGCCGTGAGACTGACCCTGGCCGCGGGAGGCAGCACGCCGATAGCAAACTGCGACGCCAAAGTGAGCGCCGAGAGGTCGTCGGAATTATTGACCAATTGCGGTTGATCAAGAACCCGTGCCGCAATATGGGGCTCGAGGTTAGCGCCCGCGGCAACTGCTACTTGTTGGCCCGTGACCGAGAACTCGCGGAACCCGCCACGCGAAAAGAAACTGTCGGCGAGATCTGCGGTGTAGCGATTGAAAGGCTGCGCCAAGGTAGCGAAAAGATCTTGCCCCTGCACAAGCACCTCGCCGCCCAGGTCTTCGGCCGACCGGACGGTTACTCTCGTGAAAGGAGCGCTGATGGAGAGCGAGCCGCCTTCGCTGACGGTCGTGCCAAAGGCAAGACCATAGCCCCTGACCTCGCCGAAAAGCTGCAACGGCGCGTTGCCGAGCACGCTCGTGTTGAGCGTCAGGCCGATGCTTCCGGCATTGCCAAGGCTGACCCCGCCGCGCGCGTTGATCTGACCGCCAGCCGAGACATCGAGTAGCGAGGACTCTTGCAGCCGGACCCCGTCCTGTGAGGACAGCCTGATGGATCCGCCGTTGTTTGCGATCAGCGACGGCGCGCGCGGGCTGCCACCACCGAACTGGTTGATCCAAAGGCCTGCGGTGCTGAGGATGGCCCCCGGACCGACGTCAATGCTCGCCCCTGTCGTAACGTCCGTCGGGAACACGGAACCGGCTGTGAGGCTGATCGTGCCACCCGGCGCAAAGATGCTGCCGCCGACCTGAATGGAACCAGAGGCAGCCGTGACGGTACCGGCGACTCCCACATCGATAACGCTGTTGCTCGCGAACGTGAGCGTATCATTGGATATCAGGTTGTACGTTGAAAAGCCTGCGGTGAGCCAGCTCTGCGGCACCGCCCCAAGCCCAGTTAGGGAATGCCCTTCGGAATCCCGCACGGCGCTTACACTATTGGAGATGAGGCTGCCGTCAGCTCTGAGCAGGCTCGTGATGTCGATCTCGGGAGTCGCAGCGCCGATTTGTAGGTTCTCCAGCCTGGAACGGATGCCGATAAGTTGCGAGATGAGGCCGACATTCAGCACGCCACCCCTCGGTCTGGTGGCGGGCGTCAACTGCCTTACGCCGACGACAGCATCCGCATTGACGGTTGCGCCAAGAAGCGCGGTATTTGTGCCTAGCGACAATGTGCCGGCATTGGCGCCCTGCACATAGCCGTCCTGAAAATATCCCTCGAAGCCCTGCGTGCGCGGCGACGTGTAGACCTCTGCAACCCCGAAGCGGGGATGACTATCGACGAAACCTCCGTCGATGATTCCGATATACCTCTGCAAATTCGTGGCGTCTGCAGAGCTGGCGCTGATCAACTGGCCCGACTCTGTAACGAGCGTGCTTACGCGGACGAAGCCTCCTGTAAACGTCACGAACCCGCCGGACAGATTGATGTTGGCGCCCGGCAGAGCGACGAAATCGCTCGCCGAATTGGCATAGGGATTTCCGAAAATCACACTACTGTTGAGGGAGTTGACCGCAATGCTTCCAGCACCGGCAAGGCGCTCCGAGAGCGTACGCGTTACAGATACCGCAATTGAGCCGGCGGCATCCGCGAGTGGCGTTCCCACATAGGTCGTGCCGTCCGCACGAGTGCCGGTCTCGCTGGCGTCAACAAAGATGGACTGCCGGAAAATTGGGCTCTCTCTCACTGCGGGTGAATCAGCAAGCTCATTACTACCGAGATTTACGCTCACCGAGTTGCGCGACGCGCTGACCACCGCGTCCGTGGTCCCAGCGACGTCGAGCAGACTACCGCTTTCCAGAAGCACCCGGTTCGAATGGACAAGGAGGCTCTGAGCTGCATCGCTGCTCGCACTGCGTGGATCATACCCCCTGATCTGGATGATCGCCCCATTCACATCGCCCGCACTCCCCGCGACCTGAATGGTATTGCCCTGGATCTGCACAAAGGAGTTCAGAAGCGGCTGCGCATCGGTGATCTGTGCGATGTCGCCAAGATCGGGCAGGACTTGGGTGACACTTCCAGTTCCGAACGCAAGCGCCCCCAAGGGCACTGAGGTTCCAGGAGCATCGAGCGCCTGGATAATGATGGAGCCGCGGCTCGATGTTGAGGTCGACGAGAGGACTGCGCCGTCCTGATTTACGGTGCGGCCGATCAAGCTGATGTTGCCCGTGGGGGCAGAAATTACGCCGCTGTTGGTGAGAGCCCCGAGATTGGGCGATGTGTCGCCAGCGTTCGTTGTGACAATGGGCCGAAAGCCCAGGTAGGCGGGGATCCCGCTCGTCGCAGCAGTCTGAAGAAATGGCGCCTGCTCAAGCTGCACCGCGGATCCCGCGGCCAAGACTGTCTGGCCGCCGGGCGTGGTGAGCGTTCCAGCATTGGTGACCTGCGGCCCCAACAGCAATATGCCCCCGCCGCCCGAGGAGGTGAGCTCAGCGCCCGCGGCGACGCTGACTGCGCCGCACACGCTCTCCGGACAGGTGAATTGCGTTTGAGGGTCAAGCAATCCGGCCGCGAACATGGCCGGGCTAAGGTCAAGGCTGGAGGCGATGAGTGTGTGGACGCTGACTTGGCTTGAGCCGCCAAAGATGACGCCGTTCGGATTGATGAGATAGACAGAGCCCTCAGCATTGATGGACCCGAGAATCTGGCTCGGTCGCGCTGTTGGATCGAGGACGCGGTTGAGCGCCGTCCACTGGCTGGCCTGGGCACCGCCGGCACTCTGGTCGAAATTGACCGTCGTGTCCCGGCCGACGTTAAATGTTTGCCAATTGAGAATGGCTCTAGGCGCCGTCTGCTCAATGTTGACATTCGTCTGGGCGCCGTCGCTGCTGGTGGTTTGCGTCGGGGTTCGCGCGCCAGTCCAGGTGGTCACCGGGTTTGCCGCTCCAGGTGCGGACAATCCACTGTCGGGTACCAAGCCGCCGTCGACGAGACCGTTCGGAACGTTCGGCAATTGCTGTCCGGGATGATTAGGATCGGGACCGAGATTGATGGCACCGCCGCGCGCCAAGTCACGCGCCGCCCCTTGCACATCCCGCAAGCGCTGGATGGAGCGCGTGGCCTGTGACAAGGATTCCTGTGCTCGCTGTGCAGCCGCCTGTGCCGCCGCTGCACCGGCCGTCTGCGCGGCCGCTACACTGTCAGCCGACGGCACACTTGCCCGGCCACGCAGGCTCTCGGCAGCGCTCGCCTCTTGGCTGACATAGAAGAGACCTCCAGTGCTGAGGACGAGCGCAAGCGCGACGTGCACCGCACTTCGCGGCAATTGTGTCCAAAGGTCGAGCATTGTCCCTCCTGAGAGCCGGCCGCGTACGCCATTCTGGCTGCTCCGCCGCCGTCACGATGTAGTGTGTTACTAGATAGACGTGCCAGGGGTGTGGCTTGCGAAGTCACTTCGTGACATTGGCCTTCACAAGGCCGTTCTCACCGCGTGCACGTAACGCAACACGTCCGACCTCACGGCCTGCGGAGCGACCCGGAATAGACGAGTGGAGGCGGCCGGTGCGGGATTACTGAAACGCCAAAGTTCCGACCGTATTGCTGACGCAGGCTCGGAACGTTAGCGATGCCAAGCGCAGGATCCGGCGATTTTTCATTTATCGGCGCAAGGTTGAGTGCAGGATTGACCTCGTCGGCCGCACGCTTCAGCTTTTCGTTCAGGCAGCGGAAGGCCCGCTCGCCGCCAACCTGAACCTCAACGCAGGTCTCCTGTCCTCCCGGCAGAGCGGCGTTGCCACCATTGCCCTCGGCGAGACCGCCGATGTCTTGAGCACCTGCTGGCAGCGCCAGTCCAACGAGCAATACGAACGGTGTGATATATGCTCTCATGATCGCACTCCTGTCCAAAGGTCCCGTTACTGTGTCCAAAGGGTCCCGTTATTGGGAAGCAAGCACGCTACTCAGCTACGATATTGGACGCACCATTCGCGCCGTCAAGGACCCGGTAAATGCTGTGATTTCGGCAGCGAAAGCTTGATATGCAAGGGCTGCAACATTCCGAACGGCGGTGCAGAGCCAAGGCTTCCACTGGTGAGCGCGTCGCGCAGTTCGACGGCGACATCTGGATCGGTAATGTTGTCGAATTGAACGAGTTCGACCTTGCCGTCGCTTCCAATCCACGCCTTCAGAACAATCACAACTTGCTCGGTGTTGGCCTTGCCAACATCACGTTCCAGAAGCTTTAGAAGATGCCGGATTGAACCGCTTTCCGGAGCCAGCTGCTTCTGAAAATGCGCCTTTACAAGCATGGCGAATTCTCGCCACGTGCCTGGCACCTCGTCTGCCGCGCGATAGGGAACGTTCTGGGCTCGCGCATCGGGCGTAGACCATTGCCCGATAACAGAAGCCTCAGCCGCAATTACCAGCAGCGCTGCAAACACTCGCGCCGTGCCCCCGCCGCGCGAAGTGCCGCTCGGCCTGTCCAGGTTCACTGCGTTCACATTCATTTGCCCCCTCCCGAGGAAGCTGCCCCAGCGATGTCATCGCATGGGGCAGCCTTATCAAAAGGCTGAATTGTCAGACCTTTTGCCGATCTGAAATCGGCAATTCGCCTTAGGTCATCCGCATCGTTGAGCCTGTCATTTCCACCGCAGTGAGATTATTTTTTGGCGGTTGTGAGGACCTTCGACAGGGCAAGCTCGTTAATCGCGAGCGGATTTTGCTCGATGATCTTCGCCAGGTACGCACGGCGGAGGGCCGCGGCCCGTTCCTGACGCAGACGCTGCGCCAGCGCCTCGCGCACCTCCGACAGCGGAAGCGTATGGGATTCTTTGGTGTCCATAAGCTTGAGCACCTGCCAGCCGTCATCCGTGCGAATAGGCTCGCTCACCGCTCCCTTAGCCAGAGCCAGCACCTGAGCACGAACCTCAGGCTTGATCTGGCTCTCTGCGAGCCAGCCGATCTCGCCACCCTTTTCCCCACTCTGCCGCTCTTCGCTGTCACTGCGTGCAATGGCAGCGAAGTCGGCGCCAGGCTGCTTCAGCTTCTTCTGCACCTCTTCAAGCTTCTTCCCAGCCTTTTCCTCCTCGGTTGCGTCTACCCCCTTCGGCGAGGAGATGTAGATCTGCGCCAGCTGGAAACGACGAGGAACCAGCAATGATGCCTTGTTGCCCTCGTAGAAGGCCTCGACCTCCGAGCTCGATGGGTAGCTATCAGGGGGCAGAGAGACCGACTGCTGGTAGCTTTCGACAAGCGTCGCCTCGCGCACGCTCTTCAACTGAGCAACGACCGAAGGATCCTGATCCCATTTCTTTTCCAGGGCTTCTTTCAGGACCGCTTGGTTGGTCAGCATCACGCGTACTGTCTGGTTGAGCAGGTTCGCATCGCGAGCGAGCGTCGCCTGATTTTGCGCGCTCATCGTCGAGACGAAGGACCGCACTTCACTCACCTTGATGTCAGAAGACCCGAGACGGGCAACCACAAGATCGTCGTCAGCCCCGGTCGTGGCGACGGAAGCCGTCGGCCCGACCGGCGAGGTCCGACCTGCTGCTTCCCCGGCCGCCGCCGCTTTGGTCGGCACCTCGCGCACCGCGGCGTCTCCCGTCTGCCCTGTTTGCGCGGCAGACCGCGGCTTCTTCGTCTGCGGATCCTGCTGCGCCACAGCGGATGTCGCCATCGCGCTCAAAACCAAGGCGCCAGCTAGCCGCCGCAGTACTGCAAATTGGATCGTCATGGGTGCTCCTTGTTGTCTAGGATCTTGGTACGGTAGTCTTCAATGAGGTTTTGATGTTCGACGCGGCGAATGCCAATTAATCGCTCCCGGATAACCTCCACCTCTTCGCACGTTATGCTTTCAAGCCGTGACAACGCCTGGCTCCCAACCTTTACGAGCTCGGCGTTCTTCCCCTTGAGGGCCTTGGCCTGTTCCTCAAAGTTTTTTGCATCGCTTTCAAATTTTGCGCGTTCTGCGTCCTTTGTCCGCGCAACCTGCGCGGCCTCTGCATACGCGGATTTCCATTTTTCCAGCGTTTCGTCACGCTGGGTCAGCCGTTCGTTGAATTCCTTGACTGCCGTTCGGTAGTCCTTCTCTACCTCTTTGATGCGTGCCTTTGCCACTTTGAGATCGCTGCGCAGCCGATCCCGTTCCGTCTCCAGCTGCGCCGCCTTGGCCCGCAAGGCTGCGTCCTGATCTTCCAGAGCACGAAGCTGAGCTGCAGAAGTTCGCAGCGCGTCGCGCAGG
Organism: Hyphomicrobium sp.; assembly: GCA_041659825.1. GTDB lineage: Bacteria > Pseudomonadota > Alphaproteobacteria > Rhizobiales > Hyphomicrobiaceae > Hyphomicrobium_C. Next base: position 16,709 of record JBAZXL010000044.1, read on the forward strand.
CGATCCGTCTCCGATTGAGCACTCGCAGTGTCGACCGGAAACGTGGCTGCGATGATAAAGAGAATTACGCTTATTCGTTTCATGATTAGAACTTCGAGTTGAGGTCAACAAAAAGCGAGTCTACGTCGAAAGGCGCGCCCGCGATGTTGCTGGCGCTAATCCAGCGCCCCGTCATCGACACGTTCGCACCAAGTGCGAGGTTGCCCCCGATGATATAGCCTTGGAGATTGGTACCGCCGAGACCGAAGTCTGAATCGGTAAAGGCATCTACGACAGCATCCGATTCGAGGTATTTGTAAGTGCCGAAGACGTTCCAGTCCCAACGCTGCGTCAGCTTTGGATACCCCACCGTCACGCCGACGGACCAGCCCGTGTCACCACCTTCAAACGGAGCAATCGCGTTCGTTGAGCCGGCCGGCAAGCCCGCCAGGTTGTTTCGCGCGACACGATCAATGGCAGCGCGGTCGAACGCAAGGTTACGCACGTACTCGCCCTCGAACACGACATGCACCGGGTTAAAGTGCGCGAGGTCCAGCTGCGCCGACAGCGTCAGATCTTGGAACGACGAGGCCAATCCGAAATACTGAAACGCTGGCGTGAGATTGTTGCTCGTATCAACTTGCTGGACAATATTTCGGATCGTCCTGTAGGTATTTCCTCTCTGGGCGAACGACGGGCGGGTTAAATCCGTGTCGCAAGGGTCGCTTGCAACGAGCGGCGTGCAGGGGCTCGACAGCTCACCTTCCACATTGGTGAAGTCGTAATAGGCAGCGCCGAATTTGAAGCTATAGTTGCTGCCGATCTTTGCGCCAAAGCCGCCTTGCGCACCATATAGCCACTTGTCGTGACTGGCGAGCTTCTCCGACCTGAACGTCGAAAAGTTGAAATCGGTATTGAAAAGCGGGAACGCGCCGCCGGACGCAAACGCCGTGAAGCCCGGCGTGATCTCATCTTTGTACTGCAAGACTGCGCCGTCAAAGTTCAGATCCGTATCCCAGACGAGGTCGCTTGGGCTGAAGAAGGGATTCTCAAAACGCCCCGTGGTAAGGGTCACATCGTCAGTCGGATGGTAGGATATATAGGCCCGATCCAACCAGATCTGATACTTCGAGAAGTTACCGCCGGAACCACCAAGGCTTTGGTTGGTGGAGACAGGAGACGCGCTATCGCCAGTAGCGATGCGTAACCCTGCAGTAAAACCTTCCGAGAGGTCCGCCTGGGCACCCAGGCGGGCACGCAGGCGGAATTGATTGCGGTCCTGATCGAAATTGAAATCAGGAAACCTTGTTGTGCCGAACGGCACCACCCTGTCAAGGTCGATAGGATTTCCAGTGTTGATAGCGTTGAAGTTGACCTGATCGTCGGTGCCACGCCCGTTCCCAGACGGAAAAAAGCTTCCCTGGTAGCGTGAACGAATATCTCCGGAGAAGCGAATCCGGGAGGCCCATTCCGGGTATTTTCCTGGAGACGCCCAGTTCTCCCTTTCCGCCGTTTCCAAAACCTCGCGGCGTATTTCCTCTCGCAGTTTCTTCTTCACGGAGTCTGGCACGTAGTTGACCCGGCGGCTGCCGGGTGAAGGCAAGGCAGCCGTAGCGGCTGCGGCGGTCTTCTCAGCCGCTTCAGCTTTTGCCGTGGCCTCCTTGACAGCCTCGCGGGCCACAAAATCTTCATCCTGTGCCTGAGAGGAAAGCTTCTTGGCCTGCTCTTCGGTAAGGCTGCCGTTCTGGACAAGCAGGTTAATTAGTTCTGTGGTCGTGCTTGGAGCAGGCGGCTCTTGCTTTGAAACCTTCGGCAGCTTTTCCTCACCGCTCTTCGCCACGGCGGCTGCGTCCTCAGCCATGGCCTGAATCGGACTTAGGAGACCCAATAGCGAGCCGCCGATGGCGAGCCCCATTACGCAACGCACACTCTTACTCTTGTACATTCTACTACCCCAACTCAACGCCAACAAACTCACAAGCAGTGACCCAATTTCTTCTCGGCGTCCTTTTTCCGCCCTCACCTCACCCTGTCCGCCGCGCGCTGATGCGCGTCACGATCGGCATTGGCATATCCTGTGGTGGTGCTCCCAAACTTAAGCCGCTCTCAAGGATCCGCCGGATGGCGTCGTCGATCGCTGCGTCGCCGCTCGACGACACGATCCTCACGCGATTGACGACGCCAGAGCTGTCGGCCCAGATTTGCAGCTGAACCTGCACAACGGCGCTGCGCGTCGCCTCGTTGCGCCGGAGCGCCTGTTCGATCTCGGACTGAACCCTGCTCGCGTACCAGCCCCAGCGACTCCCGCCCCCACCGCCCGCACCGAAGGGGCTCCCACCAGGACGGCCTGCCAGATTGAAGCTGTCTCCCGGTCCTTCTCCTTCAGCGTCTAGGCCGAGCGGTCCGAGCGGTGGGGCGTCCGCCTCCGCGGGCGGCTCGTCTTTGGGCTCCTCGACCGGCTTCTCCTCTTCAATCTCAGGCTCTGTCACCGGAGTCTGCTCGACCATTTTCTCCTCTTGCACCGGCTGCTCCGCAGGCGGCGGCGGAGCAGGAGGAGGCGGCGGAGGCGGAATTACAGGAATGATGGTAATCTCCTGAACTCTGATCGGAGGCGCTGCGCTATCGCCGGAGCGGAACCATAGGACGAGTGCTGCGATGATCAGCAACCCGACGAAACCTGTTGCTATGGCCGGAAGGTGTCCCCTCACGAGCGCTTCTCCAGCCAAGGTCTCGCCAATCCGGCCGTGGCGCAGGCAAATCCTGCTCCGCCGGCACGCTTGCCGTCGGCCGACGAACCGGAAAACGTGGAACCTAGGTGTTCCCTATTATTGCTCCGTGTGCGCCTGATCATTTTACTAACGGCTTGGTTGCAAGCCCCACCTGCGTAATGCTGTTCCGTCCCAGCATGTCGAGAACGTTCATCACATTTTGGTACTGGGTCTGCGCGTCGCCGCGCACAACGACGGGAAATTCGGGCACCGCTGCCTTGATCTGCACCAGACGCTGCTCGAGTTCAGCCAGAGAGGCAACCGGAACCGTGTCGAGAAACAGCTTGCCGTCATTCGAAATGGTGATGGCCTTGGTCGTCTGCTGGGCAAGGCTCGGCGCCGCACTCGCCTTGGGCAGGTTGACTTTCATGCCCTGCACCGTTGCCGTCGTCATCACGATGAAGATGATGAGCAGAACGTATGCAAGGTCGAGCATCGGTGTGATGTTAATGTCGTCGTAGACCTTGCCGTCCGATTGAATCTGCATCGCCTTACTCCGCAGCCAGATGACGCGCGATCTGATCAGGCTCAACGACGCCGTGGACCTCAGCCATCCTCGTCGTGAACTCGTCGACGAAGACCTGCATATCCGAGGTCAGATCCTTGATGCGGATGAGCAAGTAGTTGTAGGCAAACAGCGCCGGTATCGCGACCACAAGGCCAGCAACCGTCGCCATCAATGCGCCCGCGATACCTGGAGCAATGGAGTTGACATTGACATCGCCAGAGGCCGCGATCGCAGCAAACGTGATCATCACGCCGATAACCGTGCCGAGGAGGCCGATGAACGGCCCTCCCGATATGGCGATCGTGAGCAACACCATGGAGCGGTTGAGAAGCTGGATCTCGCGCACGAGACGACCGTCGAGGCTCGCGCGTACGGCAGCGATTGCCTCTGCTCGCAAATGCGCCGGCCCGCCGTTCGAGTTGACGCCCGAGCGCAGCCTAATCTGCTCTACTCCTACGCGGTAGATGCGATAGAGGGACGAGTTTTTGGTCACGAGCGCGTCCAATTTAGACGGTCGGCTCCCACGCTCGGGCTTCGCTTCGGCAACGCCGAAATCGAGCGCCGTGAGATTTTCTCCGATGCTTTCGAAACGCTGCGAAAACTCGGCGTTGGCCTTTCTCTGGCGAGCCAGAAAGGAACTTTTTTCGACCATGACCATCCAGCTCGAGAGACCAAGCAGAACGAGAATGCCTATGACGACCCAGCCGTCCAGCGTCACCGATCTCAATATCGTCGCGAAATAGCCGCTGACCCAACTTGCAGCCTCCTCGTCGACGCTGAAGGAGACGAGTTTCGCGTGGTCGGGGCCGTGCCCGATTGCGGACGCTGCGAAGAAGCCGGCTGGCCGGGCGATCTTGGAGATCTGCATCTCGTCGATATCGCCAGCAAAGCCGACCGACGGGGTGCTTGGTGCCGGCGCCGGGACGGGAGCAGCAGGGACCGAAGCCCCGATTGTAGCATTGTCAGCAGGCACCGTTGCCGGTTGAGCCGACTGGCCGCCACTGGCTGGCTGCTGAGCTTCGGCTGGCGCTGCCGGCGCGCCAGCATTGGCATCAGGGGCGGCGGCTGGAGCAGGCTGCGCCTCGGGCTGCGCTTGCTGTGGCGTGGTGACAGAAACAGCTGCGGAGGGTCCCGGGCTGTCGCCGCCAACTGTCGTCAACGAATTGATGGCCGGCAAATTCGTATTCAGCGACGCATAGTGCTTACCATCGAGATAAAGCGTAGCTAGTCCCGGTGTGGCTGTCATGCCTACATGGTGCCAGCCCCCCGGTGCCACCGGCGCCCCTGGGGCACTGCGCAGCACGTTGCCGTTCGCCGTCACCTCGACAAACGGTGCACCATCGTCAAAGCCAACCAGTATGGCATTTGCGCCGTCCCGTCGGCTCACGACCACGGCGTTACGCTGCAAGGACGCCAGCTTTATCCAGACCGACCAAGACAACGCGCCATTCTCTGCCAGAGCCAGGGATTGGGATGCCGGCAAAGTGATGGGCGTGATGCCATCCAGCCGCAGGCCTGTGCCGATGATGGAGCTGTCGGCAGGTCGGCCCACGCTCTGTGCATGGTTCGCCCACGTGGTGCTGTCCTGTGCTGCCGTGCTGCGCTCTGCGAAGTGATAGACGCCGAGCATGTTGGCATCGTAGGTGCCCTTCGGGTCACTAGCAGCAGACGCCTTCTTATTTCCATAGTAGAGCCAGACGTCGGTCTTCGCGCCCGACTTGAGATCTGGCACGCCAACCCAGATCAAAGCCTCGCCGAGCAAGGCATCAATCTTCTCGATATGGTATTTGAGCGGCGTCTTGTCGTCGGAAGCGATGAAGCGGAGATCGCTGCCATCCTCCTTGGCAGCCCCGAAGCGAAAATTCCCGACGTGCAGCCGCACCAGCACCGGCATGCCGCCGATCGCCTCGGTGACGTTTGCCCCCGTCGCGCTCGTGTCGATCGTGATCTTCTTTCGCTCCGTCCATTCATCGTTCCACCAGGCCAACGCCTCTCCGGGCAATGCGCTGAGGGCGCACAAAGCGGCGAGCAAGGCGCACGCGCCCTTCGCGAGCGATCGTCGCGATGCCAGTAATGGCGTCTTCAGTTCAGAGCCCGCCGAGTATCGCCACGTCATCATTAGAAATCACCCCAAACCCGAAAATGTACCCGCTCTTGTCCTGCCACTGTGCCGTCCTGATCCACGTTCGGCCGTGCCAGCACGACCGACCCGTTGAGGTGGTCGAACATCTTGAAGTTCATGCCAACGCCGTAGCTCCAGAGCTCGAAAACCGATTCCTGCTCCGGGAGGGGTGAGCGAATGTTCACTTCCCCTGCGTCGGCGAACGCGAAGAAACGCCATTCGCTGATGAGCTTTTCTTTGCTCCCGGCATCGGCCGTCTCGCTGCCTACCGCCTTTTGCAGGGCCGCGGCAATGTCGGGGCTGCGCAGCTCGATCGTTCCCACCAGGCCGTTGTCCCCGACCGCCTCTGATTCGAGATATCCGCGAACGGTATCGAGTCCGCCGATTGAGAACTGCTCGTTCGATACCAACGGCTGGTCAGCGAGCTGGCCTTGTAATTTGCCGTAGAGCTGGAACCCCTCGGGCAGGTCATGCGTGTGCGCAAGATCTGCGCGGACATAGATGAAGTTCGCCTCGGCAAACGCGCGCCTGGCGTCGAAGTTCTCCGGTCCGCTGCCAAGACCTCTAGTACCCCAAGTCACCCCCGCATTGAGCTGCGTAAGCGCGCCTTCTCTCGGCCAGGACGCGTTATAGTTCGCGACGATAGGAAAGTAGGTGATCGGCGATGAGAATGCATCGCCACCAAGGCGAACCTGTTGATCAAAGCGCTTGTAGTCGACGCCTACCGAAACGGAGTGGAAAAAGCCATCGAGCGACGGCAAAGTAGCAATCGCTCTGGCGCCAATGATCTCGCCCGGGCCGAGCACGTTGATGCCACCAATGGTCGTGATATCGCTGCGTGTTTTCACTCCATAGGCGAGCAGGCTCAGCCAGTCGTTGCCAAGCGAGCGGGCAAGATACGAGCCTGAATAGACCTCGGCATCGTCGGGACGCTCCGGTGCGGTCTGAAACGAGACGCTAAGCGAGTGTCCAAGCTGCCAGAGATTGTCGTACCGCACCGAGGCATTGAGCCGCGTCGGCGTAGTGTCCGGCGACTGCCTGTTGTTGAGCTCTATGCTCGCATGCAACGGAAGCTTATCTTCCACGTTGAGATCGACATCCACGGTTCCTGGCGCGGTACCAGCGCGCAAGGCCGGCGTGACGCGGCGATCCGGCCACTGGTTTAGCCCGACGATATCCTTGGTGATCCCGTTGAAGTTCGGAACTACGCCCTCCTTTACTGATTGCGCGTGGTCCTTGATGTTTTCCTGGTCAAAGTAGCGCGACTTAGCAACGCGCAGACGCCCGACCTTAAGCTCGGAGACCTTGAGCACCACGATGCCGCGCTCGACATTCTGCGGCGGGATCGAAACGCTGACCGCCTGATAGCCCTTCTCGTGATAGGCCTTCTCCAGCGCCTCGCGCGCTTTGGCGACGTCATCGGACGTCTTGTTGGGACCCATGAACGGGTAGATAGCGTCCTCTATCTCAATTTGTGGAAGCGTCTCCGCGCCTTGCACTTCGAATTCGTCGATGTCGAAGTGCTGCGCCCCTTGCACGGCCGAAACGGCCCCTGATGCCGTGGTTCCAACTCGGGCGTCGCTCCCTCCACCGGTGTCACCTGGTACTCCACTCGACGCCCCTTCAGCCGCCACGACTCCTGCCGCCGCAAGGGCCTCGTCCGGAAGCAAAACCGAATAGATGAGAAGTACGGAAAGCAGGCCTCCGACACCCCTTAAACTCCCGCCAGGGGGTTGACGACAGCACGTTCGGCCCAGCTCGTTAGCCGTCGGGGAAGACGAGAACGCGACCGCTCCCGGCTCAAGGCTCACCCGGCTGGCGCTAGGTGGATTTATTTGAGCACTCACAATACCTCACTCGCACGCAAAGTGATGCCGCCGCACCCTCGACCAACCGATGCCTACGGCAATGTCCGTCACTCCAAAGACGCTCCTGCCCCCCCCCTTCCGAAACAGAAAGATCGCGAGTGGATGCGGCTGTGATCGATTTACAACGCCGGGGTCGACACATTGCCGCAACCGGGTGATCAACGGAGCGCAATTATCTTGCAGTCAGAGACGCGCCCGTCGCCCAGCTGGTGCAATACCCAGACGGTCAAGTTGGTCCGGAGGAGGCTGGCGAACGAAAAGGAGAAAAGCCTTAGCTCAGCAAGACGATGCCGCCGGGCAGATGCTGAATGCTTGGCCTGAATAGCTGCCTGATTTGAATGATGACGTCATCCAACCGATCGAGGCGAAATCTTCCATTGACGAGCCTCTCGCCGAGAGCAGAGTTGATCAATATGATCCGGCCCGGCCGGTAGCGGTTAACCTCGCGAATAACGTCGGCGAGCGGGCGATCGTTGAACACCAGCAGGCCAGCTTGCCAAGCCATCGCTTGCTCAATTTCGGCGGCAATGGGCGCGCCTAGTCGATTGTCGGAATAGGCGACTTGGAAGCCAGCTTGGAGCCGCACGGATCTTTCTCCAGCCTTGACGTCAACCTCGCCCTCGATGCAGGTCGCTGAGACCATGCCGTCGAGACAGCACATATTGAAACATGCTGTCGCAGCAAAAATCTGCCCGCCGGCTGCTATGACAACGAATGGCGCGGAAGCGGGACGCCGCGATGAGATCGCGGCTTCCCCTGATATGAGTTCGATCCTCGGCTCGTTCTTTGTCGAACGAAGCGCAATGCTCGTATGCGTGTTCATCTCGAGCGAGATGTCAGCCGCCAAATCGACCTTTCGTCTCTCCCCTTTTGCCGTGCGGAAATCCGATGACAGATCCGAAAGAGAAGGCCATAGCGCAAATGGGGGTCGAACAACCGCGTAGCCGACCACGGACGCAGCAAGCGATGCCCCAAGGACCATGCGTCGGCTGGGAAGCCTCTGGCCCACCGACCATCCTCCGCTTGTCCGGCTTTCATGCTGGCGCTCTTGACTGAACTCATGCGCCGCAATCGCAGCGGTCTTCCAAAGGAGAGCAGCTTCTCTGGCCGCTGCGGCGTGCTCAGGACTTTGGTCACGCCAAACGCGAAACGCCTCGGCATCGGCGACTGTCGGCGCCCCGAGCTTCAGCCGGATGACCCACTCCAGCGCTTCCTGACTGAGAGGCGGCAAACCGGACGACGTATTTCTAGGCTCAGTCACGCCCTCACAGGCCTCATCTCGCACCTCGGCTCGAGCTGGCAGCTGCCCGGTGACGGAGAGACCGCGTCTCTCCTTTCGCACAGATCTGACCTTCCGCACAGATCTGAAGTGTTTTGCTAGCCAGCACGGCATTTCCCCTCGCCCCACGACGCGATTCGCGAGTTTAGCGCCAACTTCCCGATGCGATGAACACGAACGCGGGCTGCCTCTATGCCTTAGACGGTTTACGCGGTCGAGGACCGAATCTCTGCGTCAATTTTCGCTTAAGGCGAAGGGCGCCGTGTTCGAGAGCCCGCTTCACCTCGATCTCAACGGTTCGCACACTCACGCCGAACCGTGCTGCGAGCTCAGTTGACGACGTTCCTTCGACGAGCACCCCGAGCACGATCCGCTGTCGGCGATCCGGGAGCTCGGCTATCGCTTGCTTGAACGCCTCCACCTCCGATCGGGCTTCGGCGATCTGAGCTGGATCTGGCGACTCGTCAGCGATTTCAAGAAGCGTGTCGACCTCACGCGAACTCAGACGCCTGTTCTCTTCGCGACGCCGATCCGTCGCGATATTGACAGCAATGCGAAAAAGATAGCCTTTTGGGCTACCAACTGGTTTTGCCTCCGACACGTTCTCAAGGCGCAAGAACGTTTCATTCAGTGCCTCGGTTGCCAAGTCCGACGAGCCCAACTTGCGCGTCAATTGCTTCGCAAGATTGTCATAATCGACTGCAAGCACATGACGTAACAGACCTCGATTGGAATTTGTCAATCCCGACCGCCCCCCCCACCCTGAAATCATGATCTTGCGATACGTTGGGTGACCGTGCGCTGAGTATCATCTAACGACAACGGATCTGTGACATTCGGCAGGGGGTGGCACACAGCACGACACGTCTTGAGCGCCTGCTCGCGAAAAACGACGGTCATCTGAAGCGATTTTATACCAACCGCACGAAGTGCTGACGCAGTGCGGTTGGTCGCGCAGGGTTGGTGAGGCGGCTGCGCGCAAGCTAAAGAGAATACCGGCCGGAAACCGCAGACCAGTGAGTCAAGACTTTGTCCGGCCGGTATTAGTGGCTTGCGAGCAGAGGCCGAAGCCGAGAAACGCCTCCCCAGAAGCCTCGTCACCGACCTTGACATTTCGCGATGGCTCGAAGGAGATGCGCTTCGACCATTGAGCATGGGATCGTTGCTTTACCCGCGGCGAGGCTTGAATTCGCTTAAGTCACCAGTTACCGGAGCGTTGTAGCGAGCATGACGAAGCATAGCGGACGAGCAGCAATCATGGCGGAGCGGTACACGCCTATTCCCAAACCTAAATTGGTGTTCGAGACCATTGGACTGCTGTTTATGTTCGGATGTCTGCTTGCAAACATGTCTCTGAAATCGGTCGTCTGGGCGGCAGATCAAGCCGCTACGAATTTTCAACAGGATGACGTGGCATTCGACATTCCGAGCCAGCCACTGGCTACGGCGCTGCAAGCGTACTGCAACACGGCCAGTGTTCAGATTCTGTACGAGAGCTACGCGGCAATTGGATACATGTCGAAACCCGTCAGAGGCACCTTCACTCGCGAGGCAGCCCTCCAGCTCCTCCTTTCCGGCACGGACCTCGTGGCACGCTTTACCAGCGCCAATGCCATAACGATTGCCCCTCCCTCACGCGACGAGACCTCAGTTCCGCCACCGCATCCACTCGCCGGTGCAGATCTTGCGCTCGGTACCTTGCAAGTTACCGAGGTTGCGGCAGATGCCAGGCGGCTCGAGAGCTTCACCAACGCCATACAAACCGACATTCAGACGGCTTTGCAGAAGAATGGGCGCCTGCGCGGAGCCGACTACAGAGTAGAATTGAAGATTTGGATCGATGGCTCCAGAACAATCGAAAAAGCCGAACTCCTGCGTTCCACAGGAGATCACGAACGCGACGTCGCCATATCCAGTACATTGCAAGGTCTTGCAATAAGCGAGGCGACACCTGCCAACACGCCGCAGCCTATTCGCGTCATGATCGTCGCGAGATCGTTGTAGTAAGATGAATTGAGCGATCCTCAGGACCGATCCCAGACCCTGATCCATGGAGCCACATGAGCTACAGCCCAGATAAGGAGATGGCAAGGGCCCAGGGAGAGTTTGCGCGCTATCTGTTCGTGCCTGTCGTGCTGTCGATCATCTTGGCCGGTGGCGTCTTTTGGATCCGGCAACTGCCAGTGGAAACAGCCTCTTCCCATGAGAGTTCCACGATGCGGGTTCAGGTGGTGCCGTCCAGTGCAATATCGACCCCGTCCAATGAGAGTGCGCAGGAGAACCTGATCAGCAGCTCTCTGCATGAGGTCGTGCCCAAAGCCGATGAGGCGCGCAGCACAGTGTCGGAGCAAGCCTCTCGTCCAACGGCTTCCGAACAATCACCGTTGTGGGACGAGCCGACCCACATGCGCCCGAGCGATGAGGAAATCAGCGCGGTACGGCACACCATGGCCGCTGTGTCCCCTCAAACATCACTTAGGGAGAAGCGACTGTACAAGCCTGAGGGGAACGCAGACGCACCACCTGACGGCAACGACAATAGGCGGGCATCAAATAGCGTCGCCGTCAAATATCAGAGCGAATTGCTCTCTCATATCGGCCGATTCCGCCGCTATCCGCCTGCTGCACGGCGGGAGCGTCTTAGAGGGACCGCACGCGTGCTTTTTAGACTACGCCGCGATGGCGCCGTGGAGGAGCTATGGCTGAAATCGGGCTCTGGGCAAGCCGTCCTAGATAATGAGGCCATAGATACTATCCGGCGTGCTCAACCGTTGCCGCCTATTCCCGCAAGTCTTCCGAGCCGGCTTAATGTCGAGCTTCCTGTCGAGTTCCTCGCCCCTTGATCGTGAAGGGAAATAGAAGATTGACGACATTCCAATCCTACCAATAAATCACGTACGGCCCACTACAAAGTCGCAGGCTGATGCCAAGCCGCCGCTATGGCGCTGCGCAAAACGGGATCGTCGGGAGCCTGCCTCAAGCCCGAAGTCGCCGGATCGAAGCCAGCGTGGCCGCTAGAATAGAGCGCCATCGCCTGCACGAGACTGGCAACGTCGCTGTTAGTCAGAACCAGACCGCTATCGGCAAGCTCGATTTCGCTCAACTGCGCGTAACTCGCGTCGCTCGTGAACCAGTCGGCGATCGTTACTTGATCGCTCGACCCCAGAATGGAGACTCGTAGATCCTCGCCCGTGGACGAGATGGCGCCGGACCTTGTGACGCGATCGAGCCAGAGGCTCGTTTCTGCAATACCATTTCCGAGGAGCAGCTCACCCGCAACGCTGTTCTCGCTCGCGTAGCCGTTCGCAACATTGTCCTGCCCGGACCCAATACCCACGATGTAGATATCCGCTCCGCCGCCGCCGATGAGGCGATCGTCGCCCGCGCCTCCGTCGAGGGTGTCGGCGCCCGTGCCGCCATCAAGGGTGTCATTGCCCGCTCCACCGTACAGACGATCGTCTCCCGCACCGCCCTGGAGAATGTCCGCCCCGCCTTCGCCGTTAATGATGTTGTTTCCAGCGTCGCCGACGACGCGGTTGTCCAGCTCATTTCCTGCAAGGCGCAAGTCTACCCCGCTGGAAATGAGGTCCTCGACATTAGTCGCAAGCTGCAGAATGCCGAGCGAGGTCACAACCGTATCGAGGCCCCCGCCATCTGCCTCAATAATATCATCAGGGCCCGTAACGACGTAGATATCATCGCCGCCGAGGCCCACAAGGCGGCTGCCTGCACCGTTGCCATGCAATTCATTATTGCTGTCAGTGCCGATCAGCACGCGCCGCTGATCGCCGGCGAGAGTACCGTTCTCAATATTCGGAGCATCGCGCAGATCGATATCGTTATCGGCTTCAACCAAATCTGTGCCCTCGCCGGCAAGCTCAACGACTTCACTCAGAGTATCCTGTCCCGAGAGAATATAGATGTCATTCCCGCTGCCGCCCTTCAGCACGTCCTGGCCGCTGCCGCCGACAAGGGTGTCGCTATCGCTTCCGCCGAGGAGGGTGTCGTCGCCCGGTCCACCATCAAGCCAATCATCATAGCCGCCGCCGTCGAGCAGATCGTTGCCACCGCCGCCGTAGAATCGATTGAATGTAGAGTAAACGACAGGTGTCACTTGACCCGAATATGGATCGTACTGATTGCTCCACACGTCGCCCAGAATGGTATCATTGCCTGCGAGGCCGTAAAGTGTTTCCGTGCCATCACTCCGAAAGAGATAATCATCTCCCATCGTGCCGAGCATTTCGAATCTTTGGTCGTTCCACCTTCGGTATCGGCTAAGCGTCAGCTCTACTCTCGGATCGCGCGCATATCCCCAGGGATCTATAGCATCTGCCAACACGAGATTGTGTTCGGAGAACTTGCCCGAAGTGTCTATCGTCGTCCAAGTGAGAAGAATATCGGTTACCTGGTCGTTACTGGCCGAAAGAGGCACCCAATCGGCGAGTGAATACATCCCGCCTTCTGACGCAGGGGTTCCAAGGTAACCAAACGTCATGGTTTCAAACGGCAATGACACGCCAGTCGAATAACGATTTATGAAACCCACCGTACTAACATTTTGGGGTGTGTTGATTCTATCCCCTCGGTCTAAAGCGACAACCGCGAATGTGATCGCTTGCGGATCCACGACGTAAGTATCGAGCCCCTCTTCTCCGAGAGCCAGAGAACCTTCGGCTACGCTAATAATATCGATGTCAACCGTCCCATTCAAAATATGCGCCGGATCGATACCCGTTCGCAAGTCCCTCGAAAACTGATAATCGATAGGCCGCGGCGCTAATTCCGGGATGGCATGTATCGGTCCATTTGCAGTCTGGGCATAGACTTGATTCAATAGGTCGCGAACCGCAATCGTTCGATCTGAAAAAACGACATTGTCAACCTGTAGTTCTCCATCCGATCCGCCTTCGACGACGATATCGACGTCGCTGGTTTCGGAATTCGCAATCCCAGTGATGCGTAAGCTTCCGTCGCTATAATTGGCTTGGATAGTCACGCTATCGCTGGTGTAGCCACTCAACACTAACGTGTCGTTTCCTTGAGCTCCCATGGAGGGAATGCCCGGAATGGCCATGATGGTAAGCCCGCCATCCCCTCTCTTGTAGAGGTACGTGTCGTTTCCATCTCCGCCGTTTACTCGATCGCGTAAACTGGCAAGATAGGACGGCCCATATGGATCCTGGCTAAAGTCCAACGAAGACCAATCGGAATAGACGCCGGCATCAGGCAGGGCATCAGCCGTCGTGTCCCGCAATAACGTTCCGATATTGTAGTAGAAGTTAGACTGATTATCGTACCATGAACCAGCCAATAACTCGCGGCTGCCACGGGCATAGCTTCCGTCGTGTAACCGCACGCGATCAAGAAAGGCGCCGCCGCCCCATATCGTGTCATCGCCACCAGAGCCTAGTAATACATCTGGAAGGCCAAGTGCATATATGTAGCCCGCAGGCGACTGATCCCCATACGAGCCACCGTCAGATTTGAATAGACCGGGATCCCATGTTTTTCCCAAGAACTGCACGCTCGTTATCGTATCTTCCCGTGACCAAGTGGCCTGGCTAATTGTGCGCTCTGTCGTGTCCTCTCTCTTCCACCCGTCAAAATAAGTAGACGCAGACACAAAGACGGGCGCCGACGCGTTGTAAAGTTGTCTATAGCCATCATATCCAATCCGATAGGCAACGCGTCCCTCGATATACTCTCCTTTCTCGCTGCCGATTTTGGCGGACCGCTGGCCCTGTAAGTCAAACAACTCATCGATCAGGTTGTTGTTGGAGGCGCCTTGATTGAAGAAAAACTGCGATTTGACCGTATAGTCAGCGCTCGAAACCAACACGCTCTTTTCTTTTACAAGCTCGCTGAAGGAGACGCTTAGAGGATTGCCATTGTCGTCGAACAAGGAGGTGAATTGAATATTTGTTATGCTGGGCTTCGACGCTCCAGCGGAAAAATAGCCAACGATATCAGTGGTGAGTTTGCCATCGAGAGTTTGGATTCGAAGGGTGTCGAATGAGGGATGGGCGCCGTATTCGGACCGGTAGGGATCACTCCAGTATTGATCGGCAAGGTAGAGCGAAGTGATGGATTTATTTGCTCGTTGCAGGAAGGTCTCCAGGCCCGTCAGCGAAGGATCAGCAGACGGGCGGACCAGCGGACCGTACGACGACTGCAAGGGATTGGCGATACGATAGAAAACCAACATGTCCGGGAAAATTCCCGACGGCATGACTAGCGTGTTATTGCCGTCGTCGCGGTAGGAGCCCCTGATTACCGCGATGCCATTGCCCGCGAGAAGCTTATCGTCGCCCGCACCGCCGTCGAGGACGGCGCCCGAGGCGCCACCTGCGAGGCGATCGTCACCTTCGCGCCCGACGACATACCAATAGGCCGGCTCCGTCGGGGCGATGGGTCCGCCATAAAGCTGATCGTCGTACGGAGTGCCCGTGTAAGTGCCCAATTTGGTCTTATCGCCGATAATGCTTGTGTCATAGACCGCGAGCCAATCAAAATCACCCGGCACCAAGCCGTCATTCGGTTCGTATGACTTCACCTTGACCGCTGTACCGTCAGCAAACAACAGCGTGGCATCATCCGAATAATTCTTGAGCGTGATCGAGTTGGAGCCCCAGGTAATTGTGCCGGTCACTCCATGGTGCAGATCGAGCGTCAAGGCGCTCTGGTTGATATCCGTAAACTGGATTGTGTCGTTGGCCAACAGGCCCCAAACCGCGTCCTTGCCAGACGTCGAGCTCACCTGAAACGTATCTGTGCCGTTACCGAGGAAGATCTTATCGTCGCCCGCGCCCCCGACATAGAGGTTCACGCCATCGCGGCCGACCAGGGTATCGGCACCTGCCCCGCCATGCAGTTCGTCGTCCTGATCACCGCCCGTCAGACTGTCGTCACCATCCCCCCCATCCAGCACACCATGCCCGGAGCCTCCAATGAGGTTATCGTCGCCGGCCTCCCCATAGAGGGTATCGTCTTCCGCCCCACCCAAAAGGGTATCGGCGTCGGCTCCTCCCGAAAGCGTATCGTTCCCTGCACCCCCCTTCAGGGTGTCGTTGCCGTCATTGCCATAGAGCTCGTCGCTACCACCGCCCGCATCCAAGACATCATCACCGGAGCCTCCGGACAGTTGGTCATCGCCATCGCCGCTGCTCAACGTGTCATTGCCATCGCCTGCGAACAGTTGGTCGCCGCCGTCTCCACTGCTAAAGCTGTCGTCTCCAGCACCGCCATCCAGCGTGTTATGGCCGCCGCCCGCGCTCAATATGTCATTGCCATCGCCGCCGAACAGTTGGTCGTCGCCATCGCCGCTGCTCAGCCTGTCATCTCCAGCACCGCCATCCAGCGTGTTATGGCCGCCCCCTGCGCTCAATATGTCATTGCCATCGCCGCCGAACAGTTGGTCGTCGCCATCGCCGCTGCTCAGCCTGTCGTCGCCGGCGCCACCATCCAGCAAATTGCCGCCCGCGCCCGCATTCAAGACATCT
>JBAZXL010000045.1:0-31750 GCA_041659825.1 Hyphomicrobium sp.
CGCTGAACCTCGGACAGCCCACCGAGTTGCGCCACAAGCTCGTGAAACTCCGCCTCTTCCATCGCCGCCTCCCCGCTCGCGAATCACCGCAAACAGGAGACAGCAACATCAAGACCAAACAGAGCCTTCTCTTTAGCTTGCGCGCAGCCGCCACACCAACCCTGCGCGCTGATACCAACCGCACTGCGTCAGCACTTCGTGCGGTTGGTATTACTGGTTGCTCCGTCGCATTTGTCGTAGCCCGCTACTCCCCCGCCCTCATCTGGCGACGGCGCATCAGGCGCACCGCCTCGCGTGTTAGCCCACGCACGTGCTTCACGCGCACGGGATGGCGCACGGGCTTGTTGATGTAGAGCGGCATGCCGCGCTCGAAAGCCTCGGCCTCCGCATTCGCCGCCGCCATGCGCTGGCCAACGACGATCAATCGGGCCACGCGCTCGGCAGCATCCTGCAGATATTGCCGCGCGTTCGAGAGCGCCTTTTCCAGCGACATGGGATTGGCAGTACACGCCTCGAGCCCGTCGATACCATGTTGGAATACGCCCTTGGCGTCTTCCGAAAGCCCTCCGCCGATCGCAACCACAGGAACGCCCGCACGTCGCGCCGAGGCGGCCACACCCGAGGGCGTTTTGCCGAACGCAGTCTGGAAATCGACGCGACCCTCGCCGGTCACGGCAAGGTCGGCGCCCTTCATGTGCCGGTCGAGACCCGTCGCCTCGACGACAATTTCGATGCCGCGCTTCACCGTCGCGTTCGTGAAGGCGAGTAAAGCCCAGCCGAGCCCGCCGCCAGCTCCTGCGCCCGGCATTTCCGACACGTCGCGGCCGAGGTCGCGCTTCACGAGGAGGGCAAGGTGACCGAGATTGCTGTCGAGGCTCTGCACCATTTCCGGCGTTGCACCCTTTTGCGGGCCATAGACGGCGGACGCGCCGCTCGGGCCCGTGAGTGGATTGGTGACGTCACTCGCCACGCTGATTTTGATGCCGCTGAGGCCGGCGTTGATCCCGCTGGCGTCGATCGAGACGATCTCGGCCAAGCGCCCGCCGCCGAGCGGCTCGAGGATCGGCACGCCGTCGGCGCCCAGAAAGCGCACGCCGAGCGCCTGCGCAAAACCCGCTCCACCATCGTTCGTTGCCGAGCCGCCGAGCCCGACGATGATCTCCTTGACGCCCCGGCCAATCGCGTCGAGCACGAGCTCACCCGTGCCGTAAGTCGACGCCCGCAACGGATCGCGCTCGCCTCTCGGCACCAGCGGCAAGCCGGAAGCCTCGGCCATTTCGATAACGGCCGTCTGGCCACCGCCGAGAAGGCCATACGAGGCGACCACCGGAGCGCCGAGCGGGCCTGTTACTTCGCGCCTTACGAACTCGCCGCCCGTCGCATCCACGAGTGCTTGCACCGTGCCCTCGCCGCCATCGGCCATCGGCACCTTGACGTACTCGGCATTCGGCCAAACGCGCCGCAGTCCCGCTTCCAATTCGCTCGCCACCTCCGAGGAGGACAGGCTCTCCTTGAAGGAGTCCGGGGCGATGACGATCTTCATTGTCGGTTCCTCTGCGTGCCAGTGTCTTGACGTGCCAGTGTCTTGACGTGCCAGTGTCTTGACCTGAGAGTGTCTTGCGTGTGCAACGGTTCTGAGTGTTGAGTGCCTTAAGCGTGTGGGCGTCTCGATCGGTGCGGTTGCCACAATGCTACGGAGAGCAGCCTCGAGGCCAGTGCTCGCACCGCGACACAACCGCCGCATCCTAACGTACAGGCAAAGGCGCGGAAGTTTGGTTGAGGCAATGGCGACAATCGTCTGCATTAATTATGAAAGCGGCCATCATTTAGGCGAGCGCGCCGGCAAGCCGGGTCAAGGTGTCCAGGGTTGAGCGGTCGAGCTGCCCGTCGCACCGTGCGGGTCGGAAATGCAACTGAAACGCCCGCACGACGGTCTGCGTCGCTTCATCGAATACCCCGTTTTTTTCAATTTTATAGCCGTAGCCAGCAAGAAGATGCTGCACCGCAAGAACGCTTGCGCCCGTCGCTCCGAGGCCGAGCCCGGCATCGTCTGGATCCAGAGGAGAGGGCGCCACCCAATGGCCGACCCCGCGCCCCGCGAGCCAAGCCCAATCGAACTTTTCCCCCGGATCGATCTTGCGCCCCGGCGCGATGTCGGAATGAGCGAGCACGCACTCGGGCCGGATGCCGTGCCGGCCAATGATGTCCTTCGCCAGCGCGGCGACGGCGTGCATCTGCACTCGAGGAAACTCGGGATAGCCGTGAGCATGTCCGGGGTTCTGGATTTCTATGCCGATCGAGGCTGAGTTGATGTCCCCAACCCCTTGCCAGAACGAGACACCAGCGTGCCACGCCCGCGCCTCCTCCGTCACCATCTGAATGATGCGCCCGTCGGTATCGACGACGTAGTGGCACGACACCTTGCAGTCAGGGCGCGACAGTACGTCGAGCGCCCTCTCCACCGTCTCGAGGCCGGTGTAATGCAGGATCACGATGGACGGCTCGAGGCCGAAAAACCTTGGCTCGATGTTCGGCGAAGGATGAAGCTCAAGCACGAGCGGGCTATCGGGCTGTGTAATCATCGCCTGCGTGATCATGCAACGCCTCCGCTGGCCCGCTCGGAGAGAATGGCATCGTAGGCGGCGTTGACCGCTGCGAGCTTGGCGTTTGCGGCCTTGACGAGCGCGGCGTCCAAGCCCTGGGCCATCAGCTTGTCCGGATGGAGCTGCTGCGCAAGCTGCCGGTAGCGTGATTTGATCTCCGCGGCGGACGAGTTGGGCGCAACGCCGAGGATCTCATAGGGGCTTTCCAAATCCCGCACGAACATGGCGCGGATAGAGCGAAGCTTTGGTCCGCCAATGCCGAACTTCTCCGCCACAACGGCCAGGAATTCATCTTCAGCCGCGTGCAGAACGCCGTCCGAGCATGCGACGCAATAAAGGCATTCGAGCACGTTCACCTTGACGTCCGGCTCATCGGCAAGGAGCCGGCCGATGCGCTCCGCATAAAGCTCGTAGCCGGCCGTATCCTGCTTCGCGAGCGTCCACAGTCGGCGGATATTGGCGCAGTCGTCAGAGCCCGCTTCCAGAAACCGCTTGAACGCCTGCTCCTCTGCAAGCACGGCCACGCCGTCCGCCTTCGCCATCTTGGCCGCAAGTGAGACAAACGCCGTCGTGAAGGCCGCGCTCTCAGACGCTCGCCGCGGCCGGACGAGGTAGCCCAGGCTGAAGCCGTCGAGGAAGGTGGCGAGCGCCTCGCGCCAGCCGGAGCGTTTGACTTGGTCCATTAAAGCGACGCTCTCTCCGAATGTCCGAAGACTTCCTTAGCTGCTTTGGGTGGCGCGATGAAGTCCGATGCGACGATTGCGAAGCCTCGCCCGTTGACGTCCCGTCCACGGCTCGGTAGCGACAGTTGGGCTTTCTCTCCCGATCGCGGTGCAAATCATGCCGGCAACCAACGAAAAATGGCGCTTTTGGATCGACCGCGGCGGCACCTTCACCGATATCGTGGCCCGACGCCCGGATGGCCGCATCGAGGCAAGGAAGTTGCTGTCCGAGGCGCCCCACCGCTACGAGGACGCTGCGCTCGCCGGCATTCGCGAATTTCTCGGCCTCGAAAAGAGCGAGCCAATTCCGGCCGGCCGCATCGCCGCCATCAAGATGGGCACCACGGTTGCGACCAACGCCCTCCTCGAGCGCAAGGGCGAGCCGACGCTGCTCGTCATCACCAAAGGTCTCGAGGATCAGCTCGAAATCGGCACTCAGGCGCGTCCCGCCATCTTCGCCCGCCGCATCGTGAAGCCCGAAATGCTGTACAGAGCTGTCGTCGGTGCCGATGAGCGTGTCCGCGCCGACGGCACTATCGAGCGCCCGCTCGACCTTGCCCGCCTCGAAAGCGACCTTGCGGCCGCTCGCCGAAGGGGCCTCGAGTGTGTCGCAATCGTCTTCATGCACGCCTACGCCTATCCGGAGCACGAGCGGCAAGCGGCCGCGCTCGCTCGCGCGCTCGGTTTCACCCAGGTCTCCGTCAGTCACGAGGTCTCGCCCCTCATCAAGATCGTTGGCCGCGGCGATACAACTGTGGCCGACGCCTATCTCTCTCCCGTCCTCCGCCGCTACATCGATCGCGTCTCCACTGCACTCACGTCTCCTTCTCCCCCATCGCCCTCGAACGGGGAGGGGGCGTATCCGGAGCATGGCCTCCAATTCATGGCCTCGTCTGGCGGCCTCAAGTCGGCGCACCTTTTCCACGGCCGCGACGCCATTCTCTCAGGCCCCGCCGGTGGCGTTGTCGGCATGGCCGAGACGGCCCGTGCCGCGGGTTTCTCGCGCGTCATCGGCTTCGACATGGGCGGCACGTCGACCGACGTTTCGCATTTCGCCGGTGTCTACGAGCGCTCGTTCGAGACGGAGGTCGCAGGCGTGCGGCTGCGCGTGCCGATGCTGAGCATTCACACGGTCGCGGCCGGCGGCGGCTCGATCCTTAGCTACGACGGCATGCGCTTCCGCGCGGGCCCCGAGAGCGCAGGCTCGAGTCCCGGCCCCATGTGCTATCGCCGCGGTGGCCCGCTCACCGTAACGGACGCCAACGTCATGGTCGGCAAGCTCAAGCCGGAGTTCTTTCCGGCAATCTTCGGCCCCGATGTGCGCGACAGCATCGACCCTGCCCCCGTCACGGAGGCATTCCGCGACATCGCCTCCCGCCTCGGCGACGGCCGCGCCGCCGAGGCCGTTGCCGATGGCTTCATACGCATTGCGGTCGAGAGTATGGCCAACGCCATCAAGAGGATCTCCGTCGAGCGCGGCTACGACGTCACGCGCTATGCGTTGAGCTGCTTCGGCTCGGCTGGCGGCCAGCATGCCTGCCTCATCGCCGATACGCTCGGTATGGCGACGATATTGATCCATCCGCTTTCCGGCTTGCTGTCGGCTTATGGCATCGGTCTTGCGCATGTGCGGGCAAGCCGCGAGCTCTCGATAGAGGCTCCGCTTGCGGCCGAGACGATGCGGACGATCGAGGACGGCGCCTGGCGCCTCGGCAACGACGCAACCGAGGAGCTGCTCGACCAAGGCGTCGAGCACGACGACATCGCGATTACGAGCACGCTGCATCTCCGTTACGAGGGAACCGATACGGCGCTTCCCGTCGCCCTTTCCGAGCCCGGCCCCATGCGCCGCGATTTTGCGGCCGCGCACCTTCGCCGCTTCGGGTTCATTTCGCCGGAGAAAAGGATCTTCGTCGCCCACCTCGAGGTCGAAGCCCAGGGCGGCGGCGAGGCCTCCACTTTCCCCCCAACCCGGGCGGAGGGAAGCACGGGAGGCGGCAAAGGAGGCGAGGAACCCCCAATATCGGGTGCCGAGCTAACCACTCGCTTCTTTTCCCGCGAGGCGTGGCACGAGGCACCCATCCTCACGCGTGCTTCGTTCACCCCCGGGGTGACACGCACCGGCCCGGCCCTCATCATCGAGCCGCACCAGACTGTCGTCGTCGAGCCTGGCTGGTCCGCCGCCCTGACGCTCCGGAACGATCTCGTCCTCACCCGTGCCAAGGGAGCCTGCACGGCCGCCAATGCCACGGCACCGATGAATCTAGGTAGTCCTCACGCCAAGCCTGATCCCGTCCTCCTCGAGGTCTTCAACCATCTCTTCACCGGCATTGCCGAGCAGATGGGCGAAGCGCTCCGCAACACGGCGCAATCGGTAAACATCAAGGAGCGGCTCGATTTCTCTTGCGCGCTCTTCGACGCCTGCGGAGACCTCATTGCCAACGCGCCGCACGTTCCGGTGCACCTCGGCAGTATGGACGCATCCGTTAAGAGCGTCATCCGTGCGAAGCGCGACGCCATGCAGCCGGGCGATGTCTTCATGCTGAACGCGCCCTACGGCGGCGGAACGCACCTGCCCGACATTACGGTCGTCACGCCGGTATTCGATGCGGAGGCAATGCGCATCCTGTTCTACGTGGCGAGCCGCGGTCATCATGCGGACGTCGGCGGCATCGCGCCCGGCTCCATGAGCCCCAACGCCCGCACCATCGACGAGGAGGGCGTCTATATCGATTGCGCCGTACTCGTCGACAACGGCCGCTTCCAAGAGGCGGAGGTGCATGCGCTCCTCACGACCGCAAAATATCCGGCCCGCAATCCTGCGCAGAACATTGCCGACCTGAAAGCCCAGGTTGCCGCCAATGCCCGCGGTTCGGCAGAACTGCAGAAGCTGATCGCTGAGTTCGGTCTCGACGTCGTCGAGGCCTACATGGCCCACGTGCAGGACAATGCCGAGGAGGCCGTTCGCCGCCTGATCGGCAAGCTGCAGGACGGTCGTTTTCGCGTCGAGAGCGACGATGGTTGGGCGGTCGAGGTTGCGATCACCATAGATCGGGAGCGGCGCTCGGCCCGCGTCGACTTCGCCGGCACCTCGCCGCAGCAGCCGACAAACGTCAATGCGCCGGAGCCTGTGACGCGCGCCGCTGTGCTTTATGCTTTCCGCGTCCTGGTCGACGAGCCAATCCCGATGAACGCTGGGTGCCTGCGTCCACTTGAGATCGTTATCCCCGAAGGCTCGCTTCTGAAGCCACGCTACCCTGCAGCCGTCGCCGCCGGCAACGTCGAAACGAGCCAGGTCGTGACGAATGCGCTCTTCGCGGCGCTCGGTGCGTTGTCGTCATCGCAGGGGACTATGAACAATCTTACCTTCGGCGATGCACGGGTTCAGTACTACGAAACGATCTGCTCCGGCGCGCCCGCCGGCTTCGACAAGCACGGCAATGGCTTCGACGGCGCGGCCGCAGTGCAAGTGCACATGACGAATACGCGCCTCACCGACCCAGAAATTCTTGAACAGCGCTACCCGGTGCTCCTTGAAGAATTCTCGATCCGCCGCGGCTCCGGTGGCAAAGGCAGGTGGTCGAGCGGCGACGGCGTGCGGCGGGTCATAAGATTCCTCGCGCCGATGACGTGCGCCATTCTCTCAGGCTATCGCAAGCTCCGGCCGTTCGGCTTGCTCGGCGGAGAGGCCGGCCGCCTTGGTGAGAATAGCGTGCGCCGCCGCAATGGCCGCACAGAGAGACTACCCGGCTCAGCCGAAACACACCTCGAGCCCGGCGACGCCGTCGTCATCGTCACGCCGACCGGCGGCGGCCTCGGCCCGCTCCCACCCGAACGACAAGCAATCCACGACGGACAAATCGACGTAGCCGGTTGAACTTTTGCGGCGAAGCGGGAATAATTCCCAAGTCTGAGCTTGGCCAAATTTCAGCTTGGCCAAATCTAAGCTTGGGTAGAAACGGGTCCGCAAGATGAGATCGCTTCGCACTTACCTTCTCGTGCTCGCGGTTTTCTCAGCGCCCCCGGCGCTTGCTGCGGACGCGACCGAGAACGTGGCGCCGGAGGCGACCGAGAACGTGGCGCCGGAGGCGACCGAGAACGTAGCGCCCGATGCCGACTACACCGCACGCGAAATTACCCAGGCCCTATTCAAGGCCAAGCCTGGCGAGAAGCTGGATTACACAGGCCGCGACCTAACCTATCTCGACCTTTCCGGTCTCGACTTCAAGCAAGCCTCATTGAGGCGCGCCGACCTCTACGGCGCCGATTTCACAGGGGCCAGTCTCAAGGGCGTAGATCTCTCGCATTCCCGCCTCGATCGCGCGGTGCTGATCCGTGCTGACTTTTCAGGCGCCAATCTCGCGGATGCCACGATCTACCGGCCGACGGTATACACTGATCTTTCGAACAACCTTCTTGACGCGCCGCATTTCGCGGGCGCGAACCTTACAGGCATTCGCGTGCAGGCCGATCTATCTGGCTCCGATTTCCGCGGCGCCGATCTCTCGAACGCTGATTTCTCGCCGCTCGAGATCCGGCCAGGCCAGGGCACACTCACGACGCTCGCGCGCAATGTGTTGAAGTCCTGCGACTTCTCAGGTGCAACTCTGCGCGGCGCGAAGATGGTTCGCACGGTTCTCTGGTTCTCGCGAATGACAGGGGCCGATCTCTCTGGTGCGGACCTCACCGAGGCGGATCTTTCGAAGGCCGACCTCTCGGGCGCCAATCTCACGGGCGCTGACCTCACCGGCGCCGATCTTGACGGCGCAAACCTCTCGGGCGCGCGCGGCCTCGAAATGGCAAAAGGCCTCGGCACGGCTTTGAACCTCGACAAGGCCATTCGCTAACCGCGAGGTCTCGGGCCTGTTATGCCAACCGCACGAAGTGCTGACGCAGTGCGGTTGGTATCAGCGCGCAGGGTTGGTGTGTCATGCTGGAAGCATGCTTTCAGCACGGCTGCGCGCAAGCTAAAGAGAATACCGGCCGGAAACCGCAGACCAGTGAGTCAAGACTTTGTCCGGCCGGTATTAGGCGACCGCCGCGACGGCTGCGACCGCCGCAGCCTTCTGCTGTGCGTCGTGACGAAGCAGATGCTCTGTCACGCGCGACTTGAATTCAATGGCTTCGACGGGCTTATTGAGGAAGTCCGTCGCGCCGGCTCTCATCGCCTGCAGGCGAACGCTCTGATCCGAGGAGTTCGTCACCATGATGATCGGTGTCGTCGTGTGCAGCGGGCTCGAGCGCACGGCGCGAATGAAGTCGACGCCATTGAGACCTGGCATCGAGTAGTCGACCACGATTAGGTCGGCGGGGTTGGCGGCGAGATAGCTGGCCGCCTCCTGCGAGTCGGTGAACCCCTTGGTCTCGTCCTTGTAGATTTTTGCGCTGAGGCTCCTCAACACAATGAGGTTCGTCGTGCTGTCGTCGACGATCACGATGGCCATGGTGTTTCCTCTTGGTCCTTTTGAGTTCAGGCTGCGGGTTTGTTGGCTACGGCTGGGTCGTACGAGCTGCCGGAGAGATGGACGTGGAACGCATTTCTCGTTTCCTCCATCAGGCTCGGTAAGTCCTTAGCGAGCGCAAGCGCCTGCCCGGCCTTTTCCGCCATGCAGTCAAGCTCAATGCGTTTGGCATGTTCCCTGAGGCGCCGTGCGCCGGTACCGGCGCTTGCGCCCGCGATCGCATGTGTCACCTTCTGCAGTGCCTCGGCATCGGCTTTCCCCATGACAGCCAGCACTTCGGCGAGGCGGCGCTGCATCTCGGACAAATACTCCTCGACCACCGAGGGCACGACCTCGGGCGAGGTCTCTGCCGCCAGCCGCTCGAGCTCGCTCGCATCGAGCAGCGGATAGGCGTGATCGACCGCGACCGCGGCTGGTGCCAAAGCGTCCTGTGCCAGAGCCGTCTTTCCTCCGAACATGCCGGCGAGACATTGATCGATATCCGAGCGGCGCAGCGGCTTGGTGAGGTACTCGTTCATGCCGGCTGCAAGGAAGCGCTCGCGGTCGCCAGAGATGGCATTCGCGGTCAGCGCCACGATCGGAATCGACGAAAGCGGCTCGGGAAGCTGGCGAATTCGCCGTGTCGCCTCAATGCCGTCCATCTCGGGCATGGAAATGTCGGTTAAAAGGACGTCGAACCGTTGCGAAGAGGCGGCCGCGAGTGCCTCCAATCCGTTGCTCACAGTTACGACGTCATGCCCCGAGCTTGCGAGCATCCGGCTTGCGACGAGCTGGTTCGTGACGTTGTCGTCGGCCAGCAGAATCCTAAGCTTCGGCACAGGGCCTGTGGTTGCCCTCGATTGCACCACCTCGAGTGAGCGCTCGCCCCAAATTCCCGGCAGCGCGACGCGGAACCAGAAGCGGCTGCCGACGCCTTCCGTGCTCTCGACGCCGATTGTTCCGCCCATCGATTCGATAAGGCGCTTCGAGATCGCAAGACCGAGGCCCGTGCCGGAGGTCTTGCGCGTATAGGAGCTGTCCACCATCGAGAACTCCTGGAACAGGTCCTTGAGACGCTGTGCCGGAATGCCGATGCCGGTATCGCTCACGCCGATCTCGATTTCAGGTCGCTCACGGGTCCCACCGACGCGGTCGACGCGCACGGAGATGTTGCCGTTTTTCGTGAATTTATTGGCGTTCGAAACGAGGTTCAGGAGCACCTGGCGCACGCGGATGCGATCGCCGTCGAGTTTTGTGGGCAACTCTCCATTGAGCTCGCTTATGAGCCGGTTATTGCGATGCTCGGCCTGCGGCGCCACGATGTGCAGAACCGAGGTCGCGAGTCTCGCGAGTTCGAACGGCTCTGAGACGAGGTCGAGCTTACCCGCCTCCATCTTGGAGAAATCGAGCACGTCGTTGATATGGACGAGCAGCGCGTCGCTGCTCTCGTGCGCAATATTGACGAGTTCCTTCTGCTTCTCGTCGAGGCCGGTCTCGCTCAAAAGGTCGAGTGCACCGAGAACACCATTCAACGGCGTGCGCATCTCATGGCTCATGGTGGACAGGAAGGTTGTTTTAGCCTCGCTGGCGGCCTCGGCCTTGGCGGTTGCCTGCAAGAGCTGCTCCTGGGCGCCCTCTAGCGTTTGCTCGCGCACCTTCGCCTGCGTGATGTCGAGGCGGACGCTGACATAGCCGATGATGCGGCCAAGCTCATCCCTGATTGCCGAATTGGTGGCCTGTACCCAATACAGCGAGCCATCCTTACGCCTGTTGCAGACCTCACCCTGCCAGACGTTGCCAGCCGCCATCGTGTCGTACATCTCGCGCCAGAACTGAGGCGAGTGCAAACCCGAGTTGACTATTCTGTAGTTCTCGCCGATGAGCTCATGCATCTCGTAGCCGGTTGTGCGCAGGAACGCGTCATTGACGTATGTAATGCGCCCTTCGAGATTTGTTTCGCTGACGATGGCGTGACGGTCGAGCACCATTTTGTGGGCACTCTGCTGCGCCAATGCGGCTGACAATTCGCGTGCATCCCGCTCCCTTTCCTCGAGTGTCCGCGCCAGTGCGAGCTCGGCTGCTTGCGCCTTTTCCACAAAGGGCCGTACGACGGCGAGGTAGACGATTGGCGCTGAAATAACGGTGAGAAGTGTTGCGTCGATGAGACCAATCAAGAGCGCCTGAGGCGTGAGGTTAGCAACGTCCAGGACGGCCATGATCGTGAACTCTGAGACGAACACCAGAGCGGCGATCGACGCGACGAGCTTGCAAGTCGCCTGTGCTCTTGATGGCGAGGCAAATTTCGATGGTTGCGTCGTCGTCATCGCTCTCGGGCCAACTAATACGGAACATACCTCGTGCGGGGGTATGGATATGGGGTAAACACGCACGTTAGCTGAGATTGCTTACCGCGATGTTTCTGCGGCACTAGGCGTTTGCCTATTTGGATCAGAGTTTTGTTGAAATATCTTACGACTTTAGTTGTGGTCTGAAGGTGTGCACGTGCAAGTAAGGCGCGCTCTATCGCCTTTTTGACCAGTTGTTATTGGCTTATTTACATTTGGCACTGCCCCCGGCTCTCCGCGTTACCGCTCGAGACACAATTGAGGCTGAGATCAATGAATGCTCAACAACCGAACGCCGCCGCCTCGGGTCAATTTGTGATCGGCGACATGACCGTAAATCGGCTCGGCTTCGGCGCCATGCGCATCACCGGCCAAGGCATCATGGGCGAGCCAGCGGATCGCGAGGAAGCAACACGCGTGCTCCGCCGCGTCCCTGAGCTCGGCATAAACTTCATCGACACGGCCCATGCCTACGGTCCGCTCGTGAGCGAACGGCTCATACGCGAGACGCTCTATCCCTATGTCGGGCGGGTAATCGCGACCAAGGGTGGTCTCGAGCGGCCAGGCCCAGATAGGTGGGTCGCGAACGGCAGCGCGGAGTTTTTGCGCGAATGCGTCGAGAGCAGCCTCGGCATCCTCGGCGTCGAGCGCATCGACCTCTGGCAGTTGCATCGCATCGATCCAAAGATCCCGCGCGAGGCGCAGTTCGAGACGCTGCAGACGATGCAGTCCGAAGGCTTGATCCGCCACATCGGCCTGAGCGAGGTGTCCGTCGACGATATCAAGGCCGCGGAAAGGTACTTTCCCGTGGTGACGGTGCAGAACCTCTACAACCTCGCCAATCGCTCGAGCGAACCCGTGCTCGACTATTGCGAGGAGCGCGGCATCGGCTTCATCCCGTGGTTCCCGCTCGCGGCCGGCTCCCTCGCGCGCCCAGGCGCGGTGCTGGACAGCCTGGCCCGCAGCACAGGCGCCACGCCCGGCCAAATCGCCCTGGCGTGGCTCTTGAAGCGCAGTCCGGTGATGCTGCCGATCCCGGGTACCGGCAAGGTCCGACATCTCGAGGAGAACACAGCAGCAGCCGGCATTCGCCTTTCGGACGCGGAATTTCACTCCCTCGATTGCGCCGCCCGCGCCGACGTCAAGGCCGCCGGCTGATCTCGGCGAAAAAAAAGCCGGCCCTTTTTCGGGCCGGCTTCAGGTTCATTACGATTGCGGCTGTGGCGTCTCGCCGGAGGTCGCGCCGCCCGTGGGCTTATTCCGTCGCTCCGTCATGAACTGATCGAATTCCGAGCGATCCTTCGCCATGCGCAGCCGCTCGAGGAAGGCGCGAAACTCGCGCTGCTCCTCTTCGAGGCGCTTCAAGGTCTCCTCGCGATATTCGTCGAACGCCCGGTTTCCACTTGTAGCCGAGGCAAAGCTGCCGGAGCCGAAACCGTGGCCATAGCGCTCCATCTTACGGTCCCACTTTTCTGCCATACGCTGCTGCCAGCGACTCCGGTCGCCGCTCCATCCGCATCCCATTCGTCCACTCCAAAGAAGAAAAGCCAGTACTGCGAGGCCGATCGGCCAGAACACGATAAAGCTCACGACCATGAGGGCAATCCACGCGGGCCTGCCGATGTCGTCCAGCTTCATGACCATGTCAGTCATCGTACTCCATCCTCATGTGAATGTTCATCACATTAACATAGATGGATTGGCGCTTGGCCGCCGTCAAGGGGGGCCTGGAAATTGTTCGGCTGGCACGCAGATGAGATGTCGGAAGCCGCGGATAAATGATTGAGCGTGATAACAAAGTTCATTGTAGAGGCGCGTTGTCGGAATTAAGTTTTCTATGTTCGTAGCTGGCTCGTTGGGGCCTAATTAGGGGCTAAGCCAGGCAGCCAAAGCCAGAGTGCCGTCATTCAGGGAGCGGTGAGTGCCTTATCGGCTGGCAGAAGCAACTCGTCCGATCAGGACTAATCCATGGCTCGGCTATGCCGCGGGCTTGTGCATTTTTGGGCTCGCCTTTACCGCGCGCTACGCCATGAGCCCGTTGCTCGACGACGTGCCGTTCATCACTCTTCTGCCATGTGTCCTTCTATCGGCATTGATCGGCGGGCTTCAGGTCGGCATCGTCATCACGATCTTGAGCGCCGTCGCTGCCGCCTACTTCTTTCTTCCGCCGCACTACTCTTTCGCCATCGAATGGCCGACCGGCCATCTGATGATGCTTCTCTTCCTAGTGACGGCCGCGATTCAGCTGGCCGTGATCAGTGCCTTGAACAACGCGGTCGACAGTCTCTCGGATGAGCGCGACCGGGTCGCCGTACTTTTCCGCGAGTTACAGCATCGCGTGGCAAACAACATGAGCTTTGTCGCGAGCCTGTTGCGCCTCGAGCGCCGCGCGGTGGCAAAGCATCAGGAGAGCGCCGAAGCCATTCTTTCGGAAGCGGAGAAGCGTCTCGAAACGATGGCGCGCGTTCATCGCCGCCTTTACGATCCAAGCATTATCACGACACCTCTGAGCGATTATCTCAGGGCGCTGGGAAGCGATATCCTCGAGGCCGCGGGTGCCGCGCACATCGACTTCTTGGTCGACGTGCCACCCGTCACCTTCGCACTCTCGCGGCTCGTCACACTCTCGCTACTGATCAACGAGGTGGTGACGAACTCGGTGAAGCACGGCTTTGCCGGCCGTTCGCGAGGCACCATCAAAGTCCTTCTCAGCCACGAAGGCGAAACGTACGTTCTTCTGATAGCAGATGATGGCAACGGCCTTGCTGAGGAGGCCATGGCGAACGACGGCGCATCGCTCGGCATGCTCATCATTCGCTCCCTGGCGAGCCAGCTCAATGGCGAACTTTCCTGGTCGGGTGAAAGCGGCACCACCGCCAGGATCGTCTTCAAGGATTGAGAACCAACGCCATCTCCGCGCGCGGTGCTGTTCACGTAGGACGTTTTCGTGAGGCTCGCGCGCAGTGCTGTGGGCTCCGCGCGGTACACCATTCTCCCTAATCCATCTTGCTTTGGTCTCGTAGACGCGAGAGAACGGCGAGCAACTCTGGAGAAAGCATCCATGCACCGGGACCTTGCAATCGTTGCCACTCTCGCCTTCGTGGCACTTCTCAGCATCCTCGAGCCCAGCTCACCTGCCGTCGCCCGCGAGCCCGAGGCTGCCAGGCTTTGGAACGCACCATCCATTGCCTGGCATGACATCGCGTCGGGCGTCCGCGAAAGCTCGAGATCCGGCCGTCCCGTCGTCATGCTCTTTCATGCCTCGTGGTGCACCTCATGCAAACAGTACCGCGAGGTGTGGAAGGACGCAGGTGTCGTCGAGGCGTCGAAGAATTTCGTCATGATCCTGGTCGATGTCGACAAGGACCCGGATGCCAATGGCGCCTTCTCACCCGATGGCACCTACGTGCCGCGCACACTCTTCCTGAACTCCGAAGGCGACGTGCTGACCGCATACCACGGCAAGGACCCGGAGTATCCGCACACCATTGATATCAAGAGCCCTGACGAGCTGCTTTCGATCATGAGGCGTGCCGCCGCCGAGATGCCGTCGCAGTCTGCGCCGCAGCTCCCGCCCAGTGATCGCCGTGCCGAGAATTGATCGCCGCGCCGAGAATTGAGGATAGCTGCCGAAAAGTAGCAAGAGGACGAGGGCACGGGCCGCCATGGACCTCAGCGATAAGATCTTCAATTATTGCGAGCGCGGACAGGACCCCGGGTTTTGGGCCGAGCCGCTGAATGCCATAACCAACGTCGCGTTCCTCATCGCCGCACTTCTGGCCGCCGTCGAGTACATGCGCATGCCGCGCACCAGCCGCGGGTTGAGCGAAGCCGTGCTCGTGATCATGGTCGGTGTCATCGGCGTCGGTAGCTTTCTCTTTCACACCTATGCCACGCGGTGGGCCTCCATCGCCGACATCGCGCCGATCGGCATCTTCATGCTCGCCTATGTCGCCTATGTCTTGCGCCGCTTCGTCGGACTGAACTGGCTGCTTGTGGTAGCGGGCCTCGCGATCTTCGTGGCCTCCCTGCGCTATGCTGCGACCATTCAGTGCAACCAGCAGGCGCTTTTGCCGATCACGGCTGCCGCAACCAACCGCTGTCTCAATGGCACGGTTGCATACCTTCCTGCGCTGATCGCGCTAGCGGCCTCTGCAGTCATGCTGGCAGGCCTTCGACATCCGACCTGGCGCTACCTCGCTGGTGCCACGGTGCTGTTGATTCTGGCCATGACGTTTCGCACGCTCGACCTCGAGCTTTGCGGCATCACGCGCGCCGCCGGGCGCGTACTCGGCACCCATTTCATGTGGCATGTCCTCAATGCGTCAGTGCTCTACATTCTGCTGCTCGCAGCACTCCGCCATGGCGGTTGTAAATTGCGCGAGCCCGTCGCATAAAGCCCGGCTCGGAGAGAAGCCTAGAGCCTGATCGTTTGAGACGGAAGCGCTTGCGCTTCCATCAAGAGCGTAAATCAGTATCTCAAACAAATACATAGACCGCGTTTACCCCTCGAAAAGCCATTCCAGAAAGAGTAATCGCGCAACGACCCCGATGCGGACGTGGTGGAACCGGTAGACACACAGGACTTAAAATCCTGAGACGGCAACGTCGTGTGGGTTCGAGTCCCACCGTCCGCACCAACAAAATCAAGAGATTAGTGAAAGGCACAACTTCGGTCTGGGGTAGCAAACGGCCTCGGGGTAGCAGTGGGGTAGCAAAATATTGGGCGGCGGCATATTCAGGCATGCGCTCGCGTGTGACTCAAGAGATAGACAATGAAGGCATTGCGGAGTTCGTCTCCGATGCCTTCGTTGGCCAGGAGATCGCGGACATCGAACAGGTCTCGTGGATGTTGACGGTCCAGTGCCGCGACGATCTTTCCGGCATAAAGTTCAGCGAACGAGACCATCTGCATTTCAGCGAAACCGAACATCGCTTCCACTGCCGGTGAAACGGTGCGCACTTCCGGCTCATAGGCACTGCCGCGCAAGACCGGAGTCACTTCAATCTTGATCTGAGTTCCGGCTTCTCGGACCACCAGCTTGGTCACGGCGTTCTCGTGGCGGGACTCGTGAACATGGGCGCCTTTGATCCCTTTCCTCACGCGCTCTGCGATGCGCTTCATGGCCTTGTCGATGGCGCCGAGGGATTTCGGCCGGGGCGACACAGGGACGTAGGTCAGATCGATATCGACCGAAAGGCGCGGCAGATCGCGAACGAACAGATTGATTGCAGTGCCGCCCTTCAAGGCGAAGCACTTCTCCTTAGCGATAAAAGGGATGGTCCGAAGCAGGAGGTCGACCTGACGGCGGTAGTTTTCAGTGAGCGCCATCGAAGTCCCTCGGCACAGTGATCATGTGTTTTGGATCGTAACGGCCACCCTTGACGAGCATGCGCTTGCCGCGACCGAGATCGATGGCCTTGCGGTCAAGCCGCTTCAACCATGCATGCTGGTGGCGATCAGCGAAGAAAAAGAAGAGACGCTTCACCTTCACGTTGCGGCAATCGGCTAGGAGTTTCTGAAGCCTGGTGGGGCTCAAGGTCGTGAGCCCTTCCATCAGCATGTCGAGTTGGTGAAAGCTCTCGCTGTCGGGCAATTCGTCGAGGAGTTCGAGGATGGCGCGTTCTGGGCTCGATATCATCAGCGGCCAATTCCACGGTCCCCACGGCTTGGCGATGATGCTGTCGGGACGGTCCTTCGATGCCCTCGATAGCGGTTCCAAAGAGTGCGGGGCGGTCGAGGCGCGCTCGGTCTCGAACAGCTTGGCGTCGTTCCGGTAGCGGAATTCGACACCGGCAGGCAGGTCCTTGAGCCACGTCGGTGGCGGCTTCGGCCCATAGAGATACACAACGCTCGTCGTCTGCTGGAGGTAGTGCGCGAAGCCGTGCAGCTCCAGTGCGGTCCGTCCTCCGATCACAAGGTCTCGGGCGAGGAGGGTCTGCAACGATATGACCGCCTGCTCCCAAACAAGGGGGCCGCGCGGACGGACATAGATTCTATGCGCGGGCTGTTGCAGCCAGCCTGATACCTCGTACTTTCGCAGCAGGTTCGCGGTGTAGCCGTGCTCGCGCAGCCAAGCGGAATCGACCGGCATCCCCTCGGGAAGATGCTTGGCCAGCCAGTTCAGCTTTTCCGCTCTTTGTGTCCCCATGGTACACTTTTATCATAATTATTGAACTTAAGTCAAGTTTTACTATGTCAATAATAGTGTACCACAGGTGTACTTTATCGCATTATTCCGAACCGCATCGGCCGCGAATCCGGAGTGAGCCACTCAAGCGTTAACGCCGCTTAACCGACAACGGCCCGCAACGATCGCATAGTCGCGACTCACTCCGGATTCGTGAGGCCGAGCCGTCATGCGCTGCCATTACATGAGCGACCTGCATCTCGAATCCCAAGGGTTCCCGTGGCAGCTCCCCAAGGGTGACATCCTCATCATCGCGGGCGACCTCTGCCATGCGCGCTGTCTCGATCCTGCGCGGACCGACAAATACAGTATCGATCAGCGCGCACGCGTGATGCGCTTCATCGACGGCGCGGTTGCCAACTTCGCGCACGTGCTTCTGATCGCCGGCAATCACGATCACTACGATGGCGTCTTCGAGGACACGGTGCCTATGCTGCGCCGTCACCTTCCCGGTGTCACCGTGCTGGAGAACGAGAGCGTCGAGATCGACGGCGTGCGCTTCTTCGGCTCGACACTGTGGTCGGAATTCGAGGGGCGCAGCGAAGCCGCCATGAATGGCGTGCGACGGCGCATGGGTGAGTACTTCTTCGTGAAGAAGCGCACCTGCGACGCCGAGGGCCGGGAGTTGCTCATGAAGTTCCGGCCCGAGGACGCGCTCGAGGCGTTCGATGCGTCGTGGCAGGCTTTGCAGCGCTGCCTTGCCGAGAGGAACGGCAAGCCGACGGTGGTCATCACCCACCATGCGCCGAGCCGGCAGGGGATCAACTCAAAGTTCGCCGGCAACGGCCTGGACGGGGCCCATGTAAGCGATCTCGACGAAGCCATCGCCACGTTCACTGACGTGCCGGTCTGGGTTCACGGGCACACGCATATCCGGCGCCGCTACCGGATCGGCGCCACGGCCGTCGTCGCCAACTGTCGGGGTTTTGAAGGCAAGGACCCGTCGGCCAGAGGCTTCTCGCCCGCAGCGCATTTCGACGTATGACGGCTTCGACCGGCGTCACATGGTGGCGTACTATCAGGCGTCTTGGGGAGGTCCATCGGGTTTCCTTGTTGCCACATCCGCGCCGCGATGGCCCGTTCCTCGCGTCCCATGGCCTGCAAGTAAATGGCTGTGGTGTTCATGCTGGCGTGGCCGAGCCACCGTTGCACAAGGTTGATCGGCACCCCGCACCTGATCGCATGAATGCCGAACCCGTGGCGGAGCCCCTTCGGCGTCGCTTGCGCGCCGGTTACGATTCCCGCGTCTGCCATCACGGCTTTGATGAGTTGCCAGGCGCGGCTGCGCGAGAATTTCCACAGCCTCTGGCCGGCATAGGCGCCGTCCAGGTGATGCACTTGACGCAACACGTCGAGAAGCTCCGGCGGTGCTGGCACCTCTCGGATCACAGGGACCTTCGATCGCTTCTTGAGGCAGCGGATGGCAATGAAGCCGTCCACCGGATCGACAGAGTCTACCGTGAGTTCAAGCGCCTCGGAAATCCTGCAGCCCGTGTGAGCGAGCGTGGCACAGAGGGTGCGAAGTTCCGGCCGAGTTGAGCGCTCGGCGGCGGCGAGGAAGCGGCGACGCTCATCGCCCGTAAGATACTTGCGTTGCCCGCCAATGGTGAAAAGGCTGAGAGTGCCGTCGGTTGATGTTCGCATGAGATCGCTCCTTCCACTCGTCTGCGACGAGGGTCAGGACGCGACGGAATTGCCTATTTTGTTGAATGCCCTCCGGAGCCCCGATTTGCAGCGGTCCCACCCCGATTGAGCGTGGCGAGACGATAGCATTCCGACCTTGGCAACATCAAGACTTTCGGGCTCGGACAGGCCGGACTCGACAGAATAGGCAATTCTGTTCGAGAAAAGGGAAAGCAATGGGACCGCTTTTTTGGGGATTGCTAGCCGGTTTGGGCATCGGCCTGCTCGTCGCATCACCGCTGATACTCAAGTATTTGTTTCAGGTGAGTTCCGAGCGCATTTCAGACGATCGCTTTTCGAGCAACGGCGTCAGCGTGGACTTTGCGGCCAAGACGATCGCCATTAAGAACCGAACCTATCCCGTCAACGATGTCACCGGCCTGAGTTGGAGCGAAGGCGTGACGACGATCACCGTGAATGACCTGCGAAAGCCCGTGCACAAGATCAAGTTCGTCACCAGGGGCCAGGCCGAAAAGTTCGGCGAGAAACTCATCCTGGCTATTGGCAAGGCAGACGGTCCCTCGTTCACCTTCAATTGAAAGGGCTCGAGGATGCCGATGGTTTTCGGAGCCGCCCGTCGCGGGGCCGAAGAAGCCGCCCCGAGGGTGCGGGTCAAGGCCGGCCCTTTGGGCCGCTCGTCTTGGCCTTGAGCCGTGGCCGATGTGGGCGGCTAGGCGCGAAGCATGACGGGGCGACGGAAGGCCAACGTGCCCCGATGGTTTTTGGTGAGACCTCGAGCTGCTTTGTTTTGCTTCAAGTACAACAGAGCCAGAGGTCCTGCCCGGTATGCCGTCCCCTGGTTCATCCTTCTCCACTCTTCCATGTCGCGCTTGATCTGCTCGGAGCTCGACAGATTCTACGGCGCGTTGGTGCCCAGCAAGAAGCGTGACCTCTCACCAAAAACCATCGGGGCCCAGTGGTCCGCTTTGGGAGCGCACCCGAAGTCGAGCGAGTTACAGATGGCGCTCGTGACCCTTAGGCGACATCAGCGCCAGGACGATGTCTGGTTGGCGGCTATACGATGATGCGGAAAGACAGGCTGATAATTGGTGCAAGTCGGCGTCTGTGTCGTTATTGCGAGGGAACAACGATCGCTGGGGGCGACCGCTTCAACTGATATACGGCTCGAAGAGAGGCGGTGACATTTATACGTTCCCTCACCCATGAACAGCCAGCGCACTGCCCTGGATCATGGCCCTGTACCTCGAAGGCGAAGCAGGGGTTGCCATCGCTGTCATTAACCCATTGGCAATTGACGTAACCAGTGCCGTAGGGATTGGCGCTGGAACAGCTGCGCTCCTGATTATCGAAAATGCCGTAGAGTCCAAAGAACCTTTCCCTGACTTGATAAGCGGTAGGCGGCGGACCAAGGCATAGCGCAAACTGTCCCCACTCCTTACCCAGGCCCGACGAAAGCCCGTCCTGGCGAAGTTTTAGTTCGCCTGATTCGACAGAGAAAAGATCATATTCGAAGTATATTTCTTTGATAAGGTTCTGTCCTTGATAGACGAGGAGCCTTGGGGCTGCATTTGACGGTGCCTGCACTGTCGGCACCTTGACCTCGATGTTGAGAGAACTTCTCTGCTCCGGCCGGAGCGGCAGGACGTTGGTGGGGACGCGTAGACTTTCAACGCCTTCTTTTTCGAACCAGCTATAGTATAGTTTCTCGAGGGTTACGTCCCCGTCGGCAAAAAATACAAACATGCTCGGCGTGTGGTATCGGGAGTAGAGATCAAGGCGAATCCGTACCGTCTCTCCAGGCAAGTGATTGCCGAGATCGATAATGAGCCTGTGCTCATCCCTCCAATCGTCAGCATCGGAAAGCCGGAAAAGCAGCAGCTCTTGCAGGTTGAGATTATAGCGTTTTGCCGGCGGTGGGGCTTGCGTCCCCAAGCAGAAGCCGAAATCGCATTGTCCGGCGGACGCTGTTTGCCCTCCGCCCGGGTTTATCCACGGCTGCTCCACGGGATGCGCTCTTGTCTTGAGTTCGCCGGCTTGGTTGGCGACCTCCGACCGAATGGCGTCCTCGCGAGCGATTTGGCCAAAGCTCGTAGCGGAGTTCCGCACTCTGTCCTGAAACCAGATCGATTCCCTTTTGGCATCGTCGCTTTTGATCCGCTGGGAGAGTTGGTTAGTGCGCCAGGACCAATGGGACTTCAAGCCGCGCAACATACGGCTTAGGTACCCGTCTTGCGCTTTTCGGGTGGCATCCTTGTAGTCGAGCCGCTCGTAGGGGGCGTGCTGCGCGAGCCAGTCGGCGTTATGCTCCGGGGATACGGGGGTTCTGGTTAAACTTGGGTTGGCAGCCACGAGCTCACGCAAATAGGTTTCAGGTTCTTTGAAAGTTGCGGAGGGAGGCGTCTGAAGGCCGGCGGTGCGGGCTAGATCATCAGCGAAGTGCACGCAGTTCTGCAAAAGCACGTTGTAGGAGGTAAAAGTATCACCCCAATTTTGGATCTTGGTCAGGAGCCGCTCATAGGTGAGGTCGTCGATAGCTTTGCTTATGTAATAGCGCCCCATGTTGTCGGCGCAATCGGGCTCGTCGGGCTTGGCTTGACATGCGTAGACGGAGCCGTTTGCTGGGGTAAACAGCGCTTTGCCTAGACTCGCATCGGTCGTGAACCCATAGAAGGTATCATTCTTGATGCCCTTGTACTCACCTTCCAGGCGAATAAACGAGTGGGGTCCCTCGTCAGTTTCGTCGGGGGCTACGACCAAGTGGGGGCGAGCATAAAATACAATGCGCATGCCCGCATAAGCGTAATGCGTCGAGTAGAGGATGACGAAGAGTACAATCCAAACATAACGAACGATCATTTCGTTGCCTGCAACTCAACTATGAGCTTACGAACATTATTAGCGGTTAAAACAAAACTTGGGTCTTCCCACACAGGCAAATGCCATTTGGGGGCACGAGGATTTCCTTCTAGCGATGGTCGGAACAGATCCGGTGGTATTAGTTCAGCCTCAAGCGCATACGGCGGTGCCACGAACAGCAGAGTTTGGGAGAGGGTGCTCACCGCAGCGAACGGTATTCTGTTGACGCTGCCTCGAAATTCCGGTCGGATGTAATCGTCTGAGGCATCGTCGAGGGACCAGCCCCGTGAGATGGAGACAGCAGTCAGAACCTCGCGAACGAGCCGTAGGGACTTGTCCGCATTGTAGCTTGGAGGCAATTCGAAGACGACGAAGCAGAATCTTTGCACAGCAAGGGTGGTCTCCTCGACCTCAATGGCGATCAGGTCGGGGGTCTCTGGGCTATTGCGGCCGGGGACTAACCGGAGCCTTACCTTGTAATTCTTCTCGCCAAGCTGGCAGGTGAGCCTGCGATAAAGGCTTCTGAGATCCTGAGCATGCACCTGGCCGAAGTAGGTGGAGACGTACCCCGTTCCCTCGTTGATGGCTTCGATGGCGCCGGCAGTATGAGCTGCGGGAACGGAAACTGGGGTCAAAATCTCGGATCTCCGGCAGGGATCTGGTGGAAGAAAATCGCCCCGAATGAAGGGGGGCTCATCCACTGGAATGCCCGGAGTGTCGGAGGGATTTGGTCCAAAGGGATATGGATCAAAATCTCCGCGCAACACGGCGGAAAAAACTTTGCGCTTCTTCTGCTTTGCGGGTAGCCAACCCGGCGGATAGAAACAACCCCTTGCGTCGGGTATCGGAAGGGACGGTATCGGAAGGGACGGCGGACAGTCGATGAAGGCAAATGGGCATTCGGAGTCCCGCGCCACCCGCCCCGGTTTCGGTTCGTTTGGCTCATCCGTCACAAACAGCCAGGTTGTGGGAGTAGCTTGTGGGGCGCTGTTAGGAAGCAACAGAAGGGCCCCCGTAGCGCAACGGAGGAAAAGGCATACAAGGAATTTCGCAACACGCGGGCCCATAATCATATTGTTTGCCGCACACCCTATTGCTCAAAGCGGCTTCAATTTGACACGACATAGGTCAATTGTCATCTTGCTGCGAGGATGCCTGTGCGACAAGCGCGGCTTCTTCCAGTTGTCCAGATTCGCCTAGTCTTTTCTGATCAATCCGCAACTGGGGAGGCTACAGGCCGAGCTGCGTAAAAATGCGATCCGGCGAAAAAAAAACGCGCGTTGGTCGCATGTCTGCTCTTGGCCCATCGCGTCGAACTGCCTTCGATCGCTTCCGGACGACAACGGACATTTGCCGCAGTGTCGTCGATCACATCTCCCGCCCGAAATCTCGCCCCTGATTGCGCCGCCGCCATTCCTCCATGTCGCGCTTGATTTGCTCCGCGCGCGACATTGCAGGCCGCGCATTGCCATTGGCGGCTTGCTTGAACTGTTGCTCGGCCGGTGGGGCAGGGGCCGGGGGCGGTGGTGCCGTGGCTTCACGAAACCTCTGTTGCAGCGGCATCGGTTCTGCCGATCGCCTGAGCGGACGGGGTTCGGCCAGTGGGCGTGCGGCTTCATGCTCCTTGATGAGCGCAGCCTTGGCCAAGGCGAAGGACACACTCCGGCGCCGCTGCGTCTGCGCATCCCGCTCGCTTTGGCGTTCGCTGATCTGGCGGTCACGCAAGGCATTGAACTCGGCGCGATGCCGATGCAAAGCCAAGTCGGCTACACCCTTGCCCTCGGATTTCGCTTCGCGTGCTAGCTCGCGCCGTTCCGTCTCGTGGATCTGACCGACACGGGCTTGCAGCTTTTTTCCGGAACGGATCAGCGGGAGCATCCGGCGCAAGGTCAGCGGTCCGTTGCTGCCGCCAAGGCGTTCGCGGTTTTGGTAGACATAGGCGGCGCGGTCCAGGAGGTCGCCCGATAGACGCTCGACGTGTCGTGCTTCCTTTTTCTGGTTCCAATAGAGATTGCGCCATTGGGGCCGATAGCGATCCTGAACCTGCCGCCGCCCGGCCTCGATTGCAGTCTCGGTCCTCGCATCGAGCGTATCCCGCTCTCGTGAGTGCCGCGCCCAAGTGGCGTCGCGGACGGTCTTCATCTCAGCATCGAGTGAAGCCCGCATCGCCTTCATCCGATCGGTGATCTCCTTCTTGTCGAACCACTGCTTGCGGCTGACCGCCTGGTGCTTCACGGGCACGTAGGGCTTGGGCGCCTTCGGGTCCGGCGCTGCCAAGAGGATCGCTTTGGCATCGCCCTTGCGGTTCATGAGGAGGTCGGTCGGGTCCATTCTGCGCGCCGTCTTGCGTGCTTGGGCGTGCCGTTCACGCTCGGCGTTGTTCCGGAGGCGCTCCTCGCAATGGATGCCGTGCTCGCGCTCGTAGGCCTCCGCCCACCTGGAGAATTTCTCCTTGGTGTATTTGAGCGCGGCGGTCTTGCCCGTTTCGGGATGGACGGTGTTGACCACCACATGGACGTGCAGATGCACCTTGTCGGTGTGGGCCGCGATCACTGCCTGATGCTCGCCAAGCCCCAACACCTTCAGACTTTCGAGCGCCATCTTCTGCATGTGCTCAGGGTTCGGCTTGTCGTCCTTGTGCCAGGCGAGGGTGTAGTGGAGGACGGGGTTCGTATTGTCCCGCCCCGTGGTCGGCACGCCCGCGATGATCTTGAGCGCGGTACGCTCGCGCCAGGTCTCGTGCATACGTCTCCACGCATCCTCGGGGTGGTTATCCCCGAGGTGCTGCGTCATTACCCAGTCAACACGGTCACGAGTCTTCTTTTCCGGATCGTGCAGGATATACGCGCACGCCCCCTTGAAGCTCGAACCCCGTTTGTGAATGCGCGGAACCATGCGCGGCGGTCCTCATCCTGAGGGCTTTGCGACGAACAGAGAATTCGTCGGCGAGTAAAAGGTTGAGCAGGCGGGCAACCTGCCTGTAGGCGTTCTGCACATCCGGCGGGAGGCCGGAGTTCACGGCATGGGCGATTTGGTTCACGTTGTTGCCGATGCGGCGAAGCTCGGTCAGTAGCTCGTGCGGAAGCGGATGCATCGCATCATCCGCCGTGCTTGCGCCGGCGTGATTGATGAGCTTGGCAAGACTGCCATCCAGGCTTGTCGTGATGAGGTCGGTGACCGTCATTCCCGCGTTGGCAGCGGTCGCCCTGAGACGATCGCGGATGTCCTGCGAAAGGCGGAAGGTGACGATCCGCGACTTGAGCGGTTGGGCCGCTTTTTTCGGACGCGCCATCACTGCCTCCTAAGGTTGGGTTCGGGACGCTGCGTAAGCGCGTCCTGACCGGAGGGGTCCAGGGGAGTGCGGATGCACCCTCCCTTGGCGAGTGGTTTTTGTATTACAAAAACACATCTCGCTACCCCTTTGCTTTACGGTATTTGCTTCGCTCAAAATCTCCGCCTTGGCATCTGCAGTTATTCCCAGCTTCATATTGTTCAATGCAGCAATAATCGCAATCCATGCGCATGCCTGAACATGCAATCGCATTCAGGCTCATTATTGAATTTGCCATCACTCGCGTGATGAAAGTTTTTTTTGAAGCAGAAACGATTGCGTCCCTGTGCATCTTTGATGCTTCACCCCGACTTCATCCACGCTGCCGCCGTGCTCGCTTCAGGCAAGGCTGGCCTGCGCCCACCCATGCGCGCTAACGCGCACGGGTCCCTGCGGCTCGGCCACCGCGTAACGCGGCTGTGGCCTTGCCTTGCGCTCTGCGCGGCGGCTTCTTGGATGTATGGGTCGGGGCGGAAGGATGGGTGTCTTTAGGTCGAACAAAAGGATGATGGTGAAAGCTGAGCGAGCAATTGGCGCGGCACTTTTACAGAATGTTTTTTGCATGCACGCGCGAAGATATTTTCTATTGAACATGCGGTCGCGTGGGCGAACTTGTTTTAGCGATATTGAATTTGCCATAGCGTTTACGCGGGCAGTGGTTTTCGGTATCCAATTCTGACGCCGCGTAATCGGCAATAGTCTTCAAACCGTCACGCGTTTCGCCGGATGCGAATCCGACGGCTGTCTGCTCATATGGAGCGAGCCATGCACGAGACAGAGTTTCCGCCGCGCGGCTCGGGTGTGGCAGGCCGCCCCGAGACGCCACCTGCTCAGACCTGGGGGCATCCGTGGCAGCTGAGTGAGAACTGGGACTGGAAGCCCGGCCGAGTGATGCTCGGCAAGTGGAATGGTCGCGTGCTCGGCTGCGACGATGACCGTCATGTCGTGACTGTGGCCGGCTCGCGCGCGGGCAAGTCCTCGACGGTGCTCATTCCGAACTTGCTGCGGTATCCCGGCTCGGTCGTGGTGCTCGACCCTAAGGGCGAGTTGGCGCGTGCGACAGCCGAGCAACGCCGTCGCATGGGGCAGCGCGTGTTCGTGCTCGACCCTTTCGGAGAAACGGGCGTGCCCCCGTCGGGAATGGGGGCCGCCCATAACCCTTTCGCCGAACTCGGG
This sequence comes from Hyphomicrobium sp., assembly GCA_041659825.1. GTDB lineage: Bacteria > Pseudomonadota > Alphaproteobacteria > Rhizobiales > Hyphomicrobiaceae > Hyphomicrobium_C. The sequence continues at coordinate 26,310 of JBAZXL010000045.1, forward strand.
ATGGGCAGACCCGAGCATGTGGCGGCGGACGCAGCGCAGCTTGCGGACGCACTCATCATCGGCAACGCCAAGGACCCGCACTGGACGGACAGCGCCAAGAACCTGATACGCGGCATTGTCCTGCATCTTCTCGACTCGGAACCGAATGCAGCGACCTTGCGGGAGCTGCGGCGGATATTGAACGCCACACCCGCCGAGTTGGAGCGGCTGTTTACGGCCATGGTCGACTCGACGGCCTTCGACGGTGTCGTCGCCAACATCGGCGCGGCGTTCCTCGGCAAGAAGGAATCCGGCGGTCGCGAGTTGCAGGGCATCCTCTCGACGGCGCAGGAGCAGACCGCGCCCCTCGATGATGTCGTGCGCATCACCGAGCGGTCGGACTTCAAGCTGGCGGACCTGCGCTCAGGGAAACTCACCATCTACCTCGTCTTGCCCGGCATGCGCATGGGCACCCACTACAGATGGCTGCGCCTCGTGGTGCAGCAGGCGTTTGCCGCAATTGAGCGTGCGCCCGTGCCACGCGGCTCGCTGCCCGTATGGTTCATGCTCGAAGAGTTCCCCGCGCTCGGGCACATGCGCTCCATCGAAACGGCGGCAGGTCTCATGGCCGGGTTTGGGGTCAAGCTGTGGTCGGTGCTGCAGGACTTCACCCAGCTTCAGACCCATTACCCCAAGTCATGGGAAACGTTCCTCGGCAACGCCGGCATCGTCCAGGCCTTCGGCAATGCCGACGTCACCACGACCGAGCATCTCTCGAAGATGATGGGCGCGACACAGGTCATGGAACGGCAGGAGGTGCGCGTCACGGGTGGCGCCATGGCTCATGGCGATTTGGGACGGCGCGAGCACTTGCGCGGTGTGCGTCTCCTCGACGCCAACGAGATTACCCGTTGGTTCTCGCGCGAGAGCGGGCGGCAACTCGTCCTCTCTCCGGGACGGCCGCCGATCTACATGCAGCGCTGCGACATCGAAAGGCAGACGCCATGAGGTTCGAATGCACCCCCGTCGAAGCGCGCGACGCTGCGGGTCAACTGGAAGCCGTCGGCGTCCGGTGGACGGAATGCCGTGTGTTCATAGAAGGGACGGTGTCTGTGCTTGGCGCCTTCTGCCTATGCGGCGGACTCATGAGTTTCTGGGTCATGCTGATAGTCGCGGACAAACGCATACCGCTCTATTTGGGTCTCGCTTTGCTCGCGGCGTGCTACGCCACCATAAGGTGGGAATGGATGGTTCCGGGGAGGCGTCGCGAGCTGACGTTCTGGCGGGATGGGCTTGGGTTAGCCCCGTTCGGTCTCTCGACGTGGGCCGCGCATCATGACCGCCTCAAGTGGCTCCATACGGATATCGGCTCCATCGAAGCGGAGCAGGTCGTGTTCCCGAAGGCCGGGCAGGGCACCGTCTATACGCACGGCGTGCGCATCTTTTTCAGAGGCGGGCAGGTCGCACATGTTGCCAAGCACCTTGATCCCGATGCGGCGCACATGCTGGCAGTGCGCCTCACGCACGCGCTTATGGCGCTGCGCGAGGATATGGCGAGCGCGACCACCCGAAGCGTACGGTCCAGTTCGGGGGCCAAGATGCCCGTCGAAATTCTGATTGATTGAAATCCCTGCATTCATGAAGGAGCACGCTCATGGGCGAGACGAAGATGACGGCGTCGCAAGAAGTCCACGTCGAGATCCGACGTACTTACCGTGTTTGCATCCACGACGACGGTCGCACCATCTGGGGCGAATCCCTGGCCGAGGAATTGATCGAGGAGGCGCTTCGGCTGCTCTGTGCAGAGCAAAGGCAGGACGTGAACAAAGCATATGAGAAATTGACCTCACTCGCGCACCAGACGGCTTTCTTGCTTCTCCAAGAGCGCGCGGCAGGTAAAAAGCCGGGCCTTGTCGTCGTCCTTGCGAATGGCGGGTGATGCGTGGCCCGCTCCGGCCTGCCGGCTACGGCGCTTTGTGGGAGCGCGCCGTCAGACCTCCGCTTCCATGGATACCTGTTCGGCGGCGGCGTCCTCCGAGAGCACTTCGAGGGTGACGTAGTAGGTCTGGTCCTCCTCGACCGGAACCGTCGTGATCAGGTACCCCAAACGATTGACGAAATGGTAGCCGCTGACCACGGCCAACTCGCCGCCGTCGTCCGTGAGCACCGTCCAGATGGAGCGAGGGTCCTGCGCGCGAACAAAGGCCAGCTCTGTGCCGAAGGTTTCGAACAAAAGGCCGTCAAACGAGGCATTGCCGTTGAGATGGTTAGGCCGTGGCCGGAAGCGTTCGAAGAAGGCATCTTCATCAAGCTCGAATTCGGTCATCGGGCACCGTGCCGGTTGAGACGACGGGCGAGACGCCAGAAAGAGGTCACGTCGATAGGCTCCCATCCCATTTCGTAGACGAGGATGATTTCGACCTGGCGGCGCGTCAGGGCAACGGTCGTTGCGCTCGACGTCTTCGCGGAAGTGCGGGCGGTCATGACTCCACCTTTTCGGCGCGCCAGTAGCTGGTATTGGTTGCAGTCATGACGAAGTCGTGGACAGGGCTCGGACCTTCCGTGGCGTAGAGCATCTTCGCCGCCTCGACTGCCTCCTCGGGGGTCAATGCCACGATTTCGACGCTGTACTGTTCGCAGACGGTGAACTCGACACGGTACGGTGCAGGCACGGGCACTATGTGGCTTTGCTCTTTCTCGTAGAGGTCTTCCGCCTCATTGACCTTGGTCGTGAAGTCGAGATCGTCGGCGTCGGCCCAATACATGAGGTCGCAGAGGACCTCGATGAGTGCGTGGCTGCTCCGATCGTCCAACGGCAGATAGGAATGCGGAACGTCATCGGCGCGCTTGGCGCGCTCTTCAGGGGTGGGGGAGGTCATGAGCGACCTCCCGTGAAACCCAGTTCGGTATCAAACGACTCGATGCACCCGCCGGTACGGCGGAAGGCGGTCTCGCCGTCCAACTCCCACAATTCATCAGCGCGGCGGACTGCGGTTCCGATGAAACTGTCGAAGGCGTCATCGGCGTTCGGGTTGAAGAGGGCGAGGGTCATTGGTCACCCCCTTGAGCTTGCGCACCCGTCTCCTCGGCGTTGCCCTGCTCGGTGATTTCGCGAACCACCACGCGGCCCGACATCGGGAAGGCGTCGAATTTCAGGTTGGCGCCTTTGGTGTCTTTGTGCAGCCAGGCGGCACCGACGCGCGTCCATCGCGCCTTGTCGCCTTCGCCCTGCACCTGCCAGATGGCGTGCGTCGGCCGGTTGCTGTCGTTGGGTTTCTTACTCATGATTTGCTCCGTTTTTCGGGTTTCGGCTAAGCACCTCGCTCGTCCTGATGGGGACGTGAAAAACCGATGCCCATGTGAGCGCGTCACACAGGCAACACGGGAGCCCCCAGCTTTGCGTCGGGGGGCGAATGGAGCGGGCAGACTGTTGATCGCAAGCGAGCGGGCTCGGTTAGACCCCAGCATCAGAAGGACGTGCGTGTGATTGCGCCCGATTTACCCGAGCGTTCGAACGGAGCTTTCTTGAGAAGACCAGGGCGTGCAATCGGCTGTGTCGCTCATGCATCCGGCATTGGTGCAACAAGCAATGGCGCTGCTCCGGACAACGTCGCGGCCCGGGCTCCGCATCGACCATGAGGCGGCCGAATTCTGCCGCTATCGGTTCGGGCCAGGTGTGTCCCGAGCCAAGGAGCCAAAGGACAATGTCGAAAAACAAGAACGGCGTGAGCCGTCGCGGGGTTGTAACGCTCGCCTCCGCAACCGTAGCCGGCGTGCGCCGACGCGTGATCGAGGATCATCCGGCAAGGCGGTGCCTGACATGACAGCCACGGACGGCAATGGGCCTGCGGCCGAGGACGACACGGTCGAGGTCACGATCCGCATCGATCGCAAACTGCACGAGGAGATGAAGCCCTTCTTCGCGGACCAGCTGATGTTCTCAGGCTACCGGGACCTGTTCGATACGCTGTTACAGGCGCTGTGCAGCAAGGCGGGCACCGATCCTTGCCGGCGAAGCTTCCTTGATCTGTTGGAATTCACGCATCAGCAGCGCGACATCAGCTTCGAGGAAAACCTGTTCGGCCGTCCCGGCAACGAGCACCATCGGCGTCAGCTCTACGGCATGATGCTCGGCATGGAACGCCTGCAGATGGTCAACAACTACGAATGGGACGAGATGGATGAGAAGGGGGGCAATCGCTTTGCCCGCGATACCGCCAAGCGCTTGGCGCGGGATCTCAACCGCAATGATGCAACACAGCTGATCGAGGGGATGACGCTCGGTTCTGCAAGTCTACATGCAGAGATGTTGCATTGGCTGGATGTAGAGCTGGCTGAGCAGGGGAAGTCATAAGTCTGCCTGCGGAAATATCGCTTGAACGGATGATTCCGCATCCGCTACGATTCCGGATGTGACGACGACATCGACCTATCTCGAACGCATCGACGCTGCCCGAAACATGGCGCGGTACTATCGCCTGTCGGTCGTCAAGACGCTGTTCGGGGATTGGGCCGTGGTGCGGGAGTGGGGACGCATCGGACGAGGGGGGCAGTCTCGTGAAGAGTGGTGCGCGTCGATTGAACTCGCGCTTCATGTCCACGCAAAGCGTGTCCGGGCGAGGAAACGCCGCGGATATAGGTCAGCCCAGAATGCCGTTTATGGCGCCGGATGATGAGCATTTCAGACAGTATCAGAGCGCTCGCACGGGACGGTCTCAGCACCGCAGACATCGCGCGGCAACTCGGGATACGCTATCAACACGCTTACAATGTTCTCAAGCGTAACGGCGAAGGCAAGAGCGATTCCATGAAAGGTGCTCCTGCTGCCGAAATCGCCAGGAAGAACCAGCTGACTGTTGAAGAACTGAAAACACGAGGCTTCGTGCTTGCGGCTCGGTGGGTTTTGTCGGAGCAGGGTGACCTGGTCCTTGATCGACCGATCTCGAAGGACGTTGGCGTATACGCCTTGGCGAAGGGAAATATCATCCTCTATGTCGGTGTCGCGACAATGGGGCTTGCGAAGCGCTTGTATTTCTATGGAAAGCCGGGAGCAAGCCAACGGACGAGTCAACGACTTAACAAGACCATCAAAGAGGAGTTGCGCACTGCGGCAAGTATTGACGTCTACACGGCCTCACCGCCGGACTTCGAATGGAACGGGCTGCCAGTTCATGGAAGCGCAGGCTTGGAGCTTGGCCTGATAAAGCGGTACGAATTGCCATGGAACATGCGCAGCTCAGGATAGAGCAATGGTATCGCTCATTCAGGGCGACGAAGCCTGAAGGCGCTTCAGGTAGGCGACCGCCTCCGACGCCTTGGCGGCGGCCGTGAAGACGGCTCGGGAGTCGTCCTTCAGGAGCTTGAGTAATCGCGAGGTGTCGGTAATGTGAAGGAGCGCGACGCGGGCTCGCTCTGTCGCGGAGCTTCCGGCCTCGTCCTTCACATTATTTCAGAGCGTGTCG
>JBAZXL010000046.1:0-30800 GCA_041659825.1 Hyphomicrobium sp.
TTAAACACCGGGCGAACGTTCAACTTGTGGCGCAGCGCCCGCACGTCAGCCTCGCTCTTCCCCGATAGCTTGGCGAGGCGCGCATCCGAGAAGCCCATCGATTTCAGAAGCCGCACCTGCTCGGCGGAAGCCGGCAGCCCGTGCGCCTTCACCCGCTCCTCGAGATCGATGATCTCCTGCAGGCGGCTGATGAACCAGGGATCGATCTTGCACGACTGATGCACCTGCTCATGGTCCAGCCCCAAGCGAAGCGCCTGCGCGACCTTCAGGAGACGGTCCGGCGTCGGGCGGCCCAGCGCGGCGCGCACGACATTCTTGTCGTCTCCGGCGCCGAGGCCTTCCAGCTGGATGTCATCGAGACCGGACAGGCCGGTCTCCATCGAGCGAAGCGCCTTCTGCAGGCTTTCGGCGAAGTTGCGGCCGATCGCCATGACCTCCCCCACCGATTTCATGGCGGTGGTCAGCGTCGGGTCGGCGCCCGGGAATTTCTCGAAGGCAAAGCGAGGGATCTTGGTGACGACGTAGTCGATCGTCGGCTCGAAGGACGCCGGCGTGGCGCCGCCCGTGATGTCATTATCGAGCTCGTCCAGCGTGTAACCGACAGCGAGGCGCGCTGCGACCTTGGCGATGGGGAAGCCGGTGGCTTTGGAGGCCAGCGCCGATGAGCGCGAGACGCGCGGGTTCATCTCGATGACGACGAGGCGGCCATCCTTGGGATTGACAGCGAACTGCACGTTCGAGCCACCGGTCTCGACGCCGATCTCGCGCAGCACCGCGAGCGAGGCATCGCGCATGATCTGATATTCTTTGTCGGTGAGCGTCAGGGCGGGAGCGACCGTGATGCTGTCGCCGGTGTGGACGCCCATCGGGTCGAGGTTCTCGATCGAGCAGATGATGATGCAGTTGTCCGCCTTGTCACGGACCACCTCCATCTCATACTCCTTCCAGCCGAGGAGGCTCTCGTCGACCAGAATCTGTCCGACCGGAGAGGCATCGATGCCTGAGCGGACGAGCTGCTCGAACTCCTCGCGGTTGTAGGCGACGCCGCCGCCCGTGCCGCCAAGCGTGAAGGCTGGGCGGATGATCGCTGGGAGACCGACCTTGTCGAGCGCGCCCATGGCCTCGGCGATGCCGGTCGTGCGGTCGTAGCCCGTGATGTGCCCTTCGGCGTCACGGATGGGTGCGGACGAGGCGATAAAGGCACGCGGGCTTTCGAGCCCAATGCGGTCCATGGCCTCGCGGAACTGCTTGCGGTCCTCAGCCTTGTCGATTGCCGCAGCCTTGGCGCCGATCAGCTCGACGCCATACTGCTCGAGCACGCCCTGCCTCTCAAGCGCGAGCGCCGTATTCAGTGCCGTCTGTCCGCCCATGGTCGGCAAGAGCACAAGCTTCTCGTTCGGGCGCGATTGGCGCTCCTGGGCGATGATTTTGGCAACGATCTCCGGCGTGATCGGCTCGATGTAAGTTGCGTCCGCGAGCTCGGGGTCCGTCATGATCGTGGCGGGGTTCGAATTGACCAGAATGATCCGGTAGCCCTCGGCCTTTAGCGCCTTGCAGGCCTGCGTTCCCGAATAATCGAACTCGCACGCCTGGCCGATGACGATCGGACCCGCGCCGATGATGAGGATGGAGTCGATATCTGTACGTTTTGGCATGTCGGGAGCGTTTTCTAATAGAGCCTAAAGGATTTGGCTATGGCCGTGAGGACGCGGGAGGTACGGAGGCCCCGCCGTCGCGAGATGGCAGTCGTGCTGAGCCATCGTGAAATGGCAGTGGTGCAAAGGGGCTGACAGCAAGCGAGGGTGCCGATGGCACCCTCGTTCTGATTTCCTGTTTGGCGAGCCGAGCTCAGTTGGCGGCCTTCGGAATGTCGATCTCGATCTTGTCGGGATAGGTATAGACCTCCTTGAAGATCGGCTTATCCAAAAATCCCTCCCGAGCAAGAATGCTGCGGGCCGGCAGGCCGGTTGCCGGATCGAGGTAGACGATGCGGACCGCCTCGTTTTTTTGCTTCTTCTCCGGGTTCTTGCTGAGGTCCTTCGGTCCTTCATCGAGACCGCGATAGGCGCGAAGCTCGCGGCCTTCAACCTTCTCGGTTCCCAAGCACTCGAACTTGCCCACCTCCTGGTAGACCTGCGCGATGCTCTTGATCATGAATTGCACGAGTTGGCTGGCCTCCTCGGCGGGCGCGGCCGTCCAGCCGTCGCCGTTGTTCGTCCAGGCCTTCTCGCCGACGACGATGCTCTCGACGGGCTTGCCCTCGGTGAGAGGCGTCAGCGTCTGGCGCATGCGGTCTGGCGTCGCGTACTCGACGACCATTTTGACCGGGCCCTGCTCGCTGATCATGTTGGTTTCCTTGCGGATGAACTTCTGCTTGCCTTGCGAGTTGACGCCGAGTGCCACCTCGGTCGAGCAATCGGCGAGAGCTGCTCCCGCACCAGCAAGCGGGCTCGCCAGTGCAAAAAAGGCGGCGGCAATCATCGTGGAACGCATCGTCTGACTTCCTTCCTAGACTTTGGCCCGCTTTATCTAATGTTGCGGGTCCTCTCCTTACAACGCGACCCGAGAAACGGCGCGCCGTTACCTACGTGGCCGGCTCATGATGCTCAGGGCTTCTCGATCGTGATCTTGTCGGGGTAGGTGAAGCTTTCCTCGCGCAGCGGCTCGCCGGCGCCATCGGGGTCGCCGATGATATTGTAGGCCGGCAGGCCAGTGGCGGGATCGAGGTAAATCGTGCGGGCGAGCATCGTTCCCCCATCCTGCTTTTCCGGCGTAGTCTGATAGGCTGCGTACTCCTTGCCCTCGACGGTCTTCGTACCCAGGCAATTGAAGGCGACCGAGACCTTCGGTGCGACAAAGGCCTGCTGAAGGCGGTTTGACACCATCTGAGCGAACTGCGGCTTAAGCTCGCTGTAGCCGCCGCCAATGTTCGTCCATGCCCACTTGGAGATGCCGATCGTCTCGATGGATTCACCGCGCGTCGTGATCTTGCGATACATGCGGTCCGGGTTCAGGAACTCGTAGATCTCCTCCTGAGAAGCTCCGTTCGCGTCCTTCGAGGTGATGACGCTGCGCCAGCCCTTGGAGGTGGCCTGCTTGACGAATGCCGCCTCGATGTCGGCGCGACCATCGCACTCGGCCATTGCGGGGGAGAGCGCGGCGGTTGCGCTCGTCAGGAGAGCTATGAGGGGCAGACGCATTTCTTTTCTCTTTGCTTTCGCTCGTGTTGTTACCGTGGCCGTCAAACGTCCGGGGAGAACGATGCCGATCACCCTCAAGGAGGTGCGCAGCCGTCTCGACCTCATCGTTCCGGAGTGGCTGCAAGGCCCTTTTGCTCTCGCATTTTATTGACGAAACGCTTGAAGAGATAATGGCTATCCTGCGGTCCCGGCGAGGCTTCGGGGTGATATTGCACGGAGAAGACCGGCCTCCCCTCGAGCTCGAGACCGCAATTGCTGCCGTCGAAGAGCGAGACGTGAGTTTCAGAGACGCCCTTCGGCAACGTCGTGCGGTCGACGGCAAAGCCGTGATTCATCGAGGTAATCTCGACCTTTTGGGTCGTGAAATCCTTGACTGGGTGATTGGCGCCGTGGTGGCCTTGATGCATCTTCTGGGTCTTGGCCCCCAAAGCGAGCCCGAGCATCTGGTGGCCGAGGCAAATGCCAAAGACCGGCAGGCCGGATGCGACGAGCTTCTTGATCTCGGGGACGGCGTACTTGCCCGTGGCGGCCGGATCGCCCGGGCCATTCGAAAGAAACACGCCATCGGGCTTGCGCTCGAGGACGTCCTCGGCCGTGGTTGTCGCCGGAACGACGGTCACCCGGCAGCCGGCGGACGCAAGGCAGCGAAGGATGTTGCGCTTCAGGCCATAATCGATGGCCACGACATGGAAGTCGGCGCTCTCATTGCGGCCGTAGCCCTTGCCCCAGACCCAACGGGTCTCGTCCCACGTGTAGCTCTGGCCGCAGGTGACCTCAGGCACGAGGTCCAGCCCGAGGAGGCCCGGCCACGCCTTGGCCTCGGCCTTGAGCTTCTCGATGTCGAAGTTACCCGACGGCTCGTGCGCGATCACCGCATTCGGCATGCCGCCGTCGCGAATGACGGCTGTCAGTGCGCGCGTGTCGATGCCGCAAATGGCGATGATGCCGCGTGCCTTCAGCCAGCGGTCGAAATGCTCGTTGGCGCGATAGCTCGAGGCGTCCGTGATGTCGCTTCTGAGCACACAGCCGCGCACCCCTGAACGGGACGCGAGGTTCGACGTCTCGGTGTCCTCAAGATTGGTGCCGATGTTGCCGATGTGGGGGAAAGTGAAAGTGATGATCTGTCCGGCATACGACGGGTCGGTCAGAATTTCCTGATACCCCGTCATCGCGGTGTTAAAGCAGACCTCGCCCACGGCCGCGCCTGTCGCCCCTAAGCCGAAGCCGGAAATGACGGTGCCGTTGTCGAGCACGAGACGGGCTGTGCACGTGGGATCCGTCCAGGGCGCGGGTGTCTGCGTCTTCATGTGTTAGAACATGCTCTTAATTTGGCCGCACGCCGGGTCCCTCGCGCACTACCTACGGCGCAACGGGGACACGTTTGAAGCCAGGTCCATGGATCGGCCGGAACCTATGCGAGGGGAGAGCATGCGTCAATAATCGCCGGTACGGAGGAGGAGGCGCCAATTCGCGCGGACGGGCAAGGCCAGCGCTGGGCGGCCGCGGTCATGCACGGGCCTCGATCAATTCGGCCCGATTCACTATATAGGCTTCCGACTTAGCCCGAGCCAAAGAGGTGCCCCATGCGCGCGCGCATCAATCAAGACGTCAAAGACGCTATGAAATCCGGGGACAAGCAGCGGCTATCCACCCTTCGTCTGATCACAGCGGCCATCAAGGATCGCGAGCTTGGCATCGGCGGCGGCGCGCCGACCGAGATCGTCGACCAGGACGTCGTCGCGATCCTGCAGAAGATGCTCAAGCAGCGCCGCGAGAGCATCGCTACCTATGAGAAAGCGGGCCGCAACGATCTTGCCGACCAGGAGAAGGCGGAGCTTGCCGTCATCGAGGGCTACCTGCCGACGCAGATGAACGAGGCGGAGGCACGCGCGGCCATCACCGCCATCGTGGCCGAGCTTGGCGCGGCGGGGCCTAAGGACATGGGCCGGGTCATGGGCGCGCTCAAATCGCGATTCTCCACGACCATGGACTTCGGCAAGGCGAGCGCCATGCTGAAGGAGTTGCTGAAGTAGGGGCAGCTCTACGGAAGTGGCGATGGCCTGTGGATTGCGGGTAGAGCCTGGACATATGACGCGCGCTCACAGTCGACAGCGGGCGAATCACGTAACGCTACGCCATGCGAAGCTCTTGATGGTCCTGGCAGTCGGCATCCCATGCGTTTTTCGCCTCAACTTCTCGATGAGATCCGCGCCCGGCTTTCCGTAAGCCAGGTCGTATCGCGCAAAGTTGCGCTCAAGAGGAAGGGCCGCGAGTTCTCCGGCCTCTCGCCGTTCAAGGTGGAGAGGACACCGTCGTTTTTCGTGAACGACCAGAAGGGCTTCTACCATTGTTTCGCCTCCGGCGAGCATGGCGACATCTTTACCTTCGTGATGAAGACCGAGGGCCTTGAGTTTCCTGAGGCCGTGGAAAGACTTGCCCAGGAGGCGGGCGTTCAGTTGCCCAGAGCCGACGCCCGGGACAGTGAGCGTGAGGATACGCGGGCCCGCCTCTTGGCCCTCATGGAGGTTGCCGCCAAGTTTTTTGAGGAATGTCTCGCCACAAGTGCCGGGACGGAAGCCCGTCGCTACATCGAAAAGCGTGGGCTCAAGCGAGAGACGCTGCGCGAGTTCCGCATTGGCTATGCGCCGAACTCACGCTCAGCCCTTAAGGATCATCTCGCGAAGCAGGGGTTTTCGCTCAACGAGATGACGGAGTCGGGGATGCTGATTTCCGGCGACGATATTCCCGTTGCCTACGATCGGTTCCGCAATCGCGTCATTTTCCCGATTGGTGATGCCAAGGGCCGCATCATCGCCTTCGGAGGCAGAGCGCTCGACGCCGAGCAGTCCGCCAAATATCTGAATTCGCCTGAGACGCCGCTCTTTCATAAGGGCCACGTGCTGTTCAATGCGCACCGCGCTCGCCCGGCCGCCCACGATAAGAGCCGGGTTATCGCGGTCGAAGGCTATATGGACGTGGTAACGCTTGCGGAAGCGGGATTTACCGAGACCGTCGCGCCTCTCGGCACGGCGTTGACGGAGGACCAGTTGAAGCTCCTTTGGCGCATGTCGGCGGAGCCCATCCTCTGCTTCGACGGTGACGGGGCCGGCAGGAAGGCAGCGTTCCGTGCCGTGGATACGGCGCTGCCGCATCTCAAGCCCGGGGCCAGCCTCATGTTCGCGTTCTTGCCTGATGGGCTTGATCCAGACGACTTGATACGGCAGCACGGTGCGCCGGCCCTCGATGCTGCGCTCGGCCGGGCCCGCCCGCTGATCGAGGTGCTATTCGAGAGGGAGTGGGGACAGGGCGACTGGACGACGCCCGAGCGCCGGGCAGGTCTCGAGCAGCATCTTCGCCAGCTCGTCTCGCGCATCGAGGATGAGGCCGTCCGCAACCATTATCGCCGGGATATGCAAAACCGGTTGGAGGCCGCGTGGGGCAGCCCCCGAGCCTACGATGCGCGTACCGGCAATGGCCGCTTCGAAGCGCGGGGAGGTTGGAGCGGTGCGCCTGGCCGCAATCCTAGCGGGCCGCGCTGGGGGCAACAGGGCGGCCGTGGCTCGCTGGCACGTCGGCCGCCTGGTCCGTTCGGGTCCCATGAGCGCGCCTCCGCTTCGGTCGCTCTCAAGAAGAGCACAATCGTTGCCGGGGAAGCCACACAAGTGCCTTATCGTGAAGCACTTTTGATGCTTACGATTGTGAACCACCCGTGGTTGCTGGATGATTACGCCGAAACACTGGCAACCGTCCCGTTCACCTCGAGTGCGCTTTCTGGGCTACGGGATGCGGTGCTTTCAGCGCAGGCACTCGATATTTCACTTGACACGGAGAGCTTGCGCTCCCACTTGAGCAAAACGAGCGCGGGCAACGTCTTAGCAGCCGTTGAACGGGCCGTTTCGCATAAATGCGATAAGTTTGCAGAACCTAACGCCCAACGCACCGAGGTGGAAGATGGCTGGCGCCACGCCCTCGCGATGCATGAACGGCACGTTGGGCTCAGACGATCGTTGGATGCGGCAGAGCAGGCGTGGCATGAAGATCGCAGTGAGGCGTCCTACGTCCGCATCTGTGATCTGCAACGTCAGCTTGAGCATTTGATCGGAGCAGACACGTTTGACACTACGGCTGGGATGTAGTCGTGGGAAACCTTGGTAATCACCACGGCCAGCATAGCGGCCTTAGCGATTGTGACGGGCTTGGCATCGGACCCTGGGCGTCAGACCCTCATCTGACCCTGGGTTACGAGGCCAACTGCCCTGTTTGCTGTTATGGCCATCCTCGTTCTCCGGAGAGTAGTATGGATGTATCCGCCACCACACGGAATGGACGTTGAAGCCATGACCCGCCACCCTGCAAACGGCGCACCTCAATCCAGCGGCTGTCCGGGACGCCTCTAAGACCGGCGGCACACTTTTGCGGCGTTCGCGCCGCGTTTAGCACCAGACGGGCGGTACGATCCACCGCCCACTCCTCAATCCCTCGGGACGGTTGATAAAAGATGGCAAACGCAGCAAAGAACGAGGAACAGGACACGGCAACGGCGGAGACCGCCGAGCGCGATAGTCCGCTCCTCGACCTTTCCGATCAGGCGGTCAAGCGTCTCTTGAAGACGGCGAAGGCGCGCGGCTACGTCACGCTTGACGAGTTGAATTCGGTCCTGCCGTCGGAAGAGGTGTCGCCCGACCAGATCGAGGACACGATGGCGATGCTCTCCGACATGGGCATCAACGTCGTCGAGACGGAGGAGAGCGAGGAGGCCGCGGAGCCCGTCGGTGAGGCCGATGAGGACGAGAGCCGCGCCGTTACCACCGCCTCGGTGCCGGCCCGGTCAGAGACTCGCGCCGAGCCGACCGAGCGCACCGACGATCCCGTGCGCATGTATCTTCGCGAGATGGGCTCGGTGGAGCTGTTGTCGCGTGAAGGCGAGATCGCCATCGCCAAGCGCATCGAGGCCGGCCGCGAAGCCATGATCGCGGGACTCTGCGAAAGCCCGCTGACCTTCCAGGCCATCATCATTTGGCGCGATGAGCTGAACGAAGGCAAAATTCTGCTTCGCGACATTATCGATCTCGAGGCCACCTATGAGGGGCCTGAGGGGAAGGTCCCGCCAGCGCTCGGCGGGCTTCCTGGCGGCGATGGCGAAGCGGAGGACGCGGCCCCTGCCGATGGAGCGGCGCCCCCTGCGTCGGAGATGAGCGACGATGAGGATGAGTTCGAGAACGCCCTCTCGCTCGCGGCCATGGAAGCCGAGCTGAAGCCAAAGGTGCTCGAGACGTTCGACAACATCGCAGGCACCTATAAGCGCCTCAGGAAGCAGCAGGACAAGAAGCTCGAGCAGCAGGTGGCGGGTGAGCAGGGCTCGCGCCAGCAGCAAAAGGCCTACGACAAGCTGCGCGAGGAGATCATCACGGACGTGAAGAGCCTGTCGCTCAACAACGCCCGTATCGAGAGCCTCGTCGAGCAGCTCTACTCGATCAACCGCCGCCTCGTCGGTCTCGAAGGACGCCTGATGCGTCTTGCCGACAGCTATGGCGTAGCGCGCCAGAGCTTCCTCGACGAGTACTTCGGCAACGAGCTCGACCAGACCTGGCTCGACCGCATCTCGGACAAGGGCAAGAAGTGGACGCAGCTCGTCAAGGCCGAGCGCGGCGGCATCGAGCAGATCCGCGGTGAGATCCATGAGCTGGCGACGGCGACCGGCCTCGAGATCACCGAGTTCCGCCGCATCGTGAAGGCCGTGCAGAAGGGCGAGCGCGAAGCCCGCCAGGCGAAGAAGGAGATGGTGGAAGCCAACCTCCGCCTCGTCATCTCGATTGCGAAGAAGTACACGAACCGCGGCCTGCAGTTCCTCGATCTCATCCAGGAAGGCAACATCGGCCTCATGAAGGCCGTCGACAAGTTCGAGTACCGCCGCGGCTACAAGTTCTCGACCTACGCGACGTGGTGGATCCGTCAGGCCATTACCCGCTCGATCGCTGATCAGGCGCGCACCATCCGTATCCCCGTGCACATGATCGAGACAATCAACAAGATCGTGCGCACGAGCCGCCAGATGCTGCATGAGATCGGGCGCGAGCCGACGCCGGAGGAGCTCGCAGAGAAGCTCGCGATGCCGCTCGAGAAGGTGCGCAAGGTCCTGAAGATAGCCAAGGAGCCGATCTCGCTCGAGACGCCGATCGGCGATGAGGAGGATTCACACCTCGGCGACTTCATCGAGGACCGCAACGCCGTGCTTCCCGATCAGGCGGCGATCGCAGCAAACCTGCGTGAGACGACGACCCGTGTCCTGGCTTCCCTCACGCCGCGCGAGGAGCGCGTGCTGCGCATGCGTTTCGGCATCGGCATGAACACGGACCATACGCTTGAAGAGGTCGGCCAGCAGTTCTCGGTGACGCGCGAGCGTATTCGCCAGATCGAGGCCAAGGCGCTGCGTAAACTGAAGCACCCGAGCCGCAGCCGGAAGCTGCGGAGCTTCCTCGACAACTGAGGCAACTTTTCACCTCGTCTTTGCCGCATTATCACCTGGGGCCGGGGGCTATAACTCCCCGGCCTTAGCTGTTTCTGGGAAGAGAAATGTCCGCAACTTTCACACGGCGCTCGGTCTTGTCGAGCGCCTTAGCCATCACGCTGTCGCAAGTCTCGAAAGCCGGGGCCGAGCCTTCCCCGAGCGACATAGCGGCCCGGCTCGCCGACATCGAAGCGGCGGCACAAGGCCGTCTCGGCGTAACCATCCTCGATACGAAAACCGGCAAGCGCTACGGACGGCGCGAGGACGAGCGCTTTCCTCTTCTGAGCACATTCAAGTTTCTGGCGGCCGGACTCGTGCTCTCGCGCGTCGATGCCGGCAAGGAACTGTTCGACCGTCGCGTTCGCTACGCCAAGCAGGATCTGGTCCAATATTCGCCGGCAACCGAAAGACACCTCGACGAGGGAATGACGGTAGCTGAAATATGCGCGGCGGCGATCACCTTGAGCGACAACACGGCCGGCAATCTCATGCTCGCGAGCTTCGGCGGGCCGGTAGCATTGACGGCTTACGCGCGCGCCCTCGGCGACACAGTCACGCGCCTCGACCGCATCGAACCGGACCTGAACAACGTTCCGTCTGGTGAGATGCGCGATACGACAACACCCGCAGCGATGCTCGGCCTGATGCACAAGCTGCTCATGGGCGACGCCCTGTCGCTCGCCTCTCGCCAGCAGCTCATCGCATGGCTGGTCGACAATCAGACCGGCGGCAAGCGTCTTCGCGCTGGGCTGCCGCGCGACTGGCGCGTCGGCGACAAGACGGGAAGCGCTGGCTCAAATGGGAACGACATCGCTATCGCCTGGCCACCGGGACGCGACCCATTGTTGATTGCCTCGTATTATGTTGGGATCCCCAACGCGTCCGAGCAACGCGATCTGGTGCATGCCGGGGTTGGCCATATCATCGCAGGAGCACTCTGATCCGCTGCAGCCGCCAGATCGAAGCCAAGGCGCTGCGCTAGCTGAAGCACCCGAGCCGAGCCGGTCGCGCAAGTTGCGGACCATCCTCGACAACTGATACACGACAACCGATCCAATAAAGACGGGCCGCAAAAGCGGCCCTTCTTATTTCCGGCGGCGACTACCAGCGGCGATGGAGACGTCGGAAGTGCCATTCGTCGGCGGGGACGCCGATGAGGCCGCGGCCATGTCCATAGTAGAGTCCAACGCGGCACGGCGGCCCGACAAAGGGGTTGTAGTAGCGGCGGCTATAGTCCTGCCGTCCGCTCACTGTGTAGCGATGCCACACGTAGTCCCTGTCACCACCACAGCGCCGGCAGCCGTGGGCCTCCGCCACTCCCGACCATCCCGTCAGCAGGGCAGCACTCGCCACCGCCATCAAACACGCACGTCTCCGCATCGTCACGTCCTCCTGGCTACTCTCAAGGCTCGGTCAGCTTAGCCAACGCCAGTGGAGGCCGGGAGTTCAATCGCGCGACGGCGTAAATTACGGAGCTGCGAGAATTTCAGCCAGCATCTCGATCTCTGCGGCGCTGATCTCGGATCCTGACCGGTCGCTCGCCTCGTGCGCCAGCCAGGCGAACGGTTGCGCGTTGTCATCGGCAGTGCTGGCGACGCCGTGGGCCTTCATCATTGAAAGCTCGCCGTGGAGCCGCTCGACGATTTCGGCAAACTCACCGAAGCGGAGGGCCGCAGGATTTTCCAGCGCGTTCTTGAGCTGCTTTGCGAGGTCCGTCAGAGTGACTTCGGAGCTCGGCAAAGTCCCATTATCAAGCGCCATCCTGGCCTCTTCTTCATTCTTCTGGTTGCCGTTTGCTCCATCCTAGCGTGACGTGGTTAATGACACCTTAATTGCTCAGCATAGCTTCTGCGACAAGGACCGCGGAGCATGTTGTCTCCGCGGCCCCGATTGAAACGTCTCGTCCTTCAGACCTTATCGTGTCGGGGTCGCCTCGACCTCGCACTCGGTCTTCACGCCGCGCTCGACCTCGCACTCGTAGGTCTTCCCGACGGCCGTCTTCCAGCGTGCATAGTAACCGTACTCGTCCTTCACCTCGTGCTTCCAATCGGCGATCGCAGCCGCGATTGCCGCGCGCTTTGCCTCCCGGCCGATGCCGTTGACGGTGGCTTCGCCGTCGACATCGTGGGCAAACGCGGTGCCCGCAGCCAGTCCAGCGGCGGCGATGGCAAGGCTTGCGCAGGCGGCTCTGCGAATAGTGGTCGTCATGCTCTCTTACTCCTGGTTTGACATCTCCTAGCCTCACACTCGGCGAGGCTGAGCGTCACAATAGGGAGCATGCCGATCTTCGCTGTGACCGAGGGAACACTCAGGCATCATCTGAAGGTTTGATGCGGACTTACCGATAGACGTAGGTCACGTTGAAGATGCGATCCAGTAATGTCGCGCCCTTGGGCGGAAACGGAAAGCTAGCCTGCTTCACCGAGAAGACAACGTTCTGATCCAAATACGGAATGCCAGAGCTATTCGTGACGGCCACCTCGGCGAGGTTGCCGGCCTCGGAGACGACGATCCGGACCGTCACACGGCCAAAGATGCCGGTATGCGCGGGCAAGGTCTGACGCAGGCCGCGAATGACGCCGCGCCCGAAGTCGTCATTCCAGCCGGATTGGGTGATGCCGGCAGGACGCGACACGGCTGCTGATCGCCCCTCAGCCGTAATCCGCTCCCCGGGAGCTGGCAATTTGGGGTTGAGATCAAGACGCGCGGTTTTGCTTGGAGGGTTTTTCGGCGCCGGCTTGGTGGCTTGCGGTTTCGGGCTCTTCTGGATTTCCAGGGGCCAGTCTGTGAGGTTCGTAGGCAGAGCCGGCTCGGGCGGCTTTGCTGCCTCATGGGCTTCCTCTGGCTTCGGTGCGGGCTTTGGCGACTCTGGTGGCGCCGGGGCCTCGGGTGGCGCGGCAGGCGCGGCTGTCTCGGCTGCTTCAGGCGATTGTTCAGGTTGCGGCGTAACAGGCTTCTGGAGCTCAGGCTCGGCTGCCTTTGGCTCGGGGGGCGGTGGCTCGGGGGTCGGGGGCGCCGGTGGCGCGCTCTCCGGCGCGGGCGGGGTTGGATTGGGCGGCGCGGGGGTCGCTGGCGCTGGAGGTGGTGGTGGCGGATTGGTGGCTTCGGCGCCCGGCGCCGCCGCGGCTTGGCTCGTCCCGTCTGCTCGACGGTCGAGATCAGCCGCGCGAACCAACTCGACGCTGATCGCGTCGGGTCGTCCTGATGCGTCGCCGACGCGGCGTGGTACGGACTTCTGAAATTCGATGATCAGTGCCGCGTGGAGCGCGACGGCACAGACGAGGGCGAGCCAAAAACCGCGATCCTGCTCTTGCGGAGCCATGATCGCCTGGCCGCCTCCCTCAAGTTGTAGCTGATCCGGCAAGTCCTCATCCATCGCCAACACGATCAACGCTTCATGCGAAGCGGCAGCGGACAGGGTCCGCGGCCGCCAATTAGACACGAGGTTCGGGCAGCGCGAAGGCAGTCTATACCGTCAGGCCGCTAAGCGTGGCCGCTGCGCCACATCGCCCGCGTTGAGGTCGGACGCAACCGCTGTGAGGAAGCCTGCAACGGACGTCGTGAGATCGCTTGAAACGCGCTCGAGGAGCCCCGACGAGTTGGCCAGCGAGAGTGCTTGCTCGCTCGTTTTGCTCGCCGCTTCCGTGACACCACTAACGCTCGTGTAGGCGGTGCGGCTGCCGTCTGCTGTGAGGGCGACGTTGCGTGCGATCTCCTGTGTGGCCGCTTCTTGCTGCTCGACCGCGGCTGCGATGGTCCCGGTCAGCCCTTCAATCTCTCCAACCCGGTTGGAGATCGCTCGGATTGAGGCGATGGCCGTTGAGGTTGCCGTCTGAATTTCCGCTATTTGCTTGGCTATCTCCTCGGTTGCTTTCGAGGTTTGGGCGGCGAGGTCCTTGACCTCTCCAGCAACCACAGCAAAGCCCTTACCGCTTTCGCCGGCGCGCGCGGCTTCAATCGTGGCGTTGAGTGCGAGCAGATTGGTTTGCTGGGCAATCGATCGGATCATGCCGACAAAAGATTCGATGCGTTCTGCGCCTTGGGTAAGGCGCGCGATATCCGCATCGGTCTTATGTGCCGCGCTGGAGGCTTCTTGCACCGTCTCACGCGTGCGTTGGGCCTGGCTCGAAATCTCGCGGATCGACGCGCCGAGTTGCTCGGTCGCCGTGGCGACGGCCTGGGAATTGTCAGCGACGCCGCTGGCGGCCATCGCAGCGGCCTTGGCGTCGGTCGATGCTACGCTTGCGGCCTTAGAGAGCGTACCGGCGGTCGACCGCATAGAGCCGATCTGCTCTGAGAGAGCCGTGATGATGCGGGAGATCTGGCTTTTGAAGTTGGCTATTTCATTCTCAAGGCGGACCTGGTGCTGACGTTCCATCTCGCGGGTCTGACGCATCTTCTCCCCGAGCTCGTCGCGCTCGACGGCGTTGGCGCGGAAGATTCCGATCGCGCTCGCGATCATGCCGATCTCGTCCTGACGGCCCTCGTAGGGGACGGAGATGTGATTATTGCCGGTCGCGAGCTCGGTCATGAGGGACTGCAGGACCCCCAATGGACGCAGTGTCTCGCGGATCACAACCCAGATGAGGCCGGCACCGACGAGAAGGCCAAGCGCGCTCGCAATTGTGGCCGCGAGCAAGGCCAAGGTCTGATAGAGCTCCGCCTCGCTGGCTTGCGCTTTCGCAGCACCCTCGATCTCGTCTCCGGCCTGCGCCATCGATTTCTCAAGGTCGGTAAACCGCATGTCGAAATCGCCGAGCATCTTTGCCGCCGCAGCACGGTCAACAAAAGCGGCAGCAACCAGCCTGTCGGCGGTTGAGATGTAGGCCTGCAAGGGTTGGTCGATCGCAGCCAGCGCCGGCCGTGCACTTTCCGGCAGAGCGATATTCCGGTTCGCGGCAATGATGCTCTTGAAGCTCGTTTCGTGATCGCGCGTCTCTGCGAGCACGGCCTCCTTCTTCGCAGGCTCTGCCTCTGCAGCGTAGAGCGCCGAATAGACGTCGGCGCGAAGCGCGTCATGCAGCATATCGCCGACGGTATGATTGCGCAGCGCTGTGCCTAGGTTGGCGACGCTCTCCATCTCATAGCTTAGCTGCGAGGCCGTTAGACAAGAGACGAGGCTGAGCCCGGCCGTAAGTGCGATGCTGCTGACCACGCCTGCGATCAGTTTGAACTTGAGTGAAAGCGTCATGGAGACAGGGTTCCTGGAAACACGTTACGCGAGCAGCGCTTGGACTCTCGCCAGGAACCTACAATTGATCTAAATCAGTAAAGCAATTGTTTCTATTCTTATATTCTGTATTGCCTCAATCCGTTGCAGCGACGTCGTCGTGGACGCGATGGCGTCGGGCAGCACACGACGAAGCGGCGCGCGCCGCACGCGCATGTCACTTCTCCTGCTTGCTACTTAAGGCTGCATTCTATGCGGTCGTTAAAGCTCTCCGGCAAGGGCGTTGCCGAGCAAGCGCTGCTTCAGGCATTCGATGCCGCCAATCAGCGCATAGCCTCCAACGATCCCAGCGTAGGAGTAGCTCACCGCGCGATCCCGGTGCACGTAGCTGCCGGCGATGCCCAGAATCTCGCCGGCCCGAGCGGCTTCAAGCAGCCGCTCCAATTCCTCGACGAGAGTCGCATTCGGCTCTTTGGCTTTGGCTTCCATAAGTCCAAGTAGAGAAACGACATTATCTGACATCGCGTAGTCTCCCCCGTGATCTCGTGAGAGGTGAGCTTAGCAAGCTCGCGGCGGGGCGAAATGACTTTGCGCGTGAATTCACATCAGATGTGGCCGTTGAGGAACAAACGAAGAGGCGCCCTCTCGAGCGCCTCCCAAATGAAGTTGCCTATTGGCTGTGGTTACGAACTGCGCGAGCTACTGCTCGTCCCGGGGCCGAAGGTCGTGCCGCCGCGGCCGGTCATGCCGCCCGTCTGGTCCGACGATGACGTTGGAGACGGGGCTTGATCTTTAACCCGCAAGTTGTTCTGCACGTGCTTCACGCCAGGAACGTACTCAATGCAGTCCTCGGCGCGACGGCGATCTTGCCGACTCTTTACCGCGCCCATCAGCGTCACCTCGCCCTCCTTGACCTGCACCTCGATGTCGGATGCGTCGAGCGACCATGAGCCGCCGAGGCGGTCGCAGACGTCCTCATGAATGCGCGTGTCGCTACGCTTGTAGCCTTTCGGTCCGCGTCCACCTGGGCCGTAACCAGCATAGCCGCCGCCGTATTGACCGCCATAACCGTACGACGCAGACCCGTACGGTCCACCCGAGCGAGATTGCATCTGATCCATCTCACGGCGGCGGCGCGCTTCCTCGTCGCCAAACCATGACGAGACCTCGTCGGAAGTACGATCCCACATGCCACGTTGCTCACCCTCTCCCGCGTACTCGCCATACCCGCCTTGGCGCCCGTACTGGCCGCCTCCGTATTGGCCACCACCATACTGGCCACCAAATTGACCTGGGCCTGCCGACCAGCCCCCGCCCTGCTGGGCTGTCCGGCCGCCCCAATAGCCTTCGCCGCCGTACTGCCCCGCGCGTCCGCCGTATCCTTCCTGCCCATATCCGTAGGAGCCGCTGCCCGAGGAATAGCCGCCCATATAGCCGGACGGACCACTCGAGCTTTGCGATGCGCCGCCCGAATAGCCGCGTCCCTCGCCTCCGCGCCCATAGTCGCGGCCGTAGCCTTGGCCATAACCGCCGGAAAACTCGTCGCTATAGGATTGGCCGCCGTAGCCGTGGTGCTCGCGCTCCCGCTCGCCACCTCGCTGGCCAGGCCACTGGCCCTGCCCGGACCATTGGCCTGAACCCTGGGCAGGGCTCTCGCTGCGCCCGTAACGGGTTCCGTAGTAATCGCCCTCACCACCCCACCCGGAGGAGCCGCCTCGGCCGGGGCCGTATTCATCGCCGCCGCGGGCATAGTCCTGATGGCCGCCGAACTCGCGACCGGGTCCCAATCCCTGCTCGCGACGACTGCGCTCATCCTCGTACCAATCGCCACGGAACCTTTCCCTGCGCCCTTGTGCCATTCCTCTTCTCCTTTGCTGTACCATCGCTTTGCGTTTCGGTGGCGGTAACGTGGAGGGAAAGTCCCGGTTCCGAGATGAATGCGATGCCCACAAAGGGATTTCGCGGACCGCGGCGGATGACATCGAATCGCTCTATCTTCCCGTCGCTTTCTGGCCAACCGAGGAGCACTCCATGGCGAAGAACAAGGAAACCGGCGACGATCACCGCGTCGGTGCGGTCAAGTCTCGCAGCCAGGTCAAGAACCCGGTTACTGGGACCTGGACCAAGCGCGATGCAGAGAGTGGCAAGTTCATGGACGTGAAGGCCGACCCCAAGCCCTTCAAGGGCGTGCGCAAGGAAAAGGCCGCCACGCCTGCCGCGAAGAAGCCGGCTGCGAAAAAGCCAGCCGCGAAAAAGAAGTAGTCGCCGTTTTCGCCTCGGATGACCATTTACCAATCCGCCGGATGCAGGGCGCCTTTGTCGCGTTCTGCCTGCTCCGGCTCCGCTTCTATCGGGCCGCCTCACCTGCTAAGTGAGGCACCCAAATCAAGCAGGAGAGCGCAACATGAGCGACGCCGAAAGCCAAGTCCGCATCGATACCGCCAAGCTGATCCGCAGCTATTACGTCGCCTTCAATGCAGGCGACAGCGAAGGCATGCTGGCGCATCTCACGGATGACGTCATTCACGACGTGAACCAGGGCGAGCGCCGCATCGGCAAGGACAAGTTCCGCGCCTTCAATGCGCGCATGACGCACCATTACAAAGAGACCTTGACCGAGATCGTCGTGCTGGTGTCGAAGGACGGCACGCGGGCCGCTGCAGAGTTCAACGTCAACGGAACCTATCTCAATACCGACAGCGAGTTGCCGCCTGCGAAGGGGCAGACATACGTGCTGCCCGCCGGCACCTTCTTCGCCATTCACGATGGCAAGATCTCCCGCGTCACCACATATTACAATCTGACGGATTGGATTACGCAGGTCGCGGTCTGATCGGCGGCTTGTGGCGGGCGAGCCCTACGGGACCCATCAAGCAGACTGGCGGGAGTGGGATCTGATGGCAATCGATGTGCAGGCCTTGACCGGGGAAGCGATCAGACCCGTGCTGCCTGATCTTGCCCGCCTCCGCATTACCGTCTTCCGCGACTGGCCTTATCTCTACGATGGCACCCTCGATTATGAAGAGGACTATCTCGCGAAGTTCGCCAGGGCAAAGGGAGCCGTTTGTGTCGTCGCCCGCGACGGCGATCTGATCGTCGGCGCGTCAACGGGCGCGCCCATGATCGAGCACGCG
The DNA here is from genome assembly GCA_041659825.1 of Hyphomicrobium sp. Taxonomy (GTDB): domain Bacteria; phylum Pseudomonadota; class Alphaproteobacteria; order Rhizobiales; family Hyphomicrobiaceae; genus Hyphomicrobium_C. The sequence goes on from JBAZXL010000046.1 coordinate 18,013, forward strand.
GACGAGTTCGGCGAGCCATTCAAGAATGCCGGCTACGACCTTTCTAAGATCTTCTATTGCGGAGAGAGCGTGCTCTTGAAAAGCCATCGCGGTCATGGTCTCGGTCACAAGTTCTTCGAATTGCGCGAGGCACAGGCCTATCGTCTTGGCGGCTTTACGCATTCGACATTCTGCCGCGTCGTGCGACCCGATGACCATCCCCTGAAGCCAGCCGACTACGTTCCGCTCGATGCCTTCTGGACGAAGCGAGGCTATGCACCCGTAGCCGGCCTCACCGCCACCTACGCCTGGAAGGATGTCGATCAGGAGGACGAGACCGTTCACAGCATGCAGTTCTGGATGAAGGCGCTCTGATGCCATCCAGTCAGACGCTCAAAGTTGCAGCGGCGCAATATCCCATTGGAGAGCCGCGCTCTCTGCCAGAGTGGGAGGACAAGATCGCGTCCTGGGTCGCGGCAGGCGCGGCGACTGGGGCCGACCTCCTGGTATTTCCGGAGTATGGCGCCATCGAGCAGGCCGCCTGCTTTGGACCCGAGGTCTCCAAGGATCTCGTCACGACACTGGAGAAGGTTGCCGAGCTTGCAGGCAGCCGCGTAGCGCTCCATGCCGAGCTTGCCAAGAGGCACGGCGTGCACATCCTTGTCGGCTCTGGGCCGGTCAAGCGGAGCGACGGCCGCTTCGTCAACGCGGCTCAGCTTGTGACGCCCTCAGGTGCGATCGGCGAGCAGGAGAAGCTCATCATGACCCCGTTCGAGCACGATTGGGGTGTTTCCGCAGGCGGGCCGCTGCGTGTATTCGAGACGGACCTCGGCAAGATTGCCGTGCTCATCTGCTATGATAGCGAGTTTCCCCTACTCGCCCGTGCGCTGGTCGAAGCAGGCGCTGAGGCCATCCTGGTGCCAAGCTGCACGGAGCGCGTGTCGGGTTACCATCGCGTGCGGACAGGCGCGAGGGCGCGGGCGCTCGAGAATACCGTCGTGACCGTTCAGTCTCCGATCGTGGGCGATGCGCCGTGGTCTCCGGCGGTTGACGTCAATGTTGGTGCGGCCGGCATCTATGTACCGCCCGAGCATGGTGTCAGCGAAGACGGGAGCCTTGCCGAGGGCGTCCTTAACGCGCCCCAATGGGTGTCAGCTACGGTCGACCTTGCCGCGCTGAGACGCCTGCGCACCTCCGGCGAGATGCGCAACTTCGGAGACTGGCCCTCGCAGCCGGGTTCGGCACCACTTGCCCAGGGCGTCGAGATCGTGGTTCTCGCATAGTGGCCGCATTGGCAAAGGGCGGACCGGCGCAAAGGGCAGACTGGAAGCTGGCGCGAACTCTGTTATAGAAGCACCCTCCCCTTGGGGGCCTGTAGCTCAACGGTTAGAGCTGGCGGCTCATAACCGCCTGGTTGGGGGTTCGATTCCCTCCGGGCCCACCACTATTTCTTGCGCGCAGCCGCCACGCCAACCCTGCGCGCTGTGGTTCCGGTTCGAACTTATCGTTCTCACCTCCACCACTATTTCTTGCGCGCAGCCGCCACGCCAACCCTGCGCGCTGTGGTTCCGGTTCGAACTTATCGTTCTCACCTCCACCATTATTATTCGTGCGCAGCCGCTACGCCCTTAAGGGTCTGGAGTACCGGTGGCGGCATTCCCATTTTCGCTCGGCTACTTGAGGGTGAGCAGCTCGGCCTTAAGCGGGGCCTTGCCGTCGTAGACGAGGACGAACCGCATTTCGCCGCCGCGCGTGTCAAGATAAGCTAAGCCCTCTGGCTTGTAGCCTTTTGGATTGTCCTTAGGCAGCTCGATCTCGCAGAGGAGCTCTGGGGAGCCGGGCTTGTGCCCGTCTCCGCCGAGTTGGTCTTTGCCGTCCCAGCGAAAGACGGCAAAACTCTGTTTTTCATCGCCATTGGGCCCGGCCAGGACATAAAGCGCGTTCTTGTCTGACGGGCCGGGCGCAAGGTCGCGAATGCCGCGTCCGCCTAGATTGACGAATAGAACGTCATCTCCGCGGTCAGTGGGGGCGATCTGGTCGAGATCGGTGGGAAGGCGCAGAACCGGGACGTAGTTCTCGCGAAGAACAGGCCCCCTGAAGCCGACGTAGAGTGATCCCGCGAAGACGGCGAGCCCTTCGATATCGACGCCGTTCTCCTTGTCGGGGATGTCGGCAAAGCGCTGAAGCACGGGGTGCGCGTCGATCATACCGCGCAGGCTCGTCTTCTGGAGCGTTTCGACATTTTCTCCGCCGGTCAGGCGAAACTTGCGGAGCTTGTCGCGCGCCTTGCAGGCACTGATGCCCGCCGCGGTCAGGCGCCTGAAGTTTTCCTCGTGCGGTTTGTTTTCGTTCTGCTTCTTGCGGTCGTAGGAGTGCGAGCCGATCGCAAATAGGGTTTCGCCGTCTTGCGCCAGCGCCTCGAAGTCCGCCTCCTTGCAATCCCCGTCTGGCTCGTGGATGACCTCGTCATGAGAGTGGCTGTAGCCGGTCTCGGGGTTGCCTTCGAAGACCTGCGCCACGAAGCTGCGTTCGTGGTCACCAAGGCCCTCATTCGAGACGGCAATGAGCTTGCCGCCCGCAAGGGCAACGCCACTGAGCTCGGATCGATTGTCGGACGCGTTCTCGAAATGAAGCGCCAGCGGTTGTCTCAGGCACTGCGTTTCAGCGCGAGCCGGGCTTATCAGCAGAGCTGCGACGACCGCTTGGGTCACGGACCACCGAAGCAAGATTGGCACGACATTCCTCGCAATATATGTGGCATCAAGTCTGATTTTTTCGCCGCTGCGGCGGGATGAGGTTCAGCACGTCGAGAGTGTAGGCATCGTATAGCTGCGCATCCAATACGCGCCGCGCAAGGGGGCGACAGCCTGCTCGGTTCCCGATCGCGAAGTTCGTCAGCTTCTGCAGCACGCTCGCGACGAACCTCGCAATCACCACATCAGTCGAGGGAATAAAGCGGCGGGGCACCGAGTCTCTATGTGCATCGAGCAAGTTCAACCGATGCAGGAGGTGTGATGTTTCGTTTTCTTAGGCCCGCTGGCTACGCCGCAGTAGGCCTCATTTGTACTTTATCTCATGCCGATGCAGCGATCGTGTGCGAGGGCGATTTCCAAATCGTAGACGGTTTGCGCATCTCGACACCCTATTGTCAGGACGAGAATTTGGCAGCTGAGCTGCGCAAAAAGGGCGTCGCTGTATCCGGCCAGCAGGTCCGTCGCAGCGCGGAGGTCAAGCAGCAGGCCTGTGTATCCGCAGCAGCCTACAATGATCCAATTTGCGCGCAATTTTGGGGCGACTAGGACTGGCAGACGCACCTAACGCGTGCACCGAGGCTCGCGTGGCGCCGAGCGTCGGAAGGCAATCCGTTCCAGCTCTGGCTTCGGCTCCATTATGTGGACGAAGTCAGTACGCTCGTCATTCGGCGTTTGCATCGAGCCGACATTGGCATTCCCGCGCCACGGTGGGCCTGTGGTTTTATCCCTCAGGCCAATGCGGGACGCGCTTAAGCCCCGCGCACACGCGACCTCCGTAAAACTCCTCTAGGAACAATACCAGGACGAGCGCAAGGATTAGAATTTGCGTAGCGCTGATGATAATCATTCACATGTTCCGGAACGACCGGCGACATTTGTAATGCGGCAAGAGGTTAGTGTCATGTCAGCCATGGAACGTGAGTGGATAGCTACCCGACAACTCGCAAGAGAGCTAGGGGTTAGCGTTGATGTTGCTCTCTCTTGGCAACGGATGCGCTCGTTTCCTGCTCAGGGACGCAGAAGGTCCGGCAAACACATTTTCTGGCATCTGCCAACCGTCAAGGACTGGTGCGAGCACAATATGAGACGACGACGTTTCATCTACGAGATCATCAAGAGAGAAGATGCCCGCTGCTGAGCTCTGCTCGAGCATCTATGGACTGCCAATCGCCTCATAGCCGCGGTTACGCGGCTAGGACGAGCCGCGACATCGAGAGTGACCAGGCATTCTCGATGCAAGATGGCTCGCCTTAACCGAAACGCGACCGCGAATTGAGGTCAGTGCGCGAGGCCGGAACGGCCGGCCTCCTGTGTCGAGCTGAGTGCCAGCCCACGCGCGCTGAGGACATCGGCATCATACTCGCCCTCAACGAGGCCTTGCATGATGCCTTCTACGATCCGCATTCTGACGTTGAGCTCTCGCTCACTCGGATCAATGCCAATTGTAATGCAGGCGGCACGATAGGCCTCCCGCATGAGCGCTAGTTCCTCGTCGTCAAACCTATAAGCTGTGGACTGGTCCATAAGCCCCCCGTAAGATACGCGTGCCCACCCACATAGTGGTGAAGCACCCTACAATGTCGCGCAAAGCCCGCTCGAGCAACTCCGGCCCGGGCTATATCCACGGATGATACGCTCCCCTTTATGGAACACATAAAGGCGCACGAACGTATCCCCTTTTGCGCGCTTCAAGATTAAGCAGCGCGGAGTGGATGTAAATACGAAAAAAGTTTTCTGTTGATTGAAACCCGCGACGAAGCGCTGCGTTGCAAATATGTCCGGTTCGTCCCGGCACCCACGATTTTGCAACGCATCGATGGGAAGGGGACAATTGCGGCGAGGGCTGGCGCTTGCCGTCAGCCCTACCTTTCTCAGCCCTCGCTCGAGAAGCGCGCGGTCTGGCGCCAGCTTCCCAATAGGCCTCGTTGATAATGCCTCAAGTTACTGTTTATTTATTCTATTTCGTTTCGTGATGCCCACGCATTCGCGCGCGTTGCCGATGGTTAGGCATTAAGTGTCAAACGGAGATCCTTATGGAGACAAACCGATATCTGTTCATCGTGCTTGCGCTCGCAGTGATCGCGTTTCTCGCGTTCTTTACGGTTAAGCGCTCGCCTCATCAGAGCACAACAGAGCCACCTACAATTACAACACCTGCTCCGTCGCCACCCTCGCCTTGAAAGCGGTCCGAGGGAGCTTCCTGTGCCGCCAACCCGTCTTTTTTTGAGGTGAACGATGAATAAAGTCGAGCTAAGGCAGGGTCGATGCTATCGCGCAACGCTGTCGCTTGGACTGCTCGAGCAGCTCGCCGACAACGAGATGATCGCGGCTCAATTCCGCGCTCGCGGCTTCATAGATGTCCATGTCGAGGGCGACGGACCGGCTCGTGAGGCGGTCGGTGTGTGGAACAGCGCCAATGCGGTGCTTCCTCTGCCCGCGCAGGTCACCTCGGTGCATGAAATTCACGGGCGCGCATGAATTTCACGGGCAGGCTAACGCTCGCTTGAGGAGAGTATCCGTTACCAGGCTTCCGCGCGCCTGACGCCGCCGAACACCTCGCGCAGTCGCGTCCTCGTCCGCGGGTTCGTATCGTCGGGCACGGACCGCCAGTGAAAAAAGCCCTGTTCGGCAATCTCGTTGTTGGGCCCTGGCACGCGAGGCTGCGTCCACGCTTCTACGAGATAGAGCGCGACGTGATCGCCCGGAAATACGTCGAAGTGCGTGTAGACGCCGAAGAGGCGCGGTGCGCCCGCGAGATGAATTCCCGCTTCCTCGTCTAGCTCGCGTGTCAGCGCAAGCTCAACAGTCTCATTGCGCTCGACCCCCCCGCCGGGGAAGTGCCAGCCGGGCCTGTATGTGTGCCGGATCAGCAGCACGCGCTCGCTTGCATCGTAGATGAGGCCTTGCGCGCCAAGCGTCACTCGCTGCGGCGGTGGATTGAAAGCCCCCCTCAGGTTCAAATGGCTGTTCCTCTCGGCGGAGACCAAATTCAACCCGCGAAGCATAGCAGGCAAGGTCCGTTCAGTCAGTATCCCGTCATCTCCAGGTAGCCTTCACCGCGGTGACTGCCGCTGACGATGATGGGGCCTTCCCAGTATGGGATGCTGGTCCCCATCCAACTGTTCGGGTTTAGCGGCGCCGCCTCGATCTCGAGACCGCGGCTCTTTATATGCACCGACCAGCGCGTCGGCACCTTCCGATCGGTGATGACCGTCGAAACAAGCGGGGTGAGCGCGACGTCGTTCTGATCAAGGGGTGCAGCCGTGCCATCCGCGGCAACCCACGTCCCGGAAAGGTAGTCGCCTCCCGACTTGCTCCGCAATCGGAAGAGCATGACCTTCTCGCCGCTCGCAAGATGCAGCGAGAACCAGTCCCAACCTTTCTGGCTTGCTGAAAGCGGCTGGCTGCTCCACTCACGATCCATCCAGGCTTGGCCGCTCACAGCGATGTCGCGTCCGGCAAGCGTCAGCGTGCCGTGTACACTGTAGAACGGCTGGCTGAAATAGTACGAGGCCTGGCCTGAGCTTGATTTGCGGCTGAAGCCCTGGTCGCCGTGCAGCACGATCGGCCCCTCGCTTGCAAGCTCAAGCGTGTAGCCGAAGCGCGCTCCCGAGGCGCGAAGCGTCGCGCGGGCGGGCCTTGCCGCATCAGCGGCAAATGTCCAATCGTCGATCCAGGCTCGGAAGGGCTCGGCGTCGACGCCTGCCTGGCCTATTCCGCCGCGCGCCAAGTTCTCGGTAAAGAGATGCGCCGTTCGGCTGGTCACCGCAGCATGGCCCATCCAAACGTGCGGGGTTGCGAACCCGTCACGCGCGGGGCCGGCAACCAAGCCATTGCGGAAGAGCGTCCACTGGACGCCGAACGAAGCGCCAGTGGAATCGTGGAGATTGGCGGTCAGGTACCACCACTCGATGCGAAAGTCGTCGTGTGTGCCGAAGTCGCGCGGCAGGCTGATGGGTCGGCCAGGCACGACCTCGGCAAATCCGCGTGCCTCCTCGCCGAGCCCGGCGAAGCCATCGGCGAGGGTTGCGGTGAGCACGGTCACCTGGAGCAGCATGGCGGCTGCGCAGGCCTGGATGCACCTAACGCTCATTGGCAAACACCTTGAGAAGGTCTGCCGCCGATGTCCGGCCGAGGCGGACGAGCGGGGCAATCGAAGCGACGAGCGACGTCAGGATGGCGAGGCCCATCACCTCGAGCCATTGGGCGGGGAAGACATGCAATGGCAAGCGCCAGCCGAAGGCCTCGACATTGACGATGGCGACGAGACACCATGCGAGCGCGAGGCCAAGGGGTATCGCGAGGCATGCCGTTGCTGCCGCAAGAAGGAGAATTTTCGCAAGCTCAAGTGTCGCTAGCCGTCGCCGCGTTACGCCCACCGCCCAGACGGGCGCCATCTGCGCCAGGCGCTGATTGCCGAGCGTCAATAGGCTTGCCACCAAAGCGATGCCGGAGACGATAAGCGTCAGCGAATTGAGCGCCGCCGTCACCGCGAAGGTCTTCTCGAAGATGCGGGTCGAGATGGCCTTGAGGGATGATTGATCGATGATCCGGCCAATCGCCGCCCCGAACTCTGCCTGCATGGAACGGATCAGTGCCGCGGCCTGGTCCGGGGCGACGCGTAGGCTATAGCTCGTGCGCCGGACGTCCGGCCAATGGCTCAGGAGGGCATCGAGGTCAATGCGCAGCTGCCCCTTGGGATTGCCGTAGTCAGGATAGATGCCGGCCACTTCAGCGCCCCAGATGCCAATGGAAGTCGGAATATCGACGGGCGAGCCGACCGCAAGGCGTGTACGCCGCGCGAGTTGCTCGCTCACCAGCACCGCCCGGCCGGCATGCACCCGGTCCCAGACGTCCGATGCTGCCGCAATGAGCGGGAAGTGCTCACGGTACGTCGCATGATCGCGGAAGCCGAAGACGTCCACGGGCCAGGCTGCGAGGCGGGTCTCTGCTTTCCAGAAGGGCAAAACTGCTGTCACGTCGGAACGCCTTTCGAGCCAACCGGCAATGCGATCGGCCTCGGCATCGCCAGTCGCGTCGAAGTAGACCTCGGAGACGAGCCGCTCATCGAGCCAGCCTGTGAATGTCTTGCGGAAGCCGTCGACCATGGTGCCGACGCCGACGTTGGCCGCAAGTGCCAGCAGCAGCGCCATGAGCGCGAGCGAAAGCCCTGAGAGTTGCTGGCGACTATCGGCAAAGAACCACTGCGAGAGAGCGCTCCTCGCTCGGCTCTCTCCCGCGACGAGCAGGGCTGCGAGCGCAAGCGGGAGGAGGAGTGCTGCGCCAACGAGTACGCCTGCAATGACGATGAAGCCCGCTAGGAGGCCAGTCCCGAGGAGATATGTCAGAAGGGCCACCGCCAGCGCGGCAGCTGCCAAAGCTCCCTGTTGGGCGAGGTGACGCTCGTGAGCCTGCCGCCACGCGAGCGGCTGGGCGATTGCAAGCACCGGCATGCGGTAAGTCTTCACGAGGCCCACTGCGGCGGCCGCTATTGCGCCGAGAAGCGTCATGGCTAGGCCCGAGATCCACCATGCGGGCTCGACCGCAAGCCTCCCTGCGACGTGCGCGCCATAAAGTCCCTCAAGACTTGCAGTGACATCCGGCAGCAGCCCGGCCGCGATCGCATAGCCGCAGATCATGCCGGCGGTTCCGGCCGCAAGCGCGAGCACGACAACCTCGGCCAGCATTGCCCCCATGATAACGTGCTGCGATACGCCGACCGCGCGCATTGTCCTGACGGCCGGCAGACGTTGCTCGAACGCGAGGCCCATGGAAGCATGCACAATGAAAAGGCCGACGAAGAACGCGAGCAATCCGAACGCCGTGAGGTTCATGTGAAAGCTTTCAGTGAGGCGCTCGAGGTCCTGCATTTCTTCCGGCTCGACGAGACGCAACTCCTCACCGGCAACGGCCTTAAGATCGTCGACGGGCGCCTCTGTCTTGGGGGCCAGCATGAGGCGGGTAACGCGGCCCCGCCGATCCAGAATGTCTTGTGCCGCGGCGATGTCGATGAGCACGAGGCCCGGCGGCACATCGGGGTTCGCTTGCAGGGGCGGCAGTTGGCGCGCGCGATCGGTCAGCGGCCTATCGCCCTCGGATGCCTTCAATTCAGCTAGTGTCTCCGGGGCGATGAGTGCTCGCCACGGCGGCGTCATGAAGGCCTTGAACTCACGCACGCCCTCCATGGTCGCGAGCGGCGACGTCCGAGGGAGCGTCAGAGGCTCGACGCCCAGGAGACGCAACGCGACGTCACCAACTCGAGCTGTGCCCTCGACGACGGGCGACACCTTCCAGCCGTCACGCCGGAGCGTGACGTATTGCGCCTCCGAGATTGGCCCGCCTTGCGCGCCAACGATGCTGCGCAGGCCGCCGCCGCTGATCACGGCCGCAGCCCGGTCATAGCTCGAGCGCGCCTGCTGATTGAGCGCCTGAACGCCGCTCCATAGCGCGGTCGCTACGGCGAGCCCGATGAACAGCGTGGCAAAGCTCGCCGGATGGCGCCGCCAATGGCTGAGCAAGGTCATGAATGTCCAGAGCGCTTGGGTCACAGCTTGGTGAGCACTCCCGACGTGAGGAGCAATCGGTGATCGAGCTTTGCCGCGAGGCGCGAGCTGTGCGTCACCATGAGGAAGGCCGCGCCCGTCGCCGCGACCAGCTCGAGCGTGAGCGCCAGGACCTCGTCTCCGGTCGCCTCGTCGAGATTGCCGGTTGGCTCGTCAGCAAGGATAAGCCGCGGCTTTACGGCGAGCGCTCTTCCGATCGCCACGCGCTGTTGCTGGCCCCCCGATAGCTGCTCGGGGTAGCGCGTCTCCAGTCCGTCGAGTGAGAGACGCGCCGTCAGCTCCTTCTGCCAGGCCGGATCAAGACGCCCTGCAATCCGCGCCTGAAATGCGAGATTGCTGGCGACCGTGAGGCTCGGGATGAGATTGAACTGCTGAAATACAAGCCCAATCGTCTCGCGCCGCAGGCCCGCACGCCTCTCGTCGGAAAGGGCGCTGATCTCGACATCGTCGAGCCAGATCTCGCCGCCATCCGCCTCGTCGAGTCCAGCCACGAGGTGCAGAAGCGTGCTTTTCCCACAGCCGGATTCGCCCATCAGAGCCAGGGTAGCGCCGGCCGGCAATGCTAGGTCAACACCGCGCAGAACAGTGAGCGGGCCTTGCGGCGTTGCATAGTTTTTCCGGAGGCCAACGACACGGAGGAAGGGGACGCCCGCCGCTCCGGCAATCGATGCAGACCCTTTTTCCAGGGACTGGTTCATGTGGACTGGCTGGTCATGGGTGGGCTCATGATATCTTCATCTTCGACGAGTCGTCTGCAAGTTCGCAATCTTGCGCCGTATCGATGTCGGCGAAGATGCGGTCGTCGTCGACGGTTACGTCCACGCGGCTTGCTCCTAGCCGGGGGAGCATCTCCTTGGCTCCGCGGGGGCCCGCGCAGCTTGCCAGGCTTTCAAAGAACGCTGCCGGCCAGAGCACGGGATTGCGTTGCGCTCCCCCGTTTGTGACTGGAACGACGACGCGCGGTTCCTCTTCCGCAAGGTAACGCGCCATGAGCTTGCTCAGGAGATCGGGATCCAGGCGTGGCATGTCGCCGGGCACAATGAAAGCGGCGTCGGTCTCCGGCGAGATGGCGCGAATGCCGGTCGCGACGGAGCCGCCAATACCCGCTGCCCATTCGGCATTTTGCACGAAGCGTACCGGCAATCCTCGCAGCGCCTCGAGATAGCGCGCATGCTCGAAACCTGTGACGACCACGACGTCGACTGCTCCGCTCGCGAGCAGCACACTTGCGCCCCGGCGTAACAGGGGCACGCCCTCAACCTCGAGCAGAAGCTTGTTGTCTGCTCCGAACCTGCGTGAGGCGCCGCCTGCAAGCAGCACCGCACCGAACTTCATTCGCGGCGAGGAGGTCATTGCGGCACGCGACGCCTCTGCGCTTCGATAACACCTGCCAATATGGAGACCGCGATCTCGGCGGCGCCCTTGGCGCCGATCGAGAGCCCGGCCGGCGCATCGATGCAGGCCAAAGCCTCATCAGCGACGCCGGCTCCGCGCAAGCGCTCGACGCGCTTTTCATGCGTGCGCCTCGAGCCGAGTGCGCCGATGTAGAAGCAGGAGGACTGCAGCGCCACCGTCAATGCTTCGTCATCGAGGTTCGCGGTGTGAGCCAGCGTGACGACCGCCGTCCGGCTGTCGAGGTGCAACGCCGGAAGGGCGGTCTCCGGCCACTCCTGCTTCAGGGCGACGCGATCGAACCTCGCGCTCGTCGAGAATGCCGTGCGCGGGTCAACCACCGTCACTCTATATCCTATGCGCCGCGCGAGATCGGCCAGCACCTGACCGATGTGCCCCGCGCCGACAATGATGAGATGGAGCGCGGGAGCAAAAGCCTGCAGGAACACGCGGCCGTCGCGCGTGTCTACGACGCGGCTTTCACCGGCTGCCAGATAGGCTGCGTCGTCCGGGAACGGCTCCAGGTCGCGGTGGAGGGCGCGCACGCCATTGGCCAGCGACGTTCTCGCGACGAGAAGTGTGCGTGACGACCGCGCTTCGAGGATGGCGTCGGCATAAAGCTTGCCGTCCCTGCCGCCGAGCCGTTCGACGTAGACCTCGATCCGCCCGCCGCAGGGGAGACCCACCTGCCAGGCGGTCTCATGGGCAACACCGAATTCGAGGCACTTCGGGCCGCCGTTCACCATGACGGTGGCTGCCTCGGTTATGACTGCTGCTTCGACGCACCCGCCCGAGATGGACCCTTCGAAGCGCTCATCGGGTGCAATGACGAGCTGGCCACCGACGGGGACCGGTGACGAGCCCCAAGTCTCAATCACCGTCGCCAGAGCGATTGCCTCGTATTGGTCGAGCCAGGCGCGCGCGGTCAGGATCGGATCGCGGGCGTCGGGACCAAAATCGGAGCTCACCGGTGTGATGGTCACGACCGACCTCCAATGGCGAGATGGCAAGTCGGGCAAACCTCGCCTGTCACTCGTTTCCGTCGGCAAGTCTCAGCGACATGTCCGTGCTCCCAAGGTGCTGATGTTCGAGCGCAGTCTATCCGTACCGCAGCGCACGCGTTTGAAAAGTTTACCTGCGCGAGTTGGTTCCGGCTCACTTTAGTTAAGATGTGACGTGAGCTCATCGCGCTAACGTGTAACGCATACGAGTCAAACCCAGCGGAGCACCGTGAACGCCTTATTACTTGGCAATATAGATCAATCTCAGTCATTGCATGCAGACCGCAAGTGTATTTTCGGTTATATTACTTGCGTCGTCTGCGTCACGACCCTCCCCTTCGCTGCACCGCATCATTCATAAAATTGGAGTTGCCATGAACCTGCAAGAGCAGAGAATGGCTTGCCTGCGCATGGCTATCGAAATGGGCTGCAAGCCCGAGTCGGTAGTCAAGACCGCGGGTGAGCTCTATTCCTTCATTACCAACGGTGACGTCCCTCAAAGCCCGGCTGACTCCGGGCGTCCTGTCGCCGTCGAAGCGTCTGCCCCGACCGTCGATCACATCGCTGCATGTGGAACCGCCCTGCAAATACCCGAAGGCGGCGGACTCGAGAACGCTGAGCCCATCGCGGCTGTTGAGGTCGTTGCCGAAGCAGCCGTCGAAGAGGCGGTTGCAGAAGTTGCCGAAGAACCGGCTGCAGAGGTCACAGCTGAAGCCGTCGTCGAGGAAGCAGCCGTGGAAGCCGCAGTCGAGGCACCCGCTGCCGAAGCTGCTGCTGAGGCAGTTGCTGAAGCCGTCGTCGAGGAGGCCGCAGTAGAGGCCGCAGCCGAGGCACCTGCTGCCGAAGCCGCCGCTGAACCAGTTGCTGAGGCCGTCGTCGAGGAGGCCGCAGTAGAGGTCACAGCCGAGGCACCTGCTGCCGAAGCTGCTGCTGAGGCAGTTGCCGAGGCCGTCGTCGAGGAAGCTGCCGTGGAAGCCGCAGCCGAGGCACCTGCTGCCGAAGCCGCCGCTGAACCAGTTGCTGAAGCCGTCGTCGAGGAAGCAGCTGTGGAAGCCGCAGCCGAGGCACCTGCTGCCGAAGCCGCCGCTGAAGCAGTTGCT
>JBAZXL010000047.1:0-28609 GCA_041659825.1 Hyphomicrobium sp.
CTCTCGGCAGCTCGTCCGCGCTTGGAAATCCTTGGAGAACGCTCGTCAGCAGCGGAAAGGCGACGTTCTCCTCAGCTTTTCGCGAGTCGGCGTCCTGCTCGATTCTTCGATGAATCCGAGTACGGAGACTGCCTGCCAAGACAGCATCGATAGAGCAGGATTCAGGGTCCGCCAGCAGATCGTCGAGATGTGCCGCCAGCCCCTGTTCGCGCACAAATGCCGCTTCGATCCTTGGCCGAAGCATCGTCGAAAGGCCTAGACTACCACTGATCGTCCGCTCGGCATCATAGACTGTGAGCAGATGCTCCATCGTAGCCGCGGCGTTCAGCCAGCTCGGCCGAGATAAATCCTGCGCCGCCTTCTGGGCGCCGCGGGCGAGATCGACCCACGCAATTTCACGGTCAATCCTGGGCGCGAGCCATGCCGGAACGGATCCGACTTGCAGCAGGCTGCGCCGATCCGCCATGGCTGCTCCCAGTCGATCTAGCGGGATCTGCAACTCAGCCGCAGAAAGGCCCGCCCAGAAGCCCCGGACGAGATCGATGACCGCCTCGTAGGCAGTTGCGTCGGCACGCTCCTCAACAGCGATCGTAGCTTGATGAAAACGTACCTTTGCCCCTTCGAGCCGTCCGAGAATTTCGGCGACGCAATCCTGCTGAAGGGCACCCGCCAGCATAACGTGACCCAATTCGTAGGCGGCCTCGGCTTCGGCGGACGCGACAAGCCGCTCGAGCGATGCCACAAGATCGTCGCCACCCCACTGAGCAAAAGCGACGCCAATGAGCTTTGCGGCATGCTCGGCGAAAAGCTCGCCTTCCGCACCATCGAATTCGCTCATGATCGCTAGAATGCGATGACGAGTCACCGCGCCGACCAGAGACAGCCGAAACAACGCTTCCAGCGCATAGGCGGCGATCAGCTGCGTCGCGGGATCGGAGCGTACAGCAATTCGTGTCGTTAGGACCGGCACCAGATCCTTGGCAAGCTTGTCCCGCAAGACGGCGGTTTCGATCAAGGCGTTGGCGGCGTCGCGAAACGCCACTGGCGATGTGGCGCAAGCAAACCCCTCGATTAAGAGTTCGGCCAGAAAGGTTTGGGCATCGGACGCAGAGGTCGCCGTCAACTCGACCAGGATATCAAGAAAGGGTTGCGCGAGAAGCAGGTCGCGCTCGGCGTTAATGCGCTTGAGGCCACCAAGGCGATCGACCGTCACCGGCTCTCCGCGCGCCAGGCAGTCCTCGACGACCGCAACGATCGTCATGGCACCTTCACCCGACGTAGGCCTCACCACAGATAGTTGTCCTTTTCGGCCACCCGGCACCACTCGGCGCCCAATTGTCCGACAATGGCGGTCGGGTTGGCGCTCGCCACGAGAATCTGGAGCCCCTCGGTCTCGTTAGTGATTTTCTGTAGCTCGCCGAGCAGCGCAGCGAGATCAATTTCGCTCACTTCCTCAGCCCCCGGGGAGTCGATGATCAGCAGGCCGGGATGTCGTCCTAGACCCCGTTCTTTGCCCACTCTCAGCAACGCGATGGCGGTCGCGATCCGAAGTCTCAATCTTTCGCCGGCAGTTACCTTGCCGAACGACGTATCTTCGCCCCCCTTCGTCAGAGCTAGCGTTGCGTTTGAACCCAGCTTGACAGACTCAAGCATCTTCACGCCAAGCCGTTGGCCCAACGACAAGATTTCTGCGCTAAGGCGAAGCATGATGTCGCCGCGGTTTTCCTCATAGGCCTTCTTCGCTTCGGCTGCCGCGGCTTGGACCAGCGCGACATCGGACGAGGGCGCGGACAGCCCCGGTTCGGTTTGACGTTCCTTGAGAGCGCCCTCCAGACGCGCGACTGCGATCTCGGCATCGCGCCTCTGTTGGAAGGTCGTGCCCTTGGCGGCATTCTCCAGCGCCTTGCGAGCTGCCTCAAAGTCTTTCGAGGCAGCCGCCGATATAATTCGCAGCGATCGTTCGTTGGCCACAGCCCGTTCGACCGCCGCGCGTGATGCCTCCGCGCGGCGCTGAGTGGCGTCGATAGTTTCGCTGGCACCTTCCATCACGTCGACCGGGATGTTTTCGGCACATAGGGAGCAGCTCAGGTCAGCGCTCTCCTTTTTGATCCGTTCACTGGTTACTTTCGCCTCGCAACGCGGGCAGCATACGGGCTCCAGGCCGTTGAAGAACTGGTGCGCGACGATGTTTTCTCGCACGTCCCGCAAGGCGCGTTCGTCATCATTGGCCACACCACGCAGCGTTTTGAGTTCAGTTTCCGCCTCGGAGAGACGCGTGGCCTGCTCAATCGCGATGGGTGACAGACGAGACACCTCGGCGGCAAGGCGCTCAAGATCCTCAGCTGTTGCCTGTTCTGAACTTAGCGATTCGAGGGTCTTTTGCGCGGCGGCCAGATCCGTCGCAATCCGAGACCGCGCCTTCGTCGCCTCGATAGCGGCGCGGGCTGCGGCTTTACCGCTTTGCTCCTGCTCTTGATCGACCTCTTTCTTGACGGTGTTCGCCTGCATGACGGTTAAGGCCCAAGGCAAACCGATATACATTTGCAGCATGCGCGCAGGTAGGCCGCCCATCTGCACATCGCCGAGCAATTGCTTATGATCGCCCCCGAAATAAAGGCCGCCTGACAATGCGGTCCATCCGTGCTCGACCGCCTGCTTGTCGCCATCCTTGCCCTGCATGGAGGGAATGGGATCAAGATCCAACGTGTTCATCATGAATCGTGACATGGCAGCAGCGAATCCACCGTCGGTGGAGAATTGATCCAATGCGTCCGCGATACCGCCACCGGGTCGCAAGCGTGAGAGATTTCCACTCGGCACACCTGCCTCGACTCTGAACTCGATCCGATAAGCCTGCTCGTCGACGAGGAAAGTCATCGCGACCCAGTTTAGCCATTTGCGGACATCGCCCTGAAGGTCTTTGGGCGCACCTCGCAGGCACCACAGTATAATTTCGAGCACACTCGATTTGCCCGCGAGATTTTTTTCGCTGGTTACTGCCCAGATGCCTGGTTTCAAATCACTCCACGCGAAGTCGATGGTTCCGTGGCCGGAACCGCGCTTTTCACCTTTGAAGGCAATTGATGTGATCGTGAGCGTGCGAGCTGGCCGCAATGGTCGATCAGCGGTGATGCCCCGTTTGCGTAAAGCAATTTCGGCCTGCGTCGGCGTCATGTCGACCCGCTGCGCGATTGTCTCAAGCCAACTTGAGGTCATTCCGCCAAACTCCCAAGGATTGCGCTGAGCCGCCCGCGAACCCGGTCAGTGATCGGTGCGATAATGTGGTTGAGTTCCGTTCCGGCATATTCCTGCTGGAGATATTGCCGATCTTTCAGGGCTTTGCCGCCTTGATCACCAGCGATGCGGGCCACGATCGCAGCCCGCGCTTGATACCACGCGAGTTCCGGCGCGGCTCCTGCGAGCGAGACCATCGCGGCGCGGCCTTTCGCTGTGAGCAGATAAATATGCTCGCGAACCTGCCCGGGAACCCCCTGCCGCCGGATCCGGATGAGATCGGCCGCCCGAAGAATCGACAGCGCGTTGTCCAGAGGTTCGAACGCGCCAAAATGATATCGGATCATCGGCAAGCGACGCAGATCGGGCTCACGATCATCGAATATTCGCTGGGCGAGGTGGACCAGTGTTCGGTCGCCGCCTGCCTCGAACTCGGTCAGAAGCTCGTTGGCGAGGTAGTCGGGATTGCGCATCCAGAAGTCGAGTGCTTGCAGCCTTGACTGAGCATGGAGAGCTACCACGACGTCCGGCCCCCACTGATCTGAACGGTCGGGACTGCCCGCCGCGTCGATGCAAGCCAGCAATCGAACGGCACTCTGTCGGTCGGTAGGCCCAGGAATTTCAATCAAAGTTTCCGCCCCCTTTGGCTCCCACCGTCCTCAGCGGGCTGCCTTTTGTGGCCGCCTTCGCCTAGGACCTAAAGCCACCGTCGCAACCCAGCCGGAATACAACGCCGTTCTACTAGCATAATTGTAAGCTTGGTGCTACATATTCCTACAGTCTGTAGTGCGAAGGTGCCAAATGCCGACACCACATAGTCCTCCCGCCGCCGTGCGGCGCGCCTTGCGCAAGCTAGGTGCCGATATCCACGATGCCCGTCGGCGTCGAAGGTTGCCAATGGCAGTCGTGGCGGAGCGTGCCTTCACGTCCCGCTCCACCCTCCAAAAGGTCGAGGCGGGAGATACCAATGTGAGCATTGGCATCTATGCTGGCGTCCTTCACGCGCTCGGCCTGCTCGACGGTTTGAGCCAGATCGCCGACATCGGCAACGACGCTGTGGGCCAAGCGCTGGCTAGTGCCGAGCTGCCCAAGCGCGTCCACTTCAAGCGAACAGACGGATCATCTCGCGATGGCTGATTTCGAGGTGCATATCGACTTGGTTGGTCGCACGCGCCCCATCGGACTGGCGCGAAGCAATCGCGTCCGCGGCACAGAGACCATCCTTTTCGAATATGATGGCGCGTGGCTCGGCGATTCAGACCGGTTCTCGCTTGAACCTGCCCTTGCTCTAACCCGTGGTGCCTTCGCCCCTCCTGCCGGACTGGTGACTTTCGGTTCCATCGGAGACTCAGCGCCCGACACATGGGGGCGCCGCCTTATGCAACGGGCCGAGCGCCGTCTTGCGGAGCGCGAAGGCCGCGCCGTTCGCACCCTTGCTGAAAGCGATTACCTCCTCGGCGTCGCCGACGAGACCCGCTTGGGTGCCCTCAGATTCCGCTGGGCAGGCGAAGAGACGTTCCAGGCACCTATCCGCGCCGGCGTCCCCGCCCTGATCGAACTCGGGCGGCTGCTCCAGATCACCGAACGGATTCTCCGGGACGAGGAAACAGACGAGGACCTTCAACTCATCTTCGCCCCCGGCTCCTCCCTCGGCGGCGCGCGGCCGAAGGCGTCGGTCATCGACCAGCACGGACACCTCTCCATCGCGAAATTCCCGAAGGAGACCGACGATTACAGCATGGAGACGTGGGAGGAGATCGCGCTACGGCTGGCTGACCAGGCAGGCATCACCACCCCTCACCATGAGCTGATTGAGGTCGCCGGCAAGGCGGTGATGCTGTCGCGACGCTTCGATCGCGCCGGCCCGATCCGCACTCCCTTCCTATCTGCAATGGCGATGATGGGCGCCAAGGACGGTGAGCGCGGCAGCTACCCGGAGATCGTCGACGCTCTTACGCAACATGGCGCGCAGGGGAAGACGGACGCTCATGCCCTCTATCGGCGGGTCGTCTTCAACGTGCTGATTTCCAATGTCGATGACCACCTGCGCAACCATGGCTTCCTTTGGCGCGGGAAGGCAGGATGGTCTCTTTCACCCGCCTACGACCTCAACCCTGTGCCCACCGACCTCAAGGCGCGCGTGCTGACGACGAACATCGACTTGGACGAGGGCACCTGCTCGGTGGATCTGCTTGAGGCGGCTTCGGAGTTCTTCGGCCTCACGTTGCAGCAAGCCCGCGCAATCATCAAAGAGGTCGCGACCGTGACCGCGACGTGGCGTGAAACCGCTAAGGCGGCCGGTGCGCGCTCCGCCGAAATCACCCGGATGGCCAGCGCCTTCGAGCACGATGATCTCAAGCGCGCGCTGGCGCTATGACCCGAACCTTCATCTACAACTTCACGCCTCCATCACTTGACCCGTCTCCCGGCGCCACCATCGCCCTGGACGTCTCCGACATCGAAGACGCCGGCATTCGAGAAGTGCTTCAGACGCCGGGCGCAGCCTACGGCGCATGGTCAATATTGGATGCCCTCCTCACACCGACCGGCGCGGGCACATCCTTCCTTTTCAGGCAGCCGCTCGGCCAGGCGCGCGAAGTGAAGGTCGCGTTGTCGGGCTTGTTCGGGCGATTCGTCGCCCGCGCTTATCTCGAACGATATTTCGGCCTCTCCATCTTCGCCCATCTCGGCAACCACGTCATCGATCTCGACCGTCGCAAGCAAGCCAGGATCAAGCGCCTCGCCCGAGGCGATCTCCCCGACTGGATCGCATGCAAATCTGATCTGACCTCGCTCACAATCGCGGAGGCCAAGGGCTGTCACGACCCGGGTGGACCTGCGAAGGCGCTCGCGCGCGCTTGGACGCAAGCCGGACGCATCGACGTGACAGTCAAAGGCCGAAGAGTCACCGTTAAGCGGATCGCGGTCGCCACCCGGTGGGGCGTAGCCAATTCTAATCCCGCTGACGCCTACTTGTCGGTTCGCGATCCCATTGACGAGGGCGATCCGATCGATCCGCAAGACAAGGACGCTCCCTTCATTGGCTTGCTCCGCCTGCATGTCGCCAACATGATCGAACCTCTCGGCCATACAGAACTCGCCCAGACGCTGCGTGCTCTGACACGCCAAACCTTTCCGCGACCGCTCCGGGATGCCGCCGCCCGCGCCCGCGCCGTCCTCGACAATACGCCGATAGGACAAGTGGAGAAGGCCCAAGACATTGATGGCTTGGTTGGCGGGATCGTCACGCGGGCTGGCCCGATTACCGATGCGATCGCCAGCACCGTCGATCAAGAGGCCCTAGCCCGGCTCAACCTTCGCCCGGTTTTTGTTGGAGTAGACCGGGATCTGATCCGTGCGGCGATCGATGGTGAAGCGGAGACCATTCGCGGTCGCCTGGCTAAAAAGGTGAGTCCCGACGAGTTCGCGCGACCAGATCGCGCTGGCGGCTGGATAATCCCGCTCGGTACGGAGCGACGCATAGTTGGAGGGGCCTGATGAGACACGGCCAATTGAAAATATCAATAAGAACGGGCCAATCGAAGTAGGGCCAAATGGGGGGCCAGAGCTATGGACGAACAGAGTAATGACCTCTCGAATGAGGCCGCCGCGCTTGCCGATATCCTGACATGGTCGACCGACCTGCCCGGCTGGCAGCGCGACGCCTTGCGCCTGCTCTGCGGTCAGACAAAGCTTGAGCTCGCTGATATTACCGCCCTCGTTGCTGTCTCCAAGGGTGACAACCCGGCTGCTCCGCTGGACGCGAGCCACATTCGCGACCCCGCCGCGAGCCATGCCGTCGTCAGCCTGGGTGCCCTGCATGGCCTATCAAACGTCAACGCCCTCGCGCCAGGCGAGCGGCTGTCCTTCGGCAAGACCGGCCTCACTGTGATCTATGGCGACAACGGCGCCGGCAAATCGGGATACGCCCGCGTCCTCAAGCAGCTCTGCCGCGCACGCTCTCCGAAAGGCGACGCGATCCTGCCGAATATCTATGCCGGCTCTGGCGGTGTACCGACCGCCAGCATCGACTTCTTCATCGGCGGGCAGAAGCGCAACGCGACGTGGAACCAGGGCGGCTCGGCCGATCCGATGCTGTCGGCCGTCAGCGTCTTCGACTCCCGGACGGCCAACGTCCATGTCGAGAACACCAACGATCTCGCTTATACGCCGCTTCCCTTGCGCATTCTCGCTGGCCTCGCGCAGGCGTGCCAGGATGTGAAGGCCAAACTGTCTGCCGAGATAAAGACGCTGGAACAGCAGACGCCAGTTGTCCTATCGAAACCCGAGTGCAAGCTGGACACGGCGGTCGGCAAGGTGATCGCCAGCTTGTCCGGCAAGACCAAGCCCGACACCATCGAAAAACTGGCAGGGCTGAGCGGGCAAGAAGAGGCTCGGCTTCAGACCCTCATTACTGATCTCGCTGGTGATGCCGCCCGGACCGTCCGTCAGCTTCAAGCCCAGGAAACCCGCATCACCGCGGCGATAGAGCAGATCGAGCGATTAACTGCCGCCGCTAGCGCCGAGAACCGGACCACGCTGCGCGAAGCCCACCGCCGTCTCGCCACGGCGCGCGACGCGGCTGCGGCCGCCTCCGCCAGTCTCTTTGCCGAGGAGCCGCTGCCGGACATCGGCTCAGACATATGGAAGGCTTTGTGGGAAGCGGCCCGCGCCTATTCGCGCGAAGCGGCTTATCCCGAACAGCCATTTCCGGTGACGGGCTCTGGCGCCCATTGCATGCTCTGCCAGCAGCCGCTCGGCGAGGAAGCCGCCAGGAGGCTCACGAGCTTCGAAGCATTCGTCCAGGACGAAAGCAAGCGTCGCGAAGAGGATGCCGCTGACGCCTATGACGAACTGATCGAGCAGCTATCGTCTCAGGTCATCCTGATGAAGGATATCCCGGTGTTCGTCGCCCTGATCCGCGACGATATCGGCGAGGCCGAGCTGGCGAAGGCCCTTCGCCGGCAGATCGTTCAGTTGTCCTGGCGCCTGCGGGCGGTGCTGCGAAGCCATGCCCGTGAGGTCCTGCCGACGTTGCCGCCGGAGGCCGTCGTCTCGCTGGACGATTTACGCGGCCTACTGGGCGGGGTCGCCACCCGGATCGAGGGCCTGCAATCGGAGACAAACTCCCCGCAACGCGCCGCCCTTGTCGCCGAACGCGACAGCTTGGCCGACCGCAAATGGCTCGGCGTCGTGAAGGCCGACGTGCTTGCCCAGATAGAGCGCGCCAAAGCCGTCGAGGCGCTTGAAAAGGCGAGCAAGGACACTGCCACGAACAAGATCACGACGCAGAGCGCGCGGATCGCCCAAGCCCTCGTTACCAACCGCTTGCGCGGTCGCTTCGCAATCGAGGTCAACAAGCTCGGCGTTGCGGGTCTCGCGATCGAGCTTCAGCAGGCGAAGACCACCGCCGGCGTTCCCTTCTTTCAGGTGCGCCTGATCAACAAGCCGGCCGAACCCGTCGGCAAGGTTTTAAGCGAAGGCGAACATCGCTGCGTCGCGCTCGCCGCATTCCTCGCCGAACTGTCGACGATCGACGCGCAGTCGGCGATCGTCTTCGACGACCCGGTGTCCTCGCTCGACCACCTGCATCGCGATCGGGTTGCCGCGCGTCTCGCCGAAGCCGGCGAGAGCCGCCAGGTCATCGTGTTCACCCATGACATGGCCTTCCTGCTCCTACTCGACGAAGCCTGCCGGGCGACCAAGGACCGGGCGGCAACGCCCGTGTCCTACCGGTTGATTAGCCGCGGCACTGACCATGCCGGCTTCTGCCATCAAGATCCGCCCGCCAACGTCATGCCCCTCGACAAGGTGATCGACGGTATGAAGGCGCACTTGGCCAATGTGAAGATTCATCACGAACGCGGCGATCAGGCGAAGTGGCAGTGGGAGGTGACATCCTTCCAAGACCAGATTCGCACCGCCTGGGAGCGCGCGGTGGAAGAAGTGGTAGGGCCAGTGATCCGCCGACTGTCCCGCAAGGTCGATACGACCGGTCTGATCAAGCTCACCATCCTCACAGACGCCGACTGCACGGTAATGCGCGAAGCTTTCAGCCGCTGTTCGGCACTACTTCACAGCCAGCCCGGCGAGATCAATCTCCGCTTGCCCGCGCCGTCGATGATCGAGAGCGAGATCGACGCGCTGGCGACGTGGGTCACCGACATTCGGACCCGGCAGGAGAAAGCCGCGTGATGTCCCTTCCTCAGATCGAAGTACGTTGTCAGGTTAACCGCGTTGAAGGTACTCAGTATGATACATGACCTTTTTCTTCGCCGTTACCCGCAGCAAATCTATTGGGCCGACCGCCCGACCCCTGAAATCCATCACCTCTTCGTCCAAGTCGCTCACATCGTCTTCGGTGATCTTGTTGAACCTCTGCGCCTCGATGTTGACCTGTTCAAGCGCGCGCACGACGCCCTTGCTCGCGAGACGGGCCTCGGGCGCCTCTACGACGCGCCTTCCTGGGACGCCGTCTGCGGTGAATTCCTGACCGAGGCCTATGATCTTTGGAAAGACCGACACGGGACAGCAGATACCTTTCTAAAATTGCGTCTCAGCTTGGTTGAATTGCTGTTCCGCTCCGCGGAAGAGCGTGCTCGCGAACTCGCCGCCACAGCCCCAGATGCGATGCGCGTCGTCGCCCGCGCTGTAGATGAGCTGAACAGTCGCTTCCGGCACGCCCGGATGGGTCTGCACTATCACAACGGAATCTTGCAGTTCGCGCGCGACGAGCTAACGGAAACGCGCACCGCAGAGCCATGCTGGGCGGTGCTGAGTGACGCGAAATGGGCAAACGTAGATCGCGAGTTGAAGGAAGCGATCGAGCACGCCGACGGTCAGCGTCAGGACGCCTCTTTCCATGCGGCTAAAGCGCTCGAAAGCACCATCAAGATCATTTCCGACGACAGGGGCTGGTCGACCGGACGAGAGCGCGGAGCGGCAAACTACATAGACAATCTTGTGAGCCGACAGAATGGGCGTTTTCTCTCGCCATGGGAGGGCGACATGCTGAAGGCTTACTTCGTGCATGTGCGCAACCCACACGGCCATGGCGCGGGAAACCAGCCACCGCCTGCGTTGACCCCCCATCAAACAGAATGGGCCATCGAGACGGCGATGGCCTGGATCAAAAATCTGGTGCGCCGCTCATGATGAGGTCGAAGAGCTTTGTCCCCCAGTTAAGACCGGCAGCGCCACCAAAACTGCGGAGTCCCTCCCGCAAGTGCGCGACCTTGTTCCACGCTCAACTGCGAGGTGGCACTCGTGGTTCAGTTTAATGATTGGTGCGATTCCGCGGACACTCCCCTTGGAAACCACCATGTCCGCGTGATGACCGGTAGGCAAGTCGACGCCGCCGTTGGCATTCAGGCGACCGCAGCGGCTGTGCCAAGCCACTACGCAGCGGAAGAACGAGTGGCCCGAGCGTTGGCGCGTCTGGGGAAGGTCGAAGCCGCCAAAGCGGTGACCGACCTGCTGCCCCAGACACCACAAATACGATCCGGCGACCTTGGAGAAATTTTCGCGACGGAGTGGATCAACGCACACAGCGGATACCGCGCCCCGATCAAGCGGCTTCGATGGAAGGATCACCGCAACATGGCAATGCGCGGTGATGATGTGATCGGGATGATTCTTGACCCAGCGACACAGCGCCTTCGCTTCCTGAAGACCGAGGCTAAGAGCCGGATTTCCCTCCGCGCCCAGACTCTCACCGAAGCTCGCGCTGGCTTGGACAAGGATGGCGGCCTTCCGTCCGCGCATTCACTCTCATTCATCGCAGCGAGGCTGCTCGATCTCGCCGACCTGCCCTTGGTTGACGCAATCGACGACGCACTTCTCCGCCACGGCATCCCCGTAGAGAGCGTTCAGCATCTGCTATTCACCTTCTCGGGAAATACGCCACAGGCGCTCCTTGCCCAATCGCTCCAAGCCTATCCCGGCCCCATCAATCAATGGGGCATCGGCCTCCACGTCGACGGGCATGCAGCCTTTGTCGGTGCCGTCTACGCGCAGGTAATCGTCGATGCCAACCAACCCTGATGCAATCAGCGCAGCTATCACCGACGCGGCGGCCACTGGCTTCCGCGGTCGATTGATCGCGCGGGGTCAGGCTCGCGCGATGATCTGGAGAGAGGGCATCCTCCCGGCAGACGCCCCGGCCTTTTCACCGCAGCTCAGCTTCGATCTTCACAGCTATGGTTACGCTCTTCTCGGGCTTGGCCTACGCCTTTTGGAGATGGGCGGAGACCCGGTCCAAGCCCGCGTGGCTTTCGAGCAAGCGGCAACCGCCCTCGAGGCCGTGATGGCAAAAGGCAACCGTGAGGAGATCGACAGAGACTTTCACTTCGTCATGGCGGCCGCCAGCTATCATCTCGCCCACCTGTCAGCCCGCGCCTATTCGTTGCTGGCTATCGTTGCCGCCGACGCGAACTTTTCCCCCATCGAACGGGCTCTCGCGCTGCTAATGCGGCGGGACACCACCGCCCTCCGAGCCCAGGTTTACGCCTTTCGCCTCGATGGCCAAGGCTCCGATACACGGATCGCCGGACTCATTCAGGAACGCCTTGGGCAGCAAGACCTTGCAGGAGACGCCCAGCGCGATGGCCACGACTTTCTGTTTGAGGGTCTCGATCTTGCCCTAACGGACACCTTCTTCGGCGCACTGGCTCAGTTCCTTCTCGCGTTGGACCGCGGTGAACGGCAACTCATCGACCGTGCGATTGGCCAACTCCGCGAAAACTTGAGCATCTGCGCGGAGCTCAATCTTCTGCCACAGTGGTGGTCGCATCGCGTGGCTATCCATCTGCTCTCCGATCTCTGGTCGAACACATTCCACGAGAAGCTTCCGATGCTTCCCGCCGGCGGTGCCGCAGCGGACTGGCAGAGCCTCCGGCAGATTTTCATCGCTTCGGTCGGCCGCCGCTCAAAGGCCGAGGTGGACCTATGGCCTTCCCAAATTGCGGCGGCTGCCCGCGCCGTGGATCAAGCCGACGATCTCGTCGTGTCGCTCCCCACAAGCGCGGGGAAAACACGTATCGCGGAACTCTGCATCCTCCGCTGCTTGGCTGCGGGCCGACGTGTCATGTTTGTCACCCCGCTTCGCGCCCTTTCCGCGCAGACCGAAACCACTCTGCAGCGCACCTTCGGCCCGCTCGGAAAGACAATCTCAGCGCTCTACGGGAGCATCGGCGTCTCTGGACTCGACGAGGACGCCATACGCGAGCGGGATATCGTCGTCGCCACGCCCGAAAAGCTCGACTTTGCCCTACGCAACGATCCGTCTTTGCTCGATGACGTCAGCCTGCTGGTTTTCGATGAAGGTCATATGATCGGGCCTGGCGAGCGCGAGGTTCGCTATGAGGTCCAGATTCAACGCCTGCTTCGGCGACCGGATGCGGATCAGCGTCGAATTGTATGCCTCTCGGCGATCCTGCCTGATGGCGAGCAATTGGAGGACTTCTCCGCATGGTTGCGTCGCGACCACCCTGGCGGCCCGATCAAGCATAACTGGCGCCCCACCCGGCTACGCTTCGGCGAGGTCATCTGGAATCCCCCCACGGCACGCCTGAACCTTCGCGTCGGCGATGAGCGCCCCTTCGTTCCTCGTTTCCTGACTGGAGCCGCACCGCCGCTCTTTGTCCGGCCCAAGAGGCTTCGCACGCGCCTGTTCCCGGACGATCAGCGAGAGCTCAGCCTCGCCACAGCCTGGCAGCTTGTCGGCGACGGTCAGACAGTTCTGATTTATTGCCCCCAGCGGCGAAGCGTCGAGCCGTTCGCCGAGGTCGTCATCGATCTACATGAAAGGGGCGCACTGCGCTCGTTACTCACCGTCGACCCAGCTCTTTTGCAAACGGCCATCGTGCTCGGAGAGGAATGGCTGGGCGTCGATAGCAATATTCTTAAGTGCCTTCGGCTTGGTGTAGCGCTGCACCATGGCGCTCTGCCCACGGCCTATCGCAAAGAGGTCGAGCGGCTCCTCCGCGACGGCGTCCTGAAGGTGACGATCTCGTCCCCCACCCTTGCCCAGGGTCTCAATCTCTCTGCGACCGCGATCATCATGCATTCGCTCTACCGAAGTGGCGAGCGGATCAAAGTCTCTGAATTCAAAAACGTCATCGGGCGGGCCGGCCGCGCCTATGTCGATGTCGAGGGCCTGGTGCTCTTTCCCATCTTCGAGGACGTTCGGAACAAGAAGCACAACGAATGGGTGGAGCTTATCGAGGACCTTGGCGCTCGGGAGATGGAGAGCGGGCTAATACAACTCATTCTGGCGCTGCTCACGCGGATGCATGCACGTGTCGGTGGCGACCTGAATCATCTGATGGACTACGTCGTCAACAATGCCGGCGCATGGACTTTCCCAGAAATCGCCGGAGAGAAGGCGGACAAGCGCGAACGCGCGCTCAAGGAATGGGAGCGCAACCTCGCTACTCTGGATACTGCAGTCCTGAGCCTGATTGGCGAAGCGGATGTCCCCGACGACGAGATAGAAGCGGCGCTGGATGCGATTCTCCAGTCGTCGTTATGGCAAAGGCGTCTTCTGCGGTTGGACGATGCCTCCCAGAGAGGGTATCGGACCACTTTGCTGACCCGCAGCCGTTACATCTGGGCGCGCTCGACCACCGCCGCTCGCCGTGGCTATTTCCTGGCTGGCCTTGGCCTTGAAGCAGGGCAAGCCCTAGATGCTGTAGCGCCCGAGGCAAACCTACTGCTGATCCAGGCCAATGCCGCGCTCGCCGGATCTGACGCCGAAGTCGCCATTCAAGCAGTTACTGCCCTCGCGGAACGTGTGTTCGGCTTCTATCCCTTCACACCCGATCCGTTTCCAGACAACTGGCGGGACATTCTGCGATGCTGGTTGCTAGGACAGCCGCTCGCGGGACTAGTCGCTGGGCAGGAAGGCGACACGCTGCAATTTATCGAAGGGGGGCTCGTCTACCGATTGCCGTGGGCGATGGAAGCGGTCCGGGTACGCGCCGCCGCCAACGGCGACGTCGTTGGGCCGTTCGACCTTGCCTTGGACGATCACGAACTCGGCCTAGTTGTGCCGGCTGTCGAGACCGGAACGATGAACCGTTCCGCTTCCATTCTGATTCAGGCCGGTTTCAGCTCGCGGCTCGCCGCTATCAAGGCGGTGAATGACACGGTCGCTACGTTCACGAACGGCCAAGAACTTCGCGCATGGCTGCGATCGCCAGTCGTTGCGGCTCTGTCTGCTCAACCCGACTGGCCGACCCCGGAGACCCGAGCGCTATGGATAGATTTCGCACAGGATTTCGCTCCTCGCGATAATCGCACTTGGTCCGAGCGCCGCTATGACGCCCAAGCGCTGTGGCATGGGGTTCCCCCTCCTCCTGGCGCTCCTGTGACGCTCTACCATTGGAACAATCAACCGCTCATCCTGTCGCCCGAAGGACTGTCGCTGGGTGTCCTCAACCACCCGCTCAACCCCAACCGCCGCGGCCTCGTCCGCGCCACTGTCGCGTTGCAACCCGGCCACCTCGACCTGAGCTATCTCGGCCCTGATGACCTGTGGGCAGCTTAAGGAGGGTTCATCCCGCCGGCGGTTCGACATCGGGCGGGTTCATATAAGCTCGGAAGCCCGCCAGATCGTCGTCACTCGGATTTTCCGCCTCGGGAATGAACCGAATGGTCTCAGCAATGTCGCGGCGCGTGACGTAGCTAATGATCGCGCCACCATTGCTCAGTTCATACTCCATCGAGCCGCACCAGCGGTTGGGACGGGCAAGGCCCGGCGCGAACGCAATGGGCTTCTTGTTGCCCTTCTTGCTCACCTCGTGCTTCGCGAGCGCGACCCGGATGAATTCGAGCGTGGTGAAGCCCATCTCCGTCCACCGCAGGTCGCGGCGCATCTGCTCAACAAGTTCGGGCCGCTCCTGGGCATCACGCAATTGCTGCGCGCGCAGCTCGCGATCGTAGTGGCGATACCCGAGGTCTCGTTCGAGATGGGCGGCCTTAAGATCGATTCCCGAATTCTCGGCGAGCTTGATGACGTCTTCGCAGCGCTGACGCCACGTCCGCAGCAGTTCGTAGGCGGCGTAGATCCACATGGGCGAGAGCGCGCCCAGCAACGCAATCTTCCCACGCGGAGGCTCGTCATCGAACTGATGGCGCATGACCTCCTGCTCCAGCGCGTTCAGCGTATTATCGACAAGGCAAAGCTGGCTCGCCTGCATGGCTAGGTAAGGGTTCTCGGCGAAGCCGGCCAAGCTCGTCAGCGCTTCGTAGAGGTCACCCGTGCCGATCTCAGCAATATCGCGATAGCGGGGCTGATCGTCCCGCTCATCGTCAAATTCGTCAGCGTCCGTCATGTGATTTCCACGCCCTTTGGCTCGACCCAATACGGCGGATCGATCACCGCCATCGGCAAAGGATCGGCCAAGCCCCAGAAACGCGTTGTCGCCCGGATGTAGCGCACGAGGTCGCCCGCCCGGATTCTGAGGTGTTCGCTCGGAATCGGCGGGCCCGCCAAGAGATCGTGATAGTCGTTGGCGGCATCGTCCCATAGCGCCGGTGCGATTGTCTTCAGCTTTTCGCACGACGAACCTTCGCCATGACGAACGACGTTGGCGACCATGAACATCTCGGTCAGATCGGCTCCCAACTCGCCCTGCCCGACGTCTATCCCAGCGCGCTCGGCGCAGAGCGCCAGGAAATCTTGGAAACCGCGCGACTTGGGCATGTCCGTCGCGTTTTCGAGATGGACAGCTCGTGCCCAGATACTCAATTGACGCTCGAAGATAGCAGCCAGGGTTAGCGTGAACGCCTTCGTCGCCTCATTGGCGGTGTAGTTGTCGACCTGGGCCGAAGCGCGATCGAGAAATTGGTCCATCGTCGCCGCCTCGCCGCTTTCGAGCGACGAATGGACCGGCAGCGCTACCATTGCAGGTTGGATCACCCGCTCAAACAGTCGTGCAAGGTTGGCCTGGAAGATGCGTGGCAACTGATCCTTGATTTGCAATTTTCGCCCCTGTTGCCCTCAGTTCGTTCTGTCGCGTCGATCGGCGACTTAGCCCTACAATCTCAAACCGCAGCCGGCACAGGCCGCACATCCCTGACTTCGCCGCGGCTGCCTACCAAGGCGATCTCGATGCCGGCCAAGGCGCAACGCGGCGCCAATCGTTCGGCCAGACGCAAGGTGCCTTCCGTGAAAGGGACGACGGCCACTTGCCGTCCTTGCGACGGTGTCGCCATCAACATGCCGACCGTCTCGCACAATCCCTTGTAGAGCCGAGACACCTGGCCCGAATGCCTCGTGTTAATGATCCCGCCCTTGCATTCGGCGGAGATGATGTGGTCGCCGACCTCTGCGACCACATCACCCAGCCCCGACTTCGGATTGACGGTGATCTCCTGACCTGCGGAGTTCCGGTATGTGCCGCCATAGCTGGTGGCGCCGACGCTGGAGATCTTGATGAAGTCGCGTCGAAGCAGCCAGGCCGCGAAGTCGAATTGCTTGCCGTGCTCTCCATCGGGGTGAACACGGACGTGTTGGGTATCCTGCGTCCGCAACAGGTGCATGGCATAGGCGACCATGACCGCGCCTTCGTAGAGATGGTGTTCGTGTTCCCCGTCAGATTTTCCGATCCGGTTTGGCGGCGGCGAAAGCGCCGTAACAAGATCTTCAAAATCCATGACAATCCTCCCGGGCCTTTAGAGTAGCTGATGGGCCGAGAGTAATCGTCCTTCATCGCAAAACGGCTCAAGCTATTCGTAGCAGATTGATCCCCCGTTCGTCCGCACTCTTTCTTCGCGCAGGACATCCGAAACCTTGAAGCCGCCAGGAGGGGAAAGCCTTCCCCTGCGCCCGAGCCTTACGTCTCCGCCGACCCCTTCTGCGGGGAAACCCCGCAACGCCCCTAGAGTGAGAGTGCGGACCGGTTTCCGTGACGGGTGAATGGCTGGGAGAGAGGCTCCCTCGCCCGTCGTGGAGATTGGTCCCATGAACATGCAAGTTCTCGATGCGCGCCGTGACACGACCGGCGGTTACAAGGTGGATGTCAGCCGCGGCGAGCGAGTCGGCCGCGTCTCGTCGGAGTGGTTCTCGCGTCCGGCCGACGAACGCTACCTCTCACTCTCCGAACTGGCGCGATCGGTGCGCGACCGCGCCGACCGCAGCCGGACCCGCGTGGTGGAAAGCGCCCTGATCCATGTGGAGGCGAACCGCAACAACCCGGAGCGGTTGGCCCTGATCCTGCCCGGCACCGATACGGCCATTGCGCCGACACACTGGTCCTTCGGCCAGCTCGCCAGCCTGGTCGGCGCACCCGCCGCCTATCTACGGCAGCTCCCGGCCGCGCTCGCCGGGATCAACCTGCAATATGGTCTGACATCCAATCGAGCCGAGCAGATCAAGACGCTGGAAACCGATGACGGCTGCACGGAACTGCGCGCCGTCACCGGCCCAGATTATGGGAGGATATTCGACGCAGAACTGGTGGAAGCCGTGCAGCGCATCGCCGGCAACGGCACGGGCGACACCCGCTGGAAGGTGCCGGGCGTGCTCGACTGGTCGACCGGCGTCTACAATCCGCGCGTCGACATCACCAAGGACACGACGACACTCTATGCCTCCGATCGCGACGTCTTCCTGTTCCTGGTCGACGACCTGAATCCGATCGAGGCCGGCCGACTGCCGGACGGATCGCCCGACCTCTATTTCCGGGGCTTCTATTGTTGGAATTCCGAGGTCGGCGCCAAGACGCTTGGCATGGCGAGCTTCTATCTCCGCGCGGTCTGCCAAAATCGAAATTTGTGGGGCGTGGAGGATTTCGAGGAAATCACCATCCGCCACAGCAAATACGCCGCCAATCGGTTCGCGCATGAGGCGGCCCCGGCGCTCCTGAACTTCGCGAACTCGTCGCCCATGCCGTTCGTCAACGGCATCAAGGCGGCGCGCGAGCGGATCGTGGCGAAGACCGACGAAGACCGCACCGACTTTCTGCGCCGTCGTGGATTCTCCAAGGCGGAGACCGGAAAGATCATCGACACGGTACTGGCTGAGGAAGGCCGCCCGCCGGAGAGCATCTTCGACTTCGTTCAGGGCATCACCGCCGTCGCCCGCGACAAGCCCCATCAGGACGCCCGCCTCGACATGGAGGCCAAGGCCAAGAAGCTGCTCGATAGAGCGGCCTGATCGCCGTGACGCTGAGGACGCGGTTTTCCGTGTCTCCGGCCTTGCGCTTCCGTGTCTCTCCGGTTCACCGGTCCGTGGTGCTGCCCCCTTTTAGAGGAAGAGGGCGGCGCTTCGCTCCGTGACGGGTTGGAGGTTGAGAGAGAGTCTCTCGGCCGCCCGTCGCGGAGACTACCCCGATGGCCACTGCCGTTCAGAAGATCACCCTGTCGTCCTCGCGCGACATCCCCTTCAACAAGCTGGTGCTCAGCCAGTCCAACGTCCGGCGCGTGAAGGCCGGCGTCTCGATCGAGGACCTGGCGGCCTCGATCGCCCGGCGCGGCCTGATCCAGAGCCTCAGTGTATTCCCCGTCGTCGATGCCGAGGGCGTTGAGACCGGCACGTTCGAGGTTCCGGCCGGCGGCCGCCGCTTCCGTGCGCTGGAGATGCTGGTGAAGCAGAAGCGCCTCGCCAAGACTGCGCCCGTGCCCTGCGTTGTGCGTGAGCGCGACGGCGCGATCCTCCCCGAGGAAGTGTCGTTGGCCGAGAATATCGAGCGCGCTCCGCTCCATCCCCTCGACCAGTTCCGGGCCTTCCAAGACATGCGCGCCAAGGGCATGACCGAGGAAGAGATCGCAGCCGCATTCTTCGTGCAGGTCGCCGTCGTGAAACAGCGACTCCGCCTGGCATCTGTCTCGCCGGCGCTGCTCGACGTCTATGCCGAAGACGGCATGACGCTGGAGCAACTGATGGCCTTCACGGTGTCGCCCGATCACGCCCGTCAGGAACAGATCTGGGATGCGATCAAGGACGCCTGGTCGAAGGAGCCCTATCAGATCCGTCGCATGCTCACCGAGACCACGGTGCGCGCCTCTGACAAGCGCGCCGTCTTTGTCGGCCTCGACGCTTATGAGGCCGCCGGCGGTGTCACCATGCGCGATCTCTTCCAGTCCGACGATGGCGGCTGGCTGCAAGATCCGGCGCTGCTCGACCGCTTGGCCGCTGAGAAGCTGAAGGCCACGGCCGACGAGGTCGCCGCCGAAGGCTGGAAGTGGATCGAGGTCGCTGTCAGCTTCCCCTATGACGCGACCCGCGGCCTGCGCGAGCTGAAGGGCGAGGCCCTCGACCTGACCGCCGAAGAACAAGCAACGATCGACGCGCTCATCGCCGAGCAACAGAAGCTCGAGGCCGAATATCAGGACGCCGACGAGCTGCCGGACGAGGTCGACCAGCGGCTCGGTGAGATCGAGACGGCGCTCGCCGCCCTCGAGGCGCGACCGGTCCGCTACGAAACCGATGATATCGCCCGCGCGGGCGTCTTCATCAGCATCGCCCATGACGGCAGTCTCGACATCGATCGCGGCTATGTCCGTTCCGAGGATGAAGCGCCGATCGTCCCCGAGGGCGAGATTGGCGTGGAAGCCGGCGGCGATGTGGAAGTCGGCTGCGATCCGGCCGGACCGGTCGTGCAGCGGGCCGTCATCACGATCGGCGGCCAGCCCGCCGAGCCGGAGGACGACGAGGACGATGCGATCAAGCCGCCGCCGGATCGCCTCGTCACCGAGCTGACGGCCCATCGCACGCTGGCGCTGCGCAATGCGCTGGCCGACAATCCGCACGTCGCCATGACCGCGCTCCTGCACAAGCTGGTCTCTGACGCCTTTCAGCACCGCATGTACAAGGGCGCGATGGAAGCCTCCGTCAGCCACGTCTTCTTCCCGGTGCAGGACGATGCGTTGAAGGACAGCCCATCTGCTCGCGCAGTGCACGGTCGTCACGAGGCCTGGGCGGGCGACATTCCCGCCGAGGACGACGCGCTCTGGGACTGGCTGGCAGCGCTCGATGACGCCAGCCGCATGGCTCTCTTGGCGCATTGCGTGAGCTACGGCGTCAACGCGCTCTACGAGAAGCCCAACCCATATAGCGGCAACGGCGTCTCGCAGCACGGTCTCGAAATGCGGCTCGGCCAAGCCGACCGACTGGCCCGCGCCACCGGCCTCGACATGGTGGACGTCGGTTGGCGTCCGACTGTCGGCAACTATCTCGGCCGCGTCACCAAGCCCCGCATCCTTCAGGCAGTCCGCGAAGGCGCCGGCGAACAGGCCGCGCAGCTCATCGACCACCTGAAGAAGGGCGACATGGCCAAGGAGGCAGAACGCCTGCTGGCGGACACCGGTTGGTTGCCCGAGCCGTTGCGTCTGGTCGGTGATACGGAGATCGTCAGCTCCGCAGGCGAGATCAACGGTGAAATTGACGCGGCGCTGCCTGCGTTTCTGGCTTGTGACGAGGATGGCGCCGTGGACGACCCCGAGCAAAGCCTTGTCGCTGCCGAATGAACCGAAGGCGGAGCGGCCTTGGCCGCTCCGCCTCTGCCCGGCTATTTGTTCTGCGGCACGAATTTAAGTTGTGGAGTAACAAAGACCTTCTTTTGCTCGCTCAAGTCATGAAAAGACCAGCGCTTGACCGCAGCGTAGTGTCGGAACGTGTCCTGGAATTCCTGGTCGCTGAAAAACTCCGTGAGATCCCACATGTCACGATCCGAAAATGGGATTGCATAGACATAAACATAACATCCAAGCCGAAACTCGGCGACGATGTGCGGTAAGCGCGATTCCTCGGCTTTGCGTACATAGAGTGTGATCTGTGCAGAAGGGTGGGGGGGAAGGTCAATGACGGCGGCAGCCACCTTCGGTAGCCGCGCATCTCCGTGCTTGCCCTCGCGCACCCATTCCACCGTGCGCGCCAAATACGGCAATTGCCCTTCGTACACGACCGAGAGCGCAATCTTTACCAGAGCGCGATAGGCGGCCACCGGTATCAGCGCGATTCCCTTGCCGAGCTCGACCGAGATTTCCTTCGTGGCATCGTCTTTCGAAATCTTTCGCGAGTGAATGTTCAGCTTCTTCCCGTCGTGAAAGATCTTTCCCTCGGAAAACCGAATTTCGGGGCGGCCGTCATTCTTCCCTCGGCCTTGAATGCCCAAGAAGGCGCGTTGCAGGTCCAACATCGCGATCAGCGACGGTTCGGTTTCCCGACCGAAATAGCCGTTACAATCGTCGCACTCGTCAGCAAGCTTGAGATGATCGTTCCCGAGGGCAGTCGGAATGGCGTGTGCAACGCTTTTGAATGTCGCGCCGCTCGATGTGGTCCGGCCGCAGAAGCGGCAGGTTCTGTCCGCCCGGAGTCTGTTGCCGATAACCGTGGGGCGATCCGTCCTTGGATTGGACATGTCGTAGCGCTCGAGGAGCGGTCCAAACAAACCTTGAACGCCCGCATCGTCGCTCGGATCATTCGGATGGTTCAGCCGATGCAACCAGCGCTCGCGCTCCAATTTCATCGCGGTCGAGGTAGCGGGTTCCGGAAGGAGAAGGAAATACTCATCGTCGCGCAGCGCGTGGACGAACTTCTTGAGCCTGTGCAAATGCGGAACGGCGCGACTGTACTTGCTGACGAGTGCGTTGAGCGCAGCCTTCAGATCGGGGGTCGCAACCTGGACGGCGTTGATGGAAGCCTCGCCGTTTGTGACAACGCCGAACGCCGCAATCACTTCCTGCACGGCCGGAACGCCGTCCGCTGCGTAATGAATATAAAGCTCAGCGGCGTTTGTCTCGCTCATCAAACAAAGGAGCAACTCATAGACCAGCGTCGCGCCGGCCGGCGTGAACTGCACGCCTCCCTCCTCCAGGACCTGCTGGATCGCTTGCAGATTGTTCTGGATCGGCATTCTCACGCCACGCTCAAAATCTGCGATCGTCGAGATCGCAACACCAGCCTTTTCGGCCAATTCCGCTTGCGGCCATTGGAGAAGTGCTCGCGCTGACCGCACGAGCTCAGGTGTAAGCGTAAATTCGTCATCCATATTAAACCCTCATGTCAGTGATTTGATATGACGTTACAGAAAATCTTCGATTGCTGCAAGTTTGCCCTGAAAGTTTGAGGTTGGCCGGGACGGGTTTGAGCCCGTCCGGTCGAGAGAGAGCGCCGGGCCAGCTCGCCCGTCTCCCGCTCTCCGAGGTTTCCACCATGCTTCACGCTCCGCTTCCGGCTGCCGCGCCGGCAGTCTCGCTTCCGCTCGCGCCTGCGACGCCGACGGCCTCCGCCGTGCTGGCCGCCGCCGAGCATCTTCTCCCTCATCTTGAACAAGGCAGATCGGTCGACGCCGCGACGCTGCGCGCCGCCATGGAGACCGCCTTCGGTGCCTCCGATGCTTCCGGTGCATGGGACTGGAAGACGGCTTATGACGCCTGCGAGGCCGCGACCGTCCTGTTCCTGCGCAAGTACGGAAAGGCGCTTTTCCACAAAGCCGCTTCGCCGGCTTCACGCCTTGCCGCGTTGACCAAAGTCGTCGGCCTTCTGCCGACACACACGCGTCGCTCCGAGGAAGCGCAGGCCTTCCAACAGTTCTCGACGCCGGTCCCGCTCGGTCTTGCTGCCCTGACCGCGGCATCACTAAGTCCGACCGACCGCGTGTTGGAGCCTTCGGCCGGCACCGGCCTGCTGGCGATCCTCGCAGAGATCGCCGGCTCCGCTCTCATCCTGAACGAGTTTGCCGAGACTCGCGCCGATCTCCTCACTTCCCTCTTTCCCGCCAGACCGGTCACGCGTTTCGACGCCGCCCAGATCGATGATCATCTCGATCGCGCCGCCATCCCCAGTGTCGTCATCATGAACCCGCCGTTCTCGGTCATGGCGAACGTCTCCGGACGCGTGGCCGACGCCGCCTATCGCCACATCGCCTCGGCGCTGGCACGGCTCGCACCGGGCGGCCGCCTGGTCGCGATCTCAGGGGCGAACTTCTCGCCCGATGCGTCCGCCTGGCGCGACAGCTTCGTGCGCCTGCAGGAGCGCGGCCGCGTCGTGTTCACGGCCGCCGTCGTGGGCTCGGTCTATGCCAAGCATGGCACGACCATCGAGACGCGCCTGACCGTCATCGACAAGGCGCCAGCCGAGGACACTGCACGTTTCCCGGACTCCGCCGGCCTCGCGCCCGATGTCGCGACCCTGCTCACATGGATCGACCAGCAGGTTCCGGCCCGATTGCCGGTATCGCTTCCGACAACGATCGCCGACACAGCGGTCGCGCCGCGCACCGTGCGCGGCTATCTCGCCCGGGCTGCGTCCGCAGCGCCCTCGCGCCGCATCGCCCAGCCCGAAGGCGTGCCCCTCGACTATGAGACGATCGATTGGACGCCGCCCGAGGGCGGCCGCCTGTCGGAATCGATCTACGAGCCCTATGCGCTCCAGTCGATCCGCATCCCGGACGCTCAGCCCCATCCCACCCAACTGGTGCAATCGGCCGCCATGGCGTCGGTGGCGCCGCCGAAGCCCAGCTATCGTCCGACGCTTCCGATCGCGATCGTCGCTGACGGCCTCTTGTCCGATGCTCAGCTCGAAACGGTGATCTATGCCGGCGAGGCTCACGGCGAATATCTCGCCGGCGCCTGGACCGTGGACGAGACTGGTGATCTCGTCACCGCCGCGCCGGACGATACAGCGAACGCCGTTCGCTTCCGCCGCGGCTTCATGCTCGGCGACGGCACCGGCGCCGGCAAGGGACGCCAGTCGGCCGGCATCATCCTCGACAATTGGCTCCAGGGCCGGCGCAAGGCGGTCTGGATCTCGAAGTCGGACAAGCTGCTTGAGGACGCGCAGCGCGACTGGTCGGCCCTCGGCATGGAGCGCCTGCTAGTCACGCCGCTGTCGCGCTTCCCGCAAGGGACCTCCATCCGGCTGAACGAAGGCGTCCTATTCACCACCTACGCTACTCTACGGTCCGACGACCGCGGCCAGAAGCTTTCGCGCGTCAAGCAGATCGTCGAATGGTTGGGCTCCGACTTCGATGGAGTGGTCATTTTCGACGAGTCCCACGCGATGCAGAACGCCGGCGGTGGCAAGGGAGAACGGGGCGACGTGGCCCCGTCGCAGCAGGGCCGTGCGGGGCTCCGGCTCCAGCATGCGCTCCCCAACGCCCGCATCGTCTACGTCTCGGCGACCGGCGCGACCACCGTCCACAATCTTGCTTATGCCCAGCGGCTCGGTCTCTGGGGCGGAGACGACTTCCCCTTCGCCAATCGCGCCGAGTTCGTCGAGGCGGTGGAGAATGGCGGCGTCGCGGCCATGGAAGTGCTGGCGCGCGATCTGCGCTCGCTGGGCCTCTACACCGCCCGCTCGCTCTCCTACGACGGCGTCGAATATGAGTTGCTCGAACACCAGCTCACGCCCGAGCAGACGTGCATTTACGATGCCTATGCCGGCGCTTTCGCCATCATTCACAACCATCTTGATGCGGCGATGGAAGCCGCCAACATCACCGGCGACAGCGGCACGCTGAACCGGCAGGCGAAGTCGGCCGCGCGCTCGGCCTTCGAATCCGCGAAGCAGCGTTTCTTCGGCCATCTGCTGACCAGCATGAAGACCCCGACGCTGGTCCGCTCGATCGAGCAGGACCTGGCCGATGGCCATTCCGCCGTGATCCAGATCGTCTCGACCGGCGAAGCGCTGATGGAACGGCGTCTCGCCGAGATTCCGACTGAGGAATGGAACGACGTCCGGGTGGACATCACGCCCAGGGAGTATGTCCTGGACTACCTCGCGCATTCTTTTCCGGTGCAGCTCTACGAGCCGTTCACCGACAGCGAGGGCAATCTGTCGTCGCGTCCGGTCTACCGGGACGGTCAGCCCGTCGAGAGCCGGGAAGCCGTCGCCCGCCGCGACGAGCTGATCGAACGGCTCGCCTCGCTGACGCCCGTGCCCGGCGCGCTCGACCAGATCGTCCAGCGCTTCGGCACCGACATGGTGGCCGAGGTAACGGGCCGCTCGCGCCGCGTGGTGCGCAAGGGCGAGCGCCTCGCCGTCCAGAACCGGGCGGCCTCGGCCAATCTAGCCGAAACTGCCGCGTTCATGGACGACCAGAAGCGCGTGCTCGTGTTCTCGGATGCCGGCGGCACAGGCCGCAGCTATCACGCAGACCTCGCGGCGCGGAACCAGCGCCTGCGCGTCCATTATCTGCTCGAGCCGGGCTGGAAGGCCGACGCCGCGATCCAGGGGCTCGGCCGCACCAACCGGACCAACCAGGCGCAGCCGCCGCTCTTCCGACCGATCGCGACCGACGTGAAAGCCGAGAAGCGCTTCCTCTCGACCATCGCGCGCCGGCTCGACACGCTCGGCGCGATCACGCGCGGCCAGCGCCAGACGGGCGGACAGGGCCTGTTCCGACCCGAGGACAATCTGGAATCGCACTATGCGCGCGATGCGCTCCGGCAGCTCTATGTCCTGCTGGTGCGCGGCAAGGTAGACGGCTGCTCACTCGACCGCTTCGAGTCCGCCACCGGCTTGAAGCTGACGGACGACAACGGCGTCAAGGACGAGCTGCCGCCGATCACCACCTTCCTCAACAGGCTCTTGGCGCTGACCATCGATCTGCAGGGCGTGCTCTTCACGGCGTTCGAGCAGCTCCTCACCGCCAAGATCGAGGGCGCGATCCGGAGCGGCGTCTATGATGTCGGATTGGAGACGCTGCAGGCTGAGAGCTTCATCGTCACCGACAGCCAAGTGATCCACACGCATCCGGGCACCGGCGCCGAGACGCGGCTGCTCACCATCACGCGGCGCGAGCGCAACCGCCCGACAAGCCTGGCCGACGCCCTCGACCATCTCTACGATCCGCGGGCGCAGCTCTTGGTCAACGGCCGCTCCGGTCGCGCCGCCGTGCAGATTCCCGCACCGTCGATGATGCTCGACGATGGCGAGATCGAGCGCCGCGTCTGCCTGATCCGGCCGATGGAGCAGCACTATGCTCCGCTGCGCATGATAGACGAGAGCCATTGGGAGGAAGCCGATCGCGCCGCCTTCGCCACAGCGTGGTGGGCGGAACTAAACGATGTGCCGGACTTCTCAGACAGCACGATCCATATCGTCGCCGGCCTGCTGTTGCCGATCTGGAAGCGGCTGCCCAACGAGTCGACGCGGGTCTATCGGCTCCAGACCGATGCCGGCGAGCGCATCATCGGTCGCCGCGTCTCGCCCGCCTGGGCCGCAAACGCGAGCACCATGGGCGCCAGCACACTGGCACCGGATGCCGCCTTCACGGCGCTGATCGACGGAGCCACGATCCTCGACCTCGCCGAGGGCATGCAGTTGCGCCGCGCCCGGGTGATGGGGACCAACCGCATCGAGCTATCGGGCTTCACCGATGCTATGCGCGATCGACTGCGCGCCTATGGCCTGTTCAGCGAGATCATCTCCTGGAAGCTGCGCTTCTTCGTGCCCGTCGATGCATCAGGGCCTACTATCCTCGCCAAACTGCTCGACACCTTCCCCGTCGCGCGCATCTCCGAGCGGGAGGCTGCGTGATGGCCCGGCAGGATGCCTCCGATCTCGCGCACAGTCTCGGCCGGCAGGCCGAGGCGGTGTGCCGCCATTACCTGTCGAGCGGCCGTCGCGAGGGCCGCTACTGGCTGGTCGGTGATGTGCGCAACACGCCCGGCCGCTCGATGTATGTCCGGCTCAAGGATTCCCCGAAAGGTGTAGCGGGCAAATGGACCGACGCCGCCACCGGCGAACATGGCGACCTCCTCGACGTCGTCCGGGAAAGCTGCGGCCTGATCGACTTCAAGGACGTGGCCGACGAAGCCAGAACCTTCCTCAGCATGCCACCACCCGAGCCGGAGCCACGATTTCAGGAGCGCCAACGGCCAGCACCAAGCGGCTCGCCCGAAGCAGCTCGACGTCTCATCGGCATGTCGCAGCCGATAACGGGCACAATCGTGCAAGCGTAT
Source organism: Hyphomicrobium sp. (assembly GCA_041659825.1). Classification (GTDB taxonomy): domain Bacteria; phylum Pseudomonadota; class Alphaproteobacteria; order Rhizobiales; family Hyphomicrobiaceae; genus Hyphomicrobium_C. The sequence continues at coordinate 27,148 of JBAZXL010000047.1, forward strand.
TTACGGGAACGCGGCATTACGGATTTACGCGGAACCGGAAACCTTCGCTTCCATCCACGCTGCTATTATCGGCCCGACGAGCACGCGCCGACCGAGACATGGCCGGCCATGATCGCCGCCGTCACCGATCTCGACGGCAAGATCACAGGCGCGCACCGGACCTGGCTCGATCCCCGATCGCGCAACAAGGCGCCGATCGACACGCCGAGGCGAGCGATGGGTGACCTGCTCGGCAACGCGGTCCGCTTTGGCATCGGTGGCGAGGTGATGGCGGCCGGCGAAGGCATCGAGACCGTCCTGTCACTCAGACAGGTCCTTCCCGACATGCCGATGCTGGCGGCGCTCTCGGCGGCTCATCTCGCCGCCATCCTGTTCCCCGATACGCTGCGGCGGCTCTACATCGTTCGAGATAACGATCCGGCCGGCGACGGCGCGCGTGACACCTTGATCGAACGGGCGGACGCGGCCGGGATCGAGGCGATCGTCATCTCGCCGAGCTTAAGCGACTTCAACGAGGATCTGCGTACCCTCGGCCTGGACGCATTGCGCATGGAAGCCCGGTTGCAGGTCGCGCCGCAGGACGTCGCGCGCTTCATGGCGTTGGCGGCATAGCCGGCAGGAGAACGGGCGTGCGTGTCGCCGCCGTGCTCGGCGGATGCGTCAATCCGGCGGAGGGGAACCGCGCCTCGGCCTTCGAGAGGGCGATCGGCCCACAAGCCAGCCAGCCCGGCAATGGCGGCGGCCGACTATTTTCCGGCGGCCCTACGGGCCGTTCCACCGCGAAACAAAATAGTCGGCCTCTGCCATCCTTCGCTGCGCTTCGGCCCGGCGCTGCGCTTCGGGTGCAGGGCCAACCGGCTTGTGGGCTTCGTCGCCATGAAGGCCGCGACGGTCGCGGTCCAACCAACGGAGCATCCCATGCGCGATCACGACGACTACGAACCGCAGCACGAATCCTCACCTACCGAGCATGTCCTCAACGAACTTCAGCTTCACGGCTACCGCCCCTTCACCGACGAGCCCGACCAGCGGCTTCTGCCCGACGGCAACCAGGTCGCGGGCGCCGTCGCCGACATCTTCGACGCCCTGATCGGCACCCTGGAGGACACGCGCCTCGAACCCGACCTCGACGATCTCCTCTGGTCGACGGTCAACGTCTTCCACCGCGCCACCGACCGGATCGGCCGGGAACTGGACGACAACGAGCAGGCCCAGAAGCGGGCGCAGCGCGAACAGGACGGCAGCGAGGTGAAGTCGGTCGAACTGGAGCGCCTGATCGCCGAGGGCATGACCCTGATCGAGCGGCAGAACGCCTTTGAGCTAATGCGCGACCAAGCCGCCGAGCATTACGAGCGCCATGTCGGCAAGCCCTGGCTCCCGCGCAGCGGATCGAAGGTGAACCATCGCAATCTGACCTCCGCGATGATCGACAGTCGAGATTTCCTGATGGCGAAGAAGCGCG
>JBAZXL010000048.1:0-25937 GCA_041659825.1 Hyphomicrobium sp.
GCTCGTCCACCGCGGGACCGTGCACGATGCGGCCGAGCAGCGCCCCGCTCGTGGCATCGTATTCGCCGATGCGGTCCACCCCGTCATAGAGGAAACGCCGCGCGACGCGCTCCCGGTGCGCACCTCGGCCACCCGACCGACCGCGTCATAGGTTAAGCCGGTATCGTTGGCCGCGACGAGGCGCCCCTCGCTGTCATAGGCATAGTCCCACACCCGGTGTAGGCCGGTTCTGCTCAGGCATGCTTAAACAAGACAGGCATCGGGCCAATCTTTTTGTTCGTTGAATGTCGGAACGGCTAACCAGAAATCACGCCAAACTTTGAAGCCACCTTTGGTGAAATTCTTTCTGCTCTTGGACGCTGGACGGTTTAACCGTCCCATCAGAATCGAAGATGTTGACAATGTCTTTCGATAAAGCCTGCTCTCCGAGTCTCGTCCGGTAGGCGAGCACCGCAGGCCCCATAGATTCTTGCATTGGCGATGGATAAACGTCTTCGCTTGCTCCGAAGCAGTGCAACAATGCCTCCCTTCCCTCAAGAGTAATTCTGACCTCTTGCAGGGCGGCAAAAAAGCCTCGCTCCGACTCTCCTACTATTTTTTCGCCGCGGCAACTAAGGGTCACCCGATATGTCTCTTCCTGGTCAGTCAGAATCTCCTCGGCGACAATTAAGGCAGGCTCGGCGCCATCCCGGTTTACTACATCGATCTTCGCCTGAAATTTCTCCATTATTGCGCTCCAGGATTTGGAACGAACGCACCCATTATCCCACTGACTTTTGGAACCACACCATATATCTCACCACCCGAAATATAATTCGGGAATGCCACCTCCAGCTGTTCCGGAAACGGCGATTTCGAACCTAAAGCTGCATTCACATCAATACCGCGAGCGGATCTGATCACATAGATATATCCGTTCTTTCCCGCGAATTGATTCGCAATATCGAGGGAACGAGAGGTCGGAATATATCCACTATCTGATGCACCTTGAGCATGTCGGAGTAAGTTCATATTTGCACCACGGGATTTGAAGCCATTGGAGAATACCAGAGTTGGGGGCCTACTTGCGCGCTCTCCGCGGAAGAGATATTTTCGGGCCTCGTCATTTTCCGGACCCGCCGTCGACGATGAGCTTAGCGCCAATATAGCCGCTGCAGCTGCGAGCGTTGGTATAGCGGGGCCAGATAAGAGGGGGCCAGCGTTCCTGACACCGCCGCTAGCCCCCCTTAGGAAATCAACGTACCAGGGAGTAGGTGATGGACGCAGGAATGCCTGCTGTTGAAAATTCGCGTTGATCGCCCCGAAGTTGATCCCGGGGTTAGCCGGCGGCCGAGGCTGGCTGATGACCACTTCGGGAAGCTGAACCGACTGCAGCCCATCCGGATCGACGAGGTTGACCGGATCGTTGAGCCCATAGGCATAGAGGTTGATGCCGCCCGCTTCGCCGATGGGATCGGGCTGCAGGAAGCGGCCGAGCACCGGCGAGTAGACGCGCGCCTTGTAGTGATAGAGACCCGTGTCGGCGAGATGCGCCTGACCGGTAAAGCCGAAGCGGCCTGCATTCGCCGGCCCGGGCTCGCCCCACACGCCATAGGTGTTGATCTGCCCCACGGCACCGCTGTCGCCGGCGTGCGCGACGACCGACCCGCGCTCATCGCCGTAGAGCCAGGTGCGGGTGGCACCTTCATAGACCACCAGCGGCTCGTCGACCGCCGGCCCGTGCACGATGCGGCCGAGCAGCGCCCCGCCCGCGCCGTCGTACTCCGCAATGCGGTCCACCCCGTCGTAGAGTAAGCGGCGCGACGCGCTCCCGGTGCGCACCTCCGCAAGCCGCCCAACCGCGTCGTAGGGTCTGATGCGTCGGCGCACTTGTGGTGCCGCGGCCCCATCAACCACATCGAAAACACCACTGACGTCCTCGAGTGCCCCGTGCCGGCAATGGAAAATTAGCCGTCAAGTCTCGCGAACAGACTTTTCACCTCTGAGACCTGCGCCCCAATGGCTCGCTCCAACTCCGCTTCGCGACCGTGCGGATAACCAAGCAAGTTGTTTAAAACAGAAAGCGTTACCCCTAATTCGGCATCGGATATGCGCTGGTCGGTAAGCCAACTCGATGCCACTCTCCTAACGGCTGCTCTATCAGCGCCAATCAGCGTATCAAACTCCCAGCTTGGGAAATACTCTCCATTCGCGGCCTCATAGAGGCAACGTCCTACCAGTTCGTTTTCTTTGATCGTTAGTTCATTGTTAGTCATGCCCTTAGCGCAGCCCCTCAAAATACTGAATGCCATTTGTTGGCACGAACGCGGTGCCTCCATCAGCTGTCCTGGGATTGCGAATAACAACGACACCGTTCCGCCAAAAAGCCGTTCGACCTCCGGAGAGCTGCCTAATGTCTGACGCATTTTCCATGACGTTCTCAATTATGCTCGCAAATTCGGCGCGAGTGCGAATCCCAAGAAACTCGCCTCCTTGAACAACATGTTTGACGAACGCGTGACCGCCGGCGATTTCCTGAGACGCAAATTGCCGACTTAGTAGCGAAGCTTGCAATGTGCTCTTTGCAGCGACACCGAACATCGCCGAGCCGGCGCCAACCACCTTGGTCTGAGGAAAGGCGTTGGCGACGGATTCAATAGTCTCGAGGGGGCGTCTTGTGAAGCTTTGGTAGAGGCCGGCAAGATCTCCTGGAATTCGAGCCAGGCCCTGGGCACTGCTGGAGAGGTAGCCCGCAAAACCCTGCACGTACGGATTTGCGGCAAAGCTCTGCGCAGCCGAATTCCTCAGCGCCGCATTGAGCGCTGCATAGTTGATACCTGTAATGTTGATCGATCCCGAACCGCCACCGCCGATAAATATCGGCGGGCGGTTCTGTACGACGTCCACCGGTGGCAGCTGAATTGCCTGCAGCCCATCCGGATCGACGAGGTTGACGGGGTCATTGAGCGTATAGGCATAGAGGTTGATGCCGCCCGCTTCGCCGATGGGATCGGGCTGCAGGAAGCGGCCGAGCACCGGCGCATAGACGCGAGCCTTGTAGTGATAGAGCCCCGTATCCGCCAGCCGCGCCTGTCCCGTGAAGGCGAACCGCCCGGTGTTGGCCGGCCCGGGCTCGCCAAAGACGCCGTAGGTGTTGATGTTCGCCACGGCACCGCTGTCGCCGGCGTGCGCTATGATCGACCCGCGCTCATCGCCGTAGAGCCAGGTGCGGGTGGCACCTTCATAGACCACCAGCGGCTCGTCGACCGCCGGACCGTGCACGATGCGGCCGATGAGCGCCCCGCCCGCGCCGTCGTACTCCGCAATGCGGTCCACCCCGTCATAGAGGAAGCGGCGCGACGCGCTCCCGGTGCGCACCTCCGCAAGCCGCCCAACCGCGTCATAGGCGAAGGTCGTATCATTGGCCGCCGTGAGCCGCCCCTCGCTGTCGTAGGCATAGGTCCACACCCGCAGCGGATCGGCGTCCTGCGTGAGGTTGCCGTTGCCATCGTAGCTGAACGTGCTCGGCGCCGGATCGATGCGGCCGTACTGGTTGAGGCCGTTGCCGCCGCTGGCGCTGCTGCCCGCGGCCGGGCGGTAGGTACGCTGGATCGACCCGGGGCTCAGCGTCTCGTAGGCCGCGTTGCCGACGCTGCGGGTGCGGATCTCGCCCGCCTCGTTGTAGCTGAAGCCGTAGCCGACGTCCTGGGCGGAGCCAGCAAAGTCGTGCGACAGGCCGGAGAGACGCTGCTGCGCATCGTAGGCGTAGCCCGTCTGCGTGCCGTTGGCGTAGGCGACGCTTGCACGCCGCGACAGCTCGTCATAGCTGTAGGTGGCGAGCGTCTGCACTCCAACCTGATCGGAGACCGTGGTCAGGCGCCCGAGCGTATCCGTTTGATAGCGCACCCGCGTGGCGTCCGGCCATTGCAGATCAGACCAGGTCGCGCCGGGGTCATAGGCGTAGGTGACCGTGCGCCCGTAGGGACCCGTGTTCGTCAGCACCCGCCCGGCCTTGTCGTAGGTCCAGGAGACGGAAAGACCGGCATTGGCACCCGGCAGGGTCGCAGCCGTGCGGCGCCCGAGCAGGTCGTAGCTGTAGGCGACGGAGCGGTCCGCCTCGGGGACGCCCTTCGCCGTCAGGCGGCCGAGAGCGTCGTAGCTGAACGAGATCGTCCGCCCGTCGCGCAGCACGACGGCGGTGAGCTCGCCGTTGGCCGCATAGACGGAGCGCTCCCGCGTCACGCCCGAAGGAAGGGCCCCGCCCGCGGCGACGCTGGCACACGTGGGCGCAACACCCGTATCGGGCGCTGGATAGCGCCGCTCGATCAGTCGGTCGAAGCCGTCGTAGCAGAAAGTCGAGACGTGGCCCGACGCATCGGCACGCGTCAGCATGCGGCCGTTCGGAGAGTAGGTCACCGTGGCCACCGCCTGCTCCAGCGGCGTATCCGCGGCAAGCTGAACGGCTGTGACCCGTCCGCCAGCATCGAGGATGTTACGCGTCCGGCGCACGAGGCCGTCAACCGTCTGCGCGATTTCCTCAGGCCGACCCGCAATGTCATAGGACTGGGTGACCGGCGATCCATCGGGCCCGATCTGCTGAATGGGCAGGCCGCGCGTGTCGTAGGCAATGCTTGCCGAGGCCCAGCCTGACCCGATGCTCGCTTCTGTTCTGATCAGCCGGCCGTCGTCGTTGAACACATACTGCGTCCGCGGCGATGCGCCTCCAGCCGTGGGATCAGTCCGCAGTACCAAGCGGCGGTTGCTGTCGTAGACATAGGCCGTGAGGTCGGCGTCGCTACGCGGGCCGTCACCGCTGACGACATTGCCCACCTGGTCGTAGGCGAAGCTTGACGTCAGGTTCAGGCCTGACGGATCAAGCGTGATGCTCTGCAGCTCGTAGCTGCTGCGGCTTGCCGTCGTCGAGGGCAAGTACGACTGGCTTGTTCGCACGGTGTCCGCGGCGGGGCAGGCGAAGCTTGGGGTGACGTCGGGGACCGACGACAGACACCTGTCCAGCGTGACAGGCAAGAAGATCGAAGCTTCCGGGATGTTGGCGGCACCCGACAGCGGTGGTGGTGCGGTATCCGCGGCCGGTGCGAAGCTGGCATAGCCGACCCGCGTGACCGCGCGCAGGCCCTCTGCGTCTGGAGGAGCGATCGCGACGGTCAGCCCGCCGTGCGCCGCATCGTAGGCAAAGTCGGAACGGGCACCCCGCGCGTCGATCGTGTAGAGGGGTTGGTTGCATATCCGATAGTTCGTCGCGTCGCATGGCGGATAGCTCGCGGTCGAGACGAGATCGGCGAGCCCCGAGCCGGCCTTCGGCTTGCTCCGTGAGGTGGTGACATTGCCGCGATCATCCAGGGTGAGCTCGGTCGCGTTGCCCTCCGGCGCTGTGGTCTTGGTGAGACGCAAATAAGTGTCGTACGTGTATGTCGTCCGGTCGCCGTTTCCGTCCTCGATATACGCAGGCAAGGGGCTCGTGCCGCTGAAGCCGTAGCGAGTGACGTGGCTGAGGGGGTCCGTCAACGTCGTCTCGGAAGCGCCATAGCTGTATACGGTCTCGTTGGACAGTGCATCGCGCTGGCTGATCAGCTTCCCATCAGACCCGTAGCCGTTGGTGAAGGCCCGAACCGTCGGGTTGGCCGGATATTTCGCGGCAATGGGTCGGATGCTTTGAGGTTCGTATTCGTATTCCGTCCGCTTTCCATTCGCGTCTGTGAAATATTTCAAGCGGTATGAGTAGGGGCCACGCAACCCGAGCGAGACGCTGTCGTGCTGATAGCTGACGCTGCCCAAAGTCCCTGCGCTACAATTCACCGTCGCGCTGTTGGCACAGCTCGCGCGAAACGCCGTGGCTTGTGTAACAAGCGTCTCACTGATGCTGCTGCCATACGTGAATTGGATCCCATAACCGCGGCTGTTGCGTACCTCAGAAAGGTAGGCGAGCGTAAAGCTCGTCCAATAGGGGTCTGTGCGTGCGACATAGCGATAGCTAATGCTCTCTCCGTCGGGCATCTCGACATAGCGAACACGCTGGCAGACCGACTTACTATGGGACGTGCCACCGCTCGCGTCGGACGGTGCACTGAAGCCACAGGTATAGGAGGGTGCAAACTCGAAAAAGGCCTTCAGACCATTCTTGGATCGAAACTCCAACCGCTTGTTATCCGAGTCTCTAAAGAGGACGGCGCCATCGCGCTTGAGGTTCTCATAGCCACCCGAACCATCCTGCACGAAGCTGTAGGTTGCCCCGAACAGGACGATATTCACTCCGCCCCACAGGTCTGTGCGCAGGTTTAGCGGGTATTGGCCGTCTCCAAAGACATAGCCGCCGCAGGTCGTGCAGACGGCCCGACCTTCGAGAGTGTACTCCATCCCACGAAGGCTCGACTGTACACGCACCAGATCGAGGCGCGAGGGAAAGGCACCGCTTCCGACCGACAGATCGAGCGACTGCAGGAGAAACTCTCCCGTCTTCGGATCGACATTTCCGCTCGTCAGTGCCTGATATTTCGCTGGAGACAAATTATCATCGATGCCGATCTCGACGGCGTGAGATGCCGTCGCGCCGCACAGTGCGAAAAAAACAGTGAGCAACGCAAAGAGCGCGCCAGATAATGCTGATGACGCCGCCGTCCAGGATCCAGCAGAATGCGTGAACATCGGACTACCCCTGTGTGCCTGAGATGGTGCCGTTGTTCTGGACAACGACAGAAAAGCCGTTTTTTCGAATGGCGTACCCCGCTGCTCCTCCGGGACCCGGTGCATAGCGGGTTCCTGCGCCGGATGCAGCTAGGCCGCCGGCGCCGGCTTCACCCGCATTTCCGCCTCGGCCACCTGCACCGCCGCCATCAAAACCAACTCCGCCCGCCCCGCCCCCCGTGGTCGTACCAGGCGCGCCGTAGCCATAGAGGCCGCCATAAACGTTGGCAGTCCCTCTCAATCCATTTGGAAAGCCGCCGCCGCCTCCAGAGCCGTTGGCCCCTCTGACCAACGTGCCTGATGTGCGGTATGCTCCACCACCCCCGCCACCTCCTCCGCCAGCCTTGATCTCGCCGCCAGGGGCGACGGTGATCCGAAGCGGGGCGCGACAAAAGACTGCATCACCGCCGGGTGCGCCAGAGGTACCTGGCTTAGTGGTGGCACCCATGCCGCCGGCACCGCCGCCGCCATAGAGCTTTCCGGCTACGACGAGCTCCAGCGAAATAGATCTGGTGGAAATCGGCCACGCGCCAGTATCGACTGCAATTCCGCCGCCGGTAGAATTGGCCGCTCCAATAATTGTTGTTGCGCTCACGATACTGAAGATAATTTCGGCGTCTCGTGCGTCTGTGTATCCAGCTTGGTCTGCGAGAGTGCGTAGATCGACCGGCGCAGCTCCCGCAACCGCAATCGTCGCGATAAATGGTGGCGGAGCGGGTGGGGGACCGCCGCTGGCGTCGAGTTCAGTCCGATTGCCCGCCGCATCGTAACGGTATGACACCACCGTTCCATCTGGAAACCGGGCCTCGACCAGGCGCCCCAACGCGTCGTACTTGTACTGGATGTCTGCGCGGGCCGCGGTGCTGCGAAACAAGACTGCCGAGAATGCCAGAGACGTGGCTGAGCCTAACAAATGTCGGCGCGTTACGAGCACCATTTGCCTTACCTCCTCGGTCACTTTGGAGCGTTGGGGATCGCTGCCCCCAACTGCAATCGCAGCTCTTCCGGGAGGCACTCCTCCACCTCCCAGACCTCCTCTCTCTTAGACGGCCCGTGGGCCTCAGCATCGCAACGCGCGATTTAGGATTTCCGCCGGATCGATGGAAACAACTTTCCAATCCCTGCGAGAGGGATGAGAGAATTCAAAGGGAAATCAGACGCAAGATTAGGACTGCTCAGAACTGCTCCAACGGCGGCAGTGTTGAACAACAACCACAGGCCGCCTTTATTTCCGTTTCTCAGGCAAACTGTCATAAATTGCAGACGTGCGGACGCCAAAAGCGTGTGGCATGTCATGCATCTATGCTGCAGACAATGAAAGCATGGTTGCCTAAAAGCTGAGGGTCAAATTTTGCTCGCGCGTGGCGACGCGCCGAAAGTCCTTGAGTGGTTGAAGCCGCGCTTCAATGCGTTGCGCTTCGTCGGATCTCACAGCCGAGCGTGCCAATGACCGGGGAAGGACACTGTTCCCCGTCCCGTTGAGCGCCTCGCGCCATTTGGCCAACGCCCTGCTCGAGGCGCTGGCGCTCGCCTTCGCGCGCCGCATAACCGGAAAAGCCCTGAGAGTTCAGCAGCCGCGCCCCGCGCCATTTGAAATGCTCGATCCAGAAAATCTCGGCCATCAAGGCCGCTTCCTTGTCCCGGCAGGTTTCCAACTTGACGAACATGGGCATCAACCCATTCCCCTTGATCTGCCGTACCCGAAACCAGAGAGTCCGCGCCGCAGCGCAAACCGCGAGGTATGCCCAACGTAGAAGATGAGATCGTCGCGCGGATCGAAAATGCCGTAGATGCAAAACGTCACTCTTCAGTGTGACGCATTCTGAGGCCAATCACAAATTTACATGCCAAGCCTGAAACGAACATACCGGCGTATGTGATGCTACACGAAATAGGCGGGGCGCGATCATCTCACGCCCCGCGCCGATATTACCGGGCAGCCGATTTCACCATCCGCTTAAGATAGGCATGCCACTGCCTGTATGCAGACCGCTTTTCATCCTCATACTCGAACAGATTGTATATCCGGGATACTTCCGACATCTCACCCACCACATGGTTCAGAACACGGTCGATGATGTGAGGCCGAACACCCAGCATCGCGAGAGACGTGGACGCCGTCCGTCGCAAATCGTGCAAAGTCCATCCCTTCACTCCGCACAAGTCATCGAACGCAATCTTCCTCATCGATGCCCCGGACAGAGCCCTGTCCGGTAAGCCTCTTCCAGGGAAAAGAAAATCCGCCTCCCCCTGCCTAACTGAGCGCAACAATGCAAGAATGCGGGGCGTCAATGGCACCAATTGCTGCCGCCCATTCTTTGTACGCTCACCCGGAATTACCCAACGCCTCCTCTTAAAGTCCAGCTCTGACCATCGCATCCCGATTACTTCACCCCGGCGCTGACCGGTCAACAGCAAGAGCTCCACAATAGTACCGAACGGGTAACCAAGCCCCCGTGCCGCTTTCAATACAGCTACCATTTCTGGTTCTGTCAGCACCCGGGTGCGCTTCTTTTCCCTCGCAGGCTTTGGAATTTCCGTCGCGGGATTAACCCCGATTTCTTCTCGAGCCTTGCACCACTTAAAAAACCTTCTGACGACTGCGTGAGCATGATTTGCGGCACTTGGCTTGTCTGCAGCAACGAGATCGTCCAGCACCTCGATGATGTCCTTTCGCGTGATCCCCTCCAACGGACGATCATGCCAATCCGGAAAGCTCCGACGCAGTACCCGGACTTTTTCCCTTGCCCAAGAGGCCTTATTCTTCACCTTGCAATAGCGATGCTCGTACTTATCGACCGCCTCACCGAATGTGATCAGGCCCGGTTGTGCCAATAGATCGACATCGATCGAGACCTCGTCCGCACCGTCCCCATTGCCCACCACTGATGTAAGAATGTTCCGCTTTTCCGGATCAATCCCCTGCTTCAGCAGATTCAAGATACCATGCGCTTTTCCCCGAGCCTGACCGAGCGGAGTATCCGGATACTGCCCGAGGTTCATCCGCCTCTGTTTGCCGTTGAGCCGAAATGTGATGAAGAACACCTTTGCACCACGGCTCGACACCCTGACCCCGAACCCCGGGACCTTTCCATCCAGGTACTGAGCCCGCCGTTCTCCCTTTCCCGGAAGCGGCAACCGATCGATCATGCGGTCATTAAAATTCTGCCTCATCTTGTCTCCTCCTCCAAACTGGGCAGCAAACTGGGCAGCAAATGGCCCTTCCAGCTTTGCGCTGACCAGTCGTGATGAGAGACTTCAGATGAGGAGTTTCAAGGGCTTACGATTGAACTATCAGCCATCGTCCGGTATTTCAGGATAGTGCATCAGCTTGGAAGGCTGCTGCTCTACCATTGAGCTACACCCGCTTTATGCAAAACTTTCAATGACATATGTCGCAATAGCTGTGCGAAGCTGAAGCAAAAATCACGAAAGTTGAAGCTTCGGCGCCGTTGATAGCGGTTTACGACGGCTGAGGGAAGACCCGTTGCGCCTCCTGGCCACTGCATACTCAGCTCAGGTCACGGGAATAGCTTCGGGACGATGACCTCGAGGGCGTCGGCGATTTATCGTCGGCTTGCGGTACGCCACTTGGCTGGACTTTCACCGACGAGAGCTTTGAACGCGCGGCTGAACGAGGCCACGTCCTGATAGCCGACCGCCCCCGCGATCACGTCGAGAGGCTCATTGCTCTCCCTCAGATGCTGGCAGGCCACCGTCATGCGCCAGCCCGACACGTAGGACATAGCGCTTTGCCCCATCACCTCCCGGAAGCGCGCGGCAAATCGCGAGGGTGACATCCTGATGGTGTCCGCTAGCGCCGCCACGGTCCAGGGCGCACCGGGATGGTCATGCATTCGCGAGAGCGCCAGTCTGATCTTGGGATCATTGAGTGCCTTGAACCAGCCCGAAGCCAGCGCGCCTTCGGCTTGGCTGTAAGCGCGGATGGCCTCGGCAAAGAAGACCTCAAGAACACGCGAGGCTATGAAGCTCGTGCGCGATTTGGCGGCCTCGATTGCCAGCATCTGGGCGGCGTGATCGAGCAGTGGACTGACACCTGCTCCATTGGTCTTCACGCTAAGGACACGGGGCAGCGCAGCCACCAGTGGATTGAGCGGCGTATTGCGCAATTGAAAGACGCCGCAGATGAGCTCGGTGGCGTGTCCCGTCTCCTCGCTCGTGCGCGGCATTCCCGCTTTAAGCAGATCCGCGAGGCGGACGGCTTTCGTCTTGGAACCGAAAGACATGCGGTGCGCAGCCCCGCTCGGACAGATGGTGACATCGCCGGTCGGAATACGCACCGGTTTCGCGCCGTCGTAGTGAAGATCGAAGGCGCCGTGCCGCACGAAGTGAAACGGAATGAGGGAGGCGTCCGGTTTGGCACTCAGCGCGGCGCGGAGCCCTTCTTGCGACGGCACCTCGATAGCCCACGGCGGATCATAGCGCTCATGCAAAAGCACAGAGGCGCTGATCCTCAGGTCTTCAAGGGCATCGTTGAATGGGTTGCTTGCCAAGGTCCTGCTTAGTCGTTCCTGCAATATATTAAGTCGAAACAATCATAGAGACTAGTGCCGTCCCGCGCTAGCTTTATCCCAACACGTCCTTTGGAGCATCGCTTTGAAGCATCTCTGGCGGACGCCGACAATCCCGAACCCTGGAAAGGACCCCGTATGATCCCGCAGTCTTCCGAGCTTTATTTCACAGCCCTGGCGGCGGGGTTCACTGGCGTCATCTGGGTGCCGATCATTGTGAACCGTATGGCCGAAATGGGCGTTTGGAAGGCGGTCAGCAATCCCAAGCCGGACACACGCCCGCGCGCGGACTGGGCCTATCGCCTGACGCACGCCCATGTCAACGCGATCGAGAATTTGGTGGTGTTCGCACCGCTTGCCATCATAGTCCACGTCTTGGGCGTGAGCACACCGCTGACGGCGGCAGCCTCGGCTGCCTTTCTTTATTCGCGCGTCGCCCACGCGGTCATCTACGCCTTCGGCATTCCGCTTCTGCGCACGATCGCGTTTGTCATCGGTTTTGCCTGCGAGATGGTCCTGGCGGCGCGCATCCTCGACCTCGTCTGAGGCGGGATAGAAACGTGACACTCAAATTCTACTGCGTCTCGGGCTCTCCGTTTTCCTGGAAGGTCTGGCTGTCACTGGAGCGAAAGAAGCTCGACTATGAGGTGCACATCCTATCAGCCGATGCAGGCGACCTCAGAAGGCCCGAGTTTCTGAGCCTCAACCCGCGTGGAAAAGTGCCAGTGATCGTCGATGGCGCCTTCGTACTGCGGGAGTCTGGCGTTATTGTCGACTATCTCGACAAAAAATATGCGGCCTCGGGCGGGCACCTGTGGCCGCAACAGGCCGAAGCGCGTGCTGCCGCTCGTCTGCTCGCCCACGAGGTCGATGCTTTCATCTATCCGAGCGTACGCAGGCTCGTCGCGGAGCTGATTGTGCGCAAAGACGGCCTACCCGACAGGTCTGCAATCGCTGAGGCCAAGGCGACGCTGGCAGAGGAGCTTGCCCGTATTGATGGCCTCACGAGAGCGCCGTTCTTTTCCGGTCCTGAGCCGTCCGCCTCGGATTTCGCACTGTATCCGTTTCTCGCCCTCTTCAACCGCGTTGCATCCCGCAAACCGGAGGTCAAACTGTCGGAGGCGATGCCGGAGGGGCTGTTGCCGTGGATGCGCCAAATCGAGGCGCTAGCCTACTTCACCGAGACCCTGCCTCCCCATTGGAGATCGTCATGACCAAGGATGCCCGGCCGCAACCCGTTTGTATCGTCGCTGGCGTCGGCCCCGGCAACGGCGCCGCCTTTGTCAGGCGGTTCGCGACGGAAGGCTATCAGGTCGCCATGATCGCCCGCTCGTCCGCCGTCATGGACCAGCTTGCCGCCGAGCTGCCACGTGCAAAGGCCTACCGTTGCGATATTGGTGAAGCAACCGCTGTCGAAGCGACTTTCTCTCAGATCGCCGCCGATCTCGGCCCCGCCGACGTGCTCATCTACAATGCCGGCAAGGGTGTGTGGGGCTCGGCCGAGGATGTGAGTCTGGACGACTTCGAGGCCGCTTGGCGTACGAACACTTTCGGAGCGCTCGTCGCGGCACGCTGTGTCGCCCCGGCCATGAAGGCGCGCGGTGCCGGCCAAATCTTGCTCGTTGGCGCGACGGCCTCGCGACGCGGTGGCGCCAAGACCGCCGCCTTTGCCTCGGCCAAGGCAGCACAGCGGTCACTAGCGGAATCCTTGGCGCGCGCGCTGTGGCCGCACGGCATCCATGTCTCCCTTGTTATCATCGACGGCATCGTAGACGAGCCGCTCATGCGCGCGAAGTTTGCGGACCGGCCGGACGAATTCTTCGTCAAACCGGACGATATCGCCGACACGCTCGTCATGCTGACGCGGCAGAAACGTTCCGCCTGGTCGTTCGAGGTCGAGGCCCGGCCCTTCGGCGAGACCTGGTGACGAAAGCTATCGGACCAAGCTGACATATGTTGCGTCGTGATCATCGGCAGAATGCGTCAGGTGGGTCGGGGGGCGGGTAGCGACCCGCACATCGACCCGACCGCAGCGCATTTCGGGAAAATCTGCGTCGAAATCTAAGCAAGCCTCAACCGCCCGTAGCGGCGCACGCATAGATGTCCTCCTCCTGCGCGTTGTGAATGCGAACGAGCGCCTCGATGGATTCGATGACGCGTTGTGCATCCCGGATCAGGTAGCGGTCCACATCCGCCGCCTCGAGGCCTTCCGATACGCGATCCAAAAGGCGCGCAAGATGCAGGATCTCGCGGTGCGCCCGGCTCATGGCGGCAAGGCCGTGCCCGTCGACGAGAAACCTCGCAAGGTGCGGATAGAGACGCCTTTCGTCATCACGCTCGTGCGCGACGATCTTCTGCGCGACGAGCTTGTTCGCCTCGCCGATAAGGGCCACGGCTTGCTCGGCCGAGGCATCGTCGAGCGCGTCGGCGATCTCACGCAGGCGATCGAGCGTTGCGGCGAGGCCCCGGTGATCGTCCTCGAGGGCGCGCACGGCTTTCGGCGGCATCGTCTCGTGCCACCGGCGCCGTCCGGGGCCCAGCGCGCGCAAAGCGTTCAAGATGACGGCGACATCTATGGCCTCTTGCGTCAGGGCACCGGCAACCGGCGGCAGCCAGCCTACGGTCGCGGCCAGCATGGCGAGGCCCGAGAGCCCCATACCGACGCCGATGCTCTCGATCGCGATGCGGCGCGTGCGGCGGGCAATGGCGACCGCATCAAACACGCGGTCCAAGCGATCGACCAGGATGATGACATCGGCGGCTTCCGAAGATGCGCTCGCGCCGCGCGCGCCCATGGCGATGCCGACGTCGGCAGCTGCGAGCGCGGGCGCATCGTTGATGCCATCACCCACCATGACCGTCGGATGGAGCCGCTGCTCGACGGCGACCGCGTCGAGCTTGTCGGAGGGCACGCGATTTGAGAGGACGGCATCGAGATCAAGCGCTGCACCGATGGTTTCTGCCGCCTCCGCCCGGTCTCCGGTAATCATCACGATACGCTTGATGCCGACTGAGCGAAGCGCCTCGATGGCATGCGGCGTCTCATGTCTCAATTCGTCGGCGAGAAGGATCGCTCCCAGCAACCGCCCCTCACTCGCGACAAAGACGGTCAGGGCGGAACGCCACGCCGCACGCCGCAATGCACGGACGGCCCACGGCTCAGGTTTCGACGTGCCGCAGACGAGATCGAACGAGCCTGCCGTGATGCGCTTTCCCGCGACCCGGCCCTCGAGGCCTGCACCCATGGTCTCACGCACCTGCTCCGGGCTCTCGAGCGCAAGTCCTCTCGCTCGTGCAGCAGATACGATGGCCGCCGCGACGACATGGTGCGAGGATTGCTCAAGGGAGGCCGCGAGGCGGAGAACCTCGTCGGCGTTGCAGCCGGGTGCCGTCTCGATGGCGACGAGCCGGGCGCCGCCTACTGTCAGCGTGCCGGTTTTATCAAACATGACGTGTGGGCTCGCGCGAGCGCTTCCAGCGGTCCGCCGCCTTTGACGAGAATGCCGAGGCGAGCCGCGCGCGAGACGCCGGCGATGAAGGCAACGGGCGCTGCGATAATGAGAGGACATGGCGTCGACACCACGAGCACGGCGAGCGCGCGGGTCTGCTCGCCCGAGATGAGCCATGCGCCGCCAGCCAACAGCAAGGTAGCCGGCAATAAAACGAGCGCGAGACGATCGGCCAGACGGATGAATGGGGCCTTCGTCGTCTGCGCGGCGACGACCATTTTGACAACGCCAGCGTAGGTGCTTTCGCCGGCCGTCGCGGCGGCGACCAGCTCGAATGAGCTGCCGGCATTGATGGTGCCGCTTTGCACAGCGCTGCCCTTGGCACATGTGACGGGGATCGGCTCGCCGGTGAGGGCGGCCTCATCGATGGATGCGCTATCAGCCAAGATGATGCCGTCGACCGGTATCACCTCACCGGCGCGAACGAGGAGCACGTCGCCGACAGCGACCTCGCCAATCGGAACATCCTCGATTGCGGCCTTGACCTTGCGGTGGGCGATGCGTGGGGCGCGATCGACAAGGCCCGCGAGATCCCTCTCTGCGCGGGCAACCGAGAGGTCCTCGAGCAGGTTGCCACCTGCGTACATGACGGCGACGACGGCTGCGGCTAGGTTCTCGCCGAGCAGCAAAGCCATCGTCATGGAAACAAAGGCGACCGCGTCGACGCCCATGCGGCCGATCCAGAGGTCATGGGCTATCGAGACGGCAAGCCCGATCACGACCGGGATGGTTCCCGCGGCCAAGACGCGGCTTGCGAGCGCCGTATCACCCAAGATCCAAGCGAGGGCTCCCAGGCTAAGACCAGCAAGGGCGATCGAGAGCAAGGCCCGTCGCAGAACGCGCTCCGAGGTGAATTGCATCAACGCCCCTCGCTTCCCCCTTGCCCACGCTGAGCAGGGCAGGGCTATCCTACCAAAGGAGAATCCCTAGCTCCTTGGGCGGACCGCGCCTTGCGGACGATCAAAGACACGAGCTGGCTCGTTCAGGGCTACGAGCGCGCCTTCGGCTTAACCATCGCCAATGTTTCCGTACTGCGCGCGTCAGGCTGAGTGCGCAGCGCCGGAGTTACTCCCGCACAAAAGCTCAACTGCGTGAGGCAGCCATGACCCAAACCCCTTATTCAACGCCTGGTTACAGATCCAGTGGGACAAGCATGTGGGGCGCGTACCTGCTTGGCGCCGTGTTCGTCTTTGCCGGCTTCTTCGTGCTCGGCAACGTCGTTCTCGCGACCTTGATCAGTGCAATCGTTCTCGGCGTCGTGTTGCTGATCGCCGGTATCTCGGAGGTCATCCAGGCGTTTTCTGCGCCACATTGGCGCGGCTTGTTCCTGAGACTACTGATCGGTGTCCTCTACGCCGTCGGCGGCCTTATGCTCGTCATGGACCCCCTCGCCTCGTCCCTGCTGCTGACGTTCGCCTTCGGCATCGCTCTGATTGCATCCGGCATCGTGCGCCTCTTCCAGGCGTATCAATACTGGGAGTGGTTCGGATGGCTTTTGCTCCTGTCAGGAGTTGTCGGGATCCTTGCCGGCGCGGTGATCCTGGCGAAATGGCCGGTCAGCGGCCTTACCGTGCTTGGCTTCCTGGTCGGCGCAGATCTCATCCTGCACGGCGCCTGGTGGCTCGCGCTCGGCTGGCGCCTGCATCGAGAGCCGAGCCTCAGCCGAGTTGAGCCGAGCTGACGTGACGATTGGTTAACCGTCCACCCGCGTCTGGCGGAGAGGCTACGTCCTAGTGCTGCCGTTCGGCCGCGACCGGATGCGGGCTGGTCGCTGACGCAAAAAGCGGCTATGGAGGCCGGACCATTGTCCTCGGCTGATCGTGCACGTGGCTCCGCTGGCGGAGTGCGGCGCCGTAGCCTGTGCCCGAAAAGACTGCCTATACATGACATTACCGGCCACTCACCCCGCACTCGCGCGTGCCCTTGCGGCGCGTGACTATTCCGTGCTGACAGCCGTGCAGGTTGCCGTGCTCGATGCCAACGCCGTGGGCCGGGATCTGCTCGTCTCGGCGCAGACGGGCTCCGGCAAGACGGTTGCCTTTGGCTTGGCCATGGCCGGCACGCTGCTCGGGTCAGAGGAAGCATTCCAGCGCGCGGCCGAGCCGCTGGCGCTCATCATCGCGCCGACGCGCGAACTCGCCATGCAGGTGCAGCGGGAACTGACGTGGCTCTATGCGAATACGGGCGCGCGGGTGATCACGTGCGTTGGAGGCATGGACGCCCGCGCCGAGGGCCGGCAGCTCATGGACGGCGCTCATATCGTGGTCGGCACGCCAGGGCGCTTGCGCGATCACCTCGAGCGCCGCCGCCTCGACCTCACGAAGCTCAAGACGATCGTGCTCGACGAAGCGGACGAGATGCTCGACCTCGGCTTCCGAGAGGACCTGGAGTTCATTCTCGACGCGACACCGGCCGAACGGCAGACGCTGCTCTTCTCGGCGACGATGCCACGCGAGATAGAAACGCTGGCGCGCCGTTATCAGCGCGAAGCCGTCCGCATCGAGACGCTGCGGCGCGATGAGCAGCACGCCGATATCGACTATCAGGCGATCCGCGTCGCACCGCACGATATCGAGCACGCCGTGGTCAATGTGCTACGCTACCATGAGATGCGAGCGACGCTCGTCTTCTGCGCCACACGCGAATCCGTCAAGCGGCTGCATGCCAGGCTCGTCGAGCGCGGTTTTTCGGCTGTGGCCCTTTCCGGCGAGCTGACCCAGCACGAGCGCACAACGGCCCTGCAGGCGTTGCGCGACGGCCGTGCGCGCGTGCTGGTCGCAACCGACGTCGCGGCGCGTGGGCTCGATCTGCCAGATCTCGCGCTCGTCATCCACGCCGATCTGCCAAATGACGGCGAGACGCTCCTGCACCGCTCCGGCCGCACAGGCCGGGCGGGCAGGAAGGGTATCTGCACAATGGTGGTGCCGTTCAACCGGCGCCGAAAGGCCGAAGTCCTGCTCAATGCGGCGAAGCTCAAGGTGACCTGGATTGCGGCTCCGTCCGCGGAAGAGATCCGCGCGCGTGATCAAGAACGCTTCCTCGCGGACGCAATCTTTACGGAGGCGCCGAGCGACGAGGAACGGGCGCTGGCGCAGTCGCTGCAAGGGGCTAGAACGGCGGAGGAGATCGCGCTGGCGCTGGTCCGCATGAGCCGCGCGCGCTTGCCGGCTCCTGAGGATCTCGCGGAGGATACCGGGCCGCCGCCGAGGCGCGAAGGCGGCCTCAGCCGCGAGTTTCCGCGCTCGGATCGCTTCCCTCGCGAGCGAGACGGTGGCGAAGATCGTGGGCCGCGTGCGCCGCGCGCAGCGCGTGACGACGGCCGGGAGATGGTATGGTTCCGGCTCGATATCGGTCGCGAGCGCAATGCCGATCCGCGCTGGCTGCTGCCGCTCATCTGCAAGGCCGGCGGCATCTCCAAGGCCGAGGTCGGCGCCATCAAGATCTTCGACCGCGACACCCGCTTTCAGATCGTTGCCGAGTTCGCAGACAAATTCAGCGAATCCGTACGCGAGAACAAGCCGAAGGACGGCCACATCTCGCGCGTCGGAGCGCATGCGCCTGCCGATTTCGCGGCCGTGACCGAGGCTATCGACGCGGTTGCCCCGCAGAAGACCGGCGAGGCGAGGAGCTTCGACCGGCCGGCGCGCGCCTATCCGGCGAAGGACGAAGAGCGCAAAGGCTCCTACCCGCCCAGGAAGCCCTTCGACAAGAAGCCATTTGAGAAACGGTCGTTCGAGAAGAAGCCATTTGACCGGGACCGGCCGGCAGCCACTGCCGACGGGGCCGATCGTCCGGCGCGCGACAAGGCTCCGTGGCAGGATCGCAATAAGCCGGGCAAGAAGAAGCCCTATACAGGTGCACATTTTGCACGCAAGGATGGCGGGGAGGCGCGCAGAGACGCGGGCGACGTTCCGGCTCGCGGCGGAGCGTCGACCCCTGGCGCACAGAAGCACGGCTTCAAGCCCAGTGGATACAAGGGCTCCAACGCGCCGGGCTGGTCCAAGGGGTCTGGCGGTTCGGGCGCGACCAAAGTCACCCGCGTGTTCGATGGCGGAAAGCCGGCCTCAAAGTACGCGAGCAAGAAGAAGGGCCGGGCGAACCCGAGCTCGGAAAAGTAGCGCTCGCCGCATCTTCGTCGAGCAGTATTCGCCATGCGAGCGCTTGATCGGATGGCCTGGCTTTGACTGGCCGGGTAGCGGGGACATCAGTGCTATGGAGTTTTCGCTCTACATCGTTGAATGCGCAGACGGGACCTACTACACCGGCATCGCGACGGACGTGCAGCGCCGCATCAGCGAGCATAACGGCCTCGGCACGAAAGGCGCTCGCTACACGTCCTCGCGCCGGCCGGTCACGCTCGTCTTCGAGGCGCGGTTCGCGACGCGATCCGAGGCGCTCAAGGAGGAAGCCCGCATCAAGCAACTGACGCGGCGCGAGAAGGAGCGGCTCATTGCTTCCGCGCGCGACGGCCGGGCGGATTGCTCATGAGCACAGCCGAGCAGGCCTTCGATGTGGTGATCATTGGTGCGGGAGCCGCCGGCCTCATGTGCGCGCTCACCGCCGGGCAGCGCGGCCGCAAGGTGCTGCTTCTCGAGCACACGGACACGGCGGGGGCCAAAATCCTCATCTCCGGCGGCGGGCGATGCAATTTCACCAACCTCGACACCGCGCCGGATCGCTTCATCTCAAGCAACCCGCATTTCTGCACGTCGGCGCTCAGGCGCTACACGCAACGGGACTTCATCGGCCTCGTGGAGCGGCATGGCATCGCCTATCACGAGAAGACACTGGGGCAGCTCTTTTGCGATGGCTCGGCGCGAGCCATCGTTTCGATGTTGCTCGCGGAGGGCGCCGCCGGTGGCGTCGACCTCAGGCTCGCGCATAGCGTCACAAGCATTTCCCATGCCGATCGCTTTCGCGTCGAAACCAGCGGCGGCACCTTCGTCTCGTCGGCGCTGGTGCTTGCAACCGGCGGGCTTTCTATCCCGAAAATGGGCGCAACCAGCTTCAGTTATGATATTGCCAAGCGCTTCGGCTTGCGCGTCACAGAGACGGTGCCGGGACTCGTGGGGCTCGTCGTTTCTGCCGACGCTGCGGACTATGATGCCTCGCTAGCCGGCGTCGCGCTTCCGATAGTTGCCTCCATCGAGAAGCAACGCTTCCGCGAAAGCATGCTGTTCACGCATCGGGGGCTTTCGGGGCCCGCTATTTTACAGATCTCGTCCTACTGGCGCCCGGGCGCGTCGCTCACACTCGATCTCTTGCCGGGCGTTGATGCGCATGCGTTTCTAGTCGAGCGCAAACGGGCTCGCCCCAAGGCTTCAACGCAGACCGTGCTTGCCGACGTCATGCCGGCGCGTCTCGCCAATATGCTTGCTGCCGCACATCTTCCGTCGGGCGAAATGGCCAATATCTCCGACCGCACGCTGGCCTCCTTCGCAGGCCTGCTCAAGAGCTGGCAGTTCCGGCCGGAGCGGACAGAAGGCTACGCCAAGGCGGAAGTGACCGTCGGCGGCATCGATACGCGCGACCTCTCCTCGAAAACAATGGAGGCAAACGCCGTGCCGGGCCTTTATGCCATTGGTGAAGCCGTCGACGTGACCGGCTGGCTCGGCGGCTATAATTTCCAATGGGCGTGGTCCAGCGGCTGGTCTGCCGGGCAGGCGATATAAGTCCGACTGGATTGGCTTTTTCCACAGGGCGGATCAGATCGCTCCCCCTCGGCGCCATGACTGCGCTCCGACTCATGCAAGACGATTATCTGTTGTGGGTCATCGCCCGCGGACGGACTGGAAGGATCGTATGACCGAGCCCACAATCACGTGCCCCAAGTGCCAGACCGAGATCAAGCTCACGGAGTCCCTTGCGGCGCCGCTCATCCAGGCGACGCGCAAGCAGTACGAGCAGGCGATCGCGCAGAAAGAGACGGACGTCGCCAAGCGGGAGGGCGCAATCCGGGCGCAGCAGGCCGAGCTTCTGCGCGAGAAGGCCGCCGTAGAGGAGCAGGTCGGCGCGAAAGTCGCGGCAGAGCGTGAGAAGATCGCGGCAGAGGAAACCAAGAAGGCGAAGCTCTTGGTTGCCGGCGACCTCGACAAAAACGCCAAGGAGCTTGCCGAGCTGCAGCTTGTCCTCAAAGAGCGCGATACAAAATTGGCGGAGGCGCAGAAGGCGCAGGCCGATCTCATCCGCAAGCAGCGCGAGTTGGACGATGCCAAGCGTGAGATGGACCTTACCATCGAGAGGAAGGTGCAGGAGTCACTTTCTGCCGTGCGCGAGAAGGCCAAGCAGGAGGCAGAGGACGGCCTCAAGCTGCGCGTGCTCGAGAAGGAGGAGCAGATCTCGTCCATGCAGCGGCAGATCGAGGAGTTGAGGCGGCGCGCCGAGCAGGGATCACAACAGCTGCAGGGCGAGGCGCTCGAGCTCGAGCTCGAGGCGGTGCTGCGTGCAAAGTTTCCCCGCGACAGCATCGAGCCGGTGCCCAAGGGCGAGTTCGGCGGCGACGTTCTGCAACGCGTTGCCGGGCCTCTCGACCAGCCTTGCGGGACCATCCTTTGGGAATCGAAGCGCACCAAGAATTGGAGCGACGGCTGGCTCGCCAAGCTGCGCGACGACCAGAGAGCGGCGAAGGCCGAGATCGCTTTGCTTGTCTCGAACGCATTGCCGAAGGGCGTTGTGGCATTCGATTTGATTGATGGCGTTTGGGTCTGCGAGGCACGTTGCGCGCTGCCGGTTGCTATCGCGTTGCGCCAGTCGCTGATCGAAATTGCGTCGGCGCGGCAGGCGGGCGAAGGGCAGCAAACCAAGATGGAGCTCGTCTATCAGTACCTGATGGGGCCGCGGTTCCGCCACCGCATCGAGGCCATCGTCGAGAAGTTCTCCGATATGCAGGCGGATCTTGATCGCGAGCGCAAGACGATGACGCGTCTCTGGGCCAAGCGTGAGGCGCAGATTCGCGGCGTGATCGAATCAACGGCCGGCATGTACGGCGACCTGCAGGGTATCGCCGGGAGATCGTTGCAGGAGATCGATGGGCTCGAGCTGCACTTGCTCGATGCGCCTTCGCTCAGCCCGGCCGAGGAGTGAGCCCCTTCTCCGCTATAGCTTCATGTGCTTGAGGCGGAGGGCGTTGGTGATGACGCTGACGGAGGAGAGGGCCATGGCAGCGGCCGCGACGATGGGCGAGAGGAGAATGCCGAACACGGGATAGAGCGCACCGGCCGCGATGGGGACGCCGGCCAAGTTGTAGACGAAGGCGAAGAACAGGTTCTGGCGGATGTTGGCCATGGTCGCGGTGGATAGATGCCGCGCGCGGACGATGCCGTTGAGGTCGCCCTTCACGAGCGTCACGCCCGCGCTTTCCATGGCGACATCCGTGCCTGTTCCCATGGCGATGCCGACGTCTGCTGCCGCAAGCGCCGGCGCGTCGTTGACGCCGTCTCCGGCCATGGCGACGATGCGGCCTTCCCTGCGCAGGCGCTCGACGAGCTTGCTCTTGTCCTCGGGCAGCACCTCGGCTTCGACCTCGGCGATGCCAAGCGCCGATGCCACGGCGCGTGCGGTCGTGACGTTGTCGCCGGTCAGCATCACGATGCGCATGCCGGCTGCCTTGAGAGCGGAGATGGCTTCGGCGGTTGTTTTCTTGATGGGGTCGGCGATGCCGAGCACGCCGGCGGCCTTGCCATCGATAGCAACGTAGATGGCGCTAGCGCCGGTCTTGCGCATATCTTCAGCGGCCGCCGCGAGGCTGCCGATGTCGACGCCTTGCTCACGCATGATCCCGGCATTGCCGATTGCAAGCGCGTGTCCCTCTACAGTGCCGGTGACGCCTTTGCCAGGGGGCGAGGCGAAGCCCTCGGCAGGAGCCAGCGCGATGTTTCGCTGCAACGCCGAGCGCACGATGGCGGTGGCCAAGGGGTGCTCGCTGCTTCGCTCGAGGCTGGCTGCAAGGCGGAGCAGCCCGGCATCGGTAAGGCCGCTCGCGGCGTGGATTGCGACGACGTTCGGCTTGCCCTCAGTCAGCGTGCCGGTCTTGTCGATCACGAGTGTGTTGACCTTCTCCAATCGTTCGAGGGCTTCCGCATTCTTGATCAGGACGCCAGCTTGCGCACCACGGCCGACGCCGACCATGATCGACATGGGCGTTGCGAGGCCCAGCGCGCAGGGGCAGGCGATGATGAGCACAGAAACCGCTGCGATGAGGCCATAGCTGACGGCGGGCTCCGGTCCCCACAGCCACCAGGCCGCGAAGGCAATGACGCTCGCGAGAATGACGGCCGGCACAAACCAGCCGGAAACCTGATCGGCGAGCCGCTGGATGGGGGCGCGGCTGCGTTGCGCCTGCGCCACCATCTGCACGATCTGCGAGAGCACGGTATCGCGGCCCACCTTCGCTGCGCGCATGACGAAGCCGCCGGATTGGTTCATCGTGCCGCCGATTGCTGCTTCGCCCGGGCCCTTGGTGACGGGCATGGACTCGCCCGTGACCATGGATTCGTCGATGGCGCTCAGGCCTTCGACAATGATGCCGTCGACGGGCACGCGCTCGCCGGGGCGGACGCGGAGCTGGTCGCCTACAATCACATGATCGAGGCTGACGTCCTCGTCCGTGCCATCGGAGCGAATGCGCCGGGCCGTTTTCGGCGCCAAGTCAAGGAGCGCACGGATGGCGCCGCTCGTCTGCTCGCGTGCTTTCAGCTCCAAGACCTGTCCTAAGAGCACCAGCACGGTAATCACCGATGCCGCTTCAAAGTAGACGGCGACGGCGCCGTCAGGGCCGCGCAGGTCCGCGGGAAAGAGCTGCGGCGTCAATGTCCCGACGATGCTGTAGATCCACGCGACGCCAGTTCCCATGGCTATGAGCGTGAACATGTTGAGGTTGCCGGTCCTGACCGACGCCAAGCCCCGCTCGAAAAAGGGCAAGCCCGCCCACAGCACAACAGGCGTTGCGAGCACGAGCTGGATCCAGCTCGAGGTGGATTGGCTGAGCCAGCCGTGAAGTCCGAGCAGATGCCCGCCCATTTCGAGCGCGAACACAGGCAGCGTCAATGCGAGCCCAATCCAGAAGCGCCGCGTCATGTCGGCAAGCTCGGGATTTGAAGCGGCCTCGGAGGTGATCACCTCGGGCTCAAGGGCCATGCCGCAAATCGGGCATGAGCTCGGCCCAACTTGCCGGATCTCGGGGTGCATGGGGCAGGTGTAGATCGCGCCTTCGGGTACAGGCTCGGCCTGCTTAGGCTCAGGATTGAGATATTGATCCGGGTTCGCCGCGAATTTCTCGCGGCAACGCGGGCAGCAGAAATAGTACGTCGTGCCGCCGTGCTCGTGGCGATGCTTGGCGGTCGCGACATCAACTGTCATACCGCAGACGGGGTCCTTGGCACTTTCGCGCGCCTCGGCAGCGTCGTTTGTAACGTCTTGTGCGAGGTCCCCGGGCACGGTCGCGTGGCCGTCAACGCGGCGCTTCTTGAAGATGCTGTCGTCGCCGGTGCCGGCCATGGCTACATACCTCGTTGGCCCCGTCCCTCGTTGGTGCCGTCGTTGAGGCCTGGAGCGGAACTCTCATCAATGTCGGGGCTTTTGCCGCATACGCCTTGACCGGGGTCAAGGTTGCGTTCAGTCGTCCGGCACGCGGCAGCACCCCGATCGTCGCGCCGATCAGCGAGCCGTCGCGCTCTGGGCCGGTCTTTCTGGTACGCGCTTAGCCTTATCCTCGTTCGGCGTCGCCGGGACCCAGCAGGGTGTAAAGGGCTTTGCCACCTTGCTCCAGACCTCGGACTGTCCGAAAAGCGGCAAGACGACGTACCCGGTAACTTTGACGTCGGTCGGGCTCAAGACCTCCGCGTAGCCGCTGAAGCTCAGTCCCAAATCCGATACGTAGACGTTGCCATCGCCCCAGGTGCCGTCCGGCTGCTTCTTGAAGCCGGTCAAAACCTCGAGGCCGCATACGGGGCGCGACCGCAGTGCCGGATCGGGATTGCGATAGTCCGTAAGAAGGAGGCCATCGGATCCGAGCGGAAGCCTCAACCACGCAACGCGGCCACATCGGGTGTCACCGCACGGGTGGATCTCGAGCACGACCTCTCCTTCCGAATCCATCCAGAACCCGTCGAGGGTTTCCGACGCGACGGCTCCCGTCATGCCGGACAGGATGGCAATCACCACTGCGAGTAGTCGTCTTGTTTGAACGATCACTACCTGGCTCTCCTTGCTGCGTTTGTTCGTCGTTTCGCCAGCGCTAGGTCCGCAGGCGCTCTTGCGCGGACGGTCGTTACAAATTTCGGACTGTTACAGAATTTAGCGCATGGCGGTCGTGACCGACGTTAGGCGTTTGGCCTAGCTCACTCGATCGCCGCTTTAGCGCAACTGCCTGCTCCAGAGAAGCATTCTTGCAAGGGTCGCCGACGATCTACTGAACCATTGCCGCAGAATTGTGCATCTCACTTATGCAATTCCTCGCGCATTAGGTCTGCAGGACTTGCTCACAAGCATTGTCCCAAGGTGTTGAATGGGATAAGCGGAGTGACTACCCCGCTCTGAATTACTGATCAGCCAGCCGGAGGCGCTCATGGCACAGAACCCTTTCGAAATTCCCCAGCAAATGCGTGATCTAGCCGAGAAGAACGTAGAGCAGGCACGAGCCACCTACGGACAGTTCATGGATGCCATGACTCAGGCCATGGGATTTTGGGCCAAGTCGATGGGACCGAACGACGTAACGGGCGGCTTCAAGGTGGTGCAGGAGCGAGCAGCAAAGTTCGCAAAGCAGAACGCCGAGGCCGCCTTCGCGCTCGCGTCCGAGATCGCCGGCGCCAAGGATATCCAGGAAGTCCTGTCGCTACAGAGCAGGTTTGCGCAAAGCCAGATGCAGGCTTACGCGATGCAAGCGCAGGAGATCGGGCGTCTTGTGGCTGAAGCAATGCAGAGCATGCAGCCGCGTCGCTAGTGTCCCGACCGCGAAGTTCGTCACATTCTGCTGCGGGCGCTGAACGAACTTCGAGGTCGAAAGGACACTAGCAAGTGTATGAGTCTAGTGTGATTCAGATTTCGAAGTCCGCTCTCAACCCAGCCGAGAAGTATGAAGCGGACTTCGAAATCATCACACTAGGTCACCGACTCATTAAACCGCATCCAGATGCGAAGTGCGGCAAGCTTCACTGAGGCGAGGAAGTTGGCGTCGTGCTTGTCGAAGCGGGTCGCGACGGCGCGAAAATGCTTG
>JBAZXL010000049.1:0-24890 GCA_041659825.1 Hyphomicrobium sp.
TGCTTCGAACCAGCCGAGTGCGCCAACTACCTCAGAAACTCCGGATACGCTTCAATCTAAGTCGGAAAGACTCTAACAGAGACCGCATCGTTCGATGACCCTGCGCTCGCAGTCATGGTGCATCCGAATGCCGCGAAGGCGCTCGAGATGCTCGATGATGAAAGCGGCGAGCAAGCATTGAGGCTCGGTCCAGATCGGCTAACGACGACGCTGACGTGGGCGCAGGAGTTCAGCGGAGAGGTGGTGAGCGCAGCAGTTGATCGGGGCGTGCCTCAGCCTGCAACGGATGCGACAACCAAGCTCGCCTCGCGCGTCGTCAAGACGCTGCCGCCGTAGAGCTTTTCTTTGGCCGCCCAGCGTTGGTGCGCGCAGCGGCGAGCGCGCTGCTATTCCATGCCTTCTGGACGAGGCGGCCCAGTTCCTCGAAATCCTGAGTGCGTGGAGAGGTCGTGCGCCAGGCAAGGCCAACTGTGCGCAACGGCTCGGGATCGACAAATCTGACGATTGTGAGATCGCGGCCGCGGTCCTCGACAGGCAGGCTGATCTCCGGCAGCAGTGTGATGCCGTATCCAGCCGAGACCATCTCAACGATGGTCGCCAAGCTCGATGCACCGAAGGTGTTGACCGCGTCCACTTGCCGAAGATTGCAGTAGGCGAGCGCCTGGTCGCGCAGGCAATGCCCCTCCTCGAGCAGGAGAAGACGCTCGTTCTCGATCAGCTCCTTGGTTGCGCGCACGCGGCCGGAGAGTTGCTTCTCCTTCGGCATGGCGAGCAAAAAGCGGTCCTCGAAAAGGGGGAGATTGGTCAAGTCCGTGTGCTTCACGGGGAGCGCGAGCAGCAGGACGTCGAGCTTGCCTTCGAGCAGCTCTGCGGTCAGCGGGTGTGTCTGCGTCTCACGCATATAGAGCTCGAGTTCGGGGTAGGCCTCGCGCAGCAACGGCAGGAGCGGCGGCAGCAAGTACGGCGCGATCGACGGTATGACGCCGAGCCTCAGCGCGCCCGAGAGCACCTTATTTGCGTGCTTGGCGTGAGAGACGAGATCGCGGACATCGCCCAGAATGCGGGCGGCCCGCGCAGCAATGGCGATCCCCTTCGCGGTGAG
This sequence comes from Hyphomicrobium sp., assembly GCA_041659825.1. Classification (GTDB taxonomy): domain Bacteria; phylum Pseudomonadota; class Alphaproteobacteria; order Rhizobiales; family Hyphomicrobiaceae; genus Hyphomicrobium_C. The sequence continues at coordinate 1,103 of JBAZXL010000049.1, forward strand.
CTGCACACCGGAGCGGGTCCGCTCGACAAGCACGAGGCCCAGGCTCTGCTCCAGCTCGTGGATCTGCATCGAGAGCGCCGGCTGCGTTACGGCGCAATTGTCAGCTGCGCGGCCAAAATGAAGCTCACGGGCGAGCGCGTCGAAATAGCGGAGCTGCTTGAGCGTAATATGGGTCATCAGCCAGCCTGATCGATGAATTCAGAAGTTACGATTAGCCCTTATCGATGTCACGGTCTACGCTCTCTCCGAACAAACCCTCGTGATCGGCGCGACGGAATGCGCCGCACACTGCGAAATACGGCGTTGCGGGGCATGCCTCGTTGCGGCGTTAAGCGTCTCGGACCGTGCGCCGAACCGGTCCGAGACGTCTTTGCTTCACGCATGGCCACCGTCGACAAGGTTACGCGCCCCATAAGGCCACGCGACGCGAAAGGGCCCGCAAACGCGAGCCCTCCGCCGACAATCAGCTTTATGTCAGCTTCTATTCCGCCGCGATCATGCGATCGGCAGCGGCTTCCGCTGCGGCGCTCATGCCGCCGTCGAGCATGCCGAGTGCGTGCAGGTAGACCTCGAGGAGGCCGTCCTCCTCCTGACGCTCGGCCTGGCTCTTCTTGCGAAGACGGACCACCTGGCGGATGATCTTGACGTCGAAGCCGAGGCCCTTGGCCTCGAGGTATTTATCGCGGATGTCGCCGGCCAGGGCCTTCTTCTCCTCCTCGAGCCGCTCGATCCCTTCGACGAGCTGCTGGAGCTGTTTTTGCGCCGACGCCTGAAGCGTTGTCATTCGTGCCCCCACTTTGAGTTTAGCGTGAGCTGGCGCAGTCTATTGGCCAGCTATTGCCAGCGTGACTTTGCCGGCATCTCCAAAGGCACGCTATCGGCAGGGGTGATGGGCTTCAAGGCGGGCAGGCAAACGATCCAGATGTTTTTTATCGTTGTGGATCATTGGGATTTGCCTGCGAATTGGCTTGCCTGCTCGCACACTGCTAATCGTGCGACGGCTTCGACTTGGCGAACGCCGCAATTTGATCAGGGGAGGCATCCTTCTGGAATTTGGCCTGCCACTCCTTATAGGGCATGCCGTAGATGATCTCGCGCACCTCGTCCTTGGCGAGCGTGATTCCCTCTGCTGCGGCTGCGTCCTGGTACCAATTGGCGAGGCAATTGCGGCAAAAGCCCGCGAGGTTCATCAGGTCGATATTCTGCACGTCGGTTCGCTGACGCAGGTGGGCGACCAGCCGGCGAAACGCCGCGGCCTCGAGCTCAGTTGCGGTTTTCTCGTCAATGGGCGGCATAAGCATTGCGCTCCTCGGTTCAGCTGGCCTTCGAGCCGTAGTGGATCTCTCGTTTCAAGTCGGCACTCGCTGCTTCGGATGCAAGAAGCTTCGTGATGATGCTGGCGAGACGAGCTGCCCACGCATCCTGGCCATCTTTGCTCGCGATCAGGTCCTGACGAATCTCGAGAAGCGCGTGGGGCAGGCCTCGCGAGGTTCCATGGCGCCAAAGGCAGTCTCCCTTGAGTGCGCCGTCATACGGCTCATTGTCGCCGATCTTGAGGGACGTGTCAGCCGCAAGCGCTTCGAGCAGAGGATAGGCGAGGCGCGGGTCCCTGTCCCAAAGCACCCCAGCGTGCCACAGACGAGGCGTGCCGCGCCAGACAGGCGTGAAGCTATGGATCGAGAGCAGCACGGGCACCACACCGGCTGCCAATGCCTGATCGATGAGCCCGGTAATGGCAGCATGGTAAGGGGCATAGAAGCGCGCGATGCGGGTGTCGCGCTCGGCGGCGTCAATGTCGCGATTGCCGGGAATGACCGCACCATCTGAGAGCCTGAGCACGAGCGTCGGGTCATCGGCGCCGCGGTTGCAATCGATGAGCAGGCGGGAATAGCGCGTCAGTACCGCCGGGACGCCGAGCTTGGCGGAAAGCGCGCGCGTGACGCCTGCCGCACCGATGTCATAGGCGATGTGGCGCTCGAGCTCGGCGGCTGGCATACCCAGGCTCGCATATTCGGGAGGAACCTCATTGGACGCATGGTCGCAGAGAAGGAGCAGGCCCTGTCTCAGACGGCCAGGCAAAACCGCGAAGGCCTCGCTCGCATTTTCCTTCACGATCAGCGGCTTGCTATGATCATCCAATGGATTCCCGTGGTTTTCCAGCATGTCTCAACCTTGGAGCAAGTATGCTCTTGTCGGAATCGCTCGTCGACTTCCAACTCGAACGATCCCGTTCTGGCAAGGGTGGCGGATATAGCCACTTGATGTTCCCGGTCAACAGTCGGGAGGCGCATTGCCGATTTCGTCACATCAAAGCCGCTGTTTTGTTTGCCAAGTTTCGCCCATCTGAGCTAGACACGGGGCCCGTGCTGGCACACACCCGCCCGGCTAAAACGAGGTCCATGATCCTTATTCGAAACAGCCTAAGGCTTGCGGTGCTCGTCGCAGTCGCGGGCACCACGCAAGGTGCGCGCGCTGACATCAAGCTTTGCAATGCTACCTCGAGCCGTGTCGGCGTCTCGATCGGTTACAAGGACGCCACAGGCTGGGCGACCGAAGGGTGGTGGAACATCGCGTCGCAGACATGCGAGACGCTATTGAAGGGTGCGGTGCCAAGCCGGTTCATCTACGTGCACGCTGTGGATTACGACCGCGGCGGAGAATGGTCCGGTACGAATTTCATGTGCACCGCCGACAAATCGTTCGCGATCCGGGGGGTGCAGGACTGCCCGAAACGCGGATATAAGCGCACGGGATATTTCGAGGTCGACACCGGAGAGGCTCCGGAGTGGACGGTCCGGCTCACGGATCCAGACGACAAAGGGGCAAAGACGAAATGAAGCGTAATCGGCGGGTCAAAATTGTCGCGACGTTGGGACCCGCGTCATCGAAGCCAGAGGTCCTCGAGCGGCTATTCCTGGCCGGCGCGGATGTGTTTAGAATCAACATGAGCCATTCGAGCCACGAGACCGCGCGCACGCTTGCGCGCGCCGTGCGCGATATCGGCGCCAAGCACCGCCACCCGATCGGCATACTCTACGACCTGCAGGGGCCGAAGTTCCGGCTCGGCGAATTTCAGGACGGGCGCGCGGACGTCAAGGCCGGCGACATCTTCCGCTTCGATCTTTCCGGTGACGCGGGCACCGCCAAACGCGCTACCCTGCCGCACCCGCCCATTTTCGACGCGATCGAGCCGGGTCATTCGCTGCTCATCGACGACGGCAAGATGCGCATGCGTGTTGCCGAGCGCAAGGGCAAGATTATCACTGCCGAGGTGATCACTGGCGGCGTGCTCTCGAGCCGCAAGGGCGTCAGCCTGCCCGATACGCTGCTGCAGATCAGCCCACTCACCGAGAAGGATCGCGCCGATCTCGACTATGCGATGGTGATCGGCGCTGATTGGATTGCACTCTCGTTCGTGCAGCGCGCCGAGGACATCATCGAAGCCAAGCGCATCGTCGACGGCCGCGCGGCCGTGCTTGCAAAAATAGAAAAGCCGTCGGCAATCGATGATCTCGACAATATCATCGCCGCGGGTGACGGCTTCATGGTCGCGCGTGGTGATCTCGGCGTCGAGATGCCAATCGAGCGTGTGCCAGGCCTACAGAAGCAGATCACGCGGAAGGCACGTAGCGCCGGCAAGCCGATCGTCGTCGCGACGCAGATGCTCGAAAGCATGACCACGTCGCCGATGCCGACGCGAGCCGAAGTCTCGGACGTCGCGACCGCCGTATTCGACGGCGCCGACGCCGTGATGCTTTCGGGCGAGAGCGCCGTTGGGCAGTATCCGGTCGAGGCGATCCAGATGATGGATCGCATCGCGCATGAGGTGGAGCGAGATCCTTCCTATCCGGCCATCGTGCATGCGACCGAGATCCCGACGCAACCAACGGGCGCCGATGCGATCGCTGCTGCTGCGCATCTGATCTCGGGCACCGTGAAAGTCTCGGCCATTCTCTGCTATACGGCTACGGGCTCGACGGCACTGCGTGTGGCGCGCGAGCGGCCGAACCTGCCGGTGATCGGCCTGACGCCGGTGGCTCGGACGGCGCAGCGGCTCTCGCTCGTATGGGGCATCGAAACGGTTCTGACTGGTGATCCGGAGGACCTTGCGGACATGGTTCGCAAAGCCTGCCGCATCGCATTCGAGGGCGGCTTCGTAAGTCCCGGGGAGGGTGTCGTCATCACCTGCGGTGTGCCGCTCGGGTCGCCCGGCGCTACAAACATGATCAGGCTCGCGTTCGTCGACGAGCTTGGGCTGCCGGACGGCCATAGCCCGGATTACGTACCGTTTGGCGGCAAGGTGCCTGTTGACCGTCGCGGTACGCCGACAAAGCGCGACGGCTGAGAAATTTTATAGGCGGGTCAGCTGAAGCAAGCTGACCCGGCCAATCAGCCCTTGCCGCCCTTGGTCTCGGTTTGGCCATGGCAGGCGGCCTGCTCGATGAAGTTGATGATTTCAGAGGCAACGTCCACCATCGTTGTCTGCTCGATACCCCTCAGCCCGGGCGACGAATTGACCTCGAGCACGACGGGTCCGCGGTTCGAGCGCAGCATGTCGACGCCGGCCACATTGAGACCCAAGACGGCCGCTGCGCGGATTGCGGTCTCGCGCTCGTCATCGCTGATGACTGCTGCTTCCGCCGCCCCACCGCGATGCAGGTTCGAGCGGAATTCACCCGCCCTGCCCACGCGCCGCATGGCGGCAACGACACGGCCGCCCACGACCATGACGCGAACATCGCTGCCCTCGGCCTCGGCGATATATTCCTGTACGAGAATGTTGATGTTCGCTGCGCTGAAGGCTTCGATGATCGACTTCGCAGAGGCACTCGTCTCGGCAAGGATGACGCCCATGCCTTGGGTGCCCTCGACGAGCTTGATCACGACAGGGACGCCGCCGACCTCCTCGATTACTTCCTCGGCCTTGCGGGGGCCATGTGCGAAGGCCGTCACCGGCAGACCAATGCCGGCGCGTGCCAGGAGTTGTAGCGCCCGGAGCTTGTCGCGCGAGCGGCCGATGGCAACGCTCTCATTGACCGGGAACACGCCCTGCATCTCGAACTGGCGCAGCACCGCGAGGCCGTAGTGGGTGATCGACGCCCCGATTCGGGGAATGACGGCGTCGTAGAGTGGCAGCGTCTTGCCGCCGAAGCGTAGAACCTGGCGGTTCGACGTGATGTTCATATGCACGTGCAGCGTGTTGATCACGTCGAGCGTATGACCTCTGGCGATCGCCGCTTCTGTAAGCCGCTTGTGCGAATAAAGCCCGGGGTTGCGGGCCAGCATGGCTAGGCGCATGAAAACGCTCTCTTTTGGCGCCCGCACTCTTGGCGTCCACACTCTTGGACGTCCACAACGGCAAGACATGGCGCAAATCAAAATGCGGGTGGTGATAGACGGCGCGCCTATGCCCTGTCAGCTGGACTTCTTTGCGGCGGATTTTCCGTTACCCACAAGGCCTGCTGCGGCAGGCGGCGGTGCTGAGCTGCGCCGGGGCGGCGCGCCGTGCGATGGCGAGGCCGCGGGGGAAGCATGTCCCGGAGAATTGGGTCCGGGTGCGGCGCCTCCGCCCGCAGAGGCAGGCGGGGGCGCGCCGCGTGGACGCTGAGGGGCGGTCACGGGGCCGGGGAGCGGGCCTTCCTCATCGTCAGGCCCTGGAAGCGGAGATGCGCCGGCGCCGGGCGCAGCGCTCCGGCTTGAGGCCGCGGAAGCGCGTCCGGTCTGGTAGCCGGCGAAGAACGCGACGGCCGCGACGAAGATGATGAGAGCGAGATCAATTGCAGTCATGACAGCCTCTAGGCCGTGTCAGATCTTAAAGCCTGACCACACGGAATGAAACTGCGAACCAGTATGGGCTTGCAATTGCCTTGTGACAACGACTGCCTATCGCTCACGAGCTGCTGCTTCGATGAGCGTCGGCGGACGGCGACCATCTATGCAAGCTTCCGCACTCCTGGGCCGGCTCGAGCGGTTTGGCACGTCGCGTTTGCTACATTCGGCACCCGTGCCGGGCCTGTCGCGGGCATTTTTGCTGGTCCAAAACTTGCGTGTCGCCCGTCAGATGTGGCGGTCAGATGTGGCGGTCAGACCTGCCCGCCAGACATTCCTTTTCAAAGGGCGACCCGATGGCGTTCACCTCTATCTGTCCCACCAGTGTCGTGAGCGAGGGGGGCATGGGCCTCTTTCAAGCCGGCAAGAAGAGCGTGCTCCTGGTCTGGCCGACGGGCGGCGAGCTCAAGGCCTATCGCGGGCGCTGTCCCCATGCGGATGTGCCGCTGACCGAGGCCACCTTCGACGGGCAGAAAGTCATCTGCCCGCATCACCAGTGGGGTTTTGACGCCACCAGCGGCAAGTGCGTGACGCACCTCGTCCGCAACGAGCTCCATGCCTACCCCGTGCGCGTCGAGGGAGACGAGATCCAGGTCGACGTCGGTCCCGTGAAGCCGCCGCGCCCGCCGGCGTGACACCCGGCGGCGACCCGGAATGAAAGCGCGCGGCCATGACGGATAAAGAGGAATGGGTCATCTGGAACGGCTCGATGGGTATCCTCGACATGGTGACCATCGGCCGGATCGAGGAGGGCGAGGGCGGCAGGGGCGCCTTTCTTGCGCCGCCCTATGACGTCGTGGGCCCGTTCAGTCGCGACGAGCTCAAGACGCAGGGCCGCATCGCGGTCGGCGAATGTCTCGTCATGTCGCGCCAGAGATGGCAGGAGGATCAGGTTGGTCTGCGCCGCGAGGGGCGAGAGAAACGACGGGTCTTCCTATCGCGGTGGGAGTTCAAAGACGTCAAGGGGCACCGCGAGACCCTCAATCTGCCAACGGAGGGGGCGCTCGAGCCTTCTGAGGTCAATGCTGCCTTCAGGCGGCTGGCCAAGACCGCGCATCCCGACGCCGGCGGCAGCAACGAGCAGTACCGCCGCATTTCGGAGGCGCGCGACGCGCTGCTTGAGCAATTCGCCGGCGCCCGGTAGAGATCAGCGCCTCCCGCGTTCGGAGCGGCTGTAATTGCTGAGGTGCCCTTCGCGGGCGGCCGCCGCGCGCATGTTCTTCGCATAGCCGCGGCTCTTGCCGTCCGGCGCGATGCGCGACATGAGGCGCTCCAGCTTCTTGCTGCTGCACGAGGGGCATTGCGGAACATCGCTCGATGCGACGAGCAGCTCGAACTCCTTCTCGCACTTGGTGCACTGGTAGCTATAGAGTGGCATCGAGACTTCCCCAGCCAATGTGACGATTGATTGCCCTCGTTTGCAGCATCGGTTGCGACCTATGTCTGCTCGCTCGACCAGCGCTGCGAACCAAACGCTTGCGCGATGGCGACGGCACGTGCGGCCTGCACGTCCTCCACGTCCTCGCCCTTGAATCCCGCCTCGTCGCGCTCGGCGCACACCTTGAGCGCGGTAGCGAGCAACGCAGCCTTCGGATAGGCCTCCCCGGAGCGCGGCCCGTAGGCTCGGTAGTCACATGAGCAGACGGTCATCAACAGCTTGAAGCGGGCCGGGTTGTCGAAGGCACCCGCCCGATCCAGCAGCGCTGCCACAGGCCCGGCGCGCACCTCGGATACGCGGTGGATGCGCTCGCATTCGGCCAGCGCCAGCAGCGCTAGCTCGCGGCACGGGGACGGCACCGCAAAGCGGGCGCTGATCGCCTCGATGCGCAGCTGCCCACGCTCGCTGTGGCGATAGTGCACCGGCAGATGTTCGCGCGGGGAATCCGACTTGCCGACGTTCATCGTCAAGAGCGCAAACCGCGCCTCGAGCGGAGCTTTGCAGCAGGCCGCCTCGTCGAGCGCGGCCAAGAGGTGCTCGCCGATATCGACCTCGGCGGGGGTGTCGGCAATCTGCGGCACGCCGAACAGCGCATCGACCTCCGGAAGGACGATATCGAGCGCGCCGCAGTCGCGCAATGAACGGATCATCACCGAGGGGGCGGACGACATCAGGCCGCGCGCGAGCTCCGGCCACATCTCGGAAGGGGCGACGCCGTGCAGCGTGTATGTATCGAGGTCCTCGAGCCCGGCGTCGAGGGAGTCGTTCTCGAGCGCTTCCTGCTCGGCGACCAGGGCAGCCAAATGCAGAATTTCAAGTCCCGGCTGCATCGGCAGCAGCTCAGGAGGAAGGGCGGCGGATTTGCGGTCCATGACGGAAAGGATCGTCAGTTGGCGGGAAAAAGCAATACTTTTCCATTATGCTTGCGCACTTAAGAACGCCTCTAAAAAATCGGAGCGGCCAAGGCGAATGTCCCGGGCTTACGGCTCCGCCGACGCCACCCGAGACTCCGGCGCAATTCGACCCGCGAGGAGAGGCGGCGCCAAGGGCTTACCCATCGCCGCGTCATGGCGGAGCCATTCGTATCAGAGCTGCATACCCGTTTGTACGACGGTCGGTGCCGCGTTCTTGACCTTAGTGTCGCTGGTCTCGAGGCTCGGGTCGATCGAGGCATAAGTCAGCCAGGCCATGCCACCAATCGACACGACGAGGATAAGAATGCCAACGAGCGTACGTTTGACGAACCACTTCAAGGTCACAGGGCGCGGCGCGCTCTGAACGGCTCCGGCAGCTACCGGCTCGGCACTCGCACCCATCGAATTCCCCCAACTGCTCTTGTGACGCTTCCATGCAGGAGCGCTCTAGCCGATTTATGGCAATACCCGAACTTTTCGCTGGTCCTCACGCATTCGGATTGCCCGTATTTGGATGAAAGACGTTACGCCATCGGTCAAGGTCCCACACTCGCCTTGGCCTTTTCCTCGCGCCGGCAGTGGTTAACGCGCCACAACAAGTGTTCCGGTTCCGACATTTGCCTCCCCCTGGAGTGCGGTTCGGAGCAAATGTCGGAACCAAGAGGAACACTAGCAACTCTATGATGCTAGTGTTCCGACTCCGACGGTTGGTACCCAACCGTCTCCGCCGGAACCCTAGCCAAGTTTTTGTTTGTGTTCTGGATTCACGGCCGCTTGACGACCTTCGCCCGGAATCAAGCGTCCGATCCAGAACACTAGTGTAGCTTTTGCATCTGACGTTTGGTGACGAGACCTGCCGCAAGCGGGGACCAAACGTCAGATGCGCTACACTAGGGCGCAACGAGAAGCAAAAAGGCGTAATCAGCGGAGTTTTCGTCCGAATACAACGATCGCCAATAGCGGGATCGCAAGGCCCAACGCTGATGCGACGACAACCAGCTGCGGCAGCTCGCCGTAGGCGTTGCGCTGCACGAGAAAAAGCTCGTTCATGTACTTGGTGGCAAGCTGCCCGGCCACGAGCGCGAGGTTCATGAAGCTCGCCATGAGGGCAAACCAGGTCGCTCGGTGGCTTGGCGGGGCGTAGATGGCTATGAGAGTCAGAAGCGGCACCATGCTGAGCTGGGCAAGCGGAGAGGCGGCCGCGGCGTCAATCAGCGCAATGGTCCGCGCGCCGAAGCCGAATGTAACCTCCGTCATGAGGTCGGCTCGGTAGACGAGCGCGATAGTCGGAACGGAAAGCAAGCCGCCGAGCACGGTCAGCCACAGCAGCACGATCGAAACCGGCTGGCGCGTAATTGCATCCGAAAGTAGCCATGCCGCAACGAGCCCGACACCGGCCCCGATCTGGGCCAGCGTGCCGTAAAATGCCTCGTCGAACCCCAGAACATCGATCGTGAACCAGCGGTAGCCCTCTCCCACGCCCGGCGTCGCCCGAAACGCGAAGATGATGAGCGCCGCATAGGCGATTTTGAGACGGGTCTCGCGCGGGATCTCGGATGTGACACGCGCCAGCATTGCGAGGACGACGGCCATCGAGATGACGAAGACGATTTCCTGATTATACGGCACATCGAGGAGGGCGAGCATGGTCACAGTGAGCCCGAATGCCAGCCCGCCGCCGAGGATGCGCCAGTCTGTGGCGCGCCGTTCCGTCGTTTCGAGGCGTACCAGCAACGCACCACTGGCCGAGATAAGCGGGATCACGAGTGAGATCAGAAATACAGTCTCGTAGGAATAGATCCGCGCCAGGAGGCCGCCGAGGCCCGCCACGAGAAACGCGCCGAACGAGAGAGCCAGCCGGCCGAGGATCTGGACCATGCCGAGATCGTGGTCGATGTCGGCATGGTCGCGCGGCGTACCGTCGGGATGCGTGCGCGGAACGACTTCGGTGCTCATGGCATCGGCGACCACGTCCTGTACCACGACGCCCAAGACGACCAGGAGCTGCGCCGCAATATAAAGGCGCTCGGGCCCCGCGAAAGTCAGCCAGCCGCCGGCAGCGGCAGCAAGGAGCGTCAGCCCCGCCGCGATCAGCGAGCCGCCGATAAGGACATAGACGCGCCGCTGTGAGCCGGCGATCGGCACGGTGTCGACCAGTTCGCCGAAGACCATCTTCATCGCCCACGGAAGCGTCAGCCAGACGCTGAGCTGTGCAAGGGCTGCCGGCGACAGGGAGAGCGATTGCTTGACCCAGAAGCTGTCGGCAACCGCAAACAGCCCGAGCGCGCCGTAGGCGAAGTAGACCATCAGCAACGGCAGGTAGGCGAGCCGGAACGCCTGCACCGGCGCCAAGACAGCCCTTGTGAGGACACCTAGAACGTACTCTCTGACCGAAGACGCCGCCGGCGTCGGAGCGTCGTCACGCATTCGTGCTTCCTTGCCGGGGCTTGTTTGAGGCCAAAGCGTTGCGCAGTTATTGCACTTGTCTCTCAACCGGGCAAAATGGGCAACCGCCAGGCTACTCTATGGCCCGGTGCGCTTATCCTAAACGCGGACGTGCCATCCTATCGTGGACTTATTAGTGCGGCTCAACTCGTTTCTCTCCCTGATCATCGCCCTGTTGCTGACAGCGCCCGCAGCCAGCGTCGCCCAGGGTCTGAAGCCGCCGCCTGCGCGCAACTATGTGTGGCGCAAAATATTCGAGCGCCCGTCATTGCCCCCCGGTGGCCTGCCCGATGCAGACAAGGCCGCCCTCGGACAGGATCTCTTTCGGGACACGCGCCTCTCTGGCACCGGCACGGCTTCGTGCGCCTCCTGCCACGACGCCGCCCGCGCCTATACCGACGGCAGACCAAAGGGGATCGGTCCTGCCGGTGCGATGCTCCCGCGCAATGTCCCGAGCCTTTACGACCTGGCCTGGGCGACGTCGTTCTTTTGGGATGGCCGCGCACCAACACTTGCGGCGCAGGCGCGTTTTCCAATTCTTGCGGCCGACGAGCTCAACGGCAACTTCACCGCGATTGTTGCCCGCCTCGACGCTGACCCCGAGATGAGAGCCCGTTTTGCCAAGTCGTTTCCTGAAGACCCGCTCATCAGTGAAAAGACTTTACTCGAGACCATCGCGGCCTTTGAGCGCTCTCTCATGTCACCCAAATCACGCTTCGATAGATGGGTCGAAGGCGACGACGCGGCGCTCGATGCGGTGGAGCAGCAAGGTTTCGCGATCTTTGTCGGCAAAGGCGGCTGCATCGCCTGCCATGGCGGCTGGCGCTTCACGGACGGCGCATATCACGACATCGGCCTTGCTGGCACCGATCCTGGCCGTGGCGGCATCGAGGGCGGGCACCCCGGCTTGCCGCAATTCAAGACGCCGAGCCTGCGCGAACTGACGAAAACGGCCCCCTACATGCACGACGGCTCAAAACAAACGCTTACGGACGTGATTGATCATTACGCCGGCGGTTTAATTGTCCGCCCTTCGCTTGCGAATGCTCTTATTCGAAATCTTTCATTAACTCATGAGGAAAAGGCCGCCCTCGTCGCGTTTCTCAAAGCGGTTTCTAGCGAGCCACAGCCACTCACAAAATAGTGAGACAAGTCGCCCCATGCTCAAGAAATGGGCTGACGAAAAGCGGAATGATCAACGCCGACCCGCATCCATATGCATTGATATCAATCAGCTTTTTCGACACCCCATTGGCGTTTGCCGATGATGCACAAACGACGCAGCACAAATCATTAGCAACCTTTGCCCATGATTGTTCCTTGTTCACGACTGATTCGCCGCCTACTTTTAGATCAAGAAGAAAAGAAAAAAGGGACGATGCGCCCCGAGGGTTATGGCCGCCAAAGAAGCGGATAACTCGATCATGGGGTTTTACCAAGATGCTTGAGCTCGTTGTCTCTGTCTGCCTCGCTAACGAACCCGCTCGCTGCAAAGATGTCAGTCTGACGTATATGTCGGAGAGCACGACTCCGATGCAGTGCATGATGATGAGCCAGGCCGAAATCGCCAAGTGGGCCGAGGGCCATCCCAAGTGGGTCGCCAAGCGCTGGACCTGTCGCCCGGCTGGCCGCATCGCCAAGATCTGAGCGACCAAGTCGTAGCGACTTTCTCCTAAAGAGAGCCCGAGACGAAGCCGATTAGTGCATCCGCGCAGCGGGTGCCCGGCTTTCTCGAGCAGACGGCGCAAGCCCTCGTTCAATGCGGGGCGGCGTCTTAAGACGGTACAGGGGTCAGATCCGGCGACGCGCAATCCGCCTGCGCGTGCGTTTGCTCCGGAACCATCCACTCAAGAACTCGATTAGGCTTCCAGGCTTTTTTGGAGCGCCATATGATCGAGCTCGTCTTGTACGCATGCCTCGTCGACAATCTGTCCCAATGTAAGGACGTGAACATCGTCTTTACAGGCATGACCTCTCAACAGTGCATGGCCGTGAGCCCGGCAGAGGTCGCGAAGTGGACGCACGAGCACCCGAAGTGGGTCGCAACCCGCTGGACCTGCCGTTCTCCGGGGCGCGCGCAGAAAGTCTGACCCGGCAGCTCGCCTCGCTCCGCTTGCGGCCCCGCATCCTTCCGATGACGCGCTAGTGTTCCGACTCCGACGGTTGGTTCCCAACCGTCTCCGCCGGAACCCTAGCCATGTTTTTGTTTGTGTTCTGGATTCACGGCCGCTTGACGACCTTCGCCCGGAATCAAGCGTCCGATCCAGAACACTAGTGTAGCGCATCTGACGTTTGGTCCCCGCTTGCGGCAGGTCTCGTCACCAAACGTCAGATGCAGAAGCTACACTAGAACCATAGAGTTTCTAGTGTTCCTGTTGGTTCCGACATTTGCTCCGAACCGTGCCGCAGAGGGAAGCAAATGTCGGAACCGGAACACTAGCGGCGCAGTTGACAGCCCCCTTCCCTCGCTCCTAGCTGCGCAGCACGCGATCAAGCTGCCAGAGGAGGGCACTCGAATGTCAGATCAAGACTCCGCCCAGTCGCCAGGGGCCCAGTCGCCAGGGGGCCAGTCGCCAGGGTTTGCCACCCTCGCCGTTCACGCTGGCGCCGCTCCTGACCCTGCGACGGGGGCACGCGTCACACCGATCTATCAAACGACGTCCTATGTGTTCAACGACGCGGACCATGCCGCCGCTCTTTTTGGCCTCGAGGCGTTCGGCAATATCTATACCCGAATCACGAACCCGACGCAGGCAGTGCTTGAGGCACGCGTTGCGGCCCTCGAGAATGGCACCGCAGCCCTGGCCGTCGCCTCCGGCCACGCCGCCCAATACGTCGTCTTCCACACTCTTCTCGAGGCCGGCGACGAGTTCATCGCCGGCCGCCAGCTCTATGGCGGCTCGGTCAACCAGTTCAATCACGCGTTCAAGAAGTCAAACTGGAACGTCGTCTGGGCCGACGCCACGAGCCCGGCGACCATCGAGGCGGCGCTTACGGAGAGGACGCGTGCCATCTACGTCGAGAGCATCGCCAACCCCGGCGGACTCGTGATCGACCTGCCCGCCATCGCGGCCATCGCCAAGAAGGCCGGCATTCCGTTCATCGTCGACAATACTCTGGCCTCGCCCTACCTCTGCCGCCCCAAGGAGCACGGCGCCGACATTGTCATTCACTCGCTGACGAAGTTCATGGGCGGTCACGGTAACTCCATCGGCGGCATTATCGTCGATTGCGGCACATTCGACTGGCTCGGCGCCAAGCACCGCTATAAGACGCTCGTCGACGCGAACCCCTCCTACAACGGCATGCGCCTGGCCGAGACGTTTGGCAATTTTGCCTTCGCCATCGCCTGCCGTGTCATGGGACTCCGCGATATCGGCCCCGCCATCTCACCCTTCAATGCCTTCCTGCTGCTGACCGGTATAGAGACGCTGCCGCTGCGCATGCAGCGCCACGTCGAAAACGCGCTCGCCGTCGCGCGCTGGCTCGAAGGTCGTCCCGAGGTTGCGTGGGTCAATTATGCTGGCCTCCCCTCGAGTCCGAACCACGCGCTCGGCAAACGCATCTGTCCGAAAGGCGCAGGCGCGGTCTTCACCTTCGGCTTGAAGGGCGGCTACGATGCCGGTGTGAAGCTCGTCTCGTCGCTTCGCATCTTCTCGCACCTTGCAAATATCGGCGACGTGCGCAGCCTCATCATTCATCCGGCTTCGACGACGCACCGCCAGCTGACGGACGCGCAACGTGCCGCCGCCGGCGCCGGCCCCGACGTCGTCCGGCTCTCAATAGGTATCGAGGACGCCCTGGATATCATTGCCGATCTTGAGCAGGGTCTCGCTCAGCTGACCTGAGCGCCGTCGCGTACGCCGTGGGCCCGACCGCTATCGCGTGGGACGGGTGGCGTTAGCAATACGACCTCCCCGCGGCGCTTTTTCAGTACTGAGACATGATATCTTCAGTGCTGAGACATAGTACTGAGACATGGCATCTGCGACGCAAGCGGAGGAAATCCGCTTCCGAAGGTCGCGAATTAAGGAATTGTTTGCCGCGACGCAGTCAAATGGGACGAGCGATTTGCAACTCTCATTTCTGGGTTCATCAACCATGGCTCTTGCTCCGGCCGTTGCCGCCGATGCCGTGTCGATCCATGACGTGATCGATGTCACCGGCGACGTAAAGCGTCTTGCCGACAGTAAGATCGATGCAATCCGGACTATCACGTCCAACCTGCGGATGCTCGCCCTCAATGCCATGATCGAATCCGCTCGCGCCGGGGAAAGCGGGCGCGGCTTCGCCATCGTTGCCCAAGAGGTCAAGAACGTTTCTGCCGAGGTTGAAAAAGTGGCGGGTAGCCTGGAGTCTGAGCTATCCGGCCGTATTGGCTCACTCGAGCAAATGACACGTTCGATGAGCGTGCACGCCAACACCGAGCGTCTCGTTGATCTCGCCCTCAATGCCATCGAGGTCATCGACCGCAATCTCTATGAGCGCTCTTGCAATGTCCGCTGGTGGGCCCGCGACGGCGCCGTGGTAGCCGCTGCCAGCGCGGGGGCTTCCTCAGAGGGTGCGGCGGAGCGGTTTGCAGCCATCCTCGGCGCTTACACGATTTACCTCGATATTTGGCTGTGCTCACTTGACGGCACGATCCTGGCAGGCGGGCGGCCTGGACGTTTCCGCGTCGCTGGCGAGAACGTTTCTGGCGAGGCGTGGTTCGAGCGTGCTCGGCGCTTGGCCAACGCCGACGAATTCGCATCCTCCGACGTTGCATCGAGTAGCCGCCTTGGTAATGCTCCGGTCGCTACCTTCGCGACCGCGGTGCGGGAGGGTGGCAAACCGAGCGGTCGCCCCATCGGGGTCCTCGCTGTGCATTTCGATTGGGGCCCGCAGGCCAAGACCGTTCTCGAAGGCGTTCGATTTTCCGCGGCCGACAAGGCCCGCTCCCGCGCTCTCATAACTGACCAAAACGGGCTTATTCTCGCGGCCTCCGACGGCCGCGGCGTGCTGACCGAGATCGTGCCGATCAAGAGGGGTGAAAAATCCGGTTGTTTCGAAGCATCAAGCGGCCAAACGATCGCATTCCACCGTACTCCCGGCTATGAGACCTATCGCGGCCAGGGCTGGTATGGCGTCATCGTGCAGGACGCGTTGTAGGGCTTATCATCGCGCTTGCATTTTAGCGGTTGGTCAGTTTCAGCTCGATGCGGCGGTTGCGCCGCAGGCTCACCTCGTCGACGCCGGCCTCGATCGGTTGGAACTCGCCGTAGCCTGCCGCAACGAGCCTGCTCGCGGAGACGCCGCGTGCGATCAGATACTTCACAACCGACGCGGCACGCGCCGTCGAAAGCTCCCAGTTGGACGGGAACTGTGGGCTGGCGATTGGCCTGATGTCAGTATGTCCATCGACTTGCAGCGCCCAATTGACTTCGGGCGGAATGGTCTTTTCCAGATCGACAATTGCGCTCGCGAGTTGATCCATCGCCGCGAGCCCTTCGGGTGCGAGTGTCGCCTGCCCCGAGGGAAATAGCACCTCGCTCTCGAATACGAAGCGATCACCGACGACGCGAATATCCTTGCGGTCCTTGAGCAGCTCCCGCAGCCGTCCGAAGAAGTCAGACCTATAGCGTTGCAACTCCTGGACCTGGCGCGCGAGTGCCGCGTTGAGGCGCTGACCAAGGTCCTTGATTCGATCCTGGCTGTCGCGATCCTTCTTCTCGGAGGCCTCGAGGGCCTCGTTGAGCGCCGCGATCTGCTTCCTGAGCGCCAGCATCTGCTGGTTGAGCAAGTCGACCTTTGCCAAGGCCTCATTCGAGATTGCCTTCTGGGCGTCGAGGTCGGCACCAAGCGAAGCGATTCGGCCCTCCGCGGCCTTGGCCTTCTCGTCACCGGTCACGGCAAAGCCCGAAAGCTTATCGCGCTCCGCCGTGAGGGAGCTCAGCGTCGATTGCAGGGCGGCGAGCTCGTCTTGGGTCGAGCGCGATTTGCCCTTTTCAAGTGACAACAGGCTGGTCAGCTCCGCAATCTGTCGCGAGAGGCGCTTCAGCGCCGTGTCCTTGCCCGACGATTCCTGCGAGGCGAAGTACTGCGCGACCATGAACATCGACATGAGGAAGGTAACGACCAGCAGCAGCGTCGAGAGAACGTCAACATACGCCGGCCAGAAGTCCGCGTACTCTCCACTTCTGCGCGATCGGCCGCGAGCCATGTCAGCGGCCCTTTTGCAGGAGTGTTTGCGCCAGATCGCGGAGCACGTGGGTCACCTCAGCTTGCTGAGAGGCTTGCTCGTCAACCCATTCGCGGACGACCTTCTGCTCGTTGCGCATCTGAGTTACAAGCTGGCTCACACCTCGGGCAAGATCGCGAACCGGCTCCTCGCTATCGCGCCCCACGGCCGCGCTTGCCGGTAAAACGGATTGCCCGCGAAGGCGCGCCGAAAGCTCTTCCACCGCGCGCTGCATTTCATAGACCGCAGCGATCAGCTGTTGACCCGCCTGCTCGCTCGAGGACGACGAGCCAGGCGTTAGCTCGGTAATGCCGGACAGCCACTCCTCGAGCTCGTTATAGAAGCGGTTGTGCGCGTGACTGGCCTGCAGCTCGAGGAAGCCCAGCACCAGGGATCCCGAAAGGCCGAGCAGCGATGACGAGAACGCCGTGCCCATGCCTTTGAGCGGCGCCGCAAGACCGGCCTTGAGCTCGTCAAATACAGCAACCGATTCCCCCCCGCCCGTGTTGAGCGAGCTGATGACGCCGCCAACCGACTGGATGGTCTCGAGAAGACCCCAAAATGTTCCGAGCAGTCCGAGAAATACGAGCAGACCAACGAGATAGCGCCCCGTATCGCGCGCCTCGTCGAGCCGCGAGCCAACGCTGTCCATGATCGTTCTCATGGATACAGTCGAGAGCGAGAGCATTCCGGTGCGATCGCGAAGCATGGTTGCCATGGGTGCGAGGAGCACCGGCTGGTGGGTGCTTGCGAGACCCGGATCGGCGATGCGGAACGCATTGATGAAGCGAATTTCGGCATAGAGCCGGATGACTTGCCGGAACGCGTAGATGATGCCGAGGCAGAGCACGCCGACGATGAGGGCATTGAGCCCCGGGTTCGCCATCAACGAGACGAAAAGCTGCTCGTTGAGGATCGCGACGAGGAATGCGACGAGTGTCAGGAACACCAGCATGCGCACGAGAAAAACGCCCGGCGGCGTCAGCGTCTTGTGTGTCGCGGACGCCGCTGCGCCGTCCGACTGTCGCTTACGTGCCATAGACGATCTCCGGCCGAGCTCTGCGAGTACCTATTAAGATCATAGCCGAACGTAATGACACCCGAAACGGGCAACATCTAGCCTGTCCTGTCACCAAGTTGAGCAGAGCCTGCGCCAGCGTAATCCTAACGAAGACATCGCCTAGTCTCACAGAAGCTTCGCGATCTCGGCCTTGAGAGCCGCGGCGAGGTCTTGGCGCGCCAGCGCATAGGCCACGTTCGCCACGAGAAAGCCCATTTTCGACCCGGTATCGTAAATGGCCCCGTCGAAGCGTACGGCGTGGAACGGCCGCGTCTCGGCAAGCTTGATCATAGAATCTGTCAGCTGAATTTCTCCACCCGCGCCGCGTTCCTGCTTCTCGAGCAGCCCAAAAATGCCGGGCTCCAGAATATAGCGACCCGTAATGTGAAGGTTTGAGGGCGCGGTACCCTTCGGCGGCTTCTCGACCATCGATGTGATCTGGGAAACCTTTGCGCCCTCTTCCTTCACGCCGACGATGCCGTACTGGTGGGTTTGATCCTCAGGCACCGGCGCGACGGCGATATGATTTCCCCCGTGCTCCTCATAGGCTTCGATCATTTCGGCAAGGCAGGGCTTGACCCCATGATGCAACATATCCGGCAGCAGAAGCGCAAAGGGCTCGTCGCCGACGATGTCGCGTGCGCACCAGACCGCATGTC
Organism: Hyphomicrobium sp.; assembly: GCA_041659825.1. Taxonomy (GTDB): domain Bacteria; phylum Pseudomonadota; class Alphaproteobacteria; order Rhizobiales; family Hyphomicrobiaceae; genus Hyphomicrobium_C. The sequence continues at coordinate 19,665 of JBAZXL010000049.1, forward strand.
CGAGCCCTAGCGGAGCCTGCTGGCGCGTGAAGCTTGTGCGTCCGGCCGCCGGAAGGTCCTGTGCCAGCGCTTCAAGCTCTTTCGACTTGTTGCGTGCTTCAAGCGTCTTCTCGAGCTCGAACTGGCTGTCGAAATGGTCCTCTATGCATCCTTTGCCTCGCCCGGTGACGAAGACGAAGTGCTCGATGCCCGCAGCCCGCGCCTCGTCCACCACATGCTGGATCACAGGCCGGTCAACAACCGTCAACATCTCCTTGGGAACGGATTTCGTCGCGGGAAGAAAGCGGGTGCCGAGGCCGGCAACAGGAAACACCGCTTTGCGGATGCGCTTCTTGGACATTCTAACTCCAGGTCGGTAAGACGTGTGCTGCGTGCAGGTGATGGAGATTTAAGGCCGCGTTATGTCAACGCTTAAAGTTCGATCTAATCGATCCAGCTTACTAAAATCTAATGCTGCTAGGCTCACCACAAGCTTAAGGGTGGTTTCTTGGTCTTGGTCCGGGGTTTGGGGAAAATGAGCGTTCTGGTTACAGGTGGCGCAGGCTATATTGGAAGCCACATGGTTCTCGAGCTGCTGGCTGCCGGCGAGCCCGTCGTCGTCCTCGACAATCTCTCGACCGGGTTTCGCTCGGCCGTGCCGCAGGAGGCGACCCTCGTGGTCGGCAACGTCGGCGACCAGGATCTCCTGCGCGGCATCATACGAGATTACGGGGTCGGCGCCATTATCCATTTCGCGGGCTCGATCGTTGTTCCTGATTCGGTTGCTGACCCGCTCGGCTATTATCAAAACAACACCGTGAACTCTCGCGCCCTCATGGAGGTGGCCGTAGCCTCCGGAGTTCGGCATTTCATCTTTTCATCGACGGCCGCGGTGTACGGCAACCCGGCCGAAATCCCGGTCCGCGAGGATGCCGATCTGAAGCCGGTCTCGCCCTATGGCTGGTCCAAGCTCATGACCGAGATCATGCTTGCCGATACGGCACGAGCCCATGATCTCGATTTCGTGGCGCTGCGCTATTTCAACGTTGCCGGCGCCGATCCCGCAGGCCGCACAGGACAATCGACCCCGCGCGCTACACATCTGATCAAGGTTGCCTGCGAAGCTGCCCTGGGCAAACGGTCCTCGCTCGAGGTCTTCGGCACCGATTACGCGACGCGGGACGGCACCTGCATCCGCGATTACATTCACGTCACCGACCTCGTTGCCGCTCATCTCGCAGCGCTCCGCTACCTTCGCGCCGGCAACACCTCGGACGTCTTCAATTGCGGTTACTCCGACGGCTATACGGTGCTCGAGGTCATCGATGCCGTGAAGCGCATTTCGAAGCACGATTTTCGTGTCGTCAATTCACCGCGCCGCCCAGGCGACGCGGAGGCGATTGTCGCGGCGTCGGAAAAAATCCGATCGGCGCTTAGCTGGACCCCGAAATACGCCGACCTCGACACCATCGTCGCTCACGCTCTCGCGTGGGAGCGGCACATTGGCGGCCTTGCGCAAGCCAACTGAACTATCGCCGGTCAACGATGGTATGATCACGGCCTGCGGCGGGGTCGCAAAAAAGCCCTGAATTACAGACACCAAAGCTCGCAGCCCAGACGAAAGGCTGCTCCTTTATGGACCCCTGGGGCAGGCAGCGTACTCGTCGCATTGCCCCTCGACAAAGCAAGAGGGACGGCCCAATTAGGGCAATTCATGCGCCAACTCATATCGTTCTGGTCGATCCTGGTCTCGGTTGGTCTTGCACTTGCGCTCAGCGGCGTCTGGCTGGCCGGCGCGGCGCACGCGGCCGATCCTTTCCGCGTCTGGATCGAGGCCCTGTGGCCGGAAGCCGAGGCCGCGGGCGTCAGCCGTGCAACCTTCGACGCGGCGTTTCAGAATGTCGCGCCGGACCTCAAGCTGCCTGATCTCATGCTTCCCGGCCGGCCGACGGACGGCTCCGCCGGCCAAGCTGAGTTTACGCGCCCGCCTGCCGAGTACCTCGACAAAGCATATCTCGCGCGCCTTGCGGCCGAGGGCAAAGGCTTGCTCACAAAACACAAGGCCGCGCTTGACGAGATCGAGCAGCAGCTTGGCGTCGACCGTTACTCTGTGCTCGCCATCTGGGGGCGCGAAACCGCGTACGGCACCTACAAGCCGCCGTTCGATGCGATCACCGTGCTTGCGACCGAAGCGTACCTCGGCCGCCGCAAGGAGCTGTTCCGGCCTGAGCTTATCGCCGCGCTGCGTATGATCGAGGTGGGCGTGCCGCGTGCGAAGATGCGCTCGTCCTGGGCCGGCGCCATGGGGCTCACGCAATTCATGCCCACAGAGTTCTTCAAGCACACTCACGATCTCGACGGCGACGGCAAGAGCGACATCTGGAACTCAATTCCCGATGCGTTGGCCTCCGCCGCGCGCCAGTTGCAGGGCAAAGGCTGGGTGCGAGGCCAGACCTGGGGCTATGAAGTGCGGCTCGCGCCGCGCGCGGATTGCTCGCTCGAGGGCCCTACTCAGGAACGCTCCATCGCCGAATGGGCAAGCCTCGGCGTGGTCCGGGCTGGCAGCCGACCTTGGACGGAGCAGGAGCTCGTCCTGCAGGCATACCTGATGAGCCCGGCCGGCGCTTACGGCCCCTCGTTCCTGGTCCTCGAAAACTACAAGGTCATCCGCCGCTACAATACGTCCGACCTCTACGCCGTCTTTGTCGGCAATCTCGCGGACCGCTTGGCTGGAGGCGGCGATTTCCTTACGCCCTGGGGTGGCACAGGCCCGCAAAAGACCAAGGCCATCGAAGAAATCCAACAGCGTCTGATGGCAGGCGGCTATGATGTGGAGAAGGTCGACGGTAAGGTGGGCTCAAATACGCGCAAGGTGATCGGAGCCTACCAGGCAGCAAACAAGTTGAAGGTTGACTGCTGGCCTACGGATGCGGTTCTTGCGCACGTACGTGCATCGAGTCTGCGCTAAGCTACTCGCTTTGGCGGCGCTTCGGTGCGGTGCTCGGGGCGTGTGCATCTTGCGCGTAACCTTCATCGAAGTCTTGCTTCATCGAAGTCTTGGACCGGCGTCGAAGTCTAGAACATGAACGTCCGCTGCACTCTTCGGCATATTGTTATGGTTGCGGCCCTCCTGGTTGCACCTTTGGCGCCGTTGTACTCGCAGTCGCTGGACGATGCCGCCGCGACCTCGAGCTACATAACGCCCTTCCCAGCCGGCGAAGTGTATTCCCTCGAGGTCATTGGCGATGACTTGGCGGAGGGCCTGCACGGTGGCGTTTCCGCCGCCTTCCAGGGAGATTCCCGAGTTACCGTCCGCGCGGCCCCCTTCACCATCAATGGCCTCTTCCGCAACGACTTCGATGAGAAGCTGGTCCAGCTCGAGGAGAACCTGAAGCGCGAGCCATTGCATGTTGCGATCGTCATGCTTGGCGCTTGGGACCGGGTCTCGGTGCGCGATCCCTCCGGCAAGCGCCTGCAGGTTGGGACACCGGCCTGGCGCCAGGACTATGCCGCGCGCGGTGACCGGCTGATGAAGCTGTTGAAGCGCCAGAATGTGGCCGTGTACTGGGTCGGATTGCCGATCGTGCGCCGTTCCGACGCCAACGACGACGCGCAGATGATGAACGAGATTATGCGCGAGCGCGTCTACCTCAACGGCCTGAAATATATCGATGCCTACGCTGGTTTCACCGACGAGCAGGGCGGCTACAGCGCCTACGGCCCGGACCTCAGCGGCAAGATCCGTCTCCTGCGCGAGGGCGACGGCGTCTACTTCACGACCGAGGGTTATCGCAAGCTCGCACACTTCGTCGAGCGTGACCTGCGCCGCGATCTCGCACAGGCCAAAGCGGATCGCACCGTGCCGCTCGCCGGTGACGAGGCCGAGCAGGCGCGAATTAACCCCGACAAGGCAAAGCTCTCCCCAGCGGCTAATGGCGCCCAGGCCGCGAAAGCTACACCCACACCGGGCACCCCGGGCGCGGCAAGCGCCATCGCCGAGGCCGGCCTCGGTGAGCAAAAATCCGATAACGGCAAGGTCAACCTGCGCATCCTCGGTGCAAGCGGCAAGGAGGAGGTCGTTGCGTTGGATATTGTACGCCCGGCCATCCCGGCCTCTGTCATTGCGCTCCTGACGCGACGCGAAAGCCCGGACCGCCTGTCTCAATTGGGTGAGGCCGTCATCGACCAGATCGCAGGCGGATTGACCGTCATGAGCACTGTAGCGCTCGCGAACGGCCCAAACGCGAGCAGCGGCCGCGCTAGGCTCGCCCCCTCTCAGACACCGTATTTTCGGGTGCTCTTCAAGGGCGAGCGGCTGACGCCAAAGCCCGGTCGCGCGGACGACATCGCCTGGCCGCGGCCGGCCGACCCTCCCGAGCAGGCCTTCCTGCCTGCCCAAGACGCGGTCGAGACCGGTGCCAATCCGTCGCCTGCGGATTCAAGCAAGCAGAAGCGGCGACGCAAAGATTAGGAATAGAAGCCGCTGGGCGGACTTGACTGAGCTTTTGTACGCGGTCCACGGACCATTTCGTTGCCCGTAAACTCTTGCCGTGTTAGAATGATTGGACCGGGCCTTTGCCGTCGATCTAGAGCGCTTTCCGATCCGATGGAATCGGATCGGCGCCCTAGGTTCTTGTTTGGTCGCATTTTCTTCGACGAGCCGGCGTCCACTTCGTCGGAAAATTCTCTAGCAGCGGGCGGGGCGAGTAGATGCTGGGTACTTCTCGGGTGGAGGGTCTGAGCATAATTGGGGCTGGAGGCGGAGGTAGTGGCGGGACGAGCATCCCTCCGCCAAAGCCGCAGAAACCATCCCAACCTATCAAAGATCCCCCAGGATGAACAGATTACCGTAGGGCACCAGATGTCGGAACAAGGCGAAGAGCCGCTGGCTCGTGGCTCCGCAGGTGAGCCAGTAGGTCATGTCACGTTAGATGACGTGGTGCGAGTCCAGGCTGACTATAAAGAGTCGACCAAGCAAACATCAGAACTTGTTAGATATGTGGGGTTTGGCCTTATTGGCTTTTTCTTTCTTGTGGCAGCTTCTAATGAAGCCTTCGCACGTCGCTTGGCAAAGTCTAACGAGACTCTTCTGATCTTTATCGCGTTCTGTGGATGCCTCGTGACCTGCCCCTGCAGAACTCCTCCAGTTTGAGCTAGAGTCCGAACCTCTTGGGGGACGGACGATGAAGCGATCACGGTTCACGGAAGAACAGATTATCGGGATATTGCGGGAGGGCGAGGCGGGTG
>JBAZXL010000050.1:0-23013 GCA_041659825.1 Hyphomicrobium sp.
AAACACGCCCTGCACACAACACACGCAGCGCACCAAAAGACTTATCGCGGGGTGGAGCAGCCCGGTAGCTCGTCAGGCTCATAACCTGAAGGTCGTAGGTTCAAATCCTGCCCCCGCAACCAGCGCTACAGAAGCCCAGGAATGCCCCAAATCGGGGTGCTCCTGGGCTTCTTCGCTATGGCGGCCAGTGCGCTTTCCCGCAACCATTGCTAGGATTGTACCGGCAATCCCAGAACGGCCGCTTTCAGCGGTTTCTAACTCGTCGTCTTCCGTCTCATTCACTGGTTTCAATTTTGACAGCTCGCCAATAATGGCGGCGCTGCCGCGATTCGTCGCTATTGCGAGGATTCCCGCAAGGTCGCCAACCAGATCCACATGCAGGCCTTTCCCGCCTTGCTGTGGTGTCAGGATGATCCGGTCGATCAAGGATCTCAGGATCAGTCCAGCCTCTGCCTTCGCTGCCGGATCGTTCAGTGAGGCGATCAGGTTGCGAATCTCTTTGTGATAGCGGCTCGCCATGTTCGGGTGGAACAGGACCGGCGCCTCGGTCGTCGATTCCAGCAGCGCTTCCAGTTCTTCGCGGCGGTTCTGCACGATGATCGCGCGATCCTTCAGAAGAGAGCCAGGCACGCCATCGGCGATCGATTTGATGATCTGCTGACGCTCGCGCTCCAGCTTCGCCATCTCCGCCCGATAGCCATGGATCGACGCGTTGTGATGGATGCGAAGCTCATTGATGCGCGCTGTGTACGCCTTGCAGAATTCCTCGCAGAGCACGTCATCCATCAAATGGTCGCGTAGCGCGGTCAGCACAGAGGCTTCGAGCGCATCGCGCTTGATCGTAATCTTGTTAGCGCAGGTGCCCTTGTTACGGGCAGCCGAACAGCCGAGGCGGTCCGACGCCATGGCTGTGAAACCACCACCACAGCAGCCACAGCTACCGAGGCCGCTGAACAAACTCTTCGGACGGTTCTTCGTCCATAGGGGCTTGTCGCGCTTATTGTACTCCCCCTGCATGGACTTCACATGATCCCACACATTCTGCGGGACGATGCGCATCTCGGGGACATCCTGACGAACGATCTCGCTTTCAGGATTAGGGCGAGAGACACGCTTTCCGGTGTTCGGGTCTTTCATGTAGGTCAGCCGGTTCCAGACTAGCTTACCAACATAAAGCTCGTTGTTGAGAATGCCCGTGCCGCGCTCGCGGTTGCCGTAGATCGTGCTCGATCCCCATTGGCCTCCAGTCGGCGCCGCGATGCCGCGCTTGTTCAGCGCACTGGCAATCGCGCATGGCGATATCCCCTTCACGTAGTCTGCAAAAATGCCGCGAACGATCTCCGCCTGTTCCTCATTGATGGCACGCTCGCCGCGCGCATATTCGCCGTTCTCATCGATACGTTTTACGACGTCATATCCGAACGTGACGCTGCCGCCCGACTTTCCGTTCTCGACACGGCCGCGTAATCCGCGACGGGTCTTTGAGGCCAAGTCTTTCAGGAAGAGCGCGTTCATCGTGCCCTTAAGCCCGATATGCAGTTCGGAGATCTCGCCCTCGCTAAGCGTGAACATTTTTGTGCCGAAGAAGGACAGGCGCTTGAACACGCCGGCGATCTCCTCCTGGTCGCGTGACAGACGATCGAGCGCTTCGGCCATGACGACATCGTATTTGCGCTGCATCGCGTCCTGCATGAGCTGCTGGATCGCAGGGCGCAGAATGAGCGAGGCGCCGGAAATCGAATGGTCGGAATATACCTCGACCAATTTCCAGCCCATCTGCTCGCACCGCTCGCGGCAGATGCGAATCTGGTCCTCAATGGACGCATCGCGCTGTTGATCGGATGAATATCGGGCATAGGCGGCAACGCGGAGCATGGGCTAATCCTCTCTTATTATTGGCTCTTGCGCCTTGCCGTGGTTCTTCAGGTGTCGAGCATAATCCTTCTCGGCGGCCTGCCGGGCCAGCATACGGACAAACGCGAGCATGCGCGGGTCCGGATGCGCCGACTTGCCGGGCGCGTCCTTCCGAGTCTCGCTGTTGTTGCCGTCTCTGGTCAATGTCTTCATGCCTCCGTTGTCGTTTCGCTCACAGGATTGGGAAGGCTATCATAAGTAGAACGAAAAAGGAACAAAAATAGGACTGGAGTCCTATTTTACCTATTGTTTCGCTAAGTCTTTGATCCTCCATCAGTACGTCTCCAACCGCACCTGATGGGTCGTTCGGGCATCTCGGATGGCGCGATAGAGCGCCCGGATGCGGCTGGATCGGCCGATGATCATTGCGCCGCTATGGCCGATCGCGGAGATCCGCAGGATGGTCACGCTGCCGCCGGCAAGCAGCGCGCCCACGCAAATGACGACCAGCGTCACCCGCTCCTGGAATTGCAGAAGGTCGCCATAGATTGCCAGGCAAGCGCCGCCAAGGATCGTGAAGCTGATCGCCGCCCAAAGCGGATCGCGGCGAATGCTCGCCGTCGTATGGGCAAGAGGATAAAATCGGCGCGGCGTCGAGACGATCGCGGGCGTCACCATGTAGACCCCGTCATCATACAGTGCCTTGTCCATCGATTACCTCCCTCGCCTGATCGAGGGGAGGGCGCCGCAGATGCCCGACATCACCGTCGTGATGGTGCCCGTGCCAAGGCCGGCAATGGTGCCTGGCTCGATGATGCGGAATGACGCGGTATGGATGGCGTAGTCGAAGCGCAGCGTGCGCGCCGCCGCTTTCGCCGCGCAGGCGCAAAGTTCCCTCTTCTCTCCGTCCGACAAATTGCGCGGCTTCACGATCTTCAGCATCTCACGCTCAATGATGTCGAGAGCGGGAATGCCCACCGCTCCACCAAGGCCGGTCGGGGCCAGTTCCTGGCTACGTTGATGACGCTCAAGCGCATCGAGGCAGGACGGCGCGGCCACCGCGTGCTCCTTGGCCATCGCGCGTTCTGCAAGGACGGCGTAGTTGAAGCCAAACCAAAGGGCTGTCGCTGCAAACGCGCCCGTCATGGAGTCGGGCAACTTGTCGATCCAATCGATCATTGCGTGAGCCTCTGCTTGAAGATTTTCTTCGGACCATCGGGCGGTGCGGCGTTATCGAAGCTGCGCTTCAGGGAGACGGCCTGGAGGTTGCGCACGACCGTATTGCTCATGCGCGTCTTGATCTGATTGATCTTCGACAGCCTGGCATTGGTGCGTGCCTGCACATTGCGCGAGGCCACTTTCATCAAGGCCTCGGGCGTCACATCGCGGCGCGTACCCTCCGGCGCCGGAGGCGATGCGCTCAGGGCATTGTGACGTGCCCAGAGCCGCATCGCCTCCTTCGAGATCCAGCGATCCTCGAATTTGCGATAGAGATCCTGCGCGCGGTCCTTCAGCGCCTCACCGCGTTTCTCGATGCCGGACAGGATGGCGAAGGCGGCCGGATTTTCGGCGGCACGCAGATAGGCTTTCGGCGTCGTGACGTCGAACGTCTTGGAGAGCGTCTTCGGCGGCGCCTTGTTGTCGCGAGAGCCGGCCATCGCTCAGCCCTCCCGCTTCGTGCGTGCGAGGATGAAGAGTGGGCAATTGCCATCTATAGGGCGCAGCTCGAAGGTGCTCAGACCCCAGTACCGGCAGCTATGATAATAGGGCGAGGCATCGAGCCCGTTCCAGCTGTACTGGACGCGCACATGCGGCGTTCCCCATATCAACGAAGTGGCGACGACGCCGGCAACGACCGGCAGCCAGAGCATGTTACGCAGACGCACCGGCGCCACGAACGGCATCTTTCCCTTCTGGTCATCGCGCATCGGGCGCTCCCTTGCTGCCATAGGTGATTGTGAGGACGGTCTCGGCGTGCAAACGCGTGCCGGTGATCGGGCTGGGATCGACCCAGATGTTCCAGGGCCACGCTTGCGCGTATGAGAGCATCGTCACGTGGGTCGGATGCAGACCGGCGACGAAGACCCACGCCTGGTTCCTCTGCATCGCCCCGACTTCGTTCGGCTTCATCATTGGCCGCGCCATTTCACGGCTGGCGATGCCGAGTTCCTTCACCGTCGCGCTGAACGATATGTCCTGCCGAGAGATCGTCCGATCCGAGAGCATTTCGCTGACATGCTTGGCGCGTCCGTAGGTCAGGCCCGCATAGACACGGATGTCCGCATAGGCCTCGATCGCGGCGGCGGCCTCCTTGCCATAGTGGATGGCAAGTCCGTTGAAAGACTGAATGTAGAGGTCGATGGTCACGCGAAGCTGGCGCAGTGTTTCAAGATTTGAAGTCAAATCAGAAAATCTATAGTTTAGAGCTTCTTCTCCAACGATATGTACCGGGTGGCCATCGGGCTTTGCTTTGACTGCCGCGACAAGGTCGTGATTGGCGAGCGAGATGAAATCGGCGGCCTCACGCATCTCGGCGAGCGGCGTGATGACCAAGATGACGATCTGACGCTCGCGGATATCGCTCAGCGCATGGATCGTACTGGCACCGTAGTTGCCGAACATGCCGCTTGAATTGAAGGAAATCAGCTTCTGGCTGGCGCCTTCGAGGAAAGAGGCGAAGTTCTCTTCGTTCTTAGCCGCGCGATACATGAGATTGCGCGCTTCGCGCTTGACGACGTCGAGGACAAGATCGTCCTTATCCATCGTTTGAAACTTCTGCATGCGCCGGCACAGCTTCAGGAACTGCACCGGATCGGTCAGCAGTTCATAGACCCGCGTCGGAATGCAGTTGGCGGGATCGGTGATTCCGACAGCGCAGATCGCGAACATGATCGCCCTGCGCGCCCCATGGCCGAAATACGGCTGTGGCTCATTGCCGGTCATGGGATGATGAAGGGCGGCATAGTCGGTCGCGAGCTTGATCGCCTTCCGGCGCTGTTTGCGCGTGCCGTACAGCGCATCGAGGAATGGGCCATACAGATTGACTTCGGTATCGCCGACGATGGCCTGGTGCTCGCCAGCGGCGTTCAGGCACCACACCTCAAAACCCAGTTTGCGCAGATGCGGTACCAACATGACCGCCAGCTCGTCTTTCACATCCGGAACCCAAACGGAGTGACCGAGCATCGCGTAATGGAGGATCGACCCGATAACGAGGTTGCTCGTCTTGCCAATGCCGGGCGGCATTTCGACGAGGCACAGAAATCCGTTCTTCGGCCGCCAGACGGGATGGCCCTCGTCGTCGAGGCCGAGCAGTCCGCCATGCTCTTGCGTATCCATGCCACGCGCGGCCCGCTCTTCGCGCGTCGATTGGCGCGCCGATCCATGATCGGCACTCGCCTGCTCACTGACCGCCACGCCATGCCGCAGCTGGAAATCCCGGCGTAGAGTCTTCCAGGCGCGCCCTGCAGCAGCCAGCGACATCACGGCGCTCAGGCCGCTGATGCCCACCAACATGCCGTCGCCATTCAGCCCGGGCCACGTCGCGGCAGCCAGCACGCCGAAGGACGTGGCCATCAGCATCACGCGGTTCGCAGGCGCGCGCGGAACGCGCGCCTTGATGCGATGAACCTTGCCGGCGATGGCGGGTGTACCCTTCACGAGCGATCACCCTCGCCCATCTCGCCCTTCAGGACGATGGTCGTGAAGCGCCGGACCAGCGAGCCAGGACCGCCCGGCTCTTTGGTGAAAACGCAGTGCTTGCGGGCGATCGTCGCCAGCGACTCCATCGTTTCGCCGAGCACGGCCAGTTCGCCTGCCGCGTAGGCTGCCAGATCGTTATAGCGCGGCAGCTTCGCGCCTTCTTGGGTCGCCAGCTCAATCTGGCGCGGCACGCCGCCGTCCGCCGGCTTGATCGTGGTATAGCACCAGCGGGATTTCTGCTTGCCGGACGCAAGGTCTTCCGGGGTCGCGAAGCTGATGCCCATCGTGATGGAGAACGGCTTGCCATCGACCTTCACCGTCTTGAAATAGGTGATGTCCTTCGTGCCCTTCAGCTCCTTCGGCACGACGTCACCACGCGGGTGCTCGCCGATAAATTTGATCTTCTCGATGAAGCTGGCGCCGAGCAGGTCGATCGCCATGATGCTCACCGTGCCAGCGGCTGCAGTCAGCGCGGCAAGGCTCGCCGCGCCGATCAGAAAAATGCGGCTCATCACTTCTCTCCTTCGTTTGAGGACAAGGATTCGGCTTCGCGGCGGGCCGCGATCTGGATCAGCAGCAGGCACAGCGGCCCGCCGAGCGTGACCAGGATCGCCGCCAGCCATTCGGGGATGAGTCTGCGCCAGTAGGTCCAGATCGCCTCGGAAGCGTTTTGCGGGCGCACCGCCTTCACCGGCGCGGCCTGCGCCTGCTGAAGACTGCCGAGCGCGTCGCGAAGGCCGGCCGCGATCGGGCGCGTCATCGCCGCGATCTGCGCGATGGCCTCGTTCTGGCGGCGCTCCAAAGCCGTGCGCGGCGCAGAGACCGGCGGCGGAAACAAGCCGTCGAGGCTGCCGAGCGTGGCTTTAAGCGAAACGGTCAGGTCCTGGCGCGCAAGGCGCCCGAGTTGGACATCCGCCTTGTCGGCGGACGTCGCGGCCGCTTCAACACGGCCCCGGAGATTGCCCTGCACATAAACCTGGCGTTTGATCTCGGCGATGAGCTGCGTGATCGCATCCTGCAAGGCCTCCGCCTTGCCGGCATCTTTTTCGAGATCGTCCGCAAGTGGTCCAAGCAACCCTGCGACACGACCATATGAGCTTTCGACCCTGCCGGGGCCGCGACCACCGGACTCGGCGCCGGTTTTGATTTCATGGGCCTGCCGCTCGGCATACATTTTGGCGTTGGCGCGAAGACCGGGCAGCAGCTGCTGAAGCGCCCCGACGCGCGCGAAGATCAGGCGCGCCTGCTCTTCGTAGAACTGCGCCGTATCCTCGATGGACATACGCGTGGCGCTGCCGCCCGCCAGGCCGCGCATATTGAAGGGCGCATCGATCGCCGCGATGCAGGCGAGCATTGCAACGCCGCCCAGCATCGCCGTCGAAAGATACCGGCCGCGCAGGCGATCGATCAAACCGAACATGTGGTAGTTGGCAAGTACACACATCGCGCCGATCGCGGAGGAGAACAGCACCGCTTCGATCTTCGCCTTGGTCGTTGCGCCCGCTTCGGCCAGCCCGTCCGCCACGCCGTTATAGGTCAGCGCGACCGTCGAGCAGGCCGCGACGAGCGACAAGATGACCGTGATCGTCTCGCGCATCTCCACACGCGACAGGATGATCTGCGCGCGGGTCGGGGACGGCGGAGCGGCTTTCACGCCCAGCTTGCCCAGGAATTCGCGGTGCCTGTTCCAGATGCCGCGCATATGGCGCTTGGCGAAGCGGAACGTGCTGGAACTGGATCGACGGGGCGGCTGTGGCGGCGGAACGGGCGGCTGCCAGGGAGCCTGCCTCTTCCTTCGGGGTTTTGGCTCGTCCTGCATGATAATGGCCTTTCGAATGCGAGAGGAAGCGGACGGCTAATCAGAAGGGCTTCGGTCGCGTCGGACCGAGCCCATCACGCGATCAGCGCAGATGAGATTTGAGGTAGGCGGCACCGTCGAAATCGAGATCGGCCGTGAGGAGGATGTGGAGGGTTTCGGACGCAGCCAGCCCCTCGGCATATTCATGCCCCGAGGCAGCGACGGCGCGGTGATAGCGATCGGTGAACGCTCGCTCGGCATCGGCACGACGCAGGGCATCGAGCGTGCGCACAGCCATCAAGAAGGTTTTGAAGTTGGGGGACGACATGATCGCTCTCCTAGAGTTGAACGGACATCGGGGCGGAGCAGGTCAGGCAACCCAGACGTGCGCCGGGCTTTGCCCAGGCGTTCAGCTGGCAACCCGGACAGGTGAATTTCGCGCGCGTTGCGGCCGGCGCCGGCAACGCCTTCATGGCCCGCGCAGCCTCGCGCCCCTTGGCGGCGCGGGGGCGAGGGTTATCGCGCCAGCGCAGCGTGAAGCCGGTGATCAAAAGTTCGCGGCAAGCCACGTCAAAAGGGCCACCCGGAATGACATAGTGGCGAATGGAATGGCCGGTCTCGCGGCCGCCGGGTTCACCCGTATGGCTGGGCATCAAGCCGACGGAGCGCATGATGTCGGCAACGGCCTGGTCGTGATAACCACGCCCGCCCCTGCCGCCCTTGCGGTTCAGCGGACCAAATTCGTACCGGTGGACAAGGCACAGGACGTGGGTGAGGATCGCGAGCGCCTTGTAGTCGCCGAGCGCTTCCAGAAACTTGGGGTTCAGGCCGACTTCATGGGCGTGTTCGCCGCCGCGCTTGGCAAATCGCTCCGCGGAGAAATATCCGGCGGAGCGCGGCTTGCGCGCATAGGAGAAGAGAATGGGCGGCACCTTGCCGCCGAACAGTCGCTCGTTGAATACGTTGGCGGCGAATTCGAGATCGCCATAAGCCTGCGGCGTCGGGCGGTCCGGCGAATTCGGCTGTACGATTCCATTCGCCAAATCGCCTTGCAGAATGCGCAGCGCGCGCACGCCCTGCTCGCGCGGCTGCGCGCTTACGGCGCGGCTGATATCAGTGGGATTGGACGGGCGTCTGGGCATCGTGTTTTCCGCGAATTTGCAGGAACACCGATACCGCAGGCCGTCTTGTCAGCGCCGGCAGGCTTCCGGCAAGTTGCCGGAAAGCAGGACGACGGATCTATGGCGAAATACATCCCTGATCTCGGTCGGAAGCTGACGCTTCTGAAGGATCACACCGACTTCAAAAGCGCCGACATTCTCGCCAGGCATTTTGGTGTGAGTGTCTCGGCGTTCAATGAATGGCGAACCGGAGGTTCGAAAGGGAGGCAAGATTCCGTCCCCGACAAACACGTTCCAAAGCTGGTCGCGTTGCTCGGCGAGGCCTTTCGCCGCCGACCGCCGAACGACGAACTCAAAGACCTTCTCTTCGGTCCGGCCAATGCGCTTGAGGACGCGATCAGGGATGATGCGGCTGTCTTGCTAGAGGACATTCTAACGGCGGAAGCGCAGCGGGACACGGGCCGACTGCATCGTCAGAATTCTCTCGGGCTCGTCGAGCATGACGAGGGCGACGACGATGACACGCTTCCCAAAGTCAAAATCGAGGAGCGCTTCCTGCTTGAATTCGACATCCAAAACGCAGGCTACATGCTGGTCGTCACAAATGCGCAGCAGGACTGGGGATTGGTGAAATTTGCCGAAGGCGGTTTTTCGAAGCGCACGCCGACGGGTTCAGTCATCGTACCCGGCATTGCGAAGGGAAAGCCCATACCACTCTACGAGCGCAATACCCGAGGTATCCACCGCTTCATGCTCTTTATTTCTCCCGCCCCTTTTCCGCCTGTGTTTTCGCAAGCACATGCAGGGCGCAAGAATTTTGACTGGACTATGCTGTGCCAACTGGCTCGGTTCTATGATCAGCTGCCGTCGGGGCGGCGAGAAATACATATGCTATCTATTCGTATGGCGTAGGAATTCGTATTGAAAAGAATACAGAATTCGTCACAGCGCCGGCAATCTTGGGAGCCTCGGCCGAGTGTTCTTATGAGGCTTCATCATGACGATGAGGCTGCGGTCTCCGCGCCGGGGTCTGCCGGCCAGCCTCCCTTTCATGAGCTCTTTGTCAGCCGCTTGGCTGAAGAGTCCCGCGCGATCCTGCAAGACCTGTCGGACGATCTCAGGCGCATCGCGTTGCCGGGGCTTGAACATGTGACAGTGCGCCTCGATGCAGATGATTGGAAGGTTGGAGGCGCTGTCACGCCGAACAAGTCCGGCGGTGTTGATCTGTCGGTATCGTTCGGATTGGTTCTGGCAATCGAAGAGGCGACACTGGAGTTCTTCTCCTACGCTGACGCGGTCTGCCCCATTCACATCCTCGCTGCCGCCGAGAATGGCGCAGAAATGCCCTTCGAGGTAACGCGTTATTCGTACGACGAGAGTGGCCGCATCGGTGCGTTGCGGGACTATCGACATTTGCGCGGGACTGCATTCGGGCCCGAGAGCGTCACGACGGGGTTTCCAACCGAGCGCTGGCGGTTGCGGCAACAAGATCTGTTCTTCACCCTCATGCTCCGATGGGCTGCGCTTCACGAGATTGCCCACGGCGCACTCGCGCATCTCGACGTGCTCGGGGATCTGTTTGGTAAAAAGCGGCTCTCGCTGGGCATCGCCGAGACGGATCACTTAACTGACGTCACGTTCGCAAGTTTGGCAGCGACCGGTATGCCGCGCTTCGATGTACCGCCTGATCTGGCGGTCGACGAGGGCTCTGTCCGGAAGATTTTCGAACTGCATGCCGACATGGCGTCCCTCTGGCTCAGCATCGACCTCGAGCGCTGGAGCCGTGCGGGCGAAAGGAGCCTCTTTGACCGCTATGAGAAGGACATGCGCGAACTGGTCGAGATCGAAGCGCATCACTTCGTCACGCTTGATACAGACCAAAGGCTGCATTTCACCCTGCTGGCTGCATTGCTGACGATCATATTGTTCGAGCATGGCCGTCTGGCCAGGCATCGCGGGGCCGGACTGACCCATCCGTTCCCCGAAGCGCGCTACATCATGCTGCTGCTCTCCGGATTCTATGGCAGCGATCTGTGCGACGCTGTGGACGGCGAGCCCAAAATCAAGCTTCCACCGGGTGCATTCAATCCGGAGAATGAGAGCTCCAGCTGGAGCAGATTCTTGCAGGACGCTATCGCGCGCTCCGTCGAAGACATGGAATTTTTTGCGGCTGTTCTCGATCTGGAAATCAGCACACTCGATCCGACGAAGCCAAAACCTGAAATTGCGCCCGAGTGGTATGTCGATGGGTATCTCAAGCCCATCTCCGGCTACGATGTCGAGAATTTCAGCCCATGGTGGCGTGACGTGTATGAACGCAACGCAGCTTCATTGCGTGGATCGTCCGGGGAAAAGAAGTCGGTTACCGCTCATAGTCGGGGTGGCATCGAACTCGCGGAACTGGAACCGCTCGGCGATTACTTGCAGGCCGCGAGCGAGCAGGCACAACTGAACAGCAAGGGGTCTGCATTGACGTTCCTGCTCACCATTCGCGGCCGGTGGGCATGATATTCCGAAGCCCCCGACGCGCCTGCGACGATGCCCTGATGATCCAGGCTGCCGCCGCAGTCGGTTTAACTTTGATTTAGCTATTGTCTGGGATCTGACAATATGCGCCATTCCAGCCTTGTTGTTTATCAAATAGCAGAATACATATTGATTCACCTGTCTCAGGATCACGTGCTATAAGATCAGGAGCATTGTTGCACCAGTCAGCTGGCTTGTATCTATAGCGTGGCATAACATATTCTCCTCTACCGTTTGGAATGTAGTTTCCATCGGGACCCGTTCTGATTGTGGAGCTGGACATATACCAGTTACATGCGCCCAAAGCGCCGGGCACAGCACCGCACGTCACATTCCCCCCGTTAATCCCTGTAACAACCTGGCCCGGTGCACAATTCCCGTCATTCACCGTTCTATCATTGGAGCACATGGGCGCACCATTACTCATGCCGAACATATAGGCACCGGCTGGGCAAGCGGCGAGATCGATATTCTTACAGATCGCGCTGCCGTTTCCGTCATTTCCGATCTGGATCTGCCCCTCAGGGCAGGAGGAGTTGAAGTTCGGTACGCAGATCGGCTGGTTGTTCGCCTGCATCCCGACTTGAACGTAATTTGCCGGACATTGCATCAGCAGTGCCAGACAAATGGGTTTGCCGAATTCTGAGCCGGGCGTGTTGTTCGTACCGTTCTGGATAAAGCCAACCGGGCAATCACCCGGCATGTTGCGGATACAGACCGGCGGGGAGCCGATTGTCATGCTGACCAGCGCCTCGGTTGCGTTACAGGTCGAAGACACCAATTGACAGTTCGGCGTCACGCCATCGGCCAGGAGGCCGGTAAAGGCATGACCGGCAGGGCAATTCAGGTCGCTGGTACAGATCAAATCCCCGTTGGCTGTGATCCCGCGCAAGACCTGTCCGGGGTCGCAGGTGTCGGTGATGGCCGCATTGGTTGCCGTGGAATATTCGACATAGTCATCGTTAAATTGTGCACCGGCGGCGAACGTGCGTTTTCCGGCGACGAAGGTTGCGTCGTCGTTACAGTTCTCTTCGTCTTTCGTGCCCGTCGGACAGGCGGCGGTGAGAACGCCGGCCGTTGTATAGGCACCGGCGGCTACCTCGCCGTGGCTGAGGACGATGATATTACTTTTGGTCGTCAGGGCGCTGCCGGTTTCGGCGTCATTGACGGTGATCGCGCCGTTGTCTTTATCGAATGTGGCGGCATCGGCCATGCTTTCAACGACGGCGTAGGTCAGGCGGTTTTTCCAGCCATCGACGGCCTGGGATCCGTTAACGATTTTATTGTCGCCGCTCATATCCAGAATGGGCATTACCCCGATACGGACATTGCGTCCGCCGGTGCCGGCGACAACTTTGATGCCGCCTGTGGCAGGCATTGCGCAGTTAGTGGCATGACCCAGAGTGTCTGTCGGATCGGCTGGGCACGGGTAGAATCCATGATCTTGCTGGTATTTTTGCAGGGCGGCCGTGGCGGATTTGATATTGTCATTCGTTGTAACGACAATATTCTTTTGCATGTGCGCTTCGTAGAGCTTGAGGGCAGCGATGGTCAGAAGACCGATGATCACCATCACGACAGAAAGTTCGATCAGTGTGAAACCACAGTTACGGGTCTTGTTATAGTTCTGCATGTCGTTCTCCCCAAATCTCGGCTTTATTTCAATCACAATAAGATAATCTTCTTAAAGAATACCAAAGATTGTCCAATGTTTACAAATCTTTACCTTTCATTAAGACTTATAGAGAAATAAACCTTGTAAAACTCGGGTGAATACATGCTTCAGATTGCGGGAGTAGTTGTTCAATATTCCCGTTCCGAGCACGGCGTGGCTAGTTTGAGTCAGGATGACGATGTGAGGCTCACTACAAACGAGCGCGCGCCCCGAGCGTCGTCATCCCTTTTTCAGCTTCGCGCCCATGCCGGTCTTGACCGCTGCGGGAACTGATCCGCCCCGCGCCTTGTTCGCCACACTTCAGTGATGCAAGCGCGGGAGGGCGACAATGAAAATTGCCGGTGGCTGTAATTGCGGAAATGTCCGCTACGAACTCGACGGTGAACCGACCCGGATCGGGCTTTGTCACTGCGAAACCTGCCGCAAGGAGACGGGCTCCGCCTTCTCGTACTTTGGGATCTGGCCCAGGCAAAATGCCAGGATGACGGGCGAGACGCGTTCGTGGGGCAGTAAAGCAGGCGGTCGCCATTTCTGTCCGACGTGCGGATCGTCCGTATTTGGCGCGGAGGACTCATCTGACGAAATCGAGATCAAACTCGGCACGCTCGATCAGCCGCCATCATCTCTTCGCCCGAAATACGAGCTCTGGATCATTCGGCGCGAGCACTGGCTGAGCCCTCTTCCCGATAACGAGCAGCACGAGCGCGATCGCATCTAAATTGTTACGATGCTGGAGTTGCCGCTAGTCACAGGGCATGGTGTCGGCGGTGTACGGCACGTCAATGAGGACGCCGTCTCCTGCACCTGAAAACAACACACCGCCCTCCCGGACAATGTCGTCGGCGATGTCGCCAATGACATCAAATAGCTCCTCGGAGTTCCAATCGCCGAAACGTCCATAGAGATCGCGCAAGGCATCATGCAAGCGCGGGAGGTATGGCGCAAACCAATGACCTGCCAGAGCGGCCTGCGAAACTGCGCGGTCCGCGATCGAGACATCTTGGCCATCCAGATTACCAAGATGGTAGGATGTGTACTTCATCAGGCGGCCATACTCCGCATAGACCTCGGTAAACACCTGACCGTGGTCGCCGTGTAGGCGGTAGGCGCGAATTATATCGTTGGCGTTCCCGCGCGCGCTCTCAAGCATAGTGACGAAGGTCTGCTCATATCCTTCTGTAGGGTCTTCCCCGTACTGCGCGCAGATTCGTGTTGCGGCGTACTCGTCCCAGCACGCGAGGATCACGTCCCACCGGCAGATCTGATGAAGATTGTTTCGTCTCGTTCGAAGCAGAACGTTCGGAAAGCATCGCTCGTAGGCCGCAGTGATTTCCACATGGGCGCACTCGTGCGCAATCGTATGAAGCGCCAACCGGAACAGTTCGGAACCGGATTCCAGCAGGCCGGCCGCGAGATACGCGTTTAAAACGATATGGTTCTTTAGCTGTCCTTCCCGAAGGACCGAAGGCGTCATGGCCACGCCGATTGCCGCATCGTTCGAAGGCGTGAGCACGTAATTCGTTTCATAGCCCCTGTCGAGTTCGGCCAAAGCTTCGGTGAAATCTCCCGCCACCGTCACGCCATCGAGGCCGGACAGATCGATCTGACGACTGAGCTCACGCACGCAGACGCCGACGATCTCGCCTAAGCGCCGAGCTGTGTCCTCATCCTCGCCCCATCCACGAACCTGGATGGAAAAAGATTCCGGAGCTGTCGAGGGAGCCTGCTCTGCGGTTTCGTCTGACATGAGGCTAGAATAGACCGATTCCAGCGCTTTCGTGCATATGAGCGTCAGCCGTCCCCGCAAATATTGCGGATCGCGCTCTATTCCGCTGTGCTCCACCGAACCCGACAAGCGGTTTCGGCCCATACGGGTGACGATCGCTGACGGGAAGATCGGGGGAGTGGCTTACGCCGCAAGTGGATGTGAGGCGCGCGGCCGCGCGCAGGAAACCTCCTTTCAAGCTTACATCGACGGCCTCGGCTTGCCCAATGACCGAAGTCCGGGCCGCCCGCTCCATTCGGCCAGCAAAGCTGTCCTCCCGTGTTGCCCGGACCGCGAAGACGCGCCCCAAGGGGTTCGGTCTTGGAGCCGTTGCCTTTCGATCGAGACGTCCTGGCGCCGCGTTGCGTCGCCTTCAAGAAGGACGCTCGGCGCTTGCCAAGGTTTCATGCGCAAGGCTCGAACAAGAACAGAGCTTTCGCAGGTAACCCCAAGCGAAAGGCAAAACCTATGAAAAAGGACATCTATCAGACCATCACCAACCGCATCATCGCCGATCTTGAGAAAGGCGTGCGCCCGTGGATGAAACCATGGAGCGTGGAGAATGCATCAGGGCGGATCAACCTGCCCTTGCGAGCGAACGGCGTTCCCTATCGCGGCATCAACATTCTTATGCTGTGGTCGCAATCGATCGAACGCGGATACAGCTCCCCGCACTGGATGACATTCAAGCAGGCCAAGGAGCTTGGCGGGTTCGTCCGGAAAGGCGAACAGGCGGCGCAGGTCGTTTATGCCAGCACACTCAGCCGCACCGAGTACGACGAGAAGACCGGCGAGGAATCAGAGCGCAATATCCCCTTCCTCAAATCCTACGCCGTGTTCAATGCCGAGCAGGTGGAAGGCCTGCCCGAACGCTTCACGCAGCCGCTGGAAGGGAAGCAGGAGCCAGTGCAGCGGATCGAGCGGGTCGAGGCCTTCATCCGTTCGACGGGTGCCGACGTCCGGCACGGCGGCGGCAATGCCTATTACAGCGTGAGCGGCGATCACGTGCAGATGCCGCTGTTCGAAACGTTCGATGCGCCGGAGAGCTATTACGCCACCGTTGCCCACGAGCTGACCCACTGGACGCGGCATAAGTCACGGCTCAATCGGGAATTCGGGCGAAAGCGTTGGGGTGATGAAGGGTACGCGACCGAGGAGCTTGTTGCCGAGCTCGGATCCGCCTTCCTTTGCGCCGATCTGGAATTGACACCCGAGGTTCGGGAGGATCACGCGGCCTATATCGCCAACTGGCTCACCGTCCTGAAGAACGACAAGCGCGCGATCTTCACGGCGGCGGGGCATGCCCAGCGGGCGGCAGATTACCTGCTCGCCGTTAGCGCACCGGCTGCGCAGGAAGCAGCGTAGCAATGGGCATCACGGATCACATGATCCAGTGGCAAGGCATGGCGGTTTCGATCCGCCATGTCGCCAACTGGTCAGGAACTGGCTTTGATCATATCGAAGTGCAGACTATCTTACCCCCGCGCGCGCCGCTCCCGATCACAGAAACCGGCTATCGCTCGCACTTCCTGCACGGGGAGGATCTCGCCGGGCGTGGCGGCGCGGTGGCGTTCGTTACCAAATGGCTCGATCATGAAGCGCGCAGCGCGGCGTGGCAGGGGCATCTCAGAGCATCCGCGCAGCTGTCCCTCTTCTGAGGGGCAGCTGCCTTCCGCCCAGGCGAACGCGACACCTCGGGTTCGCCTCCCCGGAACCCCGCCCATGCAGCGGTCCTGTTAGACTTCCGTACTATGTGAGAAAATACACGTTTAACGCGAAGCGGTTTAAGTTATAACTGCCTAAAGGGTGGGCAAATTATAATGAAAATCGCAAATATTCAGTTATGGGGCTTTCGCTGCTTTGGAGCGGCCGTGCCGCTTCCAACAGATCAGCACCCCGCAGCTCCCATCAAAATCGATTTTGACGACGGCATCACCGCACTTATTGGCCGAAACGGATCAGGAAAATCAGCACTGCTTACAGCTCTGCAACGCCTGTTCGGGGAAACTCGCGACGAGCGCTCGATTAGGCAAGAGGATTTCTTCGTAGCCCCTGGACAGACGCTTGAGGCGCAAGCCCAACGTAGCCTCATTATCGAGGCGGTCGTCATTTTCCCGGAATTGGAAACTGGATCCAAAGAGGCCGAGAAGACTGTTCCGCCAGGTTTTCGGCATATGATTGTCGATAGCGTCGGGAAAACCCCCTTTGCGCGCATCCGGCTAGAAGCGACGTGGCAGCAATCCGGCGCTCTCGACGGCACTATCGAAGAAAACATTTATTGGATACTAACTGATCAGGCAGTGCCCTTCGGTCCTCCCGAGGATCTATCTCTAAAGCGCAGAATGAGTCAGGCCGATAGAGCCTCAATTATCGTACGCTACATACCGGCGTCACGTGACGTCACGACATTGACCAAGCTTACCGTAAAAAGCCTTGGTCGCAGCTTGATGCAATCCGTTGTTTGGCAAAACAAAGCAAAAATTTCCACGCTGTTGAAAGAGGCCGGTGCGGCGCTCGATGCTGAAGAGTCTCTGTTACAGATAAATAAAGCCATCAACACTTGCTGGAGTGCACTAAACACTGCAGACACTCAGACCTCCGCAAGGCTTTCAATCCTGCCTCCGGATTTCCAGCAAATCGTGCGCGCAGCATCGGTCAACCTAGACCCGTCACCCATTGGGCGGGCTATGGCCATCGAAGATTTGAGCGATGGTCAACGCTCATTGTTCCACTTCGCCCTTGTAAAGTCGCCGTTAGAATTCAAGCTTTCTCTAGAAGTTGAAGTTTCTAAGGGAAATAACCCTCCGTTTTCTCAGGAATTCATGCGGGCGCCCGCTCTAACGTTATTCGCATTCGAGGAACCTGAAAATCATCTGGCTCCCTATTTCCTGTCGCGACTTATGACGGAACTTCAAACGCTAACAGGAGGACAGCGCGTTCAGGGATTGGTCACGAGCCATTCGCCAGCAATCGTCGGCCGCCTTGCCCCCGAAGCGCTGAGGCATATGCGGCTTCGTACAGAAACGGGGATTTCGTACGGCTCGAAATTGAAGCTGCCTGATGAGCGCGATGAAGCGGCCAAATTCGTGCGAGAAGCGGTTAGAGCCCACCCAGAGATTTACTTTGCTCGTCACGCCATCTTCGGCGAAGGGGCGTCAGAGGAGATTGTCTTACCGAGAATCGCGGACGCGTTAGACGTTCCCGTTGATCGATCCTTTGTCGCAATCGTTCCCATCGGTGGACGATACATTGAGCATTTTTGGAGACTTGTGACGCAGCTCGGTATCCCTCACACAACACTTATGGATCTCGATCTTGGAAGAAGCAGCGGAGATCTTGCTCAATTCAAGGCCGTCGCTAAAGCAGTCAGCGACCTGAACCCGCCTGCCGATCCAGTGCTTGCGACGGATTTAGCAAATGCGCAGACACTAGTTAGGAACGCTTGGGGAGCGCCCTGGGATACAGCTAAGATTGAACCGTGGGTCAAATTTTTCGAGCAATTCGGCGTGTTCTTTTCCGATCCCCTCGATCTCGATATGGCAATGTTAGCAGCTTTCCCGGATGCTTATAGGAAACTGCTTCCAGGTGCTTCGGGTCCACAGAATCCAGGCGATGCGACACGTCAAGCTGAGGCCGCTGCTGTGGTACTTGGTAGCAGTGGATTTGGGTCGGCGCCATACCTAGGCAGCACGTTGATGCCGCATTTTCCGTGGTATTCGTATCTGTTTTTAGGAAAAAGAGGCAAACCAGCGGTTCACTTGGCCGCATTGAGCGAACTGACCGACGCTCAAATCAAGGCTTCGTGTCCGCCTGTCCTCCAACGATTGATATCGAGAGTTCGTGATCAATTGGAACGAGGTGGGGCATGAGCACCGCCTTGATCCCTCCCACTGATTGGAAGCCCGTCGGCATCCCCGGCCTCGAACCCGACGCGCTCAAGGCCGTGAAGGCAACTGGCAACACGCTTGTCACCGCCGGGCCAGGAGCCGGCAAGACTGAGCTACTAGGCCAGCGCGGCGTCTTCTTGTTGCAAACACCCGCATGCATTTACCCGCGCCGTGTCCTCGCGATTAGCTACAAGCGCGACGCGGCGCGCAATTTGCGGGAACGTTTCCAAAAGCGCTGCGATAAGGAGCAAGCTCGGCGGCTTGATTCCATGACGTTTGATGCCTTCGCAAAACAAATCCTGGATCGTTTTTGGCGAGCTCTGCCTGATCCGTGGAAATTATCGGGGCCGTATAAGGTCAGCGGATTTGTTTCTCGACCCCAATTCCTGGATTTTCAGAGATCGTGTGCCGCTAACATCAATACGGTTGGGCATCCCATCAACTGGGTAATTACGCTGGCTAGGAAAGGTTTGACGAGCGCCGACATATACGCTGTCAACCAAGATAAATTTAATCTCTCAATTCAAGATCTTGAATTATCGAGTATGCACACTCCCTCGGCCGCCGCGCTGATGCATATCGCATATATTCGTCAAGCCTATACAAACGCGATCGTTCCTTTGACATTTCAGATGATCGGTCGCCTTGCGCAGCTTCTCATCGAAAGCAATCCTCGCATCCGAGCCGCCATAGTCGCTACTTATAGCCATGTCTTTCTGGACGAAATGCAAGATACAACGGGCGTTCAGTACGGGCTGTTGAGATCCATCTTTCTGGGCTCAGATACCGTCTTAACTGCTGTTGGTGATGACAAGCAACGCATCATGGGCTGGGCTGGCGCACACACGAACGGATTTGGCGCGTTTGCCTCGGACTTCCTAGCGGCAGGCGCTGCTGCCGGCCAGGAACACATCACGCTGTCTATCAACTATCGGAGCAACGAGCGAATTGTAGGAATTCTCAATATTCTCAAAGCAAATATTGCTCCCCATGAACCCGATTTTCGGGCCGCGAGGCCGACCCCTCCGTTACCAGCTGAACAGATATGTTCGCTAATTTATTCGCCGAACGAAACCGCTGAAGCTGAGGCCCTCGTAGTTCTAATAAATTCGCTTTTATCGAGCGGGACCTCTGCGCGTGAAATTGGGCTCTTAGTCAGGCAGAGAACGGTCGACATTGAAGAGCGGTTGAAGCCATTTTTCGAAAATGCCGGCATTCGTTTGCGCAATGAGGACCGCGATGTCGGCGGGGCATCAATTCAGGATTTGATGACAGAGCCCTATGCCCAACTCATAACAGAGTGCCTCGATTTATTGATGCGGAAAAGAGGCGGGGGCGCGTGGGCCCGCGTCCTCGAAAATATGGCCGACATGGATGGTTTGATCGATGGAGAAGACGAAGAACCCGTCGCAAAACTGGCTGCCCGCTTGGACGCGTTTCATTCGAGCAATTTCATCGCAGATGCAGATAAAGCAATTGCAGGCGGCGATGCGGTCGAACTCATAGATCGAATTGACGCCTTTTTTGGCATTCCCATACTAAAGGCCATGGCTCCGCAATATCAGCAGGGCGATTTTTTCGATAACATCCGTAAGGCAACACGGGCCTTTATGGCGGAGTGTGCGGATCACAGTTCCACCTGGCGCGCCTCCCTCGCCCGTTACCGTGGCGACGATCAAGTCCCTCTCTTAACAATCACCAAGAGCAAAGGGCTTGAATACGATAGCGTAATCCTCCTCGGTTTGGACGATGATCAGTGGTGGAGCTTCGCGAATAATCCTCAGGAGGGGCATTCAACCTTTTTCGTAGCGGCATCGCGAGCTAAAGAAAGGCTCTTTATGACACTTTGCGCCGATAAAAAATTCGGGAAGCTCAAAGAGATTTATGCCTTGCTGGAGCGTGCTGGCGTCTCGATGTTGAACAGTGAGACAATTCTTAAGCAAGCCTAGATACATAAGGACGCAGAAAGACGCTACGCGCAAGATGTGTGCTGTAAACAGCACCGGAAGAGCGATGCGCCTGCGGTGCATCGGCAAGGGGAAGCTGCGCTCCCCCGTTGCATCCCCCGAGCCGGTGCCTTGGTTTTGCATCGAGCCAAACCACGGCAGTGCACCGATCCGCCGGTGCATCACGGGTCACCTGGTCCGATCCTGTTCTCCCGCCCCCCCCCAAGACCAAGACGCCCGGTCTCGTTGATACCAAGCGCTAACGGTGGTTTTGCTGTAAGCGCTGTCCCGCTGGCACCTTTGCTGGAGCGGTCTGAGCGCCGATGTTTGAAGCCCCTGAGGGCTTCGACACATGACGATTTCAGAGCTTACGTTTAAATCCAGCGACGACGAGCCGGTTCGCCGCTTCGAGGTTTTCACTGGGACCGGGCGCCGACGGGATTGGTCGGACGACGACAAGGCAAGGATCGTGGCGGAGAGCTACGAGCCGGGAGCGACGGTAAGCGAGATTGCGCGCCGCCATGCCTTGTCTCCGCAGCAGCTGTTCGGCTGGCGGCGTCTTTTGCGGCGAGCACCAGAGCCGGCGTCATCGCCCATGTTCGTGGCTGCAGTGGTCGATACAGCTCGCCCGTTACCCGAGACCGTGAAGCAGCCGGACACGCGTCGTCGTCGCACTGTCGCCAGACCGAGCGGCGGGATCGAGATCGAGATTGACGGCGTCGTGGTGCGTGTTGGAACCGGTGCGAGCCCGAAGACGATTGCCGCGGTGATCGGCGCGCTGAAGGGCGGCTCGTGATCGGCCCGACCGGCGCGGTCCGCGTCATGATCGCGACGAAGCCGGTCGACTTCCGCAAGGGCGCGGATGGCCTGGCCGCGCTGGTGCGCGAGAGCATGGGCGCCGATCCGTTCTCGGGCGCGGTCTATGTGTTCCGGGCGAGGCGGGCTGACCGGATCAAGCTGATTTACTTCGATGGGACGGGCGTGTGCCTGTTCTCGAAGAGGCTGGAAGACGGCAAGTTCCAGTGGCCCGCCATCACCGACGGTGTCGTTCGGCTGACAGCGGCACAGTTGCAGGCGTTGCTCGAAGGCCTCGACTGGCGGCGCGTGCATGAACGGCGCGAGACGCGCGTCCCCATCGCGGCAAGTTGATCGCTTGATACTGGCAAGCCACTGTAATCTATGATTGAATCGGGTTCGTGAGCAACGCGGCCAACCCACTGATCAGCGATCCGATCGCGCTTCGGGCGATGCTCGCGGAGGAGCGCGCCGAGAACGAGCGGTTGCGCCAGATCATCAAGGAGCTCCAGCGTCATCGCTTCGGCCGCCGGGCCGAGAGCCTGCCAGTCGATCAGTTGCTGCTGGGGCTCGAGGAGGCCGAGCAGATCGAGGCCGAGGGCCTCGCCGGCGAGGAGGCGACTGATCCAGTCAAGCACGCCGACCGGGCCAGGAAGCGGCGCGCCAATCGCGGATCGCTGCCCACGCACCTGCCGCGCATCGAGCAGATCATCGACGTCCAGGACAAGACCTGCCCGTGCTGCCGGGGCGAGCTGCATGCGATGGGCGAGGACGTCTCCGAGCGTCTCGACATCGTCCCCGCCCAGTTCCGCGTGATCGTGACCCGTCGGCCAAAATACGCCTGCCGGGCCTGCGAGGAGGTCGTGGTGCAGGCCCCAGTGCCCGCCCGGCTCGTCGAGGGCGGCATCCCCACCGAGGCGACCGTCGCCCATGTCCTCGTCTCCAAATACGCCGACCACCTGCCGCTCTATCGCCAGGCCCAGATCTATGGCCGGCAGGGCGTGAACCTGGACCGCTCGACCCTGGCTGACTGGGTTGGCAAGGCGGCCTTCTTCCTGCGGCCGGTGCATGAGCGCCTGTTCGAGCGACTGAAGGCGTCGACCAAGCTCTTCGCAGACGAGACCACGGCGCCGGTGCTCGATCCCGGACGCGGCCGGACCAAGACCGGCCAGTTCTTCGCCTATGCCCGCGACGAACGGCCCTGGGGCGGCGCCGAGCCGCCGGGCGTCGCCTATCTCTATGCCCCCGACCGCAAGGCCGAGCAGCCGATCCGGCATCTTCAAGGCTTCGCTGGCGTGCTGCAGGTGGACGGCTATGCCGGCTACAACACGCTGGCCGGGAAGAATGCCGTGAGCCTGGCCTTTTGCTGGAGCCACGTCCGACGGAAGTTCTACGATCTCGCGCAAGGCGGGCCAGCGCCCATCGCTTCGGAAGCGCTCCTGCGCATCGCCGAACTCTACCGCATCGAGGGCGATATCCGCGGATGCCCCGCTGAGGAGCGGCGCACCGCCCGCCAGGCCAGAAGCCGCCCCATCGTCGCGGCGCTGGAGCCATGGCTCCAGGGAAAGCTCGGCCTGGTCAGCCAGAAGAGCAAGCTTGCCGAGGCCATCCGCTACGCGCTCTCGCGCTGGGCGGGCCTTAGTCGCTTCCTCGACGACGGCCGCGTCGAGATCGACTCCAACGTGGTCGAGCGCGCCATCCGGCCGATCGCCCTTAATCGCAAGAATGCACTCTTTGCCGGATCAGACGGCGGCGCCGAGCATTGGGCCGTCGTCGCCTCGCTCGTGGAAACCTGCAAGCTCAACGGCGTCGATCCGCAAGCCTACCTCGTCGACGTTATCGCCCGCATCGTGGCAGGCCACCCGCAAAGCCAGATCGACGACCTGCTGCCTTGGGCCTACGCCACACAGCCGCTCAAGGCCGTGGCCTGAGAACACCGCATAC
>JBAZXL010000051.1:0-22108 GCA_041659825.1 Hyphomicrobium sp.
GGCCGCTTCCTGCAGCCTGACCCGATCGGCGAAGCGGGCGGCATCAACCTCTATGCCTATGGGCTCAACGATCCGGTCAACCTCACCGATCCGGATGGGCTGCAGAGCGCGGGGATCGATATCCACCTGCCGACACTGACCGTTCGGGCGCCCAACACGATCAACTACGCGGCCATCAACGCGAATCTACAGCGCAGTGTCGGCCAGGCGATCAGCGCACAAGCCTACTATCAACAATACACGTTGCAGGCCGTTCAATCCGCCACGCAGGCTGTCGATCGCTCCGCGCTTCTGAGCTTGGCGAGCTATGTGCTACCGGTGCGTCAAGTGGCGGGCTTCATCGACGACGTACGCGCTGGCGGCGTGACTGCCGGCGGCATCGCTTCCGTCGGCTCCGGCTATCTCTTCGGCAAGCTGAAAATCCTCAATCAGGTGTGCTGCTTTGCGGCCGGTACGCAGGTCGCCACGCCGGACGGCTTGCGCCCGATCGAGGAGATCCAGGTCGGCGACCTGGTGATGTCGCGCGATGCGCAGACCGGCGTGGTTGCGGAGAAGCCGGTCACGGCGCTGATCCCCGGGCATGACCGGCGCATCTGGGAGGTGACGCTGCGGCGTGCCGGCGGCTGGATGATCGAGGAGACGATCGCGACCACCGATGATCACCGTTGGGGCGCGCCCGATGGCAAGTGGGTCGAGACGCCAAGCCTCAAGTCCGGGCAAACGCTGGCGCTGGAGGGCGAAGGCACCGCCACGGTCGTCAAGGTCGCCGACACCGGCCGCATCGCACGCACCTACAATCTCGAGGTCGCCGACTTCCACACCTACTTCGTTGGCGAAGGCCGGGTGTGGGTGCATAATGCTTGTCAACTGTTTAAGATGAAAAGCTTGCCGCCAGAACTCCAACAAAAAGTCGCCGATACTCTCTCTAGATTCAATTCGGGGGTTGGGGGGGAGGTTTTTGACAAGATTGAGCGCTTGCTTCTCCGCGGGGAGACGTACCGAAAGCTACCAGTTGATACTCCTGCGTACAATGTGCGCATCAATCAAGGGAGCCGCGGCAGTCGGTATATCACGTTCAATCATTACCTGAGCTTCTTGAGGATAAGATGACATTCAGAGTAGGCGGTAGGCAACAAGCATCGGAGAGAGTATTTGATGCGTCGCAATTTCCTGACAAGAGAAGCCTTATTGAAGGAGCATCAAAATTTTTCAGGGGATCTGCATATTCGACACCTGCGACCGCGGACCAAGCGGCAACGAATCTGGATGCGCTGGTTGAGTACATCGAGGATTGGTATATAACGAATTTGGGGCGCGCCATTGATGTGCGGATAACAGGGATTGGGCGAGGGGCGCAAGCAATCGAGAATGCTCTTCACATAATCGTTGTTCTTCATCTAGCTGAGTGTAGCATTATCGAGAAAAGTTGGATGAGGGCGATACTTTCGTCAGAGAAAAGTTACAGAAAATTGTAGTGCATCTGGGCTAGGTCATCGACTCATTAAACCGCATCCAGATGCGAAGTGCGGCAAGCTTCACTGAGGCGAGGAAGTTGGCGTCGTGCTTGTCGAAGCGGGTGGCGACGGCGCGAAAATGCTTGATGCGGTTGAAGAACCGCTCGACGCGATTGCGATGCTTGTAGACGCGCGGGCTGAAAGCGGGCGGATCGGTGCGATGGTCGAGCGGCCGAATGTTCGCCAGCGCGCCGGTGTCGGCGATTTTCGCCCTGAGCCGCTCGCTGTCATAACCGCGATCGGCCAGCAAGATGCAGTCTGGGCCAAGCAGCATGGCGTTTCAGTAACAACCAATCCGATCACGGGTCGTGCTTGCGGCGTGGCGTGCCGCGAAGCTGTAGAGAAAGTCTTTCCAGTCGTGAAGACCGGCGCCGACCCAAATCACTTCACGGTCGTATTGCCGAATCCGGTGACCAGGGAAGTCGCCGAACAATTCAACACTTTGTTCCAGGGGGTGCCATGAATACGGGCAAGCCAGATGCTGGAGCCTACCTTCGTTGGATCGTCGCCAGTGAGTATTACGACGGCGCGATGGCGGGAGTCGGTGAGCGAGTGACCGACGGTGCGGCGGTATGGTTCCGGGCTGTGGCTTGGGACCACGAGCAGTGGCAAAGAGTGTTCGCCGTGACCGTTGTTGAGGCGGCGCACGTGGCGCGGCTCATCCAGGACCTTGAGAAGGTTGAGCAGCGACGGACGCCATTCTGGCTACCTGGTCCGGCGTCGGCGACGTCAGAGGTGCAAAAGGACTGGAATGACATCGCCGATGCGGCGCTGCGTTCTGAGCGGTGGTGGCTTGTTGAAGCACACGATCTGATCGAGGCATCGACGGAGCGCCAAGCGATGCCGACTGATGTTCCCCAGTTGGCGGCAAATATCCGTGCTGGAACAGTGCTTGGCGTATCCGGCCCCTTAAGCTCCGAGCGGAGTGCCTAAACGCACATTGGTTCATGTGTCTGGACGACGCCAAGGAGAAATGCGAGGCTTGGCGTAGAGACTACAATGAGGTTCGACCCCACAGCGCGATCGGCAATAAACCGCCGATAACGCTCGTCGAACGGTCAGCGGACACCGGCCTCCGCGGACCGAAACAGGCCGGAAACTCTAGTTCTGCCTGAGCCAACGTTGGGGAGCGATTCAATGAGGCGTCCGACTCTAACTCAATCTGGATGAGAGTTCAGAGGCAGGTCACCGTTAAGCCGCATCAGCCGCTCGATGGCTTGCAGTCCGCAGGTGCGCCGGTGGCCAGCACATCGTGCCAGACGCGGCGCGCCGTAGGTCAGAGCGCTATCGAGAAAAGCTCTTCCAGATTCCTACGCGGCCCAGGAGGAATTGATTGCCACACCGACAGCCGATGGAATGCTTCCCGGGACAATTGCCGCGCTGGCAATGCCATTCGCCGTCGAGAAGCCGGCCATCGCATTCACGAGCTGGTCGACATTGACTGCACTGATGCTACGCCCGCCGGATATCTCGATGCGGTCCACTCGCGTCGTGGCGGACGAATACCAGTCCAAGACGCGCAGGGTATCCTCGTGTCCGAGAAGCGAGACGATGAGATCGTTGCCGGATCGGCCCAGCCAGACCTCGTCGTAACCCGTGCCGGCAATCCGTATCAGGTCTGTTGATGCCGTATCGCTGCCCTCGTTGTTGACGGTGTCGTGACCTGCCCCCACGCTGAAACTGTAGACGTCAGAGCCAGCGCCGCCGTTGAGCACGTTGTCGGCGCTGTTGCCGGTGATGACGTTGTTCAGAGCGTTGCCTGTGCCGTTGATCGCAAGCGCGCCGGTCAGCGTCAGATTCTCAACGTTTGCCGCCAAGGCCGTGATCGAGACGGACGATTTGACTGTGTCAATGCCGCTGTTGGCAGCTTCGGTTACCACATCCAAAGTGCTGTCGACCACGTAGGTGTCGTTACCCGCCTCACCAATCAGCTTATCGGCGCCCGCGCCTCCGTCGAGGGTATCGTTACCCGCTCCTCCACTTATCGTATCGGCGCCCGCTCCTCCGATGACAATGTTAGAATCAGCGTTGCCGATGAGGGTCTGTCCCGTCGACGCGGTTCCGATCAGATTTTCGATGTAGGTTGGGGCCGCCGCACCGAAGGTGCCCGTAATTCTGTAGGTCGCGAGCGCTGTTCTGACCGTGTCTATGCCACCGTTCGACTTTTCGACCAGGTATGCAGGCGTGTCGACCACATAGGTATCATCACCGTCTCCGCCGATCAGTGCGTCAAAACCGGGGGTGGCCTCGAGTACATTGTTCGCGGAGTTGCCCGTGATCCTGTTGCTCAGAGAATTACCTGTGCCGTTGATCGCAAGCGCCCCGGTCAGCGTCAAATTCTCGACGTTTGCTGCCAAGGCCGCGATCGAGACGGACGTTTCAACGGTGTCAACGCCACCGCCGGCAGCCTCGGTCACCACATCCAAAATGCTGTCGACCACGTAGGTGTCGTTCCCTGCGCCACCAATCAACGTGTCGTTGCCTGCGCTACCGGAGAGATAGTTATTCGCTGAGTTGCCGGCAATCAGATCGTTTCCTGATCCTCCGACAATGCCCTCAATGCCAAAATAGATATCGCCCGCGGCCGCACCCGTATTCAGGCTCGGCGTGTCGAGACGGATCGTAAGTCCGCTTACCTCGTCGTCGTACGCAGCGATGTCGAACCCGACTATGCTGGGGAATCCATCACTGGCTTCAACATCGCCACCCGAAATCGTATCCGCCCCAGCCCCACCGTAAATCCTGTCGTCCCCAAGGCCGCCATCGAGTGCGTTATTCGCAGAGTTGCCGCGGATAACGTTGTTGAGCTCGTTGCCCTGGCCGACGACCACTGTTCCCGTCAACGTCAGGTTTTCAATGTTAAAGTGTAGTGCTTGGAGCCACACCGACGTCTGAACCGTGTCGATGCCTTCCGACGCCGCAGTCGCCGCATTGCGCATCACCACACCGTCAACATCAACTTCGGCGTTATCAAGCTCCGTCACAATATCGGATGTACTGTCGACAACATACGTGTCGTTGCCCTTGCCGCCGATCAGCGTATCGTTACCACCGCCGCCGTTTAGAACGTTGTCGGCATCGTTGCCCGTGATGGTATTGTTCGCTGCGTTGCCGGTGCCGTTTACCGCGCTGAGGCCGACCAGCGTCAGGTACTCGACGTTTGCCGCTAAGGCATCGACCGTGACATAGGATTGAAGCGTGTCGGTTCCTTCGTTGGCCAGCTCCGTGATCACGTCGTCGTCGTTTCCAAAGAAAACGTAGGTGTCGTTGCCTGCGCCGCCGATCAGTGTATCGGGTCCAGCTCCGCCATCGAGGGTGTCATTGCCGGCCTCGCCATAGAGGCGATCTGCACTCTGGTTGCCGAGAATGCGGTCATTGCCGGCTCCGCCGAAGGCCGTATAGGACACACCACCGAGGCCATCCGTGTAGATTGTATCGGCGGCTGCTGTGCCCCATTCCTCGACGAGCAGCTTGCCGTCGTCGCCTCGGGTTGCTTGCCGGACCACCGTCCCGTTAGCGGCCGTCAGCTTGCTCTGCCAACGCCATGGCTGCGCATTTGCGGCATCGTATTGAACCGACCACGTCTTGCCGTCGATCGAAAGGGTTCTCGCGCCCTGGATCTCGGTCAGGTCGAGGATCTGCAGCGTGTCCAGCTGAGTGCCGTCCGCGAATATGAAGGTCTCGACACGCGTGTCCGAGTTTGCCCATCCGGAAAGCCGGATGCGCTCCGGCAGCTCGTCAAACGTCGCGGTGGGCGAGGTCAATGGCCTGATGGCAACGAGGAGGTCGTTGCCTTCGAAGCGCAGGGCAAGGTCATTTGCCGCGATATCCGCGCTGAAGCGAATGGAATCTGCGCCTGCCGTCTCGACAATCGTATCCGGCCCGTCTCCGCGAGCGATCAGGTAGCTATCGTCGCCGGCGCCGCCATTCAGCGCATCTGCACTGCGGCCGCCGCCGATGATGTCTGCACCTTCGCCGCCGGTGATGCTGTCGCTACCGGAGCCTCCGAGCAGAAGATCATTGCCCAAGCCGCCCACAATTGTGTCGTTGCCTGCGCCGCCGCTGACAAAATCAGAGCCTGCCCCGGCATCGATCACGTCGTTGCCGCCGCCGCCGATGAGCGCATCGTGGCTGGCCGCGTTTATCGCACTCGCTGAGTCCGAGAACGTGCTGGCGACATCGCCAAGCGCGATCCAAAGATCGTTGCCTGCCGTTCCGGTGACCAGCGCCCCGGTGCTGCTCGGCGCGAGGCTGGTGAGGCCCGTCAGCTCATGATAGTTGCCAATGGCCTCTGTGACCGGCTCGCCGCCCGCAAGCGGCGTGAAGGTCAAAAGCAGCTCGCCGTTCACGACTGCGATCGAGACGTCCGCGCCCGCAAGCTCCGGCCGGCGTGGATCGATGCTCGCCACGAAACCGGCCACCCCGCCACTGAAGTCCGCCGAGCTCAGCTCTCCAAGCCTCAGCTCCTCGGCGCGGAGCAGGGTCACGATCCAGCCTGCCGCGAACGTGCTTGTCGGATCCAGGCTGATCAGCGAATCGATCAGGGGCTGGTTCGCGAGATAGCGCGCATAGTCCTCGGCTATCTTCAGGTCGCCGGAGAGCCCTGCGAGGGTCGTCGCGGTGCTGTTTTCGAGGGCGCGCCGCAAGAAGAGATTGCCGCCTGCGATATCGAGGTTTTTCAGAACCAGTATCGAAGCCGTCTCGAGATAGTTCAGGGGAGTCCAATTCAGGGTCGAGGTGGTCCTGAAGATCTGCGTGTAGGCGCCAGTCGCGGTCCGGAGCCCGATCTCGAACCAGTAATAGTGTTTGGTGTTGAACGGTCCGTCGGGATTGGCCTGATTGTGGACATCCAACACGAAGGTATCGGTGCTGGCATTGGTGCCGCCGATCACCGCGAGGAATTGATTGACGGTCGTGCTGATCCCGTTGCGAATGGGTTCGACGGCCCGAATGAAGACCGAATCGTCGCCAACCGTGGTTTCGTTGACGAACTGGCCAGCGCCCGACGCGAGCGACGCACGGCCGTCGGCCGATCCATGATCGTCACCCCAGCCTTCCGTCCAGATATTGCCGATGAGCGTGCCGAGCACGGTGCCGATCAAGGCGCCGACGCCTGGCAGAATGATACCAAGCGCCGTGCTCGCGGTCGTCAGGATGAGATTAGAGAGGCCCGCGGCTGTCAGGATGCCGGAGCCGATGCTGCCCAGCACGCCGCCCGAGCCCGCAATGCCCGCGCCGATCGCGGTGCCGAAGAAGCCGCCGATGCTGCCGCCGATCGAGCCGGCCACGGTTTCAGGCGCCACGATCTCGCGGGCGATGTAGCCGCCGATGAAGGTGGAGATGCCAACGCCGAACTGGGTGGCATTGGCGATGCTGGCGTTGCTGCCGTCGAAGATGAGGCCGGCAAAGGGATCGACCAATCCTGATTGAGCCACGTTGTTGAGCACGGTCTGGGTAATGGAGCCGGCCGTGGAGCGGAGCAGCTGGTCACCGAAGCCCGAGCCGTCGAAGCCGAGGCTCTCGGCAAGCTCGCCGAGCAGGAAGCCCGAGACCGCGCCGAGAGCCTGGTTACGGAAGGCGCCGGCGAGGTCCGACGAGAAGTCGGCGAGCGTCTGCCCGACGATGTCCGAAACGGAGAGGGCAGTCGTGAGGCCGGCATCGATGGCCTGGCCGAAGTTCTTCCCGACGGCTGCCAGCACCGAGCCCACGGCCACCTGCGAGAACACATCGTCGGTCGGGATCGCCTGCGCCAGAGCCGTGCCGAAAAACGTGCCGATCGTCGCGCCTTCGGCGGTTATTTCGTTGTACAATACGAGATCGGTCGACGGCAGCCTTACGGCCGTTCGCCACGAGTTGGCGTTGGTTGCGTCGCGCGTGCGGGAGACTTCGATGCCGTCGCGTGTGCGAATACCGACAGGATTACCGTCCGCGTCGTACACAACAAGTTTGCCAGCTCCCAAGTACGAGGCTCCAGGCGCGCCAACCTGGATAACGCTAACCGGGAGAAGCACGGCATTGCCGTTCGCGTCAAAGAAATTGAGTTGCCTAATATAGCCGGTGTTTTGCAGATAGAATTTCTCGGGCGTGATATTTGTAGGGGCTCCGCCAATTTCGGCTGAATATGCAGCGGCATAGGCTTGAGTTGCACCAAGAGCATAAAACTCACCGTATTCGTCGAAAATGATCTGATAAACTGTATCCCATCCGGCCGGTATGGAAACGTTCGTATTGGTTGACGGCCCGGTCCCCAGCGATCCGCTCGTATTCCTGACGTTATTGAGGGCACTCGTCGTCTCGTTGAAAGCCCGATCCAGATCTTGCGAACTTGGCAACGACGTCGGGAGCGATTGGATCAAGGCGAGTATCGGTGCGATGACGCTCAATGAGCTGCTCGTTCCAGCGAGACCGGATTGTAGGTTGCCGACCAGGTTGGCCAGGCGCGCCTCGACTTCCAATCTGTTGCCGTTGGCAATGGCTTGGTTCAATGCGCTTTGAACTCGGCCAATCTCACCAATCGCCAGATCCAGCCCACCGGATGCGAATGTTCCGCTGTGACCTCCAGGCACGGCAATGAGCTGGTCGCCATTTGCTAGCGACGAAGAGAGGCGCGCGATAAGCTCGACGTGCGCTGCATTGGCAGGATCAAGCACGCCTGCAGCAACTCCGCGGGCAAAATCATCAACAACGTTTTGTGGTAGCTGTCCGGTCTGGCCGAGATCGAGAATTCTTGACAACGAATCCGGAGTGAGCGCCTCCGCAATCGGCGTGGTGATGCCATTGAGGAAGCTCTCGATGGCGTGGTTGATCGTATCTGTTCCTTGCTTATAGGCCCGCCACACCGCCGTGGCCTCGAGCCTTCTCGTCAAGTCTGACAGCGATCCTATGAAGGAGTTATCCGGATTGGCCGTCTCGTATAGCTTGATGACGTCCACGACGTCCTCGCCGTGGAGAAGTGTCTTGAAGAGCTTTTGGCCCACGCCTACGACTCCGAGGCTTGCCGAAACAGCAATCTCCCCGGCAGCCGCGGCTACGATCGAATTGAACTGCTCGCTCGTAACCGAAAGGCCCAGCTCGACACCCGCGGTGTAGATGTCATCGATCTTACTGGGGTCGAGCCCTCGCGCTTGGGCGTGGTCGGCAAAAAGCTTGATTGCCGCCGGAATTGCTAGCGCGATAAGCAGCGCATCGCTGCCCAGTATCTTATTGACGCGCGAGGTGCCGTCGATGGCGAAGAGTCCTGGGGCGGTTGGGCTGATGTTCAGGGGGCCATTGTGGAGCGCATTGGTCACATCCCCGACAGATCGCACGAACGATTTGTCGAAGGTTGTTCCGGTTCCGTGGGTGGCGTCGAAAAGCGTTAGGCTCCCGCCAAGCGCTCCAACAAGCGATCCATTTGGGGCAAAATATGTGCCAGATGCACCGAGCCTATAGCCCGAATTGGTGGTGATGCCGTCTGAAAAGGAAAGCGTCTCGCCATCGAAGTACTTCTTCGCGAATTCGCCCCATACTTTGCCGGAGTCGAGGTCGGTAACCGACTTGTCAGTGCCGTGAAGCTTGATGGTCGAGTTGGGGTTCGTGAGCTCCGTCTTCAGGAAGCTGACGTAGCCGTAGATCTTAGGCGCTTCCCGGGCAAGCCAGGCTTCGCGTGTACCAGCGCCGTCCCAGTTTAAGGACGGATCACGCGAAAGATCTCTTAGCCTCGTATCAAAGTTACGCAATATTTCTATCTGCGAATTATTGTAGCTAGCATGGCCGCCAGTGTGCGATGCCTCGCCGACAATCTGGTCTCGATTGGGAACCTGATTGATGTTTACGCCGCCGATGGCGCTCGGGAGCTGGAGCCCGTTGAGCCGAAAGTCTTCCTGGCGCCAAAGCCCCGCCTCTTGCAGCGCTTGCAGAAATGTCGAGTCACCGAACGCCTGGTTCGAGATTACGTGATGGTTCTGGTAGGTGACATTACTATTGCCTACAACCAACGTGGTAGATCCAGGTGCGTTCACAAACGGAATCTCAGGCGTGGCCATCAGTACCCTCCAGAAGCAAGACGCAGCGAACTAAATTAGGTTTGTTATTTAACAGCGCACAATTTGGCAGCGCGCCAACCAATCATTTTCTCCGCTCTAAAGAAGGACCAGAGTTCTGGAGAGCATGCGTATTCGCTGCGACGGGCACCCACCATCACGCGCCAAAGATGGCGTCCGCTAATCGGCTCTTTATGGAGGACACATGGATCCTCATTTCCGGAAGGAATCCCCCCCCCCCAATAATCCTTATCGTCCTTGGCGCGTGACCACGGCTTACCTTGAATGTCGTATGTCATCACCGTTTCCTGGAGGTTCAGGCAATCGATCAACGGTGGCGCCCTCAGGAGCCAATGCGTGCCATGCTCCTCTCTGTCGTCGACTTCCCGTTCTGTCCGGATCTGAATGGGCAGGAAGTGATGCACGCCGGGCTCACGTGTCTCGAGAAAGTCGCGGATTTTCGGCGCAACAACGAACGGCCCGGTGCTCCACCCGAGCACCTCCGGGACGCGCCCCTTCGCGAGCCTCGGAATGACCATGGCTTGGCCTTTGGGGACGCCAGTCCACTCATCTTCAGTGTCAACCCCAAGTGCTAGGCCCGCTTCAAGCCTGTCGTCCATAGGGGGGGCCCACGCTTTCAGCATGGAACTTCCGTCATTGACATTCACGGAAAGCAAATACGCCTTTTCCATCACACGACCCCCACGCTCTTCTTGCCGTCAAGCGCGGTTGTGAGCAAGCGAACCTCTTTCTCCGGGAAGACGCGGGTTTTGAAATCGCGCACCATCTCCTCGCCGCCGCCAAAGGGCGCGATGACCTCGACGATCCAGAGCTGATCGCCGCTCTTCCAATCCTGCGGCCGCAGCCTGGCGACGCCTTGCGCGAGGCGCTCGGCCACCTCGTCGCTGGCGTTGGCCCAGAGCACGACGCCGATCGGCTTGTCCTTGTCGTAGAAGAGGCGGAACTGCTGCAGCAGGATCGGCGTCATCGCGAACCATTCGAGATCCGAGATGAACATCTGCTTTAGAAGCGGACTCTGGCTCATCAGCCAGACGATCTCGCCGAGAACCTGGCTCACGGTTCTGGCGTGGCCCTCGGGTGCCGGATGATCAAACTTGAGGGACGAGGGTTGGCCGGTGACTTGCGATGGGTCTTGGCCCGTGCCTTGAGATGAGCCGTGCGATGCGCCGCCTGCGCCATTCGCGGAATTCGGCGTGCCGGTCGTGTTGTGTGCTGGCTTGTTGTCAGTCGGCCTGATGTCTGTCATGCGGCTCCTTTTGGCGTTGCAGTCGGCTTGAAGCCGAGCGTCACGCCGTCGTGGGACGAGGTGGATGAAGCCGCAATGATAGCAGGTTGCGCGTCCGCAGACACGAGGGTGGAAACGGCGGTAGCCACATGTGCGAGAACGGGGCGTGGCGGGCGCTTTGGCCTTGCCACGTGCTTGGGCGCTGCCATGCACTCGGACTTTCGGCTCGAAACGAACGCTTGACTGCTCGACATGCCCCGACCCAATCGCCACCGATCGTCTCGTCTGCCCACCGCACATTAAGGCTCCTAGCAGAGCGCTGCGATCGGAGTCCAGAACTTTTTCAGCCCACCTCTCAATTGCCTTCGGTGACAAAAACTGCTCAACTGTCGCGGATCCGTGATCAGGGTCAAAGGTTCAGCTTGTCATAAATACGTGCTATGACGATCTGCACGCGAGATCGGCGTGTCATTTGCGCCGCTTTCTCGTGTGCTCCCGCGAGGATGACGCCAAGGACGTGCGCGCCGCACGCTTTTGCATTGGTCTCTGTCTCGCTTTTCTAGTCGTCTCGATGTGTCACGTGCGTAGAGGATAAATGCAGGATCAACCTCTAGCGATTGCACGCTCCGTGCCTGAAGCCGCAGGGCGCGCCATCGACAGCGGAATAGCATCCCTCCTCGCACTACTCGGCTATTTCGATATCGCGGCAGATCCCGTGCATCTCGCCCATGAGTTCGCGCCGGATGGCAATGCCATCACGCCGCTGGCTCTGGTCGCGGCGGCCCGCGCCAAGGGCCTCAAGGCGCGTCTTGCCCAGAAGTCGACACGGGACGTGAAGTCGCTGCCTCTGCCCGCGATCGTGCGCGCCCGCGACGGCAGGTTCTTGATCCTCGCGAAGGCCGGCGAGGATCGCGTCCTCATCAAGGAGGCGGGGGCGCCGCCCGCCGAATGGCCGATGGAGAAGCTTGCCGCCGAGTGGAGCGGAGAGATCGTCCTGCTCACACGGCGAGCTACTCTCGCCTCCGAGTTCCAGCGCTTCGGGTTCGGGTGGTTCATGCCGGTCGTGGCGCGTTTCAAGAGCCTCTTCACCGAGGTTTTGATCGCGTCGTTCTTTCTGCAGATGTTCGGCCTCGTCACGCCGCTCTTCAGTCAGGTCGTCATCGACAAGGTGCTGGTGCACCGGGGGCTCACGACGCTCGACGTGCTTGTCGTCGGTCTCATCGTGCTCGGGATTTTCGAGGTAGCGCTCGGCGGCCTGCGCAACTACATCTTCGCGCACACGACGAGCCGTGTCGACGTGATCCTCGGCGCCCGCCTGTTCAAGCACCTGCTGGCGCTGCCGATCAGCTATTTCGAGAGCCGTGCCACCGGGCAGACCGTCGCGCGCGTGCGAGAGCTTGAGAATATCCGCAATTTTCTGACGTCGTCGGCGCTGACGCTGGTGATCGATCTGTTCTTCAGCACGGTCTTTCTGGTCGTCATGTACTTCTACTCGTCGACACTGACGCTGGTCGTGATCGCCTCGATCCCGTTCTACGCCGGTCTTGCCGTCTGTGTGACGCCGATGCTGCGCAGCCGGATCGAGGAGAAGTTTCAGCGCAGCGCCCAGAACCAATCGTTCCTGGTCGAAAGCATCTCCGGCGTCGAGACGCTCAAGGCGATGGCCGTGCAGCCGCAAATGCAGCAGAGGTGGGAGGAGAGCCTCGCAGCTTATGTGCAGGCCTCGTTCCGCGCCGTCTCGCTCGGCAACTGGGCGAGCCAGGGCGTGCAGCTCATCAACAAGCTCACGAGTGCGGCAATCCTCTGGTTCGGCGCTAGTCTTGCGATCAGCGGCGATCTCACGATCGGCGAGTTCGTCGCCTTCAACATGCTGGCGGGGCAGGTCACCGGTCCGATCATCCGGCTCGCGCAGCTCTGGAACGACTTTCAGCAGTTTCGCATCTCGGTCGAGCGCCTCGGTGACATTCTGAATACGCGGGCGGAGACGGCATCGGGCGCCAACCCGAGCGTGCCGGCCCTCAAGGGTGAGATCAGCTTCGAGCGGGTGACGTTTCGCTATCGTCCCGGCGCCCCCGAGGTGTTGAAGGATGTCTCGCTCAAGATCGAAGCCGGCCAGGTGGTGGGGATCGTCGGCCGCTCGGGCTCGGGAAAGTCCACGCTCGGCAAGCTGCTGCAGCGCCTGCATGTTCCCGAGAGCGGACGCATCCTCGTCGACGGCACGGATACGGCGCTTCTGGACCCGGCCTGGCTCAGGCGGCAGATCGGCGTGGTGCTGCAGGAGAACGTTCTCTTCAACAGAACGGTGCGCGACAACATCGCGCTCTCTCAGCCAGCGATGCCGATGGAGGCGATCATCCGAGCATCCACGCTGGCGGCGGCCCATGAGTTCATTCTCGAGCTCCCGAACGGATACGACACGGTGCTGGAGGAGCGCGGCTCAAATCTCTCAGGTGGCCAGCGCCAGCGCATTGCGATTGCCCGCGCGCTCGCAGCGAGGCCGCGCGTCCTGCTCTTCGACGAGGCCACGAGCGCACTCGACTATGAGAGTGAGGCGATCATCCAGAAGAACATGCGCGAGATCACGCGCGGGCGCACGGTGCTGATCGTTGCGCATCGGCTCTCAACCGTGCGTCACGCGGATCGCATCATCGTGATGGAGAAGGGGCAAGTGGTCGAGGACGGCGCGCATGATGCCCTCCTGGCCAGGGGCGGGCTTTATGCTCGCCTCGTGAAGCAGGCAATGGGGTAGTCGCAAATGTTCGCTAGTACCTTCGGAAAACCGCGCGATTCTTACGAATTTCTGCCCGCTGTGCTCGAGGTGGTCGAAAGCCCGCCACGGCCAGCGGCGCGCATTCTGCTATGGCTCCTGATGCTGTTCTTTGCGATCTCCCTAACCTGGTCGATACTTGGGCGCATCGACCAGGTGGCGACGGCCACCGGGCAAATCGTCCCCGGTTCGCGCGTCAAGCTCATCCAACCTATCGAGAACGGCGTCGTGCGCGCCATCTCCGTGCACGACGGGCGGCGTGTGAAGGCCGGGGATGTGCTCGTCGAGCTTGACCCGACCGAGGCCTCCGCCAGCGCTGAAGCCGTTCGCTCTGATCTTACGAAGGCGCGTCTCGATGCGGCGGTCGCGCAGGCCCTCCTTGCCGCGCATCCAGAAGCTTCCTTCCGTATGCCGGAGGGAATAGCCGGGCCGCTCGCACTTGCGGCTCAGTCGCAGCTCGTCGGCGAGGTGGAGAAGCTCAAGGCGTCCGTTTCTATGATCGAAGCGGAGATCGCCGAGCAACACGCGGCAAAGCTTGGATATGTCGGGCAGAGAGAGGCTGCGATCCAGGCGAGCCCACTCATTGCGCAGCGCCTGGAAGGCCTTGAGGAACTCGAGAAGAAGCAGCTTGTCCGTCTTCCCGACATCACCAGCGTGCGTCAACAAAGGCTCGAGAACCAGTCGACCATTCATTCACTCGGATCGAGCCTCGAGCAGGCCGACTCCCGCATAGAAAGCAAGGTCAAGCGGCGCGAGGAGATCATTTCGACGGCCCGCGCCGATGCCTTGCAGCGCCAGGCTGACGCGTTGCGCCGTATCGCAACGCTTGAGCAACAGCTTCGCCGCGAGGAGCGCCGCGAGGGGGATCGACGTCTGCTGGCACCGGTCGATGGAATTGTCGTCGGGCTTTCCGTGTTCACGATCGGCGGAGTGGTGACCACCAAAGACGTGCTGATGCGGCTGGTTCCAGACGACGCCGTGCTCGAGGCCGAGGTGGTCATTCTGAACAAGGACATCGGCTTTGTGCGCGAGGGCATGCCGGTGGAGGTGAAGCTCGAGACGTTTCCATTCACCCGCTATGGCCTCATTCCCGGCAACGTCAAGCAAGTCTGGCACGATGCCATACAGGATGAGAAGCAGGGCCTGATCTATAAGGCGGAGGTGACGCTGCATGCGAAGAAAATTCTCGTCGGTGACAAGATGATTCCATTGTCGCCGGGCATGTCCGTGCAGGCCGAAATCAAGACCGGTGACCGACGTGTGATCAGCTATTTCCTCTCCCCCTTGCTTCGCTACCAGGACGAAAGTCTGAGAGAGCGATAGGCGCGTTCTAGCCATCCTCTTAAAGGGGAGAGGGCCCGTGATACCGGAGGGTGATGCCGCGAATCCGTTCGCAGGTGGCGTACGCGATGGGCCACGGCGTGTCGCAGCGGCGGGCGGCCGGTGGCGACGATTCCGGACCCACGGGCGCTTGCCAATGCGGTGGCCAGGAATCCCAGCATCTTCGACCTGGCGACCGACACGGCTGGTCTCAACCCTGGCGATCTGAACGGCACGGTGGGTCAGGTGGCGGGCGCGCAGGGGCTGCGGGGAGCGGGTGCGGGCTGGTCGGCGTCGATGCCGGCGCAGTACATCAACGAGGGCGGCTTTGCCAACGGCTCGCCCAGCAATCAGGTCACTGGTGGAACGCGGCCCGGAAACATCGAGATCTATGAGCTCAAGGCCATATTGGCGGAACTCTCTCATACCGCCCCACCATTCATTTGACCCCTGGTATCCAGGGATACGACCAGAGTGAGGTGAGGCGGCCTGGTTCTGCGACGAGACGGTTCCACGCCTGTGACGCGGCGTCTGCGATGGCGTCGTAGTCGGCGTGGAGGCGGTGCGAGAGGAAGCGCTCTTTCAGGTGGAGCCAGACGCGCTCGACTGGGTTGAGCTCCGGCGAGTACGGCGGCAGCGGCACGAGCGTGATGTTCGACGGCACCACGAGCGCTTTCGCGCCGTGCCAGCCCGCCTGGTCGAGCACCATCGCGACGTGCTGGTCCTCGCCGATCGTCCTGGCGAAGCGGTCGAGGAACAGCTGCATCGCCTCGGTGTTGACGTAGGGCAGGACCAGCGCGAAGGCATTGTCGGTTCCAGGCTCCACGGCGGCGAAGATGTAGGCGAACGTGAAGCGCTTGTCGGCCAGCCCACGCGGGCGCTCGCCGCGCCTCCACCAGACATGGCAGGTGCGGCCCTTCTGACCGATCCGCGCCTCGTCCTGGAAGAAAACGCGGATGCACTTTGTAGTGCGTCTACGGATTGCATTCAGAATGCGCGGGGCGTTTTTTAAAAGCCGCTGCGGCGACTGGGTTTGTCTCGGGGTGGATGGGCCTCGTCTTCTGTCGCGACAGGCCGAGCTTTTTCAGCAGTCGTCCGAGCGACCAGGGATGCATGCGCTTGCCGAACCGCTCCTCGCAGATCTTCGCGTCTCGGAAGCTCAAAGCGCGAGGAACTGGCGCGCGAGGTTTTCGACACCGGCCGCGTGAAGCTCGCGATGACGAAAGTGGCGGCCGAGGGCTTCGGCATGCTGCGCATCAGCGTCAGTCTCGCGACCATTGGCTGCGTGTGGGGCCTCTGGCCCCATGCTCGCCAGCGGCCGGCATCGCCCGTCACAGTGCCCCGGCTGCGGAGCTCGCGGGAACGCGATCA
Organism: Hyphomicrobium sp.; assembly: GCA_041659825.1. GTDB lineage: Bacteria > Pseudomonadota > Alphaproteobacteria > Rhizobiales > Hyphomicrobiaceae > Hyphomicrobium_C. Next base: position 16,240 of record JBAZXL010000051.1, read on the forward strand.
GCCGGATTGAGTTGTCATGGAGAGACGTTCGAGCGGAAAATGTGAAAGGTCGCGTCCGCTCCGTTGGCAACCTTCACGAAATCGACGCGGCCAATTAGCAGGCCCTTGTCTGCCCCCGCAGGCAGGAAGGCGCAGGCGCCGTTGAAGCTGTCCGCATTCATGCTGACGGACGTAGCGGGAGACGGGCGTCCGTTGGCCTCGCGTTCGATCTCGCCGCTGGCGATGTCCGCGAAGCGGAACACGTTACAGCCCTTGTAGGCTTCAGGGACAGGAGTGTTGCCTACCGGGGAAACGACGATGTAGTCCTTGCCGTTATCGGAAAAAAGGCCAGAGCCGGAGAATTTGCCCAAACCCAGAGCTTGGGAATCGGCTGGCGTGAGCGCCGTTCCGACATACGCCCATGCGCCCGGCGCCGCAGCGTTGCAGGGGTGCGCGCATTTCAGCAGAACCACGTCGCTGGCGACGCCCCCCAGACCGGACTTGAAGCAGACCAGCGACAAATAGAGGGCGTCAGCCTTCGACAAGAGGCCCGGCTCGGTAATCAAAAGGCAGCCCTGGAGCACAGGAGCAAACTGATGCAACTTGTTCACACCTACTCCGCGGATGGGAGAACGCGTCCAGCCGGTGACGGTATCATTGATGGCATCGTATGCGGCGGCTGTGAACAGCTTCACGGGCTTCGCAGCGACAAGTGCATTCGGCGTTTCTGCTTCCTTGTAGGCGATCCACCCATGCTCGAATTTGCGATCGCCGTTGATGTCGAGATATTGATGCCAGATGAGCTTCCACCGCCCTTGCTTCGGTGCATGCGCATCGAAGACCAGGGTTGAAACCTCGCTTTGCCAGCGACCATTGGCGGGCGCCTTGCCGAGCGTAACCTCGATATCATTGTTGATGATACCCGAAATCTGCCAGCTTTTCCCTTGGTCCCTGGAGGAAGCAAGGTAAGTGCGGACGGCGTGCGTTCCGAAGCTGCCGCCCGACGTGGTGGAGGCCACGCCGGACAAGGACATGTAGAGCGGGCCGGTGCCGTCTCTGGCGATGGATGGATCGAAAATGCCGTGATCCGGAGCGCCGGCCAGCGTGATTTCGCTTGTCCCCGTAGTTGCCGGAACGGAGGATGCGGGCCCGCGCCGCTTGTTTTTGGCCAGAGCCCCAATTTCCTCAGCCTGTAAGCCGGCCAGTATCTTGTCCAGCAGGGCATCTGCCTGCTCAAGCTTCCCGGCGTCACCGAGTGCCTTGACCTTCTGCATGTAAGGCAAAATCTTCGAGACATCCTTTCCTTCGTCAGCCCGTTTTTTGACAAGAGCAATCACTCTGTCGCCTTTAGCCTTCAGCTGCGAAGGGTCAACGTTTCGTGCGTTTGCGCTGTGACAAGCAGGCAGAATAAACATTATAAGCGCGGTAATACGCAGGATATTGCGAAAATGTGCTCCAGATATATGCCATCCTATTGAGGCTTCTGCAGAGATATATTTGGCGGGATTTGACCCCAAGTATTTTGATTTCTGCATCTCATGCACCCTTTCAACAGGTCACTACCACGCAACGCGTAGTATTTGACTACCGCGCCATGCGTGGTAGTGTCAAGTCGTTAAAAGTGGCGGAGCGGTGAACGGAGGAACGATGGCGGAAACCTGGATTTCCCAGATGCGCAAGGGCTTTGTGGAATTCTGCATTCTCGCCGTTGTCCGCAGCGGTGCCGATTACGGTTATCTCATCTACAAAAAATTAAATGAAACCAACGCATTGGCGTTCACGGAAAGCACTGTGTATCCCGCAATCAACAGATTGATGCGCGAAGGGATGCTGTCGAGCTTTAAATCGGCGGCTCGTTCAGAAGGTCCGCCCCGGAGATATTATGTTTTGGCCGAAGAGGGCAGAATACGGCTTGCCAATATGGAAGCTTACTGGGGGGCGCTGAAACAGGATGTCGACGCTCTTTTGAAGCCAAAGGAGCAGGGCAGATCATGAATGTGCTTGAAAAAACCATATCCGATAAGATGGAAAGATACCTGCACGATGTTCGCGCTGTTTTGGAAGCAAACGGGGTCAAGGAAGACGAGATTGTTGATCTGTCGGATAACCTGTATTGCCACGCGCTAGAGACTGTATCTTGTCACCTGGAGAGAATGAGTCTCGAAAATGCTTTGAATCGCACCTTCTCGTCCCTGGAAGCTCCCGACACCTACGCGTCCTATTCGCAACAATTGTCTAGTAATGAAACAAATGTGGCTGGAAATTACTCGGATTTGCTGGGGAAACTGAGCGCACTTACAATGATACTTGCGCTTTTGCTGTCAGTCCTATTTTCTCAACAAAAACTATTCGATACTCCCTATTCAGGTTCGACTTTTATATTTGGTGAAATGCTTGCACTGGGAACGGGCATCGCAACCTGGCCGAATATCTGGGCCAAGGTGGGCACGTTATGTTCCGCTTTGCTACTTGCGTTTCTTATAACAGCGTTCCTGTGGGTGACCTTTTCAAAGACGGCGTGATTCCGGGCATGAGGACCGGTGTGCCGGCGGCCAATCCGTGCTCGCCAACCGGACACCGGAGGAGTTCCTCACCCACCATCTGGTTCTTGCCGACACCCGCGACACGAGCCAAAACATCAGCAAAGGACTCTCCCTATGAATGGAAGAGACGAGGGTCGCAGGTCACTGGGACGCCGTAACCCTCCGGTGAGCACCGCAGGGGCTCAGGGCGTGACCTTGGGCGGCGCTTGGCTGGTGGATCGCAGATCGGCGATGATCTCTTGAAGGCACGCGACGCCGTGCTCGGTGAAGGCGGGGATCATGCGCTCGTCAGTGTCGACCACCAAAAGGCAGGCGTCCTCGGGATCCATGGCGACCGACAGCTCATACAGCCAGTCCTCGTCCTCGCCGAGCATCTCGGCGACACGGGCAATGGTGAAGACGAACGAGATGCCGGCCATCGTCAGGCTGCCCGGCTCACGGCGGATCCCGGTCGCCAGTTCCAGGGCAGCAGTTCGTCGATCCGTGAGGCCGGGTGCCCGCCGATGCGGGCGAGCACGTCGGCGAGCCAGGCCTGCGGATCGATATCGTTCATCTTCGCGGTGACGATCAGGCTGTACATGGCCGCCGCACGCTGCCCGCCGCGATCGGAGCCGGCGAATAGCCACGACTTGCGCCCGAGCGCAATGCCGCGAAGTCCACGCTCGGCGGCGTTGTTCGAGAGGCAGACGCGCCCGTCGTCGAGGAAGCGCGTGAAGCTCGGCCAGCGCTTCAGCATGTAGTCCATGGCCTTGGCGATATCGCTGCCGCGCGAGAGCTTGGTGCGCTCGTCGCGCATCCAGGCCTCGAGGTCGGCGACGAGCGGTGCGCTCATCTCATGACGCATGCTCATCCGCTCGGCGGAGGTGCGGCCGTTGATCTTGCGCTCGATCTCGAACAGCTGATCGATGCGGCGCACCGCTTCCAGCGCCAGCGGCGAGATGACGGCAAGCGTCTTGTCGTTGGCCTTGCGACGCGCGCTTTCGGCGATATCGGCGAGCGCGAAGAACGGCCGGCGCGCATGCGCCCAGCAGGCGGCCTCCTGGATCAGCCCCGGCGTGCGTGTGGGTTCGTAGAGCTGAGCGTAGCCGCCATAGGCATCGGCCTGCAGCACGCCCGACCACCGCGCAAGATGCGTGCGTGGATGCTCGCCACCACGGTCGCGCGAGTAGTAGAACATCGCCGCTGGTGGCGCGCCGCCGCCGAACGGACGGTCGTCACGCACGTAGACCCAGCATCGGCCGATATCGGTCTTGCCCTTGGCCAGGACGGGAACGGTCGTGTCGTCGCCGTGCAGCCGCTCGGCAGTAAACACGTGAGCCTCGATGCGACGCAAGAGCGGCTCCAGCACCACGCAGCCGGCACCCACCTGATCGGCGAGCGTCGACAAGCTCAACGGCACCCCTTCTCGCGCATAGCGTTCGGCCTGGCGGTTCAAGGGTTGATGCTGGCCGAACTTCTCGAACAGCAGCATGGCGAGCAGGTTCGGACCCGCCCAGCCGCGCGACGTGACGTGGAACGGCGCCGGCGGCTCGCTGATGCGCTCGCAGTCCCGGCACGTCATCTTCTCGCGCACGTGCTGGATGACCTTCCACTGGCGCGGGATCACCTCCAGCGTCTCGGTAACGGTCTCGCCGAGCTTCCTCAGGCGCGTGCCGCCGCAGCAATCGCACGTCGTAGGCCCTGGCACGACAACACGTTCATGCGGCAGATGCACGGGGAACGGCTGACGCGACGGACGCAGTCTCGTGAACGCGGCAACCGTCGTCGTCTTTGCGACGGCCTGCTCGGCGTCACGATCGATCTCAATGGCAGCGGCGCCTCGCAGGCCTTGGGACACGCGGGCGACGATACGCTCGTCGGCACGGCGGGCGACGACTGGCTCATCGGGTTAGGTGGTGCGGACACGTTCCAGGGCGGCGCGGGCGCCGAAGACGCGGGCGGGCCACACCGGAGAGAGAATTTGCGACCAGGCGTTCGCCATCGCGCCCGGCGAACGTTTCTCTACCGAGAGACCACGTGCCGTTCGACGAGCGAGAACGCGGACAAGGGTGGTGCACGTGATCGCACCGTTCGGCGGAAAGCATTTGCCGAGCGTGAGCTGCGCTATCTCGCCCTCGGCGCGGAGGGAAGTGAGAGGTGAGGGTTGTGTGATGCGGTTATTCGAAAAATCTCCAGACCCGGTGTCCTCAGCGCCAGCTGTCAATGTAGTCTCCGGCAATCCTGCAGCCTCGCCCACAAGGACCACGCCGATGGAAGCCTACATGATTGACTTCGATCTTAGGACTGCGACGGAAGCTCAGCCGAACCGCGACCCTGTGTATTTCAATCCTCTCAGGAAGTGGCTTTTCGACACGGGGGGGGTGGTCGAGTACCAGAAGAGTGGCTGCAACACTGGCCATCTCGCGCGGTGGCCCCTCCGAGCGACAAGCCTCCGACCGCCTGGATAAGTGCGGCTGGCTACTGCGTCTGCCCCGAGGTGAAAGACATCATCGAAGAACTCGCCCCGGGCGCGCATCAATTTATTCCACTCGTGGTCGAGGCTGGTCCGACGGGGCAAAGGAAAGAGTACCCATATTTTTCCATCCATGTCGCGGACCGAGCCGACGAGGTGATCGTCGAACGATCAAATGTCAACCGAAGAGTCTCGAAGAGTGGAGGGGAATACTGGACCAAGCGCTTCGACAGCCCGCTTGCGCTCCCTGCCTCGTCCATAGATGGCAAGAACGTCTGGTGGAATCGGCAGGCAAACATCCTGCTCATTTCTGGAAACCTCCATGATCGATTGATCGAGGGCGGTCTTGCATCGGGGTTGCAATTCCAGAAGCTGATCGTCGTCTGACACGGCGTGCCAAGTCTTCAACCAAAAAACAGACCCGAGCAACTGACATGGGTACTCGAGACGACGAGCCAACAATGGCAACGTATTGGTGGTTCACCGCGAGGTGGACCGCCCTAATAATAGCGACGGGGATATTGTGCTTTGTGTTGTTTAAGTTGTTTCACCCGCTAATTGGGATGTCTATTCTTGCGGTGGTCATTGCGGCATGCGTTTGTGAAACCGTGAGACTTTACCGCCGTGAGAGAGATAAGAAAATTGAACGACGAATGAGAGCGCTGAAATAGCAATCAACATATTCCAACCATCAATAGGCAGATTCAGCGCGGGACAAAATGGCAAATTTTTGCGTGGTATCGATTGAGTTTCCTGACGAACAATCCAGGCTAGGTCACAAACTCATAAACTGGATTCCCAACGCGCGCGAACAGTGATTCATACTCTCAACCGAGGGAGGTTGAGATGGCACAACTGCGCCGCTACGAACTCACTGATGCGGAATGGGCGATCA
>JBAZXL010000052.1:0-21065 GCA_041659825.1 Hyphomicrobium sp.
GACCTTCCTCGCGCTGAGCGCCAAGCCCTGGTTTGCGACTGCGCCGAAGCCTCAGAGGCCGCGGCGATCGCGCTCGCTCGTTTTGACGAGCGTTTGCTTCGTGCCGAACCCGTCCTGGTCGAGGGGGCTCGCCAGCGCGCTCACGCCTTCGAGGCCCAGGCCCTGATCGGGCTCACGGGCGGCCTGTGCCCGCTCGAGGACCTTGTCCTGCACGACGCCGGCATGGATGTGCGCAGCCCGACCCGCGAGATCGCCCGGGCGGCCGCGACGCTCGACGAGCGCCGGCGCCTGGCGCGGCGCGAGCCGAGCGAGGTCTTGAGCCCAACTGCCCTGCGGCAGCGGCTCGGCATCACGCCGCCGCCGGAACCCGGTCGGCCGGACAGGGTGACGACCTCGGTGCCCGCGAAACAGGTTGCGGCGCCATGGGACCGGATTGGACGGGACGACGAGGAAGACCAGGTCGATGAGGATGACTTGGACCTGGCGGACGAGCACAGTTCCGCCGATCCGGCCTTTGCTGAGATCGACGCGCTCTTGGTGCGGACCCGCAAAAAGCTCGACGCCTGGAACGATTTGTCCTCCGACGAAGGCCGCAAAAACCTGATTTTGCGCGATCCCGGCTATGACGCCGCCGGGCGGTTTGAGCGCTGGCAGCAAATCCTGGAAGAGGGCAGGGGCCTTCCGGTCACGCTCGCGGCGGCCCTCGCGCTCGATGCCTGGCTTTGGCTCGAGCCGTCGGAACGCGCGGGCGAGCTCGGCTTTGCGTTGGCCGCGACCGTGTTGCGGCAGCGGGGGCTGGCGGCGGCGCATTTGCCGGCGCTCGGGCTGGGGCTGAGGCGGGGGAAGTTTCGGTGGAGCCCGCATCAGGCGCCCAGCGTCCGGATCGCGGGGCTGCTCGGCGCCTTTGCCGAGGCGGCCGCGTTCGGGCAGGGGGATCTTGACCGGTTGACCTTGGCTCGAGTTGTGATGTTGCGGAGGTGTGAGGGGAGGAGGGGGAATTCGAAATTGGCGGAGCTGGTCGACCTGTTCGTCGCCTCGCCGTTGGTCACGGTGCAGTTGGCGGCCGCGCGGCTAGAGGTCTCGACACAAGCGGTGGAGGCCATGTTGAAGGAACTCGGCGCTAGCCTGCCGCGCGAACTCACCGGCCGAAAGCGGTATCGCGCCTGGGGGATTATCTAGGCTTGCGCTGATCGGCGCGATCTGCTTCACATCGCCGCCCTTGGGAGTTCGGCGCGCGGCCCCTGCCCATTCTATAGCGGCGCGGTCAGCCAAACCGGCGATGCGGCAGCGAAAGCAGTGGTCAAACGTAGAATTTGAACGGCTGGCGCTCTTCACCTTTCGCTGATCCCATGGTCAGGACGTCCCCAACCATCCGCGCGAAGCGAACCGTGACAGGAAGACCGTCGTTGAAGTTGCAAGAGTTGTAGTTGATCTTTGTGAGGCCCATGATGTCGCGAAGCACGGTTCGAATGTCGGGCTTGGCGTTCTTGGAGCGCATTACGGTGATGTGCAGCGGGTTCGGTGTTTCCGGCCCAATGTAGGTGTCGAGCTGCGGCACATATCCCGTCGTCCAGAGGTAGGCAGTCTGATCGTCAAGTAGCAGCGCCGTTCCGCGCAGGACCGGGTAGTCGCCATCGCGAAAAAGCTTCGTCTCGCCGCCAGTCGAACGGATGCGAACGCCGACGACGTTGGTCTCTGGTGGCGCCGCTTCGACGAAGGCATTCCACTCTTCGTCGTTGAAATAAGTCTGGCCGTGGATGAACAGCTCCTTGGGCGGGCCGTCATGCTCCTCGGTGTAGGTCTTGAGCACAAGCGCCAGCAGGTTCTTCGCCGCTGGCGCCTTGAGGTGAAACTCGTAGTCGCCGGTCTTCCATGGGCCGTTGGCGCCGCGGAAGACGACACCGTCACCCTCGTTCAGAAACATCTGCGCCGCGCAGCAGGCGTGCCCGTCCGGATCGTTCGGCAGACTCTTGTAGACCATGCCGATGTAGCAAACGCCCGGCCGCACCTCCGCCAGCCGCCATGGCGGCTTCGGCTGCGTCTTGTAGTAGAGACCGGTTGCGAGATTCCATGCGACCGTCGCGGCATCCTGGGTCTTGCGGACTGGATAGTTGGCCTTGTTGAGAAAGGCGCCGGGTGCGAGCGTCGTTTCGCGCGCCAGCTGCGTCGGAGCGATCTTCAGGAATTCGGCCTTGATCCGGCGGTGGAAGTCCGGGACGTCCTCGAAAATTGCCTCGCCGGATTGGTCGATGGCGCCCATGGCCGAAAGCAGCGGCAGGTTCTCTCTCGCCCTCTGGCGCTTCTTGAAATCGCCCTTTTCCATCGCAAGACCAGCTCTCTTGGATTGAGGGCGGCAACGCTCGTAGACTATGTCTGGGAGAACAAGGACCCAGACGTCGACGGAGCGCTCGTCGTTGCGCCGGTGCTGCTCAACACGATCGATATAGAGTCGCGCGACCTTATCGACGGCCTCGTTGAGGTTGAAGATGCGCGTTGCGCGATCGATGTCCTTCAACTGGATCGACAACGCGCTGCATTCGTCCGGGTCGAAGGAGATCCCGAATGCCTCCTCTAAGCCTGGGAAATTCGCCAGATGCAGCCGGTCGGCCTTCTCGCCTTTGCCGGGCGGCGGAACCGACACGACTGATTTCAGCTTTCGGGCCCACGAACGAAAGTGTGCAATGCCGTCCGTTGTGCCGACCACGCCGACCCTGATCTCGCGGCACTTCTTCGCTTTCGCGTGAGGCCCGTAGAGGAACAAGCCATCCTTCGGATGTGGGCTGCGCTGCGCATAGGCGAACTCAAGCAGCGGTTCGTCGAAGTGCTCGACCTGAAGCGATTTCTCCGCAAACCTCATTCGGTCACCTCGTCATCGCTATCCGGTCGACCCAGCGTGCTGACATCGGCCTCTTCCTCGTCGGCGTCGAGAACGTCGGGAAGCGCGGTGCTCACAGGGGAGGTAAACAGCATTGGAGCGGCTTCGATCACGAGCTCGGCGTTCGTGGCGAGCGCCAGGCGAATGTTGGCGCTTTCGCCCGAGAGAAGCTCAAGGAAGGCCAGCATACGTCCATGCCATTGCTTATTGCGCCAGCCCTTGCAGATGCTTCGGCGCAGTCGATGCAATTTTCTGGAGTCGTCGATATCGAGGCCCACCGAGGTGTTGTTGTCGACGGAGAACAGAACCCGAGCCTTGAGTTTCAGATGCCAGAACGGCCAGAAGTAGGGCATCGCGGTCACCCCGAACTGCCAGATGTGACCCTTAGCCACGTTGCGCAGCATCGAGGACCGCCGGGCTCCTTGTCTGCCCCACGGAATGCGTTGGCCGGTCGGCGCCTGCGCCGACGAAGCGTGGAAACCGACCGCGTTGGAATAGTGATATTCGACGAAACCCTTTTCCCGACAAAACAAGAGCCAAGCCTTCTTGATCATTGCGATGACCAGGTTGGATGCGACTTGACGTTCGATGCCGAGCTTCGGAAAGCCATTGTCGACGAAATTCAGCAACGGGATTTCGTGCTTCAGCTCGAAGCGGCCGGCGGAGACGAATGCAGTGTCGACCTCTGACTGATCCGCGAACGTGATAAAGCCGGAACCTTGAAGCGCGCACGGATAGCGGAACTCTTCGATTGCACGATCAAGCAATCTGCCTTCGATCGCGCCGGTGCTCCCGAAGTACCGAATGACATCGGGCGCTTCCGCTGCGCGCAGCCAGTTCGACGTCAGCCGCTCTGCCTCCTCGACAAGCGGGATCGCGCCGCGCCGCCGGAAGATCTCCCAATTCGGATCGATCACCGCAGCGCCTGCGGTTCGCGGCACTTTCTGCTTCTGCAGAGCATCGAGGAGCAGCGTGACGCCTTCGCCCCAACCTCGGACGAAGTCGACGGGCACGGCGTCGCCGAGACCCTTGACCTTCTTGCCCTGTTCGAGCCGCAGCGGAATGATGAAGCGCGGATCGTCGATTTCTTTCGCTACCTCCAGCGCAATGTCGAGGTCGTCCTGCACATGCTGGTCGGCGAGAGTCGCGTCGCGCCAGACGAGGACAACTTTCGCCGCGCGGTACTGGAGCGCCTTATTGATCTGCCGTCGCCATCGGTCGCCGGGTTGCAACGTCAGGATATCTGCGAAAACCCGATAGCCTTCGGCCTCGAGCTTGGGCGCCAGCCACAACGCAAATTCGTCGTCGATAGGCGATGCCTTGATCAGAAAGATAGTATCCCGCTCTGCTTGCGCAGTTGCGTCGGGCGGGCGCGCCTCCGTGGGCGGCAGGAGATTGGCAAGAACAGGGGGAATGGTGCCCGGGTTGAGCGCTTCTTTGACCGCTTCCTTGATAACCGATTGCAAAACCGGCGTGCTTTGCGCCCAGAGCTTTGGATGGGCTCTCTCGATGTCTGAGTACTTGCGTAGGAGCGCATTGAGATCACCCGGTCCGAAGATGTCGCCGGGGCCTTGCAGCGACGGGCCGATGATGTCCGCCAAAGTCGCTTTATTCTTCGGGGTCAGCGATGCGGAGGTGACGAGGACGTAGCGCTTCGGTGCCAGCCTGTCGACTGCCGCGCGCTCGCTCTTCATCTTCGACTTCAGCGCCGGAAAGCCCGAGCGATAGTAGTGCTTGGCCTGCAGGACTGTGTTGCCGTCAGCCGAAGCATGGCGCCCGTCCATTGCGTCATCCGGTCCCTCGGGAAAGGCTTCGAAACGCATGGTGATTTCGCGACCGATCAGATCGCGGGCTAAATCCTCAAACTCGCTATGCGACAAACTCGAGAAATCATAAGCCATTTGGACAGATTGAGTGCCCATCTCCTTGGCAGTCAAGCAATCAAAAGCCCAATTGCGCCGTGCCTAAGCCTTACCAACAACAAGATAAACCGGCTTTCCCAAACCATCCGATCCAACGGCCATGTTTATCCCGAGGTTGGCCGTGGTGTCGCGTGACCGGCTGGCGGCATGTCAAGGTAGTGATGGCGACTGCAAAGATCGGCGGTGAATGTGCCATGCCCAAAGGCCTGCGGCATGGGTTCGCGGTCGCCGCCTGCCAGGCCTCGGTCCCGCCGCACCTCGTGCAGCGCTGGCTCGGTCACCGACGACACGGTAATTTGGTGTGGGCTGGAGATTGACTGGCCGCCGCGTGCCGTCAGGAATCGCGGACATCCTCGGCCGGCCGTGATCGGCTATGAGGAAGTGCAGCCGAAACTGAAAAATTCACTGGGCGTGCGTGCGTCGATCATCGCACCCTGTTCGCGGTCTGCCAGGCCCCAGAACCGACAGACGGCAGCAGCATAACGCCTGAGGTCGTCATCTGTGAGCTGGATGGCTTCGCTCCATATCGACATCGCTTCGCATTGCGCATGAGCCTCGGGCGCGAGTTCGGGCCAGAGGTGCTTCGATGTCTTTCTCAGCTCGTTGGTGCCGCTGCCGTCACCATGTCGCACGGCGTTTGACAGCAAATAGAGCTCCCGAATATCGCGACCAACGTCATAGCGCCCGAGGTCGATCCCATGCCTCCTGGCGGCCGCTTTGAGCATCGGGTTGAAATGATTGAGTTCGTCCGGCGCAGCGGAATGCGACCGCGCCCATATCCGAAGCTGCCGCTCGAAAAGACCGCCAAGGGTGAGTGCGAATGACCTGCGTGCTTCGTAGGCGAGCATGTTCGATATGCTCGTTGTACACGCGTCCAGGAACTCGGAAACGGAGCCGAACTCCGCGACGGTGCTGCGTGGCAGTGGCGGCAACGCAGCGAGCGTGGGTGCAATGACCTTCTCATACAGCCGCTCGCAATCGCATTGGAATTGCCTCGGAAATAAATCCTGCTTCCGCATTGCTACGCTTTTCGAGGCTGTCGATACTCTTCGTTCTGGCTGAGGATTTCCCAAAATGCCTCGATCGCGGTTATCGCGGATTCATGCTCTTCGGCCGTGATAAAGTGCTCGATGACGAGCCCTGGTGCATGCTTCATGGCATTCACTTTGCTCCGCATAGTGCCGATCGCGCTCATGATGCTGTCGTCGATGCTCACCCCAAACCGATCGGTCGCAGCTCGGACGACATCGACGAACGATTGGCCGCCCCTCGCCTTCATGCCAATGGTCGCGTTGCACTTCGCCGCCTGCTTGGCAAAATACTCGGCGCAATCCTTTTCCCAAAGATGGTACTCGCGCATGTAGGAGCCTTGCAGCAGTTCCTCCTTTGCCCAAGCGTTCATGCGATCATTCAGTTCGTCACCAAGCAAATCACCGCGAAGTACGGCAGCCGCATCCTCGTGGAGGCGGTCAAGTGCCGCAAACGTGTGCTCGATCGCGGTTCTTCGATGCCCGACCTGAAGCTGGCTCGAACTTGCATTAAGTTCCCCGAGCCAATGCGATAGGCGAAGCGTGGGTTCGGCGATCGCTTCAAGCTGGGCTGCTGTGAAAGATGCCATGGGATGCTGCTATCGCATTGCACGCACGGACACATACCCGGCCTGCTCGTCACGGCTCGGACGAATGACGATTTCCACATCGCGATTCAGGAGGGTCAGGAACCCCATAAGGCGCTCGACGGAAAAGCCGTCGAGCCGGTAAGCCGACGATTCAGACTTCCTCATAATCAGCTCGCTCCACGCGCACGAACCCGCCGCCGGCCAGTGCCTCCGAGGTGAGCATTTCCGGCTCGGCCTCGTCGCCCGGCAGTTCGCGAAATGAGACAGACCAGTCGAACTCGAAGATGGACGTGAAATAGGCGCCCACGCCCTCGTGCTTCAGCCACACTCCCGCTTCCCGGTTCTTGGAAACAGCGGAATCGGACCAATTCTGCGAACTGACCAGCACGCCCTCGCCGTCGATCAGAACCATCTTGTTGTGGCAGTGCACGAACTGATCCGTGTTGACGTAACGGATGTGGGTGCCGAGCTCCAACCCGTAGTCGTCGGCGAGGATCTGCAGATTTTCGCGCTCGGCCTTCAGCTTGGATTTGTTGAAAACCTTTCCGAGAACGATTCTGACATCGAGCTTCGGCGACTTTTCCCGGGCCTGCTTGATCGCGCCGAGCAGTGTGCGGATGTGCGTTTGGTTGGCCTTGATATACTGCTGCTCGATCAGCACCGAAACGCGCGCCTTGCGAAGCAGGTCGGGCACGACGAGCATATAATTGTCGGGACTGAGCACCGGGGTTACCGTGAGCTTGTCGGCGAAGGTGAACGCTTCGCTCTTGAAGCGCTTCTTCGGTCCTCGCGGCACGCGCTCGACGAGGAAGACGCTTTCGTCCAACGGACGTCGCAGCATTTCCGGTGTCGCCTCAACGAGGGCCATGTCGGCCTCGAGGATCTCGGTGAATAGTGCGGCCAGCTTGGGCGAACGGATGGCAAGCCCGCTATCACGATTGCCCGTGCGGAACCCGGTCGCGCCGCCGCCATCCCTCTCGTTGAGCGGAATGCTGTTGCTGCTGTAGTTGCCGCTCTGAACTAGACACCATTCGTCATCGATGACGATGACCTTCTCGTGCGAGGAGGAGAAGAACCGGATCGTGTCGTGCGCACAGGACGGCGCCGGCACCCCGCGTACGCCCATCTCGACGAGCTTGTCGAACTCGCGGTTTTCGCTGTCGGAATCTATGTCCAACATCAGCGAGACCGAAACGCCGCGAGCCAGTGCGTTCAACAGGACCTCGCGCATGTGGGGGGCGCTGAAATCATAGATGCCGATGAGGATCGAGCGCTCTGCGGCGTCCATCAGGCGCTTGGTCACGGCGAAGGTGGAATCGGGCGATGCATAGGCGATCGCCTCTGCCCCCGCCTCTAGAGCAATTTTGGGGATCTTCCGCGCTTCATAGGGCTCCAGTCGGCACGATCGTCCGACCATCTCCGGGACGGCGAAGATCGGCCCCGCAGCCTCTCCACCAACCGCCTGCGGCCGCGCGACGCTGAACCCCTTGGCCAAGCGCAGGACGTAACTGGGCATGCCGATCTCCCCCCGGTTTGCTTATTCTGGTTTCGCCATATCTTCGCGCTGCACGACGAGGGGCACCGCAACCGACCGTCCCAAGAGTTTGACGCTCAACGTCGCCGGAGCATCGAACGAACGGCCAGGCTCGACAAACGCGACGACCGACCAACCGTCCTTGGCCTCTTCCACACCGATCGCATGCGCGCCCCGCTGGGCTAGATCGTCGGAAAACTTAGCCCGAGCGGCTTCGGCCTGCTTGAGGGTGGCGGCATCGCCCATTGGCTTAGAACCTGAACCGCAGCGCCTTCATCACCGTCCGGATCGGCGTGAAGATGCTGGACGCGCCAGACCCGGCAAAATGGAGCCCGACGATGGAACCGGATTCCTTCTCGATGACGAGCGCCCCCGAATCTCCACCGTCGGTATAGCGGTCGCATCGAACCTGTCCCGCGAACCCGACCTGGCCGACTTCGGGGTAGGCGACGAAAATCCGAAAATCGACGTCGCGGACCACCGACTCGGTATCTCCCGTCGTACGCCCGCGCTTGATAACCCGCATGCCGCGAACCGGGTTGGCGATTTTCAAGGGCAGATGAGCGCCGAAGAGCTCGGGCACGGCGGTTCCGGCGTGCGGCTCCAGCACCTCCGCGAGTGCGGCGTCGGCGGCGTTCACGAAGCCAGCGTCCACTTCGAAGGGCGTGAACGTATCGAGTCGCGCGACCACATCCTCCGGATCGGCGCCATCGTCCGAAGGGCCGGGATAGATGATCGCATCCCCGGCGTTGGCGAGCCCTGATTGGGCAAGAACGTGCGAATTGCTGAGGATGTAGAGCTTACGGCGTTTGAAGACCAAGGCACCCAAGGTCCCGGCGGTACCTTTGACGTGGCTGACGCTGAAGCCACACCTGAGAGGGGGTTGCCCGAAATTGAGTTCTGGAACCACGTCGCCGATCTCGACGACGTCGGTGAAAACGGCCTTGCCGCCGCCGCCCTCGACGACGGGTGGTATCATGGCTGCGGGCTCGACGTCGGCCCGGGGGCGCTTCTCCCGGACGTAGAAGACCAAGCTGAGCTCACCCAGGTCCTCACCGTCGGACACCTTTGGCGCAATGCCGGCACCGACGATGTTCGGATCGTCAAACACGGACCGCACTCGCTCGACATGACGAGCGGCCATCGGGCTCAGCATCTGTGGAGCAAAGAGAGCGGCCGCTCCTACCGGAGCGGTGAGTCGGTCAAGAGCGATCAGGAGCGCCTTGGGCGTTGCCGTCATCTTCAAGCCCCCGAGAGTGAGCCTTACCTACAAATTAGATCCATAGAGATTTCGTGACAACCGCAGCATTGCATAACGCCCCCTCACCAGAAAGCTGTACTTTCGTGCCTGCACTACAGCCAAGAGGCGACTTTACGGCAAGGGTTGGTGAATTCACCCTTGTCGTCTTCCAACGCGGTATCGCCAAATCGCAGCTATCGCGCACCGCATGTATTTGGCGATTTCATCGCCCGGCTGAATGCCGTTGCCGAAAAAAGGACGTGGAGTGGACTTCCCTGATGGCGGCTGATCGCGAACTCTATCCTGTCTTCGCCCTACACGGTTCAGCGCGCTACTTCGTCAGGAGAATGCGTAGCTCGACCTCAGTCGAGCAGGGCACGAACACTCTTCTGGTTACGGGCTCGAGCGCGCTCTTCGGAAAAAAGTTGAACTCTGCCAGAGCTGGCGGCGCGTCGAGACGGCGGAAGTAGATCGGCCGGTCGCTGTCAATTTCGAGTTCCGTCGCCAACCCGAAATGCAGTACGGTCGGGTCATCCAGGGTCACCGCATGGATGAGCGCGCCGATCGCGAGGAGTTCGATGTTCCGCACGAAGAGAGGAAGCCAACCATCCCGCTCGAACTCTGAGCGCCGGTTCCTGAGCTTCGGTCGGCCCTCGGCGTTGAAAGGGGAGTATTTTTTCGACGCGTCGGTGCATGGATGCTTCGTCCACGGCGGGCCGAACTGTTCGAAATAGGCTCCCCCGCCATTGCGAGGCGCCACGAAGAAAACGCGGGCGTAGCAATGGGGACAACTCGCGTTCGGCCCGGAAGCTCGCCGTCGAGCGACAGTCGGGCTCCATCGCCTCCATTGTGGCACACGATCGGAAGCCAAGCGGCCGCCTTTGAAGCCGCACTGGCAGTCGGGAGGATGGTTGTGGCCATTGCAAGCCATGGCGGCTTTCTCTGCCGGAAGTGCACCGTGGGACTTATCTGCGAGAGCGTCGCATCTGTGTGGATTCCATCATTCTAGCGGTTCAAGATACGCCTACGGGATGCCTGGGAGTTCCGCAGCCTGATTAGACCAACTCCGCCTTGGCTGGTTCCTCAAGTGCATTGCGGATTTTCGCGGTCGCGTTACGCCGGTTCCTGTAATTTGCCTGGAAGGTGTCGAGCGTCTGTACGTCCGCAAGCATTTCCGTGGGACTCGGGACGGGGATGTCCCGGCCGGCAGGCATGTCGTGGCCCGATCGCTCCGAGACATGCTTCATAGCGAAGAAAATCGCCTTGTAGTCCTCATCGGAGACGATCACGCCGCTTAGCCGCTTCGTCATCACGTCGGGCACCAAGCGCTCGACCGTCTTGTTCAGTACGACCTCCTCGACACTCCGCTCCCACGTCTCCCGCAGATCGGAGTAGAAGTCTTTGGCCTGGCGACGGTAGGTTTCGGAGGTGAAATCGGTTGCCGCGGCGAGTTGCCTTGCCCTCTCTCTCAGGTCAGCGATTCGCACGCTGACGCTCCTGCCGACCCAGGGCTCTATGTCTTCTTCGACGACGCCAAATCCCTGAGATTCGGTCCGTCGGATAACCATTTTGATCAAAGGTGCTGCGTCACCGGCTTTTGAAGCTTCAGCGACGACCTCATTAAAAAATACCAGATTGTGCGTGAAAACGATCACTTGTCGGCCCTTGGCGGCTTCTTGGACAAGGCGTTTGGCAACAAGTCGTAACCGGCGCTGGTCCAGCGATGACACGGGATCATCAACGACCAGACCGTAGGCGTCACCTTCGTCGCTGACCTCTGCGAGAAAGCACGCGAGGGCCAGCGCCCGCTGCTCACCCTCACTGAGAATCTGGTTGTTCGCGATCTTGTCCACGCCCTGCAAGCCGACAGCAAACCGGCTTTGACCTTGTTCGCTGGTGTCGCTGACCCGGAAAGGAATGTGATTGAGGTCGAGCTTTGTGATCTCGGCCTGAATGCGGTTCTGCAGGCTCTCAGTCACTAGCTTGCGACGAAGGGCGCTGATCTGAAGCGAGACCGCTCTGGTTTGCACCTGCACCTGGCAGGCCTTTATCGCTGCGAGCTCCTGAAGCTCGGCGAGACGCTGCAGCACGGTAGGCAAATCATTCTGGAGTTTGGCACGGTCCTTCAACAAGGCAATTCGAGCGCGATCCGCGTCGAGCGCCGCGGCGTGCGTCGCGCTTGCCTCCAGCTGGATCGCCTCGGCGCCGAGTTTTTCGACATCGGCGGACAAGGTTGATCGCAGAGACGATGGAAGCGGAGCCAGTTTCTGATCGGCGCTGGCAATGCTTGCGAGGAGACTGCTACGCCGCGCCGTATAGGCTGTGAGGGTCGCCTCGATGCGTACCAGCAAGTTGGCACGCGGAGTGTCAAGACCTGCGTAGGCCGTGAGAGTTCCGGTGACCACGTCAGTCGGCGGAACCGTTAGGGTTTCCAGCGTTTCCCTGGCCTTCCCGAGCGCGTCTCGCGCGGCGTCCGAGCGCTTTGCTGCTTCGCTTTGAACGAACGCATTGAAACGAGCGATACGTTTCGCGGCCTCGTCGACGAGCGGCTCCTGGCATAAGGGGCAGGGTGTGCCGACCTGGTCGGAAATCCTATCAACTGGCCCGCCGGAAAGGGCGGCAAAATCGCGAGCCGCTTCATAGAGTAGCCGCCACGCGTCGCCTCCCACGAGCTTCAAAGGCTCTGCTGCAAACTGTTGGTTCGCCGCCAGCAAGGCGGCTGCGGCTGTCGTGCTGGCGTTCTGCGCCAGATTAGCTAGCTGCTTTGCGACCTCGTCCGACAATCCCTCTTCAAGAGTCTTCAGCACGTCGTTGAGACGGGCCAGGATCTGCACCGCGCGCCGGCGGGTCGCAGCCTGCGCCACAGGATCCTGTGCAAGCTTGCGCTCAAGCGCCCTTAACTCCTCCAGTTCCGCTTCGCTCAGGCCGGCCAGTTTTTCGAGTTCTGTTTTTTTCGGAAGCGTTTGGGACTTCGCCTCGAGCTGAGCCAACAGCTTTTGCATTGTCCCATCCGGCGTGTAGCCAGCAGGGAGGGGCGTCTTGAGACGTTTTTCAATCGCTGTCTGCTGGATCGTAAACGCGGCGCCAAAGGCACCGCACAACTGCCCATGGTGCTCAAGAACTGCGATCTCAACGGGAAGGTACGCGATGCGGTTTTGTTGGTCGACGTAGAGGCGAGCATTTCGACTGTCGAAGACCGAAATCTGCTTCAGGGCTCCCGGTGGCTTGGTGTCCGGCGCCCAATCCAATTCCGTAATGGCCGCGTCTCCAAGCTGGAAACGAAGCTTGACTTGCATTGGACCGTCAGGCTTGGCCTTGAACACGTCGCCCTTCAGCTCGTCGATCGATAGGCTGCGGCAGAGGCGTTTCGCTATGCGTGCATAACCGCTCTTTCCACTGCCGTTTTCACCAAAGATGAGCGTGACACCGCGTGGCGCGAAGCGCAGCTGTTGGTCTTTGGCCAAGCGATCGATATTTTGCAGCGGTCCGATTGACGCCAGCACTGCGCGGGGGCCAGCGTCAGCGCACTGGGAAAGGTGTTCCGGCTTGATCGGTTCACAGTCAGGCGGTGTTCCCGTTCCGCTGGCCGCATGTTTGAGTTGCGCCAGGATTGCAGCGCGGTCCTCATCCCCAACGATAAACTCGGCCGTCGTGGCGATTCGGCGCAGCGCGTCACGCGCCCAGTTGGGCTGGTTCGTCGCCCATTCGATCAGGTTTACGTCCGCCATAGCCCCCCACAGTCGCCATTGTAACCCGGCTGGTTTTTCTAGAGCTTAGCCGTGTGGAGCGAGTCCGTCACGCGGCCAGGTTGTTGGCTGTCGAGATAGTTGGCGGGGATCGTGAATGAGTTAGGGTCGGGCCGTCTCGATCGGCGCCGAAGTATGGATAAGGGATAGATCGTGACGTATCGCTTCGTTCACGCTGCGGACATTCACCTCGACTCCCCGCTGCGCTCGCTTGCACTGCGCGATCCGAACCTCGCCGATTTGGTCGGAAACGCGACCCGGCGCGCTTTTGTGCGCGTCGTCGACCTGTGTCTCGACGAGCAGGTCGACGCGCTGCTGCTGGCTGGCGATCTCTATGATGGCGACCAGACCTCGATGAAGACGGCGCGGTTCCTGGCAGAACAGCTCCGGCGGCTGCATGAGGCCGGCATCCGGGTCTTCGTCATCCGCGGCAACCACGATGCGTTGTCGCGGATCACCAAGGAACTGACCTTGCCGGATTCCGTGAAGCTGTTCGGCGGCCGCGCCGAGGCGATTGCGATCGAGCGGGACAGCCGCGAGTTTCCCGTCGCGGTCCACGGTCTTAGTTTCGCGCAGCCCCACGCTCCCGAAAGCCTGATCGGCAAGTACAGGCCGCTGGTCGAGGGCGCTGTGAATATCGGCCTGATGCACACCAGCCTTGCCGGCGCGGCCGGACATGATCTCTATGCGCCATGCAGCCTGGCTGATCTGCAGGGCACCGGCTTCCGCTACTGGGCGCTCGGCCATGTCCACAAACGATCGGTCGTCGAAGGCGGCTGCGCGATCGTGATGCCGGGCATGCCGCAGGGCCGCGATATCAACGAAGCCGGCGCCAAATCTGTGACCCTGGTGACGATCGGCGACGATCGTTCGATCCGGATCGAGGAGCGGGTCACCAGTATCGCGCAGTTCGAGAGGGTTGCCGTCGATGCGACGGGGCTCGACGATTGGCGCGATCTCGTCACGGCGCTGGCGCGAGCGCTGGAGCACGCGCGCAGCGATGTCGCCTCGGAACATCTCGTCGCTCGTTTGCAGGTGACGGGAGCAACACCACTGGCCTGGCGCGTCCGTCGCGATCTCGATCTCCTCAAGACGGAAGCAGACGACCGGGCATCGGCCATTGGGAGCTGCTGGGTCGAGAAACTCGAGGTCGACTGTCGGGCGCCCGGTGTGGTGGCTAGCTCATCGGCCTATCCACTCAGCGAACTGCGTCGTCTGATCGATCAAGAGGTCATCGGCTCCGACGCGTACCAGGCCGAGGTCGCCGCCATTGCCGAGGAGCTGAGGACGCAGCTTCCGCAGGAATGCCGCGGCTTGCTCGGTTCCGACGAGGAGGCATTCAAGGCCAAGATTGCGGTCCTGGCGAGAGACGGGTCTGAAGACGTGCTCGCTCGGCTTCATGCGGGTGTGGAAGGCGGCATTTCCTGATGCGCCTGAAGTGCCTTGATCTCACACGCTACGGCAAATTCACCGATCATCGCATCGAATTTGGCGAGCGGGTGGAAGGCCAGCCCGACCTGCACATCGTCTACGGTCCGAACGAGGCTGGCAAATCGACGGCCCTGGCCGGTTTCCTCGATCTCCTCTTCGGGATCGAGACGCGCAGTCGCTTCAACTTCATCCACCCCTATCCGACGATGCGCGTCGGCGGGACATTGGAGCTCGCAGGCGGTCCCCAGGAGCTCGTTCGGATCAAGCGACCACAGAACAGCCTGCTCGATGCGCGCGACCAGCCGATTGCCGAAGGTGTCCTCCTCGGGGAACTCGGCGGCATCGATCGTGAATCCTATCGCACCATGTTCTCGCTCGACGATGCGACGCTGGAGGCAGGCGGCGAAAGCATCCTGTCGAGCAAGGGCGATCTCGGCCAACTCCTGTTTTCCGCGAGCGCGGGTCTGGCCGATCTCAGCAAGGGCCTCGTCGATCTCAAGGCCGAGGCCGAGGGCTTCTATAAGTACCGCGCCCGTAGCGGCGAGCTGTCGGACCTCAAGGCCCGACTCGCGGAACTCAAGGCAGAGCGGGAGCGGGTCGATACTCTCGCGTCTGACTATGCCCAGCTCATCGAGGCGCGCGATCGGGCTGCCATCCACTACGAAGAGGCGATCGTCAGCCGCAGCCGAATCCAGGCGCGCATGGACGAGATCCAGCGCCATCTGAATGCCTTGCCGCGCCTGACGGATCTGCGCGCGCTCCGTCAGCGCATCGCGCCTTTGGCCGATCTTCCCGACGCTCCGCGCGGCTGGGCCGACGAACTGCCGCAATTGCAGAAGGACGAGATCGAGCTCGGCATTCGCGCGCAAGGTCTCACCGAGGAGATCGCGGAACTGTCAGCGCAACTCGATGCGATCGCGGTCGACGAGACGGCGCTGCGGCTGGCCGACAAGGTCGAGCGGCTTGCTGATCTGCGCGCCCGCCATGTCACAGCCGAGAAGGATATCCCGGAGCGCCGCCTGCAACTGCGCGAGGCGGAATTCGCGATCTCCACGATCCTGGGCCGGATCGAGCGCACGGGAGAGACAGAACCCGATCGCCTTGTTTTGGGAGCTTCGGTCGTGGGCGCTCTTCGCGCGCTGATCGAGACGCGCTCCGGCATCGACGCCGCGCTGAAATCGGCTGCCGACGAGTTGTCCGAAGCTCGCCGGCGATTGGACGAGGCCCAGGCCAGGCTAGGTGAGACCGGCGGCGACCCGGAGAAGGGGCGGGGGCGAGAGACACGGATGTCATCGCTCGCGGCGACCGTTGCGGCCGCGCGGGCGGACGACCATGCGGCGCGTCGCCGGCTGGCCGAACGGGCTCGTGATGCCGCCCGCGCGACGTTGGCGGATCGCCTCGGCGAGCTGCGGCCCTGGAACAGTGACATCAATGAACTCGTCGACCTGCCTGCTCCCCCTGCGGCGGAGATTCAGCGCTGGACGCTGGCGATCGCTGAGACACAGAAGCGGATCGATCAGCATGCCGGCGAGGTCGAGCGCCTGACGACGGAGCAGATCCGCCTGACGGCTGAGCTGAACGCGCTCAGTGGGATCTCAGGTCTCGTCTCTGATCAGGAAGCCGCGAGCATCCGCGCAACCCGGGAGCAGGCCTGGGCCGCTCATCGGGGCACGCTCGATACGGCTTCGGCCGACGGCTTCGAGGCGGCGCTTCGGCATGACGATATCGTCACGAGTGGACGGCTCGGTCATATGGCGGATGTCGCAAAACTCCATCAGGTGAGCCAGGCGCTGGCCATTGCAAGGGCAGAGTGCCATCGCGCCATCGAACTTCGGGACGCCGCGACATCAGCGATGCAGGGCCTCCAGAGCGAGATCGCGGCAGCTATAGTTGCGACCTGTTCGGGGCTGTCGGACAGCATATCGCTGTCTCAGTTCGAGGCATGGCTCGGCCGGCGAGACAAGGCGCTGGAGGCAAGGGCGCTCGTTCGTGCGGCCGAGAGCGATCTCCGTGAGGCGGAAGCCGACGCGGTGGCTGTGCGAGATAGGCTGGCGGCGGTGCTCGAAGCGACTGGTCTGCCGCAAGGCACGGACGCCGGCTTCGAGGCGCTGCTGGTAGCAGGGCAGGGGGCCATCGATCGGGAGGTTGAGCTGAAGGCGTTGCGAGCCAGCGGGGAGGAGCGGCAGCGTGACCTGGCGAGCCGCGAACGCGAGGTCGAAAAGGCTGCGGACGCCGATCGCGACTGGAACGGCTCTTGGGCCAAGACCTGCTCGGCCTGTTGGTTGGGAGAGGGCGGCACGGTGCCGACCCTCGCGACGGTTCGCGAAATCCTCGCGGCCATCAGCGAGCTCGGCCCCGTGCTGGAGAAGAAGGCTAGTCTCGTCGACCGGATCGGCAAGATGGAGAAGGATCAGACCGCATTCCGCGATGAGGCTGAAGCGCTAGCCAACGAGCTGGGGATCGCTGCGTCCTCCGGCGATGTCCTGGATCTGGCGCAGGTAGTCGGCGCTCGGATTCAGAAAGCCCACGCCGAACGCACGCGGCGGGTCACCGCGACTCAAAACCTCGAGGCTGCCCGGAGCCGGCAACGCACGCTCTCCGAGACCTTGGCGGTTCACGATCGCCGCAAGACGGAGATGACCGCGTTCTTCGATGTCGCGACCTTGGGGGAGGTCGCCGGCAAGCTGTCGGCCATCGAGAAGAAGGCGGAATTGGCGGCGCAGGCCGACTCCGCTGAGCGTGAAATCCTCGCTGCGCTTCGGCTGCCCACGATAGACGAGGCGGAAGCTGCCCTCGATCTCGCCGATCACACTGCCCTGGAGGCTGAGCTTGTCGAGCTGAAGGCTCGCTTCGATGATCAGGACCAGCGCAGCCGTGACCTGTTCTCTGTCCACAGCAAGGCGCTCGACCGGGTCGAGGCCGTCGGCGGCGATGGCGCGGTGGCGAAGATCGAGGAGGAGAAGCGCACGCTGCTGCTCGATATCGAGGATCGCGCGCTCCGCTATCTCAGGCTAAAGCTTGGTGCGGCCGCGGCCGAACAGGCGCTGCGCGCCTATCGCGACCGGCATCGCAGTTCGATGATGGCGCGCGCCTCGCATGCCTTCGCGACGATCAGCCGTGGCGCCTATACCGGGCTCGCCGCCCAGCCGGAGAAGGACGACGAGATCCTGATCGCGCTGGGAGCTGGCGGAGGTTCAAAAGAGGCTGCAGAGCTATCGAAGGGGACGCGCTTCCAGCTCTATCTCGCGCTGCGCGTCGCCGGCTACTACGAATTCGTTGCCTCGCGGCAGCCTGTGCCGTTCATTGCCGACGACATCATGGAGACATTTGATGATTTCCGGGCCGAGGAGGCGTTCCGGCTCTTCGGCGAGATGGCGCAGGTCGGGCAGGTGATCTACCTGACCCATCATCCGCATCTGTGCGAGATCGCGCGGCGGGTCTGTCCGGGCGCGAAAATTCACGAACTCGCCGCCGGCTCGCAATGATCGTCATTGCTGCTGTGCCACGCGGCGATCAGCTGTACGAGCGTTTTGGGAGCACCACCGACACGCAGCAATCGTTAATGATGGACGTCCGAAATCTGTAGGTATTTTTCGGACAGGCACAATTGCCTTTTGTCCGAAATGTGTATACCTATTTCGGACATGGATGAGAGCCGATCCGATTTGAAGATGATGATCCAAGCGCGGATCTCAGGCGGTCCACAGCGCGGGGTGTGGACTCCGGCTGATTTCCTCGATCTGGGAAGCCGGGACGCGGTCGATAAGACCCTGCAGCGGCTAGTCACCGGCAACATCCTGCGTCGGATCGATCGCGGCCTTTATGATCGGCCAAGTTTCAACAAGCTCACAAATCAGAAAAGCCCGCCCGATCCGCGCGGTGTTATCGATGCGGTTGCACGCCGCGATCAGATTCGTGTGCTCGTAGACGGGATGACGGCGGCCAACGATCTGGGCCTAACCGACGCCGTGCCAGCCAAGATTATTGTCCATACCGACGCGCGCTTGAAGCCGATCACTCTGGGCAACCTCGAGATCACCTTCCGCCCCACAGCCGCCAGCAAGCTGCATTGGGCCGGTCGTCCGGCGATGCGTCTTGTTCAGGCGCTGCATTGGCTGCGCGACATGATCGAGCGAGAGGATGAGCGTGCCTTGCTCCGTCGGCGGCTGCAGCGCTTGCTAGATGACCCAGACCAAGGCGATGGACTTCGCGCGGATCTGGCCGAGGGCCTGTCGACCTTGCCCGCATGGATGCAGGTCCTGTTGAAACCCATGCTGAGCAGAAATCCAGTTAAGGCGATCGATCGCCGCACTCAGGAGAAGTCATTGCCCATCTCTCCGTTACCGCGAGATCCACAGGCGTCGCGCCGATGAACCCCGCCTACGATCAAGTCTTGAGCGCTGATGACGAGACGCGGATGGGCCTGTTCTCCACGACGGCCCAACGCCTTGGATCAACGCCGCAGAATGTCGAGAAAGACTTCTGGGTCTGCTGGACCCTGGACGTCCTCTTCAATGGCTTGGCACTCGGCGGTCCGCGTCTGCTTTTCAAAGGCGGCACCTCGCTCTCAAAAGGCTTTGGCCTGATCAGTCGCTTCTCCGAAGACATTGACGTGACGGTCTTTCGTGACGATCTCGGCGAAGGCATGCCGGTCGCTGAGCTGGAGGCTCTTAGCGGAAATCAGCGGAGGAAGAGGCTCGACGCAATTCAGGCCGCTTGCGAGGCTTATCTTCAGGGGCCACTGTTTGCCGAGCTGAACGCAATCGTATGGGCCGCGGCTCAGCGAAATGATCTCGACTCCAGCCGCTTTCAGGTCCGTCCAGACTCCGACGACGCTCAAACCCTTCTGCTCTGGTATCCGGCGGCAACGCCGACGGGAGACTATATTCGGCCTGCCGTGAAGATAGAATCGGGTGCCAAATCCGCGCTTGATCCCAATGACCCGCAGATCATTCGTCCCTACGTGGATGACGATGCTCCCGGACTCGATCTAAGCGTGCCCAATGTAACGACCGTAGACCCTCAACGGACGTTTTGGGACAAAGTGATCATTCTGCATGGCTTGCGCCGGTGGTATGAGCGCCGCGGTGAGTTGCGCGGCGGCAATCAGCGGGTATCTCGCCACTACTACGACATCCATCGGCTGATGGAGTCCGAGGAGGGTGTCCGCGCCATTGCCGACCGGGCGCTCGGTATCGATTGTGTGGCCCACGCACGGATGTTCTTCGACCGTCCAGATTACGATCTGGCCTCTGCCCAGTCGCCTAGCTTCGCGTTGGCGCCCCATGACGCGATGATCGATGCACTCCGGCGCGACTACGGAGCTATGGCCGCCATGATCTTTGGGCCAGCGCCAAATTTCGATCTTGTGCTTGAGAGTGTCGGCCGTCTGGAGACCATGCTCAACGGCGTGGGAGATGCATAGTACCGGTGAAGCGCTGCCACACTAACGCTCTCACCGTAGATGTTCCCCTTGGATTCGGGCGTAGGAATGGACTGACCAAGTTCAGAACGAAGATTTTGACCGACCGAGGCTCAATGCGTGACGGCCAGCATGTCCTCGACCTCTTGCCACCGCGCGAGCAAGTCCGATCGTGTACCGCTCGTGCGGATACGCCCTCGCTCCAGCACCACAGCGGCGTCGGCGATCTCCAGGGCCAGCTTGGCATTGTCGCTTTGCAGTTAAATGTAAGAATGGCCGCTTCCGAACTGGGTTGAGCATTTGCGCATGAGAATGGGCCGGTGCTCATTCTCAAATAAGCTGCTTCTGTGAATGGGCACGTACGCTGACCCATTGAGCGATCGCTTCTGCTGCGAAGGCATCGAACAGTTCGCGTCGGACGCCGATGGCGTGCCTGCGAAGCAGGTCGAGCATTTCCGGTCCGCTTTCCAGAACGACCGCCACGCCGGCGAGGAGGAACGGGCGCAGATGGAGCGGCAGGATGGGCTTGCCGGAGTTGGCGATGTTGGTCGGCTCCTCCAGGGCAATCCGGTCGAACTCTGGGATGACGAGCCCCAGCAGACGCGCCCGCCGATAGTCCCCCTTGTCTGGTCCCCAGCGAACGAAGCGGGGGACCAGAAGCAATCTGGCAACGACTGCTGGAGAGATCCAGTGCCGCGACCCGTCGTGCGCTTCGCGGTGCAGGAGTTGCTCACCTCTCGAGGCACTGCGCCACAGAAGGTTCGGCGACAATTGTGACTCCAACCCGTCAGGGTCGCGGAGCAGCCCGTCGCAGGTCGGGCATGTGATGCGCCATCCTTGCAGCTGAGAGCGCAGAACTGGACCGTCTTGCGCATGCTGGGTGTAACAGGTCTGGCATTCCTGCATGACGCGCGACGATATCAGTCGGCGGGTAGCCCCGGGTGCGATTGCGAAGGTCATGCCAAACACGGCTGTGGCCGTAGTTCGGAACATAATGGCCAAGGCTTCGGCTTGATCCTGCGTGAGATCGCGATCAGCAGCTTTGAGGGACCGCAAGTTTGGCACGGCATGATGCAAGACGGCGAGCGGAGGCACGTTGTAGAAGACGGCATGGCGTCTGATCAAAGACGACAAAAGCTCATCAAGGGCTGGTGGGAAGCAGACCGGCATCGGCGACGGCGTGGCCGGCATCAGGCAACCGCGGTCTCGCCCTGGAATGCGGGCTCCCAGCGCTGGACGGCCTCGTCGGTGATCCGCTCCTCGCCGCTCTCTATGGC
>JBAZXL010000053.1:0-20854 GCA_041659825.1 Hyphomicrobium sp.
GAACCTCGGACAGCCCACCGAGTTGCGCCACAAGCTCGTGAAACTCCGCCTCTTCCATCGCCGCCTCCCCGCTCGCGAATCACCGCAAACAGGAGACAGCAACATCAAGACCAAACAGAGCCATTTCTTTTCCCGTCTCTGCATCCCACACGCGCGCTGTCCGGTCGGACGACGCCGTCACGACGCAGCGACCGTCGGGGCTGAACGCCGCGGACAGGCGACCGGTCAGCTCATATTTTGCATCGCTGTTCAAGACACTGATCTCGTGTCCGGTCTCGGCGTCCCACACTCGCGCGGTTTGATCGCCCGATGTAGTCAGGACGCGGCGACCATCAGGGCTGAACTCGGCCGTTTTGACGTACTCATGGTGGCCTGAGAGAACCGCGCGCTCCTGGAGCGTGCGCGCGGCGCTCTGCAATTGCTGCCGCGCCTCGGGAATGAGGGGACGTCGCACGTCGCCTGCAGTGTCGGGAACCGACTCGATCGCCAGCAGCACGGCGGTTGCGACATCATTGTTGGCCAGCTGCTGTTTGGAGAGATCAGCCAGGAACAGCGACTGGCCGGACAGCGCCCGATCCCGCTCGCCATCGGCTCGCTTTTCGTTGTCCTGCGCGATTTGGCGCTGCTCGACCGCAATTCCGCGCTGCCAATAGGCCAGTCCCGCGAGCCCTGTTGCCACGAACAGCCCCGCGGCCAAAATCGCCGATAAGAGGTTTCGCCGCCGTGTCGAGGCTCGCCGGCTCTCGGCGATGAACCGCTGCGTCATCGGGGTCGGCAATGGCGCGCTAGTCGGGCGCGTGGCGATCCATCGCTCGGCTTCATCGAGGTCGTTGCCGCGGATCAACAGGGCGCTGGTTGCGTTGCGCTCCTGCCATCGTGTTGCGAGCTCGCCGAGGCGTGTGTGCTCGCGGATCCAGACAATGTCGGTGTTGAGCGCCTGCGCCAGGGTGTCGAGCGCGGCGGGGACCTGGTCCTGCGTGTTGCAGAAGATCCAGTTCAGTCTCGCAAGGCCTGGGGGCGTGGCGCGCTCGTCGACCGCACGCCAGACGACGGGCAGGAGGCGCTTTGACAGGCGCTCGGCCTCCGCCACCTCCCATGCGCACATTTCAGAGAGGATAGAGTCGGGCGAGAGAACAAACACGATGGTGTCGGCCGCGAGAATGAGCCCGCCGAGGCGCTCCTTCCAGGGTTCGCCGGGGGCGATGTCCTTGCGGTCGAGATATGCCTCGAAGCCCCGCTCATTGAGCGCCGCAAGGAGCCAGTCCGCGTAATCGAGGTCCTTGCGCGAATAGGAAATGAAGACCTTGAACTTGCGAGGATCCGCCCACTCGCCCATATTGTTGGGGACGGGCTCCACCAAATCGTGGCTGATCTCCGCGACCGCAGTCGTGGTCTCGTCGGGTGCCATCCTTGACCTCACGTTGTCCGCAAGGCCGAGCAGACCACGGCCGTTCCCGGGTGGCAAGGTCAGGGCACGACCGGCCGCACGGGACCAGCTCTTGGCAGTTGGCGCCGACCCGGTCAGCGGCATGATCGCCAGGTTCCACGACGAGCACAATGATGAAATCATGCTGGTAACCGACGGCGGGGGGAGGCGAGTAGGCGTCGAGGACGTCCGCAGACTTTCGTACTGGCAGGGGGATGAACTGCGCACGCTAGCGCTCATTCAGTATTCTGGCTGCGACGCTAAATGCCGTTCGTTGCGAGCGCTACTTAGTCTGCAGTGAAAGGTCGAGCGAACAGAATGCAAGGTGAAGTTCGCTGCTATCACGGTCACTCAATTCCTTACTCCAGATGACAGTGGAAAGCTCAATCCAACTGCCTCGGGACATGTTTGCGACGAACGGTTGTGAGACCCGCAATCACGGCCATGTTGTCGCGGGACGGCCGGTCGTCATGGAGAGGGCCTTCTCATGCGAGTTAGCGGTGGCCTTGGGGTAGCAAAAGCTCCTGCCCTACAAATTACATGGTAAGGCTCTGTATTTGCAAGACAATTTATCCAGCGGCGCTGGTTGGGTATGGTGGGTAGGCTATGCAGCGGCCAAGGGGATGTTCAACTCTACAATCGCGCCAAGGCCGCACTCAGCTTGTTACGTACGGTTTCGGCGAGCTCCGATAATGCAGGTTTGCCGACTCGCTCCATCGATGCTGTTGGATCGATTGCCGCCACCTCTACCTCGCCATTAGCGAGCGCTTGGACAATGACATTGCACGGGAGCATGACGCCGATCTTGTCTTCGGCTTGCAGGGCGCGGTGGGCGAGCTGAGGATTGCATGCACCGAGGATGCGATATGGCCGCCACTCAATCCCGAGTTTCGTCTTGAACGTCGAGCTGACGTCGATGTCGGTGAGAACGCCGAACCCTTCGTCCTTCAGCGCTGCGGTGACTTTTTCAATCGCGGCATCGAACGACACTTGCAGAGTTTTTGCGATGTAATAGCTCATGGTTTGACTCTCCGCGGTTGTTTCTGACGGCGGCGGGCACACGCTCGACATAACATCCGCCGCACAGAGCCCGTTCGCCTGAAGTCTTGCCGCCATTGGACAAGTTAGCCGCTGAGCGCCTTGCGCCTCATCTCGTAGTCTTCCCGGTTGATCTCACCTTTCGAGAACCGCTCATCCAGGATTTCGCGCGCTGTCCACGGACTCGATTCACGGGTCCCACTGCTGTCGTAGAGCCGAACAACAACGAAGACGAGACCAGCAAATACCACCAAAGGAAGCAGCATGAACACCCAGCCGAAGCCCATGCCCCAGCCCCCACCAGCCCACCAATTATGCATCACCTTGTAGCCTCCATCTAACGCAGAGCGGGTCCATTGCTCACATCATGCAACAGCCCATTCCGAGCAATAGATCCGCTTTCTTTTTCTGGTCGTCGCTCAGTACCTTGTAGAGCGCCTCGGTTGCGGGCTGCAAAGCCTTGAGGCTTTCAACCATGCTTTCCATCGCCTTGGTGTGAGCATCCAAGCGCTCAATCGCGGTTCCCGCCTGCATTGCCTGCATCATCGCGGTATGTATACCCTGCATGGTCGTTGCACGGGATTTGACTGCGCTCACGTAGCCGTCCCAGGCAACGGTCTGCGCGTCGGTGACGCCCAATTCGGCCTTCACGTAGGCGAGGCGTCCCTCCATCATGGGGCCGACATCCATCATCATGCCGGGCCCCATCATCCCCTGCATCCCAGGACCCATCATGCCCATCCCCATGTGGCCCATCATGCCTTGTCCCATCCCGTAACCCATCATCGGCATCTGCGGCTGGCCCTGCTGGGCAAGTGCCGCCCCGGCGCCAAGTCCGATGGCGCTGATCAACGC
Organism: Hyphomicrobium sp.; assembly: GCA_041659825.1. Classification (GTDB taxonomy): domain Bacteria; phylum Pseudomonadota; class Alphaproteobacteria; order Rhizobiales; family Hyphomicrobiaceae; genus Hyphomicrobium_C. The sequence continues at coordinate 3,320 of JBAZXL010000053.1, forward strand.
CACCGTGAGGGAGCGTGAATTGCGTTTCATGTCTGATTTTCCTTGTGACCGAATTTCGCGGTTGGCTCAGAATAATCGTACTTCGACGCTAGGCACTTTTCGGGCACCACAGCTTTGATCACGGTCAAGCACACATTGGGCCCCTGAGGGTGAACCAACGAAGGACAGACACCCATCCTCCGTGTCAGAACTGAAGTATGATCTTGGCAACGCCGACTGCGCACCAGATCGCGGCCAGACCAAACATAAATAGGTCGATTTTCCTAAGACCGAGCTGTTCCAGAACATTGGCCCACTTGGCTGAGGCGGGGCTCATTCTCGACGCCTCGTCTAGCATGACTGCAAGTGCGGGAAATGCCGTCGTAGCGCCGTTTGGCACGCGATGGGGTTTCATGCCGATAATCGCATTTGACATCTCTGTGTTTCCTCTCTTTGCAGCCGTGATCGGGCTGCTTTGGAAAGCGGAGGCTATCAAGGCGGCGTCGTCGCGAGCCTGACACGTGCCGTCATCGAATTGTCATTCTGTCAACGCAATACGCCGCAATCGATCACATCGTCAAAAGCCGCAGGTCAGGAGAATGCCGCTTTCAGCTCGCCTTCAGGCGGAGCTGATAGGGGTCGCCCGGCGTTGAGGAGAGGAACGCTCCCCGCGACAGCATGAAGGAGGAACGCCATGCGTTTACTGACGAACTCAAGAGGCGGCCATGCACATTGTTTGCCGACACTCACTGCATCCAATGTCGTCTCCGGCCTCGCAATGCTCATTCTCGGTATGGCGGGATCTGCTTTCGCTGCGGATGATCCGATCATGAAGCAAGCGCAGGAACACTTCACGCCTATCCCTCTTGATCCGCCGGTGATTAAAGACGTGAATGCGACCCCCGCGCTGGTGGAGCTTGGCAAGGCGCTTTATTTTGACCCGCGCCTGTCTCAGAGCCACAACATCAGCTGCAATACCTGCCATCAGGTTGGTCTTGGCGGCGTGGACATGCTCTCCACCTCCATCGGACACAATTGGCAGAAGGGCAATCGCAACGCACCGACCGTACTCAATTCCGTGTTCAATGTGGCGCAGTTTTGGGATGGCCGCGCGGCGGACCTCAAGGCACAGGCGGGTGGTCCCATCCAGAACCCGATCGAAATGGGCATAAGCCACGAGCATGCGATCGAGATGCTCAAGGGAATTCCCGGCTATGCAAAGTTGTTTGAGGCCGCGTATCCGGGTGTGAAGGAGCCCATTTCCGTGCCGAACGTCGTCAGCGCGATTGCTGCGTTCGAAGCGACCCTCATCACCCCGAATGCTCCGTTCGACAAGTACCTCCGCGGCGACGCCAATGCACTCAATGGCGAGCAAAGGGAGGGTTTGAAGCTCTTCATGGACAAGGGATGCGTCACATGCCACGCCGGCATTAACGTTGGCGGCCAGATGTATGCCCCGTTTGGCGTCATCGAGAAGCCGGGTGCTGATCTCCTCCCGCCCAGTGACAGGGGCCGCTTAGAGGTCACGAAGACCGCAAGCGACGAGTACGTGTTCCGCGTGCCGCCACTGCGGAACATCGAGCTTACACCGCCATACTTTCACACCGGCAAGGCCTGGGATCTCCGTCAGGCCGTCGCTGTCATGGGCACGAGCCAGCTCGGCCAAAAGCTCTCCGATGATGAGATTACGCAAATCACGGGATATCTCAAATCACTGACAGGCGAGCAACCGCAGGTGACGTATCCAATCCTGCCACCAAGCTCGGCCTCGACCCCGCAACCGCAGCCCTAGTTCGTCGAGAGGGCCGAAGACGCACACGCGGCAGCTTGGCCGCGTGTGCGTGCTACACGACCGTCCCAAAGAGCGCTCCGATCCCGGCCGTAAGCCCCATCGCGAGCGCGCCCCAGAACGTCACGCGTACGGTCGCCCGGAGCACATCCGCGCCGCCGGCTTTGGCGCCAACCGCACCTAACAATGCGAGAAAGCCCAGTGAGGCGCCCGAGACCAGAGGGACCAGCATGCTCATGGGTGCTATGAGAACCATCGCGAGCGGCATTGCGGCGCCAACGGCAAACGTCGCGGCGGAGGTGAGGGCTGCTTGCACCGGCCGGGCCGTGCTGACCTCCGAGATGCCAAGCTCATCGCGCGCGTGTGCGCCGAGCGCATCCTTGGCCATCAATTGATCCGCCACTTGGAGCGCCAGACCGTATTCGACGCCGCGCTTGACGTAGATCTGCGCCAGCTCCTCGCGCTCGAAGGCTACGTTCTCTTGCAGCTCCTTGCTCTCGCGCGCGAGGTCGGCCCGCTCCGTGTCCGATTGTGAGCTGACTGAGACATACTCACCTGCTGCCATCGACATCGCGCCGGCCACAAGTCCAGCGACGCCGGCTACTAGAATGTCGCTTGGCGCGGCCGACGAGGCTGCAACGCCGACAATCAGGCTCGCGGTCGAGACAATGCCATCGTTAGCTCCGAGCACTGCGGCTCGGAGCCATCCGATCCGCTCGACGAGGTGAGATTCGGGATGGGTGTGAAGTCTACTCATGGCGTTCTCATTGTTGCGGCCGGCGGCACTGCGCCGCCGGCTTGGTTCTCTTGCAGTTTGGCACGTTCTGCTTTTATCTCGAAAGAATACCTCAGCTGCCGCGCGCGGGCGGCGTCTCGGTGAAAAGCATGTAGAAGGCGAGCTTGCGCTTGAAGAGCAGCACATAACCAACATGCAGACCGACGAAGAGGAATAGGAGGTTGGCAGAGACCTCGTGGATCTCCTCGATCCACTCCCCGCTTTCGTCCTCCTCGCCCTCCTCATCGTCGTCGGCACGCGCCGGACCAATGAAGACTTGAGACAGCCCACCAGCGTCTTGAACTGCCGGCTGCGAAACAGGTTTCGAAAGCGCCGCGTGCTCGCGACCTCCCTCGCCCTCTCCCGGCCCAAGCGCGATCCCCGTACCCGACACCACAAGTAGGCTGACGATAATAGAGGAAAGCAGGATCTTGCTCACCGCAGGATGATCGAGCCAACGAATAGCACTCACCTGCTCGAGCGTGGGCACAAGCCGCGAGATGCCGACCTGACGCGGACCGAAGAGACCCCAGACAAGGCGCAAAGCAATAATCGCAGCCACGCCATAGCCGATCCACGCGTGAACGATGCCCGCCTCTCCCGTAAAGTACGCAAGAACACAGCCAACGGCGAGAGCAGCGTGCGAAAGGCGTATCTTCTCAAACGTCGTCATGGTGATTTGTCCCGTCTGGATCGATGGTAACCTGCCGGCAGGGGGGAGCCGCTGCCGGCAGATCTCGAGCGATAGAAACCTTCGGCACTCAGGTTCTCGGAGCTTTCAAGCTGGTGCCTACAGGATTGCCGCTCGAAGGATCGATGAAGAACTCGACGCGCACGCCCTGGTCGTCGCGGGCGTAGACCTCAGCACATGAATTCTTCATCTTCGCCTTGGAAACCTTATAGCCGTGGTCCTCGACGATCTTGGTGATCGCCTCGAGCGGCATCCACTTCGCCTTAGGCTCGGTCGTGCAGGGCTGCCCAAAGCTCTCGGCATATGCCGTGGCCGTGAGTGAGAGAAGCATGGCGGTCGCGATGAGGGTCTTGGTCATTGTGAAACTCCTGTCTTTCTTTGCCGTCAAGTCGGCGTCGAGAGATGCGGTCAGGCTGCGCGCTCAGTCGTCCTTCTTCGCGGGGATGCCGGTCGCGGGATCTAGATACAGCTCGGCGGTCTTGCCGTCCTTGTCCTTGACCTTGGCTTCCGCGCAGTCGTCCTCCATCTTGATCTTGTCGACGGTATAGCCCTGCTCGCCGAGCTTGGTCTTGAGTTGGTCAACCGTGAGCCACTGCTCCTTTGGAGCTTTCGTGCAGGACTCGTCGTCGCTGGCCAGTACCGGGGTGGCGGCTGCCAAGATGGCGAAGGTGGTTGCGAGTGCGATCTTGCGCATCGATATCGATGGGTTCCGACGCCGGATGTCCGGACGCCATGAGCCGGATACTCGCTGAACCCTCGTGACGGGGTGCTGATGGGGAAAATCAGCGTTTCGTAAGCTTCGCTCGGGTATCCTGCTCCCCGGAGACTCTTGTGTGAGATCAATTCGTCCAATGCGCCGACTTGCTACTAGCCCATACGCCCTGGTCCTTCTTGCTGCTCTCGCTATGGCCACACCCGCTGGGGCCGACGACGAGGAGAGCGACGATGATCGTTCCGAGCGCGAGGCCGTACGCGGTGCCGTCGAGCGAGGAGAGATCAAGCCGCTGGTCGACGTCCTCAATGCGGTGCGCCCGCAGCTTCCTGGTGAGATTGTCGGGGTCGAGATCGAGGCAAGGAACGGGACGTGGATTTACGAGTTTCGGGTCGCGAAGAGCACGGGGAGACTGGTCGAGGTCTACGTCGATGCCGCGACGGCCGAGGTGCTCAAGATTGAGGAAAAGTAATGCGTGTCCTGGTCGTCGAGGATGATGCGCGTATCGCTGCCGACGTCTGCAAGGCGCTACGCGCGGCAGGATTTCTCGTCGAAGCCGTCTCCGATGGCGAGGACGCCTGGTTTCGGGGTGACACAGAAGACTACGATGCCATCGTGCTCGACCTAGGCTTACCGCATATGGATGGCCTCACCGTGCTCAAGAGGTGGCGCGAGGCGCGGCGCACCGTCCCTGTCATTGCGCTCACCGCACGTGGAAGCTGGATGGAGCGCGTCGAGGGCATCGACGCTGGGGCCGACGACTACCTGCCGAAGCCCTTTCGCATGGAGGAACTCGTCGCGCGCTTGCGCGCGCTCGTGCGCCGCTCCGGCGGTCATGCATCATCCATTCTCATCGCAGGTGATGTCGCACTCGACGAGAGGCAAATGCGGGTCAGCGTATCGGGCATCCCCATTGATCTCGCCCCACTTGAATACCGCGCCTTCGCATATCTCATGCACAATCAGGGCCGCGTCGTCTCGCAGGCAGAGCTCAGCGAGCACATTCACGGAACAGAGGATGCGTATGACTCAAATGCGATTGAAGCCCTGATTGCTCGGGTGCGGCGCAAGATTGGCGGCGACGTCATCAAGACACGGCGCGGCTTCGGCTATCTTGTGGAAGAGCCCGCCACATGACATCTGGCTCGCTGCGTTTGCGGCTTCTTGCCGGCGGCGCGGTTGCGATCATCTCCGCCCTCTTCATCGCGGGCCTCGGCTTAACCTTGCTCTTCGAGCGCCACCTGATGCGCTCGCTTATCAACGATCTCGAGTCCGATCTGCGCCTCGTTCTTGCGGCGATTGAGATTGACCCCGCGGGCCACCCTCGACTCCGGCGCGAGCCACCCGACCCGCGATTTGCAGAACCTCTTTCTGGCCTTTACTGGCAGATCAGCTCAACGGCCACAGGGCTCACGCGCTCGCGCTCGCTTTGGGATTCGAGCCTCTCGCTTCCCGGAGATGTACTTGCGCCGAGTGAAGTGCATCATCACCGCATCCAGGGCCCTGGGGGCAGCGAGCTTATCGCGGTCGAGCGAACGGTGCTTCTCAAAGTCGGCGCTCAGTCGCTTCCCTTTCGAATAGCGGTGGCGGCGGACCTCAAGCGCATTGCCGAAGCGCGACGCGGCTTCACCGGTGATCTTGTCCCGGCGCTCGGCCTACTTGGGCTAGTCCTTGCCGCTGCCATGTGGATGCAAATCGGGCTCGGGTTGAAGCCACTCGCTCGTGTACGGGAGGGCATTTCATCCATTCGACAAGGTCGTTCGACCCTGCTGGACGGTTCGGCACCGAGCGAGGTGGCACCCCTCGTGGACGAGATCAACGGTCTTCTCGCCGCGCAGGCGCTAGACTTGGAGCGTGCTCGCGGCCACGCAGCTGACTTGGCCCATGGGCTCAAGACGCCGCTCGCCGCGCTCGCCGCGGACGTCCGGGAACTCGGTGAGAAGGGCGACCATGAGCTGGCATCCCGTATCGAGTCGGTGGGAGAGGCAATGCGCCGGCATGTTGAGCGCGAGCTCACACGCGCCCGCGTTCGCGGCTCGCGACATCCGGCCGCGGCGAGGAGCACGCCGCTTCGCCCGCTCGTCGAAACGTTGATTGCCATTCAACGGCGCACGACCGAGGGCAGCCGACTGGTGTTTGAAGTCGAGTTCGCGGATGACGCGCTGGTGCCTATGGACAAGGCGGATCTCGCCGAGGTGCTCGGTAATCTGATCGAGAACGCCGCTCGGCATGCTCGCGCGCGAGTTCGGATCGGAGTGCTAGCCGATGGTCGCGTTTCTGTCGGCGACGATGGACCTGGAATTCCGAAGGAGCTCCGGGCAACTGTCATGACCCGCGGCAAACGCCTCGATGAAAGTGGCGATAGCACGGGCCTCGGCTTGGCGATCGTGCAAGAGGTGCTCGACTCTTATGGTCGCACGTTGGTGCTTGACGAGTCGAGTGAGGGCGGGCTCATCGCCATATTCTAGGATGGCTGGGACTGGCGCATTCTGGTCGGTGTGACCTGGTTTACCCGAGCGGCAACAGGCAGGCGGGAACCGCATTGACGCCGGCATGCCTTGGGTCACTAATGTCAACGTAGGGGCTGTCGATCCTTCGAGGAGACCGCGAATATGTCAGAGGGAACTCTTCAATATTACCGAGTGTGGGACGCGCCGATCCGGTGGTTTCACTGGATTAATGTCATCTGTGTCGTCACGTTGGCGGCTCTTGGTACTGTCATTCTCTACGATAAGGAGCTCGGCGTCACAGACCCAGGCAAGCTCCTCCTGAAGACAGTCCACGTCTGGGTGGGCTATGTCTTCGCGCTCAATTTGGTTTGGCGCATCGTCTGGGCGTTTGTGGGCAGTCCGCACGCGAGATGGTCGGCCATCCTGCCGTTCCGTTCCGGCTACCTCACCGGCTGCAGGTGCTACCTCACCGAGTTGGTCCGCGGCGATGTGCGCCCCTATCTTGGCCACAACCCGGTGGCACGTGCGATGGTGGCATTGTTGCTCTTGTTGCTGCTTACGCAAGCCATCACGGGGCTCGTGCTCGCGGGGACAGATATCTACTTTCCGCCCTTCGGACACTGGATTGCGGGTTGGATCGCCGCACCAGGAGTCGATCCTTCGACTATCATCCCGTACAACAAGACCGGCATTGACCCTGTATCTTGGGACGCGATGCGCTCGTTCCGATCGACGTTCGTTGCCATCCACTATTGGAATTTCTACGCCATACTCGTCGCCGTGGTCCTACACATTGCTGGCGTGGTCGTCACAGAGTTGCGCGAAGGCGGCGGGATCGTCTCCGCAATGTTTACTGGGAGAAAGGTGTTCGATCAGCAGCCTGTCGACGACACCCATCCGAACGCCTGACGTAAGCGTGCTAATGTGCGATGTCCGGTTCCTCTGCCTAACTGAGGCAACGCGATACTACATGCTGCAAGCGGTGAAGTCCGAGTTGGTTCACAAGCACTCTTCGTGCTCAGAATCCAACTTGGCGGCTCGGCCCATTAGAAGCGGACTGGAGCCGTGGCTCGGAAAATATCAGACTTCCCTCGGTTACATCTGTGCAGGGTGACGTTGCATTTTATCCCTTAGGCAAAACTGCTGAAGTGCTGACAATAGAAGCGTGGGACGCCCCGATGGGCAACCTTTGACTTGGCTCAACTGCACCCCATGGCATCATTCTAATATTGTTTCTGGAGGCTAGGGGCGAGCTGCGAGAGCCACGGAGAGGAGCCACGATGAAGAAGATCCTTTGTGCCGTTGACGATAGCGAACACAGTAAGAAGGCCGCTCACATAGCTGGGGCCTTTGCCAGCGCGATGGGCGCGAGCCTTACGTTGCTCGCCGTGAACGAGCGTATCGGCGGTTATACGCGCAAAGACGCCGCCGCGATGCTCTGGGCCCCTGCCGCACTGGAACGGCTCCTCGCCGATGCGGCGCAGGAAGCTAAATCCGCAGGTGCGAAAGAGGTCGCGACCATTGTGACCGAAAGCTACGATGTGGCGCGTACCATCTCTCATACGGCCGAAGCGCAGGGGTTTGACCATATCGTCATCGGCTCGGGCGGCAAGGGCGCTGTAATGCGCCTCGTCCTCGGGTCGGTTTCCGGCGACGTCGCAAACCGCGCGCCGTGTTCGGTGACCATCGCGCGCTGAACCGCACTCATGGCATTCAGGCCGCTCAAAAGCCGAGTTGAAAGGAGGAAGACGATGCCGATCCGCAAACCCCAATCCGCCGTCACCGTTCCGGGCGCGTCCATTGCGGCATGCGATCCTCACCCTGGATACTGAAGATCGCGGCAATTCTCTTGGTCGCGCTAGGACACCTCGCAAGCCTCACCCGCATCGCGGCTGCAGGCTCCACCACATGGACCAAGGTCATCGAGGAAGGTGCCGAGGACTTCAAGGAGAGTTGCGCAGCTTGTCATGGCGCGGACGCAAGAGGTGGGGGCGACCTCGGCGGAAAGCTATTCAAAAAGCCTGCCGATCTCACGACAATGTCCGAGCGGAATGGCTGCGTGTTTCCGTTCCGGCGCGCCTTCGAGATTCTTGCCGGCGACGGTCCCGTCGAGGGCCACGACACCATGCATATGCCGAAGTACGCGGAGCGAATGAAACGCGAGGATTTCGAGCCCGGCTACCACCGCGCCCACCTGCGCATCCTTGAGCTCACCCACTATCTCGATAGCATTCAGGGCAAGTCGGAAAGAGACCTTACATTCGCTGACTGCGACCGAATCTCTCTGGGCATCGTGCCAAAAAGCTAAACAAAACCATCACTGGATGCAAATTGACCGAAGCCCATGCTCTGCCCGTCGAAGCGTGTTTCCTGACTCTCGACGCCCGATCTGAAGGCCTGACGGCCACAGAGGCTGCTCGACGGCTCGAGGTACACGGGCGAAATGAGTTGGCGCAGTATCGGGCGCGTCGCCCACTGCTGCGGTTTCTCGCGCAGTTTCACAACGTCCTCATCTACGTGCTTTTGGGGGCTGCCGCGGTGACGGCGACCCTTCAACACTGGGTCGATACCGGTGTGATCCTGGCCGTTGTCCTGGCGAACGCGGTGATCGGCTTTCTGCAGGAGGGCAAAGCCGAAGCGGCGATGGCCGCAATCCGCGGCATGCTTGCCCCTCGCGCCGCCGTGTTGCGCGACGGGAGGCGCGTGACCGTTGACGGTGCCGATCTTGTGCCCGGAGACATCGTGCTTCTGGAAGCGGGCGACAAGGTGCCTGCGGACCTGAGGATCTTCGAGGCGAGAGGGCTGGCCGCGCAGGAGGCGATCCTGACAGGCGAGTCGGTTCCGGTGGAAAAGGCCGTAGATCCGGTCGAAGCCAATGTTGCCCTGGGCGACCGGCGGTCGATGCTCTGGTCGGGTACACTCGTCACGCAAGGGACCGCGCGCGGGCTGGTCGTGGCGACCGGTCATGCCACCGAGATCGGACGGATCGGCGGTCTACTGACCGGAGTGGAGCAACTCACCACGCCGCTGGTCGCGCAGATGGATCATTTCGCGCGCTGGCTTTCGTTCCTCATACTGCTCGTGGCGGCCCTGTTGCTCCTTTACGGCTACTTCGTCGGGCATCACGACTTTTCGGTTCTGTTCATGGTCGTGGTCGGAGTCGCCGTGGCGGCGATCCCCGAAGGTCTGCCAGCGGTGATGACCATCACATTGGCAATCGGCGTCCAGGCGATGGCCCGGCGCAACGCCATCGTCCGCCGCCTGCCTGCGATAGAGGCGATCGGCTCAGTCTCGGTGATTTGCACCGACAAGACCGGGACGCTGACCCGAAACGAAATGGTCGTCGTCGCCGCTGAGACACCGGAGGGAGCGTTCGAGGTCGGAGGCGCAGGCTATGCGCCCGAAGGACCGATAATGCCCGCAGGCGACCTGTCGCGCCTCGCCCGCGCCGCAGCCCTGTGCAACGATGCTGCTCTTCATTACCGCGATAGACAATGGACAGTCGAGGGCGACCCAATGGAGGGAGCGCTTCTGGCCTTTGCGGGCAAGGTGGGGGGCGATCATCAGGCGCGGCGGCTTCACTCCATACCTTTTGACAGTCGCAACCGCTTCATGGCTGTGCTGACCGAGGGGCCGATGGGCCGCGCGACCTATGTGAAGGGCGCCCCAGAGCGCGTGCTACGGATGTGCAGGGGCATCGATCCGGACCACTGGCACGACCAAGCTGAGGAGTTGGCGCGGCGGGGCCTTCGCGTGCTGGCGCTGGCCGAACGTATCGAGGATGGCGACCGGATCGTCGAACACGCGCTGAAACAGGGTATGACCTTGCTCGGTCTTGTCGGTCTGATCGACCCGCCTCGGCCCGAGGCCGTCGCAGCGGTCGCCGAGTGCCGCGCGGCGGGCATAAGAGTGAAGATGATCACCGGCGATCATGCGGGCACTGCGGCCGCCATCGCCGAACAGTTCGGGTTTGCAACACCCATTCGGGTGCTGACCGGCGCCGACCTCGACAAGCTCGACGACGCGCAGCTTGCACTCGAAGTCGCCTCGGTCGACGTCTTCGCTCGCACTAGCCCGGAACACAAGCTGCGCCTTGTAACGGCCCTGCAGGCGGAGGGTATGGCGGTGGCGATGACAGGCGATGGCGTGAACGATGCTCCCGCGCTTAAACGCGCCGATGCAGGTATCGCCATGGGTCTGAAAGGGTCCGAGGCCGCCAAAGAGGCCGCCGATCTCGTGCTAGCTGACGATAACTTCGCCTCAATCGCGGCAGCCGTGCGTGAGGGACGGACGGTCTACGACAATCTCAAGAAGGTGATAAGTTGGACCCTGCCGACCAACGCAGGCGAATCGATGGTGGTGGTGCTGGCGCTGCTGGCGGGCTTGTCCCTGCCGGTGACAGCGGTGCAGATCCTCTGGGTCAATCTGATAACCGCCATTACACTGGGCATCGCGCTCGCCTTCGAGCCGACCGAGGCAGGCACCATGGCCCGCCCACCTCGACGCCGCAACGCACCGATCCTGTCGGGGGAACTGGTCTGGCACGTCGTGCTGGTGGCGCTGCTGTTCCTGGCGGCTGTCTTCGCCGTCTTCAACTATGCCATCGATAAAGGTCATTCTCTTGCGCTCGCGCAGACCATGGCAATGAACACGCTTGTGGTCCTGGAAATCTTCCACCTCTTCTTCATCCGGAACATCCACGGCACATCACTGACCTGGGATGCTGCTCGCGGAACAAAGGTGGTCTGGACCGTGGTCTTCGTCATCACCGCCGCGCAATTTGCGGTCACGTATCTGCCGCCGCTGCAGAGCATGCTTGGAACACAACCAGTACCACTTGCGGATGGCGTCCTCATCGTCGCCGTCGGTGCTGCGTTCTTCGCACTGATCGAGATCGAGAAACAGATGAGGCTCGGACTCAGCCGATAGGATTTCAGATGACGGATCTCGGAGTGGCGACCAAGCCTGTCGGAAGTCCTGGGTGCGACATCTGCCCGATCATCGTATACGCCAATACGTTGCAAACTCGTGCCCAGGATGCACCTTGTCGGCTCTACCAGCACAAACAGACCTAAGGCGGATCGCAATGGACGCAGGATCAGCTCGATCTTCAGGCTTGCCATCGCGTCAGGTCGCGGCTGGTTTCCCGACGCACCGCGACCATCAATCAGATCCGTGCCTTCCTGATCGAGCAGGGCATCGCGGTTCGCACGGGATCGAGAGCCCTCCGCAACTCCCTGTTCGAGATCCTGAAGAACCGAGAGAAGGAGATTTCACCTCGGATGGCCGATCTGATCGTCGGCCTCTATGAGGACTGGCTCTGGCTCGATGAACGCATCGAGACGATAACCCGCGAGATCGAGGAGCTCGGACAGCAAGAGGCGAACTGTCAGCGCCTGATGAGTATTCCCGGTGTCGGTCCCCTGATCTCCACCGCCATGGTCGCTGCGATCGGCACTGGCGAAGCCTTTGATCGCGGCCGCGACTTCGGGGCCTGGCTGGGCTTGATCCCGCGCCAATACAGCACCGGTGGTCGACCGATCCTGGGGCGCATCTCCAAGCGCGGCAGCAAGTACCTGCGCACGCTCTTCATCCAGGCGGCAAACGTCATCCTGATGCGCCCGCAGAACTGGGAGCGGTTCAGCTTCGGAGCCTGGCTGCAGAAGGCCGCGCCTCGCCTTCATCGCAACAAGCTTGCGACCGCGCTCGCCAATAAGCTGGCGCGGATCGCTTGGAGCGTTCTGCGCAACGGCAGGGCGTTCGACATCCACCGTCTCGAGCCTGCCGCCATCTGAGCGACAGGCTCCAACAGTTCGCGATTGAGAGAATGCTGGAACGGATCGATAAACGCGCTCGGAGTCTGATGACCCTAATGGTTGCTTGCCAACCTATCCGCTAATGAGACCAACGACGCGTGCGTATTCCCATCAAGGCCACGGCCCGCGAGCCGATCAAACAGGCCGGATACATATCAGCGACTTCCGCAATCCACGCACGATCTCACTTGCGAATAGCAGCCGGTCCATACATCAGGGTCACAAGCACGCCTCGTGCTCGGAATGCAACTTGTCGGCTCTGCCATTAGAAGCGGACTAAGGGCGGCTCGTAACACCGAAACACCCGCAAAATCCAAGACGGCAAAACAGTGAGCCCGGAGTGAGCCAAGCCGTCTGTGTTGATTTTGAACGCTGGTTAAGTCGTTGATTTTATTGGCTGGGGGACTAGGATTCGAACCTAGACGGGCAGAGTCAGAGCGGTTTTTCCTAGCCGACGTCCGCTCTTCACCCAGAATTGGTGGTCCCAACTACCCGAGTCAAAGGCAGCTCAGGGCCATAAGCGCCATTGGACAGAGGCGGATCATCAGACCGCCTGTGCTCCCCGCGCATCAAAAATCAACACCGGCCTCAATGAGAAATGCTGCACCGCATGCCGTTCGACGCGGTATTCGCGACTTGCGACCGCTTAGGAACCTATCGCGTCATGTGAACATCGCACGCGAAACCTGCGCGTTTGACCCAGTGCGGAACAGGGCGACGGCGCAGCCTACCCCGCTGCGCTTGTGATGAATGCTACCGTAGGATAGACGGAGGCAGCGGGTCACGAACCACGGGGGTGCCCAATGTCGCGTTAAGGGCGGCCGTTTGGCAGCTGTGTTGCAGCGAATCGGTAAGTCAAGGCGGCCATGGAATGGAAACAGGTGGGAGAGGACGGCATTGAAGGACGCTTAGCTGTCGGATCTTCGGCCTTTCCACCGCGGCACCAAAAAGGCCCCTGACGGCGGAACGTCCTGGGTTCAGGGAGCATCCGTCGTTTTGTAGGTGGGGCAAGCAGGAGGTACCGCTTCAGTTCATGCTGCGACGGGCCTCCAATGCCGCCAGCATTTCGACGGCCATTGCCTGGTCCTCCGAACTCAGGTTGTTGAGTTTGATCAAGAACTGAAACGCGGCCAGAAGACTGTCGATGATTTCGTTCGCATCGCGTGGCCCCACGTCGGTGCCATACTTCAGCCAGTCGTAGATGTCCGCCATCGCCGCTTTGAGGATGCGTGCAACGGCAACTCGGCCCTCTCGCTCGGCATCCGCGGCCAGATAAGTCAGGCAGTTCAGATAGATCTGATCCTGCGGGTAGTCGTGGGCGTTTTCAATGTCATCCATGCTAGATCGCCACCTTCAGGTACTGGTGCGCTGTACGAGTCACGTGCTCCTCGCCGTCGTTGAGCTCGAACCCAGCCCGCGCCTCGATGGCGCCGAGATATGCGGCATCTACCCCGATCCAGCCGGCCACCACCCGCTCTCCACGGTTGAGCGTTCTTACCTCCCCAATGGGCTCGATGGGCCAGCCGCTGCTCGAAAATACCGCGCGCCAGATCGGCGGCGGCATGACCCCAACCATGCCCTGGAGCCCAAGAGACAAGGCGTAGCGCAGCTTCGTGTGGAGGATACGGAACTTGATCTCGCGACGGACCTCTGGCGCTAGGCGGCTGTCGATGCAGAAACGGCTCGACTCCCAGATCCCGCCGCCATCAGGCATGGGAATACGCGTGATCATGTCCGGCCAAAGGTCTCGGATCATGTAAGCCCGATCCGTCGGGGCCATGCGTGAGCAGCCACGCACCACACCTGCTGCATCGTTCCAAACAATGTAGCTCGCAGCCGGCGTATCGTATGCATCATATTCCATGTCCTTGAAGACCGGAATATCGTAGTCTTGCCGCTCTTTGAACTCTCTGTAGCGCAGCCTCAGCATCGAAGGCAGGACATCGCCGTGCTGATGCAGGTTCTCGACCGTGATTACCTCTGCCATGGTGCCCTCGCTTACTCAGGGCTTCTAGCGTAGACTGACGCTCGCAGTTTGTATTGTCGCCGGATTGGGGGACAGGCTCACAAGAGGTTGCGACCGCGGCTGATATCCGGCGCGATCAGCCCGAGGCGAATAGCGCGCACGACGGCCTCCTGTGTGGTGCAGGTACCCAATTTTGCAAAAACGCGTTGCAGGTAGGTCTTAACGGTATGCTCGCTGATGCCGACGATATCGGCTGTCACCGACCGGCTCTTGCCAACGGCCAGCCAAGTCAGGATCTCCCTCTCACGCCGGGACAGCGTGACCAGTTGCTCATGCGCCGTGCTCTCGGTCTCGATGTCCTGGAACACTTGGTTGAACTGCGTGCAAAGCAGTTGAATCAACGAGATTGTGTTCCGTGAGCATTCGGTCTTGCCCGAGCTGCTCGCCACCCCCATGCCCACGATCTCGCCGGTCGGGTTGTGAAATGAGATCCCAATCCCATCGAGCAGCCGCGCCTCGCGGGCCTCGTGCATCAACACCGTCTCCTTGTTGCTGAGTGGCCGCCCTCCTACACGCTCCAGTTGCTCCCACGCGAAGGCACCGGCGCGCTGTTTGATGACCGAGATCACCGGATCGACGTCAACATACCCACGCGAAAAGTAATGGCTCATCCAGTCCTCGGGGTAGTTGCGCACGATACCGTGCTGCCGTTTCTTGCGCAGCCTGGGATGATCTGTGATCAAAGAGTAGACAATCCGATCAAACCCCAATTTCGCGAGCGCACCTTCGAGGTGAGAAAACGCCGTATCGACAGTTCCCGCAGCATTTGTGTCCCTGATGTACTGTGCAACATCAATCATCATGCTCACCCCATATCGGCCAAAACCCGGATCAACTCGAGAACACGCTCCCGAACCTGTTCATTCTTCACCGCTCGGAAGTGCCTCACCAAGTCGGCCTCCATGGCGTTAAGATCGTCGCTGCTCTGAAACGGCCTGCGGCCGCTCAACACGCCATCATTAATCAGTACGATCCCTAGTCGCTCATTGAGCAACAAGAGCATCTCGAGACTTATCCGGTTGGCGCCCCGTTCGTATTTCTGGATCTGCTGGAAAGACACGCCCAAGGCGCGGCCGACCTCGGTTTGAGTCAGTCCCCTCGACTGCCTGGCTTCGCGCAGCCGCTGGCCCATCGCCGAACTCAGGCAGCAACTCTCAGCTCCCGAGCTTCGGGGCGCAGGCATCGTATCTCGTTGGTCGTCAGAGGTTGTCATTTCCCGCTCGTCCCAGTAACTCGCACACGTATGGAGTATGCTCCAACCAGCGCATAATTGCCGCCCCTTCCTCGGCGCTCTCCACTTCAATGACCGCCTCGACGACACCGCTCGCATCGCGTCGACAAACGAAGTAGGCGACCGATCGATATTGACAGAACAGCTCCACCCGATTCCTCCGTACAAGGGCGACTCTCAGAGGTGCCAGGACAGGCCCCACGAGATGCCAGAGAGCGAGAGCCAGAGCGTCGGACTAGCTGATCGCGGCGTGGATGACGCGCCATGATCGCGACGATTGCTCCGCGTGTTTGCTCCGGTCCCCTACACCTCAGGTTGGCTCGTGCTCTCGGCCAAGACTGGACCGGGCGAAAAAGTTATCCCCGCCCTACCGCACCCGCGACATCATGAGGGCGCGCCCATCTTAGCGAAGGGAACGTCCAATGCCACGAGCAACGCCGGTCACACTGACGAAGAACGACGTGCGCCGCATATTGGCAACGATCACGGTTTGGGCCAGGGAGCAAGGAAATGACGAACTTGCAACACTGTTGTGCAGATGTCGCATCAGACTGAGGTAGAGGCGAGCCGACAAGTAGCCGTACGCCCCGAGACGGGTGTGCCAGTTGTCTCGGGTCAACCCGACGGCGGCGGAGCACATAGCAGACGAGGTACGACCGGATAAACTCCGCAATTGCCCTGTGCGGTTTGGGGGCTGGCTGGTTTACCTCATCGCCTCGACTTTCAGCAAACCTATCTCAGAGCTGCCGAGCGGCAATTTGGGCATGACCGGCGCAGGCATGGAAGAAAATGGCCCCTTGCGGTGGACCGGCACCGGGCAGAGCGCGGCAGCTCTGCCCGGGTAGTTCAGACGTCGATTTTCTCCGCGATCTCAATGGCGTCATCTATCTCGGCACCGAGGTAGCGAACGGTGCTCTCGATCTTGGTGTGCCCGAGAAGGAGCTGAACGGCGCGAAGATTGCCGGTCCTACGGTAGATCAGGGTGGCCTTAGTCCGTCTCAACGAGTGCGTGCCGAACTTCAGCGGGTCGAGACCGATGCTCGCAACCCATTCTCCGACCAGACGCGCATATTGCCTCGTCGTAAGGCCGCCGTCGGGGCCTCGTCGACCTGCGAACAGGAATTGACCAGCCCGGCGCCCGCTTAGCCGCAGGTACTCATCTATCGCTTGGCGGGTTTGCTCCGTTATTTCGAACCGGACAGGCCGGCCAGTCTTCTTCTGTCGAACAGTGGCTCGGTCAGACGTGTAGCCGCTCGGAGCCATGTCATCGACGCGGACCGCAACCACGTCGCAGCCTCTGAGCTTGCTGTCGATGGCGAGATTGAAGAGGGCTAGGTCGCGAATGCGCTTCTCAAGTTGGAGGCGGGTTCGGATGGACCACACATGCCCCTGACGGAGTGGGGGCTTCGGGCCAACGATCTTGCCCTTGTTCCAGGGTGGACGTCGACCCGGCTTGCCAGTGATTGACGCGTCGTTGTCGTTCATAGCTTGTCTCCTTGTTTGAGAGACAAACCAGCATGAGCGCATTTACCCCAACTGCTTGATTGGGCGTCAGGTTTGGAGCAATTTCTTCCGTCAGATGGTTACCAACGCGACGCGGTTGACCCTGAGCGGTCTTCACTCGCGGCTGATGTTAGGATTTAAATTTCGCGTCCCCGGTTGAGCTACACAATTGGCTCACAACCTCTTGCTCGGGCGCCTCGAGGACCCAACGAACTCCGCTCGCAGGATAGCGGAGCTTAGCTTCGCCACGGACAAATTGGCCTGCCATACGCTCAATCACTGTCTGGCCAAAGCCGCAGACCTTGGGCCTTTTTACCGGCGGGCCGCCACGTTCGGTCCAGTTGATGCGGAAGCGCCGTGCAGCGCCGCAGGATAGGATCGACCAGGCGATCAGGACCTCTCCCGTATTATCGTTCGAGAGCGAGCCGTACTTCATGGCGTTTGTGGCGAGCTCGTGCAGCGCCAGGCCGATCCCCTGGGCCGCTGCGGGTCTGAGCATGAGGGGCTTGCCCTCGATATGTACACGAGTGCCGATTGCGTCCACGAGATGGCCCAGCTGGGAA
>JBAZXL010000054.1:0-19192 GCA_041659825.1 Hyphomicrobium sp.
AGTGCGGTTCGGAGCAAATGTCGGAACCAACGGGAACACTAGCAACTCAATGATTCTAGTGTAGCTTTTGCATCTGACGTTTGGTGACGAGACCTGCCGCAAGCGGGGACCAAACGTTCAGATGCGCTACACTAGTCGTTCAGCATCGCAAACTTGTCGAGCTCGGCGGCGGGAGCCCGGATCTCGAGCCTCGCGAGGTAGGCGAGTGGCGCTGCCGGATCGAACTCCTCGGAGCCGAAAAACGCCTGCGATCCTTCACGCTTGAAGTCGGCCTCGGGAGTCACGATCCCGAGCGAGGCAACGGCCTTGCGGTATAGGTCTGGCCGGTACACGCGCTCCGCAATCTCGGCGATGTTGAACGGCTCGCGCACGTGGCCCCAGCGGATCATCTGTGTCAGGAACCAGATGGCATGCGAGCGCCACGGGAATGTCGCGTCGCCGCGCTGAAACAGCACCATCTCGTCCAAGTGAGCGTCCCGCTCGAGACCAAGCCGCATGTCGCCAGAAAGCGGCCGCATGAGGATCTCAGACGCCACGCCAACATACTCGGGCCGCGCCAAAATCCCGGCCGCCTTGCGTCGGTTGTCGGGGTCAACGAGCCACGTCGCGGCCGTGACGAGGGCACGAATGAGGCGTTCGAGAAGCACTGGATTTCGCTTTGCCCAGCCCTCGCGCACACCAACCACCTTCTCGGGGCTTCTCGCCCAAAGCTCGCTCTTCGTTGCGATGATGGCGCCGAGCCCCTCGTGGACCGCAAGGCTGTTCCACGGCTCGCCGACGCAGAAGCCATCGACCCGCCCTGAGGCCAGGCTCTGCACAATGAGTGGCGGCGGCACGACGATCAGGTTGACGTCGTTGTCCGGGTCCACCCCGCCGCCGGCAAGCCAATAGCGGAGATCATAGTTGTGGGCCGAGAAGGGATAGACCATGCCGAGCGTGAGCGGCTCGCGGCCCTCGCGCTGGCGGGCACGCACCACGGCCGCGAGCGCATGGGCCGCACGCGTGCCGCCGGCTGCCGTCGCGGCCGCGTCGGCAAGGCGCATCTCCTCGTGGAGACCGAGAGAAACCGTGATGGCATTGCCGTTGAGGCTGAGCGCCATGGGTACGATGATGGGCTCGGTCGCGCGCCCGAGGCCGAGGGTCGCGGCAATGGGCATCGGCGCCAGCATGTGCGCGCAATCAAATACGCCCAGATCAAGCTTGTCGCGGATATTGGCCCACGACACCTCGCGATGAAGCTTGAGCGAGAGCCCATGCGCGACGTCAAATCCAAGCTCGCGGGCGATGACGAATGGTGCGCAATCGAGAAGCGGGATGAAGCCGGCGTGCACCTCCGGCAGCGACTTCGTTGCTGAGCCTTCAGGATCAAGAAGCGGCATCGGTCTCAATCCTCGTCTTTCAGAAGATCGTAGGCGCTGACTAGCGCTTCGGCCACGTCGGCGATCTTCTTGCTTTGGCTCATAGCCTTCTTGCGAAGCAGCGCGTAGGCCGCCTCCTCGTCGAGATCGCGTGTGCGCATTAGGATGCCTTTCGCTTTCTCGACGACCTTGCGCTCCTTGAGCGCGCTCTTTGCTTCCTCAAGCTCGGAGCGCAGCCGGTCGAAGGCGCGGAAGCGCGAGATTGTCATGTCGAGCACGGGCTTCAAGCGCTCTTTCTTGAGGCCGTCGACGATGTAGGCGCTGACACCCGCGTCGATTGCCGCTTCGATTGTCGGGCGGTCACTCTGATCCACGAACATTGCGATTGGGCGCCGCACGATGCGCGAGACCTGGAACATCTGCTCGAGCTCGTCACGGCTCGGGTTCTCGAGGTCAATCAGAATGACCTCCGGATCGAGCCGGTAGATTTGGTTAAGGAGCCCGGTTGTATTCGAGAGCGAGGTCACGTTGGTGAACCCGGCCTCGGTAAGGCCGGCTTCCAGTATGGCGCGCCGAATCGGATTCTCGTCGATGACGAGAATTTTCAGCGCTGCGTCCTGAGTTAGCTTCTGCAAACAACCCAACTCGCTCTGGCCTTTCGCTGATCGGTGCCTTGAAACGGCTTTCGGCGCAAGAGGGCGCGTTCGCACAGGGCTCAGCAGGGCGCGCCATACGGGCCTAGAGGGGACAGGTCACGACGAGTATACCTCGTGGCAGACAATTAATGGGGACCCCCAAGGCGCAGCAATATCCTGTGCGTGCTCGTCTTGGCGATACTCGCTCTCATCCACCGGTATTTACCGGGCAGCGAGAATGCCACGCCTGCCCAGCAAGCACCGCTGTCAGGCCCCGTCGTCCCGCACGTCTCGGAGGTTGCCCGAGAGAGCCGACCGGCGAGCGGCATTGACTGCCATCGGGGCATCGCCTGCCCCATCGTCGCGCCGGCAAGCGCGCTGCCGTCGACCGTATTATCGGTGCCTTCGCCATGAAGGCGCACCTATAAGATTCGATGCCTCGCACGTCGCGGCAACTGGGCTTCGCGACTTTCGCTCGCTCGCCCAGTGTACCGCACGGGCCTAGCTGGTCTCGCAAGCTGTCGGCTTCGCGGCGTTATCTAATCGCGTTCTTAGCTTCGGCAATCTTCTTATTTTCCATTTCGTGCCTGCCCCCGTAGCTATCCGACTACGAGCTATTTTTCGGGGGGTGTTATGAGGCTTGGGTTTGTGGGCGTATTTGTGGCTTTAGCCGGCGCGGCGACCTCTGCGTACGCGACAGAGGGCTACTTCCAACATGGTTATGGTGCAAGGCAGAAAGCGCTCGGCGGCGCCGGCGCTGCGGACAGCCGCGACGCGACTGCGACGGCCCTCAATCCTGCCGGCCTCGTGCACGCTGACAACGAGGTCGACGTTTCCGCCTCTCTCTTTAGTCCGTGGCGTGAGTTTAACGGTGGTGGCGCGCCGGCTACATTTACGCCAATCGGCGAGGTCGAGAGCGACAGTAACTTATTCCTTATACCCAATCTCGCGGCGAGCTACCGGCTTAGCGGCAATCCATTCGCCGATGTCATCGCCATCTCGCTCTATGGCAGCGGCGGCCTGAACACGGACTATCCTGGCATAGCCCGCCCGGGCTTCCCGGGGCCCGGCATTTTCCAGGATGGGAGGCTTGGCGTCGACCTGCAGCAGGCGCTCCTCTCGGTTGCCATCGCCAAGACCATCGCGCCTGGCCTCTCGGTCGGCATTGCACCCATCGTCGCACGCCAGCAGATCAAGATCAGAGGGCTCGCGCCCTTCGCAGCCGGCTCGAGCGACCCGGCAAATGTCTCGGGCAATGGCCTCGATGTGACCTGGGGCGTCGGCGTTCGCGGTGGTGTCGAGTGGGTGGCTGCCCCGGGCCTTCGATTCGGAGTTGCCGGCAACAGCCGCATCTACTCGCAGCCCTTCGAGAAGTATCGCGGTCTCTTTGCCGAACAGGGTGACTTCGATATCCCTGCGAGCATTCAGGCAGGTGTTGCTTACGACGTAACGCCAAGCCTCACGCTTCTCGCCGATTACCGGCACATCTGGTTTGGCTCCATCAAATCTATCGCCAACTCTTCGACGAACGCTGCGCTGCTCGGTAGCGGCAATGGGCCGGGGTTCGGGTGGGACGATGTCGACGTCTTGAAACTCGGCATCGAATGGCGAACGTCGCCGGTGCTGACGCTGAGGGCGGGTTATTCCTATGCCACGAATCCCATCTCCTCGCGCGACGCCGAGTTCAACATTCTGGCGCCCGCCGTCGTCCAGAACCACTTTACAGCTGGCTTTGAGTACAAGTGGGACCGGTCATGGTCGGTCGAGTTTGCGGGCCTTTATGTCCCCGAGGAAACGGTGAGCGGCGTCGAGATCCCGCCGGGCAACCCCGGGCACGGCGTGGACATCAGCATGTATCAGTTTGAGGGGACCGTCGGCGTCAAATATAAGTTCGGTGAGGACGCACCGCTCAAATAATTGCGGAGCGGGCAGCGGGAGGCAGCGAGAGGAGCGCCGGCAATGGCTGTTAGTGAATTCACACCGCTGAGTTCGTTGTCCGGAGGCGCCCTCATTGGCGCCTCTGCTGTGCTACTGCTTCTCTTCTCCGGGCGGATCGCAGGAGTGAGCGGATTGCTGAGGGGCCTCCTGCCGCCGTACACGGGGGACGCTTTCGGGGTGAGCCTCGCGTTCCTCGCTGGCCTCGTCGCAGCGCCAGTGGTGTGGTTGTGGATCACCGGCGTTCCTGTCCACCTCGAAAGTCCAACCTCAAGCTGGACCACACTCGCAGGCGGCCTGCTCGTTGGCATCGGCGCAGCTCTCTCCCGAGGGTGCACGAGCGGGCACGGTGTGTGCGGCCTCTCGCGGCTTTCGCCTCGCTCGCTCGTCGCAGTTCCGGTTTTCATGGCGACCGCTGCCATTACCGTCTTCATCTTGCGGCATTTGATTGGAGGCGGGCCGTGGGGCTGACCGTAGCACTCATCTCAGGCGTAGTGTTTGGCCTTGGCCTGATCCTGTCAGGAATGATCAATCCAGCGAAGGTCCAGAATTTTTTGGATTTCGCTGGCTCCTGGGATCCGAGTCTCGCTTTCGTCATGGCAGGAGCGATCGGCGTCGCAAGTCTTGGCTTCAAACTGACGTTGAAAAAAGCCAAGCCGCTCGCCGATGCCGTATTCCACATTCCGACGGGTGGCGAAATTAATGCGAGCCTCGTCATCGGAGCAGCCATTTTCGGCATTGGATGGGGCCTCGTTGGCCTCTGCCCAGGGCCTGCCGTCGCCGCACTCACGATCGGAGGGCGAGGTACGCAAGAGTTCATGCTGGCGTCCATGGCAGGAATTGCCGTCGTTGCGCTGGCTCGCTCCTTGATGGGGCAGTCCCGCTCTCAGCCGCAGCCTGAGACCCACTCGCAGCCGCAGGCTCAGAAATGACGTCGCTAGTGTTCTGGATCGAACGCTTGAGTCCCGGGCGAAGGTCGGCAAGCGTTCGTAAATCCAGAACACAAACCAAGAGCCGCCTAGAGTTCCGGGCTAACGCGCGGGAACCAAGCGTTAGAGTCGGAACACTACAGTCCGGCCGACTTCAAGAAGTGGGTGAACGTGGGAGCATCGTACAAGAACTTCATCAAATTCCAGCGCCGCCTTCGAACACCTCGCTTCGCGCGTGCGCTTGCACGATGTAGCTCCCGGGCGGGACACTGTGGGTGAGCCACACGCTGCCGCCGATCGTTGAGCCGCGGCCGATCGTGACGCGGCCGAGAATCGTCGCGCCGGCATAGATCACCACGTCGTCCTGCACGATCGGGTGGCGCGGAATTCCCTTCACCAGGCCGCCATTCTCGTTCGTCTCGAAGCGCTTGGCACCGAGCGTCACCGCCTGGTAGAGACGCACGCGCTGGCCGATCACGGTGGTCTCGCCGATCACAACCCCCGTACCGTGATCTATGAAGAAGTTACGACCGATTTGTGCGCCGGGGTGAATATCGATTCCGGTCGCGGAATGGGCGATTTCTGAGAAGATGCGGGCGACAATCGGCGCACCAAGCCGATAAAGCTCGTGCGCGAGGCGATGATGGAATATCGCCTTGACGCCGGGGTAGCTGAGGAGGATCTCTGCCGTCGTCTGGGCGGCAGGATCGCCGTCGAAGGCGGCCCGCACGTCGGTCAGGACGCTCTCGCGGACGTCTGGGAGCTTCGTTGCGAACGAGCGGACAAGCTCGCGCGCAGCGGATGCGGCCTCCACCTCCTGGCTCGCCTGCTGCGACAGCGAAAGCCGCAGCTCGCGCGCAATGAGATCCTGCAGCGTACGTAGCGCCGTGTTGAGAGCGTGGCCGACAAAGTAATCGAGCCCTGCATCGCTTCCGTCCTGGCCGCCGCCATGGCGCGGGAAGAACGCGCCGAATAGCCCCTTGGCGACGCCGGACGCAAGCTCTGGAGAGGGTAGGTCGCGGACGTAGACGGCAGTAGGATCCTCCGTCTTGGCGCGCTCGCGCGACAGCCGGAGCCGCACCACGATGTCGTCCAGAGCTATCGTCGTATCATTCGGCTGGGCTTGAATTGAGCCATGTCGGACCAGAGACATTCGGGAGCTCCAACGAGGTGCGATACGCGTTGCTTACCTTTCGCTCTCCTAGGGCGATCTCCCGGCGTGTGGAACCAAGTAAAACTTCTTAGCTAATGAACCTTCGCGATGCGACAGCGGAAATTCATTTCTCAAAACACCAAGCTTTGCGGCGCCTGCACTCCAGGAATTTGCTTATGATAAATATTTATTTGCTCGTAGTGGGCAGGCATGAGTATTTTTACCCCGCCCCAAGACGCCAGCTCAGGCGCTTGGCCGGACGCAGTTGGATCAACATTTGCAATTAACGTTTGCTATGCGCACCATGCAGAGAACAGATCTTCGTCCTGGTCCGGTCAACCTCTGGTACATGGGCCTGCCGGTGAAATCCGGTCGCGGCCGCTCCGGGCGCACTGTCCTTCTCAAATGTGAGCGGCTCCCGGATGTCGCGCGCGCTCGCGAGCGCGCCGCGGAGCTTCTTGCCTCGGGTCATGGTCTGGGTCCCCTCCACATAGAGGATGTGGAGACCGGAGCAATCGTGGCACGTTGGCCTGAGATCAACTGATCGGCGCGACCCGCTTACCCGCGCTTGGTTGGCCGCACTGGGGCGGCGGGGGCTAGGGCGTCGCTGGCAATCGCGCGAGTGCCCACCTGACATTCTTGCGGACGTCTGCATCGGGATCGGTTAGCGCGGCGATGAGGAGAGGCCGTACGTCGGGTGCCGCAATCTCGCCGAGTGCGGCAGCGGCTTCCTTTCTCAGATTGGGCTCTTGGTGGGCAAGGCTTTCGGCAATCGGCAAGGCGGCCTTTGTCGCCTCGAGCTTGCCGAGGCTTCTCACGGCTTTGATCCGGACCTGCCAGTATTCGTCATAGAGCGCCTTGGTAAGGGCGTCCAGAGCGTGCGCCCCGTGATAGGAGCCGAGGGCTTCGGCAGCGGCTTCGCGCACGCTCCATTCTCTGTCGCTGAGGCTGGTGACGATGGCCTCCTCGGCCGTCGTTCCCTTGGAAAACGCTAGCGCGCTGATCGCGGCTCTTCGGACGCCGGCGTCTTGATCTCGAGATCCATCGGTGAGGGCCAGCACGGTATCCTCACGTTTTAGGTAGGCAAGAACGCCAACTGCCTGCACCCTGACCTCTGGCGCGGCATCGCGGAGCGCGGCGATCGCGACCGGAATCGAGGCCGTCGAGCGTAACGCCTTCAAGGCCCTTAGCACGCTCGCGCGTACGAACTCCGAGGCATGCCCCACATGTGGGAGGAGAACTTCGGCAGTAAGCGTGTCCTTAAGCTCGGCAAGACTTGCGGCAGCAGCCGAGCGAACGCTCGCTTCGGAATCGAAGAGGCCCCTTACGAGGTAGGAAGCGGTGGCTGGCCCGTCGAATGTCGCAAGCGCCTTGGCGATATGCACGCGGACAACCGGATCAAGATCGTCCACGAGCCCGCCCAGAATGGCGATCGCCTCCTCCTGCCCGGACTCGCCGAGCGCGATAACGCCGACGAGACGGCGCGCAGGGTCCTCGGAGCGAACGTCCTCCGCGAGGCAATCGAGATCGGCAAACTCTTCGAAAACTAGAGCCATGGGCTCGGTGCCTCGTTGGCGCATATCACGCGCATATCTCAGGCCGAAGCCCGAATGCGCTGCCGGTAGTAGAGATCCATCTCCGTCTCAGCGATGGGCACGATATAGGGTTCGATCGCATGCTTCTCGCAGAAGATGCGGCCGTCCCGCTTACTGAGCAGCGTGTGGCAGAACCAGTCAGCATCGTTCTTTTCCGGCAAGTCCGTGCGCAGGTGATAGAGCCCCCAGCGGCTCTCCGTGCGAAAGAGGGAGGCGGCCGCCGCCATATCCGCGCAATCGAGAATTGAGGCAGCCTCGAGCGCCCGCATGAGCTCGTGGGCGTTGCGAGCGATCATGCGCGTCTCGAGGTCGTCGCGCACCTCTGCGAAGCGCTGCTGAGCGAGCCTGTACTTCTGCGGAACCTTGGGTGGCTGCAGATAGTCATTCACGAGGCGGCGGGTCTTATATTCGATCTGATTGGGCGGGATGCCGTCGCTGCGTCTTGTGGGCGCAAGAACGCGCTCGCGCTCATTGAGGATCTCCTCCTCGTCGATCGGGGAGAGGTCGCAGCCGGCGGCAAAGCGGGCTGCGTCCTCTCCTGCGATCGAGCCGTTCGTAAGTGCGCCGAGCATGTAGCTGTGCGGAACGCTGGCCATGTCGCCAGCTGCATAGAGCCCTTCGATCGTTGTGCGCGCAAATTCGTTGACGTAGACGCCCGATGCGCTGTGGCCAGCGCAGAAGCCGATTTCGGAGATATGCATCTCGACCATGCTCGCACGGTAGTCCGTGCCGCGTCCCTCATGGAACTGGCCGCGCGATGGGCGCTCGACGTTGTGCAGGACACGCTCGATCTCGGCTATGGTTTCTGGATGCAGGTGGTTGAGCTTGAGGAATACGGGACCCTTGCCAGACTGGAGCTCTCTGTAGAACTCGAGCATCATCTGGCCCGACCAGTAGTCGCACTCGATGAACCGCGTGCCCTCGCTATTGGCCGTATAGGCGCCGAAGGGCCCAGCGACGTAAGCGCACGCCGGTCCATTATAGTCCTTGATCAAGGGGTTGATCTGGAAGCACTCGAGATTGGCGAGCTTCGCCCCCGCGTGATAGGCCATGGCGTAGCCGTCGCCCGAGTTCGTCGCATTCTCGTAGGTGCCGAAGAGATAGCCGGAGGTTGGCAGTCCGAGCCGGCCGGCGGCGCCGAGGCACAAGACCACCGCCTTGGCTTTGATGACCAGGAACTCGGCAGTCCGCGTGTTGACGGCAACGGCACCCGCTATTCGCCCGTCCGCACCCCGAAGAAGGCGCGTTGCCATGTAGCGATTCGAGATCAGAAGCTGGGCGCGCCTAAGCTGGCGATAGAGCACCTTTTTGACGGTGTCGCCGTTCGGCATCGGCAGCACGTAGGTCCCCATGTGGTGCACCTTCTTGACGGCAAAGTCGCCATTCTCGTTTTTCAGAAACTTGATGCCGTAGCGATCGAGCTCCTCGATGATCGCGTAGCTTTTCTCCGCGTAGCTCAGCACGGGCTTCTGATCGACGATGCCGTCGTTCGCGATCGTAATCTCTCGCGTGTACTGCTCCGGTGTCGCATAGCCCGGAATGACAGCGTTGTTGAGCCCGTCCATGCCCATCGAGATGGCGCCCGAGCGCTTCACGTTCGCCTTCTCGAGCAGGATGACCTTCGACTTCGGATTGGCGAGCTTAGCCTTGAGCGCCGCCATGGGACCGGCCGTTCCTCCACCGATGACAAGCACGTCGCATTCGACCTCGGACGTTTGGTCGACGAACTGATCCAGGCCCATGTGCCGTCCTTCGAGGTTTCACGTGGTCCGCAAACTAATCAGCGAGATAAGCGGCGCTAACGAAAATATTCTGCAAAGGTTATGAGGATTCCTCCTCATGTGGCTTCGTAGAAAATATCTTATAAGCATTGCGGAAATGATTGGTGGACGCTGCGGAGCCTCGTCAGCGATGTTTACTGCAATGCCGCGACACACGCGGGCAGACCTGCCGCTGGAGCAGGTGCAGACGAGATCAAGGGGAATAGTATGAAGCTCACACGCAGAGGCCTTGGAGCACTCGCACTTGGTGCGTTGGCCCTTCAAGGCGTGTTCGCTCCGTCGTATGCCGAGGAGAAGGTGATCCGCATCGGCTACCAGAAGTACGGCAACGTCATCCTTTTGAAGGCGAAGGGAACGCTAGAAGGCAAATTGCAGGCCGCCGGCTACAAGGTAACCTGGGCCGAGTTCCCATTCGGACCGCCGCTTCTGGAAGCCATCAACGCCGGCGCCATCGACTTCGGTCACACTGGCGAAGCGCCGCCCGTGTTCGCCCAGGCTGCCGGCAGCGCCATCGTCTATGTCGCGCACGAGCCGCCCGCGCCAGCCGGCGAGGCAATCCTCGTTCCGAAGGACAGTCCGATCAAGTCGGTTGCCGAGCTCAAGGGTAAGAAGGTTGCCTACGCGAAGGGCTCGAACTCGAACTACTTCGCCGTGAAGGCGCTCGAAAAGGCCGGCATCAAGTACGGCGAATTCGAAGCAGTTCATCTTGCACCGGCAGACGCACGCGCAGCGTTCGAGAGCCGCAAGGTCGATGCCTGGTCGGTCTGGGATCCATACTACGCCTCCGCGGAAGCGACGGCCAATGCCCGCGTGCTAACCGATGGCAAGGACATCGTCGCGAACCATCAGTTCTATCTGGCTGCAAAGGCCTATGCAGACAGCAACGCCAAGGCGATCGAGATCGTGCTTGCCGAGCTCGATGCCGTCAATAACTGGGTGAAGAGCGATCCGAAAGCGGCAGCAGAGCAGCTTGCTCCACCGATCGGCATTCCGGCTCCTATCCTCGCGACGGCGCTCAAGAGGCAATCGTTCGGCATTAAGCCTCTCGACGACGACGTAATCGCAGAGCAGCAGAAAATCGCGGATACGTTCCTCGCGCTCGGGCTCATACCCAAGGCCATCAAGGTCAGCGACATCGTCTGGAGAGCGGGCACATGACTACGGCGAAAACTGGAGAGATTAACGTCCTCTGGTTCCTGCCGACCCACGGAGACGGCCGCTATCTCGGCACGTCCCGTGGGGGGCGGCATGTGGACCTCAGCTACTTGGGCCAAGTCGCGCAGGCAGCCGAACGCCTCGGCTATTTCGGGGTGCTCATCCCCACCGGGCGCAGCTGCGAAGATCCGTGGATCGTCGCGTCTGCCGTCACACCTCTAACAGAGCGGCTGAAGCTCCTGGTCGCGGTAAGGCCCGGACTTGGCTCGCCGAGCGTATTCGGGCGCATGACGGCCTCACTCGATCGCCTTTCCAATGGTCGCGTCTTGGTCAATGTCGTGACAGGAGGCGATCCTGTTGAGAACAAGGGCGATGGCTTCCACTTCGGACCCATTGAACGCTACGAGGTCACCCAGGAATTCCTTGACGTCTATAAGCCGCTGCTCGCCGGAGAGACGGTGACGTTCAAGGGCAAACACATCAACGTCGAGGACGCACGCCTCATCTTCCCGCCCATTCAGGAGGGAGGGCCGCCCTTGTTCTTTGGCGGCTCGTCGGCTGCCGGCATCGAGGTGGCCGCAAAGAGCATCGACAAGTATCTAACTTGGGGCGAGCCGCCGAGCGCTGTTGCCGAGAAGATTGAAGTGGTCCGCAAGGCAGCGGCCGCCCAAGGCCGGAAAGTCACATTCGGCATTCGTCTTCATGTCATCGTGCGCGAGACAAACGCAGAAGCCTGGGAAGCCGCGGACAAACTCATCGAGCACGTTACCGACGAGACGGTTGCGGAAGCGCAGAAGATCTTCTCGCGCATGGACTCGGTTGGCCAAAGGCGCATGAGCGCGCTGCACGGCGGGCGCCGCGACAAGCTTGAGATCAGCCCCAATCTTTGGGCGGGCGTCGGGCTCGTGCGTGGCGGGGCCGGCACGGCGCTCGTTGGTGATGCGGAATCGGTTGCGGAGCGCATCAAGGAGTACCAATCGATCGGGATCGACACCTTCATCTTCTCTGGCTATCCGCATCTCGAGGAGGCCTACCGCGTAGCCGAGCTGCTCTTCCCGCTCCTGCCCTTAAGTCACCACAAGCCCTCCCGGACCGGGCAGGTGAACACCGGGCCGTTCGGTGAGACGATAGCCAATCACATCGCGCCGCCCGCACTCGAGAAGCAGGCGTCGCAGTCATGAGTGCGCCGAGCCGCGCACTGCCCCTCGGGGGGCTTGCGCAATGGGTTCTCCCCGTAGGGCTCATCATCGCCTGGGAAGCAGCAGCGCGGTTCGGCTTTATGTCGAGCCGCGTTCTCCCGCCCCCGTCTGCGGTCGTTATCGCCGGCTGGAAGCTCGCGCTTACGGGCGAGCTTTGGGTGAATATCGCAGTGAGCTTCCTTCGCGCAGTGACGGGGCTGGCGATCGGTGGCACGTTCGGTTTCGTGCTTGGCCTGGTCAACGGGCTGTCGCGCAACTTCGAGGTTGCGACGGACACGCTACTCCAGATGGTGCGCAACGTCCCGCATCTGGCGCTGATACCGCTCGTCATCCTTTGGTTCGGCATCGAGGAGACGGCAAAGATCTTTCTCGTCGTGCTTGGCGTGTTCTTTCCGATTTACATCAACACCCTGCACGGGATCAAAACCATCGATCCGCATCTTATAGAGATGGGCCGCACATACGGCATGACCAATCGGGAGCTGTTCTGGCGCGTGATCTTGCCGGGCGCGCTTCCCTCGATCTTCGTTGGCCTCAGGTACGCGTTGGGCTTTATGTGGCTGACGCTCATCGTAGCCGAGACGATCGCCGCGTCTTCCGGCATCGGCTACATGGCCATGCAGGCTCGCGAGTTTCTGCTCGTCGATGTCGTCGTGCTCAGCATCTTGATCTACGCACTGCTTGGCAAGCTCGCGGATAGTACAGCTCGACTCCTCGAGCGTGTTTGCTTGAACTGGCATCCCGCTTACCAATCACGCCAGGCATGCGGGAGGGAATAAGTAAATGACTGCCAGTGCTCTCGACGCCGCACGAGCTACTCCCGAGTATTGGTCGGCTGCTGCGCGCAAGGACGTGGCAGATCCCCCGTCGGGTCTCAACGTGACAATCAGGAAGCTCGAAAAGTCCTACGGGCAAAATGTTGTCTTGAAGGGCGTTGATTTACATATTCCGGCCGGTCAGTTTGTCGCCATCGTGGGTAAGAGCGGCTGCGGAAAGAGCACGCTGCTTCGGCTTTTGGTTGGCCTTGAGAAGCCATCTGCAGGAGACTTCTGGTACGGCACCGGGCCTGAGGATCGACACGACGAAAGCGCGATCCGCGTCATGTTTCAGGAGCCCCGACTGCTGCCCTGGGCACGCGTGCTGCCGAATGTCGAGGTGGGGCTTGGCCGCGAGCGCTCGTTGAAGGGCGCCAGGGAAAGGGCGCTTGCCACACTGCACAAGGTGGGACTTGGTGATCGGCGCAGCGAGTGGCCCTCGGTTCTATCGGGTGGACAAAAGCAGCGCGTGGCGCTTGCGCGTGCGCTTGTCTCGCGTCCAAGGGTTCTGGCTTTTGACGAGCCTCTGGGCGCGCTCGACGCGCTGACGCGCATTTCCATGCAAAGGCTGCTCGAGCAGGTCTGGCGAGATCAAGGCTTCACCGCTCTTCTCGTTACGCACGACGTGGCTGAGGCTGTCACGCTCGCCGATAGAGTATTGATGATCGAGGATGGACGTATCACACTCGACCTGCGCGTCGATATTCCCCGCCCGCGGCAGCGGGGCGCAGCCGAGGTTGCGGCACTCGAGGGACGAATACTGGAAGCGCTGTTTCGCAACGCCCGCGTTGGTGACGACGCATAGTCAGGATGGATAGGGACGATGACTGCTGCCGCGATTACAGCCACCAGCATTTCAACGGCGGACTTCCGCAAGGCAATGCGTCAACTCGCCGGCGGCGTTAGCGTCATCACTGTTGGTCGCGGAGACGAGAGAACGGGCCTCACGGTCACATCCGTCTCATCGCTCGCTGCTGAGCCGCCGGCGATCATCTTCTGCATCAACCGCTCATCATCGAGCTGGGAAGTGCTGCGGCAGCAACGCGTGTTCGCCGTCAACGTGCTCCCCCCCAGTCTCGAAGCCGTAGCAGACCGCTTCAGCGGCCGAGGAGGCCTAAAGGGGCAAGACCGCTATGATGGGGCCAATTGGTCGACGATCGCAACTGGCGCGTCGGTTCTGGAAGGCGCGATCGCCGCGCTGGACTGCGAGCTTGAAGAATTGATCGAACGGCACACGAGTGCGATCGTAATCGGACGTGTCATCGCCGTTCGCGTGAAGAATGAGAATGATACGCCGGAGGCGCTGGCCTACTGGCACGGCGCCTATACCCCTCTCCACCGCTGAGGACGCGGCCATCGTCCGCATGGCCTTCCTTTCGCGTCATCATCGCATTGAAAAGCTTGGCGGAGTGACGGCCAAGCCCACTTGCATGCGGCGTACTGCAGGCTGCGATCCCGCTAAAAAATGTTGTCCTACGGCAACTGGCTGACGCCTGATACCGGCCGGACAAAGTCTTGACTCACTGGTCAGCGGTTTCCGGCCGGTATTCTCTTTAGCTTGCGCGCAGCCGCCACACCAGCCCTGCGCGCTGATACCAACCGCACTGCGTCAGCACTTCGTGCGGTTGGTATGACGGGGCTGCGCTTCGCGAACGACGTCTTAGGTTCGCAGATTGCATCGGTGCTGGCATAGAGCCTCGCGCGATTTTCAAATCACAAGCCCCGCAATCTGGCGACTAACATAACGCCGCAATTTCTCGCATCGGAGACAATGGCACACCCGGATGCTCGAAAATACAGAAGATCAAAGTAGGTAAACTCATTGCAGGTGCGGGACTGCGAGTTTCCTCGAGTTCAGGACTAAGCAAAGCACAGAAACAATCCTAACTAGTGCAGATCTTATCATTTCACTCGCCCCATACTTTGGTCTTGATTGAGACAACTCGGGTACGGAACTGGCGCAAAGCCTCTGCCATGGCACAGTCTTTCGCGGCCAAAGGGCGCCAATATAATCTGGTGTCGCCTCTACCCGACCAAACTGCAGTTAGTGGAGGTGATGAGATGACTGGGGGCACTATTGCGAGGGTAGGCGCAGCAATCGGTATCGCAGCTGGCGTCGCCATGGCAGGGTTGACACCTGCCACAGCCGCGGATCTCGGGGGAAATTGCTGCACTGACCTAGAAGAGCGCATCGCAGAGCTGGAAGCGACGACCGTGCGCAAGGGCAACCGCAAGGTCTCATTGACCGTGTCGGGTGTCGTCAATGAAGCCATCTTCGGCTGGGACGACGGGTTCGAGCGGAACGCCTACGTGGTTACAAACGAGGACGTCCAAGATCGCTTCCGCTTTTTAGGCGAGGCCGAGATCGCGAAAAACTGGAAGGCCGGCTACCTGCTTGAGATCGGCGTACGCGGAGCGCGCGAGGATCGTGTCACTCAAGACGATCCGAGCGGGGGCACCTCGGCAAACAGCTTGAACGTTCGCCACAGCGCGTTTTGGGTCAGCAGCAAGGAGCTAGGCAAGGTTTGGATTGGGCAGACATCGGATGCAGCAGATGGCATCACCGAAATCAACCTTGCCAATACCAACCATTTTGCGAGCGCCAATAAACAGTATCTCGGCGATGGCGGCAGTGGTTTCAACATCCGCCTCACCGACGGCACCTCATTGCCGGGTGGGAACGGCGTCGGCTTGCAATGGGGCGACTTCGCTCCGCTTGGTCTCGGGCAGTCGGTCCCAGGTGAGGGTCATCGCTACAACCTAGTCAAATACGAGACGCCGACCATTGCCGGCTTCGTTGCGTCTGCTGCGTGGGGCGAGGACGATATCGGAAACCTCGCGCTCCGCTACAAAGGAGAGGCGGCAGGATTCAAGATCGCGGGCGGCATCGCGTACACTGAATCGACAGATACATCTGCAGCCGTTGCGCGCGGTGCCGGAAATACGAATGAGTTCGGACTTGGCGCATCGATCCTGCACACGGATACGGGACTCTATCTAACCGGCGCCTATGGTCAGCTTAAGGACGAGGGCTTGGAGGCGCTCTATGCCGGGTCCGCCTTCAACGTTGATGACAAGACCACCTTCTACTTCCTTCAGGGCGGTATCGAGAAGAAGTTCATCTCCGTCGGCAAGACGACGTTGTTCGGCGAGTACTGGGACCTTGAGCGTGGGGCGGGCGTGAGCATCAACTCCGCGACCGGTGTTGCGTCCCGCCTTAGCGCCGCGCCACTCAACACGGGTCTTGCCAATGCCGTTGTGGAGAGCTCCGAGATTCAAGGTTGGGGCCTTGGCGCCAATCAGAACCTCGGTGACTTCTTCGATCTCTACTTGCTCTACAACCACGTGAGCCTCGACGCGACGGTCGCCAATAGGCTCACAGGCGCGACAGCAAAGGCAGCAACCGAAGACTTCGACTACGTCGTCGGAGGCGCGCAGATCAAGTTCTGATTGATGGTCTTCTTCTCCCGTCGGTCAGCAAGAGAGCCGCGCTCGAGGACAGAGCGCGGCTCTCGCATTTCATGGGCTATATGCGGTGCCTCTCCGAAGGCGTGCGCGTAAACGCGACGACGTCAGCTTCCGTTCACGCGCTGCGTGTCCCAGAAATCCACCGTCTCTCGGCGAAGGGTGTCGCGGCAATCGCTGCCGCAGTCGATCACGGTGCCGCGCTTTAGAACGAGCTGCCCTCCGAGAGGAGTAGATCGGAGCTCCGCCGTATAACAGGTGAAATGCCCGTTCTGGCTGCATGCGGTGACAAAGCGCTTCGCGTGGTTGGCGTTCTTGACACCGGCGGCAGCTTGCCGGCCTGCAAGGCCGCTAACAGCGAAGGCAGAGATAAGGGTGAGCAAAAGAGTTCTCTTCACGTCATCCTCCCATATCGCATATTTCTTCATAAGCTTATTACGGAGACCCACAATAGGCTGGCTGCGAGCGGCAAAGCAATCCTGAAACAAGTTAACTCAGCCATTTCCAATATCGTAGCGCAACAATCCGTTTTCGTGTCCATTCTTGATTTGCACTATGCAAATCACTCGCTGACTGGAGTGCATTCCGGAAATCGTTATTTTCGTTTCCTGCGCAGTGAGGTTACTCAGCTATGCGCCGAAGCGTTTCGATCCGTTCTCGCAGCAGGAGAGCAAATGCCGCTAGCCGCTAGCTATTCTTCAGTTCCGGTCGTAGTGGACGAAAGCAAGTGCATCGCCGACAAAGGATGCACGGTGTGTGTCGACGTTTGTCCGCTCGACGTCCTCCGCATCAGCGAGACCACCGGGAAGGCCTATATGGCGTATGACGAGTGCTGGTATTGCATGCCCTGCGCTGCAGACTGCCCCACTAGCGCAGTGACTGTGACCATCCCGTATCTTCTGAAGTAGTGGGAGACGCTCTGCATGCATAAGCTAAGCAGAACATATTGATTGTGAATATTGATTGTCTGGATATGCTTTAGGCATTCGCCCCTCCCGTGATGTCACGGCCGCAGGGTGCTTGCCAGGGCTAAGGCGGCGATGAACCTGCAACAGCTGCGGATTCTCCGCGAGACCATCCGCTGCAACTTCAATGTGACTGAAGTGGCAAATTCGATCTATGCGTCTCAATCCGGCGTCAGCAAGCAGATCCGGGATCTCGAGATGGAGTTGGGCGCTTTACTGTTCCTTCGCCGAGGGAAGCGTCTGCTGGGACTGACGGAGCTCGGCGAGGAAGTTGTCCGCATTGCCGACCGTCTTCTGCTTGAGGCCGACAATATCCGGCAGGCGGCCTCGCGGTTCGCCGTAAGTGATCGCGGCACAATCCAAGTTGCGACCACACACACACAGGCGCGCTACGCTCTCCCTGATGTGATCCTGCAATTTCGAAAACTATATCCCGATGTGCGGCTCGTGCTCCAGCAGATGGGACCACGAGCGATTCCGTCCGCTCTCCTAAGCGGAGAGGCGGATGTTGCAATCGCGACCGACGTGCTCGTCAACGAGGACGAGATTCTCGCCTTTCCCTTCTATTGCTGGAAGCACATCCTCATCGTGCCGGCGGGCCATGCGCTGGCAGAACGGAACGTCGTCTCGCTGGAAGAAATCGCCGATCATCCCATTGTCACGTACGACGCCGGCGTAACGGGACGCTCGCGCATCGACAAAGCGTTCGAGGCAATTGGCATTGTGCCGGACATCGCCATGACGGCATTGGATGCCGACGTCATAAAGACTTATGTGGAGCTCGGGCTCGGCATCGGGATCATCGCGCCGATGGCGTTCGACGCCAGGCGCGACGTGGATTTGCGCGTGGTCAAGCTGAAGGAGGAGCTTGCCGAGAGCACGACCTCGCTTGCCGTCAGAAGAGGACGGCTCCTGAGAGGGTTCGTCTACCGCTTCATAGAACTTTGTGCGCCGAAGATCACCGAGGACATCATCCGGGAAGCCGATGAGAAGGCGTCCGAGTACGAGAGCCGAGAACGGATAGAAAGGCACGAGCTGGTAGAATAGCAAGCACGACGATGGCGATGGTGTCGTGCTATGCCTAATCGGCAACCTTGAGCGGCGAGTAATCAATCTCGACGTTGGCCAAATACTCGGGGCGGGACCTGAGGCGTTGATGCCATGCCTCGACATTGGGCAGCTTGGGCCGGTCGATCGGCAAGCTATAGTAGCGATACATCAATACGCCCGCGGGAATATCTGCAATGGTTAGCACATCGCCTAATATGTAGGAGCGGCTCGCAAGGTGGGCGTCGAGCAGCAAAAGCCGCTCACCCGTCCGCTTTGCTGCCTCCGCGATCGCCGTGAGATTTCGAGCGGCTGCTCGCGTGCGAACAAGTCCCAAGAAGCAAACCGAAATGATGTCGTGGTAGAGGCTTGAGCCGGCCCACTCCATCCATTGATCGGCAAGCGCGTGTGCGTGGGGCTCCTCGGGAGCAAGGCTACCTTTTCCGTATCGGCAAGCCAGATACCGTACGATCGCGCTGCTTTCCCAAAGGGCGAAGCCATCGTCTTCCAGCACGGGCACGAGCCGGTTCGGGTTTAGCGCGAAGAATTCCGGTGAATCAGTTCGACCGAACGCACCGCCAGCTTCAATGTGCTCATAGGCAAGACCGAGCTCTGCCAGCGTCCACATGACCTTCTGTACGTTGATCGACGTCTTGCGACCCCAAAGCCTGACCACGATGAACTCCGCAAAAATGGGTGAGGACTACGCTCAAGAGCGCATCGCACTCTATTCCGCAACTCTATTGCATCCTGTCCGATGGAGAGCAACGTCCGCCTTGCAGCTTTGATGACGGAGCGATGAAGAGTCTCAGCCGCTAGTGTAGCGCATCTGACGTTTGGTCCCCGCTTGCGGCAGGTCTCGTCACCAAACGTCAGATGCAAAAGCTACACTAGAATGATTGAGTTGCTAGTGTTCCTGTTGGTTCCGACATTTGCTCCGAACCGCGCTCCGGGGGGAGGCAAATGTCGGAACCGGAACACGAGTGAATATGCTTCGAACGTTTTCTTCGTTCGCTCGCGCTCATGATCCGGATATGAGAGGAGCAGCCGACTAGTGTAGCGCATCTGACGTTTGGTCCCCGCTCGCGGCTGGTCTCGAAACCAAACGTCAGATGCAGAAGCTACACTAGAAAAATAGAGTTGCTAGTGTTCCTCATGGT
>JBAZXL010000055.1:0-16398 GCA_041659825.1 Hyphomicrobium sp.
GCCGAGCTACCTCGGCTGGCGGCGCATGATCGACTGCCAAGGAGAGCGCCTAAACGCAGTCTTCTGCATCACAATCGCCGCCGAGCCAGTTCCGCGATCAACATGAAGCGCGAACAAAGCCAAAGAGAATACCGGCCAGAAACCGCAGACCAGTGAGTCAAGACTTTGTCCGGCCGGTATAAGTCCCTTGACGCGGGGCCCGGCGCACACCTAATTGCCCTTGTCAGTCGGCTGGACGGCCGCTGCTGGCTCGCTCGGGCGTTATGGCCCTAAAAAAGCGCGCCGGTGGAGGAAAGTCCGGGCTCCATGGAGACAGGGTGGCGGCTAACGGCCGCCGGGGGCGACCCCAGGGAAAGTGCCACAGAAAACAGACCGCCCGGCGGGCTTGGCTCGCAAGGTAAGGGTGAAACGGTGCGGTAAGAGCGCACCGCGCGACTGGTAACAGGAGCGGCACGGCAAACCCCACCCGGAGCAAGACCAAATAGGGGTGGCCGCGTGCGGGGAAACCCGGCACGAAGCCCGTCTTCAGGCCGCCGCCCGGGTTGGTTGCTCGAGGCACCTAGCAATAGGCGTCCCAGATGAATGGCCGTCGCGGGGAAACCCAGACAGAACCCGGCTTACAGGCCGACTGGCAATTTTCCTTTGAGGTGCGCTCCCCGCATTTGCGTCAAGCATGAGCGGTGGCAGCGTTTTGCGCCCATATTTTAGCCGCCGCGCGTGAGCTGGCGTGATGTTCTCGCCGCGGTCGATGCTCTCTTCTCGTCGGATCCGGCTCTGGCCTTGCTCGAGCATGAGTTTTCCGCTTGAGTAGCAGACAGATTGCTGTGGATGGAACTCATCTCGGAGCGCAAGCGTCAGTATGGGATCCATTCGCTTGTCTCAATCTTGTTGTCTAAATCCTATTGTTTCATGCGAGCACTTGACTGGATGGCCGCCTTTGCACGCGTGACGCGCTTCACGCATGGCTTCCCAATCCGGGCTCGTGATTTATCCGATGAAAGCACGTGGCTCGCCGCGTGCCCAAACAGGAGTACCGCGTCATGAAGGTCTTGCTTCCGCTTACCGCCGCCATCGTGCTCGGCGCGACGCCGCTTCTTGCCGGCGGAGATAGCTTTAGCGGTCCTGCGACCTACCGCGAGGCCAATTATCCGGCACCTGAGCCCTTGACGCTCTATGAGCGGATCGTCGCGCATTACGCTCCTATGGGGCGCGAGGTGCGCGAGGAATTTCGCGATGGTCCTTGCCGCATCGAGCGGCATTGGGAAAGGGACGGCGATTACGAGGAGAAGATCGAGTGCCGGGGCCCGCGCCACTAAGCCGCGAGGAGATCGCTCACCGGGGTCTCGCCCGGCAAAGGCTTCCGGATAAACTAGAGGCTACCCAACATCGAGAGGCGCTATCCATGAAGCGATTTGTGTCTGCATTTGCCCTTCTCGTCGCAGCAGCAGCTCCGGCGGCTGCGGGCGGAGATTGGGACGATCGATACAGCGAGGGCTATGCAGTTCGCGAGTATTGGCAGGGTGACTACCGAGGCTACGGCGTCCCGGCCTATGTCCCGCACATTTATGTTCCGTATGGCTCTTACTATGCCGATATTTATGTCGAGGAGCCCTATGTTGCGCAGCGTTTCGTGCCCGACCGGGAGTGCACCATCAAGCGCAAATGGCGCCACGGGCGCATGACGGAAAAGATCAAGTGCGACGACGATTGAACGATCGTTGCATGATGACGTGGCGCTGCAGGTCCCCCTCGAGAGGGGGACCTTTGCGTTTTGGCACTTATACCGGCCGGACGAAGTCTTGACTCACTGGTCTGCGGTTTCCGGCCGGTATTCTCTTGCGTTTGCGCGCAGCCATGCTGAAAGCATGCTACCAGCATGCCACACCAACCCTGCGCGCTGATACCAACCGCACTGCGTCAGCACTTCGTGCGGTTGGCATTATCCGTTTCAAGTTGCGGCGATCAGCCTGCCGCCTGCGATCGGCTGCCTAGGCCCCCTGCGATGGGCTTTGCCTGTTCTATTGCGAGACTGAGCCCCTCACGCTCCGAGTTGTCCCAGAACTCGACCTCGCGCGGATCGATCTCGATCAGGCACAGGGAGGGGTCGTCGCGGCCGCTCGGAAACCAAGTGCGCCAGCTCTCCGACCACAGCCGCTCAATCAGGTTGGGATTTTGCACAATCCGGGCCTTGCCCGACATACAGGCGAACGCGGCAGCACTCTGAAACGTGACGATGACCTCATCGTCGGCAAAGATTTCTGCGACCTTCGGTGAAATGATGCTGGTCGCGAAAAAGGTGCGGCCGTCGCGCTGGACTTCGGCGACAGCCAGAGGGCGCGCATGCATCGAGCCGTCGGGCCGCCTTGTGACAAGGAAGGCGTTGGCAAAGTCCCTGATGATCTCGCAGAAATGCCTCCTCTGCGCTGCTCTTTCCGCCATGGCGCGCTTCCCTTCCTCATGTGACGATGCTGCCGTTCCGCCATCCCACGGCCGGCACTCAGGCAACGTCACCTCGGATCATAGGTTCCGCGTCCCCACATCTCACATGGATCGGCGCCAGTCGGCCGGATGAACAGCTATGGCGTGCTCGATCTCATTTCCACCGACGGGGGCTCGAGGCCTGCTGCGAGCCACTTGGAGTCGAACCAGCGATCCGCGGGGCCGTCGTAGGGAAGACGCGTGATGTCCCAGTGGCGGATGTAGCGGGCGTAAACATCCCAAACCGGTGGGCCGCCGCCGACAAAAACGACACGTCCCTCGAACCTGGCGAGCACCTCGGCAGGGTCCATATGCGAGCGGATGACCATGATGGTGCGGTCCTTGTAAGCGAACTCGGGCACCGCCTCGATCGTCTTCGGCCCGGCAATCAATACGTGACCGCGCGTCATGTCGAAAAAGCGAGCCACGTCAGCGACGAACTCGGGACGCTGGTCACCTTCCCAGGGGAGGAGCCCGTGGAGGCCAAGCTGGCCGCGCATGCCTATGGCGCACATCGAGCGCACGTCAGCCATCAAATATCACTCCCGAAATCGCCTTTTGCTGGTTGATGCCTAGTGCATAGGGAGCGCGGGCTCAAGCACCGTTCAGCACGGCAACGGCCCCGGCGTGGCAACCTCGCCCGCCAAGCGCGGCCGTCACATCGTTTGCGCTCTGATTTGGCTGACAGCGCTGTGGAGAACCGGCGGCACCCCTTGCGAATCCTTAAGGATCCATTGACGCCCATAGCAAACCATGGCATCCCATAAATGCCCGTCCGCACCGGGCAAGGGCTCGTGGTCGTGGCGCCAAACCTCGAGAGAGGGCCGAGGTTCGTGCGACCGCCACGGCCCCTCCGGAGCGATGGGTGCCGAGGACACTGCCGGCAGGCATTGAGCCCGCCGGCGAACAAGCGTTCCAAGTTTGCGTTTGAGAGCGAGGCTCGAAACAGGGGATGGACCGCTTTGTCTCAACGTTCACGAACAAGATCGACGCCAAGGGCCGCGTCTCGATCCCAGCACCGTTTCGAGCCGTCCTCGAGCGGGACGGCTACTCCTCCGGTGGTATCTACTGCTACCCCTCGCTCGATGCTCCTGCCCTCGATGCAGGCGGCGAGAGACTTGCGAAAAAGATCGATGGGCTTCTCGCGGGCCTGCCAGACTATTCGGACGAGCGTGACGAGCTCTCTGTCGCGCTCTATGGCGACGTCCAGGTTCTCGCGATCGATGGGGACGGGCGTATCGTTCTTCCTGAAAGCCTTCGCCGCCATGCCGGCCTTCAAGATCACGTCACATTTGTCGGTCTTGGCGAGAAGTTTCAGATCTGGGCGCCAGGGGCTTTCGAAGAGCGCCGCCAGCGCGCCCGCGAGAAAGCACAAGAGCACAGAAAACTATTCGGCGCGGGGAGCCGCCGCTCAGGCGGCGGCGACGAGGGTGCACGGGAATGACGTTCGCGATCACCAGCGGGGGCTCGGTGAGGCGAAAGGTGCTGGCGCGCATTCCCGTGCTACTCTTGGGCGATTGAACTAGGCCGAGACGCCGGCCTGGCATAAAGGAACGCCCGAGATCGTGACGCGAAGCGACGAGGCCGAGGCACCGCAATCGCCGAAACACATTCCCGTTTTGTTGTCGGAAGTGATCGCGGCGCTCGAACCGGCGGCCGGTGAAACCTACATCGACGCGACGTTCGGGGCTGGCGGCTATTCACGAGCGATCCTCAGCGCGGCCAACTGCCGTGTGATCGCGCTCGATCGTGATCCCGAGGCGATCCAAGGCGGGCAAGCGCTGGTCGCGGAGTTTGAGCCCCGCCTGACCCTTGTCGAGACACCGTTCAGCGAGCTTGCGGCAACCGCGCAATCGCTGGGGCTCGGCACTGTCGACGGCGTCGTCATGGATATCGGCGTGTCATCGATGCAGCTCGACGATCCGGAACGGGGCTTCTCGTTTCTCCGCGATGGGCCGCTCGATATGCGGATGTCACAGAGCGGAACGTCGGCCGCGGATGTCGTCAATACGTTCGACGACGACCAGATCGCCGATATCCTCTACCAGCTCGGCGAGGAGCGGCGCTCACGGGCGATTGCGCGGGCGATCGTGAAGGCGAGGGAAGAAGCGCCTATCACCACGACGTCACAACTTGCGGGCCTTGTCGAGCGGGTGCTTGGACGCGCACGGGGCGACGAGAAGCATCCGGCGACGCGGACATTCCAGGCGCTCAGAATCTACGTCAACGACGAGCTTGGCGAGCTCGAGCGGGGTCTCGCGGCGGCCGAGGCGCTGCTGCGGCCAGGCGGACGCCTCGTGGTCGTGACCTTTCACTCGCTCGAGGATCGCATCGTCAAGCGCTTCCTGCAGAGGCGGTCCGGCAAGGAGGAAGGCGTTTCCAGATATTTGCCGAAGCAAGCACAAACATTGAGCCCAAGTTTCCGAATTGTTAACACTCGCGGCTCTACACCTTCTTCTGGCGAGACAGACGTCAACCCGCGCGCCCGGTCGGCGCGGCTCAGGGCCGGCATACGAACCGACGCACCGGCCTGGCCGAGTGAGCCGCGATGAGCGGGGACGTCCGTCCGGGTTAATCCGAGTTAAGTAGTACGGTAGGTAGTGGACCATGCATTCGCTTACGCTTTCAGCGGCGTTCCTCGCGCTTTCCAGTGCCTTTCTTCTCTATGGGCTCAGCTACGATACGCGCCAGATCGAAGCGCGCGTGCACGGACAGGAGCGGCTCGCTGAGAAGGCGAGGTCGGATATCGCGATCCTCAAGGCGGAGAGGGCTCATCTTGCGCGACCCGACCGTATCGAGCCTTTGGCTCGTGCTCAGGGGTTGGCACCGCTTGGCGAGCAGCAGATCGCAGGCGGAAGTGGGAGTAGCGCAATCGTCACGGGGTCGACAGCCCGCTGACGTACAATGCGCTGACGTTTATGGCGGGGCGCAAGGATCATGCGGGCCAAATCTCGGCCTAGGGCACGGGTCAGGGAAATCAGCGCGGGGCGCGCCTTGCAGAGCGGTGAGGCTCGCTCGCAGCGCGTCCGGGTGAGCGTGGTCATTCTCGGCGCGGGCTTGTGCTTTGCGGCGGTCGCTGGGCAGCTCGCGCGGCTCGCGGCGACCGGCGGCACAGAGCTCGTCGCGAGCCTCAGCGAGCCAATGGCCACGAGCTTTGCGCGTCCCGAGATTGTCGATCGCAACGGACGGCTACTTGCAACCGATATCGAGATGCCGTCGCTCTTCGCCGACCCGTCCCTCATTCTCAGCCGCGACGATGTGGTCGAGAAGCTCGCGACCGTCCTTCCGGGCTTCGACGAAGCGGAGACCCGGCGGCTCCTTGCCGATCGCTCGCGGCGGTTTACCTGGCTCCGGCGCGGACTTTCGCCCCAGCTCGCCCAGAGCGTGCACAACCTCGGTCTTCCCGGCCTCTCCTTTCGCGACGAGCTCAAGCGAGCCTATCCATTGGAGAGGCTAGCGCGTCACGTGCTCGGAGCGGTCAATATCGACAACCGGGGCATTGCCGGCATCGAACGCTATATCGACGACCAGGTGGGCGTGGAAACCGTGCATGCCGCGACGCGCTCGGAAGGTGTCGCGGTGCGGTTGACCGTTGACATCGGCGTGCAACATTCTCTCGAGGACGAGCTCAAGCTCGCAATGGGCCGCTACGACGCCAAGGGTGCGGCAGGGCTCGTCATGGACATCTCGTCGGGTGCGATGCTCGCCTCCGCCTCATTGCCGGGGCTCGATCCCGCGAAGCCCTCTGAAGCACAAGACCCGGCGCGCCTGGACCGCGTGCAGGGGGGCTCATATGAGCTCGGCTCAGTTTGGAAGACGATCACGGTTGCGCTGGCATTCGAAAGCGGCAAGTCCGTCGACACAATCGTTGACGTTACGCAGCCGCTGACGGCCGGACGCTTCGCGATCACGGATACGCATCCGGCAGGGCGGCCGCTGACGATCGCGGAAATATTCGTGCATTCGTCAAACGTCGGGGCAGGCCTGTTGGCGCTGGACGCGGGGGCGTCGCGGCAAAAGCAGTTTCTCGAAAAGCTCGGGCTGTGGTCGCAGATGCGGACGGAGGCCGGTGTCGTTGCGGCCCCGCAACTGCCCGACCAGCTCGAGCGCGCGGAGCAGATCACGATTGCCTATGGTCACGGCATCGCGGTCGCACCCATCCAGTTTGCGGCGGCTGTTGCGGCCATCCTCAACGGCGGCGAGCGTGTGCAGCCGACTTACATCGCGCGCCTGGACGGAGATGCGACGCCGACGCGGGAGCGGGTCGTCAACCTCGAAACGAGCAAGGCCGTGCGAGACCTATTCCGGCGCAATGTAACCGATCCGCACGGCACGGGACGGCGCGCCGAGGTGGCAGGCTACCGGGTGGGCGGAAAGACAGGCACGGCCGAAATGCCGGGGCGCGGCGGCTATCTGGAGAAGGCGGTCATCTCGTCATTCGTCGCGGCGTTTCCGATGGATGCGCCGAAATACCTGGTGCTCGTCTCGCTATTCGAGCCGAAAGCCACGGACGAGACGCAGGGCGAGATTACGTCGGGGCGTAACGCGGCGCCGACCGCGGGCCGCGTGATCAGCCGTATCGCACCACTGCTCGGTGTGCTGCCCGAGGGAGCGGCGGCAGCGCCGCCAGGTTGAGCTTAAGCCAGGTTGAGCTTGAGTTTGTTTAGGGATAATCGATGGTGAGCGGCGGGTCAGGAAGGGCCGTTCGGCGCTCAAGCCGTAGCGACCCTTCCTCCCCGCTCGTGCGCTGCCTGCAATCGGGTCTGCCAGCAGCACACTTGCCCCCGAGTACCGCTTATTTTCCTGACCGCCTCCCAGCCACTGTACGGTCATCATCGTGACCTAATGCGATTAGATCCCTAGGCTCAACGTCTAACCGCGGCTCGTTCTGGTTTTTCTTAGATGATCGAAAATTGGAGCTCACTCGTTCGTCACTACC
This sequence comes from Hyphomicrobium sp., assembly GCA_041659825.1. Lineage (GTDB taxonomy): Bacteria > Pseudomonadota > Alphaproteobacteria > Rhizobiales > Hyphomicrobiaceae > Hyphomicrobium_C. The sequence goes on from JBAZXL010000055.1 coordinate 7,418, forward strand.
GGTTGCGCCACGGCATCAGTCAGGAGCGAATGGCGCTCGTGATGAACGTCTCGCAGCGCACAATCTCGCGATGGGAACGTGGTGACGACCAACCGAGCATCGTTCAGCAAAAACGCCTCAGAGACCTTGGCTGGGAACCGTCCGGCTCAATGTTCAGGAGCCTTGCCGCGTCGATCCTGCATTGTCCCGCGCCGCGCGCACTCTCCCGGACAGAGAATATCCGGCTCGAGCTCGTCTCGAAACCGGCGCTCGAAAAGCGGCCGTCGGTTGCGGAGTGGATTGGCCGCGATCTTGCTCCGATCGCATGCGGGGTGCTGCAGGAAATTCTCGACGATGCGCCGCTGCAGCGCGCTATCATAGCGGGCGAGATCTCCAGCCTCGTCACGACGACGCGCAGCGTGCTCAGAACTGAGGAGCATGCGAAGATCGGGCTTTTTCGAACGACGATCACCTACTTCTTCCACGAGGGAACGCTTTACAACGACGCCATCGGCTTTCCGGCGCCGGATGGATCGGTCGAAGGCTACGCGCCTGTGCCAATGGACGAGGTTGCTATCGGGTAGTCGCTTGTCCGACCTCTAATACCGGCCAGACAAAGTCTTGACTCACTGGTCTGGGGTTTCCTGCCGGTATTCTCTTTAGCTTGCGCGCAGCCATGCTGAAAGCATGCTTACGACATGCTTCCAGCATGAGCCCTGCCATGACGGAGTGGGGAGGCGGGTACAGCGTCTTCCGAGAAAGGTTAGCGCTAAACTTGAAAAATATGCTTCGCTATCCAGCATGACACACCAACCCTGCGCGCTGATGACCTGCCCGCACTGCGTCAGCACTTCGTGCGGTCGGTATAAGTATTTGTTTTAGATCCTTCTTCGCGTTCTCGATTGAAGGGCGAGCACTTCATCTCGATTGATCAGGCTCTAAGGGCCAGCGATAGATGAACGTCAGGAAGGCGAGCGCCAGATAAATTGCCGCGAACGCTGCTAGGCCCAAGCCGGCGGCCGCCTCGTAGAGTGTGAGACCTTGCAGGTATTCAGGCCGCTCGCCACCAAAGCTCGCGATCTCGACCGAGTTCTTTCCGAGCTTGCTCCATGCCCGATCATTGCCGAGGAGCAACTCGTGGACGCCTGCCGTCAGTGCACCCATGAAGGCCAGCCCGCAGGTGAGAAGAGCAAAGGCAATGGCGCGGAGCGAGAACGGGCCGTCCTTGAGGAAGAGCCAGAGGCCGACAATATAGGCCGAGACCATGGTGAAGCTCACGGACACGACCGAGACGACGAGTGCCGTCAGCTCGTTGCGGATGGATAGGATATCGGCTTCTGTCATAGGCTATTTCCCCCCGTTTAGGTCCCCTGGAGAGAATAGCATCGGAAGCCCGCACCTCAACGCAGTTTGACGCGGCCTCGCGGGCAAGGCTTGGCGGCGCACGGGCTCGACGCCGGCGCATGGCGGCGGAGTGCTCGGTCTACGCTTAGGAGCCACGCGGCGTAACCATGATCGCAAGAGACTGGCTGGGCTTGCGGAACGAAGCCGCCGTCCTGGAATTGCCTCCCGTTGTGTGAGTGTCAGGCGCTACCGGTCGAGGAGCTTTCGCATGCCGACGAATCTCGTTGCATTGATCTCAGGATTGCTGACGCCGGATCTCGTGGGGCGTATCGCCACGCATCTCGGCATCGATAGGCGGCTCGCAGAAAAGGCCCTCAGTGGCGGCGTGCCGGCGCTCCTTGCATCGTTGCTGGCCAGTGTCGGGAAGCCTGGCGGCGAGGAGCGGCTTGCGGACGCCGTGGCACAACAGCAGTCTGGAACGCTGACGGGCTTGGCCAATGCGCTCGGCGGAAGCGGGACTGCGATCACGGAGGGCGGAACAAACACTCTGGCGTCCTTGCTTGGCGGCAGCACTCTCTCGGTACTCACGTCGGCAATCGAGGGCTATGCCGGCACGCGTGGGGCATCGACCAAGGGGCTGCTTGGCATTCTGGCGCCGCTGGTGCTCGGCGGCATACATCAATTGCAGCGTGCCACCGGATCTAGCGCGGCCGAAGTTCTCTCATCGCAACGGGACAATATCGTGCGCGCCATGCCGGCGAGCCTCGCCGACACGCTCAAGTCCAGCGGTCTTTTGCCGGGTTCCGTATCGACACCGCCGACCCATGCCGCTCGCGGCAACGAAACCTCACCGCTGGCCTGGCTCCTTCCGGCACTGCTAGCGCTCGTGGCCCTGGCGATCGCATGGCAGTTGCTGTCGCGTAGGCGCCCACGGTCACCGCGCCGCCCAAAGATGCAGTCGCGCCTACTTCGCCCAAGGTGCCGGAGAGCGCCGCGCCGTCGCTCGCGAGCCTTCGCGGCATCAAAGTTGGTGATGCAGACGTGGGCGCAACGACGGCGGAGGCATTTGACGGGATCATCAGCTCGCTCAAGGCTGTGACCGACGAGGGGACCGCACGGACCGCGCTGCCGGAGCTTACCAAAAGCTCGACTGCGCTCGAGACCGTGATGAGCCTGATCGGCCAACTCTCGCCCGAGAACCGAAAGCTGATCGCGCGTGCAATTGCGAGTTTGAAGCCGACGCTCGATCCGCTCCTCGACCGCGTCATGGCGTTGCCGGGCGTCTCGCCGATCCTGAAGCCAACGGTTGATGCCATCCGGGCCGAGATCAACTCCCTTAGCGCGACTTAGCCCATCCGGCCTCCCGAAGAGAAATCGGCGGCTAGTGTCCCGACCGCGAAGTTCGTCACATTCTGCTGCGGGCGCTGAACGAACGTCGCGGCTGAAAGGACACTAGCAAGTGTATGATTCTAGTGTGATTCAGATTTCGAAGTCCGCTCTCGACCCAGCCGAGAAGTATGAAGCGGACTTCGAAATCATCACACTAGGCGCGGCTGCCGGCGGCGACCGTATCGCGACCCAGGGCTGCAAGGACCGTCGAGACGATGCCGGGCGCGGATAGGCCCGCGCGCTCGTAAAGCTTCGCCGGCGTATCGTGATCAAGGAACTCGTCGGGCAGCACCATGGCGCGGACTTTCAGGCCCCGATCGAGAAGTCCCGCCTCGGCGAGGTAGTGCAGAACGTGGCTCCCGAAGCCGCCGATGGACCCCTCCTCGATGGTGACCAAAACCTCATGGCTCTTGGCGAGGCTCGCGATCAGATCCTTGTCGAGCGGCTTCATGAAGCGCGCGTCCGCGACCGTCGTCGTGAGGCCCATGGTGGCGAGCTGGTCGGCAGCCTTGACGGCCTCCGCAAGGCGCGTGCCGAGTGAGAGGATGGCGACCGCCGAGCCCTCGCGGACGATGCGGCCGCGGCCGAGCTCGAGCGGGAGCCCCGCTTCAGGAAGCTCCACTCCGGCACCCTCGCCGCGCGGATAGCGGATGGCACTCGGACGATCGTCGATAAGTGCTGCTGTCGCAACCATGTGCTTCAATTCGGCTTCGTCGGCCGCGGCCATGATGACGAAATCGGGCAGGCAGCCGAGAAATGCGAGGTCGAATGCTCCGGCATGCGTCGGGCCATCGGCGCCGACGAGCCCGGCCCTGTCGATTGCGAAGCGCACGGGCAGCTTCTGGATCGCGACATCGTGCACAACCTGATCGTAGCCGCGCTGAAGGAACGTTGAATAAAGCGCGCAGAACGGCTTCATGCCTTCGGTCGCGAGGCCGGCCGCGAACGTCACGGCGTGCTGCTCGGCGATACCGACGTCGAATGTGCGATCCGGGAACTCTTTGCCGAACACGTCAAGGCCGGTGCCGTCGGGCATGGCCGCGGTGATGGCAACGATGCGCTCGTCCTTGCGGGCCTCCTCGAGGAGGCTATCGGCAAAAACGCGCGTATACGTCGGCGCATTGGGCTTCGGCTTCACCTGCGCGCCGGTCACGACGTTGAATTTGGCGACGCCGTGATACTTATCGTCGGAGGCTTCGGCCGGTGCGTAGCCTTTGCCCTTCTTGGTCACGACGTGAATGAGGATCGGCCCCTGCTTGGCGTCGCGTACGTTTTTGAGAACGGGCAACAGCTGGTTCAGATCGTGCCCGTCAAGGGGGCCGACATAATAGAAGCCCAGCTCCTCGAACCACATGCCGCCCTGCCAGAGGTGGCGGGTATACTCCTCCATGCGCGCGGCGCGGCGCTCCCAGCTTTTCGGCAGGCGCTTGGCGAGCTGCTTGGCGAAATCACGAAGGTGCAGATACGTGCCGCTCGACGTCACGCGGGCGAGATAGGACGAGAAGGCACCCGTGGGCGGGGCGATCGACATGTCGTTGTCGTTCAGAATGACGATCAGGCGCTCGTCGCGCGCGCCGGCGTTGTTGAGCGCCTCATAGGCCATGCCGGCGCTCATGGCACCGTCGCCAATGACGGCGATAACGTTGTTGTCGTCGCCTTCGAGATCGCGTGCGACGGCCATGCCGAGGGCGGCCGAGATCGAGGTGGACGAATGTGCCGCGCCGAACGGATCGTATTCACTCTCGGAGCGTTTCGTGAATCCCGAGAGGCCACCGCCCTGGCGCAGCGTGCGGATGCGGTCGCGCCGTCCGGTCAGGATTTTATGCGGATAGGACTGGTGGCCGACGTCCCAGATGAGCCGGTCGCGCGGCGTATCGAAGACCCAGTGCAGCGCCACCGTCAGCTCGACGACGCCGAGCCCGGCACCCAGGTGCCCGCCGGTCACCGAGACGGCCTCGATGGTCTCCGTGCGTAGCTCGTCGGCGAGCTGGCGCAGATCGGTTTCAGGGAGTTTGCGCAGATCCTCGGGCGTTGCGATGGTATCGAGGAGCGGGGTCTTGCTCACGGGCCTCGGGTGTCCTTTGAAGAGGCGGCTGCCACCTGCTGCCTACGGGCAGAGGCGAGCCGTCAATCGCTCACCTTAGCGCCTATCTCAGGCCAGATGAAGGCCCCCGTCGGAGCCGGGACTGCGGCATGGGCGGGCGGCCAGTTCTTTGGCGGCACGGCAAGTGCCTTGGCCGGTTTCGTGAATTCCTTGAACCCTGAAGCAGGAACCAGAGCAGGAACCAGGCTGGCGCTGACCGGCCCCATGAAAGCGATCGGCCGGCTAGCCAGCCTTGTATAGCGCCCGCATTGCGCTCTAAGCTTGGGAGATGAACTGCCTCTGCGGATCGAAACAGCCCTATGAAGCGTGCTGCGCGCCCTATTTGGCCGGCACTGCGATGCCGCCAACTGCCGAGGCGCTAATGCGCTCGCGGTATGTGGCCTACACGCAGGCCGACATCGATTACCTTTGGCGGACGCTTGCGCCTCAGCCACGCGAGGCGTTTGATGCCGCGGCAACGAAAGCGTGGGCGGACGAGGCCAGCTTCAAGGGGCTGAGGATCCTAGCCACGACGAAGGGCGGGGCGGGTGACGACGAGGGCAGTGTCGAGTTCATCGCCAAGTTCACGCAAAGCGGCTCGACGTACGAGCACCATGAGGTCTCCCTCTTTCGCAAGGAGAGCGACGGCCGCTGGCTCTTCGTGAGCGGCCAATCGCACCGGCACGACAGCGAGGGCCACCAGCATCATCACCACGCCCCGCGTGACCGGCCGCAAACGGTGGTTCGCGCGTCCCCCAAGGTCGGGCGCAACGACCCTTGCCCCTGCAAGAGCGGCAAGAAGTACAAGAAGTGCTGCGGGGCGGTGGCGGGCTAGGCGTGGGTGGCATCTGGAGCCTGGCGTGTGACTATTGCCGAACAGAATTTCTGCTCGGCACGCGCGTGCGGAGATCCTGTAATTGGGGCGATGGGCCACGAAGCGTGCATGCTCTTCCCACGAGCAGTGGGCTCAACGAGATCGCGCCGCTTGTTTAGCGCCGCTATCGGTCCACTCAGGTGGCAACCCGATCTTGTCACCGACCACCCCCGCAATGCCCGGGAACCGGCCGTAGCTCTCACAAGCAGCGTATTTCGGAGCGAACCCCATGGCCGAATTGATTTTCTGCCAGGAAGGAAAGTCGAGGCCGACGCCATCGAATGGGCTCTGGCCTTTGACAAGCAGATAGCCGAAATCGGCACCAAACGCCGCCGCTAGGTCATAGGCGTCGCTCGCCTTTGATGCCTTGGGGGAACTGAAAAATGCGGTCGCGCCTCTGCCCCAAAGCATGGCCGCCTGCTGCTGACCCCACGGATTGACGGCCTCAGCCTCAATTGAGAGGTCCCCCAGGCCAATCGGAATGCGAGGTATCGGGACCGGGACCGGCGCGCCTACATTCACGAAATTCATGCCCACCGATGCAGCGGCAGAAACGCCTGCTGCGACTTCGTCCGTCTCTGTCGCCTGAGTGATGGCCGCCCGCACAGTCAAATCGGCAGGCTCGTCTGGGGTTACAACTCTGAAGCGGTCGCTGAGGTTGATACACAGAGCGCGATTGACAGCGTTCGCGACAAGTCCGCGTTGTTCACTCGAGAGCTTCGTCGCGACGGTGGGAGGGAACGCCGTCGGCAGGATGTTGATTGTCCTGGCGGCCAGCACCTGCGGCTTACTAACTTGAAGACGCGACTTCGTGATGAGGCCGTCGGATGGCGCCAATCCCTCGTACGAGGACAGGCCCACACCCTGCACGAGCGGCGCAGTGGCACAGGCTTGGAGCACACCCGCCAGCGCCAACACAGGAAGGAGCGTAATCTTGCATACAATCTTCTCCGTGTTCACGAGATGGATCGGTAAGCGCGATGCTTCTACTCGGGCCTCCAGTGTGGAACGGGGGCAAAGCCGTAGCATATTTGTAGCAGCGTTGAGGACAGCAAGGCAGCACATTCAGACCCCCGTTCGATAAACTCTCCCAGGACGAGTAGAGGGATCTCGTGGCCCGAAATCTGGCTTGGCGTGTCTGAATGTTTCCGTGCGTCTGCTTTTTGTGTCGAAACATTTCTGGCTGACCCACAGACAGCCTTCGTCACAAAAAAGCTGCCCTCGGCCTTCACTGCGAGGGTACAGCAGCCTTGAAAGTTCACCTTAAATTCCTTGGTCCGCGGATGAGCATCCACATACCGCAAGTTTTGGTCGTCGATGACGACCCCGAAATTCGAAAACTCTTGGCTCGCTACATGCGAGAGCAGGGCTTTCGCGTGCAGCTCGCGGCCAACACGCGGGAGGTCCACGAGCGGCTTGTCACCAATCAGATCGATCTGATCGTCCTCGACGTCATGTTGCCTGATGGCTCGGGGCTCGATCTTTGCCGCGATTTACGCGCTTCGCGATCGAACGTTCCGATCATCCTCCTGACGGCCCTCAAGGAGGATGTGGACCGGATCATCGGGCTTGAGATCGGGGCCGATGACTACCTCGGCAAGCCGTTCAACCCGCGCGAGCTGGTGGCGCGTATCCGAGCCGTTCTGCGTCGCGGGCAGAACATCGCCTCCGAAGGGAGCGAGACAGGGCTCTATCATTTTGAAGGTTTCATTGCCGATCCGTTCACCCGCACTGTGGCAGATCCTGACGGTAGCGACATCCAGCTTACCGGTGCCGAATTCGATCTTCTCATAACGTTCCTGGATCGACCCGGCCGCGTGCTCTCGCGCGATCAGCTTCTCGATCTGACGCGCGGACGCGATGGAGACGTTCTGGATCGATCGATCGACGTCCTGGTTAGCCGTCTGCGGCGCAAACTTTCCGACGGTGGGGCAGCTCAACTCTTCAAGACGGTTCGCAACGGCGGCTACCAGCTTGCAGCCAAAGTCAGCGTTTTCGATGGGAAGAGATGAATACGCTTCGCGCTAAGATTGCCCTGCTACTTGTAACTTCGATCGTCTCAGTCGTTGCGCTGATCACGCTCGCAATGATCTACACCTTCAGGGCGCCGAAGGATGACGTTGTCAACATGCTAGCCAGGCAGTTGATCTTAATGGAACGCCTTGCGACCCGAGACTCAGGGGCCGAGGGATTGGCGCCCCGACCTGCGACGGGTGAGTTGGACGAAGAGCAGACTGAGATGTTCCGCGCCGCCACTGCGAGGCTTGGGGCGGCGCTGGATATCGCGGTGACAAACAAATCCGGCGCTGCCGACAGGCGATTTCAAACGATCTCGATGCGTGTTGGATCGCGCGGTTGGCTCGTGACAGATCTGTACGTTGATCCCTCAAAGCTTGTTTGGGGTTGGTTCGCCCTCATCACATTCGGCGTCGGAACCGTCGCGGTGTTTGCGGCCAATCGTATGAGCAAACCGCTCGCCTTGCTGGAAAGCGCTGTCGAGTCGGTAGGCCCAGATGCCATTCTCCCGGTACTTCCGGAACGTGGCCCGGCCGAAGTGCGGGCGACTGCCGTGGCGCTGAACTCTCTATCCATTCGATTGAAGAGAGCGATCGAAAGTCGTATGCGGCTCGTCGCTGCCGCCGGTCATGATCTACGCACGCCCCTGACACGCATGAGGTTGCGCGCCGAGTTCGTCGCTGACGAGGAGGAGCGGGCCCTGTGGCTCAAGGATATTGAGGAGTTGGAGCGCATTGCCGACAGCGCCATCCAACTTGTCCGCGAAGAATCCACCAAGGCGCCTCCGGAGGTCATTCGCGTGGACGACCTCGTGAAAAGCGTCGTAGCAGAGTTGCGGGATCAGAACTTCGAGATCGAGGTAGCGGATACCGGCAGCGCCTGCGTGAAGGCCAGCCGACTGGCGTTGAGCCGCGCGTTGCGAAATCTTCTGATCAACGCCGCGACCCACGGGGCGCGTGGCGCTGTGAGAGTTACAGGAGGTACAGTGGCGCGGATTACAATTACCGATCAAGGACCGGGCATAGCACCGGACCTTTTGGACCAGGTGTTCGAGCCCTTTTTCCGCACCGACCGCGCGCGCAGTCAGAAAATTCCGGGAGCAGGCCTCGGTCTCACAATTTCCCGGGAAATTATTCGCAGGGCAGGCGGTGACCTCAAAATCGCCAATGGACCCGGCGGCGGCCTGGTCCAAGTCGTCGAGCTGCCCGCAGTCCGTACTTAATGTGGTCGCTAGTGTAGCACATCTGACGTTTGGTCCCCGCTCGCGGCTGGTCTCGAAACCAAACGTCAGATGCA
>JBAZXL010000056.1:0-15974 GCA_041659825.1 Hyphomicrobium sp.
CGAACAACAAAGCGCCTGACCCGATATGCTTAAGTTAGCTCCGCCCGTGGCTAAGGTGCGTAAAGAGAAAAGCGTCCATGAGCCAACTGGGCGGTTCCGATTCGCGCCGATCGGCTCCGACCTTAATATAACCCACGGCGTGCGCGCACCGATCCAGGACACGCTCCTCGCCGCTTGATATCCCCTGCTTATCGCACAACAGCATGGTAAGGTGACGGCAAATGAACCTCTGGCTCCGCCTGATCTGGCTGCTGATTGCGGCGCCATGGCGCCCGAGGATAGCTCTCCCTGACGGCACATCGGTGGTCCATTGTCGCGTCCTGCCGCTCGACTTGGATCTGAGCGCTCATATGAACAACGGCCGCTACCTCGCCGTCATGGACCTCGGCCGCCTCGACCTCATGCTGCGCGGCGGGCTCTGGCGCGCCGTGATCAAGCACAAATGGACGCCTGTCGCCAGTGCCGCCGTCATCCGCTTTCGCCGCGAGTTGCGCATTTTCGAGCGCTACCGGCTCGAATCCCGCATTGCCTGCTGGAGCGAGCACAGCGTCGTCATCGAGCAGACGTTCCAGTTTGTATCCGGCGAGCGGCAGAGCCAAGTTGCGGCCCGCGCTCTCTTCAAGGGCGGGCTTTATGACCGCAAGGCCGGCCAATTCGTACCGATCGCTCGCCTGATGGCCGAACTCGGGACGAACGGCACAAGTCCCGCGCCCACGCCGGAGATCGAAGCCTTCCTCGCGACAGACACGGCGATACGGCAAGCAACCAACCAGCGTCACCAGTCCTTGGCCTAGTTCAGCGCGTCCATAAGAGAGCGCAGCACGCCCGGCACACGCTCTGGCAAGTCCTCGGCGATCAAACCTGGGCCGAACGCAGCAGCCGCTTCACCATGTACCCAGACGGCAGCGGCAGCCGCATCGAATGCCGGCATTCCCTGACCGACAAGCCCAGTCACAAGCCCTGCAAGCACATCGCCAGAACCCGCGGTTGCAAGCCAAGGCGGCGCGTTCTCGTTGATGGCAGCACGCCCGTCCGGCGCGGCGATCACCGTGTCGGCTCCCTTGAGCACCACCACCGCACCACTTTCATGCGCTGCACATCTCGCACGCTCGAGCCTCGAGCCATCCTGCCGGCCAAAGAGCCGCGAAAACTCGCCATCGTGGGGCGTAATCACCGCGGCACGCCCCGGCACCGCAGCGATGGCGGATCGCAACCGTTCGAGCACCCCCGCAAACGAGGTCAACGCATCGGCGTCGAGAACAGCTCCGGCACCCGAGGCGAGAACAGCTTCAACGCCACGTGCCGTGGCCTCACCAACGCCTGCACCAGGTCCGATGAGCGCAGCAGTCTTGCGCTTGTCCGCGAGCACATCCGCAAGCCCCTGCGAGCCTTCGAAGGGCCGCACCATGATTGCCGTCAGGTGAGCGGCATTAACGCCCACCGCGTCGAGCGGAGACAATACCGTAACGAGCCCGGACCCAATCCGCAGGGCAGCACGAGCCGCCATACGGGCCGCGCCCGTCGCGTGCATCGGACCTGAGACGACGACGGCGTGCCCGCGGCTATACTTGTGGCTCACGAGCCGCGGCCAGGGAAAGTTGCCAAGCCAGAGTGGCGGGGCGTTCAGCCATGTCTGAGGGCGAATGCTCGAGAGTACGCCCTCCGGAATGCCGATGTCGGCAACCATTACGTCTCCGCACAGCACCCGGCCAGGCAAAAGCAGATGGCCAGGCTTGCGGCGAAAGAAGGTGATGGTTTTGAGCGCCGCGATAGCTGGCCCCCGCGCCGTGCCCGTGGATCCGTCGAGGCCGCTCGGCACGTCGACTGCGAGAACGGGAACGGCGGACGCGTTGACGGCTTGAACAACTTCGGCCGCGAGGCCATCAAGCGGGCGGGCAAGCCCTGCTCCGAACATCGCGTCGACAATGAGGTGCATACCTTGGAGGGCGTCTGCATCCATGGCGCGCACCGGCCCGTCCCAGCGCTGCGCCACCTCCGCCGCGTCCCCCTTGAGGTCTGCGCGCTGCCCGAGGAGATAGAGCCGCACGTCATAGCTCGCGCGCTTGAGATGCCGCGCCGCCACGAACCCGTCCCCACCATTGTTGCCGGGCCCACAAAGCACTGCAATTCGCGATCCGGCAGGTTTGAGGCGCCGCACCTCGTCCGCCACAGCGCGACCCGCCGCCTCCATGAGGGTCAGGCTCGCCACGCCAGCTTCTACCGCGAGCCGGTCGGCTCGCCCCATCTCGCCCGTCGTCAATAGCTCGAGATGCGGCCCCGCAGCGGTCGCCAAACTCATGCCCGCGCCCATGATCAAGATCCTGTTTCGCTGCGCTTCGAGTCGCTCCAACCAGCTTTTCGTGCCCGGACCCGCCCCAATAACGCACGCTACTTGTGCATAATGCGTATTATTTAGTCAGATTCGGACACCCAAAATGCCTATCAGATCAGCAGAACCCATCTAACGTTCTGAATGAAAACGAACTAATGAACGACTAACGACTTGGCACATCCCGTGCTATCTGATGGCCGCTCCTAAACTTAGACTTGGACAGAAGACTGCTGGAGGTCTACGGGCTCGCATGAAAAAGATCGAAGCGATTATCAAGCCCTTCAAGCTCGACGAGGTCAAGGAAGCCCTACAGGAGATCGGCCTGCAGGGCATCACGGTCATCGAGGCCAAGGGTTTTGGCCGGCAGAAGGGTCACACCGAGCTCTATCGTGGGGCAGAGTACGTGGTCGATTTCCTGCCGAAGGTAAAAATCGAGGTCGTCCTGAGCGACGACATGCTCGAGAAGGCTGTCGAATCGATCCAAAAGGCCGCAAAGACGGGCCGCATCGGTGATGGCAAGATTTTCATCTCGACGATCGAAGAGGCAATTCGTATTCGTACCGGCGAAACTGGCGCTGATGCGATCTGACGTGCCGGCGATCTGTCGTCATCACTGAGACAAAATCAAAGCTGCGATAGGGGAGTGCTTATGAAAACGGTGAGTGACGTCCTGAAGCTGATCAAGGACAAGGACGTAAAGTTCGTCGATCTCCGCTTCACGGACACCAAAGGCAAGATGCAGCATGTGACCGCTGACGTCTCGTGCGTCGACGAGGACATGTTCGAGGGCTACGCGTTCGATGGCTCGTCGATCGCAGGCTGGAAGGGCATCGAAGCATCCGACATGTTCCTCAAGCCTGATCCGGCTTCCGCCCACGTCGACCCCTTCTTCGCGCAGACCACCCTCGCGATCTTCTGCGACGTGATCGAGCCTCTCACCGGCCAGCCTTACGAGCGCGACCCGCGTTCGATCGCCAAGAAGGCCGAGGCCTACATGATGTCGCTTGGCATCGGCGATAAGGTCTTCTTCGGCCCAGAGGCCGAGTTCTTCATCTTCGATGACGTGAAGTTCTCAAACGACATGTACAACGTCGGCTTCAAGGTCGACAGCTCCGAGCTGCCGACCAACTCGTCGACCGAGTACGAGATGGGCAATCTCGGCCACCGTCCGCGCGTCAAGGGCGGCTATTTCCCTGTGCCGCCGATCGACAGCTGCCAGGACATCCGCTCCGAGATGCTCTCGGTTCTCTCCGAGATGGGCGTCGTCGTCGAGAAGCATCACCATGAGGTCGCCTCGGCCCAGCATGAGCTCGGCGTCAAGTTCGGCCCCATGATCACCATGGCCGATCACATGCAGATCTATAAGTATGTGGTGCATCAGGTCGCCCAGGCCTACGGCAAGACGGCAACCTTCATGCCGAAGCCCATCTTCGGCGATAACGGCTCGGGCATGCACGTCCACCAGTCGATCTGGAAGGACGGCCAGCCGATGTTCGCCGGCAACAAGTACGCCGACCTCTCGGACCTTTGCCTCTATTACATCGGCGGCATCCTGAAGCACGCGAAGGCCATCAACGCCTTCACAAACCCGCTGACCAACTCCTATAAGCGCCTGGTCCCCGGCTACGAGGCCCCGGTTCTTCTCGCCTACTCGGCCCGCAACCGCTCGGCGTCCTGCCGCATCCCGCTGGTCACGAGCCCGAAGGCAAAGCGCATCGAGATCCGTTTCCCCGATCCCGGCGCCAACCCCTACCTCGCCTTCACCGCCATGCTCATGGCCGGCCTCGACGGCATCCAGAACAAGATCCATCCGGGCGACCCGATGGACAAGAACCTTTACGATCTGCCGCCGGCAGAGCTTGCCAAGATTCCGACCGTGTCCGGCAGCTTGCGTGAAGCCCTTGCCTCCCTCGACAAGGACCGCGCCTTCTTGAAGGCCGGTGGTGTCATGAACGACGACATGATCGACGCCTACATCGAGCTGCGTATGTCGGAGAACATGCGCTACGAGATGACGCCCCATCCGATCGAATACGACATGTACTACTCGGTATAAGCCCGAGACGTGGGGAGCTACGAAACGAAAGGCCCGGCAGCGATGCCGGGCCTTTTGCGTTGGCGCCTAGTGAGCATCAATAGAAGAACAGGATGGCGATAAATACTCCGCCCCAGGCGAGCCGGTAGAAGTTGCGCTCGTTCGCAAGCAACCAATCGAGCACCCGGCGTGGCAGCGCCGTCCAGGGAACCCGCGCGAGCACCGATAATAGCCACCCGAGGAATAGCCCAAGGAGCAGCGAGACAGGATCGAGGTGCTCAGCGGTAAGCTCCCCCGCAGTGCCGATCTTCCCACCGCCGGACACGATAACGGCCAGCACGCCGGCGCTCAGAACCCCGAACGCCAAAACCGAGACGAAACCGAGCACTGACCTCACGTGCCCCTCCCTGCCCGTATCCAGACGACTGCCGAAGCCCGACCCTATACGGGTGCGATCACCAAGCGGTTAACCACGCGCCGAGCCAATACGTATTTTTTGTGAATTGACAGACCGAGGATCCAAGCGCAGACTTTTACTACACCTCGAAAGGAGGTCTAAGAAAATGTCGCCACCTGGTCAGTAATTGCCGCGAGGGCAACGGGTCGAGCCACAGTAGGCAAGACCGAAGCCGAGCGGTAGACTTTGACATTTCGAGAGATTTAGCGCGGTAAATGTTGCGCTTGCTTAAGGTGCGCTTGGCGTTACTTGGCAAATAGCTACTTGGGATCGGGACAACAAGGGTTACCCACCAACGCTAGGAGCCAAAAGAACTTCAGCATCTTCAAGATCCGCAATAAGCGCGAGTACATAGGTCGGGCAACAAGGCGGGAAACGCAGTCGGACGGCGCCGGGGTCATGCAGCACCCCAATAGCCAATCCCGTACCAGCTCCGCACACATCACATGGCCCACCCTGCCGGCAGGCCCGCAGCGGAGTAATCCGCTTGCGGGCCGCTTGCGTTCGAGCGCGTCTGAGTGCCCCCGTAAAGCCCGCGCGCCAACGGCGATAAGCAGTCGCGAGCCCGCCATGATCCTCTGCGAGCGTCCGTTTGAACTCTCAAGCACCGCCGCAGCAGGAACATGCCCAACATTCACCATCACCGTCTCACGGCTCTCTGGGCACTGCTTGTCGCGCTCGGCACGCTTGGTGGAGCAGGCACAACCGGCGCCGCACCACGCTACCTATGGCAGTCGAACGAGACTTCGGGGCCGATACGCTCGCTGCCAGAATAAGAGCACCGGACGGTTTCGAACGCGTGCCAGCGCCGCCGGGCACCTTCGCCGAGTGGCTGCGCGGCTTGCCCATGAAGCCGGACGGCGCGCCGGTCTTAACCTACACCGGCGCTCCGAAGTGGCGCCAGGACGTGCACGTGGCGGTGGTCGATATCGACGTCGGCAAACGCGACCTGCAGCAGTGCGCCGATGCGGTCATGCGGCTTCGCGCCGAATGGCTCTTTGCCACCGGCCACCCGAAGGACATCGCCTTCAACGACACCGACGGTAAGCGCCGTCGCTTCTCCGCGAGCCCTAAGCAGGACTATGCCGCGTTCCGCAAATACATGGACCTCGTCTTCGCCTACGCGGGCACGTACTCCCTCGATCGCGAGTTGAAGTCCGTCCCTGTTAGCGACATCGCAATCGGCGACGTCTTCATCAAGGGCGGCTTCCCGGGGCATGCCGTGCCCGTAGCTGACATGGCCGTCAACCCGGCAACCGGCGAGAAGCGCTTCCTCCTGCTGCAGAGCTATATGCCTGCCCAGGAGATGCATATCCTGAAGAACCCAGGGAGCACCGATGGCTCGCCGTGGTACGCGGCAGCCATCGGCGATCAGCTCGTGACGCCCGAATGGGTGTTCCTCCGCAAGGCACTCAAGCGCTGGCCCTGATTCTCTGGAGCGCGACCTCAGCGGCTGAGACGGAGCAAGGCCGAGCCCTTGCTGCCAATGAGCCGAACAGTCTGCGATGCGCCATGCACGGTTACCGAGATCGTCCCCGAGGCATCGTAATCCGGGTTGTAGAACGAGCCACTGTAGTTGCTGCCCGAGCCGCGCACCGTTGCACTCTGAGAGACCTTGCCGGACTGCGTGGCGCAGGTCGCGTTCACGACGTAGCTCGTCTTCGAGGTCCGGCTATACGTCGCCCGGCAGCGCGCACGCTCCTTGGCGCCAGAGCCGAACGTTACCGAGCCGCCGCCACTCCACGTCCCGGCCAAGCTGCCGCCATCAGGCGCCGCAACCGCACTGCCAAGGCCGAGGACAGCCGTGCACAGCGACAAAGCAAATAACCCCTTAGCGGATTTCAACATGTCTCGATCTCCCCGGACCTATCGTGGGTCATCTTATGCGATCCTATTCGAGCAAGACCGACGCTCGCTCTGAAGCAGATCTATATCAGAAATCACGTTTTGTAGCGTCCAACGCTTTTGGCAGAACGTCTGCGAGGATCGCAAGATCCTCATCCCGCCCGCAAGAGATACGTATGCAGCGGTCGAGCGGTGTCACTGCGGGCTTCCTTGCAAACACATCTCGGACCAGAATCTCATCCAGAACCCGCGTCGCAAACGCTCCGTCCCGTCCGCAGTCGATCGTGACGAAGTTTGCACCCGACGCGAGCGGTAGAAGCCCGCAGGCAGACGCGATCTCTGCAATCATCGCGCGTGCCCGCAAAACTTTCGCGACAACCTCGGTCAGGTATGCCTGATCCTCGAGCGCCGCCAGCGCACCCAGCTGTCCAACGCGGTTTATGCCGTAGTGGTTGCGAACCTTTTCAAACTCCGCAATGAGAGTGCTTTCGCCGAGGGCGTAGCCAACGCGCGCACCAGCGAGCCCGTAGGCCTTGGAGAATGTTCTGAGCCGAAGAACCTGCGGGTTATCGGCATCGATCGTGGGCACAGCGTCAGCCGGCGCTGTATCACAATAGGCTTCGTCGAGAAGCAGGAGCAAGCCCGGCGGCAGCTCCTCGATCAACCGGCTGATCTCTGCCGCGGGCCACCAGGACCCCATCGGATTATTGGGATTGGACACATAGAGGATCGCCGCCCGCTGGCGAACCGCCGCATCCAACAGGGCCCCGAGGTCCTCACGGTCCTCCCGAAACGGCACTTTGACAAGCCTTGCCCCTTGCGCCAGCACGTGGAAGTTGAAGGTCGGGTAGGCCCCGTCCGAGGTCACGACGGCAGCACCTGGCTCGGCCGCGAGCTCGACCGCAAGCCCGAGCAAGCCATCGATGCCCTCGCCGATAACGACGTTCAGTGGCGAGAGCCCATGCAAGGCGGCGATGCCCGCACGCAGGTCAAAGTTCTCCGGATCGGAATATTTCCAGTTCTCGGCCGCCGCCTTCTCCATGGCACGGATCGCCTTCGGTGATGGCCCGAACAGGCTTTCGTTCGCGCCGAGCCGCGCCCGGAATGGCCGACCACTCGCGCGCTCTTGCGCCTCCGGCCCAACGAAGGGAACCGAGACCGGCAAATCACGTACGATCTTCGTCAACGGAGGGCGTCGCATCGGCGGACGTTGCCTTTCAAATCAAGCCAAGCTCAGCAAGCTCGCGACGCATCTTGGGCGGGAGACTGGCAAATCCCTCACCTGCGCCCGCTGCCGCGTCGCGCGGTGCCTCGCCTGCCGCGAGATAGCGCCAGCCCTGAAACGCCCGCCGCGGCACGGGTCGCACCGCGACGAGATCCGGGTCGAGAAGAATGAGACAGCACGGCGAGCCATCCTCCTTTTGTCCTCGGTCGAACCCGATCAGCGCCTGTCGCACCAGGATGACCCCTTTGATCACCCAATAAAGCGAGCCCCCATGAAGCAGCTCCTCCTGCCGCTTCGGCGACTGGAACGTCGCATGGAAAATGCGCGGCTTCTCGCCTCGCGCCGTCTGCTCAGCGAGCCGTTCCGCCTGCCAGCCCGCGAGGTCCTCGATCGAGCTGGCGCCGACGCACATCTTGACTAGGTTCAGGGACACGGAAAAGCCTCACCTTGAACTGGCATGATCGACCCTAAACTCTCATCGTCGCTTTTAGCCGAGGTCACCAGGCCAAATGCCGCCCCATCCACAGCAAGGAGCTGGATCGCCTCACCTCGCCTGACAGGTCCCGGTGTACTGTCCGGTCACCGGCTGGCCAAGGATGCCGAAATGTCGCGAATGGACGGCCGGATAGCGCCCGGTCGCCGGGTCCTTATCGTAGACGGTTGTGAGATTGAGGAAGCCTTCGTTGACGGCCTCGATGAAATGATTGGCATTGATGGCGCGCACGATGCTGAGCTTGCCGCCCGCCCCCTCCCCGGTCTTGAGCACGGCCTTCTGTCCCTCGAGATCAATGCCCTCGATCGCAAAGCTAAGCGGCTGCGGCGCCTTGGACTTGAATACGCCGCCCTCATAGCTCGTAGCGGTGCCTTCCTTAAACTCGCAATTCAATGCCGAGGGTGTCTCCTGAGACTGCGCCGGTGGCACCGCGAGAGCTAGGAAAATGGCCATGACACCGGTCGCGCAACAGAAATTTTTCATCGAACCTCTCGCAGTTTATCCGCAGCATGAACCGCAATGATAGCGGGCGACAGGCGGCGCGTCGAACCCTACTCCGACTTGAATTTCACTGCCCCGCCATTGTTGAGCCGCTATTCGAGCCAAGAGGGTGATCACTGTAGCGCACGCACCGGTTCCAAGTGCCGAGGTCCCAAATACCTAGGTCCCGAGTGCCGACAGATGCCGGGGAGGCGAATGACGAGGCGGAAGGCCGGCGGTCTTTTGAGCGTGCTGCGAGGCTGCGGCCAGGTCGTCGCGTGGCCCCTCGCCCTCGCGACCCTGATGATGGGCGGATGCGCAGAGGGCCCGGCCGCGGAACAGTTGACCGTCGCCGGCCCGAGCGAGCCGGCCCCTCCCCCTCCCGCCGCCTACGCCTTGACCGACGAGGAGAAGGCCCTCGACTGCAAGAGGCTAACGGGCCGCATGCAGGTCCGCATCCTTCAGATCCGCGATTTTTCCGTTCGCCCCCAATCGTCGGCTGCGGCCTACACCGTGCAAGGCGCCGCCCGCAGCGTTCTCGGTGGCGGCCATGCCGGAGCCGACCCGAACGGCCAGTACGCTCGCGATCGTGCGCAGCTTGAAGCCTATAATGCGGAGCTGGCCGCCAAGCACTGCCGCACCTTCAACCTCGATGACGAGCTGAAGCCGAAGCCGGTCACCGCCACGCCGACGCCATCGCGGAAGAAATGAACTTCACGGCCCTGGGATTCACGGTCCAGGGAAAAGCTCGCCGATGCGGCCCAGCGCTCGATAGGCAACAAGCCCCATCCACTCGTTCGCCGCCGTATCCGTCCTGAGGAGCCCGGCGGAGATGCGCTCGAAGAAGCGCGCCATGTCCTGCGGCCCGCTCGTCCGGTAGTCGACGGGATAGGCCGTGACGTCGAACCCTGCCTTGCGAAAAATCCCCATCGAGCGCGGCATGTGATAGGCGCTCGTCACCAGGAACCAGCGCTCACCGGGCTTTGGCGAGACGAGATCGCGAGTGAAAATCGCGTTCTCGTACGTGTTGCGTGAGCGGCCCTCGAGCACGATCCTCTCGCGCGCAATTCCGCAATCGATCAGGAATTGTGACACGGGGCCAGTGGCCTCAATCTCGCGGGACCAGATAGCGCCGACACCCCCTGTGAACACGACCTTGGCCTCGGGGTGCCGTAGTGCAAGCCTCAAGCCCTCCGTGAGGCGTTCGGCGCTTTCATTGACCGCAAGCCCCTTTCGCTCCGCCGAAACGAGGCCGTCCTCGAAGCCACCAAGAATGATAATGCCGGCGACGCGCTCACCGTCTTCGATCCGCGGCACTGGAAACCGCTCCTCGAGCGGAAAAATCAACATGTTTCCGAAGGGCGTTAGACCGGCGATGACGAGATAGAAGAAGCCACCCCAGGCGAGCCGCGCACCGAGCCGCACGCGCTTGCCGCGCTGCAAAAGCAAAATCCCGAGACCTGTGACGATCATCGCGATGGTCGTCGGCTGCGCGAGGAGGGCGAGGACCTTTGCCAGCGTGAACGGCATCAGATGGGAACTCCCGCATTGCCTTCGGTGGACGGCGGCGATGTCCTTATGGGCAGACCATCTTCTGCATGTGCGCCTTGTCCGCGTAGCCCTCGACCGAGCCCTTGCTCACAGCGCACCAGAAGCCGCGAAATGTGCAGAACATCTTGCGCTTGACCAGGATCTCGCCCTTCGACGCCGTGCCGATGACCGCTGCATCGCTATATGGCCGCGCGCGAATGTTGAGCTCATCGGCCGTCACCTTGAAACAGCCGTAGTTCGCAGCCTGGGCCGCGACCGAGAGGCTAAGGGAGGCTGTGACGGCGGCCGCAACAATGAGGCTCTTCGAGGAGGAGTTCACGACGTATCTCCGTTAATCCAAATTCAGAGCAAGGCGCGGCTCACGAGGGCAGCGGCCGCCGCTCCGTCCTTTGCCATAGTGGCCAAAAATGTCACGATAATGCGCGCGCGATGCTTTACCGGCGGCTCCCGGCATGACGGGCCTCCGAGGCTTAACTTTACCCTGCGCTGCCCGGAAAGATGGCTTACGCGCGCTGCGGCTCCTCGCGCCGAAGCGAGCGTATCATGATCAACTCGCCGATGTTCTCGGAGTTGATATAGCCCACCAGGCGCCCCTCGCGGTCGATAACGCCGACCACCGGGGCCCGGCTTTCCTGGAGCACAGCCATCGCACGATCAAGGCCGGCCTTCTCGGAGATCGTCGGAACTTCGACCATGAACTCGAGCACGGAATGCCCCCCGCCCGCCCCTTTGAGGGCTTCGAGCAGCGCCGGCCTCGTCACCACGCCCTTGAGGCGTTCCCCCCCGTCCACGACCGGAAATTCCTGTTGCGTCGTGCTGAGCAGAAGCCAGGTCACATCGTCCGCGGTCGCCGAGACCGGCAGCCGCTCGAATGTGCGGATCATTGCCTGCGACGCGAGATAGCCGCGGGCGATATCGCGCGCCTCCACGTAGCCCGCTTCCGAGCTCGCTGCCAGGAACACAAAGAGAGCGACGAGAATGAGCAGCGGATTTCCGAAGAGTCCGAGGAACCCCAGTCCAATCGCCAGAACTTGTCCAATGACGGCTGAGACCTGCGTCGCCCGCGTATAGCCGAGGGGTAGCGTCAGCACGGCACGCAGCACCCGCCCGCCATCCATTGGGAAGGCAGGAATAAGATTGAAAACCAGAAGTGCCACATTCGCAAACGCGACCCGATCCAGAAGACTAGGGCGCGTGAGCTCCATGCCGGCGAGATGATCGGGCACGACCTTGGCCCCGAAAATCCCGACGAGAACGACTGCGATCGCGAGATTGACCGCAGGCCCCGCCAGCGCCACCGCAATTTCCTGGCCGGGCTTCTCCGGCATGCGCTCGAGCGACGCCACACCACCGATCGGCAGCAGCGTAACGTCAGGAGTGCGTATGCCAAATCGCCGCGCCGCAAGAATGTGCCCGAACTCGTGCAGCAGCACACAGGCAAACAAGATCACGACAAAAATAACGCCGGATACCGCCGCAGCCGGCCCGGCAGCGAGCCAGTTCACAACCGCAATCCACGCCAGCAGAAGAAAAAAGGTCGGATGAACCCGCACAGCGGTCTCACCCACCGTAAAAAGTTTGAATGACCCGCTCCAAAGCATGACGCAACTCCAAAGAGCCCAATTCGCCTCTAAGCCCGTTTTGCCTCGAAGACCGCGACCGCCCCGTGCATCTCGACGCGAACGTCACTGAAGCGAGCCTTGAGTGCACTCTCGAGATCCGCGGCGTGATCGTCTTCGTTTGAGAAAATGCCGCGTGAACAGTAAAGATCCATGAGCGCTTGTGCAGCAAAGCTGCGCGGCGCGCCGCCTCGCACGATGGTCGCACCGAACACGCTTCCGCCAGGCGCCGTGACCTCGGCGACGTGGCCAAATAGGAGACGGGCTTTTTCCGGCATGGCACCCGGCAGGCAGTGCAAGAGATAGCACAGCCCGACGGACTGGAAGTCCCCTGCGACCGGCAAAGGCTTCAAGGCATCGGCAGTCACGGCCTTCGGACGATAGCGGCAGATCCGCCGCCCGGCAGCCTCGAGACTGTTGGCATTGAGATCGAGCAAGGTAATGTCCGGCTCTGCGACCGGCCAGCGTGCGTGGTCGAGAAAATACCCGGTCCCAACCCCGATATCGAGATGGCGTGGGCGCACAGAGCGATCGTAGAGTGCGCGCAGCGTCGCCGTTGGGCAGCGCCATAGGAACTGGTTTGAGAGCCCGAGCACGAGAACGTCATAGATCGCGAGCACGAACGGTGAATAGACCGCCTGCCCCGCGTCCACGTTTTGGCGTATAGCGCTCGGCATGCGTGCCCCTTTTTTCCCGCACTGCTCATTCTACCAGACGATTGTCACAGCCGTCGCTCGATTGGCTGGCGGCGGCATTGCCTGGGGTGAACTGCGCGTCGCTTGATTCACAAGCCCATCCGGTCTGGTATAGGTTCGAACATTCGAAAAGATCAGAAAAGCATAACCCGCATGAACCGAGATCCTGCCCTGAGACCGACCAACGTTCCATGGCCGCCGCTATTGCTGGCAGGCGCGGTCGGGCTGGCGATGGTCTTGGGCCTCGTGCTGCCCTTGGCCTGGCCCGGCATCAACGACACGCCAGCCCGTTTCATCGGCATCGGCCTTGGGGGCTTAGGTGTCGCGATCCTCACATGGGCCGCCGTCACCTTGCAGCGGCACAACACGACGATCCTCCCCCATAAAGGAGCCGATGCGCTCGTGACCGACGGCCCCTTCCGCTATCGCCGCAA
Organism: Hyphomicrobium sp.; assembly: GCA_041659825.1. Classification (GTDB taxonomy): domain Bacteria; phylum Pseudomonadota; class Alphaproteobacteria; order Rhizobiales; family Hyphomicrobiaceae; genus Hyphomicrobium_C. Next base: position 13,167 of record JBAZXL010000056.1, read on the forward strand.
CCCGATCTATCTCGCCGACGTGCTGATCCTGCTCGGCGTCGCCGAGATGACGAAGAACATATGGTTCGCCGTGCTCGCGCTCGCTTTTGCCGTGCTCGTGACCTGGCTCGCCATCATCCCCGAGGAGCAGCATCTCGAGGAGCGCTTCGGCGACGCCTACCGTGCTTACAAAGCCAAGACCCGGCGCTGGATCTGAGACCGGAAACAGCCCAATGGCCATCGACTACGGAGAGAAGGAGCGACAGTTCCTCGAAAGCCTGAAAACCGATACGGGCCGCGCCGTCGACGAATGGATGGCGGCAATTGCAGCCGCCAAGCTGACCCATCGCAACGACGTCATCGATTGGTTGCGCCGGCAAGGCTTTACCTTCTCGAAGGCGTCCTGGCTCGAGCGCATCTATAATAACGGTGGCCGGCCGGTTTACAGCGGTAGCTCGAGCGGCAAAGGCACCGCTAGGCCCCAGCGCCAGCGACGCACCTCGCCTGTCCGCATGCCCCCGCCAATATCGCCAGCGCCAGCACCTGCGTCTCCCCCCTCACCAATCCAGCACTCGCCGGCCCGCCCCTCAGCCGCCCAACCTGAGGTCCCCCTCTCGCGCCCGGAACCCTTGCCGCAGGCAATTCCGGTGCCGACACCCACGGCCAGCCTCGTAGCGCCTCCCCCGAAACCACCGGTTCCGCAAGGCTCGGTGGAAGGCCCGGCCTCGGCCGAAGCCGACGATGCGGTCATGACGCTCTTGGCCAAAGCCAAGGCATTCCGGCCGCTGGCACAGTTCGTCCTCGCCGAGATCAAGAAGGTTGCACCCACCGCAACCCTGCGCGCCGAGGCGTCACACGTCGCGCTCGTAACGGCAGGTAATGCCTTCGCGGTCCTCGCCATAAGCCCTCGCGAGCTCCGCCTCGGCCTCGCCCTGGCGGGAGCGCCCTACAACACCGCTTTAAACCCGGCCAAGTTTCCATCCGCCTTCCCTGGCATACCGGCGAACATCACCCACATGCTTGTCCTGACTGACGCCCGCCAGGTGAACGACGCCCTCATCGGTCGCGTTAAGGAGGCGGCCACAGCCCGTGGATAGGGCGTGAAGCGACCATTGATTTGCCCTATTCCGCGCGCCGCATGGCTGATGTTTGAGGAGGTTCGAACGTGACAGCTATCCGCGGTTTCAGCGATACCAACGCGGCTTTGGCGGCTGCCGCTTTGATCTTTGCGAGCGCCACGTTCTCCGTTGCGATGCCCAACTGCGCCGTTGCAGCGAGCGCGCAGCCGAACGGAATTGCGATCCTGCCAGACGGCATTTCGAAACTGATTGCTGACGCGCAAGGTCCGCAGTCGCCGACCGGCCAAGCCGCGCAGACTGACACGCAGCAAGCTGCACCCGTAAAGGACCCGCGCCAAGGCGAAGCCGCTTACGAGCAGGCACGCAGCCTGATGGGCGCGGTCGATGCCGTCCTGAAGGACGTTTCCGAGCAGCGCAGCGAAGCCAAAAAGCTCCCCGGCAAGGATGAGTTCATCGTCCCGCCGCTTTGGACCGAGACCAAGGAGGATCGCGAGAACCGCGTCCGCGATCTCCTCGATTCCGCTCTTGCGATTGTCACGGATGCGCCTGTCGTCGACGTGCAGAAAAAGATCGAAGGCCTGCGCCGCAATATCCGGGAGATCGAGGAGGCGATCGTCGCCGCCAAGGAGAAGCAGCTCACGGCCCCAAAAGATTCGTTGATGCCGGGCGTCCTCACCGACACGGTCGCGAGCCTCAGCGACAAGATCGTCGACCTCAAGAAGCGTATTGAGGACAATCGCGCTGCGATCGAAGCCGCCAAGGGCGAGATCCGCGAAGCGCTTCTGAAGTCAGGCATCGAGCTTGCTCCCGAGCAGATGGACTTACTGCTCGATAGCGTCTTGTCGAGCGACCTCGTCCGCCTCGTCGCGACCTTTCATGCCGCCAAGCTCATCGATGGCCAGCTAGCCACGCTCATGACCGCGACCGCCGATAACACGGGCGCCTCGCGCAAATACTTCGCCATGCATGCGGCCCTGTTCGCGTTGCTCGTGCACGCACAAGACGCGACGATCAAGAAGATCGACACCCAGTATCTGCCGAAGCTCGACGCCATCCTGAAGGACCTTGCCAACGCGAAAGCCAAGACCAACGAGCTGATGCGAGCCGAAAACCGGGCCGACCAGAAGCGTGCCCTCGAAGCCAATCGCGAGAGCCAAAAGCTCGCCGAGGAGGCAGCGAAGGGCTATCGGCGCTATCTCTCCCAGCAGCGCGAGCAGATCGCCGCGGCGCGGACCCGCGCGACCCACGACCTCCGTATTGCTGACAATACCTTCGAAACGGTCGAGGCAAGCCTTCAGCTCCGCAACCTGATGCGCGACAGCTCATCGTCCTTCGAGGCGATCCAGAAGCTCGAAGCCCCGACCTTCGATCAGATTTTCAAGAACGAGGAGCTGCGCCGCGAGTTCGAGAACCTGACGCGCAAGCTGGACACGCCGACGAGCTAGTGTTCCGGTTCCGACATTTGCTTCCCTCTGCGGCGCGGTTCGGAGCAAATGTCGGAACCACGAGGAACACTAGCAACTCTATGATCCTAGTGTAGCTTTTGCATCTGACGTTTGGTTTCGAAACCAGCCGCGAGCGGGGACCAAACGTCAGATGCGCTGCACTGGCGTATTATACCATCCGCACGAAGTGCTGACGCAGTGCGGTTGGTATCAGCGCGCAGGGTTGGTGTGGCGGCTGCGCGCAAGCTAAAGAGAATACCGGCCGGAAACCGCAGACCAGTGAGTCAAGACTTTGTCCGGCCGGT
>JBAZXL010000057.1:0-15106 GCA_041659825.1 Hyphomicrobium sp.
GATCGCCGTCGTCGTCCGACCGCGGTCGAACGAGACCTTCGTCAGCGCCGCCGTCAGCGTCGTCTTGCCGTGGTCAACGTGACCAATCGTGCCGACGTTCACGTGCGGCTTGTTGCGCTCGAATTTTGCTTTGCCCATAGGCGTCTTCCCGGCGTTTGTGTGAATCTCATCTTAAAGCGCACGCCGCCCGGCGGGGCACGCTCTCGGGCGTTCCGATAGGGGGGTTTCGGCACAGTTGCAATAGCGAAATTCGCAAAAACCCGCTCAACAAGCCGGGCTTGGCCGCGTCGCGCCGGGAGTTGGAGCGGGTGATGGGAATCGAACCCACGTATTCAGCTTGGAAGGCTGCTGCTCTACCATTGAGCTACACCCGCGATCGCAATAATTTCAATAACTTAGCCGAGACTCCAAATCGATCATCGCCAACTGGGCAGCAACTGGGCAGCAAATGACCATCTAAGCCACCATCACCGCGCTTACGCCGGTATTTCAGCCCCCCCAACACTGCTGGAGCAGTCCTACATCCCGACGTAACGGCGCCACTGTGTACCACAAATACCCTCACCTCCCGCAACCCCGCTCTTATGCAATTTGCTCTTTCCCAACCCCATCATCACCGACCAACAATCCAAGACCGCCATGCTGTGCCGAAAGAGCATCTGCTCTTTTCACCAAGCACCGCGCCTCCCAAGAAGAGCATAAATACTTCCGCCGAACCTTGCCGCTTTCCTCACGATCTGATCTGCCCTCATTACTGATATATGCACGATATTTCAGGTCTTCGCATCATCGAAACTTGCCCCATTATTGAGTTCGACCACGAACGGACAGGGGACAACGCAGATGATGAGAAACCAGATCCACCCCTCTTCTCCCTCACTCATTGACAATATCTTCATCAACACGCGCGCCACACGCGCTCGCGTTCTCTTCTCCATCCAGAACCTTGCTGTTCTGGAAGCCAAGGGCGCCTTCCCCAAGCGCATCCGACTAGGACCAAATCGGATCGCATGGCCGTTGGCCGACATCCTTGCCTGGATGCAGGACAAGGTAGACAGCCGCCCTGCCTTTCCCCCGGCAAACCACGTCATCGTCGATGCCAATGAACGGTTCATCGGCAAGCCCGAGCTTCGCAAGATTGTCACCTATACCCCGCAGCACCTGCGCTTCCTGGAGCTAAAGGGCCAGTTCCCACCGCGCATCCGCATCGGTGAGAACCGCTCGGCCTGGCTTCAGAGCGAAGTGCGCCAATGGATCGAAGAGCGCCTTCAGGCTTCCCGCAACGTCGCCAGCTAAGGAAAGGAGATCGCCCATGGCCCGGAACAGACAACATCCCGTTTTCACCAAGGACGACCGCCTCCTTCAGGACTTCAACGACTGGTTTTTTCAGACCTCCGATCAAATCACCAACCTGACCAAACGGCGCCAGATGATCGAGAACCTCGACAGGACCAATGCGCTGGCCGGAAACGTCAAAGACAAGGTACTGGCCGAACTTGACCGCCTGGACGATGCCTATGGCGTCAAGGCGGACGGCCCGGCCTCCTATGCAGAGGCCAATCCCCAGCGCGGCCGCTCAACTGCCGCCTATCAGCAAAAGCGCGCCGAGCTTTTTACGCGCTTTGCCGAGACCAACAACCGCATCTGGAAGACCAGAGGCGTTTACGCCACCGAGCTCGACCGCGCCCTCGACCGGCAGGAGATCAAAGCCGTGACGAAGCGCAATCGTTTGCCGACTAACCTTTTGGAGGCAGCCAAATCCTCGCCGGCACTGCAGCAGGCGAACATGGCCTACGACCACCTCACCAAGAAGCCGGCCCCCGTCAAAGTTCCGCAACGCCACCCTGAACAACACTACGAACGCGCTTAACGTCCCCAGCATTCCAGCCACAAGGAAAGATCGACATGGCCAACAATGAAAGCCACCCTCTCTTCCGCAAGGACGAAGCCCTTATCGACGAATTCAACACATGGTACGTCCGTAGCGCCCAGACGCTCTCGAACGTCGCCAAAAAGCGCGAAATGCTGGAATACCTCGATAACGCGAACAGCATGGCCCGGAACGTGAAGCTCCAGATCATCGACGAGCTCAACGAACTGGACCAGACCAAGACGGCCAAAGCCAGTTACGACACCAAGCGCGACTGGATCATGGGCCGCTACGCCAATGTGAACGACCGCCTTTGGGATCGTCGCAGCCAGCTTGGAACCCAGCTGGACACCATGCTGAACCGGCTGAATAGTAAGACCGAGCGCGGCCGCGAACGTATGCCCACCCATATCGTAGCGGCCGCCAAGACGTCACCGGAGCAGCAGAAGGCCGCAAGCGCGTTCGATCGTCTGATGGAACCGCGACAGTCCGCCCCTGCTACCGGCTTTGCACCGCGAAGCAATCAGGAACAGGAACGCGCCTGAAACCGCCGCACCCGGAAGGACAGCTTTCCATGGCCAAGAATGATACCCACCCTCTCTTTCGCAAGGACGAAGCCCTTGTCGATGAATTCAACGACTGGTTCTTTCATAACGCCGCGCAGGTTTCCGACCTGCCGAAGAAGCGCCAGATCCTGGAGACCCTCGACAGGACCAATTCCATAGGCCGGGACGCCAAACAGAAAACCATCGCCGAGCTCGACATGTTGGACGAGGCCCACGGGATCAACCCTGATGGGCCTCCGCCACATTCCGAGCAATTCTCCCAAGCCGCGGGCACCACCGCCGCCGCCTATCAAAAGCAAAGGGCTGAGATCTTCACCCGCTATTCCGGCGTGAACGACCGCCTGTGGAAGCAGCGCGAGAGCCTCGGCGCCGAGCTCGATCACACCCTCGATCGCCAGCAACTTGCATCATCCCGGCCCCGCGTGCGCATGCCGACCCGCATCATTCAAGCCGCACGAATCGCCGCTACGCAGCACCAGGCCACCAATTCCAGCGCCTATGATCAGCTCATGCAAAAAGGCGCCCCCGCCCTGACCAGCAAGCACCAGTTCAACCGCGATCGCGATCAGGAGCGCGACTAGGAGCACCCACCATGGCCGACGATCTCCGGCTCTTTTCCGTCTGGCTCGAGGAATTCGCCAGCCACGAGATCGTCCTGCCTGCGCGCACCGAACACGAAGCCAGAATCATCGCTATCCGGCTACGGCAGGCCTTCGGCATCGCCGCCTTCACGGAAATCGACGAGCACGTCCCTGATCCCACCCGATCACCCCGCCGGCCCGCGCTCGACAATCCAGAACGCCTCATCACCGATCTCGCCCGCCTCTACCACCTCCTGGCCGAGAAAGGACCGGACCGCCGCGCCTTTGCCGACGAGTTCGATATCCTCGAACGCCAGATTGAACATCTGCGCGCCGCCGGCGTGGGCCGTTTCAATACCGCACTCCGCGGCCACGACACCTTGGTCGCCACCCGCAAACTGCCCAGACAGGTCATCCCGGCCGGATTCGTCAAACGCGCGCCTGCCAATCCGGTCGGCCCCGCTTCACGTCTCAAAAAGCTGCAGCTTGCCAAAGTGCGCGATTTTGCCCGCCGAATCGCTCATCAGGTCATGCATCCCAACCCGCCCGAGGCCCCGCCGATCCTGCCGGGCGAAGAGAACATGCTCCGCCATGAATGGCGCAAGCTTCAGCTCGAGCGCGCCCATGTCCGCGATCTTTCAGACCCCCTGCCCCGGCATGATAAGAAAACCGAGCAGACCGCTTTTGACAGGCTCACCAGGAACGCCCGCCAAACACCCCCGCCTGCCCCGGCACGGGAACAGGATCACGGCCCTGAACGGGATTGAGCCCAAGAAAATTGACTCATAATTTCATTTTCGACATACTAAACATATCAACGCATAAAGTTCATCCAAACAAACCCAAGCCCCAGGCGCGCCGCCCGGGGCTTTTTCTTTTTCAAAGGATATACCCATGACTATTACCGTTATTTCCAATCGCCTTTCTTATGGCGATATCACAACATGCCGCCAGAGACTGCCCGGCAACCCCGTTGTAATCCATGCCTGCAAAGAACCCTGCCACCGCCATGCCGTCGGCTACTCAGACAAAAGCCTCGCGGCCCATCACCCGGCCTATCTTGCGCTCGAAAAACCCGGGCACCTGTACCTGAACATGATCGACCCGCCTGTTCCCCTCTTCCAGATAGCGTCGTTCCACACCCTGCTGGAATTCACAGCGTGCGCCGGAGACCGCCCCATTCATATCCATTGCAATCAGGGCCAATCCCGTGCGCCTTCGCTCGCCATCCTCCTCATGGCAAAACAGATGAGCCTCTTGCCGAACACGGGCTACGGAGCGGCTCGCCAAGCTTTTGAAAGCCGCTATCCTTACACCCCCGGCAAGGGCATCGCCTCATTCCTCGCCGACAACTGGAACGACATCGACCTCTGAGGATTCAGCGCCAGCATCGACACCGCCGCGTTCCTCTGAAACCTGGGCTTGCTCGGCCACCCATGCGAAGCAGCCTTCCCGGAAGGATTGCGAGCTGCCCCCGCATTCTTCCACGCTCCGGATATCCCGCTTTCTCGCCCACGCAAATCCGGCCCTGTGTCCTGAACAATCCTGCGTGCAGCGATATCCGTAAAATTCCCCGGCTCCCGCTCCAGCAACCACCATTGGCCAAAATGAAACAACGATTACCAACGCTGCCGGCTTCGATATTTTTATTGCGCGCACCACGACGTAAATATAATTGGAAAACCATCAAAAAGGAAATAATAATCCATTACCCAATAAACTCTGCCATAACGCCACTCGAATCTACCAAAAACATCCTCACCACCACGCTGACAATGCATTAAGGGGCCCCTGAGGGCCCCTTGCATCGTTGTGGCTTCGACGACGAGAGCGGCGCATCGTTTCGGCCCCCCCCGGCCTCCGATCCGCACCTAAACGGACAAACCTCAAACCAACTCCTCGACACTCTGGCCGAATGGAACGCGGAACTGGAGGCGCATCCGCCGATGCTTGAGCTAAATTTGTAACAATGTTGCCTGCCTGCGTCGATCCAGCCCGAGCTTCCCACGCTCGTCCATCTCGCACACCTCACTCATCGCGACAAGAAAGTGTCGCGATACTTGCTTTCGTGACAGAATGCAGGACAAAATGTCGCGGAAGAGAGGGAAGTTTCGCGAAAAATGGGAGGCAAGCTGGAAATTGACGCGCAACTTGAGGCGATTGAGCGAGTGGTTGCCGTGTGCTTGAGGCGGCTTCATTGACTTATGAGCCTGATTTATAGATATAAATCCGTATACTGTCAATTTATAGCTTTTGCTGCCCGCGCATGTGGCATTAGAAACGCCCGAAGGTCTTTTACGACAACGTCCAGCGCGACCAGTTCGCTCAGGATGCCGGTGATAAAAGCCGTCCACTGCTTTCGTTTATGTTCGTCCTGCGCAAAGGCGTCGCTCAAGGCATCGGGGATAGCGTCCGGGATCATCGTGCCGCGACGCTTGAAGGTTGCTGCCATCGCGATGGCAAGACGGTCGCCATCAAACACGAACGTCTTGGCCAGAAACCAAACGTCATAAAAATCCTTCATGCGGCTATTGGCGCGACCCAGATCGACCATGGCCTGAAACTTTTCTGCGATCACCGTTTCCATGGCGTAGGCGCGAAGTTTGGGTGCCGGGGCGTCAAGCAAAACGGGCAATTCAATCTCGGTCAGGCCCGGCTCAATGGCGTCACCAAAGCCGATATCGATCACAACCCGAATCCTGGCCCCGCCGACATGCGCATCGGTTGTGACGCGAAGACCGCCATAGGCAAGATCCTCCCGGTTTCGGTCGATCCGCAGCGCATCCACATCGAACGTCACGCCGTCATCAGCGTGAATGGCGCAAATCTCCTGAAACACCGCTAATATATCATCAGCCTGAGACGAGCCAAACCCCAGAAGATCGACATCGCGTGTGGGCCTGTGGGCATTGTCCAGCCATGTTGTGACCAGCATCGCCCCTTTCAGCACGAAATTATCCTTATGCCTGGACGTGCTGAGTCGGTAGAGAAAGCGTTCCAGCGCATAGCGCGTCAGTAGCAGATCGAAGGTTTGCCCGCGCTCCTTGGAGATTTTCAGCAACCGGGCGCGCACAGACGCCCCGATATTCCTGATCGGATCACGCATCGGAGATCACCGCTTCGAGATAGGGCCGCACGGTCTTCCAGACCCCGGCCTCCTGAGCAAAAGCCGAGATCTCAGCCGAAGTCACCTTACGTTTCTTGAGAGCCTCCCGCAGCCCCTCGATGGCGAGGTTCGGGCCGGGGCTGTTTTGATACCGCCGCCCCTCGCTCTGGCGATAGCGGAACAAATCAACCACCGTTTTGGCGGGGCTGTAAACCCTGACCGGTACGCCCTCGATCAGATGTTCCTGAATACCTGCGTGAAGAACTTTGTCTCCGAACCTCACAAATTGGAGTGGGATCGAGCTTATACTCGGCTGGCGATCCTTTGGGCCGATAGCCAGCCATACGCGCGCCGGGATAGTGTCGGTCAGCTCATGATAGGCGAGTGCCGATGCCAGACATACAACACCCTTGGGAACAAGCTTGGCTGCCTCGGCCAGCGTATGATTCACATCAAGCTCGGCATCGACCAGTTGATAGAGCCCACGCCCCAGCCTCAGAACAGACCCCTTGGCCACCATGCGCGAGAGCGTCGCCGCTGTGATGCAGTGACCCCGAAACTCCGACAGGCGTGCCATCCCCTTCTCTCGGAGGAGGAGGGTCGCGCGCTGCTCTTGCGATTGTTTTTCCATGACAAAAGAATGATACAAAACGTCGGGTATGTAAAGACTATATCCGACACTATGTATCAATCAGTCAGCGGAGATAAATATCGAACCAAGAAAACTCAGTGACTTCATCAGCTTACGGGAAATATCTTGCCGCAGGTGCCGACAAGCACATTTGGGTCACGAAAATATACAAGCCAAATCAATATGTTAAATTACTTGGGAAAAATGGTGCACCCTTTTGCTATTGAACCGCTGTTACATCAAACCATCAAACCTGAGAACGTTAGCCCCTTCGGCAGAAGCAGCGCAACATCGATCATCGAACCCACCTCGCTCACCGCCTGCACGGCCCTGACTTCTATTTCTTGATCAGGAATTGTTCCAGCTTACCTGATTTTCCAAGCCTCGCCACGAGCCAGTTGGGTTTTCTTCCACGCCCCGTCCAGGTCTCAGAGGGGTTGTCCGGATTCTGATACTTCACCCCAACCTTCTTGCCACGACGGCCCGTATCGAGCACATCGTTCAGCGTCAGGCCGCTCTTGGCCGCCAGTTCCACAAATTTCTGCTTGAGTTCAGCCTTTTCACGCACACGCGTCTCGTTGATCGCCTCTTCGATCTTCGCCCTCAGGTCCTCGAGTTGCTTCAGCGACAAGCCAGTCAGATCAGGACGCGCCATAAATTTTCCTTTCGCATAAATCAAATCAGAATGGACCAATATCTACATTCACCCCAATATTTCGTAAACACAGATATCCAGAATTCACATTATTCACTCGCTGAGTGCCCCCGCCTTCAAAACTTGTGCTGAAGGACCAATTCCCGGCCTCATCCGATATATCGCCTTGGTCAAGCTCAACGAACGTGCTTAAGCACAAATACCATACGTATCGGTCCGGCAGCAATCCCGGCTGCCTTAAGTTCAAGACTCCCCACTGGATCAGGATCGGCCGGTAGTAGCACCGCATACACTCGTGTTCGCCTTCCGCAATTCACAGATTTCAGGCACACTCTTTTGGTGACCTATAAGCACCGCCCGCCTACGTCCCGGACATCCGACGCTCTCAAAATCCGCCTCTGCGGCAAGGATGACGTGCCCCTCTCCATGAAGCAGCTTCGCGACGGCCTCTATCAAGCGGCGCGCGAGCTTCTGCCCTATGAGAAAAACTACAGGGCCAGATCCATCACCCTGTATCTCACCGTCATCGATGAAAACGGCCGGCCCGTTAAGATCAGTCGCACGGGCGAGATCAAGATCTACCCCTATAAATGCGCCGCCGACGACTTTAACGCCTGAACCGTCCCCTCCTCCTTGATAGCCAAAGCCGCGCTCTGCGCCTACGGCCGCCACTCCGGCGGGCCGTTTCGCTTCAAGGAGACCACAACCATGACTTGGACAACCCAACGCCTCGAAACCTTCCATCACTTAATCCCAATAGGCTTTTCCTAGTTTCTCTTGCAAAGCAATTGCCACTTACAGTAGAATTAATCTGGATATCAATTATCATGAATTGGCAAAAACTTTTATTATACGAAAAATGATTCAACTTACGGCCCTACTATCTTCTCTGACAGCTTTCATTGTTCCCGACAGCGAGCGCCTCGACCTTTCCTGTGCCGAAGTCAAAATACCCGGGGCACCCCCCTGCCCCCTTGAAGGCCTTTCCTTCATTCGCAGCGTTGATCCAGCCAGAATCCTGCAACGCCTTGCCGATCTCTCCGGTCTTCCCGCGGACCGTATTGCGCCAAACCTCGCAGCCATATCGCCCACCAGCCCCTATTTTATCCTCGTCGAACACGGGGCTGCCATCTCCCTTCCCCCCAGCCTCTATGACCGAATCCAGACCGTCATCCAGCGAATCGGCACGAGTGGCTCGATCAGCTTTACGATCCAGACGCTCGATTCGATCGCTGCGGTGCCGACACTGCAGAACACCAACCTTCCCGATCCGATCGCCTTACTGTTTTTGCTTGAACACGAAATCCTCTGCCAACCTGCCCCCCACCTTGAGATCGGCATAAGCCCCGGCCTTCCTCCTTATCTTGCCGCGCCTATTTCCTCCAGTCGGTCTTTTTCCTTACAGCCCTGTGGGTAGTTTCTCGCTTGTTCGTATTTTGCATTGAGAAGCGCATCATCCTTTTGAATACTGTATCTGTGGATCACTGATCCACCGACTCATGGATTCACAATCCCATGAATTAACGAGTCGTTTTGTCCATGGACAACCATGTCCACTGGATCACGGACACACTTGTCCACCCATACGTATTTATAAAGGAAACAGACCCCAACGTGAGAACGATCGCCGTCATATCGCAAAAAGGAGGAGTCGGAAAAACCACTCTAACAATCAATCTAGCCGCTGCCGCGCAGCTCCGCTCCAAAAGCGGCGTCGTTATCGCTGATACTGACCCACAGGCCTCGACCTATCTTTGGTATCAGCCGCGCATCGAAACACATCCACTTCCCTACGTCGTTTTCTTACATCCGGCCGCCCTTCCCGATCTCATGGAGAAAGCGCGTGGCCAGGGCGCGGACTATCTCTTCATCGATACGCCCCCGAATTCTTCGGAACAAACACTGGCAACGGCCGAGCTTGCCGACCTGATCATCGTTCCCTGCGAGCCTTCCTACGTCGACATTCGCGCTATTCAACGCACTGCTAAGATCGTGACCATGGCCAATAAGCCTACCTTTGCCGTTCTCAACAAATGCCCCGCCCGTGGCTCGGAAGCCATGGAGGCGCGCGAAGCACTTTCACTCCTTGGGTTTTCACACTTCCTGCCCGACATCGTTTCCCGGGCAGCAGCGCGCCGCGCCTACGCTTTCAACAAGACCATCCTGGAGTTCGAACCCAAAGGCCAATCGGCCCAGGAAATCAAACATGCCTTCAAGGCCATCGAAAAGCACTTCAAAGCCGCCGATACCGCGCAAACACACTCAAGGACCGCACTATGGCAAGAAACCCAAACCGCCTAAATCTCGCTGACAAGCTCGCCGCTGAGCTGGCCGCCAACCCCGTCACCATGACTCTCCCTCGGGATTCAGAAAGGACGGATAACGCCCACCCTCTTGGCTCACTAGCCATTTCATCCACTAGCTCTATGGATCACCTGACCACCAGATCACAGTCCCCGGAAACCACTATCTCTAAAGATCACTTATCTACCAATCCACCCGACCACTGGTCCCAAGGATCACCGACCAGTGAGCAACAGATCGCTCATCACAGCAGTGCGCCGCTACCAGCGAAAGCATCCACCGGGCCACAGCCACAAGGTACCACTGAGCCACCAGGCTCATTACCCACAGACCACTTGTCCAGTGTTCCCGAGGGATCACCATCCAGTGGACAGCAACCAGATTTGTCCGGGAACCCGGCAAACTTCGCATTCGATGGACCAGAAGGCGAAGAGCAGGGGGCCAACGTCAGCGCCCACCCCTCATCCATCAAACCCTGCCGCATCGACATGATGCGCGTCTCCGGCTTCTTCTCGGAACAGGTCAAGTATCAGATCCAGCAACTGCAATGGAAATACAGCCGGACGACCGAGGAAGAAATCGTCGGCCAGGCCCTCAATCTTCTCTTCCGCTTCGAGCACATGCCGGAGATCGCCTTTGACGGAAAAGACACGCGCAAACGACCCATCACGCTTAGACCCCCGCAGACATGAAGAAGAACCAAATCCCAACCCAAACGCATCTGTTCGTCAAATACATCGCCGATCTGCCGCTGCGCCACCAACGCGAGCTCATGGAACGCCCGTTTTTTTCGCTCAGCAAGCAGGCTCGCCATAAGCCGATCGAGTACAAAAGCCCCGACGGAAAAGTCTTCGTCCGCGTCACCGGCGGCGACAAGGGCATCGCCACCATCTACGATCAGGACTTCATCATCGGCTGGACATCGATGCTGATCTACCAGCGCGAATTGCGCGCCAACGACATCTCCCGCACCCTGCGATTCTATCCTCAGGACCTGCTTGAAACCATCCACCGTGACACCGGCGGCAGGGAATACCAGCTTGCGCGGGACGCTATGTACCGCCTGGCCACAACGAAGATTGAAACCAATATCCGCACCAAGGAAAAGCAGAAATACGCCGTCTTCAACTGGATCGACGCCTTCACCGATGAAACCGACCGCAATGCCACCTACAGCCATGGCATGACCGTCAGCCTTTCCGACTGGCTCTATGAAGGCATCACCATGGATGGCGGTGTTCTGAAGCTCAATTCCGACTACTTCAACCTGACCGGCGCCTACGAACGCTGGCTATACCAGCTTGCCCGCAAGCACGCCGGCGGAGCAGGGCCTCAAGGCTTTACCATCGCCTTTACCACCCTCTATGAGAAATCCGGGAGCGGCACGAAGCCACGCGCCTTCAAATATGCGCTCATGAAAATCGTGACCGAGAACATCCTGCCTGATTTCCATCTCCACGTCCCAGATTCCAACGCCAAAGATCCTATCCTTCATATCACCCACAGACACCACGCCGGCCTTCAGATCGATCTTTCCGCGCCTATGCTTCCTTCCGATGATGAACCCGAGGACGAGGACGATTCCGCATCCATCCCACAGGCGCCTGGCTATACAAACGCCGGTCCGGACGGAATCCCGCCCGACATAGCCGCGCAACTCCGGAAAGAATTACCCCATTTTCTCCCGGTCTTTCTCAAGGGAAAATTCGACGATGACTGCCGGAGGAGGGGGGCCTTGCCCTTCATCTACGGTGAGGACTTCCTTGAATTCTGCCGCAGCTACGGCAATGCCCATCAACCGTCCGGGACCGGATACGCCCCACCGCATAAGGCTGCACTCCCCATCTCCGATGCCATGCTGGCCAAACTGCGTTCAGATTTCCCTGCCTGGGATTTGAACCACCTCTACGGCTTGTTTGACGCCTGGATCAAAGGTAAGCAATCACGTCCGGCCAATATCGAAAAAGCTTTCTATTCTTTCGTGCAAACACACGCTCAAAGGAACATGCCGTAATACAATCGTATGCCCGTTGACCATTATCGATTTATGGTCTACCATTATTTTATGTTTTGAACTCATACTCTTAGTCTGTTTTCTTGGCCTGTCAGCAGATCTCGACTCCCTGCGTCTCATTGTCGGGATATTGCTGACACTATGCCAAACCCCGCAGAGACCCTATCGGGATATTGCTGACATTCTGCGCTATCTGGATTTCGCAGACACGCAATTCCCTGAGCAAAACTGTCGGGACATTGCTGACAGGTCTTGCAAAATATCCTATCTCTCGACCATTCTCAAACTCGCAGGCCATAGCAAAAGCCGCAGAAACCCGTGTCGGGATATTGCTGACGCCCTGCTTCACCCCCTAACAAACCTCAGAAATGCGTATCGGGATTTCGCTGACACCCCCTTCGAATCCGCGGAAACCCGTGTCGGGATATCACTGACGACTCATCGGGATATTGCTGACACCTTCGGGACATTGATGACGAATCGTCGGGATATCACTGACGAATCGTCGGGATATTGCTGACGGAGGATTCTCCGAATGCCGCGCCATCCGCCGTTAATCGGCCTATTGACAGGCCCTTAACTAATTATAACTGAATCATAACCATATTTATTAATGCCTAGATGTATTTGAAATTAGAAAGAGGAGCGGCCGTTCACCGCTCCCTTTGCCGTCCCTGGCCTTGATCACGCAATTGATCCCGCTGCTGTTGAGACGCGCGCTCCGTCGCTGCCGACGGTTTGAACAAATGTTCTGTTGACGACCGCAATTGGCCCTTCTCAAGCTTCTGTGGGGCCTGTGCCGACTTTTGCTGCACCTGCTGAGCATACGCCTTCTCCGGCGTTATCCGCCCGCGCTGCTGAACCTTCTCGAAGGCTGGAGCAGGGCGCACGCGCGTTTGCGCTTTCACTTTCGCCCGCTGAGGCCGGGACACTTTCTGTTCAACCGCCCTCTGAGGCGTCTTTTTCAGAGTCCTGGCCGCCTTTTCACGTCTGGCCCGGCTCCACAACGCCTCTGAAAGCTTGAACCGCTCCCAATCCACATTCATCAGGCTACCCGGCCCGCGCATCAGCCCACGAACGCGCTCGATGAGCTGCGCCCGCAACGTGCGCCGCTGCGTTTGCTGCCAGCTTTCCATGGCATAGCCTTGCCTCTGCGGCTGCGGCCCGCGCATGCCCGGCGGCCGCAAACCCGGAGCAGGGGCACTCGGCTCGCGCGCGCGCTTGGCCCTGCGCACAACGGGCTGCCGCAGCTTGTCTGCCTTGCTGATCGTGAAAAAGCCGCGAAGAACCTTACCGTCCCAACGGGCCAGGCCCTTTACCGGTCTCTTCATCGGACAACCCTCGTTCGAAAGCTTTCCGTAAACCTAGGAAGAGGGCAACCGGGTCACAAGACACCCAAGGCCCCAGTATTTCAGCATGTTTGCTGATACGCCGGTATTTTTCAACGCGCGTGTTGCCCAACGGACCAGTTTCATGCGTTTGCCGATCATCCGCCCCCTCAACCCCTCCGCCATTGCCGCACCGCCTTCGCTCATCACCTGCGCCAGGGAAGACGGCTCCGGAACGCGACGCACACGCCCAGCCGAATCCTCACGCGATAAAAGATAGAGACCGGCCGGGGCCTGAGCGAACCGGCCCCGGATCACACGAGAGAGAAGGGGCCGTCCGCCCAGAAGAAAGGACGCCCCATGACAAGACGACCCGACACCAAACCCCGGGATATTCATGCCGAGATCACCCACCGCCTCATCGAGCTAATCGAGGCCAACCCCGGCATGCCTCAAATGCCCTGGCGCAAATCCAGTAACCCCTTGTGGATGCCCCAGAACGCCCTCACCTCCAGATATTATTCCGGCATAAACGTCCTCTCCCTTTGGATCGCCGCCGAGACCAGAGGCTTCACCTCGCCGATCTACGCCACATACCGGCAATGGCAGGACAAGGGCTGTCAGGTTCGTCGCGGCGAACGCGCGGAGCTGGTGGTTTTCTACAAGTTATGTGGTCGGCCACATAACTTGTAGTATGTGGCGCAGGCTGCGGCAACGTCGCTGTGGAGCGGAGAGCCGAGTATCTTACGCCACATATTCTGATGCCGGTGATTGCTCCCCGCCAACAAGGGCGGAGGATCAAACATGCACGACGAACTCTTCAAGCACCCGACTGTCATTGCTCGCTATCGAGCCGGCCCCTATGCCGAGGCTCGTGAACGTTTTCTGAGGAAGGCCCATGACGACGGCTATGCGTCGTCGACTTTGGAACGCATGGCCTCCGTGCTCCTCGTCGCCGCGCACGCTACGCATCGTAACGACGGGCGCCTCAGCTCCGAGCAACTGAAGGCCACGCTCGTCGAGTACATGGAGCGCCGCCTCGGCTCTCCGCCGTCCGGTCACACCGTGAAGCTTCTGCTCCGCTCCGGCGAGGCATGGTTGCGCAGCATGAACGCGTTGACCGTCGCCGAGGCGCCACCGGCTCGCTTTGACCGGGAGATGCGCGCGTTTGCGGAGCATATGCATGCCGAGCGAGGGCTTTCGTCGGCGACGATTGGGAACCGAGAACATCTTACGGGAGGGTTCTTCAATTCGTTGCCGCCGCACGTGCACTCGATCGGCAAGATCACCCTCGATCAGATCGAGGCGTTCTTGCGAGGGGAAGCCAAACGCGGGTGGAGCCGCCGCTCGTTGCGCCAGCTGGGGAGCAGCCTGCGCAGCTTCTTTCGGTTTGCTGCCTGCCAGGGATGGTGCAGCCATACTCTCGCTTTGGGCATCGAGCTGCCACGGCTCTATGATCTCGAAGATGTGCCGAGAGCACCGACAGTCGAAGAGGTCGACCGGCTCCTTGCGACCACCGCGGCCGGCAAGGATGCCGTCGCCATACGAGACCACGCGATCCTGCTGTTGTTGGTCCACTATGGACTACGCCGCGGCGAGGTCGAGCTGTTAACCCTGGACGATCTGGATTGGAAGGCGGAGACGATCCGCATTCAGAGGCGGAAGAGCCGGCAGGCGCAGACCTACCCCCTCTCGGCGTCGGTCGGCGCGGCCATCCTGCGCTACTTGCGCGAGGTTCGTCCGTGCTGCACTGGCCGTGGCTTGTTTCTCACCCGCAGGCCGCCGTGTCGCCCGCTCTCCGGTGACGGCATCAGCATGATGGTTCATCGGCGGCTCGCCGTTGAGGGCGTCAAGCTCGATCGCTTCGGCGCGGCCGCGGCAAAGACGGTACCGACGCTCCGGTCCAAGAACGTGACGCCGCACAGCTTTTGTCATGCGACCGCCGTCCATCTCGTCTCTGCGGGCGTCGACATCACCGTCATCCGCAGCTGGCTCGGCCACGTCAGCCTCGACACCACGAACCACTACGCCCAGGCCAATCTCGAAACGAA
>JBAZXL010000058.1:0-14873 GCA_041659825.1 Hyphomicrobium sp.
TACAACTGGCATCGACCACATGCTAGTCTCGGCGGACAACCACCGATCAGCAGAATACGGCTGACCGGGAACAACCTCTTGAGGCACCACAACTAGTGTGATGATTTCGAAGTCCGCTTCATACTTTTCGGCTGGGTCGAGAGCGGACTTCGAAATCTGAATCACACTAGAATCATGCTCTTGCTAGTGTCCTTTCGACCGCGAAGTTCGTTCAGCGCCCGCAGCAGAATGTGACGAACCTCGCGGTCGGGACACTAGCCGGGCTTGCTCGTCTCAATGGCAATCCCACGTGTGCATTGCACAATTATCACCCAGGACGGCCAATGATCGCAGACTGGACATTTTCTGCAACGCATTGAAAGAAAACAGATTTGTTGAAAGTGCTGAATTGGCACGGTTCTTGATAATAGGGACTTAGATCCTCGCATCGGCGCAAGCCGCTACGAGACTGGGCCCAACGGTGGGCCACATGGCAGCGCTGCCTTCGATTTTCAGCATTCCCTTTCGGGGAGGCTGATGGTCGACGGCAGCGCTTTTTTGTTTTCCGGCTCCGCCTGAGGGGTGGGCATTCGAGAGAGAAAGAGAACATTGGCATGGCGAAGCATTCGGGTACGGGCAAGAACGGCACTATGCGCGGGATCACACGCCGCAGCGTCTTGAAGGGGACAGGCACAGCGGCATTGCTTGCAGCGGCCAAGACCCTTGTCCCGGGTGGCGCCAACGTCGCCTTTGCGGCTGGCCCCGAGACGACGAAGGCCGTTCTCGGCTACATCGCGCTGACCGATAGCGCACCGCTCATCATCGCTAAGGAGAAGGGCTTCTTCGCCAAGCACGGCCTGCCCGATGTCGAGGTCTCCAAGCAGGCATCATGGGGCGCCACGCGCGACAACCTCGTGCTTGGCTCGGCTGCGAACGGTATCGACGGCGCGCATATCCTGACGCCCATGCCTTACCTCATCTCGACCGGCAAGGTGACGCAGAACAACGTGCCGACACCGATGAGCATCCTCGCGCGCTTGAACTACGACAGCCAGGGCATCTCGGTCGCGAAGGAGTACGAGGGGCTCAAGATCGGCACCGACGCTTCCGCGCTCAAGGCGGCTTTCGCCGCTAAGAAAGCCGCCGGCAAAGAGGTGAAGGTCGCAATGACCTTCCCCGGCGGCACCCACGATCTTTGGATCCGCTATTGGCTTGCTGCCGCGGGCATCGATCCCGACAAGGATGTGTCGACGATCGTGGTGCCGCCGCCGCAGATGGTCGCGAACATGAAGGTCGGCAACATGGACGCTTTCTGCGTCGGTGAGCCGTGGAACGAGCAGCTCGTCAACCAGGACATAGGCTTTACCGCGTGCACGACGGGTGAGCTTTGGACGCGTCATCCGGAGAAGGCGCTTGGCATGCGCTCCGAGTGGATCGACAAGAATCCCGCGGCTGCGAAGGCCCTGCTCATGGCCGTGATGGAAGCACAGCAGTGGTGCGATACACTGGAGAACAAGACGGAGATGGCCGAGATCCTCGGCAAGCGCCAGTGGTTCAACGTGCCGCCTGCCGACGTTGCGGGCCGCCTCAAGGGCGACATCAACTACGGCCGCGGCCGGGTCGAAAAGGGCACCAAGCTCTACATGAAGTTCTGGGAGGGCGGCACGGTCTCCTATCCCTACAAGAGCCACGACGCCTGGTTTGTGACCGAGGACATCCGCTGGGGCAAGTTTGCACCGGATACCGACGTCAAGGCTCTCGTCGACAAGGTGAACCGCGAGGACATCTGGCGCGAGGCCGCCAAGGCGCTCGGCGTCGCAGCACCTGAGAGCACATCGCGTGGGCCTGAGACCTTCTTCGACGGCAAGATCTTCGATCCAGAGAACCCGGCGGCCTATCTCGCCTCCCTCGCCATCAAGCGCATCGCCTGACCTCGCCAAAACTTGACCGGGAGCTCGTCCGCATGACTGCAATGCCTCAAGCGTCACAACTGATCGACACCGTCGCGGGCCGTCTGCCTGCGTCCGTCGCTGCGGCTCTTGGTTCGACGACGGAGGCAGCCATGCTGCCTTCGTCACCACCTGCTGCAACGGCGAAGGAGAAGGTCATGCCTGCGGCAAAGACCAGGCGCTGGTATCTGCCCGAAGTCAATTTCGCCGGCATCGCGGCTACGGTCATTCCACCGCTCGTCGTGATCGTGGGTCTTCTCGTCATCTGGCAGCTCGCGGCCTCAGGACCGAAATCCTCTCTGCCCTCGCCGACGCAGATCTGGCAAGACGCGGGCGATCTCATCACCGACCCGTTCTTCGTCAATGGGCCGCAGGATATCGGCCTCGGCTGGCGCGTGCTCACGAGCTTGCAGCGCGTTGCGATCGGGTTTGGTCTCTCGGCCGCGGTCGGCATCGTGCTTGGCGCCATTGTCGGTCAGAGCGTGTGGGCGATGCGGGGGCTGGACCCAATCTTCCAGGTGCTGCGCACGGTGCCGCCGCTTGCGTGGCTGCCGATCGCGCTTGCTGCGTTCCGCGACAGCAATCCCTCGGCAATCTTCGTCATCTTCATCACGGCGGTGTGGCCGGTGATCATCAACACGGCCGTCGGTATCCGGAACATCCCGCAGGACTACCGCAACGTTGCCGAGGTGCTTCGCCTCAATCCGCTCGAGTACTTCTGGCGCATCATGGTGCCGTCGGCTGCGCCTTACATCTTCACCGGCCTTCGCATCGGCGTCGGTCTCTCCTGGCTTGCGATCGTTGCAGCCGAGATGCTGACAGGCGGCGTCGGCATCGGGTTCTTCATCTGGGACGCATGGAACTCGTCGCGTCTCTCCGACATCATCGTCGCGCTTCTCTACATCGGCCTTGTCGGCTTCGCGCTCGACCGGGTGGTGGCCTTCGTTGGTCGCATCGCCACGCGCGGCACGCAATCGGCTTGAGGAGCAAAGCATCATGATCTCGCCCGTAGAACCACACCTCCCTACGCAGTCCCAGGTGCAATCCCAGGCGCTCCTCAAAAAGCCCTTCCTGAGGCTCGATCACGTCGACAAGGTGTTCCGCCGGGATGGCGTCACCTCCGTGGTCTTGAAGGACGTTAACCTCACGATCAGTCGTGGCGAGTTCGTCTCCATCATCGGCCACTCGGGCTGCGGCAAGTCGACAATGCTGAACCTCATCGCGGGCTTGCAGCAGGTCACGGCTGGTGCCGTGCTGCTCGAGGATCAGGAGGTCCGCGAACCGGGCCCGGATCGAGCCGTCGTGTTTCAGAACCACTCGCTGCTGCCTTGGCTCACCGTCTACGACAACGTGAAGATCGCTGTCGACAAGGTGTCAAGGCGCACGCGATCGCGCCAGGAGCGGCACGACTGGACGATGCACAACTTGGATCTCGTTCAGATGGCGCACGCGAAAGACAAGCGCCCGGCCGAGATCTCGGGCGGCATGAAGCAGCGCGTCGGCATTGCACGTGCGCTTTCCATGGAGCCCAAGGTGCTGCTTATGGACGAGCCCTTCGGTGCGCTCGACGCTCTGACGCGTGCGCACCTGCAAGACAGCGTCATGGAGATCCACCGCCGGCTCGGCAGCACGGCCATCATGATCACGCACGACGTGGATGAGGCGGTGCTGCTTTCGGACCGGATCGTCATGATGACGAACGGCCCCGAGGCGACGATCGGAGAGGTGCTGGATGTGCGCCTCGCGCGGCCGCGGAAGCGCCTCGATCTCGTGTCGGACCCCGTCTACATCCAGGCGCGCGAAGCGGTCCTGCGTTTCCTCTACGAGCGTCACAGCTTCGTCGAGAAGGCGGCTTGAGGAGAATGTGCGCCATGGGGGAGCCGCTCGTTGTCGTTGGCAATGGAATGGCTGCAACGCGTCTGGTCGATGAGCTCACGGCGCGTGCGCCGGGCCGCTATTCCATCACCATCATCGGCGAGGAGCCGCAGCTCGCGTACAACCGCGTGCTGCTCTCGTCGCTGTTGGCACGCGAGGTCAGCGAGTCCGAGATCGAGCTCAAGCCGCGGGCCTGGTGGGAGGCGCGCGGCGTCGAGCTTCTGACGGGCAAGCGCGTCGTTGAAATCGACGTTAAAGGCAGATTCGTGCGCCTGCGCGGCGGCGGTCGCGTCGGGTACTCTAAGCTCGTGCTCGCCACAGGCTCAGAGGCGATCCGCCTGCCGCTTCCCGGTGCCGAGCTTTCCGGCGTGCTCACGTTTCGCGATCGTGCTGACGTGGATGCAATCCTCGCCCGCGCCAAAGCGCGCTCGCGCGCCATCGTAATTGGTGGCGGGCTGCTTGGTCTCGAGGCGGCGGCCGGCCTCAACAAGGCCGGCGTGAGCGTGACGGTCGTACACATCATGGATCGGCTTATGGAGCGGCAGCTTGACGAGGAGGCCGCGCGTCTCTTGCAGTCTCAGCTCGAGGCGCGCGGCATTGAGGTGCTGCTCAACGCCGAGAGCTCCGCCGTGCAGGGCCGTCGCAAGGTCGGCGGCCTGCGCTTGAAGGACGGGCGCTGCGTGGACGCGCAGATGGTCGTCATGGCGGCCGGCATCAAGGCGCGCGCGGGCCTCGCGCGGATTGCCGGACTCGACGTCAATCGCGGCATCGTCGTCGGCGATGACATGCAGACGAGCGCGGCCAACATCTTCGCGCTGGGAGAGTGCGCCGAGCATCGTGGCATCTGCTACGGCCTTGTCGAGCCTGCCTACGAGCAGGCCCGCGTGCTTGCGCACAATCTGGCTGGCGCCGAGGCACGCTATGAAGGCTCGCTGCTCGCAACAAACCTTAAGGTCTCAGGCATCCCGGTCTTCTCGGCCGGAGACTGCGCTGGCGGTGAGGCAAGCGAGACCATCGTTTTCAAGGATCCCGGCCGCGGCGCCTATAAGAAGCTCGTTGTGAAGGATGGTCGTCTGACTGGCGCTGTTCTGGTCGGCGATACGGAAGATGCGCTTTGGTATCTGGAGCTCATCCGCTCGCGCCAGGAGCTTGGACACCTCCGCGAGAGCCTGGTGTTCGGGCGGGCCTTCAGCGAGCCCATGGCCGAGGCGGCGTAAGCGAGGGTGCCATGACGAGCGACTTCACGATCGAGCAAAAGCGCTACCTCGAGGGTTTCGTATCGGGCTCGCAGGCAGGGCGCACCGCGCGCGGGATGCGTCCCATCGGCCGCAGCGACGGCGCGGGTACAGCCGAGGCAACCGGGCCCGATGCCGCTCACATCAAGGCGCAAGACGCCCATAAGTCATCGGGCAAAAAACTCGCCGACCAGGAGAATTGGAAACGCGAGGAGCATCCGTTTGACGCCTACGCGCGCTTCAAGGCTGAGGCGGCCGAGGGCAGGTTCCCGAAGCCGGCCGATAACTTTCGCTGGCGCTATTACGGGCTCTTTTACGTGGCGCCGGCACAGATGAGCTACATGTGCCGTCTGCGCATTCCGAACGGCATCCTGACACATTGGCAACTCGAAGGCGTTGCGAAGGTTGCGGAGGCCTGGGGCGGCGGCTACGCACATGTCACGACGCGGGCCAACCTGCAGATCCGCGAGATTGCTGCTGAAAGCGCGCCCGCGGTCGTGGAGGCGATACAGGACCTTGGCCTCACATCGCGCGGGTCGGGAGCCGACAATATTCGCAACGTGACCGGCTCGTCGGCGGCGGGCATCGACCCGCAGGAGCTGCTCGACACACGGAGCTACGCGCGCGACTGGCACTTCCACGTGCTGAACGATCGCTCGCTCTATGGTCTGCCGCGCAAGTTCAATGTTGCGTTTGATGGGTCGGGCCAGATCGCCGCGCTCGAGGAGACCAACGACATTGGCTTCCAGGCGGTCGAAATCGCGGAGGGTGCGCCAGTTCCGGCGGGCATCTACTTCCGTCTCGTGCTCGGCGGCATCACCGGCCACAAGGACATCGCACGCGATACCGGAATAGTCTTGAAGCCGGATCATGCCACGAAGATTGCCGACGCCATCGTGCGCGTCTTCATTGAGCACGGGAATCGTGGCGATCGCAACAAGGCGCGGCTCAAGTATGTGCTCGATGCGTGGGGCTTCGAGAAGTTCCTCGAAGCGGTCGAAAAGACGCTTGGGAGCAAGTTTCTGCGGGTCGGTCCGGAGCACGTGAAGCCGCGGCCCAATCCTAATCGGCTCGCGCACGTCGGTGTGCACAGGCAAAAGCAGGAGGGCCTATCTTGGATCGGCGTCGTGCTGCCGGTGGGCAAGCTCACATGCGAGCAGATGCGAGCACTCGCCTCCATTTCTCGAGAGCTTGGGGATGGTGATACCCGCCTCACCGTCTGGCAGAACCTCATCATCTCTGGTGTGCCGGAGGCGATGATCGACGCGGCCATCGTGCGCATCGAGGCTGCTGGTCTTTCGGCGAAGGCAACCGCCGTCCGTGCCGGGCTCGTCGCCTGCACGGGCAACACGGGCTGCAAGTTCGCGGCCGCGAACACCAAGGGCACGGCCGAGCGCATTGCCGGGCATATCGAGGCGACGCTCGACCTTGATACGCCGGTCAATATCCACATTACGGGGTGCCATCACAGCTGCGCGCAGCACTATGTCGGCGATATCGGCCTCATCGGCGCGCGCGTGCCCGTTGGCGAGGATGGCGACACGGCGGAAGGATTTCACATCGTGGTCGGGGGCGGGACCGGCGAGAACGCGAAGATCGGCCGCGAGATCTGGCGCGACATCAAGGCGGACGACGCGCCCCGCGCCGTCGAGAAGCTGCTGCGGGCGTATCTCGCAAATCGCAAGGACAAGGACGAGACGTTCTTCACCTTTGCGAACGCAACTGAGACCGAGGTCTTGAAACGGCTCGCCGAGGAGGTGATCGCATGACCCTTCAATCCCCCCCGCCCGGAACGCCGCTGATCCCCGAAACTGCACCGTTCAGCGCCGATCAGCGCGCTTGGCTCAACGGTTTCTTTGCGGGCCTCCTCTCACTCGAGGATACGGTGAAGCCAGCAAGCGCGATAGACCTTGCGGCCCTCGCGCCCGGCAGCGGCATGCCGGCCCCCGGCGATGACGGCGCGTCACCCTGGCACGATCCTTCGATGGAGATCGACGAGCGCATGACGCTCGCAAAGGGTCGGCCGCACAATCGGCGCATGATGGCCGCCATGGCGCAGCAGGATTGTGGCCAATGCGGCTACAACTGCGAGGACTACGCCAACGCCATCTCGTCGCAAGCCGAGCCGCGCCTCAACCTCTGCGTCCCCGGCGGCAAGGCAACTGCGCGCATGTTGAAGGCGCTCGTCGAGGAGATGGGCGGGGGAGTGCTCGACCCAGAGACGAAGTCCGCCAAGGATGCTGCCAAGCCTTTGGCCAATGCCGAGTCAACGCCGGGCCGCTCACGCGCGGCGCCGTTGGACGCGGAGTTCGTCGCGCGCATCCGCCTTAATGGCGAGGGCTCCGAGAAGATCACCAACCACATTGAGATTGACCTCACCGAAAGCGGCCTCGACTACGAGGTCGGCGACAGTCTCGGCGTCTTTGCGAAGAACGATCCGGCGCTGGCGCTCGCCGTCATCCATGCAATCGAAGCTCCGGCAGACTTTCCGATCGCCGGCAAGACGCTTCTCGATACGCTCATTTCCGACATGTCGCTCGCGCCGGCTCCTGACGCGCTTTTTGAGATGATCTCGCTCATTACCGGTGGCGAGCGGCGCAAGAAAGCCAAGGCGTATGCGAAGGGCGAGGATCCGGATGGGGACGGTGCGACGCTCGACGTGCTGGCCGCCCTCGAGAAGTTCCCCGGTATTCGTCCCGACCCCGAGGCGTTCATCGAGGTGCTTGAGCCGTTGCAGCCGCGGCTCTATTCGATTTCATCCTCCATAAAGGCCAATCCCGGGCGCGTTTCGCTTACTGTCGATTCGGTTCGGTACATGATTGGGGAGCGCGAGCGGCTCGGCGTGGCATCCACCTACCTCGGCATGCGCGCCGAGCCGGGCTCCAAGCTTAAGGTCTATGTGCAGAAGGCGCACGGCTTCGCACTGCCTACCGATCCCGCCGTGCCCATCATCATGGTGGGCCCTGGAACCGGCGTGGCGCCGTTCAGGGCCTTCCTGCATGAGCGCTGGGCCATTTGCGCGCCGGGGCCTGCGTGGCTGTTCTACGGGCATCAGCGCAGTGCCACGGATTTCTTCTACAAAGATGAGCTCACGAAGCTGCAGCAGGATGGTGCACTGACCCGCCTCTCGCTGGCCTGGTCGCGTGATGGTGCATCCAAGGTTTACGTACAAGACAAAATGCGCGAGCAAGGCGCGGAGCTCTTCGCGTGGCTCGAGAAGGGCGCTCACTTCTACGTTTGCGGTGACGCGAAGCGCATGGCGAAGGACGTCGAGCAGGCGCTCACCGATGTTGTGGCCCTCTATGGCAAAGCCAGCCCAGAGGACGCGAAGGCCTACATCGCGGAGCTGAAAAAAGTCGGGCGCTTTCAGGCGGACGTCTATTGAGGAGCGAGACCATGAATGCTCCGGCCACGGCCACAGCGCCGCCCGTGCGCACGACCTGTCCCTATTGCGGCGTCGGCTGCGGGGTGATTGCGCGACCTGACGGGTTTGGCGGTGCGAGTGTGCAGGGCGACGCTGCGCATCCCGCCAATTTCGGTCGCCTCTGCTCCAAGGGCGCGGCCCTGGGCGAGACGCTCTCGCTCGAGGGCCGATTGCTTCATCCCATGATGCGGATGGGCGGCGATACGCACGAGCGCACGAGCTGGGAGGTGGCGCTCGATCGCGTGGCGCAGGGCTTTGAGGAGACCATTGCGCGCTATGGGCCGGACTCCGTCGCCTTCTACGTCTCGGGCCAGTTTCTGACCGAGGACTACTACGTCGCGAACAAACTGATGAAGGGCTTCATCGGCTCGGCCAACATCGACACGAATTCCCGGCTGTGCATGGCGTCGTCGGTCGCCGGACATAAGCGGGCCTTCGGCTCCGATACGGTGCCCGGCTGTTATGAGGACCTCGACGAAGCGGACCTTCTGGTGCTCACCGGCTCGAATGCGGCCTGGTGCCATCCCGTTCTATTCCAGCGTATGATGGAGAACAGGCGCAAGCGCGGCGCTCGTCTCGTCGTCATCGATCCGCGGCGCACGGCAACCGCCGAGGAAGCAGACCTTGCGCTTGGCCTTGCGCCCGGAACTGATCAGGTGCTGTTTGCCGGTCTTCTCGTGCACCTTGCCGATACGGGCGTGCTCGACCACAGCTTCATCGGTCGCCACACGCGCGATTTCGACGCTGCACTTGAAGCGGCGCGCATCCTCGCGCCCAGTATCGATGCCGTGAGCCGTCGTTGCGATGTTCCCGTCACCAAACTGCGCACCTTCTTTGATTGGTTCCGGGAGACCGAGCGCTCGGTGACGCTTTATTCCCAGGGCGTGAACCAATCGGCCCAAGGCACCGACAAGGTCAACGCCATCATCAACTGCCACCTCGCCACAGGACGCATCGGCAAGCCTGGCACGGGGCCGTTCTCTCTCACGGGCCAGCCCAACGCCATGGGCGGGCGCGAGGCCGGCGGGCTTGCCAATCAGCTTGCGGCGCACATGGGCTTCGAGCCGGAGAGCCTCGATCTCGTGAGCCGCTTCTGGGGCACGGAGAGGCTAGCGGCGCGCCCCGGACTGAAGGCCGTCGATCTTTTCGAGGCGGTTGCACAGCGGCGCATCAAGGCGCTCTGGATCATGGCCACCAATCCGGCAGTCAGCATGCCGCGTGCCGATGCTGTGCGCGCGTCGCTGCGCGAGCTCGATCTACTTGTCGTGTCGGACGTGGTGAGGAACGCTGATGCAATCATGGACGCGGCCCACGTGCTGCTGCCCGCCGCCGCTTGGGGCGAGAAGGACGGCACCGTTACCAATTCCGAACGGCGCATCTCGCGTCAGCGCGCCTTCCTCGCGCCTCCCGGCGACAGCAAGCCCGACTGGTGGATCATGTGCGAGGTGGCAAGACGGATGGGCTTTGGTGAAGCCTTTGCGTTTAGCTCGGCGGCCGATATATTCCGTGAGCATGCTCGCCTCTCCGCCTTCGAGAACAATGGCTCGCGTGATTTCGATGTTTCTGGTCTCGCCAATCTCACCGAAGCTGCGTATGGCGAGCTTGCGCCGGTGCAGTGGCCGGTGACGGAAACGAAGCTGGCCGGTGAGCAGAGGCTCTTCGCAGAAGGTCGCTTCTTCTCGGCGGACGCGCGCGCGCGGTTCGTTCCGATCGATCACGTGGGGCTTGCCAGAGGCTGCGAGCCGGGCTTTCCATTTCTTCTCAATACAGGGCGCGTGCGTGACCATTGGCACACCATGACGCGCACCGGAAAGTCACCGCGCCTGGCCGCCCACACTGATGAGCCATTTGTTTCCGTGAGCCCGGCCGATGCCGCAGAGTTAGGCATTGCGGAGGGCGGTTTTGCGCGCGTGACGACGCTCTATGGCAGCGCGACACTTAGGGCGCGGATCTCGAGTGGGCAGCGGCCACGCGAGATTTTTGCACCGTTCCACTGGACTGCCGAGACGTCGTCCGATGGTCGCGTCGGGGCGCTTGTCCAGGCCGCGAACGATATCATATCGGGGCAGCCCGAACTCAAGGCCACCGCGGCAGCTCTCTCGCCCGTGACCTTCACAGCCCACGGTTTTCTCTTGCGCCGCTCCCTTGCGGCCGTGCCGAAAGGCCTCTGGTGGGCCCGCTCCGCCGTCGAGGGTGGCCATGGCTATCGGCTCGCCGGCAATTCACTGCCTGCGGCCTGGCCTGACCTTGCCCGTTCGCTGCTCGGGAGCGAGCAGACCCTGGTGGAGCTACTCGACGACGCGCAGGGCTGGTATCGGGCAGCGCTCATCGCGGACGGGCGCCTCGAGGCCTGCCTCTTCCTTGCCCGTAACGCGGAGGCATTGCCGGGGTGGGAATGGCTCAAGGGCCAGCTCGCCGAGCCGCTGCTTCCGGATACGGCCCGCCGAGCGCTTCTCGCAGGGCGCGCGCCTCGGAGCGGGCACGACGAGGGGCCGATCGTGTGCGCTTGCTTTGGTGTTGGCCGCAGCAAAATCTGCCGCGGCATATCGCACGACGGCTGCCACACGGTCGAGGACATCGGCCGGACACTTCGCGCCGGCACCAACTGCGGCTCCTGTATCCCCGAGCTGCGGCGGATCATCACCGAGGCCTCCTCCCACGCCACGTCATAGAAAGCCGCGGCAAGGAAAGCGGCCGCTCCTTGAGGAGCGGCCGCTTAGGATCTCTTTGGTAGCTCTTCGGTATCTGGCGGACTAAAAGTTGATCAGCGCGCCCATGCTGACGAAGTCCGCGTCCTCGAGGTTCGTTACGGCCGCGTTGAGGGCCGCGCCTTCGAGCTCACCCTGGTAGTGCTGATACTTGAGGTAGACGGTCATCGCCGCCGCGTCGAGCTCCTGCGCGATGCCGCCGCCGATGCGCTCGAGAGTGCTCGACGTCGCGCCGAGCGCCAGTGCGGCCGGCCCAAGCTGATCATAGTAGGCTGCATAGTCGCCATAGACGATGGTCGCGCCAAGCGGCAGCCACTTCTTGCGGATGCCGGCCTTCACGTACCACTGCTCGCTGTCTTGCGCGAGGCGAGCCCCGGCTGTCGTATTCACGATCGTGCCGTTGTTGTCCTCGGCACCGTACGCGCCGTGCACGAAGAGGCCGGTGGCGAGATGCTGCGCGTATCCGCCGACCTGGAAAAACTCGGAGTTCTTCTCGGTCAGAGTATTGACAGCGACTGCCGAGCCCTCGTCGCTAATGTTCGTATAGCCGACGCCGAGAGCGAGCTTGAAACCTGCCACCTCGCCGGCATAGCGGCCACCGAGCTCCCAGAAATCGTCCTCGCCCCAGCTTGCGGAAAGCGTGAAGCCGCCGATGGTCGGCGTGTCGTAGCGCACCCCGTTCTGGACGATGCCGTTGCAGTCGCCCCCGAGGGGAACTCCCAGGGTGTAGCAGAAGCCAAGCTGGCCCCAGGAGAGGGACGCGGGAGTGAGGTCGCCTCCGGTCCGCACGACGAACTGGGGGAAGCCATCGAGGAACGTGTAGTTATCAATGATCTGCGTGCCCGACTGATCGGTAAACATTGCAGCGCTTTTTGCAGCATGCGCCTGGCGGCCGACGCTCAGCTTGCCGTAGTCCTTGCTCTGGAGGTACCAGAGGGACATCTGCACATTTAGGCCATCGTTCCTGGTGGCATTTTGCTGGTTTATGGCGGTGGATCCGCCGGAGAAGGCGTTGCCCGTGAGATCCTGAATGCGCAGCAGGTAGCCCGCCGTCCAGCCCGGCACGATCTTGGCCTGACCATTGAGCTTGAAATGCGTAGCCTGCGTTGGCCCGAGTCCGTGGACATAGGCGTTGGTTTCGCCGCCATCGTCCCAGATAGTGATTTCCTGGGCAACGTAGCCCGAGACGGTGAGCGAGACCTTGCGCGTGCCCTTGCGAACTGTGGTGGCCTCAAGCTCGGCAATGCGCTCCTCAAGATCGGCGCAGCAATTGCCTCCGAGGTCGGCTGCAACGGCCCCCGACACCCACAGAGTGGCGGATGCGGTGGCGAAAAGTGCCACGCTTAGGCTGCGTTTGGGCGTCATGACGTCAATAAAGCTCATAAGAACAAATCCCTCGACATATGTGTCGGCGTCACCACTGAATTGCCAACCTCTGACGACAGGCTAAGCGCTCGGTATTGCGGTGGAAAAGCGCCTTGCGGGCCGATACTTTGCGCCCGGATGGAGAGTTGCTGAGAAGCCTCAGGATGCTTTTTACCTAGGCGGATTAGTATGAATCTGCCTTCTGTTTGGGCGGACCGCCTCTTCGTTCGGGTGGACCGCCTCTGGCCTGAGGCCGAACCACGGAACGCGTCGTTGCCAGTCGAGACCTGACTGGCTCATTGCCGATCACTGGGGAAACCATCCATGCGCATTGCAGCAGCACTCGCCGCAGTCATGATCCTGGGGGCGTGCAGGGTTTTCGCTCACGATGCATCCTTGCACGGGCACGGCCAGGAGCACGGGCACGGCCAGGAGCACGAGCACAGCCAGGAGCACGAGCACGGCCAAAAGCACGCTCACATTGGCCCAATTGTGGGCGGCGCACCAGGCAAGGCAGCCGACGTAACACGCGACGTCACGATTGTCGCGAGCGATATTGCCTTCAACCCAACGTCGGTTGCCGTAAAGTCCGGCGAAACAATCCGCTTCATCGTCCGCAACGAGGGCAAACTCGTCCACGAGCTCACAATTGGTACGAAGGACATCCAGGCCCAGCACCAGTCGGAAATGCTCGGCTTTGCGGTGAGCGGCGCAATCGAGGCCGACAAAGTCGACCGCGCCAAGCTTGGACAACACAACCACGGTAACAACCTGCTGCTGGAGCCGGGGCAGAGTGGCGAGATCATCTGGACCTTCTCCAAGGCTGCTGATCTCGAGTTTGGCTGCAACGTGCCCGGTCACTACGAGCAGGGAATGAAAGGCGCGTTCCAGTTCCTGTGAGAGACTGGGCAAGCCATAGCTCGACCTGACGGCAACTTGGCGGGACACGCTTGCCGTCCAGCGCTCAGGACTGCATGCCCCAACGGCGTATAGTGTGCTGCTCGACAAGTCGAAAGACGCCGAATTCGACGAGAAGGCCAATGATGATGACGACCGCGAGGCCCGCGAACACGTTGTCGGTGAGCAGCTCGTTCCGGTTCATGAAGATGTACCAGCCAAGCCCGCCCTTGCTGGAGCTGATGCCGAACACGAGTTCCGACGCGATGAGCGTGCGCCAGGCGAAGGCCCAGCCGATTTTGAGACCCGTGATAATTCCCGGCAGCGCCGCCGGGATAAGGATCAATGCGACAAACCGCGGGCCGCTGAATCCATAGTTGCGGCCGACAAGCCGCAAAGTCGGCGGTACTCCGGCAAAACTCGTAAGTACGGCCGTTGCGACGGGCCAGACGACAGAGTGAACGAGCACGAGGATCAGGCTCTTCTCGCCGATCCCGCACCAGAGCATGGTCAGCGGCAGCAGCGCGATTGCCGGCAGTGGCATGAACATGGCCGCGAGCGTCGAAAGCAATTCGTGCATGAAGCGACTGAGGGCAGCCAGCGAAGCGAGCACGATTGCCAGCCCCATGCCGACTGCATAGCCCTTCGACAGGACAGCAAGGGACTGCAGGGCCGCCATGAGCAGGCCCTCGTCGGTCACACCTCGCCAGAGCGCCGCAACGGTTGCGGTCAGTGTCGGAAACATCAGCGCATTGTTCTTGTAAAGCGCGGCAGCCTGCCAGAGCGCGCCCAGCAGCACGAGAATCACGATGCGATAGGGCAAAGTGCTCTGACGGAAATTCCAAAGGAGCCAGGCTGAACGCGAAACAGGGTGCCGGGTTGCCGGATCGTTCGTAGATCGGCGTTCGACGACCTCGAGATCAGCCATAGGCGGCGAGGCCCGGCAATGGCCCGGCAATCGACCGGTCGTTGGGAAACAACAGATCGTGAACCTGACGCACCAGGCGCTCGAAGCGTACACTGCCGATATCCCCGATGCCGAAGCGATCAATCGGGATGGTCGCGATGGTTCTGCCTGGCCGCGTCGTCAGCAGATGCAGTCGCGTGCCGATGAGCAGAGCCTCGTCGATGGCATGTGTTACGAAGAGGAGCGTGAGACGCTTGTCCTCGACGAGCTGCAAGAGCTCGGCCTGGAGCTGTCGCCGTGTTAAAGCATCGAGGGCGGCGAAGGGCTCGTCCATGAGCAGGATGTCCGCACCCACGGCCAGAGCACGGGCAATTGCCACGCGCTGTTTCATGCCGCCGGAAAGCATGTGTGGAAAGGAGCCCGGCACTGACCTGCCCCTGCAGAACTCCTCCAGTTTGAGCTAGAGTCCGAACCTCTTGGGGGACGGACGATGAAGCGATCACGGTTCACGGAAGAACAGATTATCGGGATATT
>JBAZXL010000059.1:0-14679 GCA_041659825.1 Hyphomicrobium sp.
ACCGGCTCGTCGTCGCTGGATTTAAACGTAAGCTCTGAAATCGTCATGTGTCGAAGCCCTCAGGGGCTTCAAACATCGGCGCTCAGACCGCTCCAGCAAAGGTGCCAGCGGGACAGCGCTTACGGTCAGTTGCGATGCCAACAACACTATCACGCAGAAGAACGTCACGATGGGCAACTCCAGGCTGACGGTTTCAGGTTCGTGTCAGCAGCAAATCAATGCCGTCCATGCTGGCGCGGGCCTTACCCGCGCCAGCTGCCTTTCGACTGCGCCTGTTGTGCTGAGGAATCGTTGTGAAGCGTGCTGCTGCTACGCCTGCCAAGAGTGCCTCGATCGTCTCGACGGCGCTGGCCAACTGCCGCGGTGGTTTCCTGATCGTTGGAGCGTTTTCGGGCGTGATCAACGTCCTGATGCTGTCGGGCTCGTTCTACATGCTCCAAGTCTATGACCGGGTGTTGAGCTCGCGCAGCGTGCCAACCTTGATCGGCATCTCGCTCCTGCTGCTGGCAGCCTATTGCCTTCAGGGCGTTCTCGATGCTGTTCGGGTGCGAATGCTCGCGCGCATCGGCGCCCGGTTCGACGAACAGGTTTCGCCAACGGCCTTTGCGGCGGTCCAGAAGTTGCCTCTGCTCGGGATGCGAGCCGACCAGGCTCAGCAGCCGATCCGCGACCTCGATGCGATTCGCGGCTTTCTGTCGTCGCTGGGCCCGACCGCGCTGTTCGATATGCCATGGATGCCGCTGTTCTTTGCAGGCTGCTTCCTGCTGCATCCGTGGCTGGGCTGGCTCGCCATCAGCGGCGGCGGCGTCATCCTGCTCCTGACCTTCGTGACCGAACGTGGCAGCCTCGTCGCCAACAAGGCTCAGATGGCCAGCGCTGGAGCGCGCCAGGCGATCGCTGATGCCAGCCGCCGTAACGCCGAAGCCCTGACCGCGATGGGGATGGGGCCTGCGTTCCAGGCCAAATGGCGAGACGCCAATCTACGCTATGTCCGTGATTGGCTTGCGGGCTCCGATTCCACGAGTGGTATTGGCGCCTTCGCCAAGGTCTTCCGGATGATCCTGCAATCGGCCGTGTTGGGACTCGGCGCCTATCTCGTCATTCTCGGCGAATTGTCGGGCGGCGCGATGATCGCAGCCTCGATCATGACCTCGCGGGCGCTGGCCCCGATCGAGACCGCAGTTGCCAATTGGAAGGGCTTCACCGCAGCCCGCCAGGGTTATGCGCGGCTAAAACAGGTTCTCGATTCTCCGGCTTTTGCCATTCGCGAGCGCACGGCGTTGCCGGCACCGCAGCGCGAGATCAGCATCGAAAACCTCATCGTCGCTGCGCCGGGCCGGCAGGCTCCCATTCTTCAGGGCGTCTCGTTTCGGCTGGAGGCTGGCCAGGGCCTGGGCGTCATTGGACCCAGTGCGTCGGGCAAATCGACGCTGGCGAGAGCCCTGGTTGGCGTCTGGCGCCCGTTGAAAGGCGATGTCAGACTGGATGGCGCTTCTCTCGACCAGTGGGCGCCAGGCGATCTCGGCCGTCATATCGGCTATCTACCCCAGGACATCGAGCTGTTCGACGGCACGGTGGCGCAGAATATCGCGAGGTTCGACGTAAACGCGACCGACGAGGCGATCGTGGCGGCAGCAATGGCTGCAGGCGCGCATGATCTGATCGTCAAGTTCGAGCAGGGCTACGACACGCAAATCGGCGAGGGGGGAGCCTCGCTATCGGGCGGCCAGCGCCAGAGGGTGGGACTGGCTCGGGCCCTCTACGGCGATCCTTTTCTGGTTGTGCTCGACGAGCCCAACTCCAATCTCGATCATGATGGCGACGAGGCTCTGACACGGGCGATCAGGAGCGTGCGCGACCGCAGCGGGATCGTCGTCGTCATCACGCACCGGCAGACCGCCATCGCCGGCGTTGATCAGGTTGCAATGATGGCCGAAGGGCGGATCCAGGCGTTTGGGCCCAAGGCCGAGGTGCTGCAGAAAGTGATGAAACAAGGAGGCCTGCCCACCGTGCAGCGCCAGACGGTGACGCCATGACCCACGACCAAGACGAACCGCGCGAGTTTCGCGGCTCGCTGCGAAGCCTGGCGATCGTTGGATGCGCCGGCGTCGCCCTGTTCGCTGGGACGATCGGCGTCTGGGCCGTCGCTACGACCTTGTCGGGTGCTGTCGTGGCATCCGGCCAGTTCGTCGTCGATGGCAACGTCAAGAAAGTTCAGCACGCCACAGGGGGCGTCGTCGGTGTGTTGAAGGTGCGCGAGGGCCAACGGGTTGAGCAGGATGAGATCCTGATCAAACTCGACGATGTCGTCACCCGCGCCAATCTTCAGGTCGTGACCAAACAGCTCGACGAGTTCGCCGCCCGAAGCGCCCGCCTCGAAGCCGAGCGCGACGGCAAGGTCGAGATCAGAACCTCGTCTGAACTGATTCATCGTCTGAACGACCCGGGGATCGCCGAACTCGTCCTTGCCGAACAAAACCTCTTCATGGCCCGCCGCACAGCGCGCGACGGTCAAAAGGCGCAGCTTACCAAGCGTATCGGCCAGCTTCACGACGAGATCGGGGGCTTGAAGTCACAACAGGTCGCGCGTGATCATCAAGCGGCGTTGATCGAGCAGGAACTCGTCAGCGTCCGATATCTGCACGCCAAAAACCTGGTCTCGCTTTCGCGCAAAGTAGCGCTGGAGCGCGAGGCGGCTGGGCTTGAAGGCCAAAAGGGTCAATTGGTTGCATCCATCGCCCAAGCCGAGGGCAAGATCGCCGAAACAGAGCTTCAAACCATCCAGATCGACGACGCCTTGCGCGAAGAGGTGATGAAGGAGCTGCGCGAGATCCAGAGCAAGAGCGGCGAGCTGGTCGAGCGTCGCATAGCGGCCGAAGATCAGCTCAAGCGCATCGATATTCGCGCGCCGATGGCGGGCTTCGTTCATCAGCTTGCCGTGCATACGATCGGCGGGGTCATCACGCCGGCCGAGCCCGCGATGCTCATCGTCCCAGTAGAAGACGGCCTGCAACTGGAGGCCCGGATCAATCCGCCCGACATCGATCAAATCGCTTTGGGACAAAGCGCGCAGGTCAAGCTCCATGCCTTCAACCAGCGCACCACGCCTGAGCTCGTCGGAACAGTGGAGCGGATCTCGGCCGATACCAGCCGCGATCAACAGACCGGCACGGTCTTCTACACGATCAGGGTTGCGGTGGCGCAAGACGAGCTGACCCGAATCGCACCATTCCGAATCGTCGCCGGCATGCAGGCCGATGTCTTCATGAAGACCGAGGACCGCTCCCCGCTCGAGTTCATCGTCAAGCCGCTCAAGGATCAGATCGACAAGGCGTTCCGGGAGCGGTGAGGCCCAGACTCGGATGTCTTGCGCAGATCTCCGTGCTGTCAGCGGATCACTGCTTGATCCCGCCGTGGCTTTTCGAGTTCGCGCTCAAGCGCCGCCAGCCGCGTGCCCAGTTCGAACAGCGCCATGTCCAGGAATCGCTGAACGGACGGTTCGTCGAGGCGGTGCGCTAGCTCCGCCGCGGCGCAAAGGTGCGCGGCGATCGTGCCCAACGGAGGCTCTTCGCCGATCGAGATGTGCAGCGCACCGAGATATTCCGCCGGCAGTCCGCTGTCGGCGCGCATGCAGCATCCCGTCAGTTTGATGAGCTCAAACTCACCTGCGCCCAAAAGCCGGAACTCGATGTCGAGGTCACCGCCATAATAGGAAGCGCGCTCGGTGGAAGCATGGACAGCCGCCCGATCATCGGGATGCACCGCGTCCACGAGTGCCGCCAGATCGATCCCCTGCCGCGCATCCAGGGGGGCGATGCCGAATGCGGCTGCGATGTCTCCGCCAAGGACGAACAGGCTCTCGCCGACGATCCAGCGAAAGGAACCCAGGTAGCGCGTGGTGTCGAAAGAAGGTCTCATGTAAATGTCCACCGGATCTGTCGGGGATGCCCCCGCCGCTTCGCGGACGGGGGCCATGTCATTGACGAAGGTTTCGTCTTTGAGAGAACGGCAAAACCTCCCCGCTCTCGGCCGCCTTCTTTGCCACCAGTTCGGCTTTCGCCAGGCCGAGAAGCGTCGTCGCGATGGGATCGATCTTCACGACTTCGGCGATCAGCGCGTCCGTGATCCTGATCATGCGATCGATTTGGGCGAGTAGCGGACGTCGCGACGGGGTTGGCATGATCAGCAGTTCGCCCCTGGGATTTTGCCGTAGATCAGCGGCGGCCAGGAATCGGGCCCGCAGGTCGGCGACTCCCCGTAAAACGGGTTCACGCAGCCCGGGATGTCCCGGTCGGGATACATGGTCGTCGGGCTGGCGCCGGGGATCCATCGGTCCGACGGATCCGACCCCAGCGACTTATCCGGCACCGCTGGGTCTGCCGACTGAGCCTCGGTCGGCTGCGGCCAGCCCGAGTCGAGTTCGACGAGGGGGGCGGACAGTGACGCCCATGGATCCTCGGTGAGGGCCTCCAACGGGCCGCGACGGTCCCATTGCCCCTCAGGCCGCACCAGAACCGCCGCGCCGGAATTGACGTGCAGGGGCTGCATGGCGCGATCTGTCTCAAGGTCCATCTCGTAATAGACCTCGTCCGTCAGATAGGTGAGGCCGGGGCCGGGCCGCTGCTTGAAGCCGAAGTGTTTCCACAGCTTGAGGACCGGTTCGGCCGCCTGGCCATAGAAGCGGCGATAGCCCTTGTCCTGGCCGAACGCGATCGCCGCGCGCACGAGGTTCATCGCAAGGCCGCCCCGGCATCTGGGAAGGACGGCAAGGCGCTCGATCTTGATGAAATCGGCAAAGTATCGCAGCCGAATGCAGCCGGCCGGCTCGTCGCCGACATAACCGAGGAGGTGCGTCGCCGTGAAGTCGTTGCCGTCGACATCCTCCTGATAGGGAATGGCACGCTCCTCCACATAAGCCGCGCCGCGAATGGCGATGCATTTGAGGATGTCGTCGAGCGAATGGACGACCGTAACGGAGGTTTTCTTCGTGCCGACATGCTGGCCGGGAATGTAATTGTCGTAGGGTTTGCGGCCGGCAGCGAGATCGGGGAGAGCGCAGCTCATTAGAACCCGGGAATGGAGCATCTCGTAGGTCGCCCCCATCGTGAAGCCCATCTTCTCGAAGAACGATTTGGCCTTCTCATTGGCGGCCTTGCAGAAGATCGGGAGGTCCTTGTTCTTGGCACTGGTCATCTTCTCCATGACCAGTGAAATCCCGCCGCCCTGCCCGTTGGGCACGTGGATGAACCAGAAATACAGCGCCGCTGCGCGCTGATGCGGCCGGCAGATGAATTTGAGATCGGGATTGGTGGTATCGAGGTCGCCATTGAACAATGCCAGAGCGCCCTCATGCGTGAGCGGCAAATGCGCCAGCAGGCCGATCGGCGTTTCGCCGGGCACGTCCTGCCACTCCCGCGAGAAGGCGCAGATCGTATCGGGATTGTGTTGATAGACCCGCATCACGTCGTCGAGGGTCGCCAGGCCCGGTACATCTTGCCTTGCCATTTGCAAGGAATGGCCGATGATCTTTCTGTTGGGGCTGAACGTCGTGTATCCGCGGCCGTAACGGGTATAATCGAGCGTCCGAAAGTTACGCTCAGGCTGATCAGTCTTGAAGTGCTCCTGTGAGTAGTTGAATCCCATGACGCAAATCCTTCTGGATACGAGGAACAGGTACGCAACGATTAAAAGTTAACCGAGTTCGAAGGTGGCGGGGATAGATTGAAAATGACGCACGTGGGTTCTGAAAATGCTCACCTGGAAGAGCCGAGTGATATGAACCTCAACTGGGACGACATCCGGCTATTCCTGAAGCTGGCGCAGCGCGGCAGCATTCGGGCGGTCTGCTCGGAGACGGGCCAATCCCCCACTGCCGTCAGAAGCCGAATCAAGGACCTCGAGACGCAGACCGGAGCGGTGCTGTTCCACCGCTCCAAATCCGGCCTTACCCTAACGCAGACGGGCAGTCGCCTCGTCGCCGTTGCGGAAAACATTCAACGTCAAACGCGGGTATTCGCCACTCTGCCTGGGCGGGAGCGCGCCGCGCTTAGGGCCAACGTCAAGGTCGGTATCACCGAAGGGCTAGGGGTATTCTGGCTTGCGCCGATGTTCGCCGAGCTTCGTAGCAAGCACCCCGATATCCAGTTCGACCTACGCTGCTCGATGGCCGTGCCGAAGATCTCCGAACTCGAAGTGGATTTAGCTATCCAGTTGGAAAAACCGACTGATCCCAACCTGATGGTCCGCAAGATCGGCAATCTCCACGTCGTGCTCTACGCCTCGGAAGGGTATGTCGCCGAGCATGGAGCGCCCGCCAGCAAGGCGGACATCCACGACTATCATTTCATCGAGGTCGAGGGGCCGCAGATCAGGAGCGAGAAGCTCGAAGAGGAGATGACGAAGGAGGACAAGCGCCGCTTCGTCAATCTGCGGGTCAACACCAGCTCGGCTCAGTTCGTCGCAGCTCTCAGCGGCTTGGGGGTGACGGCATTCCCGACCTATGCACACGTGGTCTCCCAAGGGCTTGTCCATGTCGCGCAAGATTTCGTCCTCAAGCGTGACATTTGGCTGGCATACCATCCGCAATCGGCTGAGCTGAGCCATGTCAGGCGGACGATCGACTGGATCATCGCGTCCTTCGATCCGATCCGCTTTCCGTGGTTCCGGGACCAATATGTCAGCCCGGACGAGATCGAGAAAATCATGGCGAGCCAGAAGCGGCAAAGCCTGTTCACCCCGTCATTCGGGCTGAGCATCGCGTCTTAAGGTCTGCACTGAGCGGGGAGCAGCCGATCAGGCATCGGCTTCTTCGGCCAGAGACTCGACCAGGTCGATGATGCGCCGCCGGACCTTCGGGCTCTTAATGCGCACAAAGGCCTTGGTCAGCTGCACGCCCTCGCTGCTCGACATGAAGTCGGAAGCGTAAGCAGAGGAGGCCGCATCGGAGAATCCACCTGCTGGCAGGTCGCCGTTCGGGGCGCCGTCGAAGAAAAACGCCACGGGTACGTCGAGCATCTTAGCGATGTGCTGAAGCCGGCTCGCGCTCACGCGGTTCGAGCCCTTCTCATATTTTTGAATCTGCTGGAAGGTCACCCCGAGCGCGTCTCCGAGTTTTTCCTGGCTGACTCCCGCCAGCATGCGGCGCATGCGCACGCGGCTGCCGACATGGCGGTCGATCGGGTTGGGAACTTTCTTCAACATCGAATCGATCCTCGGGATTTATTGGCCTGTCCCACTATCTATGCAATTTTTGGTTGAATTATGAGTTTCTGCGCTTTTCCGGATTTCTCATGCATCCGCCTCCCCTCGATATGATGTTCTTCGCCATCGACCAAGCGGCGTGCGCTCAGTTTCGACAGCAAGCGGCGGTCGAACAACGGGCGATACTCATAACTCCCACGGGATTGCTCGATCATCCACTGGATTGGCAGGACAGACGTGGATGGGCCGCGCAGTTGAAAGCATTGCAGGCCTGCATCCGCCGCGTGAAGCCCTTGCGATACGCGTTAATCGGCGAAGCCTAGGTAACGAACTTAGAACGATGGCGACACGCCCTTGCTGCCATCGAAATCGGAGATCCGAGACGAATGCTTGTATGTCCTTGTTTGCGACGAGGATGGTGAAAGCGTTCTGGGCCATCGAAAAATTTAACAGACACCAGAGGCGGGTGCTCTAGTGCCGTTTTGGGAAAACTCGTCTTGGAGAAGGCCGTCAGCGGACCGTTTGCGGAATTCCTGCCGTAACGACGGCGGAGAAACAGACGTAGCGTCGGCGTCGTCGTCAGCAACGATTAACTGATCAGGCCGTTGCCTTCGGCTTGGGGCCGCGCTTGGCCTTGGCCGGCGGTGGCGCAGCTTTTCGGCCGAGGCCCATCGATTTTGCCAGTGCGGACCGCGCCTCCGCATAGGCTGGCGCCACCATCGGATAGTCCGACGGGAGACCCCATTTGGTACGATACTCGGCGGGCGTCATTCCGAACTTGCTGCTCAGGTGCCGTTTGAGCGACTTGAAAGCTCTGCCGTCCTCAAGACAGATGATCGCGTCGGGCGTCACCGATTTCCGGATCGAGACCGCAGGAACGAGTGGTGCAGCCGGCGCTGCGGCGGTTTCTTCGCCAAGCCCGCGCAGCGCAGCGTAAGTGCCCGCGATCAGCTTCGCCAGATCCCCCGGCGGGACATTGTTATGCTCGACGTAGGCCGAGACGATCCTGGCAGACATTTCGACGAACTGTTCATTGGTCTCGGACATGGATATCCCCGATTGGTTTTTGGATCCTTCACAGGATCGGCCTTGTCGCAGCCATAGCTGAGTTTTTGATTCAGTGAAAGAGAAGGACGTAAGCATACGGCCTTCTGCAAGTTTATTTCTCAATTTAAAGACTACCTGTACTCCAGGTTGTGGGCTCTCAGTTACGTCTCTATTTTTGCGTCTCCGCGGCTAGCGGGGATTTCGCTCTATTCCGCCGGGCTCGTGTCTCGCCTGTCTCCACCAAACCGCGAAGAGATGGTTTCGGCCCATGCGGGTAACGATCGCTGACGGGAATATCTGCGGAGCGGCTTTGCAGCCGCCAGGCTTCGTTGGGACGCGCCGCTATCGCGCGCGCGAACCCTCTTTTCCAGCTTACACCAGCCGAAAGCTTGCCCACGGCCGCGAAGCCCGGGCCACCCGCTCCATTCGGCCAGCCGGGCCGCTGGGCTGGCCTCCCGTGTTGCCCGGACCGCGCTTTGCGCGCCCCCAAGGGGGTTGGACCTTGGAGCCTTCGTCTTTCGGTCGAGCCATCCTGCCGCCGTGCCGGCGGGCAAGAGCGGACGCTCGACGCTGGCCAAGGGTTCATGCGCGACTTTTCAGCAAGGAAGGGCTTCGCTAGACGCAACCCTTACAGAAAGACGAATCCCATTTTCGGGGAGCACGTCATAACCCGGGAAGATTCCAGCTCGCGCTGGCCCAAAATCGGAGTGCACGTCAGAACGGATCATCGGATCTGGCAGCCCGGCGGTGACGTCGGCCTCTGAAAAAAGATCGTCCAGCTCGAACAGCGCAAACTGCTCCTGATCGAAAGGATCGAGCAAAGCGAGCGACCGACGGTTGGCTATAGCGAAATGTTCGAACTCGCCATGGGCTTTCTCTCAAGCCCTTGGAAATATGGGACTCTGGTCAGTTCCAAGCTGCGCCGAATGGTGCTGCGTTTAGCCTTTACCGAGCGCATCGCGTACAGCAGGGAGAATGAGTTTTCGAACCCGAAAATATTGTTACCGTTCAATATCCTAAAGGAGTTTAGCATGCAGAAAATGAGATGGCGCGCCCAAGAGAATTCGAATTTTCCTGGTTCACTCCTCTCATGTGAAAGCCTGAAGCGTCGATCTCATCGCACCCGATCGATTTCAGTAATTCCGGACCGATACTGACGTTTGGTTGACCCGCTTCCTGGCGAACGCTGCATTGGCAGCTCTCGCAGTTTTGCGTGCTGGAATTCCTCTCCTCTCTTGAGCTCTTCCGCAATCCGCTCCTTCGCGTAAGCAACAACGGTCCGTCGCAGCTCCGGATCGCGAACGGCTTTGCCCAGAGCCCGTTCGATCGCAACGAGCTGTGACCGTGCAGCCCTGACGACGTCATCGCCTCTACCCTCCCGATGATCACCCGACCGAAACACGTCAGCGCGACGCTGCCTCGTCGAGCGCGACGATTGACGCGACGTGTCCGATCGCCGCGGCACGATGTCGATCGTCATGGCTGGCCTATCTACAGGCCGTTGCCCCGCAATATGAGCTCCCCGCGACGATGATCCATCTGAGTTAGTTGGCCCTTGGAACGTCGCTGGATCGACCTCGGCTTGGCGCCTTGTCTGAGTGCTGCGCTCAGGTGGAAGCACCGTGACGTCGATCGACCTCCTGGTCGAAACGCCCGCTACGGATATCGTCTCCGACGCTCCGAGCTCGGGTCGAGGAGACTGCGAAGGTGCTCGTGTTTGCCGGTCCTCGGCCTTCGTCCGAAACGATAATGCGGCCCGATCGACGGGGTCGGGTTCGTAGCCGCGAACCGCTAATCCGCGGACTGAGGCTTCGAGCCACGCCGTGCGCCGAAACTCTTCCGATCCCCGAAGCTCAACCTCCTTCCAGTTCCGATGCTGCGCGATCGACACCATGTCCCGGATGATGCCCGAATCCTCGAGCCGCGTCGCCATGCGCTCGGCCGACACCTTGAACGCAAGGTACTCACCTTTGGGATCGGCATAGACCTTGGCCTCGGCACCGACCCCGGCTTCCGCGACATAGTACTTCCGCCGAAGTCGCTCCGGCATGCTGCTATCGGCCTCAGATTGAATCTTCGCTCCGAGATCAAACTCTGCTTGCTCGGCTCGACTTTTTGGAGGCCCCCCTGTCGCCTCGTGGGCTGTAGATATGCTGGCACCCCGATCCTGTTCAGACCCGCGCTCGATCGTGAACTCCGCCTCGGCCTTGCGATCACCGTCCACGGCGCGCCTCCCTCATGGTTCCGCCCGTTTCCTTCGCCGGAATGATCGCCGCATCGATCACCTGTGAGCACCAGTCCTTCAACTCGTCTTCCGACAGGCCTTCGAGATCGACAGGCACGTCGCCGAAATCAAACGTCGCGTCATCCGGGATCAGTGATGGATCGTCGATTTCCTCGTCGGTCATCGGCCGGGTCCGGAATGTTGCCTGCAACTCAGCGACAGCGGATTTGAGCTCAATGATCTCGCTCGCCAGCAGCATGTTCGATGGGCCGCGGTTGGGCGCGATCGCCGGCGGTGCCTTGAGGCGCGCAGTGAAGGCGGCGTCCTCGTAGTAGATGATCTTATCGCAGATGATCGGCGGCACGCTGGCCGCCAGGATGAACGCTTTCGACGACGGAATCAGCTTGAGCTCCTGCGGCAGCATCAACGCGCGGCGCTGATCCGACACCGACTCGCTGCGCTTGCCCGACGACAGGCCCCAAGGACGAGATCGGCTTTTCGCCTGGACCGTATCGTAGCCGATGCGCTCCGAGAGTTCATTGGCGACGTCCTGCTCTTTGGGCGCAAACACAACCTCGATGGCGTGGTTGGTCATGATCGTCTTTGCGAGATCGGGGCCATAGGTCGCTCGCAATTGCGCCGGGCTCTGGATGATGGTGAGCAGGCGGATGCCGTAACCGGCGACGAAGGCTACGGATTTCGCGA
This sequence comes from Hyphomicrobium sp., assembly GCA_041659825.1. Lineage (GTDB taxonomy): Bacteria > Pseudomonadota > Alphaproteobacteria > Rhizobiales > Hyphomicrobiaceae > Hyphomicrobium_C. The sequence continues at coordinate 11,177 of JBAZXL010000059.1, forward strand.
GCACACCGACATGGCCGAGCGCCGGGAACTCGTCGAGCAGCAGCAGGACGCGCCGATTCAGTTTTGGGTTCTGCTCTGGCAGCTCGCGGCTGTTCAGATCGATGACCTGCTGGAAGAACAGGTTCAGCAGCGGCGCCATGCGATCGAGATTGTCCGGCGTCACGCCGAGAAAAATCGACATCGGCCGTGACCGGAGTTCGCGCAGGTCGAAATCATTCGCGGAGGTCGCAGCGTCGATACGCGGATTGAGCCAGAGACCGAGCCGCGCCGTTGTGGTTTTTCGGACCGAGTTCATGGTGTTCTCGGAGGCTGACAGAAAATCGTTCAGCGCCCCGATGCAATGCGAGGACAGCGGCGTCGTGCTCTTGGCACGCTGCTTCATCGCGGCGAGGAAATGCGCCTTCAGGTCACTTGATGCCGAAAGCTGCCGCAGAATCTCGGCGATGGTCAGGGGCAGACCTGGCGTTTCGGCGACGTAGCCGCCGATCGCGACAAAGGCCGATCGCGCCGTCTCGAACCAGAACGGGTCGGCTCGGTTTTCGGCCGGGAACAGCATGACCGCGATGCGCTGGAGATCGTCATAAAGATCGACCGGATCGCGGCGGACATAAGCGAGCGGATTGTAGCGAGCAGTTCGCCCCTGTTCGTCGAGTGGATCGAACAGGAAGACTGCCTGCCCGCTCGCCTCGCGAAAACCGGCGGTGCGGTCGAAATTCTCCTTCTTGACGTCCAGCGCGACGACGGAATCCGGCCAATTCAGCAGGTTCGGGATGACATAGCCGACGCCTTTGCCCGAGCGTGTCGGTGCGTAGACCATGACGTGCTCCGGCCCGCCGAAGCAGAGGAACTTGCCGTCCTTCCTGCCGAGCAGGATACCCTGTTTGGCTCGCAGACCCGCGCGTCGGATATCCCGCTCGGTGGCGAAGCGCGCCTCGCCATGCAGTGGGCGTGGTTTCGTCCGCAGAACGACCCCCATCAGCCCGAAGGCCGCGATTGTGCCGGCCAGCGTGCCAAAGGTGATCCAGCGGTCGAGACGTTCGCTTGTGCCGTAATGGGGCCAGGCGAGCGCAAGCTCGTTCCAGTGGAAGCCGCCATCATGCGTGCGAAGACCCAGCAGCAGGACGTTGGAGCCGACGAACAGGAAGACGGCGGTGCCAAGGATCGTTAGGCCGAGCCGCAGCACCACCCTACGCGCTGGCGAGGCGCTTTCGAACGGGGTCATAGTCGATCTCCGTGATGCGGAAGCGGCCGTGCTCGCGTTTCATCTGGATGACGATGTCGACGGTCTGGCGCAGCAGATTGCGGATGTCGTCGCGCGCAAGATCCCGGCCCTCGGCGCTCTCTTTGACCAGCAGCGTCAGTTGCTCGAAGGCGAGGCGCGCAGAATCGGCATGGACCGTCGTGATCGAGCCCGGATGCCCCGAGTTCACGTTACGCAAGTAAAAGAACGCCGTGCCGTCGCGCAGCTCCTGCAGCAGGATGCGGTCGGGCCGCATGCGCAGGCAGGATTCCAGCAGTTCGCGCGGTCCGACTTTGGCGAGCCCTTGCCCGTCTTTGGCGTAGAGCAGCCGGACGTGGTTGGGCTGCGGCACGACAAGCTCGGCGGTGTCCTCGATGGTGATGAGGCGCTCACTTGCCGGAATCTGGGCGATCAGACCTTTTGATAGCGTCGTCTTGCCCGAGCCGGTCGCACCCGAGATAACTATGTTGCGGCGGCTTCGAACCGCCAGCGCCAGGAATTCACGCCACTGCCCGGCATCTCGCAGGCGAACCAGCTCGTTCTCATCGTCAGAGAGATCGTCGCTGGTGACGCGAATGTCGGAGAACAGCTCGCGCTTCTCAAAATCCTCCAGCGTCATCGTGACGGTCGAGGGCTTTCGGATGGTCAGGCTGATGGTTCCAGACGGCACCGCCGGTGGCACGACGATCTGGCAGCGCTCCTCGCCAGGCAGCGTGGTCGAGACGATCGGATGATCCGAGGCAATGTCCTGCCGGGTGTAGCCGGCCGCGGCCGTTGCCAGATGCATCAGATGGGCGTGGCGAAGATTAGGAAGTTCATGCCGGGTCCAACCACCGGGTCCCTCAGTGAACACCTCGCCTGGCCGGTTGACGACGATTTCGGTCAGATCGGGCTGCGCCAGGAAGGGCGCGAGCGGTGCGAGATAGCGCTCGAGCACGATCCGGCTGGCGCGTCGTTCGGAGACGATCGTGGCCGGGACGCCCGGTGCGATGACAGAGACGGACTTAGGATCGACGAGCGCAGGCGCGATCGCGGTCATGGCTTTGTCACCCGAGAGCCGGACGCCACACCGGCGTCGATGCCAGGCACCGTGCGATCCAAGATCCGCGCGCGGCTTTCGATCCGCCTGAGATCGTAGACCGAGGAAAAATCTAAATCGCGGGCGACGAAGATGTTGACGCGCTCGCCCTGGTTCTTGGTCAGCGTTGGCGGGATGTCGATCGAGCGCTCGACGGCGATGCTGGCGGCGGTGTTGGCCGCGCCGGACGTGTTTCGGATCTCGATATCGGCATCCTCGAGTTGCTGGCGGCCGAGAGCGGCGGCATCGCTGACGATCGAGAGCAGGAGCGCCGCGCCAAAACGCTCCCAGAAATGCGTGTCGATCTCGCCATCGAAACCGGCGCGGCCGAGCGCATCGGTCGCGGGCGAGGCGAGCGCGACAATGACGCCGGTCGGCGTCTTGGCCCGTGTCCAGAGCACGAACATGCGCTTGGAGCCTTTTCGGACCTGGCCGCGATATTCGCCGACGATCTGTGTGCCCTTCTCCATGAGCACGACATGGCCGGAATCCGACAGGACATCGCGCAGCACGACGCAGGAGACGAAACCCGGCACATCCGACGACATCGCCGTCTCAAGCACGCATGGGATCGCCGTGCCCTGAGTCACCAGGAGATTGCGGTTGGGCAGGCGCGCGGCGCGCACACCTTCGATCGTGGTGGCCTTCAGCTTGTCGGCGAGTTCGTTGCGCGGTTCGGCTCCGCCCCCGAGCAAAGGCGATCCCGGCAGAGCGGTCCCCTGCCCTTCCCCGTCGCCCGATGGTCCGCGCCCTGGCCGGTTGAAGGCGAGGACCGGCGCGCGGCGGGCGCTTTCCATCAGCTTGTCGGTTTGTGGTGGAGCGGCAGCCGGTGCGAGCTGAGGCGGCAGGACTGGGAGTGCGGCCTGCTGCACGGGCGCAGGAGCCGGCGGCTCACGCGCGGGCTCAAAGGCCGTGGTCTGGCGAATGACGGGTTTGGCGCCGCCCTGCTCGGCAGGCTTCTCGGATTTCCAGGTGCTCCAGATTACGAGAACCGAGAAAGCGATCAGCGCGGCAGCGCCGATGCCGCGCTTGGCGAGCGCCCGGCCCGAGCCCTCGACCGGCCCTGAGACCGGGGTAATGCCACGTTCGCCCTCGACGCCTGATGACGCAGTTTGATCGGTCATGACATGCTCCTCAGCGACGCCGAATTGAGGCTGGCTGCTTTTGGGTGCGGGCGATGCTGGG
>JBAZXL010000060.1:0-14543 GCA_041659825.1 Hyphomicrobium sp.
GCGATTTTTCCGAAAGAGGTTTTGCGGGGAGCCTCACCCGTCAGCCCGATAACGAGGGCCAGTCCGAAAACGCCAAACCAGGGGGCGCGTCCCGAGTTGAAAATCTAAAGATGGCTTGCGGCAAAAATAGGGATTTTCATCCCTTCTAGTATTTTCTTAGCCAGTTCATTTGCTCTTCGCCCTCTTTTTTGGCAACTCAGGTTGCGCCGGGGCTGCCTCTTGAACTGCGCACTTCTTGGCGATGGCCGCCTGCTCGATTGCAACCATCTGCCCCTTCATGTTGGACAACTCGGCCGCAGTTTGCTTATCCCCTCCGACAAAGAAGGCTGCGGGCCAGAACACCACCACGGCAGCGGCGGTCGCCAGGCCGTCATTGGTGCGCTGCTTATCCTGTTGCCCCGATAGTGCCGCGGCCCGTTGTCCGATCGCCTGTGCCTCTTGTGCGAGCTGCTGGCAGGTGTAGGACTGGTACGCGACCGGCGACACATAGGCCGGCTGAATGTCAGATGACGATGACGCACAGCCGCCCAGCGCGGCGCCAAGCGCCACGATTCCCAATTTGCGCATTTGTAAAAACTCCCCTGACCCGCATGCACCCAAGCGCAACCAGCGCGCGAGGGCAAGGGCGAACGCACGAATGCGCCCCAAAGGGGATGGATTTTTAAGCAAATCAGGTGCAGCATTGGGGGTGGGTGTGAAAAGCCCGGACCAGTGATACGCCGCATTCCCTAATGGTAGTTAGCCCCGACTTGAAGGGGTGCGGTTAAATTGTGGACGCGCTTGGCGGCGCGGATCCGACCCGACTTAGGCCGGGGGCGGACTGTGCTGTCCAAGGCCGAAAGGCCCAAAAGCGTCCGACCGGTCTCACTGGCCGGCTTTTCACCCCCCGGCTGTCCGTCTGTCACGGGCATGGCTGTGAAAAGGCCAAATCAGTGAGCAACCACCATGACAACCACCCTAGAACGCCCAGCGGAGTCCGCTGGTGAGCTTTACTATCCGACGCCCGTCACGCCAGAGGAAGCATTCCAAGCCATAGGGCGACTCCGCAAGGAGGCCAGAGACGAGATTGACCGGCTAATCCGGTTTCTAGACGACACCGACAACCACATGGAGCTTGAGCCATCCCTGTGTGGCGTCACCGCCAATGCCATGAAGATATCGGGCGAGATCAACGGCGACGACCTGGAGGGCGACGATACCCCTACCGGCCGATCGGCAGAGGACGAGCCGTCGCTCGGGTCGCTTGAGCGGCATTGCAGCGCCTATGGGTACGGTCGTGACTCGAATGGGGATCAATCGCTATGGGGTGCCAGCTCGCGGCAGGATCTTGAGGACGAGCACGACGGCGCCGAGCCGATCTGATGCGCCTGATCCGGCTAGTGATCGCCTGTTATCGCCTGCGGTTCGAACGCTGCCGGCTCTCGCGCCATGCCGGACGCATGGTGCTCTAAGACGTTAGCGGGGGCGGTGGAAGCTGAACCAGACATCTCACCGCCCCCGACGCCTCAAACCTCCCGCTTGTCATAAGCAGCCTGCACGAGCGCCGGCAGCCGGTCGCGCTCATCAGCGTTACATTCCTGACCCACGGCATTCATTTTCTTCCATATCTCGCTCTTGGTGGCCTTGGGATTGTCGATCAGCTTGAAGACGCCCTCGATGGCAGCGAAGCGCGGGCTATCCTTCAACTCGGCCGCCGGGCCCGTGATCACAGTATCCCTCATCAGATGTTCCTTTCTTCCCGTTTTTGACCGCACCGAATTGCTAAACCGGTGCCTGTCAGCACCTAAGTTATTGATCAGACTCGCTATTGCTTGAACCCAAGGCCACTTTGCTAACGCATTTGCTATCCAACGCCCTGAAAACGACGCCTCCAGGCCGATCGCGCCGCACCCTCATGGCAACACGGCGAGCGGCTCGCACGATCGCAATCCGGTGTTTGTGCAGCGGCTCACCAGTCCACCGCGGATAAGCCCAGGCCAGCAACGCTGCCGTCGTCAGCTCTGCGTCGGGATGTGTCATGAACGCTCGCCAGATCCGCCGCTGAACCCGTCCAGCGCCTCGCAAGGAAACAACCGGCGCGCCCTCGCCGTCAGTCCAAGCCGCTCCCGCCCTACCTTTCGCCATCCTTCAGCCCCTGCAGCACGTTTGCCAGCGTTGTCCTGATTGCATCCCTGTCGGCTTCCGCCTGAGACCTTAATCGCCGCTCTTCGCGCAATTGTTTCTTCAGTTCGAGGAGTTTTGCCAATGGAACCGTTCGGGACATTGGGACATTGCGGGACATTTCCGGACTTTGTCCCGGACATTCGGACGGGACGGACAGGGACACCACCCTATAGGGTGTCCCGATGTCCCGTTTGTCCCACCCCCCGTTCATGCAACCAGCCAGATCAATTCCTGGCCCTCCCTAAGTTCGCCGCCGATGAGGTTTGAAGTTCGGGCGGCCTTGAAGTTTCGGGCCCAGGCCTTGCGCTCCGCTTCGTTGCGGTCGCCGTCGCCGTTGCTGATGTAGCGCTGGCTATGGATGGCACGGGCCGCAGAAACGCTTACGGCGGTCACGGAGGGGCCATCGCCCCGGATGGTGTGTGGCGTGCCTCCGGCGTCAATAGCCTCAGCTACGGAGTCCCGTACAAGCTTGAGGCCCTTCGGCCACTTGTCGCGGCGTTTCACGGCCGTTTCGGAAACGGTTTCGCTGCTCACCACGTTGACGGTTATCGGGTCGCCGTCTTCATCAATCCCAAAATCGAAAATCTCGGATTTAAACGAAAAGAGAGGGCCTTCCGGGGCGTCGTTTGCCTTAGTGACGGTCGCGGTCTTGATGTCGTCGCCGCTGATAGTCACCATCACGTCAACGTCGCCCAGGAGCGCATTGGATCCCCTGGCGCCGCGGGACTCGTCTTTCCCGGTGTGCCCGATCAAGGCGACATGCACCCCGGTATGGTTCTTGACCCGTTGGACGTTGGCGAATACCGCGCCTTGATCCTTGGCGGAATTCTCGTCGCCGGCAGCCGCGGCGATCAGCTTGGCGAAGGTGTCGATAATCACCATCCCGATATCGACGCCGACGATGGTTTTCGCGTCCGCGATTGTGTCGATTACCTTCTTGAAGGCGTCCGGCTTGGTAAGATCGATCGTGGCGCTGGATACACAGATCGGTGTACCCACCAAACCAAGGATTCGGCGGTGCGCTCGCAGTCGCTTTTTGACGAGGTCCGCCCGCTCGATCGCGAAATAGACCACGCCAGCTGCGCCCTTGTTGCGGTAGCCGTGCCAGTCGAGCCCGGCGCCAACGCAGATCGCGGCCTGTGCCAGTAGTGCCGACTTCATCGCTCCCGGCGGGGCAATCCATGCCGACGTTTCACGGCGGGCAAGAATGTTCTTAATCAGCCACGGCTTTTCCGGCGTCTCCACGTCCATTTCGTCGAACGTAATGAGGGGATAGCCGCGCATGGTTTGCGCGCGGTCCTTTTGTAACGTCCGAATGTCGAGAACGCGGCTTTCGGCCGGCGTCAACGGCTCGGTTTCAGGTGCCAAACGGTTTGACACCTTGCCGTTGCCGAAAACGTCGCCGCCGGGTTCGATTTCCGGAAATTCAATGTCCATCATTCGGCGGCCTCCGCAAACTGTTGCGCAGGCGCCTGATGCTTTCGAGCGTCCACAAGAATTTCGATGTCGTGCCATCCTGGCGGATAGAATAATTCCCAATCCGCCAAGCGTTCAGCAGCCTCGTCCGCGGTTATCAGGCCGCGAGCGCAAAAGTCTTTCAACGCCCTAACCTCGTCGCCAAGAGCGCGAAGTGGAACGGGCAAAACCAATTCACTCATGCGCCCGCCTTCGCCGCGATCTCGGCAGCAAGTTTAAGGGGCAACACCACAAGCGGTTCGCTGCGATCGGCGCGGACAATGAGAATGTCGCGGTCGACCAGCCACGCGTACAGCTGCCTGAAGCCAGCGGCGCGGGCCTTCACTTCCACCACGCGGTCAATGCCCAATACCGGAACAGTAAGGTCGCCCAGGTACGATCCGCCGGCCGAACCGGACAACGGGACGCGCTCAGCAGCGAAGCCCCGCTCTTGCAGGAATTTGACTATCGCGCGCTCGGCGCGGTTGCCTTTGTCTCGGGATGCTCTGCCGCCGGTCATGAGACACCCCCGAACGCAAGGGGTGCTATAGTTTCAGCCATCGCTGCGCTGATTGCGCAGCGGCGCGTCAATGCCGATACTTGCAAAATGATCGGTTTTGGTGCAAATTCCGCGCTGCCCTGCCCGGGCACAGCATTCGGAATCGGCCCGCTCTGGCGGGCCTTTTCTTTGAGGGCCATGGATCAGGCGGCCTCCGTCTTTTTCGGCTCAAGCATTTGCTCCAACGCCCTGACGGGCACCTTCAGCAATCTTCCAATCCTGATCGTTGGGATGTCGCCGCGTACCGCCGCGGCATACGCCGAGTTACGACAAAGGCCAAAATAACGCTTTCCAGCTTCCGGAACGCTGATCGTCAGTTCGTCCGCCTGCATATTTCTCTCCAAGAGCTATGGGGCCAAATCAGGCCCTATGCGTTAGAGATAGCAGCTTATGCCAAGTTTACAAGTGGCGTCACATTTGGCCCCAGATATTTTTGTGGGGCCACTTGCGGCCCTACTCGTTTCGTGCCATCTTGTACTAGTCACAACAGGAAGAGCACCCGACGCGATGGCCAGAAAACTAAGCGAAACAGTCAAGTTGAACTTGCGCTTCAGCGAGGAATTGCGCCGGAAGCTGGAGAAGGCGGCCGAGCGGCATAACCAGTCAATGAATTTGGAAATCATCGAGCGGCTCGATGATTCGTTCCGCCGCGTTGAGGTGCAGGAGATCATCGATATCGCGGTTGAGGCGGCCATTGCCACCACACTGAAGCGGCTCCAGATGGCCGGACTCATCGAAGAGAAGCCAAGCCAACCGGTGGATTTCCACGAAGCCATCTTGGGTAAGACCAGCAAGGGGAGTGAGAAATGAAAGGCCATATCCGAGAGCGTTCACCGGGGCATTGGGCCATCGTTCTCAGCCTGGGGACCGGCAAGAGCCGCAAACTCAAGTGGCATTCGTTCAAGGGCACCAAACGACAGGCCCAGGCGGAATGCGCCCGGCTTATCACCGGCCTAAAGGAAGGCTCGTACGTCGAGCCGTCGAAGCTCACGCTGGCCGCTTACCTCAACGCCCGTCTTGAGCAGTGGGAGGCTTCAAAAAAGATCAGCGCCAAAACCGCTGAGCGGTATGCCGAGCTGATCAAAAACCAGATTGTGCCGCGGCTCGGCGCCATCACTCTGCAAAAGTTGTCTGTGCAGGATATCGAGACCTGGCACAACGCCCTCGCCGCCTCCGGCCGGCAGGATGGCAAGGGTGGTTTGAGCAACCGGACGATCGGCCACGCTCACCGCGTCTTGTCCAAGGCGCTCAAGGACGCATCTAAATTCGATTTGGTGATGAAAAACGTCGCCACCTCGCAGCAGCCTCCGACGCCGGAGGACGAGGAAGTGGTGATCGTCGAGGAACACCGCATCAGGGAATTGCTGGCAAAGCTCTCAGGGCGTTCAATGTATCCGAAGGCTATCACGGCCCTCTTTACCGGCGCGCGCCGTAGCGAGCTTCTGGCGATGCGCTGGCGCTATCTGGATCTGGAACGGAAGACCTGGGAGATTTGCGAAAGCCTTGAGGAAACCCGAAAGCACGGCATCCGGGTCAAGCGGCCCAAGACCAAGGCCGGCCGCCGCCATATCTCCCTGCCCGAAATCGTGGTCAATGCACTCCGCGAACACCGCCGTGCCCAGCTTGAGCTGCGGATGCGCCTTGGCCTCGGCAAGCCGGCAGATGACGACTTTGTTTTTCCCGAGTTGGATGGGTCGCCCAGGGGGCCGCGGGCCTTCAGCTCCGAATGGGCTGATTGCGCGGCGTCGATCGGAATGCCGGACGTGGTGTTCCACGCCCTGCGCCACACCCATGCCTCCCAATTGATCGATGCCGGGGTGGATATCGTCACCATCAGCAAGCGGCTTGGCCACGCGAACCCGAACATCACCCTCAAGGTCTATGCTCACCTGTTTCGCAGCAAGGACGGGAAAGCCGCCGACGCCATCAACACCGCGTTGGCAAATCTGGGCGAGCCGTAGTACACGGACCCGTTGGTTAGCATTCGGTTAGCAAAGTGCAGCTTTTGTTCTCAGCGGCACGTCGAAAAACCTAATAAAATCAACATCTGGAAGGGTGGCCGAGCGGTTTAAGGCACCGGTCTTGAAAACCATGATTGGCCGTACCGACCAATCCCGCCAAATGCCAAATAGCCACTAAAATAGAGGGAAAATAGAGGCGCGGGGCCTTTTGTTGTACCGCCCTGTTTCACCCAATCCCAAGCAGTTGGTTTGCAAACGCGTTAGCAATAAGGTGTTCATCTTAGCCGCTGCGTACAGGGGATTTTGATGAAAAAGCCGATACTTCTCAAACCGGCAAGCGTCGGCGACGGCTCAGGCGGCGATGTGGTCCTGAGCATGAAGGACGACAACAATAACGACTATGAAATGCGGATGCCGACGATTGTATGCCAGTCCATTATTCAAGGTCTTTCGACCTGTTTAGCGGAAGCGCCCAAACGTCCAAAATTCGAGAACAGTGCGTCGTATGAGTTTGGGCGGATGCAGCTGGAAGAGATCGGGGAAAAACTATACGTGCGCCTTTTCCTGTCTCCGGAGATGTTTCACGAGTATTGGCTCCCGCTGAATACGACGCTCGCTCAGGCCCTTCTAGACGCCTTAGAGGCCCTGAATCTAAGCAAGACGACCCATTCCGGCCCCGGCCGCCCGAATTAACCCCTAAGCCTTCCTTCGCCCCTGCAGCCATCTGACACCCGTCCTTAAGCGCTCATCCACGCGTTAGGTCCGCGACCGTAGAGCGGACGGCGCGCACGCGGCTCCCGCTTCCTATAAATCTGCTCGGCGAATCGCAGCATCATCACGCCGTAGCGCGTGGCAGCCAGCAAGTCGTCACCCTCCTTGACCACCTTCCCATCCTTGCGGTGGAAAAGCCGGAATTCCTCGAACCAATCGAGCAGCGAACTAAAGACCTTGAACTTGCCGGTTTCCATGCGCGTGAGCATGTCCATTAAACCGGCCTCGACGCTCACAGAGCCGTCCTGGAATTGCGCGTGTATCGGCAGCATGTTGAGGTTCTGCGCGCTGTATTGTTCTGCCAGCGCGATGCCGGCGCCCTCCAGCGTCTCCCGCCGGCCGTCCCGCGGCCACGCCCAAGGCAGTTTAGCCCCCCAAGAGCGAATAGCGCCCGCGTGGACCACGGGCGTAGCCTCCCGCAGTCGGTGCACCTTGATGACATAAACGATGTCCTGATCCCCATCCCAGGCGAGCTCCACCGCCGCGAAAGGATGATCCCAGCCGAAGTCCATCCCGCCCAGCCGGTGGAAGTGGTCGGGAATTTCAAAGGGGGCGCATGTGATCGTCTCTTCCGATACCGGGAAGATGCGCCCGGAGCCCAGGATAGGGATACCCTTGGTTCGCGCGTCCCGCTCATGGGCCGGATAGGACCGGACGATTTGTTCGCGCTGTTCGGCGGTGAAATGTTCAGCTTCATCGATCGTCATCACCGTCACGTTGCGGTCAGGCGATTTGTCCAACAGGTAGGATCGAACCACGTCAGACATGCCGAGCAGCGGCGTAAAGGTCAGCCAAACCGGCCCTTGCTTCACGTTCGTTCGGGTTAGCCCCTCGGTATAGATGTCCGAGGGCGGTTCCTCGTCATACCAAAGCCAATGCAGTGTTTCGCCCTGCCACTTCTCCCGGCCCTGCACGTAGGACTTGAGACCGATGGTGCTATCGGCCGCCTGCACGTCGCCGCCGCCGCCCCACTTGACGACGATGGTATCAATCAGATCAGACACGCCCCTCCCCGGGATTTTTTCGCGAATTGCATCCTTGGGAATCGTACCGGTGCCATGTTGCCCGACGCGACCTAGCAAGATCCTTTGCGGACTGTCGCGAAGCGTCTCACCGGTCGGACTGCCAACCCAGGCAGCCGTAGGCTCGTTAAACGTCCTACCGGTCCACCAATCGGGATAGCGCCCGGTCGCATGCATGGCAGCTTCGGAACCGCCGGCAATGGTTTTGCCAACCTGGTTTGCGGCCATAAACATGCGCTCACGGTAGGTTGAGCCCGCAGTGTGAAAGGTCAGCTGCTTGGCGTAGGGCCTGTAATACCGCAGCTTGTTTTCAATTAAGCGCCGGCTTTTTTCCGCTGATAAGATCGCCTGTACTCGATCCAACTCCTGCAGATTTGATGCGTCGAATTTCGGCAAGGTATTGTTCAAGTTCATCGTCTCCCATGCTTTCCAGGCGCCCATCCTCCAGAACGAATTCCTTGGGCAGTACACTCGCAATGATCTTCAGATAGTCGCGGGGGCTTTCCTTGTAGACAATGTCAATCGCGGCCTTCCCCATCTCATGGAAATGCTCCGACAACGCCACGACGAAATCGGCGTGCAGGCGATTGCGCGCGCCCTTCTTGCGGCCAACCGAACCGCCGGTGAGGAACTTGCCGGTCTCCGAGTCCTGCTTTGGCTTCTTGTCGTCTTTCATCAGTGCAACGCCCCCGAGGTTGCGGCCACACACACGGCCCAGATGAAAGCGACCGCTTCGACGCATTCGAATTTCTTTCCGATGGCCTCGATCAACTCGTCAATGATCTCGTCAGGCTGGCGCGCAATTCTCGCCAGCGTCAGTGCGGCGCAGACCTTGGCTTCCCCGACGCGGTAATCAGCCGGCCAGCGCGCGTCATTCAAATTGCAAACCGGTGGCAGCCTCCCCGCTATCGCCTTGTCCACCAGTGCTTCAATGAAGCCGTACTCCATCGGCCCGAATTGCCGCATGCCTCCGAGAATGGTGCCGAGTATTTCCGCTGGATGACTTACCGGTGGGACAATCAAGCCGCTGCAAAAATCGATCCCTTCCGGGTCGCGAATTCCGGCAAGCAACGATAAGACCGCCTGAAAGTGTTCGCCACCAGCGAGGAAGTCAGCATCGGCATTGCCTGACTTCTCGGGCGCCCACCAATCGACGCCACCCATGCCGGATCGACAGACAAAGGCGGGAAGCCGGCTAACCGTTCGCCCTGTAGAAATTCCTGGTTCATGGTGTAATCTCTCGAAATGCGCAAACTAGGCTGGTTCGGTTTTCAGATCGCCGTCGTCGGGTTTTTCGTGTGGGTCGATTGGGGCGTCTCACACAGCGGCGACCCGCGGGCGATTCCAGGGCTTGCTACCGCGATCGGCGTTTTCATCGCCTTCTTTTGCACGCTGCTTGCCGGCGAGGTGATCGACTCATTCATCGGCCGCCGATCCATTTCCAGACCGCCTCCCCTCAATGGCGATATTCCCCAGGCGATTGACCACCGCGGTAAACTGAGCGCTCCCGCTCGGCAGCGTGGCGAGCCGCCGGAAACTTTCCGCCGCCTGCGGTGAGGTAAGCAGCTCTGCAAGCTCGTCGATGTTTTTCCCGACGTTCCAATTCTGGATAGCGTTGGTGACCTTCTTTGAAAGCGGAATGCCGGCACCGCCGACAACCTGAGCAACATTGTTGGCGATGCCGCCCGCCTTCAGATCCTCTACGCCGGGGATTTTGAAAGCAGTCCGTGAGCCGGTTGCCTGCCGATATTGCTGCGCCTCCATCACTTCCAGCATACGGTTGAAACCGCCCCAAATTCCCTCACCGTTTGGAAGTGCGCGCACCGCGGCCTCTAGATTGGCCGCCTGCTGCGAGTTGCCGCGCAGTGTCGCCGCAAACTTCGCGCCGTTGGATTGATTGAAGCCGCCCGAGGCCAGCCGCTGCGCCGCTTCGTTGAACGTCATCTCTGCATGTGCTCGCACCAGATCGTTGGCAACGCCCGGCCGCTGACGAGAAAGAGCCCGCATGGTTTGGGCAATCTCATCTTGTGAGTTCGGAAGCGGGTTGGCCGGAAACAGTGCGTCGATTGCGGATTTGGTCGTGGTGTCCTGGCCGGCGATCTTGCCGATCGGGCCATTGAGCACGGGCTGCAAATACTGCTGACGCAAGCGGGCTTACGTCGCCAACGCGGCTTCATAAGAGGAAGGCCCGCCAGTCGCCGCGCGCTCTGCCGTAATGGCGATGTCCTTGATGTCGCTCCCCGCGGTCCCCGTAACCGACGCTACAGCCTGGTTGGCCTGCGGGTTAAGCGGCTGCGCGGCATTTCGCGAACGCTGCTCAAGTTCTTTTGCCACGGCGTCGTAAAACCTCACCGATCGATCCGGCGCGTTCTGGACGAGGGCATTGAGTGCGGGGTCGTTGCGAATTGTTCGGGCCGTTTGTGCGAACAGCGGATCGGCCATCATCGCCGCATGGACCTGCTGCGGAATCTGGTGCTGCCCGCCAGCGTCGTACATGGGGCGCGTGTAATCGTTGATTGCACCGCGTATCCGGGTGACGATGTTTTCGCCCGCGGCGCCAGCGGCAGGGCCAACCTGCGAAGGATCAACCCGCGGCGGTGCAATCGTGTCGGCGGACCGTCCGACGGCGGCGGCATTTTGCGCCGGCCGCTCGGCATAGAACGGCTTCATGCCGCCCATGCCCTCGATCGTGTGCTGAAGGTCGCCCATGCCGGTTCCGCCGCGCGTCACGGCTTGCAGTGCTTCAGCCCGGCTGATCGGAATGCCTTCCCGCTGAGCGAGGGCAAACAGCCCTTCCGCCATTTCGACCTGTTGCGGCGTCACATCCTTTGTAGCGTTCGCCACAAGACGCTCAGCGCTCCCCGCGCGCTGCGTCAGCGCAGCACCACCGCCAGCAACGAGGCCAGCGCCAACGCGTGCGTAGGGCTCTGCGGGGCTGTCCTTGAACGCTTGGCCGGCGGTCTCCGATGCTAATCCGGGAATTGCCCCGTACAGGCCTGCCGTCTTGAGAAGTCCAAGCACCAGATTGCGCGCTGCCGACGGCCCGCCGGCAACAGAGGAGCCAACGAAACGCCCCACCGTGTCGCCGTATTGCTCAGGAACATTTTCAGGCACGCGATAAGGCCCGGTTGTTTCCTGCATCGTGCGGTGCGCGACTTCCGAACCACGGAAGGGATCAATGACTTCCCTCGCCTTCGCGGGGATGGCACTGCCGGCAGCCTGATAGGCGTCATACATTGGACCCACCGGACCCGGCATCGCGTGAGCAAGAGCCGACGGGAGGACACGGCCGGCAGCGGGTGACACTGGCCCGAGGCCGGCCTTCTCGGCCAGCCAATCAGCTATTGCGCCTGCGCCGCCAGCCGCGTCACCTGGTAGTCCGGCAATATCAGCCAGCCCCTTGCGGATGCCGGTGCCGGATTGCTTCGCAACGCCGGCCGCCTTGTTAAGTGCTTCGCCGGCCGTAGTGCTGGGCTTGATACCAAGCGACGACGCAATTTCCGAAACCACGTCGTTTTGCTTATCCGGCGATAGCTTCAGAAAGCTGTCGTCCACCGTGATCTTCTGGCCTGCAATATCGAGCGTCGGCATTACTGGATGCTCCATTGAATGCCGCCAGCGTTGCCGCCTTGCGTCGTCGGTGCACTCTGCAACAGCGTTTCCGCCTGCTTTCGCAGATCGCCAAAACGGTCCATCTGGGAAATGGTTTTCGCCCGCCTGAGCTCGAAATCCTCGAACCCCCTCCCCTTGTTCGACGGGTCTTCTTTCCATGACTGATATTCAAGGGCGCGCTGGATATTGTCGTTGTGAACCCGCTTTGCGGTTTCGATCAGAATTTTGTTGGCACGCGGATCGTTGCCGAGCTTTGGGAAAATATCGGTCAGGAATGACCGATCGGCATCGCTGAAGTTATTGGATGGAAAGCCACCTGGCCCCAGCTTGCCGATAACCAACTCATTCACGAGCGACTGCACTGCCTGCGCATCGCCGACTTTCTTTGGGTCCAACCCGAGCGACTTTGCAAAATCGTCATTGACGCCGAATGACTTTGCCCAAGCGGAAATGCTCATCCTGCTCGGTGCGAGCTTACCCTGATCTATCTGATCGAGCAGAGTTTGAACGCGCGTGAGGCTTGCAAGATTGCCCGTTGCGCTGTTCGCAGCCGCGATCATAGCGCCGCGGCGCTCGCCGGCAGACTTCCCCGCCGCCTTTACTTCTTCGTTCTCGCCCCGCTGATCAACTGTTACATCGGTCTTGCTCGACCTCCGCATCTCCATTTCGAGCTGGAGAATCGTGCCAGGATAGCCGCTTCTTTCCTTGAGAATTTGCAGAGAGCGGATTTTTTCAGGCTCCTTGGCCTCATCCAAAGCGCGCATGAGAAATTTGCCTGCCAAGTCGCGATCAGTCGCCGGGAGCCGCGGGTTTGCGAGCGCCTGCACCAAGGCAGGGACGTGTTCGACGGTGACGCCCTGAAAACCCGCTTGCGCTGGCTTAGCTTGGGGCTGAAAAGTTGAAGCACGCGCCGACGCGTCAGCCCTCGCCCCACTGATCAGTTCATCTCGACCCGGCGGAGTTTCCGGCATCTGCCAAACCAGAGCCGCCTTGGCTGCTGCCGATTTACCCCCCAACGCCTCACCAAAACTCACCATCTTCTTGGGCGCGGCAGGCTCATAAAGTCCCGCGTCCTCTGCCTCCTTGTCGCCCCACACCTTTGCCGATGGCTGCACGGGCGCGCGGCTCTGCATGTCGGGATTGCTCATCGGCAACGGCGACGGCTGCGACGGCTGAGGCTGCGCAACCGGCTGCCTTGCTACCCCGCCATTCCCAGCACCACCAAAGATGCTGCCAAGCGTCGAACGGAAATCACCGCTGGCCTTAAATTCTTCGCGCTTTAATCGCTGATCTTCCCCGAGTTTGCCGACGGTAAGTAGCGTGCCGATGTCGGCGCCGTTCTGCGAAAGGATGTTACCGATCGCGGCATAATCCACAGCGCCGTCGGCTGCCCTTGGAAGGCCATCGCGGAAAGCATCGCGAAGCTGCTGTTCGCGTGCGACCTTTCGGTTCGAGGTAAGGGTGTCACCCAGGCCCGAGAGTGCATTGTAAAAATCGACCGCGGGAGGTCCCTGAAAACCGTTTGCCATTCATCAACCCCAGAACGGCGCGGGGCCACCGGGGCCGCCGCGGGAGATAGGACCAGCGCTCGGGGCATATCCACCAACGCCGGACGCCCTCAGGGCCATATTTGCGCCGCCCATCAGTGACGACCAGAAATTTTGCGACGCCGAGTAAGGTGCAAGCGCTGCATCGGCATTGGCCTGCCCCGTGCCGGTTGCCGCGTTGTAGTCAAAGTTCGCACGCTGCCCGGCCAATGCGAGATTGGAGCCGGCCTCCGAGCCAAGCACGCCGGCTCCGCCAGAAGTTGCGCTCAAGGCGCCGCTTAGATTCGGAGCGAGCGAGGAAACATACTGGCCGTATTTATTGGCGTCATAATCGGACGCATACTTGATCGTATCCGCCGACATATTGCCGCCGCCGAGGTCACCCCGTGCCGCGGCCCTGCGCTCCAGCAAATCGAGCCCGGTATTCAGCCCGCCGGAATAGCCCGGCAAAGATTTGAAAAGAGCGGCAGCGCGCGAAATTCCGTCCGCGCCATTGACGCCGGTCGCGTCACCGTAGGCATCGAAACCTTTTCCGAATTTTCCGGCCAATGAACTGAAGTCACTGTAGGCCTGATCGTAAAGCGGCCTTGCCGCCGCCATGCCGGTATCAAGTGCATAATTGGCGTCGGTTTTGCCTTGCGCGAAGCCGGCGGCCTTCATCCTTGCGGCTTCTTCAGCCGGCTTGCTCGAAAAGAGATCTGTGAAAATGTTACCCATGGTCGGAACTCCTATTCTTCGCTTGCCGTTGCCGGCGCGAGTGAAGTGATTGATTTCGGCAGTGCGGGGACATTGGTGCCGGGGATGGTGCCGGTAGACACGTCCGGATCCTCATCATGGCGAGTGGCGAAAAACTCAGACGAGGCGCCGTCGTAGTCACCGTCTGTCACTCGCTGTGACAGATCATCGGACGTTCCGAGGCTTCGGTTTTCTTCCGAGTAGCGCTTGCTGTCGATTTTTTGGGAAAGCCATGCATCGTCAAGCGCGTCGGCGGTTATTTTCTTCTCGATCGCGTCACGGTGCTTCCGCACGTCGTAACCATCGCGCGTGCCATCATGACCGGCCAACGTTTCAAGCTGGGCATAACGCCCGTCTTTTTGCATGGACACGAATTCGTCCATGGGAAGCGCTTCTAAATACTGGGCGTAAAGACCGGCTTCGAAGTCCTCGTGCTCCGCTTTCGTCAATTTGCCGCGCGCGCGCATATTCGCGGCGTACTCTGCCTTATTGACGAGCGCTTTCACCGTCTCCGCAAATTCAGGGTCTTTTTTGCTCGAAACGAGCCGGCTCAATAATTCGCGCATGCGAACTCTCTCGGTAACCAAGCGCCCTGCATCGGCGGCGCGATTTTTCCGAAAGAGGTTTTGCGGGGAGCCTCACCCGTCAGCCCGATAACGAGGGCCAGTCCGAAGACGCCAAACCAGGGGGCGCGTCCCGAGTTGAAAATCTAAAGATG
>JBAZXL010000061.1:0-14305 GCA_041659825.1 Hyphomicrobium sp.
CGACGAAATGTGTACTTGGTACACATTTCGTCGTTCGACCTGTCGCCATCTTTCCGACAACGGCCTATCGGTAACGTACACACAATAGTCAAATGAGGAACTGACGTGCCCCCCGAAAATCGGCCCAGTTTTAGCTAGAGAATTCCGTGATCTGAACCGCTCCCAAGCGTGGTTTGCGCGGTCGCCTAGCCAACGCTGCGAGGGATAGCGCTTTCCCTATGGCGGAGCTTGGCAGCACCAAGGCAGCTCGCCATGCCCCTTGGCCCTGCGGACCAGAAGCATGTAGCATGCGGTCCCAGTGCTATCTCCTTCGTCGACACGCGGCGGAGCGGTGCTGGGCAAAGGCGTCTACCTCGTGATAGTGTACCTTACTAATTGTGTTCATTATTTCAGCGGTCTGACGAGGACGGTTGCCTGCGGCTCCGAGAAGTGAGCCACGCGGAGGAACCGCCTCGGCAGCTTGAGTAAGATTTGGGTTTGCTTTGCGTTTCGCAGTCGAAAATTCATTGGTAGCAACGTTGCTGGAGGCTCGCTCTCGAACGGCGAGACCGGCCAACGTCCAAGGCCTGCCGGGCCGATTGGCTCCTAAACGCCCATTCTTCCGATTTGCAGCATCAACGGCCGGGCTTCGCTGCGCCGGGGAGCACGGCTGAGATGCTGTCTCCCCCCTTTCTGAGATTTGGACGGTCGCTGCTCGGCGGCAGTTTGAAATGCTACATTTCGTTCGTCGAGGCGAGCACCCGTTGGGTCGTCGACGAAGGGCAAGCGCCGCCATGGGATGGCGACAGCCAGCTCATCGCATTGACCTGGCATGGCCGTCAGTTTCTTGGCAACGCAGCGTTGCGCCAGCATTCGCGCCGATCGCTCCTCGTGGCGCCGCATAGCGACGGCGAGCTTATCGGCGACGCCGCCCGCCGCGCGGGCTTTCGCATCATAAGTGGATCCGGCGCAGCCGCAAACCCCGAGAAGAGCCTCAGGAAGCGAGGTGCCGCCGCGTTCCGGTCCATGATTTCAGACCTAGACGAGCGGCGCGCCGTCCTCATGACTGCCGACGTTCCGAAAATCTCCCGTGTCGCAGGCCAAGGCGCCGTCAAGCTCGCCCAGCTCTCGGGAGCACCTATCCATTGTTTCGCGGCCGTAACCGGGCACCGCTACGAATTGAACAACTGGGACCGCACCCAATTCGTGCTGCCATTCGGACGCGGAGCCATACTTTGGTCGCCCGCCATCGTCGTGTCGCCGGATGCAAGCAGTCACGACCTGGAAAACGCGAGGATCGAGATCGAGACAACGCTCGACAAACTTCACCGCCGGGCAGACGCGATTGTCGGAATAAATTCCGCGATCCAGGATTAGCAGTCCAGAATTTGCAACCCACAATTTGCAACGATGCCTCAACGGCGCACCGCCAAGCATGGCCAATCTCTGACGATCGGCGGCTCATTGGGATCGGACGTTCGGGCTGCGGCAAACTTATCCTCCGCCAATTGGCGCATCTCAAAACAAACGCCATCAGCCGTCGTGCCGCGTTTGAGACGCACTCTGCCATCCTTTATTGCGCAGTTTCATGACGACCGCTGAGCGCGTATGAATATGCGTATTGCGAAGATGTGAGAGAATTCATTTTTCGGCTTGGAAAGATGAAAGTTTTTCTATATCGGCCTACGCAAAAACCTCATCGCGATTAAATGCGATGACTGGCCTCGAACTGCCACATCGCACCCGATGAGGATGTTCAAAAAACGAACCATGCGTGCGCGCCGGGTCGCGTGAATAGTCAATTTCATTTCTCTAGGGTTATTCTGAAGCAGGACTCATGCTTTGCTCTGTCCGCGTTGCAAAAAAGTGCTGAGGCTAGAGCACTCCTTCGACCAACCCGCTCTTGCCGATGGACGAAAAAAAGAGAGGACCTGACCTAATGGCATTCGATTCACATGACGTGCAGCTCGAGCTTTCACCGCTTCATCTGCTCCATCGCGCGAACCAGTGCGCAACGGGCATGTTCCACCTTCTTGCGGTAGAGCATGGTCTAACCGCTCGGCAGTTTGAGGTGTTAATCGCTATTTCGCAGAACGAGGGTCTGAGCCAGACCGATCTTGTCGAAAAAACAGGCATCGACCGGTCGACCATGGCGGACATGACCCAGCGTCTGCTGCGCAAAGGACTGCTGCAAAGGCGGCGGTCCAGACACGATGCGCGCGCCTATGCGGTGAAGCTCACCGATGAGGGCAAGCGCGTCGTGAAGTCGGCAGAGCCCATCGCGCTCGACGTCGACGCACGTCTTCTTTCTACGCTGACACCCCAGCGGGCTGAGGATTTCCTCGAAAGCCTCAACACCATCGTCAAGACGCTGAATTCGGGCGTCCTGCTCCGGTCTACCTGAGAAATGAGGCCTTCCCCGCTATGCTCGGGGAAAGTCTAAGGGCGTGGTGCAGCTTCCCATTGCACGGCCTCCTCTGTTGCGATAGAGCAGGCGTCGGCTTGGTGGTCCGCTTCGGCGACCGGGCCGGCGTCTTTTTTTGGCGCTCCAGCAACGGTTCGCTGCCGTAGCTCAGTGGTAGAGCACTCCCTTGGTAAGGGAGAGGTCGTGAGTTCAATCCTCACTGGCAGCACCAGATTTCCGGAGAAGCACGCTCGTCGCGAGCCGGAAGCGCCCACGCAATTACGGCTGAACGATGCGGCACCGCGAGCCCGCACGTGTGATTGCCTCATTGGTCGAGCGGAACCGATCCGAGCCAAGCGGGGTTCTCGGGCCTCATCCACGACGACATATTAACCACATGTTTTTACGATGTTTTCTTTGTGAATACCCGTGGGCCCAGCCGCGCCTGAGACCGCGCCACCCCGTCTCATGCCCCCATCAGCCCGTCGAATAGACGCGACTGGGAAATGCGATTTCCATCACCGGCCCCCAGTGTGCTACGTCATAAAACTTGCGAAGAGACGTCGCGAGGTGACGTCGAGAGAGAGAGAGAGACGTCGCGAGGAGGCCACGCCGACGCGGTCCCGGGCCGTAGCCTGCTCCTTTGCGTAGTTGATCCGGGAACGCAGCGGCTGCGTAACCTGACACTGACGTTGTAGTGAAGGATTTTGTGATGAGGCAATTGCCCACCGAAATGAAAAGCAAATTTATCAAAGCAGCCGCCGAGGCTGACGGCCTCGCCCGCCCCACCCGGGCTGAGGCAGAAGAAGCCGTGAAAACGCTGCTGCGTTGGGCCGGGGACAATCCCGATCGCGATGGCCTGCATGAGACGCCGTCCCGCGTCGCCAAGGCCTATGAGGAGTTCTTCCGCGGCTACAAGCAAGATCCCGAGGCGATCCTCATGAAAACCTTCGAGGAGACCGAAGGCTATGACGAGATGATTGTGCTGCGCGGCATCCGCTTCGAAAGCCATTGCGAGCACCATCTGGCGCCGATCATCGGCCAGGCGTGGGTCGGCTACATACCGAACGGCCGGGTCGTCGGCATCTCGAAGCTCGCGCGCGTCGTCGAGGCTTTCGCCAAGCGGCTTCAGATCCAGGAAAAGATGACGGCCCAAATCGCCAATACGATCGAGAAGGTACTGCAGCCCCAAGGCGTCGCGGTTGTCATCAAGGCGGAGCACCACTGCATGACGACGCGCGGTGTGCATAAGCCCGGCACGGACATGGTCACAAGCCGCATGCTCGGCATCTTCCGCGATAACGCGATCACGCGTCAGGAATTCCTGTCGATGATTGACTGAGCGTCGGATCCGTCGTCTCGCTGAATTGTCATCCCGTCGTAGTCGACCGCCATGAGATAGAGACCGGCCGCCGGAGCGACCGGTCCACACTCCGTCCGATCACGGGCCTCGAGTGCGCGCGCAAGGTCTCCCGCGCTCCACTTACCTTCACCCACGAGCTTCAGACTGCCCACCATAGATCGAACCTGATTGTGCAGGAAAGAACGCGCGGACGCCTCGATGCGGATCTCCTCGCCATCGACCGCGACCTCGAGCCGGTCCAATGTCCGCACCGGTGACTTCGCCTGGCATTGAGCCGCCCGGAAGGTCGTGAAATCGTGACGGCCCAGAAGCACGGTCGCCGCTTCTCCCATTAGGGCCGCATCGAGCGGAAACCTCACCCACCAGACGCGACTGCGGTCGAGCGCCGGCGGCGATCGGCGCGTCAGGATGCGATATCGGTAGTGGCGCGCGGTCGCGCTGAAGCGGGCATCGAAATTCTGAGGCGCCGCTGCGCAATCGATGACGACGATGGGCGCGGGCTTCAAATAGAAATTGATCGCCTCGCAGACGCGGAACGGGTCCCACGCCTTGCTCAAGTCGAAATGCGCAACCTGGCCTCGCGCATGGACACCTGCGTCCGTACGGCCGGCACCTTTGACGGTGACGACTTCGCCGGAGAATGAGCGGATGGCATCTGTCAACGCAGCCTGGATCGACCGCCCGGCGGCCTGGATCTGCCAGCCGACGAAGGGCGTGCCATCATATTCAATCGTTATTCGGTAGCGTGGCATGGGCTCGCAGCACTTGGCGTTTCGCGCGACATGCGTAGCGGCACGCCCTGTGCGGCTCAAGCGATAAGGCCAAGGAAGGGTCTCGCCTCAACGATGCGGCACGACCACCGGCAAGCCATTCTGCTGAAACTGGTAGTAGTTGAGGCCCAACGGTGTCTGGCCAGGGTTGACAATCACCTGGCGCTCGGACGGGAGCGGACGGAATACGCGCACGCCCTCCTCGACGGTGACTGTGGCGCCGTATGAGCTGTTTGGCTCGATGCGGGTGGTCTGCGCCTCCTCCGCGCTCACGCTGGAGGCAGGGACTGCCGCCACGCCGGCTGCGACTAGAATGGCAAGAATGCGCGTCATACCCAACTCCACAAAGGCCAACCAAAACTCCCGGAACTCTAAGGAAAAGCCGCGCCTTTAGCGTGCCGCATCGCGCGGAATGCTTAACGCGCGCCACCTGACGCGATGCGCGCGCCCTTGGGGAACGTGAAGCCGCGCAAGAAGTCCCCGGCCGACATGGGGCGCTTGCCAGCGCGCTGCACCTCGATCAAGCGAATTGCACCCTCGCCGCAGGCGATTGCGAGCGCATCGTCAAGCGCAACTCCTGGCTCCCCTCGCCCATCGACAACCGCAGAGCGCAGCACCTTGATCCGTTCGGGCGCGCCACCAGCGGGTGCTGCCTCGAGCCAGGCCCCGGGAAAGGGCGAAAGGCCACGAATATGGTTGTGTACGCACTCGGACGTCTGGGTGAAGTCGATCCGCGACTCCGCCTTCTCGATCTTCGCCGCGTAAAGCACGCCCTCGGCGGGCTGAGGCACCTCACTCAGCGAGCCTGCCTCGAGCTTTGCGAGCGCCGCAACAGTTAGAGCCGCACTACGCGCCGAAAGCACATCATGCAGTTCGCCTGCCGTGACGTCCGGCCCGATCGGCACCGGCTCTGCAAGGCAGATCGGGCCGGTGTCCAGGCCCTCGTCCATATGCATCACCATGACTGCGGTCTCCCGATCCCCCGCCATGATGGCGCGCTGGATCGGTGCCGCACCCCGCCAGCGCGGCAGTTTCGAGGCGTGCAGATTGAAGCAACCGTAACGCGGCGCCTCGAGCACCCGTCGCGGCAGGATTAAGCCATAGGCAATGACGATCGCAGCATCGGCTCTGAGCGCCGCGAAGGCCTCCTGCTCTGCCGGATCCCGAAGCGACTTCGGAGTTCGGACGAGAAGCCCCTGCGCTTCGGCGGCAACGTGCACGGGTTGCTTCTTGTCAGCCATGCCGCGCCCAGCCGGCCGAGGGGGTTGGGAATAAACCGCAACGATCTCGTGCCCAGCGGACGCGACCGCCTCGAGCGCCGGCACGGAAAAGTCCGGCGTCCCCATGAAGACGATCCTAAGCGGCATGCGCGTTCCTCTCGGCGGGCTTGGGCACTTTTCACAGCCTAAGCCGGAGCATCGCCGCGGCTGATCTTCTTGAACTTTCTAACCACAATATCGCGCTTCAGCCGCGAGAGAAAATCGATGATGAGCTTGCCGTTGAGATGGTCGATCTCGTGCTGGAGGGCCGTCGCAAGAAGTCCCGTTGCCTCGAGCTGCTGCTGCTTCCCGGCCCGGTCGATAAAGGCGATAGTTACCGCCGAGGGCCGCTCGATCTCAATGCGGAAATCCGGGATAGAAAGGCACCCTTCCTCATAAGGGTTGAGCTCGGCACCCTTTTTCACAATCTCAGGGTTGATGAACGTCAACGGGTTTTTCCCGCCCTCCTCGTCGGAGACGTCGAGCACGACGAGCCGTCGTAGCAGTCCGACTTGCACCGCTGCGAGGCCGACACCCGGCGCCGCGTACATCGTCTCGAGCATGTCGTCTGCAAGCTTCAGGACCTCGGCGTCCACCCTCTCAATGGGAGCCGAGACTTTGCGCAGCAGGGGGTCAGGTAAGGTTATGATTGGAAGCGTTGCCATGACTTTGAGATAGGAAAGTCCGAAGCAATGGTCAATTGTGCGGTGCGTAACATGCACCAGCTACTCATGCTTCACGTCAAGAATGTTCCACATAAGCTCTTTGGCCTGCCCCCGGTTGATGTACTATCAAAAGCTGGGCCGCTCGAGATCGACGAATGAGCCAGGTGCAGAAAACCTTAATACTCGGACGCCGGGAGTGGGTCGCACTGCCGGACCTCGGTTTGCTGGCGGTCAAGGTTAAGGTCGATACGGGTGCGCGAACATCGGCATTGCACGCGCGAAGCATTGAGGCCTTTGGGCCGGCTTCGGAGCCACGCGTTCGGTTTACGGTGCATCCCGTAATTGAGCGGCCTGAGATCGAGGTGGCGTGCGAGGCACCTCTCTTGGGCGCGCGCGAGATAACAAGCTCGAGCGGCGAGACCGAGACCCGCCTCATCATCAAAAGCCGGATCAAAATCGGTGATCAGACTTGGCCGATCGAGCTTGGCCTCACGAACCGGGAAAGCATGACGCATCGCATGTTGCTCGGCAGGCAAGCCATCCGGCCAGGCATGCTGGTCGATCCAGCGCGCTCGTTTTTGCAGCCGAAGCTCAGTGCAAGGCTTTATTGCTCGGGATGATGAGAACCTCGTCGAGAGCGCCAAACAGGCGGACAAATAAAGACATAGAGCAATATCCGATCAAACCCGATCGCAAGTGCGATCGGTTGATCGGATGAACTTGCTCTACCAGTATGAGTCTAGAGCATCTTTATCCGACCAGCAAATCGCTGCCGCGATTCCGTCTGGTCGGATGATGCTCCAGCGCGCAACTCAAAGTCCGATCATCTCAATGATCTTGCGGTTCACGGCCACCGCGTCGAACCGCCGTTCGGCCTTTAGCCTCGCAGCCCTTGCCATGGCAGGAATGAGATCCGCGTGCTGCACGAAGCTTTCCATGGCTCGGGCAAGCGCAACGGGATCTCTTGCCGCAACAAGGCATCCGCTCACCCGCTCGTCGATGGTCTCGCGGCAGCCCGGCGTATCAGTCGTGATCACCGGTCGGCCGGCAGCGAGGGCCTCGAGCACAGCGCGCGGCATGCCCTCGGCATGAGAGGGGTAAACGAAGACGTGACACCCTGCGAGAGCCGGCCGAACGTCGGCGAGATCACCAAGATACTCGATCACGCCGTCGCTCGCCTTCAGGACTGCCGCCACAGAAATCGCGTCCGACCGCGTGCTCTCGGGCCCGGCGAGCAGGAACCGCGAGGCAGGCGCACGATCCTTGAGCGAGCGCGCGGCCAAAGCGTAGTCCAAGACCCCGCGCTGCCGCTCGAGACGCGATAGCATGAGATAGACGACGCCATTCTCCGTGGGCGGCAATGCCTGCGGCTCAATTCGTCGAATATCGACACCTGCCCCTGGCACCACGCCATAGGCGACGTCCAGAGGCAGCAGCTCCCTCGCCTGCAGCGTGCGGCGATCTTCGTCATTGTGAAAGACGGCCGCATCACTCGATTTCATGGCGTGCATGAAGCGCCGCTCGCCGCAGGGCAGGCGTCCATTGGGCTGAAGCCCGGTCACGAAGCTCACCACGCGCCGGACGTTCGCGCGCTTCGCCGCGATTGCTGCGCACGTGAGCGCCCTCGGCCCGAAGCCCATCACGATGTTTGGCTGCCAGTCGTCGAACACCTCGGCGAGCGAGGTGACCACTCGCCAATCCGTGATGAGTCGCAGGCCCGGAGCGTCGAACGCGACCGAGCGGTGCTGAGCCCCAAGCTCGCGAAGGTGACGCACGTCCCTGCCGGTCGCCGGCCCCGTAACGCAGAGCACGCGATGGCCCTGCCGCGCGAACTCCAATAGCAGCTCGGATCTGAGCCGAACCACTGAGACCGCGTTCTCCGCGACGAGCGAAATACGCTCCGAGATGCGCTTGGCTGTCTGCGTCCCGGACATCTCTTCGAGACCCATCTAGTGCAGCGTACGCCCACCCGCGACCCAATTCGGGTGCCGCTCGAGGTCCTTGGCAACCACGTCGCCCCCGTTGGCTCCATTGACCTTGTAGCCCTCGACGGTGCGCATGAGCAGGGTCTGGATGGCATCAATGTCGCGCCCGTCCATGGCGGCCTTCAGGTGCTTGAGCTCCGTCCGCAGCGCTGGTCCAGAGAGCAGGGGCTCGTCGCACTTGTAGATACGCAGATGCTCTGTTGCAGACGTGCGCTGGCCGATCAGGAGTTCCTCGTAGAGCTTCTCGCCCGGCCGCAGCCCCGAGTACACGATCTCGATGTCACCCTCGGGATTGTCCTCATCGCGCACTTCGAGGCCGGATAGGCGGATCATGAGGCGCGCCAAATCCTCGATACGCACACGCTCTCCCATGTGCAGCACAAAGACCTCGCCGCCCTTGGCCATGGCGCCGGCCTGGATGACAAGCTCGGCGGCTTCCGGAATCGACATGAAATAGCGGGTGATCTCCGGATCGGTGACGGTAACCGGCCCGCCCGCCTCAATCTGTTTGCGGAATCTACGCACAACCGAGCCGGAGCTATCGAGCACGTTGCCGAAGCGAACCATAGTGAATACGGTCGAGCCAGGCTCGGCTGCTTCGGCCTGCAGCACGAGCTCCGCGAGACGCTTGCTCGCACCCATGATGTTCGTAGGGCGAACGGCCTTGTCCGTCGAGATCAGAACAACGCGCTCGACACCATGCTTGCGCGCACATTCGGCAACGACCAACGCGCCAAAGACGTTGTTGCGCAAGCCGGCAATCGGATTTTCCTCGACCAATGGCACGTGCTTGTAGGCGGCGGCGTGGTAGATCGTCTCAATATCGTTGTCGACGATGATGTCCGAGATGAGGTCTTGATCGAGGACCGATCCGAGCACGGCCTTGACGATTGGACGCGGACTTCCCGCCGGGAGCAGGGACAGGGCATCTCTCACCTCGATATCGATCTCGTAGAGCGCCACTTCCGAGACGTCGAGAAGCACAACGAGGCGCGGCGACTGGCGCAAGATCTGCCGCACGAGCTCTGAGCCAATCGAGCCGCCGGCACCCGTCATAAGGATTGCCTTGCCTTTGGTGTTGCGCCGAAGCAGCTCCGCACTCGGCTCCACTGGCTCACGGCCGAGTAGATCGCCGACATCGACCGGACGCAGATTTTTGAAGCCGACGCGGCCCGACGCGACATCCTCGTAGGCGGGCAGAATTTTGACCTCGACGGGATACCGTTCAAGCTCTTGCAGGATCCGGCGCCGCTCCCGGTAGTGCGAGCCCGGAATGGCGACGAGCACTTCGCGAATGCCCTCGCGCTCGACAATACGTTCAAGCTTGCTCGGAGCGTGCACCTTCAACCCTCCGACGTACTGTCCCCACATCGTAGACGAGGTGTCGATAAAGCCGATGACCTTGCGGTCCCTCGCACGTTGCACGGCCTGCAGCAGCGCGATGCCCATTTGCCCGGCCCCATAGATCAGGACAGGTTTCGGAGGGCTTCGGTCCAAGATGACCGGGATTGGGATGCCTACCGAATCGAGAAGGAAGCCGATCGCGTAGCGGACGGATGAGAGGAATGCGCCACCGAGAAGCCCATAGGTCAGGATCACCGAGCGCGGGATGCCGAGCTGACCAGACATGAAGACGAGAAGCGACCAGACCAGGACCGCGATTGTGATGCCAAGGAAGATCTTGACCGTCCCGCGATAGCCTATGAAGCGGGTAACCAGCCGGTAGAGACCGATGCGCCACATGGCCGCAAGAGTGATCACCGGACCCAGGAGCAGGAGCGTGAGTTGCTCCTGGCTTGTTGGCACATAAAACAGGCCATAGCGGACTGAGATGGGCACCCAAAGCGCCAACAGCAGCAGCAAAAGGTCGATCGTCACCAGCACGGCGCGCTTATGATAACGCGGCCAGTTCAAGATCTTAGCGCGCCAGACTTCGCGGACGCTCGCAGTCTCGGCCTCAACGTTCACGCTTGATACGACCCCCACCCGACCCCAGTACTGCAAAAGTCTCGTAAACCGCACAAAGATACAAAAAATATCAAAATACAGAGACTTAACGCAACCGCCACCCCGCAGCAGTCGTGCACTCAGTAGGTGCTTGCAAGCTCAGAGGATACCAGAGCTTGACTGCATAAAATGCAAGGGGCGGCAGCATCTTTCAACATTTATTCGCGATTGGTGAAACCACTTAGCGCCGCCCCCGTAGTGTTGCTGTCACACTCGTTTGCGTGCCTTGATGGCCGCAGCCAAAGTCCCTTCATCGAGATAATCGAGCTCTCCGCCGATCGGCACACCTTGGGCCAAACGAGAGACGGCCACGCCGGTCGGTGCCAAGCGTTCGGTGAGGTAATGAGCCGTCGACTGCCCCTCGACCGTAGCATTGAGCGCCAGCAGCACTTCCTTGACCACCCCTGACGCAGCCCGGTCGATAAGGCTCGGAATATTGAGCCGCTCCGGACCGACCCCGTCCAGCGGCGACAAGTGACCTCCAAGGACGTGGTACAGCGCGTTGACAACGCCGGCTCGCTCAAGCGCCCAGAGGTCCCCCATCTCCTCGACGACCACGATCAGGGATTGATCGCGCCGCTGGTCCCGGCAGATCGTGCAAGGGCTCAGCGTATCGAGACTGCCACACGCCGGGCACTCGACGATAGTCTGCACCGCCGTGCTCATGGCCTCGGCTAGCGGAATGAGCAGCTCGTGTCGCTTCTTGAGAAGGGCCAGGGCCGCCTTCCGGGCCGACCGCGGGCCAAGCCCCGGCAGTCGCGCCAGAAGCTGCACGAGGCGCTCGATCTCCGGTCCTGCAATCTTCTTTGCCATCGCTCGACTTAGATTTGGGGTGGCCTATCGAGGCGGCCTATCGAAATGTAAGCACGTCACGCCTCGCCCGTCACACCCACGCTGTCATAACGATGATTTATCACGTGCTCGATTTACATGTCGCAGGTCTACTCTGCCATCCCATAGCGTGCCAACGCTTGTCGCGTCTGACAATTTTGCTGTTCGTCATCTAGTGTTCCGGTTCCGACATTTGCTTCCCCCCGGAGTGTGGTTCAGAGCAAATATCGGAACCCACAGGAACACTAGCAACTCTATGATTCTAGTGTAGCTTTTGCATCTGACGTTTGGTGACGAGACCTGCCGCAAGCGGGGACCAAACGTCAGATGCGCTACACTAGGCTGGCATGGGTGCGCTGGATATGCTCGGCGCGAAAATGCTGCGCCGCATTGGCATGAAGATCGAACGGGCTGAAGCCGCTTATAGATCAAGTCGGGCGCACGTTTGCCGAGCGCTAACGCCATCGCCAGTGCAAAAGCGCAGGAGCTTGTCGAGAAGAGAACGGCAATCCATTGATTGGATTAATAAGGTTGGTTGCGGGGATAGGATTTGAACCTATGACCTTCAGGTTATGAGCCTGACGAGCTACCGGGCTGCTCCACCCCGCGTCAACAACTTATCAATGGCCGTGGCAGAGCCACGTTCCAAGTCCAACCGCTGATGCTTCAACGATGTTGGCAAGCTCAACTGGAGCGACTTCGAAACGAGCGCGCCGTTGAAAAAGCCGCCCTGACGGGGCGGCGTTGGCGTGCTCTATAGCATGATTTTCGGGTTTGTGAACCCCGCTTCGGAGATTAGCCTTCCAATGCCTTTGAAGAGCCGATTTTATGCTGACAAGGCGGGCTTGCCGGGCGCATAGATCGCGTGAGCAACGGCGCGACCTTGCCCTACCAGAGGGACGACGGATGCTCCCGGGGCCTGCGCGAAACCGAGAAGCGTTGAAGAATGACCAGAGCCGACGCTAGCCAGGATGATGGAACCCCGATTTCCAATGCTGCCATGCCGAAAGCCGCCAACCTCGAGGAAACGTTCGTTCTCTTGGATAATAGTGCGGGCCAAGGCGCGCCCTCGCTGCTTTTCACGAGCCCCGTTGAGATCGTTTCTGCCGATGAGCCTGAGCAGGTAGCGGCCGCCCTCGAAGCACTGGAGAACGGGCTTCATCGCGGCCTCCACGCGGCCGGCTTTTTTGCCTACGAGCTCGGTTATGTGCTTGAGCCAAGGCTTCGCGCGCTGCTTCCCGAGAACCGCACCGTGCCGCTGCTCTGGTTCGGCCTCTATCACGCGCCTCGCACCATGACGGAAACGCAGGTAGACCACTGGCTCGCGACGCACACGCGCAGCGGCTCATATCAATTTACGTCTGTCACCAGGGCGTGGGACGGCCCGGCCTATGATGAGCGCTTTGCCGCCGTCCAAGAGAAAATTCGCGCCGGCGACATTTATCAGCTCAACCTCACGTTCAAGGCCCGCTTCCGGCTCGAGGGCTCGCCCCTGACGTTTTACCGCGACCTCAGGCAGCGCCAGCGCGTCGCCTACGGCGCCATCGTCGACACGGGCGAGGTGACCGTGCTCTCGGCATCGCCCGAGCTCTTCATCGAGCAGCACGGTCGCGTGGTCTCGACGCGGCCCATGAAAGGCACCGCGCCTCGGGCCGGCACACCTGACGCCGATAGCGAGGCCCGCCGCATCCTTGCGAGCGACCAGAAGCAACGCGCCGAAAACCTCATGATCGTGGACTTGATGCGCAACGACCTCGGTCGCATCGCCGAGATCGGCAGCGTCGAGGTGACGGACCTCTTCACGGTTGAAACATTTCGCACGCTCCACCAGATGACCTCGGGCGTGAAAGCGACACTCGAGAAGGATCTGGGGCTAGGCGAGCTGTTGCGCGCGATCTTCCCCCCGGGTTCTGTCACGGGTGCGCCGAAGATCCGCGCCATGGAGCTGATCCGCGAGTATGAGACCGAACCGCGTGGCGTCTATTGCGGCGCCATAGGCCACATCACGCCTAGCGGCAACTCACTCTTCAACGTCGCGATCCGCACCCCGGTCATTTACCGCGATGGCCGTGGCGAGATGGGCATTGGCTCCGGTGTGGTCTATGATTCCGTCGGCGCTAAGGAATATGCCGAGTGCCAGCTTAAGATGAAATTCCTCACCGACCCCCCCAAGAGCTTCGAGCTCATCGAAACGCTGCTGCACGAGCCCGGCCAAGGATATTGGCTGCTTGAACGCCATCTCGCTCGCCTCGAAGGGTCGGCTAGATACTTCGGTTACGTCTTCGACCAGGCACGGATCCGTGCCGCGCTCGACGCTGAGGTTGCTCCTAAGCGTGGCGATCGGCTTCGCGTGCGTCTGCTGCTAGCCGAGGACGGCAAGCTCACCATCACGCAGACCGCGATGCCAAAGCCCGCAACGCCTCAGATCGTGCGTTTTGCCGTCTCGGCAACGCGGCTCGACAGCACAAGCCAGTTCCTCTTCCACAAGACGACGCGCCGCGAGCTCTATGATATCGAATGGCAGCACTACGCCGACACGGTGAAGGCCGACGAGGTCATCTACCTGAACGAGCGGGGCGAGCTTGCCGAAGGCAGCCGCACGAACATATTCATTGAGAGAGAAGGCAAGCTTCTCACTCCGCCGCTCTCGTCTGGGCTATTGCCGGGCGTTCTAAGAAGCGAGTTGATCGAGACGGGGCGAGCCTCGGAAGCGGTTCTGACCCTGGAAGACATGCAAGCAGCCGATGCCATCTACCTTGGAAACTCGGTGCGCGGGCTGCAACTGGCCGAGCCACTCAAAGCTCTTCGAGCGGCCTGATACCAACCGCACGAAGTGCTGACGCAGTGCGGTTGGTATCAGCGTGCAGGATTGGTGTGTCGTGCTGGAAGCATGCTTTCAGCATGGCTGCGCGCAAGCTAGAGTCTTTCCGACTTTAATTGAATCGCGAGGGATTCCCAACGAGAGCGAACAGTGATTCATGCTTGGTGCTGGGCGGAGGCCAGCAAGGCATGGCACGAGCTTATTCTCTCGACCTGCGTGAG
>JBAZXL010000062.1:0-13820 GCA_041659825.1 Hyphomicrobium sp.
CCCGCTCGGGCCGCGGCTGGGCAACTATCAGCAACGCCGGCACCCTCGAAGGCCGCGTCTTTTTCCACCAAGGCGATGATTCAGGATTCACCTGCTCGCCTTGGTGATTTGTTCAACAGCCTGCTAGAGAAGTTCAGCGCGCGCGATGGCCGGAAATGGTCGCAAGCTGATCTTGTCGAGGCGGCTATTTCCGCCCTGGCAAAGGCCGAACGGGTGAAGGGGGGCGCATGATCTGGCGTGGCTTGGTCGCTCTTTCTGGTGCTGCGGTAGTGGTTGCCGCAACGAATGCTAACGTCTTGCATGCGGGAGGCTACGGCACGCCGGACGCTTGGCTAGCAATCGCGGTTGCCGCCCTGCTAGCGCTCGGGACCAGCTTCGCCGTCATCACGTGGCAGGATGGTCGCCCGTTCCAGGCCTTCGCCCTCGGTTCTTGCTTGGTCGCTGGCGAGGCATATTGGCTCGCAATCAATGCCGAACGTGAGATCGCGGCGCGGGAGGCCTTAGCCGCCCCGGTGATCGCGGCTCAAGCTCGTTTCGAGGGCGCTCGTGAGCGAGTGACCAAGGCCGAAGACGCAAAGCGGAATGCCGCCGATGCAATGATCTCGGAAGCCGCGAAGCCGGGATGCAAAAGCGGTTGCGTCGCGCTGCTGTCGGAGGCTAAGCGGTCAGCGGAAATTGAGCTGCAAGCGGCTCGCGATGCTTTGGCGGGATTAGAGCCCCCGCGATCTGCGACGCCACTACCTGACCGCCTCGGTATTGCGCCTTGGTCTTGGGATCTTGCCCTAGCCGTGCTTCGCTCGCTCGCGATCTTCGGAGGCTCTATCGCTATCGGCGTCGCTGCCCATCCCCGCCGCGATCGGAATGCCAAGAGCACGGATGCGATCATTGGCGAGCCCATTTCACGTGTCCAGCTCGTGCCCCCGCCTGTCGATCCGCGAGAGCACGTGTCCCAATTCCTTCGCGCCGTGATCCGGCCGGACCCCGCCGGGGCCGCATCACTCAGAGAGTTGCATGCGCGATACATTGC
Source organism: Hyphomicrobium sp. (assembly GCA_041659825.1). Lineage (GTDB taxonomy): Bacteria > Pseudomonadota > Alphaproteobacteria > Rhizobiales > Hyphomicrobiaceae > Hyphomicrobium_C. The sequence goes on from JBAZXL010000062.1 coordinate 1,028, forward strand.
ATGGTGTAGCATCCACGGTGTTGCCCCTCTTCCCGGCCCAGATCTGGGCCGGGAGCTTCGCTCCATCGTTGATGCCTTAGGTCTTGAATGCGAGTCACGGTCAGGTGACGTAGTTGTGTGGGGCGCTGCTCTGGCCAAATAGTGCGCCCTGCCACGCGTCTCGGTGCGTCTGCCTCGATGCCAATTCTCGCGGGGCAACGGCAAAGAGATCATCGAGAATTGATTGAACGAGCCTAATGTCCGTGGTGGAACCCGAGAGCCTCGCCTCTTCGTCCGCATAGCACCACTGGAATGCACGCGCCTTTACGCGCAGCCCTTGAAGCGTTGCCGCCTTCAGGGAAATGATCTTTTGCACTACTCGTCCGGTCTCATCGCTTATCGCATTGAGATCATCTTCGGAGATCGTTGCCTCATTGAGAAACTCCGCTGTAGCCTCTCGCTCAAACTTCCAGGCCGCTTCGAGCTGTTCGCCCAACCCTTCTAAAATTTCGTCTTCAGCAAGGATGTGATCCATTTCGTTCTCCTGTGTTGATGTTCAGCGGTAAATGATTATTGGGCCGCCTGAGCTTCGGCCACGATCGCGCGCACTTCGGCAATGGGCAGGTTAAGGCATGCGGCGATGTCACGAAGCGCCGTGGTCTTGGCGAGAGAGCGAACCGTGCTCGCGAGCTTCTCTGCTCTCATCTTCGCGCCTGCCGCTCCCGGCGCGCGTTGAGCGCCCGACCCGTAAAAGCCGAGGCATAGGCCGGTGATGCGGAGATCCGGCGGGGTCTGGTCAATGGGGTAGGCGATCGGCTGTCCGGCGGCCCGCTCGCTCCAGTGCTCGACAAGCGTCACGTCTCTTGCCGTGACTTCGGCGCGGCGAACGCTGCGTGTCTCTTGCTGCTCAACTAGCAGAACGTCCCCGTGCAAAGGGCGCTCGCGATGGTTAGGGAATGGCAGCCACAGCGCAAACCCCAAGGGGTCATCGGCCGGGCTGATGTTGATGGATAACTGTTGCATTGGCTCGCTTCCTGAGATGCGCCCCTTGGGGCGGTTTCTGTGGACAGCAGAGCACGGCGCCTTGCACTGCATAAAATACGTGATATCATTAAATCATGAGCAAGACAATACTTGATATCAAAAAATCACGAGGCAGGCCGAAGGAGGCAGGCACGGGCACGCTGATAGGCACCCGCTGGCATGAGCCGGAGCTGTCAGAGGTCGATGATTGGCGAAGAGATCAGCCCGATATACCGGGGCGTGCGGAAGCTGTTAGAAGGCTGGTGCGGATGGGCCTCGATAGCGATAAGCGCAAGCCGAAAAACCGATGATTTTGCCTGGGGCAGCGTAACCTATACGCCGTTCCAAGCTGAACCAGCGAGGCGTTCAAGGCTATAATCGATACGCTAATCTGAGGCTGTGGAACGCGCTTCTTGCATCACCAGCACCCATACGAGGCTTTGGTCGCGACTAGCTCTTGCCATTTCGGGCCGAGGCTTTCGCGCGCTGAGATGGCGTTAGCGCCAAGTGGGTCGCCCTCCTTGAACATCTGGACGTTCAAGTCCTGCCCGTAGCTGCGATTATAGCCGAGTATTCCGCCAGAAATCGAAGCCGTTTCAATCTGGCTACCGCGCTGCGCCTGCGAAATGATGAACCGATCATACCCCTTCCTTATCGTTTCTGCCGCCGCCTGCTGATAGGCAACGCGCTGCGCACCCTGAGCCCCGCACTCTTGCGAGGCATTTGTAACGAGCTGAAAGCTGTCCTGGGACAGTGGGATCGCACTCACCGATGCACAACCGCTGACTATCAGCGCGGCTCCAACGATCAAGAGTTTCATTCCCAATTCTCCGCTGCCGGTTCCCGCAGTCAGCCTGCCGAATCGCACGGCCTCCTGCTGAGATAGTTACCGCCCTGAGAATGGCAACTGCAACGCCCTCTGAGTTTTATCCACCGTGCACGGCTCCATTCGCGCCCGCCCCTGGGTCAACGATTGTCCTCACAATGCGGGCAACAAGCGGGCGCTCGGGGTCGCCGGAAATCTCGTGCTTGTCCTTGTAGTCATTGGGGAAGCGGTTCTTCATCTGCCATGAGAAGCACTGAGCGTTGAAGTCTCTGCCGCTCCACACGCCCTTTTGCCCCTGGTCTTCCCACCAAGCGAGAGCAAGATCATTCGCTGCTTCCATCGCCTCTCGAAAGTCGGGGTAATTCTTGATCCATTCGTACAAGCTTTTTCGTGAAACCCCGAGTTCCCTTGCGATCTGCGACCGCGACTTGCCGTCAGCCCCGAGTTCCAGAACAGTGGCATGCATGCCGCTATGGTACAGCGGTTTTCGTCCCGAACCGACTGCGCTTTGATCGATGGCCTCTCGGTCGCTTTTAATGGGCATGGCAGTCGCGCCTCTGCATTGAGCGAGCGATTGCGGCGAACCCAGCCATTCCGCTCGCTGTGGCGCGCTCCATGGCATCGAGGCGAGCCTCGTGAAGCGTGTCTATGGCATCCTCGATTTCAGCGACACAGAAGCTAAGGTACGGGTCTTGCCCATATGATCGCTCGAAATTGTCCGCCGCAGCGCGCAAGCGAGTGCCAACCGTGATATCAAATCCGATTAGCTCAGTTATGTGCCGAAGCGCCTCCGAAGTATGGCGCCGGATTAGCATTACAGCGCAAGCTCGCGCGAGCGAGGAGAGCGGAGTTGCTGCATGCCTGCCTTGTCGGCGTACACCAATCGCTTCCGGTGACACTCCGAATGCGACGGCGGTCAGATTAAGGATTTCGCGCGGAGATACGTTGCTCATCGCTACCTCTTGCTTGCCTTCTGAATAGCTTGCAGCCCGGCGTCAATTAGAGCGGCTGCCTGGCTCACATCATGGGTTGCGCGAGCGATGTTCGGAAAGGCGGGTCCGTCCGGCACGGTTAGATCCATGGTCGCAAGCTTATCTCTGGCCCGCCGCGCCTCTCCAAAAAGCTTGTCGAGCTGTTTTCGAGCAAGCTCTGCTGCTTGATGCGCTCGCAGAGCTATCTCCAGCTTTGGACGGATTGAGCCGAGAAAACTTTCCGAGCCTTCCGCGCTCGCGACCGTCGCCAAGAGCGCGTCGATTGTTTCAGCGCTCACTTCGGCCCGGCTACGCAGCTCCCTCAACTGCGCATCGCGCTCAGCTTTTTTTGCCGCCGCTTCCGTCTCATCCTGGCGATGCAGAGCTGCACGCAAACTCGCGATCCGCTGAGCCGTCGAGAGCCGATAGCTCGCCTCCTGCTCGAACACCAGTGCCGTAAGCTTGGCCTTTGCCGCTTCGGCGTTCTCCTTCGTCACCGGGACAAGCTGAAGGCTTCCAAGGGCTCGCCCGTAAAAGGGTCGATTTAGCTGATCAGACAGAGCCTTGATTTCGGCAAGCGCCTTCTTCCTGTCGTGGACAGTTGCGGTGCGAAGTGCATCGGCGTCGCTATCGAACAGCGAACCGAAGTCGTAGCGCACCTTATCCGTGTAGTGCGTTTCCAGAAACGCAAGCTCTTCCTGGACTTCCATTGGCTGGAACCAGCCCTTGTTATCAAGCATCACGGCCAGCCTCCTCGTTTCCGACTGGTTTCAGTCCGAGATAAAGATAAGTCGGGTGGCTTGCCTCTGCGGGCGTGAGGCGGATAGCATCACCTTCGCCGTAACGCCGATAGGTCGCTGTGCGAGTTCGGTTCACCTGGCCTTGAACGCGCGTGCCGTCCTCATACTCGCGGCGCGTATGGGATGCGCCCCTCCTGGTAATCTTGTATAGCCGCTGCATCTTAGCCCCCCCTCTTCTTCGACTGATTGCGCACCATCGTCACATAATCTGGTGCGGCCTCTTTGCCCGGCTCTGCCTTAGTTTGGCGGCCGACTTGCGCACCGGGCAGCGCGCTAACGATCTGCTGAAGAATCTCGTCATCCAGCTTTTCAAGAGCCCTTCGGTCGAACTTCCCTACCTCAAGAAGCGCGTCGATCAGGCCCTTTCGAAGTTCCATCTTTTCCCGCGTCACAAACCGTAATGCTTCGCTGTCAGATCGGTTCAAATGCATATGCTAGTTCCTCTCAATTGATCGTCTGGCTTCGGATCAGTTATAAGGCTTCGTCCATTGACCATTGTCGATTTTCGAGTTTGACCGGCGAATTACACGGCCTTTTTGCGCGTTCCGTGTTGGCTGGAATGTGGGTAGAAAAACGCGATCAACTCAGAACATCGAAAATGCGGGGTCTAATTCGCTTTTATTGGCGGAAACGTGATCCGCCGTGTCTCGATTTCGTGCCTAGAAACTCCCCCCCTATTCATGCCGCTTCAGCCGCCGCGCTCTGAAGCACGGCTCCGAAGTCGGGATGCTCCCACCATGGCGGGCCGCAAAGGCTGTGGCTGGCGCGAGTGCACCTGAGCACGCCCCCGCTTAGGCAATCGATCCTGGCTCCTGTTCGCGAAATGGCGGTCAGCTTTGGGCCGCTCAATGCCGATACGGCAAGGCCACTGATCAAGCCCTGCTGGTCAACACGGACAAGGGGCGCATACAACGGCATTCCGAAAAGCTCGGTATCGGACCAGCCCGCATTCACAGCGTCGGCAAAGAGAGAAGTTTCGAGAAACGCGCGCGTTACCCGCTTGAGGCGGAACACGTGCCGATCTGCCGTAGGGGCCAATTCAGAAAGCCGCGCGAGTATGTTTTCTCGCCGATCGCCGGGGCTTTTCATAGGCGCTTCTGAAGTTCCCTCGCGTGCGCGTAGCGGTGTCACCTTTTCCCCCTTTTTAGGGCATTGCAAAAGTCTCAGGTCAGAATTTCAGCCTCGGTAATGCCGACCGTTCGCTTGAGCCGTTCCAAGCGCGTTCCTGCTGGTGTTCCATATGTCTCCGCCCCCTTACTAATCTGTTTTCGCTGTGAAATATTCGCCGTTCCGAGTGTTCCAAGCATTTCGCGCCAGACCCTTAGCTACCTCTCTCACTCTTTTACCTATTTCCTTCTTTCTCTATTATCACTTGGAACACTTGGAACGGTTGTAGTTATCTTGTGAGATCAAGCCGTTGCCCCGTTCCAGGTGCGTTCCATGTGTTCCGAGCGTTCCATGCCTCTAGTCGCAAGGTTGATCCATGCAGAATGAGAAGCGCCCGCTCCCTTGCTCACGTAGCAGGAGAGCGGAGCCCCATCCTTCCGCTTCTTCTTCTTCTCAAAGCCCAATTGCGCCATGACAGCTGTAAGTCGCTGGCTGCTGTATGGGTCTTGGTGCGCCGCTTTGATCTCAAGGAACTTCCAAAGGTCAGCTGTCGCGACAGCCCCAAGCGTCCCGGCAAGCGCGGGCTCTAGTTGGTCTAGCCATGGGTCAGTGATCATGCGGCCGTTCTGTGCGCCTTCTGCGTCGCTCCATAGCTCGCGCGCAAGCTGCGTGCTCTCCCCTTTCGCTTCATAGTGCGCGGCTTCAGCCCAGATCTGATCCCTATCCCTACGCACAGCGGCAAGGTTCACAATGCCTACGCGCATTGGCCAGAAACGACGGTTTCCCGTCGTGTCGCTCAGGTATTCGGACGTGTTTGTTGTTGCGACCAAGACAAATTGCCGGGGAACGTCGGACGCAATGCGCTGGTATGAAAGCCGCGCGCTATCGACTGACCTCGACAAGAACGCCTTAACGCGCTCCCGGTCCTTCTTTCCAAGTCCTGCCAACTCAGCGAGTTCGCAGATCCATTTGCCCGAGGTCTGCTCGATGGTCTCTTTCGGATCTGTGCCGATATGCAGAGAGTCCGAGAACCAAGGCTCGCCAGCTAGCGCCTTAACAAAGGACGACTTGCCCGCGCCCTGCTTACCTTCAAGCACTAGAAGATTGTCGAACTTCGACCCCGGATGACGTATCCGGCGCACGGCGGCAATTAGCGTCGCGCGCATCATGGCCCGATTGAGGCCGGTATTCTCCGCGCCTGCATAGTAGCTGGCGACCTGATCAAGCCGCTTTCTGCCGTCCCACGTCAGGCCCTCGATGTAGGCAAGCACGGGATGATATGCGTTCTGCCGAGCCAGGTCGAATATCACGTCGTTGAAGAATTCAGTCTTCGGGCGGAGGCCGCGAGCGTCCGCCTCAAGCCGAAGCCGTCGAAGCTCCGCATCGTCAAGAGTTCTCGTGTGCCCATCGCGTGTAATCTCGTCACGCAATGAGAAGGCATTGCGCCGAAGCTCAATTCCACACGCATCGAGGAAGGTGCGGATATTATGCTGTGACCTGTGTACAGGCGTTTTTTTGCCGTCCTTGTCGCGCACACTTTCCGGCCATTTGATGGTACTAGCCGCATTCATGGCCGCGCCTCGCTGCGGAATGAGCGAGCGAGAGGCGGGAGTGCATCTCTGCTCCCCGCTGCCATCGCGCGCCGTATTGCGCTTTCAGCCCATCTCATGCCGTGCTTAGACAAGGCACCGTTTGTGCGTGCCGCGCTGATCAGAGCGGCCGAAAGCTCCGCCTCTGAAACGACCCCATGCGAGACGTAGCGCGCAAGGCGGCACGCAATGCTGAAGAGCTTCGCGCGGCGGCCGTCCTGAAGGCCCGCATACTCGCTTGCTGCTGAATGAAGATCATGCAGCGCCTGCCGACGCATCCCGTCGTCATCGTCGGTCGGACCGCAGCGCGCAAGGATGCGAGCCGCTTCCTCATCGCGCCAAGCTTTGAAGGTCGTAGCCCATCGCGTAGGGTCAGCATTGCGGAGAGCGGAAAGAAGCTCCGGCCTCTCCCTGATTTCGCGGCGCTCCCTGGCATTGAACGTTGCAAGCCACAGAAGCCCGCGCGGCGCCTTGGGTGCGTCGCAGATCGAAGCGAACGGCCCTGCCCACTGATAGGCGCGGCTATCGGGGAGCACGTTGCCGGGGAGCACGATAGAGCCCCCAAGCCCGCGAGTGTCGATGTGCGCCGCGATGTCAGAAGCCCGCGTGCGTGGCGTAGTGTCCGGATCCAGGATGAAGTAGAGATGCAGCCCGCCGCTTGGTGTCTTCACCCATGCCGGGCTCAGGTCCTCGACTGTCTCGCATCCAAGGCGCGCGAGTAGATGATTGAAAGCATCATGCCCGCCCTTGTCGATATCTAAGACCCAAAAGCCGGTAGGTGCACCCGTAGGGGCAGAGACAAGCGCGCTCGGGTTTCGACGCCACCACGTCGCTATCTTCGTTTGGTCGGTGCTCGCCTCATGGAAGCTGTGCTCGGTGATCGGCCGCTTATCGCGCGCCGAGACTGGGAAGACGGGAATGCCATTCCCGGCAAACTCAAGCGCGAGCGAGAGTTGGCCAGCCGCGACGGGAAGGCGTCCACGCGCGGCCTGGCGCACCCAGTTCGACAGCGTTTGCGCCGTGCAGCCGATCTTGGCCGCGATCGACACAATCGCCGCCCACTGCGAGGCATGATCGCTTCGGTGCTCAAACACCATCCGCACGGCACGCTCACGCACCTCGGCGGAGAATCTCGGGGTCTTTGCTTGGTTCGTCATGGCTCCAATCTCTCAAGATTTGGAGCCTCCGGCAAACCCGGAGCGGTTCACCTTGCTCTGCTCACCGCGCGTTTGATAGTACCATTGTGGTTGCTCAGAAAGGTCGCTTGTCCATGCCATTCGCTGGCCTCCCGGCCCGGATTCTCCCAATCGTGACTTTGGTGCTGCTTACACTCAATTTGACAATGGGGTTCTGGTGTGGTGAGGAGCACGTTGAGGACGCGACGGCTCGCCATCTGAGCCACATAGGCTGTCCTCCTGGTGACCCTGGGCCGGTCGACTATGTGCGCCAGATCCCGTCATCGGGGCTGAAGCCCGAGAGTGAGGCGCAGCGTCGCCCGATCGGGATGCGCAGCCTCGTGCAGGTCTCCCGATCGTCGGTGCTCGGCTCGCGCATCGCAAGATTCGAAAACCGATAGCGAGCCGCCGGCTGCCTTGCCGCGTCTCTTGTCTCAGAGACGCTTCACTCTACGGCAGGGAGCAATGGACCATGATCATCGCAATGGTTCCCATGCGGATGATGCAAGCGGCCATCGACGAGGTAATCGACATGGTCACCGTGCGGCACCGCCTCGTGACCACATCCGGGGCCGTGCTGGTGACCCTCACATCGAACTTCCGGGGTGCAACGCACCGGGTTTTCGGGGCTTACCGCGATGGTATGCTCGTCGACGTGATCGCCATGAGGGTGTAGCAGGCGACCATCCTGCAGATAGTCGACGTGGCCGCCATGGTAGACTGCCACATGGCCGCAGTTCGGGCCGTGGTGGTGGGCAGGGCCGGCGCCGGGTGAACTGGTCATGCACTTCTCCTCTCTGGTGCGTGAGGGATTGGCGGATGCAGCATTCAGAATATAGCGGCCAATGGAACGCGTTCGCTGAAGTTTAGTTTGGCTCTCTTTCTACTATGAACCCTTTAGGCTCCGCTATCTTCCATCTTAAACGATCAGGCTTTAAGGGTTCCGGTCAAGGCGCTCAAGCGTTGCTGCTGGGTGCCGTCGGCTGCGAAGCTCGCGTCGGACAGCCAAAGCTCGAACGCTGCCTTGAGCGACGGCCATGCTCCGTCGATGATCGCATACCAGGCGGTACAGCGATTGCGGTCCTTGCAGACCATCGCTTGGCGGAAGATGCCTTCGAAGGTGGTGCCAAAGCGGACAGACGCACTGTGCGAAGGTGCAGGCAATCGCATTTGTCCGCTACAGCTTGGCGATGGCCTTCTTGGCCGTGTCGCTGGCCGTTTTCTTGAAGTCGGCGAACATGGCCTCGTAGAGGTCGATGTTCTCCCTCGATGCCTTCGCAGGAATTCCGGATTGGTACGGCGGCTCGGGATCGTATTCGGCCAGAAGCTGAACAGCCTCGGCGTAGCGCTGATCGCGAAGCGTGCCGACAAGGCTTAATCCGAAGTCGAGGCCGGCCGTCACTCCAGCACCCGTAATGCGATTTCGATCTTTGACGACGCGGGCATCGACGGGCTCGGCGCCGAGATCCTTCAGAATATCGCGCGTGACCCAGTGCGAGGTTGCCTTGTATCCTCTGAGCAGGCCGGCTGCCCCGAGGACGAGCGACCCGGTGCAGACGCTCGTTACATACTTGGCCCGGCTGCCGCGATCCTTGAGGAAGGCAATCGTCACCTCATCCTGCATGGCAGCCAAGGTTCCGTTGGAGCCACCTGGAACGCAGATGATATCGAGATCTTCCGGGCAGTCGGAGAATGAGTGGGTGGGCACAAAGGTCAGCTTGCTGTCGCTCACGACCGGGTCATGGCTCTTGGCGACCGTGAAGGTGCTCGCCCCGATGAGGCTGCTCAGCATGTAGTGCGGACCGACCATGTCGAGCGCGGTAAATTGAGGGTAGATCAGAAAGGCAATTTTCTCCGATCCCATCCACGTCGCCGGCATGCCGCTCATATCGTGGGCAGGCATGTCGGGCGCAGCCTTCGGCTCATCAGCCTGCAACGGGGCAGCGGTGAAGCCCGTAGCCGCGAGGCTCCCAGCCATGAAGCAAAGTAGGTCGCGCTTTGAGATGGTCACGTGGCACTCTCCTATTGCAAGCGCTTGCCGCGCTGACGTTCGGTGTCTGGAGTTGCGGCCGGGCGACACGGGGGAGGTGACGCCCGGCCTGCATCGCATCAATACTTGTAGATCAAGGATCCATAGTATGCGCGATCGTCGCCCGGTGCGACCTGGCCGCCGAGGAACGAGTACGGGACGAAGTACTCCTCGCCGGTCAGGTTCTTAACGTTGAACGCTGCTGAGAACTTGTCGTTGTCGTACCCGATCTTAGCGTCGACGGTGTAGTAGCCGTCGGTCTTGTACTGGTTTGCTGCGTCGACGAATTGGCCCGATGATGCGTAGATCCCAGCCCCCATGCTCCAGCCGCGCAACATCGGCTGATCGAACATATAGTTGATCCAGAACCTGCCGGAATGCTCGGGCACGAGCGGGAAGCGGTTGCCGGCCGGCGCGCCGAGCAGACCGTCGGCGAACTCCACATCGGTGAAGCCATAGCTCGCGAGGACCTGCCAGTTTCTGTTTGGCTGCCATAGAGCGTCGGCCTCATAGCCACGGCCCCGCTGCTTGGCCAAAGCGATACCGGCAAGCCCGCCGAGATTGACAACGACGTTGTCGCGATCGATCTCGAAATACGCAACCGTACCGCTGATCTGGTTGTCCAGATTGAACTTGAACCCGACCTCGCGTTGCTCTGAGAACTCAGGCTCGGACCTGCCGCCAGGAAGCTGGCGGGGCACCGCCCGTATTCCTTCGCTGTAACTGCCGAAGGCCGAAAGCCCCGGCATCAGATCGACGACGATCCCTGCACGTGGCAATGGCTTGTAAGCGTCGGTCACTGTCTCTTGAGGAACACCGCTGCTTCTTTCGATTTGCTCAATGGAAACATGCGCGGCGCGGACTCCGGCAAGGACATGGACGCGGTCGTAGAACGTCGATTGAATCTGCCCGTACACGCCCTTGGTTTTGAATACGTTCTCAACGTCGTTGAAGGTGACAACCTGATCGAACCCGAAGACGTCCTGATATTGCGCCACGCCACGCGGATCCGCGTAGGGTGTCGTGAATGACGGGATTGTCAGGTTGGCCGTCGGTCCAACCAGGCCGAGGCACGGATCAACACCAAAAAATGCGGCGCAGCCGTTGCCGAGATAGTCAACCGCCAGAAGCCCGTGTTCCGTTACTCTCGAATAGTCGCCACCGACCAGCACGGTGTTTCGGCTGGCTCCCAGATTAAACTTGGCTTGCACGTTGGGATTGACAGAGATTTCCTCGATCTCCTCGGCAAGCACGGTATTGCCCAGCAACCAAGTCGAAGGATTGATGGCTGGAAGAGCGCCTGCCGCGTCGGCTCCGAGTGCAAGCTGCGTGAATTGCGCGAAGCCACCCTGGCTCCAGCGCGCTTTGACGTTGGCCGACCAGATGTCGTTGATCTTGTGGTCGAGCGTGACAGTGATGCCTTCGACTTCGGAGTATCCGCGCGGAATGTCAGACGGTCCGATGAACAAGTCACGGTCGATCTTGAAGCCGCCGAGAATGGTCCCGGTCGCAGGCAGGCCCTGGTACGTCTGCTGCTCAGACTTCGAGAGGTGCCCTTGGATCGTAAGCGTGGTGTCGGTCTTGTCGGTCAGCGTCAGGGTCGGATTGAACGAGTAGCGATCCTGCTCCAGCACGTCGATGAAGCTGTCGGTGGCGGTGTACTGACCCGTCACACGGAACAAGACGGTCCCATTTGCTGTCACCGGCTGGTTGATGTCGAAGTAGGGCTGAACGAAGTTGTCGCTGCCGAATGTGAAGCCGACCGCGCCGGCCGCCTTGTCGGTCGGCAGCTTGGATATGATGTTGACGGCGCCACCGATTGGCGCGCCCGCGCCGCCGCCGTAGAGGATGGCGGCAGGTCCCTTCAGGACCTCGATGCGTTCCACGTTCGCAAGGGCGTCACGATCCCCAAGGCTGAACGGCATGACGAGGCCGTCGAGCCAAGCTTGCGCACCAAAACCACGGATCGTGTACGGGTATAGTTCGGTGTTTCCCAATGAATGGCTGTTGGGACCTTGAACGTTACTGACGTTCTGGATGACTTCCGAAACGGTGATGCTCGTCTGATCGTCGATCACGGACCTCGGCACGACTTGGATCGATTGCGGGATCTGCTCGAGTGGCGTCGCGGTCTTGGTCGAGGACACCGCTGAAAGGGCACGGTAGCCTTGCACGGGGCCCGCAGTCGTAATCGTCGTGGCGGGTGGAAGCTTCAGCCCGGAAAGATCGAGCGCGGGATTGTAGGTCCCGAGCGCAACTGGTGTAACCTCGTTTGCGGGAGTAGCGCTCGTCGCTGTCGCAGGGGCCGGCTCGGCAGCTTGTTGCACGGGCGGCGGCGCCTTCTTCTTTTGAACTGTCTTTTTCGCGGCCGGGGCTACGATCGTCGGCTGCTCGACGGAGACGGGTGGCAGATCGGTCTTCTTGGCCTCCTGTGCGCCGGACGGCGTGGAGAGTGTGAACAGGGCGGTCGAGGTGAGTAGGAGCGCACGCACGTGTGCGCGGCCCATCGGGCGCGACAGGAAAGCGGTCATGGGACTAGATCCCCAGAGGTGTGAAGTGATGGGTTGCCCGCGATGGGGCAATGCGAGAGGCCAGCTCAGACCAGCTCGGGAGGTCCGCGCGCGGACGTGGCGCCGGGCTTCGGCGTCTCGCTGAATTGTCCGACCGCCAAGTCGTAGCTCACGGCGGCATAACGAACTTCCGTCGCGAGGAGCGGTGGCTCGCTATCTGAGAGCGCCAGTGCACCTGCTGCGGCAAAGGGGCAGGTCGCGGCGGCGCCTGATCGCTTGTCTTGCTGAACGGGCTTTCCGTCCTGATCGAGGAGAAGTCTTTCCGGGCCGTGGCCAGTACAAATTACGATCGTAAGACCTTGCCCGTCAGCGGAAGCAGGTGCCACCATGAAGCCGACAGGCACGAGGCTGCGCACAAATAGCGCTAGGACCATCAGCCAGCTCAGCCTGTAACGCACGCTTAAAACCCCAGAGACCCGCCAAGTGAGGCTACGTTAGTGATTGTGTGTCGGGTCTGCAACGGACATTCAGCCTAACTGCCCGTTCCCAAGGCAAGCGGGTGAGGATTCTGGGCCACAGGATTCTTCCTGGCCAGCACTGAGGGGTGCGTCCGATTTTGGGGCCGATCGCCAATGCCGCACAAGATATCGCTGCCTCATACCGGCCGGACAAAGTCTTGACTCACTGGTCTGCGGTTTCCGGCCGGTATTCTCTTTAGCTTGCGCGCAGCCATGCTGAAGGCATGCTTTTAAGCATGCTTCCAGCATGACACACCAACCCTGCG
>JBAZXL010000063.1:0-12227 GCA_041659825.1 Hyphomicrobium sp.
GATGATCGCCCATTCCGCATCAGTGAGTTCGTAGCGGCGCAGTTGTGCCATCTCAACCTCCCTCGGTTGAGAGTATGAATCACTGTTCGCGCGCGTTGGGAATCCAGTTTATGAGTTTGTGACCTAGAGCAGGTTCGCTCTTGTGTTTGCTCTTCTTGAGAGCCACGAATCGACTGCGTCGGCCATGATCGAGGCCGGCGTTTCTTTTTCTGGCTGTTCCTCGCTTATGCTATCGGCCGCGGGCCTGTGCGCGGGTCCTCGCCTGCTCGAGAATACGGATGACCTCTGCGTCGGGCACCTGGTGGAAATCTCTATAGTGCAGGCCGATTGCGTAGAACGGCGTCGGCGTCGCTAGACACACGACGTCGTCGACCAACGGCGTCAGCGCCTCGAGCGTTTCGCTCGGGGCAACCGGAACGGCCAGTATCAGCTCCTTCGGCCGCTTTCTTCTGAGTGCCTTCACGGCGGCGCGAACGCTGGCGCCGGTGGCGATGCCATCGTCGACGAGGATCAACGTGCGGCCTTCCAGGGCTGCGCTCTGGTGGCCCTGCGAATAGATCCGGCGCCGGCGCGCGATCTCCTGAAGCTCGGCTTCAGCTTGGCTTTCGATATACTCCGCGCTCACGCCCGCTTGCTCGATGACGTCCTCGTTGAGGACGATCTCCGGGCTCTCGCCATCGACGACGGCGGCCGCCGCAAGCTCCGGCTGCAGGGGTGTGCCGATCTTGCGTACGTGCACGAGATCGAGCGGGGCACGCAGTACGCGTGCCACTTCCGCTGCGACGGGGACGCCTCCCCTTGGCATCGCAAGAACGACGGCGTCCTGAACCTTTCGAGCCACAAGACGGCGCGCGAGCGCCTTGCCCGCCTCGACCCGGTCCGCAAAGCCCTTGGCCTCCATGATCATAGCTTTGTTCCCATGTACGCCATCATGTGGGCCCTGAACCAGCTTGCGGCCAGATCCACAACCACCTCGAGGGTGCCCGGCTCCTCGAAGAGGTGGGTTGCCCTGGGGACGATGTCGAGACGCTTCTCGCAGGTGAGCTCCTCGAGCGCCTGCTCGTTCAGCTCGCGGATGCCAAGGTCTGCACCGCCGACAATGAGCAATGTCGGGGCGCGCACGAGTGGCAGAAAGGCTCCGGCGAGGTCTGGCCTGCCGCCGCGCGATACGACAGCGCTAATCTCTTCGGGCGCGTTGGCCGCTGCGACAAGCGCTGCGGCCGCGCCTGTGCTCGCGCCGAATAGTCCGATCGGCAAGCTCTCAAGCTGCGGGGATCTGCGCGCCCAAAGCACCGCTTCGCCAACGCGTTTCCCAAGCAGCTCGATGTCGAACACGTTGCTGCGGTCTTCTGCTTCCAGCTCGGTCAGAAGGTCGAACAGGAGGGTCGCAAATCCTCTTGCGTTGAGGTCACGGGCGACCGCTGTATTACGTGGGCTGAGGCGGCTCGAGCCACTGCCATGGGCGAATACCACAACGCCGGCGGCGTGCTCCGGCATGGCAACGCTGCCTTCAAGGCGATGGCCTCCTATCGTGACAACGCGACTATGCATACGCGACCTGCAAAACACTTGCATGGCAAGCCTCATCCAGCCATACCGCGGCCCGCATTGACACCCGTCAAAATATCTGTGTGATCAGGGTCTAACCTCGGCAACGGGGCTCACGAGGAGGCGCCATGGACGAAACGACAATCGATCGTGCGGCGATGGGACGGCTGGCGAAGGCTCTGGCCTTCATCTGCGGTCAGGACCATGCGGCGACAATTGCCTTGCGTACGGCCTTCGAGAGCGGGACGGAGCGGGACATCAAGGCCGCGCGGACGTTGTTCCTGCGCTTGAAGCCCGGCGACCGACGCTCGGCGCTGGCGATGCTCGACGACCGCGACTGACTTTGCACAGCGGAAGCGCTCAAGCGCTGCCGCGCACTCTTCGAATTTCGCCGCGCCGTGGCAAGCCCGCCGGCACGAATTGGCACCAGGGCCAGAATCGAGCTAGCCCCTTTCCTTCTTGAGTTCTGTACAGAGAGAGGGACCGGTGAATGGCGCGTTTCCTGGCGGTTGCGAATAGGAAGGGCGGAGTCGGAAAATCTACCACCAGCGTCATGCTGGCGCACGCGGCTGCTGCCTGGGGCGGTCACCGCGTGCTGGTGATCGACCTCGACACGCAATGCAATGCTTCGCTGATGCTGATCGGCGGCGAGGGCTGGGATAAGGCCCGCCGCGCCGGGCATACCATTGCGGACTACCTCTACGACCGGTTCGACAAAGTTGCCGAGGACGAGAGCGAATACGTTGTAAAGAACGTCGGGGATGTTGCGCATCCGCGCACGGGCAAGGGCCAGGTGTCGCTGCTTACCGGCTCGTTGCTGCTCGAGGACGTGCAGGGCGAGCTCTTTCTCAAGAAGGCGCAAAGAAGCAATCAGAGTGACGTCGTCACGGCTGAAGTCCGTAGCGGCCTCAAGCGGCTCATCAAGCACTTCGGCATGGACTTCGATCTCGTCATTCTCGACTGTCCACCAGGGCTTTCCTTCGCGGCGCTTGCAGCACTTGACCTTGCCGAAAAGGTCGTCGTGCCGTTCCGGCCGGATTACGTGTCGCAATTCGCGCTCGATCGCGTGGCGCTGCTCATCGAACGCGTCGACACCGCGGGCGAGCTCGGCGAGATCCCTTTTGCTTCCCGTCGCTATGTATGCCTGCCGAACTATCTGCGCGGCACAGGGCGCGAGCGGCTGCTGATCGATGATATCGGGCTCGATCATCCGCTTCTCAAAGCGCGCCTGCCGTTGCTCGACAGTGTGGCCCGGTCTTTCGACTGGGACGAGAAGAAAAAGACAATGCAGGAGAAGTATGCCGACGCGCTGCCGCACCTCAAGGCGCTCTATGACGAGGTGCTGGCGGGCCCAAGCCGGCGCGCAGCGGTAGCGGTCTAGGCGACATGGCGAAGACAACCCGTGCCCTCTCCGGAGCAGCAAAGGACGCCTACTTCCGGCGCGCGCTCGAGCAGGAGAGCGGGATCGACATGCCGGTGGGCGCGCGGCTGCTCGATCGCCTGCAGTCTGGCGTGGCGCAGGTTCGCGTGCGGCTTGACGCTGGCAGTGGGGAGCCAGGAAAAGTGGAGTCGGGCAGCGCGGAGACAGCTCCCGCTTCCGTGTCCTCCGCGCAGGAGGCGAGCCTCAACGAGGCCTTCGATCCCTTCGCGTTAAACGTCATTCTCGTCTTGCGAACGCGCGGGCGCGACGCGGTTTTGCGCGAGCTTGAGGCTATTCAAAGCGCGTCGTCATTGAGACTGCTGGCACGCGAGCAGCAACTCAGCATCGGGACTGAACTCGCAACGCTCGCGGAAATCCGGGACGCCATCGCCACCGCCGCGGAGCGCCGCGTTGCCAATCGCAAAGCTGCGGCGGGCTGATCCCGAGGCCGTCTCCCGAGTCCGTCGCGAGCGTCATAGACCAAGGTCGCTAAGGCCTGGGTGGTCTCCAGGACGTGGCCCCAGCGGCCAGTGATACTTGCGCTCCGATGGCGCGATTGGCATGTCGTTGATGCTGGCATAGCGCTTCTGCATCAGACCGTTGGCATCGAACTCCCAATTCTCATTGCCAAAGGAGCGGAACCATTGGCCGCTGTCGTCATGCCACTCGTAGGCGAAACGCACGGCGATGCGATTATCGCGGAAGGCCCAGACCTCCTTGATCAGCCGGTAGTCGAGCTCGCGTGCCCACTTGCGCGTCAGGAAAGTGACGATCTCATCGCGGCCGCGCGGGAACTCGGCACGGTTGCGCCACTCGCTATCGGCCGTGTAGGCGAGAGCCACACGCTGCGGGTCGCGGGTGTTCCAGGCGTTCTCCGCCATGCGCGCTTTCTCGATCGCCGTTTCGAGCGTGAAGGGAGGCAGGGGTGGTCTCGCAGTCATATGGGTCTCCGGGTTTGTCGGCACGGCGAACACTATAGTATCGGCAATGAAGAATATGCCGTAGACGCGGCGCGCCGGGTGAAGCTCGAGCAACCTAGTGTTCCGACTCCGACGGTTGGTCCCCAACCGTCTCCGCCGGAACCCCAGCCAAGTTTCTGTTTGTGTTCTGGATTCACGGCCGCTTGACGACCTTCGCCCGGAATCAAGCGTCCGATCCAGAACACTAGCCACTGAGGTTCATCACTGATGGTAATTCATAGGATTGCTGTGCGGCTGCGTGAAGAGGCAAATGGTGGAGGTGAGAACTATAAGTTCGAATCGGAACCATCGCGCGCAGGGTTGGCGTGGCGGCTGCACGCAAATAATAATGGTGGAGGGGGCTGGATTCGAACCAGCGTAGGCGAAGCCAACGGATTTACAGTCCGTCCCCTTTAGCCACTCGGGCACCCCTCCACGACGTTGTCCGCACTCCGGCTAGATGCCGGCTCATGAGATCGCCGGAGCCGGCTTAAGCGCGGCTACCCGGACTGATGGCAATCTCAACGAAAACTGCCCCAGGCTCGGCAAGAGCGGCAGGGCAGCGGCGACCTTATGGTAACACCGCCGCGCGATGTCAATTGGAAAAGCACCCAAAAACCCTTAAGGGTTCCCTCAACCTAGCAATTACCTCGTGACGGGAGCCGCAACTTGCCGAAGGACGGCCAACAGACGTGGAAGACCCGCGAGCGGTCGAGTTACGGCCGCAACAAGGGCGCAGGCCGCGGCCGACCGCCAGCGCGGGCCGGGGCACGAGCGCAAGAAGCCGAGGACGGGCTGGTACGGCTATTCGGCAGCCACGCCGTGGAAGCTGCCCTGCGCAATCCTCAGCGCCGGGTGAAGCGGCTGCTTGCGACGGAAAACGCCGAAAAGCGACTGGCAGACGTGATCGCAGCCAGGGGTGTCGAAATCGACCGGGCGACGCCTCTCGATCTCGACCGCATTCTCGGCCCCGATACCGTGCATCAGGGGTTGCTTCTGGAAGCCGAGCCGCTTCCTCTTCCGGTGCTGGATGATCTTGCCGAGCGCGCGTACGAGCTTGGTGCACCGATCGTGATCCTCGACCATGTCACCGATCCGCACAATGTGGGTGCGGTCTTACGTTCCGCGGCCGCGTTCGGGGCTGCGGGACTGATCATGACGCAGCGGCATAGCCCGCCTTTGAATGGCGTCCTGGCAAAGTCTGCCTCGGGTGCGCTCGACCTCGTGCCGGTGCTCCTCGTGCAGAACCTCGCTCGCACGATGCTCGAGCTCAGGCAAAAGCGCTTCGTGCTTCTCGGGCTCGACGGCACGGCAGAAGCGCGCATCGAGGACGAGAGCTTCGGACAAGCCACCGTCATCGTGCTCGGCGCGGAGGGCAAGGGCCTGCGTGAGCTGACCGCAGAGACTTGCGACCGGCTGGTGCGCATCACGACGGCCGGGCCGCTCGCGAGCTTGAACGTCTCGAACGCAGCCGCAGTGGCGTTGCACACCGCGGCGGTTTGCAGGGTGAAATAGCCGATCAGTTCGGAATGTGGAGCGTGAGGCCTGCGCGGACAACACCCGTAGCGGCCTCAACGGAGTTGGGACCTTCGAGCCAATAGTGCAGCCCCTCGACGCGGCCGCTGAGAAGCTTCGAGAATTTATATTCAACGCCGCCACCGGCGACGACGCCATCGAGGTCAAGTGTCCCTTCGAGCGTATCGACGCCGTCGGTCACCGAGACCTCGAAATTGCTCCATGCATATCCAGCGGTTGCATAGAACAGGGTGTTATGGGTTGCGTAGCCTAGGCGTCCGCGCACGCTTGCGAGGTAGCCGATGCTGACGCTTGCGGGCAATCCAGCGACAGTCTCGGAGTCAGAAATATCGGTGTCGTCATAATCGCCCTCAATACCGGCGACAAGTGCCCCCGACTGATAGTTGTAGCCACCGTGCACGCCACCAACGATACCGTTAGTGCCCTCAGCACCATCCTCGAGCACCTGACCGTAGCCGGCATGGCCGCCAACATAGAAGCCTTTGAAGGAGGAGGATGGCTCTTGGGCGAGCGCCGCGTTCGAGACCAATATAGTCACGGCGCCAGCACTACAAAAACCAAAGAGAGTTTTAGACAACCGCATATTTTGCCCCCGCCAGAGAACTGTGCAGAATCACGTCCGCATATGTTCATTCAGCGCACGTATCATCATAACGGGGGGAAGATGGTAGCAAATCGGCCACACTGAAAAGGCGGCGTTACCTGGGTTACGCCGCCTCAAGACAGTGCTTTCGACTTACGAAGGTTAGTCGCAGTAGGTCTGGCGCCAGCAGGTCCAACGGCCACCGCGACAGACGTGGTCACCCCAGCTGTTGCGGAAGCAATGACGATCAACCCAGCCGCACTGCTCGGGTCCGGGATAGCACTCTTCACCGGCGTGGTAATATTCGCGCGAATGCCCGCGAGCGTGACCGTAGGCACCGAGAAGGCCAAGACCGATGATGCCGGCGGCGACGCCGGCTGCAAAACGCCCGCCGTGACCGTGACCTGCTTCGGCGGGTTGGATCGTCGAGGCACTCATGCCGATCACGAGGGCGAGCGCCATGAAGGATTGAACGAGCTTCTTGAGCATGGGTCTCTCCCAATTTCATGCATCTAGCGGCCGGCCCTGCCAGGCTGCCGTGCAAGGTTCGAGATTTGATCGGGTCCGTATTTACCGGACCTGAGCTTATTCAATGACCCATGAATGCGGCATGAACGCGGTGGGAGCGTGTTCGCGTGTGGTAAATAAAAAGCTATGCGGCCGGGCAAACAACTCCCGGCCGCAAGGCATTGCGCATGGGTGTCACTGTGGCGGCTACCAGAGGTGGCGACGATGGTAGCGCGCGCGATAGACGTAGTTGCTGTTGGGGTAGCCCCAGGCCTGATAATAGGGGGGAAGGCCCGAGAACGGGCGGCAGCACTGCTTGCGGAAGCGAAGCTCGGCAGTCGGGCGCCAGTAGGCCGAGTTGTAATAAGGGTAATACCTACGCGGGGCGGCACGATAGGCATAAGGGTCAGTTGCGAACGCCACGTGGTATACGTCGCGATAGCGCGGGTAGTAAACGTAGTGGTTGACAACTCGCTCATGGCCCCACCCGCGGGGTGCGTAGCGATGGCTAGCTTGCACCGAGGTGCCAAGCGTCAGCCCAAGTAAAACTGCAATAAAAGCCAGTACCCGTGTACGCATGACGAAACTCCTCAGGGTCGTTGTATCGGTCGTTCATCAGGGCATTTGCGCGAAGCTTATACGAGAACGTATAACATCGCGTAAGCGCAAAGGTTCGCTTGGCTTCTGCCGTGTGGTGAATGCGCAGTGGGCTTGTGCTCGATCGCCGCTCCCGTGGTCTTGGCTCTTCCACTGCAATCAGGCTATAAGGCGCGTGTCGCCGGGTTAGCTCAGCTGGTAGAGCAGCGCTTTTGTAAAGCGAAGGTCGCGGGTTCGAATCCTGCACCCGGCACCATTGTTCTTTGTTGCGCGCAGCCGCCACGCCAACCCTGCGCGCGATGCTTCCGGTTCGAGGAAGGTCCTCGAACCTGCACCATTGTTCTTTGCGCGCAGCCGCCACACCAACCCTGCGCGCGATGCTTCCGGTTCGAGGAAGGTCCTAGACCCTGCACCATCCGTTCTCAGAATCAATCAGCTAAGGGGATTTAGTGGGCACGTAGACGGGGCTGCCTGATACAGGCAGTCCGCGGAAGTTGACCCATCAGTTACCATGTCCTTAGACGGGCGGCGCCACTTGCCCTTAACCGCTTACCGGATCTTCATGACAGCAGACGAACGCCACGTCCCGCCAGTGCTTGCGCACGCGAGGCAGCTCTTGTCAGGCTACGACGTTGTGCTCTCCGACGTTTGGGGCGTGCTGCACGACGGATTCCGCGCGTATGCAACGGCCTGCGACGCGCTTGTGCGGTTCCGTGACCAGGGTGGCACCGTCGTACTGGTCTCGAACGCGCCCGTGCCTGCGCCGCGCGTGGCGGCCATGCTGGATTCGCGCCGCGTGCCGAGAGAGGCATGGGACGATATCGTTTCCTCCGGCGAGATTGCTCTCACGCACCTGACGGAGAAGGCTTATGCGGCCGTGCATTACGTCGGCCCTCGCGACCGGGATGCGGCATTCTTCGAGCGCTCGACTGCGAAACCTGCCTCGATCGAGGAAGCCGACGCGGTCGTCTGCACTGGTCTCGTAGACGATATGACGGAGACGGCGGAGGACTATCGGCCGCTCCTTGCTCAGGCTTTGGCGCGGCAATTGCCGTTCGTCTGCGTCAATCCGGATCTCGTCGTGGATGTCGGCGGGCGGCTCTTTCCGTGCGCGGGGGCCGTCGCTGACGTCTATGCGCAGATGGGGGGCGAGGTCTTCTGGGCTGGCAAGCCGTACCCTGCCGCCTATGAGACCGCACTCGCTGCGGCAAAGAGGCTGCGGGGAAAAGTCGTCGACCGCCGGCGTGTTATGGTCATCGGCGACGCGGTTAGAACCGACATCGCCGGGGCTGCGGGGCAGGGGCTCGACGCGCTCTTCATCGCGGCCGGTATTCATCGGCACGAGACAATGGACGGCGATCTCATCAACGCGTCGAAGATTGCAGAACTGTTCAAGCCGGGAACACCGAGGGCCATCGCGGCGATGCCGGTGCTTACCTGGTAGGCTCGAACCGGTCAGAGCTCCCGAACCGACTGGAGCTCCCGACGCTCAGAATTCATGCGACATGCGATTGCGCTTGGTCTCGAGATAGCGCTTGTTGTGAGCGCTCGCGGTGACAACGAGCGGAATCCGCTCGATGACCTCTATGCCCTCCGCCACGAGCGCCTCGACCTTCGCCGGGTTATTGGTCATGAGGCGAATTTTCGGGAAGCCGAGATCATGCAGGATCTCTGCTGCGAGCTCATATTCGCGCGCGTCGATCGGCTCGCCGAGCTCGATATTCGCGTCGACCGTATCCAACCCCTGATCCTGCAGGGCGTAGGCCTTGATCTTGTTGAACAGGCCAATGCCGCGGCCCTCCTGGTAGGGCAGGTAGATGAGCACGCCATTGGGCGTGGACGATATGCGCTCGAGGGCAGCCTCGAGCTGGGCGTGGCAATCGCAACGAAGTGAATGGAAGATGTCGCCCGTCACACAGCCGGAGTGAACGCGCACGACGGGGGTCTCACTCGCCGACGTGCCCTCACCACGGTTGATCAGCGCCATGGCTTGCGTCTGCTCTTCTTTGCCCTGGTAGGCGCGCGCCTCGAGTTGCAGCTCCTGCCCCTTGAACTCAATGGGCAAAATAGTGCGGGCCAAGCGGGCGACGTCGAGCTTTGCCGGTTTGGCGCCGGGCGGCATCAGCTATCTCTCCAAATATGGTTCCACCGCATATGCGCGAAAAAGTGGCGCTCGTCAAAGCGGCCATTGTAATGGCCGGCACGCAAGCGAGCGTCGCGCTCCGAGTCTCGTTCCGGAATTCCTTCCGGTCTTGGCTGCGCTCGACCGCGTGCCTCCGCTCGTCGAATTGGCCAGCTCGCGCAGGTCACAGCATATGCTCTCCCGCGTGGCTGAGATCGAGGGACATGTTGAAGCATGGACGCGTAATGCTCAGTTGCGCGTTGGACGTGGCGCGCACGGCCACGTATACGTTTACGTTATGCAATTTCCTCAGAGCGGCGCGTCGATGCGTTTATTTCTTCTGGTCCTGCTGTTCTCGTCCTTCCTCGCACCCCAGTCCTCATCAGCTGCTCCTTCGTCCCAGCTTGCGCGGGGCGGGCCTCAGCTTGACCCGCGTATCGAGGCCAAGGTCGAGGCGCTGCTTCAGCGCATGACACTCGAGGAGAAGGTCGGGCAGCTCAACTTTCCATCCTACTCCTTCCCACGCGATCCGCAGCTCGCGGCCGTCCGGAAGGGACGCATCGGGGCGATGCTGAACGTCGCGCATCCCGACCACATAAAGGTTTTCAAGGATGCAGCGGCCGAATCGCGACTGAAAATCCCGCTCATCTTCGCGATCGATTCGATCTTCGCCTTCCATGTCACGTTTCCGGTTCCGATTGCCTGGGCCGCGACCTGGGAGCCGTCTCTCGCGGAATCCGCGACGGAGGCTATCGCGCGCGAAACCTCGGCGATCGGCATCAACCTCACCTTCGCACCCATGGTCGATATCTCGCGCGACCCGCGTTGGGGCCGCGTGATCGAAGGCGCGGGCGAGGATGCCTTCCTTGGCGCCGCGTTTGCTGCGGCGCGCGTGCGCGGTTATCGCAAGGGTGGGCTTGCCACGTCAGCCAAGCATTTCGTCGGCTATGGCGCGCCGGAAGGGGGCCGCGACTACAACGGCGCGCAGATCTCCTTGCCGGAGCTGCTCGACCGCTATGTGCCGCCGTTCAAGGCCGCAATCGATGCTGGCAGCGAGACCGTGATGGCATCGTTCAACACGGTCAACGGCGTGCCGGTGACGGCGGAACGGCGGCTGGTCACGGCATTGCTCAAGGAACGGCTCGGCTTCAACGGGCTTGTGATGTCGGACTTCGCGGCCATCAGCGAGCTCGTGAACCATGGCGTGGCCGCCGACCTTTCGGAAGCCGCGCGCAAAGCTATTCTCGCCGGCATCGACCTCGACATGGAGGGCAAGGCCTACGACCAACACCTCGCGGACGAGGTCGCGGCGGGTCGGGTGCCAATCGCGGCTGTGGACGAGGCGGCGCGGCGTGTGCTCAGGACAAAATACCGGATGGGTCTATTCGACGAAGCGCGGTCCTCGCTAGGAGGACCGGTTGCGCCGATCGAGGAGGCGGATGCGCGCAAGCGGGCGCGGAAAGTGGCGCGCGAGAGTTTCGTGCTGCTCAAGAACGATCACGCCGTTCTGCCGTTGCAGAAAACCGCACACACCGTGGCACTGATCGGGTCGGCGGCAACGATGTTCGAGGATCATTCCTGGTATGGTCCTGCGGGCCTCGAAAAGCCTGTTGCCGAGACGCTCAAGGATGCGCTCGAGGCGCGGCTTGCGGCTCGCGGCCAGAAACTCCTTTACGAAAAAGGCTTCGCCGACGCTTGCGGCCGGGCATTCGAGGACAAGGCTGCCGCCGTGAAGGCAGCGCGCGCCTCGGACGTGGTTGTGCTCGTGCTCATCGAGGACTGTGATGTCTCAGGCGAGGGCGCGTCGCGGACGTCGCTCGGGTTCTCGGGTGTGCAGCAGGAGATGCTCGAGGCGCTGGCCGCGACCGGACGCCCACTCGTCCTCGTCGCTGAGACGGGCCGCCCGCTGACGCTCACATACGCGCATGAAAACGTGGCCGCGATCCTCGTTGCCTGGCACCCTGGCACGGAAGGCCGCACGGCAATCGCGGAGGTGCTGACCGGCGAGGTCAATCCGAGCGGCAAGCTGCCGATGACATTCCTGCGCTCGGTGGGCCAGATCCCACTCTCATACAATGAACTGCCGACGAGCCGTCCGGCCAACGGCACGCGATTCACGACGGGCTATGTCGACGAGCAGATCACGCCGCTCTACCCGTTCGGGCATGGCCTGAGCTACACGACGTTCGAGTATTCGGATCTCAAGCTCAGCACACAAACGATGACGAGAGATGGCGCGATAGACGTCGCGGTTACGGTCGCCAATACCGGCGGGCGCATGGGGCGTGAGGTCGTGCAGCTCTATACGCACCAGCACGTGGGTCAGCGCTCCCGCCCCTATCGCGAGCTCAAGGGCTTTCAGAAAATAAGCCTCGCTGCCGGCGAGAAGAAGACTGTGCGGTTCAAGCTCAGCGCGGCCGAGCTCGCCTATCACGACCTCGATGGAGCTCAGGTGATCGAGCCGGGCAAGTTCACCGTTTTCACTGGCGGCAGCTCGACGGCGGAGCTCAAGGCTGGCTTTGAGATCAGCGCGGACTAGTGTGATGATTTCGAAGTCCGCTTCATACTTCTCGGCTGGGTCGAGAGCGGACTTCAAAATCTGAATCATACCGGCCGGACGAAGTCTTGACTCACGGGTCTTGCGGCGTCCGGCCGGTATTCTCTTTTGTTTGCGCGCAGCCATGCTGAAAGCATGCTTCCAGCACGACACGCCAACCCTGCACGCTGATACCAACCGCACTGCGTCAGCACTTCGTGCGGTTGGTATCACACTAGAATCATGCACTTGCTAGTGTCCTTTCGACCGCGAAGTTCGTTCAGCGCCCGCAGTAGAATGTGACGAACTTCGCGGTCGGGACACTAGGTCACCGACTCATTAAACCGCATCCAGATGCGAAGTGCGGCAAGCTTCACTGAGGCGAGGAAGTTGGCGTCGTGCTTGTCGAAGCGGGTCGC
>JBAZXL010000064.1:0-10548 GCA_041659825.1 Hyphomicrobium sp.
AGCGAAAACGCGAGCTGCCCAGATGGCTGCACCGCTACAACTGGCATCGACCACATGCTAGTCTCGGCGGACAACCACCGATCAGCAGAATACGGCTGACCGGGAACAACCTCTTGAGGCACCACAGCTAGTGTCCCGACTCCGACGGTTGGTCGCCAACCGTCTCCGCCGGAACCCTAGCCAAGTTTTTGTTTGTGTTCTGGATTCACGGCCGCTTGACGACCTTCGCCCGGAATCAAGCGTCCGATCCAGAACACTAGCAAGTCTATTTCTCTAGTGTGGTTCAGATTGCGAAGTCCGCCCCTCTCGCCAGCTGCCAGGTGGTGGCGGACTTCGCAATCACCACACTAGTGGAGGCCGCCCCGCCAGGGCGCTTCCCACTCGCCCCGAATGGCATTAGGAGAGGCCGGACGGAGCGGCCAGCAAGGGTTGGCTGCAAAAAAGACTGGCTGAACAATGCCTCACGCGACAAAATCAACTGCCAAAGCAGCCTCCTCAAGTGCGGGTGCCCGGGTCGAATGGGCGCGCGCAGGGCGAATTGTCGTCAAGATCGGATCCGCGCTACTGGCCGACCGGGAGACGGGACTGCTTAATGCCGAGTGGCTTGCGACGCTGATGGACGATGTGGCGGGGCTCTCGGCCGCGGGCAAAGAGGTCGTGCTGGTTTCGTCGGGAGCCGTCGCGCTCGGGCGGCATAAGCTACGCCTTCCGAAGGGTCCGCTCGCGCTCGAGCAGTCGCAGGCCTCCGCCGCCGTGGGTCAGATCAGCCTTGCTCATGCCTACCAGGAGCTGGCGGCCAAGCATGGGCTCACGGTCGCACAAATTCTGCTGACGCTCGGCGATACTGAGGAGCGGCGCCGCTATCTCAATGCGCGGCATACGATCGAAACGTTGCTCCGGCTCCGAGCCATTCCGGTCGTCAACGAGAACGACACGGTGGCGACAGCCGAGATCAAGTATGGCGACAACGACCGGCTTTCGGCACGTGTCGCGAGCATGGTTTCTGCGGATTGCCTCGTGCTGCTGTCGGATATCGACGGTCTCTATACTGCGCCACCGGCCGCGAACGCCGACGCCAAGCGTATTCCGCTCGTCACCGAGATCACAGCCGAAATCGAGGCAATGGCGGGGGACGCGGGCAGCGAGCTTTCCAAGGGCGGTATGAGAACCAAGATCGAGGCCGGCAAGATTGCGCTCGGCGCCGGCACGAACATGGTGATCACGACCGGCAAGGTCATGCATCCCTTGCGGGCCATTGCCGAGGGCTGCAAAGTGACCTGGTTCCTTGCGAAATCGGACCCCGTCACGGCGAAGAAGCGGTGGATTGCGGGGCAGCTCGAACCGCGCGGGACACTACATGTGGATGCGGGTGCGGAAACGGCCCTGATCTCGGGAAAAAGCCTGCTCGCCGCGGGCGTAAAGCGGCTCGATGGCGAGTTCGAGCGCGGCGACGCGGTGATCATCCGGGCCCCGGACGGACGCGAGCTTGGGCGCGGTCTCGTCGCCTACGCTCGGAGCGACGCCGAACGCATCCTTGGGCGCAAGTCGGTTGAAATCGCCACGATCCTCGGCTTCGAGGGCGGACCGGAGCTTGTCCACCGGGACGATATGGCGTTGAACAGGTAGAGGCCTTGAAGACCATGGATACAGCCGAGTTGATGGCGGCCCTTGGGCTCGCCTCTAGAAGTGCTGCACGCGAGCTGGCGCTGGCTCCAACTGAAGCCAAGAACGCGGCTCTCCGCGCGGCGGCTGATGCTTTGCGGCGGCAGACGGCGACCGTGCTCGCCGCCAATGCAGACGATGTCGCCGCTGCCAAAGCCGCAGAGCGTCCTTCGTCGTTTATCGACCGGCTGATGCTGAATGAAGATCGCGTCACCGCCGTCGCGCAGGGTCTCGACGACATTGCGGCGCTTCCCGATCCGGTGGGCGGCGTGCTTGCCGACTGGACGCGTCCGAACGGACTTCGCATTCAACGGGTCCGCGTGCCAATCGGCGTCATCGGCATCATCTACGAGAGCCGGCCGAACGTGACGGCGGACGCGGGAGGCCTTTGCCTCAAGTCCGGCAATGCCGCGATCCTGCGTGGCGGGTCGGAGAGCCATCATTCGAGCCTAGCCATCCATGCTTGCCTCGCGGAAGGCCTGCGCGTCGCCGGCTTACCGGAAGCGGCGATCCAATGCGTCGCGACCACCGATCGCGACGCCGTGGGCTTGATGCTCAAAGGACTTGATGGCGCCATCGACGTCATCGTACCGCGCGGCGGCAAAAGCCTCGTCCAGCGCGTACAGGACGAGGCACGCGTCCCCGTCTTTGCCCACCTCGACGGCATCTGCCACACCTATGTCGACGCGGCGGCCGATCTCGAGATGGCGACATCTATTCTTGTGAACGCCAAGATGCGGCGCACGGGCGTGTGTGGCTCGACCGAATGCCTGCTCATCGACCGGGCCGCACCGGCCACCTACCTCCCTGCGCTCATCAAGGCCCTCATTGAGGCGGGCTGCGAGGTGCGTGGCGATGCGGCGGCACAGGCGGCCGACCGCCGGGTCAAGGCCGCGGCCGCGGACGACTTTGGGCGAGAGTTTCTGGATGCCATCATCGCAGTGGCCACGGTCAATGGCGTCGACGGCGCGATCGACCACATCGCGCATTACGGCTCGCAGCATACCGACGCGATCATCACCAATGAGCAAGCCACGGCGGAGCGCTTTATCTCGCGCGTGGACAGCGCCATCGTTCTATGGAACGCGTCGACCCAGTTTGCGGACGGCGGCGAGTTCGGCTTTGGCGCGGAGATCGGCATCGCGACGGGCAAGCTGCATGCCCGCGGCCCGGTGGGCGTCGAGCAGCTCACGAGCTTCAAGTATGTCGTTCGGGGCAACGGTCAGGTGCGCCCGACGTGAACCCGCTCGTCAAGCAACCTCGAGCGAAACAAATCCGCCTTTGGCCAGGACCGCATCGAGCGTCATTTCTAATACGTCGAGCTTGAATGGCTTCAGCAGGTAGCCGTTCGCGCCTGCGGCCTTCGCTGCGATAATGTTCTCGGGCTTCGATTCAGCTGTAAGAAGGACAAACGGGACTTTCGCAGTGCGCGGAACTGAACGGACCATCTTTAGAAGCTGGAAGCCGCTCATGCCATCCATGTTCCAGTCGGAGAGAATGAGATCGTAGCGCTTCTCACGAATGCGCTCCATGGCCTGAAGGCCATTCGCAGCCTCGTCGACTTTCTGGTAGCCGAGTTCAAGAAGCAGGCGCCCCACGATCTTCAGCATCACTACGCGATCCTCGACGATAAGGATTTCAAGATCGGCCTTCGCGCGCATCTGATTCTGCCTCTAAAGCACATGATGGGAAAACGCATGATCCCGTTACAATCCGACAGACTGGTTACGGAATCATGTGTGTTGCCTAGGATTGCTGCAGGCTCAGACAAGGCACGCGTTTTATCAAATTATAAAAATAATCTTTCGATAAAATCTTCCCTATCTGGAGTTAGGATGGCACATACATTCTCAAACACAGAGCGTGCCTATTCCACGCTGCAGGATGAAAAGCAGAAAATAGCTGACATTACTGGTCAGTATGCCGTTTTTGGGACCACGGCGGCGCATCAGATCGCAGATGTGAACTGCAACGTTCTTGAGCTTTCTCACCGCCTGGTGGCGCAGCTCGGACTTCTCGGCGACGTTCGAAAGCAGACCACCGAGCTCGGGGTTGAAAATTCACGGGCAGCTGAGGCCGCGGCCACGAGCCAGCGCGTAGCAGAGTGCGCGGCTGCAGAAGTCGGCCAATCGGTCGAAATGGTAAGGCTCGCGATCGCCGGCATTGATGACCTCGTCCGCACAGTAACCGATCAGCGGACGTTGATTGTCTCGCTGCAGCAGGCACTTGGCAAAGTATCAAGCGTTGCCGACTCGATCGCCTCGATCGCGCGGCAGACAAATCTCCTTGCCCTCAACGCTACCATCGAAGCCGCGCGTGCGGGCGATGCCGGGCGCGGCTTTGCCGTCGTCGCGGCAGAGGTCAAAGCGCTTTCCAACGAGACGGCACGCTCGACCAGGGACATCGCCGTCACGGTGTCGGAGCTGCGTGTGCAAGCGCGGCTCCTCATGGAGCAGGGCGAAAAAAGCAGTGAGCTGGCGCGTTCGGCGGGCACCGGCACCGCGACTATAACGGATACGCTGGATGAGGTGGAGCGCACGGTCAAGCACATCCTGTCAGAGACGGGAAGCATTCTCTCGGCGACCGGCACGATAGATGCGAAGGGGCGGGCACTAGCCGAAATCGTCGAGAATCTCTTTGTCGACTCGGGGCGTTCGACTGAGAATCTCGGGCGCATTCAGAGCCGCATGCGGGAACTGCAGACGGCTGGCGAGGGTCTTCTCGAGCTCACCGCGCGAACCGGGGTCGAGACTGTAGATACTCCATTCATTCGCGAGGCGATGCGCGTGGCGGGTGTCGTCTCGCTTGAGCTTACGGCAGCGGTCGATCGCGGCCTTCTTGAGCTGGACGATCTGTTTGACCGGCAGCACAGGCCAATCGCAGGCTCGAAGCCCGAGCAATTCGAGACGCGCTATGCAAAGGTACTCGACAAGCTCCTTACGCCAATCTTCGATCAAGGGCTCGGATTCGACCCGCATGTCGTATTCTGCATTGCGATCGATGACTGCGCCTACTGCGGAACACACAACAGCAAGTTCTCGCACCCGCAAGGAGACGATCCGGTCTGGAACGCTGCGAACTGCCGCAACAGGCGCTTCTTCAAGGACCGGGTTGGGACTGCTGCGGGCGTCAACAAGAAGCCTTTCCTGCTTCAGGCGTATGAACGAGACATGGGCGGAGGACGGTTCGTGCCGATGCTGGACGCCTCGTCGCCGATCTCGGTCAAAGGCCGTCACTGGGGTGGCCTGCGCCTTGGCTACGCACTCAAGACTGACAGCTAAGCGCTTCGCCTGGGCGCTCGCTTATCAGACACTGAGCCTTTAAGCTCGGAAAGTATATGGCAGTACGGGCAAAGGAATATATGCGAACTCGGTCGGGGAGAACGTTGCGACGCATTGCGGTTAGAACGCCGCTCGCGCTTCCTGGTCAGCGTATCGGCGTCATGGGCGGCTCGTTCAATCCGCCGCATCAGGGCCATCTGGCGGTTGCAGAGGCCGCGCTCAAGAAGCTCGCACTCGATCGCTTGTGGTGGCTCGTCACGCCCGGCAACCCGCTCAAGGCGCATGACGGATTGGCTGCATTGGACGATCGCGTGGCCGCGTGCCGGCTGCTCGCACGCGACAGGCGAATGGTCGTAACCGCGTTTGAAGCGGACCTGGGTTGCCGCTACACGGAGGCCACGCTCACGTTCCTAAAGATGAGGTTCCCGGCGGTTCGCTTCGTCTGGATCATGGGTGGCGACAATCTCGCGACCTTCCACACCTGGCGGGGGTGGCGACGGATCGGCGAGAGCGTGCCTATCGCCGTCGTCGATCGCCCGGGCTTTCGTCTCAAAGCCTTAGTCTCGCCGATGGCGCGCAAATACGCCTCCGCGAGGCTGCCCGAGGACCGCGCCGCGAGGCTCGCTGCGCGGCAGGCGCCGGCATGGACCTATCTGGCGACACGCCTTTCCCCGCTCTCCTCGACGGCCTTGCGAAATACACGGGCCTAAGCATAGAGCCGCATGGGCACCATGGTGCGACAATGTTGAGCAGGGGGTCTTGCTGGACAGCGGGGCGGAGGGTATCTTGCCAACTGCGTCGAAGTGATGAGGCTTCGGCGTGGCGTTGCTAAGCGGGCCTCTCTCTCGAGCCTGTACAGCTCGCTTGATCACCTAGGCCGGCTGAATGTGGCCGAACCACTAGGGTCGGATGAGGAAAGGGTACTCACCAAACGATGCGAACCGCCATTGAGGGCGCCCGGAAGGGTGCGCCTCCCGCCGAGTTCATGTCTCAAGGCACCGGCTCGGAAGCTCTGCTCAAGGACGTCGTCCATTGGCTCGACGAAGCCAAGGCCGAGAAAACCGTCTCGATCGACCTCAAAGGTAAGTCGTCGCTGGGCGACTTCATGGTCATCGCGACTGGGCGGTCTGACCGCCATGTCGGCGCCATTGCCGAACAGCTCCGCAAAAACTTGAAGGATCAAGGCAACGCTCGTGTTCGCGTCGAAGGCCTCGAGACTTGCGACTGGGTGCTTATCGACGCCGGCGATATTCTCATTCACGTCTTCCGTGCTGAAGTTCGCGAATTCTACAACCTCGAGAAGATGTGGTCGGCCACACGTCCAGGCGAGCAAATCTCGCATTAAGGGCGTGCGGAGCACATGTAAAAATATGGTGGCACCTGGCCTCGGCTGGGCATGTTTGGCGCGCGTGGCGTAATCTCGCGCGCAGAACCCTAGAGGTGCGTTGTCGGGCAAGTCCGCTCCCCAAAATGGAGAGCGCAAATCCGTTTGGACGCATGCACTTAGACCTCGCACGACCGGCATCCTCGCAGGACCGCCAGCAGGACCTTCAATGCGCCTCGTCATTGCCGCTGTCGGCCGCCTCAAGGATGGGCCCGAGCGCGAGCTTTACCAGCGGTACGCGAAGCGCGTCGACGACGGCGGGCGAAGCCTTGCACTTGGGCCCTTGAGGCTTGCCGAATTGCCGGAGGGCCGGGCCGCTGGCATGGAGCAACGGCGGACCGATGAGGCCCAGCGCCTGCTTGAAGCGTCGCGCGACTGCGAGGTTCGCGTTGCGCTCGATGGTGCCGGGAAAATGCTTTCCAGCGAGAGCTTGGCGCAGTGGATCGGCGCGCAGCGAGACGGTGGTACCAAGTCACTGGCCTTTCTGATCGGCGGCCCGGATGGGCATGGGGCTTTCGCGCTCGAAGCCGCGCAGATGAAGCTTTCGCTCGGCCCAATGACGCTTCCGCATGGGCTTGCGAGGCTCATACTGGTCGAGCAGCTCTATCGCGCAGAAGCCATCCTTTCGGGACATCCCTATCACCGCGGTTAGTGCTCCATCCGTCAAATTACTGATGAAATTATAGGGCAGCCTCGACAATTGACCTTAGCGCGCTCTAGTCTCCGCGCGAGCCGGCTGGGGGTAGGGAGAGATAAGCAATGACGGCTGCTGATGTGATGGCTTCGACCGCGAGCGGCTCACCAATCGAAAGCCAATCATTGGAACCAGCGGCCATCGTGATGCCCGATCTGGCACCTGAAGGCGCGGGTCCGCGTGAACGCTTTATACCTGTCACGATCTTCGCCTTGACGGATCGGCTTACGCTCGCCAGCGCTTGGCCAACTGGGCAGGCGCGGGCGGCAAAGCGGTTCTTCCGGTATTTGGAATTCTGGCGGCGCCAGCAACATGCCACGGCGCTGACCAGCCTCTCGCAAACTTATGAGCCATTCAGCCCGGACAGTGACCTTCTGGTTACGCGCCGCTTCACGCCGGAAGAGCAGCAGACGATGCGAAAGCGCGTTGTCGCAGGCATCGAACGCTTCGTGCAACAGGCCAACTACGTTCGCATCGATCCATCTGACGTTGCGATGATCTTGACGAAGGAATCGCATTACGGCCTTGACCTCAACGTCGACTTCACGGCGTTCGAGGAAGTGCTGATCTACTATCGCGGTGCCACCAGCCGGCGCGGTCAGAAGCGGCGACTTGTGAAATTCATGCGCAAGGAAGAGTTCGATGTGCCGATCTTCCAGCGACTGTTCTTGCTGTTCAAGCTTAAGCCGTTCGAGACGCGCGTGTTCGAGGTGATGAAGGAAAGGCGGGTCCAGCGCGGCGAGGCGGAGCGGATCGTGAAGAAGCTACGCGCCATGCTTCCATCCGCCATCAACGAGAGCAACATCTATATCAAGCTCTTCAAGAATATCCCGCGCAGCGACATCGAAATGGTGTTTCCCAATACGCAGGTGAAGTTCCGCCTGCTCGACAAACTTCGGCTCGGCGTAACGGCCGGTGGCGGCTTGGGAATGGGCGTGGTCGGTGCGGCGGGCAAGCTCGCGGTCGCAGCCTCGAACCCCGTCATGGCTGCTGGTGCGGTCGTCGGCCTCGGCGGTATCGCATTCCGCCAAGCTGTCAACTTCCTCAACCAAAAGCAGCGCTACATGGTCGTAATGGCGCAGAACCTCTATTTCCACTCTATGGCCGACAATCGCGGTGTGCTCATCAAGCTCGCCGACCGTGCAGCGGAGGAGGACATCAAGGAGGAGGTACTGCTCTACAGCGTGCTTGCCAAGGAGCAGGCTACGCGCGCGGACCTGCCGGCCATCGACGCTGCAATCGAGCAGTATCTCTCGTCCAACTTCGGTGTGACTGTCGATTTTGATCTCGCCGATGCGTTGCAAAGGCTCCTGGAAGACGGCATCGTTCGCGAGGACATAAACGGCAGGCTCGTGACGATGCCTCCGGCGCAGGCCGCGCATCACCTCGATGCGAAGTGGGACGTGCTCCTCGACAACCTGCCTGGCTTCGAGGGCGAGGGTGAGGAGTTCGAGGGTACGCCGGGGCCTGCGCAAGGCGCTCCCGCAGAGACGCCGATAACCTGACACGTAGCACCTGACAGGGTGGGTCGGCTCGTGCAATACCGTTCGGCCGACGCCTACATCGGGCGCATGTGACATGGCCTATGGCTAGAGTTGTCGATGCTCGCGTTGTCTGCGCGTATCGATCGGACCCAACCGACGGATACTTATGAACCCGCGAAAGCTGATTGCCGACGTGGCGGAGCGCGATTTTGCCATGCGCATCGCCGGTGCCCTGCAGGATCTTATCGAGCCGCCGCCCGAGGCGCTGACCGTCTTCGAGGACGTTCGCGGCGACGGCTCCCCCTCTCGCTGGCGCATCGAAGCTTATTTCGATGGGCAAAGAGATGCGAACGCTCTTGAGGCGGAGCTCGGGGAGGTCTTGGGCGAGCCTGCTCCTGCCTTCGTAGCCTCCGATGTCCCTGATCTCAACTGGGTGGCGCTCTCCCAGGCCGCGCTACCGCCGGTGCGTGCGGGGCGTTTTACGGTTCATGGCAGTCACGACCGATCGCGGGTGCCGCAGGGGCCGAACTCCATTCTAATCGAGGCTGGAGAAGCATTCGGCACCGCGCATCACGCCACCACCTACGGCTGCCTGCTGGCGCTCGATCGTATCGGCCGGCAGCACCACTTCAGGAACATTCTCGACCTCGGTTGCGGGTCCGGAATTCTCGCGATCGCAGCGTTGCGCCTCTGGCCCAAGGCCGAGCTGGCCGGTGTCGATATCGACGTCCAGTCCATCGCAGTTGCCAAGGACAACGCGCGGGTCAACGGGGCGGGGCGCGGGGTGCGGCTCGTTGCTGGCGCCGGTGTCGCGGAGCCCTCTATCCGCGCCCGTGCGCCTTATGATCTCATCATTGCCAATATTCTGGCCGCGCCCTTGATCGGGCTCTCGCGCGACATCCGGCGCGTTTCGCCGGAAGGTGGTGTGCTCATTCTTTCCGGGGTTCTGAACCGCGAGGCGCCGTCGGTGATTGCCGCTTACCTGGCTCAAGGGTTCTCGCTCAGCGCTCACCGCCGCCACGACGGCTGGTCCGTGCTGGTGCTCCTCAAGCGCAAAGCCGGCTGAAAGAGGGTGCGTCATGTTTCAAACGTTCTCAGTCGGATCGGATCCATCCCTCGCGCACGAGCGTGTCAAGCGGCTTCGTGCTCTGCTTGGTGAAGCGGATCTCGCCGCACTCCTCGTTCCGCGCGGCGATGAGCATCAGGGCGAATACGTGGCGCCTTCATCCGAGCGGCTCTGCTGGCTTACTAGTTTTTCAGGGAGCGCCGGACTGGCGGTGATCGCCAAGCGGCAAGCCGCAGTCTTCGTCGATGGGCGCTACACGGTGCAGGTGCAGGCCGAGTGCGACGCTGAGCTGTTCGAATTTCCGGGGCTTGCAAGGGCAACCCTCATGACTTGGCTCACGAGCAAATTGAAGCGCGGCGACACCCTGGGCTTTGACCCATGGTTGCATACGGTTGGCGAAATCAAGCGCCTCGAGGAGGCGTTGCGGCCGGCCGGCATCAAGCTCAAGGCGACGCCACGCAATCTCGTCGATCGCATCTGGGGGAAGGAGCGGCCGAAACCGCCGCTCGAGCCGGTTTTACCGCACGCCATGAAGTATGCTGGCAGGGCGGCAGACATCAAGATCGCGACCGTGCAGAAGAAACTCAAGGATGCCGGGCAGGACGCCGTGATCCTGACCAACCCGGATTCGATCTGCTGGCTATTCAATATCCGCGGACGCGACGTCGCCCACAATCCGATCACCTTGGCGTTTGCGATTCTGCCGGTGCAAGGGAAACCGGAGCTATTCGTCGCGGACGAGAAGCTGACGCGTGAGGCGCGCAGCCACCTGGACGGTGTCGTGCGGCTTGCGGCGCCGGACGCACTCAAAGAGCGTGTCGCAAGTCTTCGCAAGGCCGGCAAGCGCGTGCGGCTCGATCCTGAACGGGCCGCCTGGTGGTTCGGGCGGGCGCTTGGCAAAAGCTTTACGGCTGGCGGCGATCCCATCATACCGCTCAAGGCGGTGAAGAACGCTGCCGAGATCAAGGGCGCCGGGC
>JBAZXL010000065.1:0-10426 GCA_041659825.1 Hyphomicrobium sp.
CCGCGCCGCGCCAGCTTGCGCAGGCACGCGGTCCAGAAGGTCTCGGCCTCGGACGGGCCGATATCCATGCCCAGAACCTCGCGCCTTCCGTCGCCGTTGACGCCGACGGCGACGATGACCGCGACCGAGACGATCCGCCCGGCCTGGCGGACCTTCACATAGGTCGCGTCGATCCACAGATAGGGCCAGTCGCCCTCGATCGGCCGGTCGAGGAAGGCCTGCTCCAGCGCGTCGAGCACGAAGCTGGCATGTGCGGTCCGAGATACGCGCCAACCGACGATGCGACGGGCATAAGCCTCTGTGCCTCTTCCCTTTCCATCTGGCCGGCATCGGTCCCAGCGGCGACCACGTTCATCAGGTCGAGCACGACCATGCCGGGATATCCCGCACGTTGCACCTTTCAGGTGCGCTCAGTGTCGCAGAGAACGTGACGGACTCTGTGATCAGTGATACCCGAACGGGGAGCGGAACTGGTTCGTGTACACCTTGACAGAGCGGCGCATGACCATAGCCTCGCGACATGACTGCGACGGTGTACGATATCGTCGGAATACCGAGAGATCGGGCGCTGGAGATATTCTCTTCAAGGCAGCCGCAATGGGATCCCATTGAATTTTCTATGAGAACACCTCCACCGCTCCGCATTCAGCAGGAAGAAGCTTCCGCCGCTATCTCCTCCGCATTCGAGAGCTTGGACCGCGTGCAGATCAGCATGGCCTGCGGGACCGGAAAGTCCTATGTCGCGCTGGCTTCAGCAGAGCGGCTCGAAGCTAGCTTGACGGTCCTGCTTGCACCAACCATCAGCCTGTCGCAGCAGGTCGCCGAAACGGCAAGACGGTATGACTATCACGAGCGTATCCTCGTGGTCTGCACCACACGCGAGCGAGATGCTGAAATTGAAGCGACGACAGACATCAGTGACGTTTGTGAGTTTCTGAATTCAGACGACTATCGGCCAACTCTGATAGTTGGAACCTACGCATCTGCAAAGGTTGTAGGCTCGGCACTCTCCGAGCTGGACATGAGCGCTGATCTACTGGTCTTTGATGAAGCCCACCGCGTCGTGGGAGACGTCCAGCGTGTCTGGTCAAGGGCACTCACCGACCGAGGTCTTGCAGCCAAGAAACGGCTGTTCATGACTGCAACACAAAAGTTCGTTTTCGCGCGGCAGATCGACCACTACGTCGCCTCGATGGACGATGAGTCTTTGTTTGGCCCCCTCGTCTACGATCTTCCTTTCGGCGTAGCGGTGGAACGCGGTATGATCGCTGAAGTCGATGTGGCGATCGTGGTTTCTCGCGAGTCGTCAAACCCAGAAGTCGTTCCTCTGCAAGCACTCGAGAGTGCGCGAGCCAAGTTTGATATTCAGAAGGTAATCACGTTTCATGGACGCGTTGCCGAGGCCGATGCGTTGTCCAGAGCCTTGGCCGCGAATGGCGACGTGGCTTTCCATGTTTCAGGTCGATCGCCGAACAACAAAGAGGTCTTAAAGGCATTTAGTGCCGAGCCACGCGCGGTTTTGACAAACGCAAGGATGCTGTCGGAGGGCATCGACGTCCCGGATGTGACAGGCGTCATGATATGCTCTGTCAAACGATCACATGTCGACATCGCGCAATGCGTTGGACGAGCATCGCGCCTATCGCCGGGTAAGGCAAAAGGCTGGGTGATATTGCCTATCGCTTTGCCTGAGGACACCCCGGTCAGCCAGGCTCTGCAGCAGTCTAAGTATAGCGAACTGTGGAACCAGCTCCTGAATTTGGCCGGGCTTCGCGGCCGTTACCGCCCAGAGGCGGCGGTCGATGGCGGGAGGCCCGCATCCGAAGGCATCACCGTCCTTTCGAGCTATGACGGAGCAATGCTCGAAGAGGCGGCAGCTGCCATCACTGGAGAGCTTGATGCCCGCGCGGCGGGCCTGCGGTCGATGGTTTGGGCATCCACAGCGGCGCGCTGCCTGGAGCTCGTCGAGCGGGAAACTCCCCTCGGCTCAACACTCCATGGCTGGTTGGCATCGTGTCGCGAGAGACTGAAAGAAGGGCGCCTAACGCTCGAGCAGGCCGCGATGATCGAAAAGATCGAAGACGCATTCATCGCAAGGCAGTCCGAGCGCGAACGAAAGGCGCGCGAGCGAGCTGAGTCCTATATGGCGGAGGTGCGAGCCGGGCTGCCGCCGCACGCTGACCAGGTCCTGGCAAAATCCATCCGTGACGGCGCTGCTGGCGATGATATTCGAGAGGAGTTCGACCAGATCGTCGTCACCAGAAAGAGCGAACGGCGACTACGGGCCGAGCGTTACGTCGAGAATGTCGAGAGCGGCGCACCGCTTTCGATTGATACTGGCGCAGCCAAAGGCATAGCCGCTGGGTACTATGGCGAGGCTCTGCTCGCGCGCCTCAATGCCGAGCGAGAACGGCGCAACGGCCGGAGCGAAAAGGTCGTTGCGCAATTCCTGGAACACTACAAGCACACCGGCTCGACCATCCTAACCGGTCGAACAAAGCACCCTGGCTACGTCCGCCTGCACTCGAAAAAATTCAGAGCCTCTGAGTATTGGAAGACCTGGCTTGAGGTCAAAGCAGCGTTCGAATCTGCTGATCTAGCTAAACTCGATTCAGTAGTAATACACTATGAGGCCACAGGACGAGTGACAGATCGAAAGGCATATTCGCGCATAATTAACTACCCCGCAGCATATCCGGAACTGGCCACGCGCCTACGCGCTGCGCAGGTTAAGCGGGGCAGAATTTAGTTTCCTCAAACTGCGCGAGTCGCGGCTCCCGCATCGCGGTCGTAAACATATGTCGTGACCTGCCACGGTGATCCGAACCCACCCGTTAGACCGCTGGAAGCTGGAGTTTCCGGCCTTCGATCACGGCGGCGGCTGGTCATGCCGCGGAGGTTCTGCAATGAGATCGAAGGGTTGTGACCGATGGCCCCATACGCGTGATCCTCGTCGTAGTATTGAGCTGCGATTCAGCGCCGAAGGGAGACCCCATCTCCACTTGAAGCTAAAGCGTTGAATTTAAATTTCAACGCGCATTCCCAGAGGGGTCACAATATGACATCAAAGTCAATGGGTTAAACAAAGAACTCGTGAGATCAAGGATTGGGCGCTTACTCGCAGCTATTGGCGTGGAGCAATCCCTCAATCTCCGAAGAGACCCCGTGTAAGTAACCTCGCTCGTGATTGCGTTTCCGACCTCACCAGTCTGTCGCGCACATAATGGTTAGCACGCGAGTGGTGATAGTGGCATCAGCAGGATTTTCGGAACCCGCTGTCATATCCAGATTGAAATAGTCGATCTTGAAGAACAGCCGCTCGCCGGCCGAGGTGAAGGCGCCGAAATCGTGTTCGCCGAAGGGATCATTGGCTTCGTTGAAGTCCGAGAAGGTACGGACCTGACTGATGATTTCGCGTTGGGCAGCGCGACCAAGCGCGATGACAGCAGCGGTCAGGACCACGGTGCCGCCCGCAAGCGTATTCCGGAACCGATCATTGAGTTCGCGGACAGCGGCCGCTTGTGCATCGGAATTGGACGGCGATATTTTGTTCATGATACGTTCCTTTTGTGGGATGTGATAAACAGGCGAATGAGCAGGATCGGGTTGCCGCTCTTCGTAGGCAGGATGAACCCATCGCTCGGCAGCAACCGTTGAGATGTCCGGCGCTGGCCTTGCCAGAGATGATCGGTCGCCACCCCGCTTGAGGCCAGGGTGCTCCGCTGGATCTGAGCGGGCAGCTGCAGTTTGAAGTGCGACGCTGCCAGAATGGGTGCGCCCCGGAGCGCGGCTGATGCGCCGGCGATGCCGTGACGCTGCCAATAGCCCTCCCGCCCAGGGCGGTCGAACTCATGGATTGCGATGAGCCCGAGATCGGGAGGAGATATCTCCAGCATAGCTAGCCAGCGGCGCAGGTGATCACCTCGCTCAGCCGGATCAGGGGCCCGAATTTTACCTGTCCCGTCAGCGATCAATCGAAGCGCCTGCAAGTCTGCAAACTCGCGGCCATGTAGTGCTCGGACCGCGAAGGCGTCGTAGCAGGCCAGGAGCACCGCACGCTGGCCTTGCCGCAACGTCACAATCCGATCGGGATCGTCAGCATCCTGGAGCGCCGCCCAGAAGCAGGGCTCGTCGCCATTGGTCTCACTCCTGACGGGGAAGGCTTTGCGAGCCAGCCCAATCAAAACACCGTCTTGCCAGGCGGCGACCATTTGATCGCCGCCCCGCTTTCGACTGAGCGGTTCGCTATCGATGCCGATGACCAATGCCGCGCTGGGCCAAAGCGCATGCAGAAAGCGGGAGGCCCCTGCCCCGGCCAATCCGGCCTCATCCAGAGCGAGCATCGCTTTGCGCTCGGGCTGGGACCTTCTTCCAATTGCTTCCGCAATTCGAAAGAAGCCGCCGGGAAGTAGCACGGCATCGATGTCAGCCCAATCGCTTCGCTCTGCGAGGGCATCGATTAGATATTCGAGCAGGATGACCCGTTGCGTCATCCTATGGAGAGGGAATTGATAGCGGCCGCGGACGCTGATGGTAATGATGCGCGTGATTATCGTTTCGGTTTGCGATTTGGGCAGCCGATCGCGTTCACGATCTGAGATCATGCTGGAGAGCTCGTGTTTTTTGGAATGGGGTCAGCGCCGGGGACTGTCAGGATTTCCGTGTGAGGGCGGCGGGTTGAACATCAGGCCGCCATGGCCCTGGTGAAGCGCTCGCCGAAGATGACGGCGAACTGGGCCTTGGCCATGACCCATTCACGAGGACCCATCTTCCACTCCTTTTCGGAGCGGTTCAAGACGAGGAAGAGGAGCTTCATGGCAGCCTCGTCGGTCGGGAAGTGGCCTCGGGCGCGCACGGCGCGGCGCAGCTTGGCGTTCAGCGCCTCGATCGCGTTGGTGGTGTAGAGGATGCGGCGGACGTCGGCCGGGAAGGCATAGAACGGCACGACCTCGCTCCAGGCGCGTCGCCAGCTCTGGGCGATGGCCGGATAGCGGCGGCCCCAGAGGCTTTCCTCGAAGGCGCCGAGCGCCACCTCGCCGGCGGCCGCATCGATGGCGCGGTAGATGCCCTTCAGCGCCGCGGCGACGGGCTTGCGGTCCTTGTAGGAGACGAAGTCGAGGCTGTGGCGCAGCAGGTGGACGATGCAGGTCTGGACCATCGCCTCGGGGAAGACGGCCCGGATCGCGTCGGGGAAGCCCTTCAGACCATCGACGACGGCCAGCAGCAGGTCCTCGACGCCGCGGTTGCGCAACTCGTTCATGACGCGCAACCAGAACTTCGCGCCCTCGTTCTGTTCGAGCCAGAGGCCCAGAATCTCCTTGGCGCCGTCGGCGCGGACGCCGAGGGCAATATGGACGGCCTTGTTGCGGACGACGCCCTCGTCGCGGATCTTGACCCTGAGCGCGTCGAAGAAGACCAGTGGATAGACCGGCTCGAGCGGCCTTGCCTGCCAGGCGGCGATCTCGTCGAGCACCGCGTCGGTGACGGCGCTGACGAGATCGGGCGAGACCTCGATGCCGTAGAGCTCGCGCAGATGCCCGACGATCTCGCGGGCGCTCATGCCGCGGGCATACATCGAGACGATCTTGTCGTCGAAGCCCGGGAAGCGGCGTTGATACTTGGCGATGAGATGCGGATCGAACGTCGCCTGCCGATCGCGCGGAATCTCCAGCTCGATCCGGCCGGTCTCGGTCGTCACCGTCTTGCGGCCGTAGCCGTTGCGGCTGTTGCCGCTCTCGTCGCCTGCCAGATGGTGATCCATCTCGGCGTTCAGGGCCCGCTCGGCGAAGGCCTTCTTCAGATCGTCGAGCAGCCCGTTGGGGTCGAAGGCCGTCTTGGGATCGGCGCCGGACAATAGCTGATCCAGAAGCGCGTCAGGAATACGGGGGGCTTTGCGTCGTGCCATCGGGAACCTCCATCGGGTCCATTATGGCCGCCCTCACACGGAAATCCTGACAGTCCCCAGCGCCGGATTGACGCTGCTACGTGACCGACGCGCCGACCAGTAGTGGCGCGTCACGTCGCAGGCGCCGGACCGCTATCGGACTTCGATGAAGTAGCGACCGCCTGTCCTATCGATCCAACGGAATGTCGATTCAACGGACCGCGCACCTTCATTGGTCAGAACATCGTAGACGCAAAACCCGCGCAACAGGTCGGCTATTTGCTCGCGCTGCTCAGCATCAGCGGCAGTCTCGTTATCCCTCGGCGGCGGCAACACATGCGCGCTGGCGGAAACACCATTGAGTACCTCAAGCGCCTTGAAGCCGCGCGTGCGGGCCGCAGGCGCGGCGTTCAGCGTTTGCTTGACTGCCTGTTTCATCTCGGCACTGTCACAGAGCGGATAATCATGTTCATCGAGCGGTAGCGATTGGGCTTGAGCAACGGCACCGAGCCATGTCCAGCCGAGGAAAAGCACCATTCCCAGCGTGATGAAGGCTTTTCGGCTTTTTGCCATGAGCCCGCTCCCGAAACCGCCGATCGGCCCGGTCCAGATCAAGGCGAGAAACGCGACCGCGAGCACGGTGGCGATTAGCGGCTCGAGCTTCGCCAGTAGAGCAATCGTGGCGAGCAGGCCGAAGACGAACCAGAATCGTCGATACCAGCTGAGCTTTGTGATCCGGGCACCATCGGCCTGAACCTGCTGGTTGTCAGTCATATCCACTCTCCCTTTTTTGTAGCATAAACGCTGTAGTCATAAACGCGTCAAGACCCGGATATGCGGGCGTGAAGCGTGACCGCATCAGCCCCTTGCGAGACACCGTGGCCCTGAATGTCCGGCGGCTGCGAGCGGCGCGCGAGATGAGTCAGGAAGAGCTAGCGGCCCGGTCCGAGCTGCATCGCACTAACGTCAGCAAGCTCGAACGCTCGCTTCACGCCGTCTCGATCGACAATCTGTATTGGCTAGCCAAAGCGCTTGGAGTCGCTCCGGAGGATTTGATCCGGAGGAAGGACTGAGCGCGCTCGCACCTCAGGAGACGTCGATAGCAAACAGGCGCTCAGATGAGCCCGACGAGCTTGCGCTGAGCGGCGCTGTCGCCGTCGATATAGCGCTGCGTCGTCTCAATCGAGCGATGCCCAGCCAACATCTGGACATCGCGTAACGAAGCGCCGGCCTGATGGACCTTCCGCGCCGCATTCGTAATGAAGGTCCGGCGGCCTGAATGCGACGAGCATCCTTCCAGCTTGAGCTCGCGATAAAGGTCAGTGAACCAATTGACGATGCTGTTTGGCCGCATCGCACTGCCGCGCGCCGAGCGCACAACCGGAGCGTGGGGGCCATGCGCGGCAACCGGCAGCGTGCGATAGAGAATCCGCAAGGCATACCGCAGGTCGCGATGCAGCGGGATCCGCCGTCCGGAGCGGTACTTTGCGATCTGGCCTGGCAAGCTCATCACCTCGGCGATGGCGCCCTCGGCATTGAGGACCATCCCCCATGTCAGCTGGGCGATCTCGCCGGCGCGCAATCCCGCCCGCATCGAGAGCAACACGATTACCCGATCGCGCGCTGGCCAGGGGGAATCCCGCACCCGCGTCAGCAAGCGGGCCTGCATCGATAGCGATAACGTCTTCGCCTGACGGCCGAGCATAACAATCTCCAGGAGAATGGCGCGCAGCACAGCGCCTCCAGGGATATGGAAGCAAGGCAGCGCAGCAATATGGGAAGGGATTCGATAGTTCGCGCGCCAATATAGATTAGAACATTACTACAATAATGTCAATTATATTCAAAAGTACTGACGAAATCACGTCAAAAAGCGCTCTGAAAATTCAAGAGAGATACGATAAATCTCGACCGAGCCACGCAGATTGATCAGATAATCGACAGCGCTCTTAATCAAAACACTTGCGAAGCCGCACCGCGCTTCCGACATGAAGTGGTGATCCGGCTGGTGATGCGGGTCCGCTTCCTGCTCGATCTCGCCGTTGAAAGCGTCGGCGCCAACTAACCTTGCGCCATCCTCCTTAAACGCCGGATTCTCGTTGCAACGACTTGAGCGTAATGTACGCTCGAATTCAGAGTCGCCCCTTCGATCTCGTTTAATGAAAGACTTTCGATGAAGCCTAAATACCTAATTTCATTGGAAACATCGATTAGAGGACTATTCGCCGAGAAGGAAGATACAATATTTCAAAGACAAGAAGCATTTTTACGATTTATTTGCTATTTAAGACACCCACACAACCCAAAAGCGGCGGATTTCGCGTTTGAGATATACGATTGCCTGTACAAGGCCCATCACGCCAACCGAAGCCCAGGAACGACCAAAACAAAAGAAGCAGCAAAGCAATTGATAGAAGGAAAAATCATAGATTTATTGTCCAATATTTTTGGCGGAGACTTCTTAGAGATTAATATAACCGACTGGAAAGAGAACGGATCACTCGACCTATTTGCAGCGGATATTGTCAAATTTTTACTTACTTCACAGCCGACACCTCCAAACTCGTCACGCGGAGTCAGCATCAAAAAGGCACATTATTTCTTCCAGAAATGCGACGAATATGAAAGAGAATGGGATTACTCTTGGAAGAATTTCAACAATATGTGGGTTAAATACAAATCAATTGCGCATTTTATGTATGTCAACGTGTATGAATTCAACAATATGCTCTACGTATTCCCGAGCGATCCTCTCTTCGCAGAGAAAATTGATAATATTTTGGCCGACACTGACAGACTAAAAGCGTATTTTGAAAAATCTTTCTACGTTTTCAATGAACTCGCCGAACGCCTCGATCGAC
The DNA here is from genome assembly GCA_041659825.1 of Hyphomicrobium sp. Lineage (GTDB taxonomy): Bacteria > Pseudomonadota > Alphaproteobacteria > Rhizobiales > Hyphomicrobiaceae > Hyphomicrobium_C. The sequence continues at coordinate 8,746 of JBAZXL010000065.1, forward strand.
GCGCCACAGAAACGATTAAATTTCCCAAACTACCGAGAGGGTTCGTTCCTGTTCCCGTATTTACTCCGGCGCTCTCGCAAGAAGCCATCGATACGATGGCTCGATACAAGAGCACACACAATCTTTGATTTCCCTGCCCCAATGTCGGTTGCCCGGCTGAACCACCGCAGCACGCGGCGGCACTCGCGAACGATGCTTTCATGGCGCTCGGGGCCACGACTGGTCGCTCTGTGCCTCTCTAGCAGGTTGTTGAAGAAGGCGCTTTTCCGGGCGTCGTTGGCATGATTCATTAGCTCTGAAGAGGTTCGGAGCGCGATGCATGCGGGGCGGGGACGAACAGACGGGCGAACTGTTCAGCTATGTCGATCTTGAGGCGCGGGTTCGGCGGGATCATCCGCTGCGGGCGATCCGGACGATCGTGAACGAGGCGCTGTCGGCGCTGGAGCGTGACTTCGCGGCGCTGTACTCGCCGATCGGGCGGCCATCGATTCCGCCGGAGAAGCTGCTGCGGGCGATGTTGTTGCAGGCGTTCTATTCGATCCGCTCGGAGCGGCTTTTGATGGAACGGCTGGAATACGATCTCCTGTTCCGCTGGTTCGTCGGCATTGGCGTCGACGACGCGGCCTGGGATCATTCGGTGTTCTCGAAGAACCGCGACCGGCTGCTCGCAGGCGACATCGCGGCGAAGTTCCTAGGCGCGGTGCTGGCCCAGCCCAAGGTGAAGCAACTTCTGTCCACGGATCACTTCTCGGTCGATGGCACGCTGATCGAGGCCTGGGCGTCGATGAAGAGCGTCAAGCCGAAGGATGGTTCGGGCGAGCCGCCGGCAGGCGGCGGACGCAACGCCGAGGCGGACTTCCACGGCGAGAGGCGGTCGAACCAGACGCATGGCTCGACCACCGATCCTGAGGCCCGGCTCTACCGCAAGGGGGCGGGAAAGGAGGCGAAGCTCTGCTTCATGGGGCATGGGCTGATGGAGAACCGCCATGGCCTTCTGGTCGATGCCTGCCTGACGCAGGCTGATGGGCATGCCGAGCGGGTGGCGGCGCTGCACATGATCGAGCCGCACGCCGAGCGGGCGCGGGCGATCACGCTCGGCGCCGACAAGGCCTATGACGCGCAGGACTTCGTCAACGAGTTGCGCTCGCTGAAGGTGACCCCGCATGTGGCGCAGAACACGAAGGGGCGACGATCGGCGATCGATGGGCGCACGACCCGGCACGGCGGCTATGCCGTCAGCCAGCGCATCCGCAAGCGGATCGAGGAGGCGTTCGGCTGGATCAAGACGGTCGCCGGGCAGGACAAGACGAAGTTCCGGGGCCGCGACCGCGTCGAATGGGCCTTCACCTTCAGCGCCGCCGCCTACAACCTGGTGCGATTGCCGAAGCTCATGGCAGCGTCGACATGAGTGTGCTGGCGCACTGCCGGTTGATCGGCCGTTGGCAGATCGTTGAGGCCGATCTGTGGGATCGCGGCTATCTCGACCTGGTCGCGCCCGCCACCATCGTCATCGGTGCCGACAACCATGGCGAGATCGCCTTCGGCGCCATGCAGGCCGGCCTCGACCTCGGCTACAGCCCGGCCATGGTCTTCTTCACATGGGCCGGCTTCGACGAGATGGACGAGATCACCGGCGAGGGCTCCGCCGAACTGCTCCCCGACGGCTCGATCGAGATCACCT
>JBAZXL010000066.1:0-9858 GCA_041659825.1 Hyphomicrobium sp.
ATCGCAATCGCGTCGAGCGGTTCTTCAACCGCATCAAGCATTTTCGCGCCGTCGCCACCCGCTTCGACAAGCACGACGCCAACTTCCTCGCCTCAGTGAAGCTTGCCGCACTTCGCATCTGGATGCGATTTAATGAGTCGGTGACCTAGCGGCAACGGCCTTCTCCAACTACGCAAATTCGCTTGTGGAAGATGCGCGCCGTGAAGCCGGGCAGTTTATGTTGAGTTTGTCAACGAGTGACGCCAACGGCAGTCCCCTTGCCGAATTCACGAACGAGGCATTGCGTTGGACGGGGCAGTCCCTCATCGATGGAGAGTGGAATAGCACACCTCTCAATATAACATCAGCGTCCTTTGCCGCGGCGGCGGTTGAATTTGGAACAGACGCTTTGATCGGAGCGGCATTGTTTGCAGGCGTTTCGGCTGCATCTTGGGCCCTGCCGGTGGGAGTTGTTCTGCCTGCAACGATTCTTGGAAGCTTTGTCGTAGGTCGTTTGGCGACATTGTCGCCGCTCTTGTTTAATCCGATAGTAGCATCCATTGCCGGCCGTAATGCGCGCGGGGCAGTAGTTGATTGGCTCAAAGAGATTGGTGGAGAAGAGGTGCACGAAAAGATAAATCAATTCTATCGCGACGTAGGAGAGTCAATTGCAGAGGGCATCATAGATCCACTGGTGAAGACCATGTCGGATATCTTCAACCTTGAGACCGACACGGCTGGTCTCAATCCTGGCGATCTGAACGGCACGGTGGGTCAGGTGGCGGGCGCGCAGGGGCTGCTGGGAGCGGGTGCGGGCTGGTCGGCGTCGATGCCGGCGCAGTACGTCAACGAGGGCGGCTTCGCCAACGGCTCGCCCAGCAATCAGGTCACAGGTGGAACGCGTCCCGGAAACAACTCCCTCTATGGCCTCGACGCGCAGTTGGCGGCGCTCAGGGCGCAGGTGTTCCCCAGCAGCACGACGGTCTTTGCGGAGACCGGCTCAGGGCTCAGCATCGTTGCGGTTGGCTCGAGCAACCATGGCTCGGTTAGCTACAAGGGTACGACGTTCACTGGCATGGTGCACTATGACAGCCAGGGTCGCTGGATCGGCTTCACCCCAGATTCCGGCCAGAGCGGTTCGGTTCGCTTGTACGACGGGACGCAAATCCAGATCGACGGCAGTCAGACAATTCTTCTTGGACCAAGCGCAGAAGGCTCTTCGGGCTCGCAGGCTTATGGCTGGTACGCGACGGACAGCAGCAGCTTCCTCAGTCAGATCCAACTCAAAGGCGACGCCGAAGGAATTCCTTACATCGATCCCATCGTCCTCGATGGCAATAGCGACGGGGTGCGGCTCGGCGCCCTCGGCGCGGGCTTCGACCTCGACGCGGACGGCACGCCGGAGCGCATCTCGTGGGCGGCGCCGACCGATCCGCTGCTGGCGATGGACGTCAACCGCGACGGCCGCATCAACAACGGCTCCGAGCTGTTCGGCGTTGCGGCCGCAGCAAACGACAACGCGTGTCGCAAAGCCGCCGCGTGAGCGACGGAGCTGAGCCCGAGATTCGCAACGGCACCGCGTCAGACGTCTTTAGTTAAGGATGCGTGCGGGCGTTGGTGCCCTGGAGGGCTGGAATGCAGAGCTTGGCGGCGCGTGAAGCTAATCCTAGGCAAGGCACGGCAGTCCAGAGGAGACCAACCATGGAACAATATCAGCCCCGTTTCGATCCCTACCGCGATCTCAAACGCGGCGAGCAGCGCGAATGCACCTATCAGCCAGGCGACTGGCAGGGCGCGGAAAGTGAGAGAAGCCCGTATGTGCGGTTTGGATTAGTCTCAGTCGAGGCAGGTGGAATCGATTGGATTAACGATCCAAATCTTGGTGTCAGGGCATTCGGAGACGGACGGGGATTTTCTCGATTGCCTGAACGTCCGAAATTTAAGCTGAAGGCGAGTGACGCCCCGACGTGGGATTTTCACTGGTTTTCGGGTTTCGCAATAGTCAGTAAACGCTGGATCGATTTCTGCCTAGAGGTGGACCCGTCTGCCATCGAGTTTATTCCGGTTCAGATCCTGCTTTCTGACGGGCAGCCCACTGAGGAGCAGTTTTATGCCTGGGATGTCGTGCGCGTCATCGACGCGATCGACTGGGGACGGACCAAAGCGACAGTGATCAAAGGTGAGATCGACGGGGAGGATTACGTGTATCTCAGAGATATTGGACCAATCACGCTTCGTCCCGATATTGATCAACGGTTTCATCTCTTTCTGGATCGCGTAAGTCGCGCAATTGTCTTCTGCACGCGTGTCTTCGAGCAGGAAGCCATGGAGCGGGGTCTGCGAGGCTACAGTATGGGGGATTTGAGGAACTATCCCCATACCGGCCGGAAATATTACGAATCATCGGTGGAGTGAGGCGCTCCAGCGGAACGAATTGAGACTGCACGATCATCCCACACATATCGCGGGCATTGCTGATCTTATTTGGGAGAGGACGATGGCGGACGACTATCGTAGCTTTGGTATTCAATCACCGAATACTATGTCGGCGCCGCGAAGGTCGCACTCCATCCCCCAAGCCAATGTGATCAAAGAGTCACGGTTCTATCGGGAAATTAGCAAAGTAGTTGGCCCCGATGGTCGCCCGCTATTCAATATCGACAATGCCGTCGACAATCTTTCGTGGCATTCTGCCAATCCTGGAGAGGCTTATTCGAAGGGCATAGCTGCTCACGGGGCTCATCCCAGCATCAACGATCAACTCGTCAAAACATTTGAACTGTGGGTTCGAGAACCGCAATTCACGCCCAACAACTACGGCAGTTACGCAGAGCGCGCGCAGCGGCTCTCGGATTTTATTAAACTCGGCGGCGTCGACGAATTCACCGACACGCGCTTCGGTGGGACTCGTCTCGTCGAGACGCGCGCCGACGTGGTGGCGCAAGGCGGCCAGATTACGCTTGCCGATGGCACGAGGGTCACGGCCCCCGGCTGGGAGATCCGCCTCGGCGACATCAATTCTGGCAATTTCATAAACAAGACGCGATCAGCGTTCCTGGCAGAGCTCCAGGCCTTGGGGATCAACACGGCCGACGCCAACGCGACGTTCAAATTTTCGCAAGTCAGTATCGATACCCAAAACGACCTCATCCGCGACAATAATACGAGAGCGCTGCAAGTCTTCGAGCGTGCGGCCACAAACCCCACGGGCAGCCCCGAAGCGATCCAGTGGAACGAGCGCGTCCGGGTGTTGCGCGAGCTCGGCGACGGGAAGCTCTGGTTCGCCGGCCTCGAGAAAGGCCAAGCCGCCGTTGCCGATGAGCTGATCGGCTCCATAAAGGGCCAAGGCAAGACGATTCTTGGACCCGGGGCGGCCGATATCAACGCCGAGTTCAAGACTTTCGTGAATGCGATCGAGTCGAATCTGGCGAGTGGGAGCGATCCGGCCAGAAACCGGGCGTTGGGCGAGAACGTCCTCAAGCTCAACAATTCCCTCTCGGCGACCGGCATCGCGAGCAGGGTCGCAGAGCTGGCGATAAAGCGCATTGCCGTCCGGCTCATACCCGGCGTCAACATTGTGTTCTCAGCCCTTGATGCGCTGGTCATTGTCCAATTTGTGGCGGAGATTATTCACCAGAACTCCGGCGACATCGCAAGTGCAACAAGGGATCTCTACAATATCATCCGATCCGCGCCGTCGGGTTCCTATGATGTGGGTTTCCCACCGTCCGGAGGGATATCGCGCACGTTGCGCGTCGACCCCGACACGGGCGCCACGAGCCTGACAGTCGGCGGGCGGCCGGTGGCGACGATTCCGGACCCACGGGCGCTTGCCAATGCGGTGGCCAGGAACCCCACCATCTTCGACCTGGCGACCGACACGACAGGTCTCAATCCTGGGGATCTGAACCGCACAGTGGGGCAGGTGGCGGGCGCGCAGGGGCTGCTGGGAGCGGGTGCGGGCTGGTCGGCGTCGATGCCGGCGCAGTACGTCAACGAGGGCGGCTTCGCCAACGGCTCGCCCAGCAATCAGGTCACAGGTGGAACGCGTCCCGGAAACAACTCCCTCTATGGCCTCGACGCGCAGTTGGCGGCGCTCAGGGCGCAGGTGTTCCCCAGCAGCACGACGGTCTTTGCGGAGACCGGCTCAGGGCTCAGCATCGTTGCGGTTGGCTCGAGCAACCATGGCTCGGTTAGCTACAAGGGTACGACGTTCACTGGCATGGTGCACTATGACAGCCAGGGTCGCTGGATCGGCTTCACCCCAGATTCCGGCCAGAGCGGTTCGGTTCGCTTGTACGACGGGACGCAAATCCAGATCGACGGCAGTCAGACAATTCTTCTTGGACCAAGCGCAGAAGGCTCTTCGGGCTCGCAGGCTTATGGCTGGTACGCGACGGACAGCAGCAGCTTCCTCAGTCAGATCCAACTCAAAGGCGACGCCGAAGGAATTCCTTACATCGATCCCATCGTCCTCGATGGCAATAGCGACGGGGTGCGGCTCGGCGCCCTCGGCGCGGGCTTCGACCTCGACGCGGACGGCACGCCGGAGCGCATCTCGTGGGCGGCGCCGACCGATCCGCTGCTGGCGATGGACGTCAACCGCGACGGCCGCATCAACAACGGCTCCGAGCTGTTCGGCGTTGCGGGAGACGGTGCTCAGCCAGCGCTCTCGACGCTCGATGCGAACGGCGACGGCAGGCTCGACGCCGGTGATGCGGCCTGGAGCGAATTGAAGATCTGGACCGACCGTAACCAGGATGCCTATGCGAGCGCGGGCGAGCTCGAGGGCCTCGCCGATATCGGCATCGCCGCGATTGATCTGACGCCGGTCACCGGATCTGTTGCCGGCCAGAGCAGTGTCAGCGGCGTGGTCGCGACCTTCACGGACGGCAGCACGCGCACGCTATGGGACGTTGACTTGCGGCCAAGCGGAGGCACGGTGCAGTCAACGACGGCCGACTACACGCCCGAGATCAGAAAGGTGACGTTCAACGGCGTCTCGGGGCTGTTTGCGGTAAGCGCGTTCGGCGTCACGATCGATCTCAATGGCAGCGGCGCCTCGCAGGCACAGGGGGAGGCCGGCGGCGATACGCTCGTCGGCACGGCGGGCGACGACTGGCTCATCGGGTTAGGTGGTGCGGACACGTTCCAGGGCGGCGCGGGCGCCGATCTTTTGGTGATCGATGCCGAGGACGTTCCGAGCGATATCGACGGCGGCTCTGCTATAGACACGGTCCTCGTCGCCGACGACCGCGGTGTGGCGCTCAACCTCGCGCAGGTGAATGTCGAGGTTGTCTACGGCGGCTACGGCGACGATGTCTTCATCGGTGGCGGGGCGGACAACTACTTCATCGATGGCGCGGCCGGCAACGACCTCATCCTCGGCGGCGGCGCCGACGACGTGCTGTCGGGCCAGGACGGCAACGACGTCGTGATGGGCGGCGACGGCGACGATCTGATCCGCGGCGGTCGCGACACCGACCAGCTCATCGGCGGGGGCGGCGGCGACGTGATCGACGGTGGCTTGGGCGATGACAGCATCGATGGCGGTGCTGGCAATGACGTGGTCATTGCGTCGGCGGACAATGATACGATCGACGGTGGCGATGGCATCGATCTGCTGCAGCTGAACGGTCCATTATCCAACTACCGCTTCGCTGCCGCTCCGGGCGGCGGCTTTCTGATCACCGGCCTTGGCAGCGAAGGCATCGTCGACGGCACGGTGCACGTCACGAACGTGGAGAAGTTCTCCTTCAAATCGGGTCAGGCAGTCACTGCGCTCGATCTCGGCCTCAATGCGCCGTTGCCGGTCGATGACCGGCTCGCGATCGGGGCGAGCGGCAGCGTGACGATTGCGGCCTCGACGCTCATCGCCAACGATATCGACTTTCAGAACCTTGCCGCCCCGCAGATCTCGCTCACCTGGGTCGGCGACGCGGTAGGCGGCATCGTCGCGCTGAGCGCCGACCGGCAGAGCGTGGTCTTCACGCCGAAGCCTGGCTTCTCCGGCCCGATGGAGTTCAGCTATCGGGCGCAAGATGCGCAGGGCAATGCCGGTCCCACCGTGCAGAACGTAGCCGATCCGACGCTGCGAGGCGAGATGAAGGGGCGCGTGCTGCTGACGTCGAGTAACGCGCCAACGGATCCGGACTTCGCCAAGCAGTGGTACTTGGGCGCCGTCGCTGCGCCGAGCGCTTGGGAGGCGGGGTATACGGGCAAAGGCGTCAAAGTGCTGGTGCTCGAGCCGAGTGGCGAGTTCGCTGTCGAGCGCCAGGCTGCCGATCTCAATCACCTCGATCTCGTGGCCAACAAGAGCGCCTCATTCGAGGACACGCGCGACCACTCGGTGCACGCGACGGAGGTGGCCGGCGTGATCGGCGCGGCGCGCAACGGCATTGGCGGCGTGGGCGTAGCCTACGGCGCCACTCTCGATTCGAAGGCGTTCGAGCCGTTCGCCAGTCCCAACGCGGCGGTAGCCACGTTCCGTTCCGACCTGCGAAAAATGCAGGATTACGACGTCGTCAACAATAGCTGGACACAGGGTGATCCCGACGCGTTCGGCTGGCTTGGAAGTCTCGTCTCGGGCGATCCGGCGATCGTATTCCAAACGGTGGCAGAGCTCGTCAGCATCGGGGCTGCGGCCAAGAACGGTCGTCAAGGTCTAGGCACCGTCATGGTCTTCGGCGCAGGCAACGACCGCGCCAAGGGCTTCGACGCAGGTCTCAGCACGCTGACGTCGAACGAGTTCACCATCACTGTCGGCGGCATAAATCGCGTTGGCAACGTCGGCGGCAGCACTCAGCCAGCCGCGCCGTTCAGCGAGCGTGGCGCCAACGTCTTGGTAGCTGCTCCTGCCTCCAACATCGTCACGACGAGCATTGAACTCGAGACGGCCGACGGCGCGGTCATTGGCTCGCAGGCGACGGAGACTCAGGGCACGTCGTTCGCGGCGCCGATCGTTTCAGGTATCGCAGCGCTGATGCTCGAGGCCAATCCCAACCTCTCCTACCGCGATGTGCAAACCATCCTCGCGCTATCGGCACGCAAGGATCTCGGCGACGGCACCCAGGGCGCCACGACATGGTTCACCAACCATGACAGCGATTGGAACGGTGTCGGCATGCATTACAGCCACGATTTTGGCTTCGGCATGGTGGATGCGGCGGCCGCTGTGCGATTGGCCGAAAGCTGGATTTCGGAGGGCAATGACCCGGCCTATACGGCCACTGTGGACGCGGCCGCATATGCCGTGCCTGATGCGACCGCTCAATTTCCTGGGAGGCAGACGCTTTCGTTCGCGGTTGCCGACGATGTGAGCGCTGAGCAAGTCAAGGTGCATCTCACCCTTGACCACGCCCGCTGGAGCGATCTCGTGGTCACACTGGTGTCGCCTAGCGGCACGCGCAGCGTGCTCCTCGATCGACCCCAGGCAGCGGGCCATTCCAGCAATCCGGCGGGGGTGACGACCCTCGACGTTGATCTGCTCAGCACTCACTTCCGCGGTGAGGATGCAGCGGGGACTTGGCAGCTGATCGTCGAGGACGCCGCGCGCGGAGCCGCCGGCAGCGGGACGATCAGGGCCAGTCTGGAGGTGGTCGGCACCGCCGCCGATGCGGTGAAGCGCTTTGTGCTGACAGACGAATACAGCGGCGGCTGGATCATCAATTCAACGACCACGTTGGATACTGAGCTCAACGCCAGCGGGGTGATCGGCCAAGTCTACATTGACCTATCTGGCGCCACTGCAAGTAGCGTCAACGGCAAGAGCCTAGTGGTCAGCTCCGGGATTGACCGCGTGGTCGGCGGCGCTGCCGACGACATTCTGATTGGCAGCGATGACGTCGATCGGTTGGAGGGCGGGTCTGGTGACGACACCCTGTATGGCGGGGCGGGTTTGGATCTGCTCGTGGCCGATCGGGGGATGGATACGCTATGGGGAGGTAGCGGCGCCGATGTATTCATGATCGACGGCGATTTTGCCACGGTCTCGGTGATAAAGGATTTCAGCGCCGAAGAGGGTGACAGCCTCTTGATCCGCACGCGTACCAAGCTCAAGAAAAGCGACATCCGCCAGGAAATCGTGAGCGTAGCCGACGGTCGGAGCGATTTGACCTTGAGCTACGAGGTCGGCGGCGTTGCGCAGAACATTGCCCTTAACAATGTCGTGCATGGGATCGACATCGCGCAGTCCATCCGGATCGTGGTCATAGAAGATCAGGATGAGTATTTGGACTATCGTCAGCTTCACACGATCGGCGGCGCGACCCAGCCGACCAAAGATCCGACGACCGGGGGGTGGAGCGGCTATCAGGTCATTACCGTGGCGCCGGTGGCCACGTTAGAACCGATCTTTACCCCTTACGACAACGGTCATGGTTTCTGGGTATCGGAGCAAGGCGCACAGTACATCTATTTGCCCGCCAGCGGAACGGCTTACTACCAGAACAACGAAACTCCTCCTGCTGATCACATCGTTGGTTGGGCTGTAAAATCCGCCATCTGGGGACCACAAGGAACCATCAACGACGACCTGTTGCTACCCGGCTCAATCGCCGCCCCGGAGCAGATTTCCGAACAAGCTTGGGCCGTGGCGCTTGGAAAGCTCGGTCCGCGCATCTATCGCGGTTTTGCTGGCGACGACAAGATCGTTGGCGACGATAGCGATGAGGTGCTCGAAGGCGGCGACGATCGGGATGATCTCTTCGCCAATGGCGGCAACGATAGGCTTGAAGGTGGAAGCGGCGGCGATGTGCTGCTCGGGGGCGCTGGAAATGACGAATTGCTAGGTGGTGACGACGCCGATTATCTGGATGGCGGCACGGGCGTCGATGTGCTGGCCGGTGGATCTGGCAATGACACGCTCGTCAGCAGCGACGGCTCCGATGCGCTGTATGGCGATCTGGGTGACGATGTTCTCCAAGGCGGTCATGCAATGTTTGGTGGGGATGGAAACGATACGCTGACCGGCGGCGGGACTTTGGACGGCGGCGCGGGAAATGATGTCCTCGTCACGACGGGCGGCGTCTTATCGGGCGGAGAGGGAGCGGATCAGTTCATTCTCTCTGCGGACTTCGTGACGTCCACCATTACCGACTTTGAGGGGCAGGATGTTCTCGGATTTGGGGGTATTGGCAGTGCGAGCGTTACGCCTTTGGTCGTTTTCGACAGTCATGACCCGAACAGTTTCACGGCGACGTTGACGTTAGTCACCAACCGTGGTGCGAGCGTCGCGCTTGCCTCGCCCTACATCTACAACACCGACCAGCTCGTGACCTCCGACATCGAGATTTTCCCATCGAACATCCAGTTTGAAGGCGGCGGGCAATTATCGTTGACCGTCACGGGCCGCAGCATCGGCGAAACTGATGATATTATCGTGCAGGAAAAATTCGGACCGACGACCATCCGCACGCTCGGCGGCAGCGACATCGTGTTCGCGCGTTTCCAGAACGGCTTGGCAATCGATGCCGGCAGCGGCAACGATATTGTCTTCGCGCTCGAAGGCGGCAACAGCATTGACGGCGGTTCTGGCAACGATCGCATTCAAATCATCGGCTCGCCGACTGCTGCCGCACGCGACACATTGTTAGGTGGGGCGGGAGACGACACGATCAGCAGCGGTTCATACGGTGTCGTTGTGTTTGGCGACGACGTTGCCGGCGACGAGACCGGCGACGATATCCTGACCACGGGAGCGGGGGATGATAGGCTATATGGTGGCGGCGGCGAAGATGTCTTGAATGCGGGCGCGGGCGGCAATTTGCTGGATGGTGGCGCCGGCGACGACAGGCTGAGCAGCGGCGATGGCGACGACCAACTGTTCGGCGGCGATGGCAATGACATATTGAGCGCAGGCGGCGGCCATGACACGCTGGA
>JBAZXL010000067.1:0-9799 GCA_041659825.1 Hyphomicrobium sp.
GAAGCCGTGTGGAGGCGGATCGGCAGCTTGCTCGGTTGCTTCGAACCAGCCGAGTGCGCCAACTACCTCAGAAACTCCGGATACGCTTCAATCTAAGTCGGAAAGACTCTAAAGAGAATACCGGCCGGACGCCGCAAGACCCGTGAGTCAAGACTTCGTCCGGCCGGTATGAGCCGTCGGGCCTCATCAATCTCGGCGAAAGCGGTAGATTCTCGGTGGACGCGCTTGGGCTCCGATTGAGAACCAGAACCTCAAACAGCCTAATTCGGGTGGCTGACAGCAGGCTGAGGCCGGTCGTTGGATGCCGTCTCGGAGACGGGGCTACCTAGCGCCAGCAGGCCGAACACGATTGCGGCCAAGGTGAGGATGACGGCAAGCGCAATCTCGCGCACCGACCGTCGCGCGCGTTCCGCAAATGGTGTCATATTGCCTAAATTGCGTAGCTTCATGCCTATAACTTGAGCGAAACTATTCTTATCGACCATTGTGCCGAACGCCGCGCGACAGAAAAGCACAGAGCCCATTGCGCGACCCACCATCGCCACGAAGCAGCAAACGCGAAGCCGCGGACGCAGCTACGATAGACCTCACAAGCATAGTCATTTCCGGACAAATGCGGGATCTATAGACCCCGCATGATGCATCCAAAGATAAGCACAACTTGAGCAACAAGAAGAACCCAAAATTCCTGATTGGTGATGTAGGGAATAGTTGCCCCGAAGAGCTTGGTTACGAGCGCAAGGACGGTCAGGATCACCGCCAACATGAAGGTGAGGATGCCGGGGGACTTCAAGGCCATGTCTCTTGATCTCCACTCTGTTCAAAACAGCTCAGCGCTTTGCCACGGTCCGACGTCAACGCATTCCCAAGCAAGGTCGTGGTTTGACTCGCGTTAGTGCGGCTTATAGCAGGCATGCTCCAAACTGACAGGATCTCAGCGGCAACACCCCGGGCACGACCTGCACCGCGCCCCGCAAATCGCGTCGTGAACACATCAATATCGTGATACGAATCAGGCGCTTTCGTAGCATCTGGGGGCAGACCCTTGCAAAGCCGCGTCGGCGCGAGGCCCACCTGCAGCGGTCGCCCCCCATGCCACGCGGCTCCATCAACAGCTCCTCAGAGGAGAGACGACTCATGCGATTCGGTTTGCTTTTCGGCCTACTCACTCTCACGATATTCGTCCCCAGTTCCGCATTCGCCTATAGCGAGCAAGTGCGGAATGCCTGCAAGAACGACTACCTAGCGCACTGCAATACGCACGAGGTCGGCAGTGAATCGCTCCGCCAATGCATGCGTAACGCCGGCCCCAAGCTTGAACCGACCTGCGTCAATGCCCTCGTGGCAGCCGGCGAGGTTTCGGCGGCGGAAGTCGCCAAAAAGCGCGCCTCGAAATAGAAAGCAGAAATACTAACGACTTGGATATCGCAACGTTTTGTCTCGGCCGCTCGAAGTTTTTGAGCGGCTTTCTTTTTTGCTTTCGAGACTTTTTCAGAAGCTAACTGCCGCGCGGCTTCGCCCGCGCCGTCGGTACTGCGTTCGCCGGATCGTCGGGGCTCTCCTGCCGTTGGCCCGACTGCGCCTCACTACGTGCCGCGCGGCTTCGCCCGCGCCGTCGGCACTGCGTTCGCCGGATCGTCGGGGCTCTCCTGCCGTTGGCCCGACTGCGCCTCACTACGTGCCGCGCGGCTTCGCCCGCGCCGTCGGCACTGCGTTCGCCGGATCGTCGGGGCTCTCCTGCCGTTGGCCCGACTGCGCCTCACTACGTGCCGCGCGGCTTCGCCCGCGCCGTCGGCACTGCGTTCGCCGGATCGTCGGGCCAGGGATGCCGCGGATACCGGCCCTTCATATCGGCTTTGACCGACGCCCATGAGCCGGCCCAAAAGCCAGGCAGATCGCGCGTGATCTGTACGGGTCGGTGCGCCGGCGACAAGAGATGCAGCGTCAGAGGGAGCCTGCCGTTAGCGATCGCGGGATGCGTCTTGAGGCCGAACAACTCCTGGACACGTATGTGCAGGGCAGGCGCACCGGCGCCGTCATACTCGATCGCGTGACGATTGCCTGTCGGCGCTTCGAAATGCGTCGGAGCCTCCTCGTCGAGGCGCCGCTTGAGCGACCAGGGCAGCAGGGCATCAAGCGCCTGCCCGAGGTCGTCGGCCGTGACGTCGGAAAGCCGGAGCTTGCCGCCGAGAAACGGCTCGAGCCACACCGCAATCGACGCCGAGAGTGCCGCCTCCGAAAGATCGGGCCACTCGTCTCCCTCGGCCTCTCTAAGAAAGCCAATTCGATCCCGCAGCTGCAGCTGAGGCTTGCTCCACGGCAGCCAGCTGATGCCAAGGGATGCGATACCGCGAGCAAGCACAGCCGCGGCCTCCGGCCCCGCTGTGACCTGCCTCGGTTCGTTTGCAAGCTCGATGGCTTCTAGCCGGCGGACGCGGCGGGCACGGACGGCCGCAGCCTCGCGATCAAAGGTGAGCTCGTCGCCATCCGTGATGCGATCCGCCGCTGAGGCCATGATCTCGCTTTCGCTCGCACGCGCCGCGATGAGAATGCGCGTCGCGGCAGCCGTGCCTTGCATCTCGGCGACGACGAGGAAGCGCTCGCGCGCGAGCGCGTCCGTAGCATTGAGGCTGGCGCCCCGCCCGTTCGCGAGCAGGAACTGGCCGGGAGCCCCACGCGCTTTCGCGATGCGGTCCGGATAGGCAAGCGCCAGCAGTGCCGCAGCGCCGACCCTCGCCCGCTGAGGCGTGAGTTGCATTTGAGCCTCGGCTGCTCGTGCCCAGCCCTCGGCAAGTCGGCGCATATCTGTCGCACGGCGGGAGCGATCGCGGCGAAAGGTTTCGAGCCGGTGCTCGAGCGACGTATCAGTGCCGCCGAGACCTCGTTCGACGAGCAGCGCGGCGATATCTGCCGCCTCGAACGCTGCACCGGCCTCCGCGGCCTTGAGAACCATGTGCGCGAGGCGCGGTGGCAACGGCAGCGCCCGAATGCGCTTGCCCGTCTCGGTTATGCAGGCCCGGTCGTCCAACGCGCCAAGCACCGACAGCTCCTCGCGCGCCGCCACCAATGCCGCAGCCGGTGGCGGGTCGAGCCAGAGCAGCGTGCTCGGATCAGTGACGCCCCACTCCGCGCAATCGAGAACAAGAGGAGCAAGATCGGCCGAGCGGATCTCAGGCTCTGTAAACGGCGTAAGACTTGCGTTTTCAGCCTCGTCCCACAAGCGGTATGAGACGCCAGGCTCCGTGCGGCCGGCTCGGCCCTGGCGCTGATCTGCTGAGGCACGCGAAACGCGCACAGTCGCAAGCCTCGTCACGCCCACATCCGGCTCGTAGCGCGGCACACGCGATACACCGCAATCGATCACGACGCGAACGCCCTCGATGGTGAGCGACGTCTCGGCAATCGACGTCGCCAGCACGACCTTGCGCCTGCCGGGTGGTGCCGGCTCGATAGCCCGGTCCTGATCGTCGCGATCCATGGCGCCATAGAGGGGCGCAACGATTACGGCCGGGTCCTGGATACGCTCCACCAACCGCTCCTCGACGCGCCGGATCTCGCCTTGTCCTGGCAGGAAGGCCAGCACCGAGCCCTTCTCGGCTCTTAGCGCCCGGCAAATGGCGTCCGTCACCTGATCTTCGAGGCGAGCCGTCGGGTTGCGGCCGAGGTACTGCGTCGTGATTGGAAAGGCGCGGCCCTCGCTTTCAATGAGCGGCGCTTCCCCAAGAAGCTTCGCCACTCGCCCGCCCTCTAGCGTCGCCGACATCACGAGAAGCCGCAAATCGCCGCGCAATTCGCGCTGCGCTTCGAGCGCAAGCGCCAAGCCGAAATCGGCATCTAGCGACCGCTCGTGGAACTCGTCGAAGAGCACAGCGCCGATGCCATCGAGCGCCGGGTCGTCGAGAATGAGCCGCGTGAACACACCCTCCGTGATCACCTCGATCCGCGTCCTGGCGCTGACCTTGGTCGATAAGCGCGCACGCAGGCCAACCGTGTCACCAACCTTTTCGCCGAGCGTGGCGGCCATCCTCGCGGCCGCATTGCGCGCGGCCAGCCGCCGGGGCTCGAGAACTAGAATTTTGGCCGTTCCGAGCCAAGGCTCGCCACTGAGCGCAAGAGGCACGCGCGTCGTCTTTCCGGCGCCAGGAGGCGCCACGAGCACGGCCGTATTGCGCGCGCGAAGCGCCCGCGCGAGGTCGTCGAGTACAGCATCGATGGGAAGCGGTGGGAGGGCTGCAATCATGGCCACGCGTTAGCACACGCCAGCCTCTCTGTGGATGCTCAAAAACGAGCCGAATAAAACCGTACCCCTCCCCGCGGGCGAGCAGGAAGGGGCACGGGCGCACATCGCGGTGGATGCAGACCGCGAGTACGAACGAGTTTGGCGGACGTGGTCGCGTGCTCAAACGCGCTGGCGGTGCTCCATCCTACGA
Organism: Hyphomicrobium sp.; assembly: GCA_041659825.1. Classification (GTDB taxonomy): domain Bacteria; phylum Pseudomonadota; class Alphaproteobacteria; order Rhizobiales; family Hyphomicrobiaceae; genus Hyphomicrobium_C. The sequence continues at coordinate 4,431 of JBAZXL010000067.1, forward strand.
TGGTTTGGATCGTTGTCCTGCGGGCGGTTCAGCGACGTGGAATAAAGACTTTGCAGGAAGTCGCGCACGAGGCCCGAGAGCGCACCCGCCTGCGACTGCAGCTCATCGGAGGCGGAGATCACCGCTGCTGCCGAGCTTTCGGTGGCAGAGATTGTGCTGGAGACTTTGTCGACGTTCCTCGCGAGTCCGCTCGTCGCATCGGCTGCCACCGAGACATTTTGTGCAATCTCTTGCGTCGCAGCCCCTTGCTGCTCCATCGCCGCCGCAATGCTCGACGTTCGCTCCTCGACGCTACGGATCGTCGTCGCGATCTCGCGGATTGCATTGACCGAGCTTGCCGTTGCTGACTGGATACCTGTGACCTGCCGCGCGATTTCATCCGTAGCCCGCGCGGTCTGCGTGGCGAGCGCCTTGACCTCCTGCGCCACAACCGCGAAGCCTTTTCCGGACTCTCCGGCGCGTGCAGCCTCTATGGTTGCGTTGAGGGCAAGCAGGTTCGTCTGCGAGGCGATCGCCTGGATGATGCTGATGACATTGGCGATCTTTTCACCGGCCGCCGCGAGTTTCTCGATGTTCTCGGCAGATGAATCGGTGGCGCGGCGCGCCGTCAGCACAATGTCGCGCGTGCCATCGACCTGCCGCGAGATTTCACTGATGGAGCTCGACAGCTCCTCCGCCGCCGCCACGGCCTGCACACTGTTTGAGGTCCTAAGTGTAGCAGCGGATGCGAGCGTCCCTTCCTGGCTCGCCTCCCTGGGAGCCCCGGAGAGCGAAGTTGCCGTCCGGTGCATTGCGCCGCGAGCCTGATCGACCACGTTAAGAACATCTTTTGCCGCGTCTTCGAAAACCTGCACGGCATCGCGAAGAGATTTGCCTGCCCTTTCCTTTTCTTCGCGCTGCGCTTCCTCGTAGATGCTGAGCGCCAGCTCCATGTCGAGGAGGACAAGCTTGTTGATGTCCGCAATGCCGCGAAGCAGGTTCTCGCTCGCGAAGCGGTAGGATCGGACAATTATGCTGGAAAGCTCGGCCAGCATGAACTGATAGCCGGCCACATACCATTGCGGCTCGAGATCGATTGCGTGATGCGCCCGCCCGATGGCGCGGACGCTTCGACAATAGTCCGCGTCGAGGGTGCCGCTGAGAAGCATGGTCCAATGCCGGATCTGCGCCGCGGCGAGGCGCTGCTCGCCTGTACCTACGAGCTTTGCTAGATTTGGCACGGTCTTCAGGTGAGCGTAGAAGCGGCGCATGATTTCCGGCATTTCCGGAGCTAATTTCGCCCAGATAGCCGGCGCGCGCCGCCGCGTTGTGTCATCGATGCGAACGAACGCCAATCTGCTCTCAATATCGATGGCGCCTTCGGACATCACAGGGCTCCGGCGGGAATAATCTGCCAATCGGCGCTTGAAATAATGGCGCCTCGAGCCTCATTGGTAGTTGTATTGCTTGCGTGAACCTAATCACTGAAATGACAATGCTGACATGAGCCAGACGCCTTGCTTCACCCGTTGCATTTGCTGATCGCTTTGGCCGCGCGCCGGTATTTGCGCCGAGACGGCAGAAGGAAGCTCCCCCTCTAACTTGGGGGCTACGCGAGCTTCTCGTCCTCGATCTTACGATACTCACGCTGCGTGTCGGTAATGTAGTCGCGAATAATCGGAGCGGCATCGCGCTTTTTTGCAAGCTGCATGTGAAAAACCAGCTGGCTACCGGTCCTGAACATCATTTCCGCGCTGATCAGATAGAATTCCCACATCCGGCAGAACTTCTCGTCGTACATTTCAGCCACCTTGGATCGGTTGGCCTGGAAGCGCTGCTCCCAATGCGCCAGCGTTTTTGCGTAGTGCACCCGCAAGAACTCGAGATCGGTCACCCAAAGGCTATTCTGCTCGACGGCCGGGAAGACCTCTGAGAGGGCCGGCGAATAGGCACCGGGGAAGATGTACTTTCTCATCCACGGACTGGCCGTGCCCGGCGGGCTCATATGGCCGATCGAATGCAGTAGCATGAGCCCGTCATCGGTCATGAGCTCGGCCACCTTGGCGAAGTACTCGTGATAGTGGTGCACGCCCACGTGCTCAAACATGCCGACCGAGACAATGCGGTCGAACCGCTCGCCGACATGGCGATAATCACGAAGCTCGAACCGCACCCGGTCGGCAAGGCCGAGCATCTTCGCCTTCTCATTGGCGAGCGCGCACTGCTCCTTCGAGAGAGTAACGCCGAGAACGCTCACGTTCTCCATCCGCGCCAAGTAAAGCGCCATGTCACCCCAACCGCAGCCGATATCCAGCACGCGCTGGCCTGGCTTGAGGTTGAGCTTCGAAGCAATGAGGCGCAACTTGTTCTGCTGCGCCTGCTCGAGGGTGTCGTCGTCGCTCGTAAAGTAGGCGCAAGAATACTGCATGCCGGCATCGAGAAAGAGACGGTAGAACTCGTTGCCGATGTCGTAGTGGTGTGCAACGTTGCTTTGCGCCTTGCCGATAGGATTGGCCTGCTGGAAACGTTTGAGCCCGCGCGAGATCTTGCGCAAAACCTTCTGCAGCGGATAGGAGCCGAGCGCCAGACGGTTGATCGAGAAAAGCGTCAGGAAGTCGCGTAGCGTCGAATTCTCGAAGCTCATGCGGCCGTCCATATAGGCTTCGCCCGCCGACAGCTCAGGATTGAAGAAGAGCCCTCGATAGAGGCCGGGGTCGGTGAGGCGCATGGTCACGACGGGGCCGGGCTTCGTACCGCCGAAGAGGTGCATCTTGCCCTCCGCGTCGATGACGTTGAGGGTGCCGTTGCGAACGAACGACTTCAGCATGTGCGACAGTGGAAACATGAGACCTCTGGACTTTAAGCACGCGCCTCTTCGGCCGCCGTGCGGATCGCGTCGATATTGACCTTGTAGCTCGCGCGCGTCCCGCCCTTGAAGACGGCCGAGCCCGCAACGAGAACGTTCGCACCGGCGGCAGCGACCGGCCCAGCCGTCTCCGGAGTGACGCCGCCGTCGACCTCAATATCGATCTGACGCGTGCCAACCATGCGCTTGATGCGGCGAATTTTTTCGAGCTGCGACGGGATGAAGGCCTGGCCGCCGAACCCTGGATTGACGGTCATGACGAGGATGAGATCTAGCCGGTCGAGCACATACTCGATCACCGTTTCCGGTGTTGACGGGTTGAGTGACACGCCGGCGCGTTTGCCGAGCGCTCGTATGGCTTGCAGAGAGCGGTCGAGATGCGGACCGGCTTCGGCGTGCACGGTGATGATCTCGGCGCCCGCCTCCGCGAAGGCCTCGAGATAGCGGTCTGCTGGCGCGATCATCAGGTGGCAATCGAACGTTTTCTTTGACGCCCCGCGAATGGCCTTGATCACCGGCGGCCCGAACGTGATGTTCGGCACAAAATGGCCATCCATGACGTCAAGATGAATCCAGTCTGCTCCGGCCGCGTCGACCGTTGCCACCTCCTCGCCGAGACGCGCGAAATCTGCCGAAAGGATTGAGGGCGCGATTCTGATGGGCCGGCGCATTTCGGAAGGATCTCGCTCGAATGTCTAACGCTCATCCTTGGCCTACACGTCGACCGGCGCATTTTCAAGCGACGAGCACCCCGTCCTCAAGAGCTCCCTCGTTGCTCACGCTGCCTTTTGCTGCCGTAGCGTCTCTGCGCGGTAGGAAAGCGCCTCCGCCACATGCAGCCGTCCGACACATTCCGCCCCTTCGAGGTCGGCGAGCGTGCGAGCGACACGCAGGGTCCGGTGAAACCCTCGCGCTGAGAGCCGCAATGTCTCCGCCGCGTGCCGCAGCAGCGCGATGCCGGCCTCGTCCGGCATGGCGACCTGCTCCAGAAGGTGGCCGGCACATTCGGCGTTTGTCCGCATTCGCGACATACCGTGAGCCAGAAATCGCTCGCGCTGACGCGATCGCGCCATCATCACGCGCTGACGCACCTCAGCACTTCCCTCGGCAGGCGCCGGCAGCACGAGGTCGGCCGCAGAAACGGCCGGAACCTCGATCTGCAGGTCGATGCGATCGAGCAGCGGCCCGGAGATGCGCGCTTGGTACTCCTCCGCGCAGCGCGGCCCGCGTTTACAAGTAGACCCCGGTGACCCGCCGCCGCACCGGCACGGGTTCATCGCCGCGATGAGCTGCATTCGCGCGGGATAGGCAATGCGATGGTTGGCGCGCGCGATCACGATCTCGCCCGTCTCGAGAGGCTGGCGAAGCGCGTCGAGCACGCCGGGCTGGAACTCCGGCAGCTCATCGAGAAACAGGACACCGAGATGGGCAAGGCTTGCTTCGCCCGGCTTCGGCCGCGACCCGCCTCCGACGAGCGATGCCATGCTCGCCGAATGATGCGGCCCGCGGAAGGGCCGCTGCGTACAGAGCTTGCCGCCCATCAGCTCGCCCGCAAGGCTGTGCACCATTGACACTTCGAGCATCTCCTCCGGCGTCAACGGCGGCAAAATAGAGGGCAGCCGAGCTGCCAACATCGATTTTCCCGAGCCAGGCGGGCCGACCATCAAGAGATTGTGCCCGCCGGCAGCCGCCACCTCGAGCGCACGCTTGGCACTTTCTTGCCCGCGCACATCGCGCAAGTCTGGAAGCACACCCAAGGATTGCTCGAGGTTCGGCTTTGGCCGGGCCAACGTTTGCGTGCCTTTGAAATGATTGATAAGCGACAACAGATGCGGCGCCGCCAGCACATCGACATCCTCGCCGGCCCAAGCCGCCTCGGGCCCACTCTCGGCGGCGCAGATGAGCCCCTTGCCCATGGCATTGGCGCCGATCGCCGCCGGCAAAGCGCCCGGCGTCGGCCGAATAGAACCGTCGAGCGCCAGCTCCCCGACCGCCGCAAACCGCTCGCCGGCTTCCGGCGAGATCGCACCCATCGCGATCAAGACGCCGAGCACGATCCCGAGATCGAAATGACTGCCTTCCTTCGGCAGATCCGCCGGCGCGAGGTTCACCGTCATGTGCTTATAGGGCAGACCGAGCCCCACCGCATGCAGTGCGTTGCGCACCCGCTCGCGGCTCTCCGCCACTGCTTTATCGGGGAGACCCACGATCACGAACGCCGGATGGCCCGGTGAGATCCTCACCTGCACCTCGACGGCGCGCGCCTCCACACCGACAAAAGCAACTGTCGCAATGGTCCCGTACATCGAATTCCCTTCAGCACCAAGTCCGACATGGGAACGTTGTAGCGCGGAGGATTCCGTCTAACAAGAACATTTAGTGAACAATAGAGCCGAACTAGAGTCTTTCCGACTTTAATTGAATCGCGAGGGATTCCCAACGAGAGCGAACAGTGATTCATGCTTGGTGCTGGGCGGAGGCCAGCAAGGCATGGCACGAGCTTATTCTCTCGACCTGCGTGAGC
>JBAZXL010000068.1:0-8146 GCA_041659825.1 Hyphomicrobium sp.
GACTTCCCCTCTCAGCACGTTGGTTCGTTCTACATGGCGATGCGCCTCGACCCGATAGCACGACAGCGGTACCGGCCATTTGCGCGCATGCATTTTCAAATCGTAAAGTCGACTGCTCCTGGCCCATCGCGTTAGGCGGTCGATGGCCGCTTATTGAGGTCTAGCTGCCCTACTGATTGCCTCACTGCGGCGATGTCTTGCGCGACGTGTCAACGTCCCCTCGCTCTGCAGGGCGGAAGTTGCACGTCACCGTGCTGCCTTGTTGAGTGGTAGCGGCCGTTTCATGCGTATAAGCCGTACTTGCGCCATCCGCGAGTCCGCGTCCGCACCTACCGCCTCAGCGGACAACACCGCCCGATTGAACCCGATCAGCCAGCTATCGGATGCGTCCTTGGTCGCAACCGCACGGTGGCATCAGGCACCGATACCGCAACCTAAGAACAGAACCGGCCGCCGTTCCCAGAAGGACGCAGGCGTTAGGATTTGCGACCCTTGCAAACGTGAACGCGCCCATGTCCCAGTCTTGGCCCCAATTAAGACTTTGTTAGCAATCACCGCGTATCTTGCCCTTATCCAGTCATCTGGATCCTGGGTGGTGCCTAGCCACCCTGTTTGACGCCTCCCTGTTGACTTCTGAGCCGCCGAAAGGCGGCTCATTTTTTGCAAGGGTACTGAGAGACCTCCACTGTCTCCTTTTGGCCAACTTGTTAACACTGGCCAATTAAGATCCTCCGGTGGTATTGGTGATCAATTAGTAGGCGTTTGTAGCGAAGCGTATCATGAGCAACAGTTCGAGCCTCGAAAGTCTTTTCGGTTCTGACGGCGTCACGGTCTCCTTTGGAGAGCGGTTCCAGGCCTCAGAGCAGTTCGACCGCGTATTCGCCGAAGGCATGGCCCTCGTCGAGCGCGCCGCGTCCTACCTCGACGGCGATGGACGCCGTGATAGCAAGGGCCTCCCCAGCACCGTAACGGTTCTTTACGCGACCGAGAGCATGCGGCTGACCACCCGCCTCTTGGAGCTGGCCTCCTGGCTTTTGATCCGCCGCGCCCTCAAGGAGGGCGAAATCACGCCCGAGGAAGCACAAAAGAAGCGGACGCGCGTCAAGCTTCAGACACTCGGCCGCCCCGGCCATACCAAGGGCTTCGCCGACCTGCCGAAGGGGCTACAGGATCTTGTGGAGGCGAGCTTTGCACTCCACGACCGCATTGTGCAGCTCGATCGGGCCATGTTGCCGCCGGAGGACACGGCCGCTCCAGTGCCAGAGGCCGTCAACAAGGTCGCCGACCATATGCGGGCGCTCGAGCAGGCTTTCGGTGCACGTTCCGCAGCGGCGCGCTAAGATAGCAGGTGCCGCTAGGCAAGGCGTTGCAAGGCCCTGGGAGAAATCCACGGGGCCTTTTTCTATGCTCGGGATCAGTGCCGTCTCGTAGTCCGCGATGGCCAAAACCATCGCGAGGGCCTATCACGATACGCCGCCCAAAAAGCCAAAAACAGCGAGAAGAAGCGGCGTGGCAAAAGGGGAAGCGAAATGAGAGCACAACGAGCACGTCTCACGATCCTGGCCGCCGTGATCCCGGCTGCTTTATCATCGGCACCCTCGAGCGCGGCCGAGGTCTGCATCACCTGCACAACCCCCGACGCTATCTACAAGTGCTCGCTGAAAGACGAGAAGAAGATTGCCAAGCTGGTCGACGGAAGCGAGGTCACCCAGCGCGTCTGTGAGAAAGTGCTCGCCAAGCTCGGCAGCCACAAGAAATGCACATTGGCGCCGGGTGCAATCGAGAGCTGCACGGGTACGGCCCGCGTCCTTTCGATGGGCGACTTCATGAGCGCGTTCCTAGGCAACTGAGGCCAAAGCCGGACGAGCACAATCCGCCTCTAAAGCCAGCCACGCCGCTTGAAGAAGTGATACGGCAGAATGGCCGAGGCCGCCATGAGCAGAAGCGCCCAGGGGTAGCCCAGCAGCCACTTGAGCTCCGGCATATGCTCGAAGTTCATGCCGTAGATGGACGCAACCAGCGTCGGCGGCAGGAACACGACGGCCGCCACCGAGAAGATCTTGATGATCTGGTTCTGCTGCAGGTTGATGAGCCCAAGCGTGGCGTCGAGCAGGAAGTTGATCTTGTTCGACAGGAACGTCGCCTGATCGGTTAACGCCACACCGTCGCGATAGAGCACCTTCGTGCGGGCCTTGGCCTCCTTCGTGACCTTCTTGTCCTCCTGGTCGACGCTCGTGTGGTAGGTCAAAACGCGATTGATGCTGACGAGGCTCTCGCGAACCATGGTCAGAAGATCGCCATTCTGCCCGATCCGCTCGATGATCGCCTGCAAATCCTGAGTGCTGCTTGCAGCCTTGGCACCCGACTTCTTGCGGAAAACCTTGCGCGAGATCGCATCGATGTCGACGCCCACCTGCTCGAGCGCATCCGCGATCCGGTCGAACAGCGCCTCGATGAGACCCATCATGATCTGCTCGCCGTTAGAGCACGGCACGGCATTGGGCTTCAGCGCTCGCACCATGAAGTTGGCGAACGCCTTCGGCTCGGCATAGCGCACCGTGACCAGCATTGAGCCCTTGAGTACAAAGGTGATCGGCGTGGTCATCGGCTCCTCGGTGTCGAGCTGGGTGACAGCCGTTATCGTCATGAACTCCGCGCCATTCTCCTGATAGAGGCGTGCCGAGACCTCGATCTCCTGCATCTCCTCCCGCGTTGGAATGCTGACACCGATGAGCTCCTCGACGAGCCGGTCCTCCTCGATCGTCGGATTGAAGAGATCGAACCAGACGAGCGGGCAAGCGGGGTCAGCGGCCGCACTCCTCGGCTCAGCCGGCCCTGACTTGAGTTGGCTGCCATTGCGGATATAGGTACGAAGCATGGCGGTCGGCTCCTTTGGCGTTTCTCTCCGGGCCACGTGGCAGCCGCGCCTAGCCTGATGTCAGGCGTTCCCTCGGCAAGCGGCCATCAATAATCCGGGACGCTTTGCGTCACTTTCTGTCCATTAAACGTCGGTTGCCTGATCTTGGTCCCAAATCTCGAGCCGGTGGGCGCGGACACTAAGCACACGCTCCTGCCCCGGCCAACCGAAAGCGTACCGCAATGCTTTCCGGGCCTCGCCTCAAGGCAAGTTGCAGATGCCTCAATACGGCCCAGAACGGCTTACATAAGATCTCCGCACTAACGGGGAACTACTCGCAGAGCTTATTTTTTCAAGGCTCTCGCCACTCATAATTTCTACCCACGGATTGGAAAGCTGCCGCTTTGTCGCGGCACCGGTGACGTGTGCGCTTTTTTAGACGCATCGGTTCGCTTCAAGCGGCTCAATATTGAAAAGGGGATTAAATGACGTTCTCTATGGGGATTAATCTCGCAGGCGGAGAATTCGGCTCGAATGTGCCGGGTACATACGGCAAAGATTACATCTATCCCTCCCATTCCGACATCGACTATTACGCCAGCAAGGGAATGGAGGCTTTCCGCCTGCCGTTCCTATGGGAACGCGTTCAGCACTCGAAATTTGGGGCCCTCGACGGCGCCGAGGTGGGGCGCATCCAGCATGTCGTCGACTACGCCAACTCGAAGGGCGTAAAGGTCATTCTCGACATGCACAATTACGGCAGCGGCTTCGGCCACGCCATTGGCAGCTCGGAGACACCGAACAAGGCCTTCGCCGACGTGTGGGGCAAATTGGCGAACCAGTTTTCCGACGACAACGTGATGTTCGGTCTCATGAACGAGCCGCACAATCAGAACGCCACGCAATGGATCGCATCCGCCAATACCGCAATCGATGCCATTCGACACGCCGGCGCCCATCAGAGAATACTCGTACCTGGCGCCTATTGGGACAATGCGTCGAGCTGGGTCTCCTCCGACAATGATCGCGTCGTCGGCGGCGGCGTACGCGACCCGGGCAACAACTATGCATTCGAGGTGCATCAATATCTCGATGCCGGCGGCGGCGGCACGGGTAAAGACGTCGTCTCGGAGAACATCGGCGTTGAGAGAATTCAAGCCATCACGAAATGGGCCGAGGACACCGGCCACGATCTCTTCCTCGGCGAGGTCGGCGTGGGGCGGGATCAGAAGAGCCTGACCGCCCTCGACAAGATGCTCGACTACATGGAGCAGCACCAGGACGCGTGGGACGGCGCCACCTATTGGGCGGGCGGCCCGTGGTGGGGCGACTACATGTACTCGGCTGATCCTCAAGCCGGTGTAGACAAGCCGCAGATGGCCGTGCTCGGCCAGCATGGCTAGCCAATTTTCGGTATTTGGAGTGCGTCCCCGGACCCGGAAGCCCGGAACGCGCTCCACAACTGCTCACGCTTCGATACCGTTGCGTGAGCAGGACATCTCGCAAATCAATGCGCGCAGGCGGGGATACGCTATTGCTCCCGAGGCCAACGAACTCGTCCAGGCGGCCGCTGCGTGCCGTAGCTATTTTCTGACGGCCGCCGCCTTCAGTCTCGCCATCAACCTCCTGTATCTCGCCCCCTCGCTCTACATGATGCAGGTCTACGACCGCGTCATTCCAAGTTCGAGCGTCGTGACGCTGGTCATGCTGACGCTCGTGCTGCTGATGTCGCTCGCAGCACTCGGCGCTTTGGACTGCGTGCGCGCAATGGTTCTGACCCGTGCCAGCATGCGCCTCGATCGCCTGCTTGGAACACGCGTCGTCGCGGCAACCATCGAGGCCTCTGTCCCACGCGGCGGCCTCGCCGGCATGCAGCCCCTCAAGGACTTCGACAGCTTCCGCCAATGCATCACAGGTAGTGGCGCGCACGCGGCATTCGACCTGCCGTGGACACCGATCTATATCCTGATCATTGGCTGCCTGCATCCGGCGCTCGGCTTTTTCGCGTTCGTCTGCGCGGCCGCTCTGGGATCGATGGCGCTTCTGAACGAGGTGAGCGTCCGCAAGGTTCTCGGCGAAGCCAACGACGCCGCAGGCTGGACGTACCAGCTCACTGACATGAGCTTGCGTAACGCTCAGGTCATTCAGGCCATGGGCCTGCTGCCCGGCCTGCTGCTACGCTGGAGCGAGAGCCGCAACTACGCCCTCGCCCGTCAGCAGGTGGCGAGCGAGCGAGCGGCCGTCATGATGGCGGCAATCAAGTTCCTACGCCTTGCCATGCAATCAGGAATTCTTGGCCTCGGCGCCTATCTCGCCATCGAGCAGATGTCATCGGTCGGCGCGGTCTTCGCAGCCTCCATTCTCCTCGGGCGTGCGCTTCAACCGGTCGAGCAAATCGTCGGCACCTGGCGCAGCTTTGTCGCCGGTAGGGCCGCGTATTTACGGCTCCGCGCGCTCCTCGAAGCGGTGCCGACCGGAACGCACGCCTTGACCCTGCCGCGACCGGCGGGACGGCTCACGGTAGAAAAGCTTGGCTTCACTGCGCGGGGTGCCTCGCGGCCCATTTTGCACGGCCTGAGCTTCGGCCTCGAGCCGGGGGAGACCTGCTGCATCATCGGCCCCTCAGGCGCCGGCAAATCGACGTTGGCTCGCCATCTCGTAGGCGTCGTGCCACCGTCAACGGGAGCCGTCCGGCTTGATGGCGCCGATGTCACTCACTATCCGCCCCACACACTCGGATCGCACATTGGCTATCTGCCGCAAGACATCGAGCTTTTTGCAGATACCATCGCAGCCAACATCGGCCGCTTCAAGGATGGCGAGGACGGCAAGATCGTCGAGGCGGCAAGAATAGCCGGCGTCCACGAGCGGATCTTGAGGCTGCCCAATGGCTACGAGACCTCGATCGGTGAAGGCGGCGCGATCCTATCGGGCGGCTTCAGGCAAAGAATCGGTCTGGCACGCGCCGTGTTCGGCGATCCGAGTTTTGTCGTCCTCGACGAGCCAAGCTCCAACCTCGACACCGAGGGAGACGCAGCGCTCGCCGCTTGCATCCAATATCTGAAAAGGCGGGGAACCACCGTCGTCATTATCTCGCACCGGCCGGCAACCATTGGCCTCATGGACAAGCTTCTCGTCGTGCAAGGCGGAACCGCCAGCACATTTGGCCCGCGTCGCGAGGTCCTCGCACGCCTGGCGCGGAGCGTGCCCATGCATGTCGTGCGCGGCGAAGCTGGCGGAGCATAAGCGCGTGAGCAAGCCCTCAAAGCCCGCGTTGCCCCCCGACGGTCCTGACTGGAGCCTGGTACCGGACGAATCCGAAAAAAGGGTGGCGCTCGCCGGGTGGCTCGTCATCGCGGTCTTCTTCGGCGTCTTCGGGGCGTGGGCGGCGGTTGCCCCGCTCAACGGCGCCGTTGTCGCCAGCGGTTTCGTGAAGGTCGACGGCAATCGCAAAAGCATCCAGCACCTCGACGGCGGCATCGTGCGCGAGCTGCACGTGCGCGAAGGTGCGACCGTCAAGGCGGGCGATATCCTGATCAGCCTCGACGACACCCAGGCGCGCGCCGAGTTCGAGATCTTCTCGAAGCAACACCTGGTCCTGCGCGCAACCGAAGAGCGGCTTCGTGCGGAATTCGCCAGCGCCTCGCAAATGGATTTGCCCGCAGATCTCGCCCGCCGCCAGAACGACGCCGACGTGCGGGCGGCATGGCGCGCGGAAGTCCAGCGGTTCGAGACACGCAAGCGCGCATTGGCAGGTCAGCGCGCCCTCATCACTGAGCGCATAGCACAACTTAAGGCACAGGTGACCGGCGGCGAGGCTCAAATCAAAGGTATCAACGCTCAGATCACGTCGCTCACGAAGGAGCGCGATTCCTTGATGCCGCTCCTGAAGCAAGGCCTCGTGACGCGCCCCCGCATCTTGCAGCTCGAGCGCAACGGCTCCGGCCTCGAGGTTCAGGCGAGCGCCGTAACCGGCGAGATAACGCGGGCCAACGAGGGCATCGCCGAGCAAATGCAGCAATCGGCACAGCTCGACAATGACCAGCGCGCCGCCGTCGCGACCGAGCTCAGGGATACGCAGGCGAAACTCGCCGAGCTCCTGCCGCGGCTTTCCAGCGCCGAGGCCAGCCTCAACCGCATGGTCGTTCGCTCGCCTTATAGCGGTCGCGTCGTGAGCCTCAGCGTGTTCTCGGTCGGCGGCGTCATCGGACGCGGCGAGCGCCTTCTCGACATCGTGCCCGAGCGCGAGGCCCTCGTCATCGACGCGCAAGTCAAGGTCGAAGAGATCAGCGACGTCCACCCGGACATGGCAGCCGACGTCCACCTCGTGGCCTATAAGCAGAGAACAATTCCCGTCGTGCGCGGCGAGGTGATCCAGGTCTCGGCCGACCGGCTCACCGACCAGAAGTCGGGGGCACCCTACTACGTCGCGCAAATCGCGGTGGGCGAGCACGAGCTCGCGAGCTTCCCACAGGTGCATCTATATCCGGGCATGCCGGTAACGGTCATGATTCCGACGGTCGAGCGATCCGCTCTCTCATATCTCGTCGGCCCCTTGATGATGTCCTTTAACCAAGCGTTTCGCCAAAAGTGATGGTATGGCTCCGGCCCGCCTTTCCCTAGGCTGTGAACTCATTGTGGCTGGTGCATTGACGCGAGGACATTGGCGCCGCTGGCAGGAGCGAAGCCGCCGCAAACCTCCATGGTTTGGAAGGCTTTGCATCATGCTGGAAGCATGTCTCCGACATGGCCCAGCGGTGCCGAAGGACCGCGCCCCGTTGGTGTGAGCCAAAGCAAGCCAATGGCGTCGTCGTGCTGGAAGCACGCCTCACGCCTGTCCGGTTGAGATTTCCGCTCACCTTTTCAGATCCTGAATAGCAAAGCATATTTTTCAAGTTTAGCGCTAACCTGACTCGGAAGACGCTGTACCCGCCTCCCCACTCCGTCATGGCAGGGCTTGACCCTGCCATCCAGGGCCAAGCCCCAGAAACGCTGGAACAAGCAGCCCCTGGATGGCCGCCTCAAAGGGCGGCCATGACACAGTATTGATGCACTCGGCGTTGAACCGGACAGCCGTGAAGCACGCCTTCGGCGTGACGCGCTTTTCCTAGCCCTTGGCATGCTTTGACTCATCAATGCACCATCCATAATGAGTTCACAGCCTAGCAGGCTGTTGAACAAATCACCAAGGCGAGCAGGTGAATCCTGAATCATCGCCTTGGTGGAAAAAGACGCGGCCTTCGAGGGTGCCGGCGTTGCTGATAGTTGCCCAGCCGCGGCCCGAGCGGG
>JBAZXL010000069.1:0-8105 GCA_041659825.1 Hyphomicrobium sp.
CAGGGCTCTCCGATCAGGCCTGTTGCAGCAACGACGCCAGACACGGTATCAACCTCGGAGACTCTAGTTCAGCCCGGATGAAAGTTCAGAGGCAGGTCACTCGTGATCGCCTGCGATTATGTAAACCTGGCCGCGCGAACACAGGCCTATCGCAAGCTGCTGCACACGATGGACAGTGCGTCGGCGAGCCTCAAGAGAACGGCGGACGGTAGAATACAATTTGATCCGGGAGACTTCGCCTACCGGATCGCTGTTTCAGCCTATAATGCGAAGCAGGCTTTCGCGGTGATGGGATCTGTCGCGCTCATCTTGCTGTTCACCCGCGCGCTCGCCGTCGCGTAGGCGTATCGCCCGCTCGTGCCACAACCGAAGCACCCTAATCTCGATCCACCGATGGCCGGCGACGGCCACGCTCCAAGCGCGCTGCGCCATTGATCCGCTCCACCACATCGTCAAGCCGGCGCTGCGCCGCCTCGAATGCGTCCCTGAGGGCAATCTGCAGATCCTCGTGCGCCTGTCCGACGGCGGATTCGTGCGTCACGATCAGCGGCGCCATTCCAGGGATACCGATGTCAATCTTGATCTCGTAGCTCTTGCCCTTGTGTGCGTGCTTGTGCGGCGCGGCGACGACGACACGGCAATGCGTCATCCGGTCGAAATGCTTCTCGAGCTTGGCGGCGCGTTCGATGATTTTCTCTTCAACGGCTGGGCTCTTCTGGATTCCCTTAAACGTAACCTCGAGCGGTGTGTCCATTTAGGTCCCCTTTTTTGCTCTTTTGCGCAATCAGCTTAGGTTTGGACCTGGGTACGGCCTTGCGCAGGGTCAAGGGGCGGAGGCCGGGGCAACTGATTTCGAGGGGGCGTCGTCACCAGGACGCGTCGTCAGGGGACCGGGCCATTGGCAGACCCGCAGGACGTCAACCCGGTGCAGGCCCGGCTGACGGGAATGCACGCGACTGTTCCAGCCACCAGCGCCAGGGGGAATCCGGCGACGCCAATGCGGACGGCCGTCCTGCTGCCCATACAGGGGCTCAGTGGCTTGGGGCGTTCGTATACCGGCGACGGGCCGAACGAGCAAAAGCTGCCACTCTCAACGCGGCAGTGTCGTCTTGCCCATGAGGTACTTGTCGATGGCGTGGGCGGCTTGCCGGCCTTCGCGGATTGCCCACACGACAAGCGATTGTCCGCGCCGCACGTCGCCGGCCGCAAACACCTTGTTTCCGCCCGAAACCTTGTAATCCCGGTCGTTGGCATCGAGCCCCTTGAAACGTCCGCGCGGCACCTGCGCGAGCCCGAGCTCAGCAAGCGGCCCACCGTCGGTCGGTCCGGAAAAGCCCATGGCGAATAGCACGAGGTCGGCGTCGAGCGCCGAGTCCGTACCAGCGACCGGTTGCATCTTGGCATCGAGATGCGTCAGGTGCAGCTTCTTCACCCTGCCGCCCTCGCCCGTGAACGCCGTCGTCTGCACAGCGAACTCGACGTGCGCGCCCTCCGCCTGCGAGGACGAGACGCGCAGCTTCATCGGCCAGTTCGGCCAGGAGAGGTCCTTGTTCTCGCGAACCGGCGGCTTCGGCATGATCTCGAGCTGCGTCACGCTCTTGGCACCCTGGCGAAACGACGTGCCGATGCAGTCAGAGCCCGTATCGCCGCCACCGATCACAATGACGTTCTTGCCGGCTGCCGAAATTTCCTTCGTGCCGGGCAGCTGCGGCTCTCCTGCGACGCGCCGGTTCTGTTGCGACAGGAAATCCATGGCGAAATGAATGCCGTCGAGGTCACGGCCCGGCGCCTTGGCAAAGAAATCGAAAGGCGTCTCTGAGCCCATGGCGAGCAACACGGCATCGTGCTTGGCCTCGAGTGCCAAAGCCGAGATCGTCTTGCCGACCTCGACGCCGCAATGAAACGTCACGCCCTCGGCTTGCATCTGCTTCTGACGGCGCGCAATGATCTCCTTGCCCATCTTGAAGTCCGGGATGCCATAGGTCATGAGGCCGCCCGGCCGTGCGTTCTTCTCGTAGACGTGCACGTCGTGCCCGGCTCGAGCAAGTTGCTGAGCAGCAGCCAGCCCGGCAGGCCCGGAGCCAATGACGGCAACCGATTTGCCGGTCTTCGACTGCGACGGCTGCGGCTGAACCCACCCCTCCTCAAAGCCGCGATCCGCGATTGCGCACTCGATCGTCTTGATGGCGACCGGCACGTCATCGATGTTGAGCGTGCACGCGGCCTCGCACGGAGCCGGGCAGACGCGCCCCGTTACCTCGGGAAAGTTGTTGGTCGAGTGCAGGTTCTCGAACGCGGTTCTCCAGTCGCCCCGATAGACGAGATCGTTCCAGTCGGGGATCTGGTTGTTGATCGGGCAGCCGTTGTGGCAGTAGGGGATGCCGCAGTCCATGCAGCGGCTCGCCTGAATCTTGACCTCTGGCTCTGGGAGCGGCTCTACGAACTCGTGCCAATGCTTCACGCGAGCCTCGACCGGCTCGTACTTCCGCTCGGCGCGCTCGAATTCTAGAAATCCTGTCGGCTTACCCATCTTCGTCTCTTTCTGCTCAATTCCCTCTACCCGCGTGCGGGCAGTGGGTAAGGGTGCGGGTCAGGTTCTCGGCACAAGTGCTGCCCCTCACCCCAACCCTCTCCCCGTCAAGGACGGCGAGAGGGGCTTAAGTCTTACGCCTGCGCCAGGACCTTGCCTTCTTGAGCCTTTGCTCTCGCAAGATCCGTCAAGGCACGCCGGTATTCCGTCGGCATGACCTTCTTGAACTTCGGCAGGTAGCCCGCCCAGTTCGCAAGGATCGCCTTGGCCTTGGCCGAGTTCGTATAGTGCGCATGCCGGACGATCAGCGCATGCAGCCGCTCCACATCCTGCTCGCGCATATCCGCCATCACATCCGCGAGCGGCTGATTTGCGATCTCGCCATTGCTCTTGGCAAGCTTCTCGACGACCGCCACATCAATCTTGAACTCCTCGATCTCGACCATCTCCTTGTTGAGACGCGTTTCGAAATCACCCTTCTCGTCGAGCACGTAGGCAACGCCGCCCGACATGCCGGCGGCGAAGTTGCGCGCCGTGGGTCCAAGCACCACCACGCAGCCTCCGGTCATGTACTCGCAGCCATGGTCGCCCGTGCCTTCAACGACGGCGTAAGCACCCGAGTTGCGCACGGCGAAGCGCTCACCCGCCACACCGCGGAAATAGCACTCTCCGGTGATCGCGCCGTACATCACGGTGTTGCCGACGATGATGCTCTCCTCGGGCACGATGCCGGATATTGCGCTCGGACGCACGATGATCTTGCCGCCCGAGAGCCCCTTGCCGACGTAGTCGTTGCCCTCGCCCACGAGATCGAGCGTAAGACCCTTCGCGGCCCAAGCGCCGAAGCTCTGTCCCGCCGTGCCCGTCATCGTGTACCAGATCGTGTCTTCCGGCAAACCGCTATGGCCATAGCGCTTCGCGATCTCGCCCGCAAGCATCGTGCCGGCGGTGCGGTCGATGTTCTTGATTGCGAACTCATGCTTCACGGGCTTCTTGCCGTCGAGCGCCGGCATGGCGACACGGATGAGCTCGTTGTCGAGCACCTTGTCGAGGCCGTGATCCTGAGCTTCGCAATGATAGATCGCCACACCCTTGGCCGGCGTCGGCTTATGGAAGATCTTCGAGAAGTCGAGTCCGCGCGCCTTCCAATGCTCGACCGCGCGATCCTTATCCAGACACGCCGTCTGGCCAATCATCTCGTTTACGGTGCGGAAGCCCAGCGCAGCCATCAGCTCGCGCACTTCCTCGGCGACGAAGAAGAAGTAGTTGATGACGTGCTCAGGCTTGCCCTTGAACTTCGCGCGCAGCACAGGGTCCTGCGTCGCAACGCCCACCGGGCAGGTGTTAAGGTGGCACTTGCGCATCATGATGCAGCCAGCGGCGATGAGTGGCGCGGTGGCGAAGCCGAACTCGTCGGCGCCAAGCAGCGCACCGACAACGACGTCGCGGCCCGTGCGCAATCCGCCGTCCACCTGCACCGCGATGCGGCCGCGCAGGCGATTGATGACGAGCGTCTGGTGCGTCTCGGCAAGGCCGATCTCCCACGGCGAGCCCGCATGCTTGAGCGACGTCAGCGGCGAGGCGCCTGTCCCGCCCTCGAAGCCCGAGATCGTCACATGATCGGCGCGCGCCTTGGCGACGCCGGCTGCAACGGTGCCAACGCCGACCTCAGACACGAGCTTCACCGACACGAGGCCTCTAGGGTTCGTATTCTTGAGATCGAAGATGAGCTGAGCGAGGTCCTCGATCGAATAGATATCATGGTGCGGCGGCGGCGAGATGAGGCCGACGCCCGGCGTCGAATGACGCACTTTCGCAATCGTCGCATCGACCTTGTGGCCAGGCAGCTGGCCGCCCTCGCCGGGCTTGGCACCCTGTGCCATCTTGATCTGCATCATGTCGGAGTTGACGAGATACTCGGTCGTCACGCCGAAGCGGCCCGAGGCGACCTGCTTGATCGCCGAGCGCATGCTGTCGCCATTGGGGAGCGGCTTGAAGCGATCCGCCTCCTCGCCGCCCTCGCCAGTGTTGGATTTGCCGCCGATGCGGTTCATCGCGATGGCGAGCGTCGTGTGCGCCTCGCGCGAGATCGAGCCGTAGCTCATCGCCCCGGTCGAAAAGCGCTTCACGATCTCGGACGCGGGCTCCACCTCCGCGAGCGGCACTGGCTGGCGGCCCATGCTTTCGGCCGAGCGAATGCGGAACATGCCGCGCATCGTCATCAGCTGCTCGGACTGCTCGTTGATTGCGGCCGCAAAGTCGCGGTACTTCTGCGGCACCGCGCCACTCATTGCAGCTGCCGTGTCGGTGCCGCGAACGGCATGCTGCAGGTCCGCTACGACATTTGGACGCCAGACGTGCGCTTCGCCGCGCACGCGATAGGCATATTCGCCGCCGACGTCGAGCGCATTGGCGAGGACCGGCGCCGGGCCGAACGCCGCCACGTGCCGCTCGAAGGTTTCGCGGGCGATCTCACGCAAGCCGACACCCTCGATCGGCGTGTGCGTGCCGGTGAAATATTTCTTCACGAATGTTGAGCGCAGACCCACCGCATCGAAGATCTGCGCGCCGCAATAGGATTGCAGCGTCGAGATACCCATCTTGGCCATGACCTTCATCATCGCCTTGCCGATGGCCTTGATGTACTTCTTCTTGGCGTCCTCGGCCGTTACGCCGCCGAGCTCCGGCACCATGCCCTCGAGCGTATCAAACGCCAGGTATGGATTGATCGCCTCGGCGCCATAGCCGGCGAGCGTGCAGAACTGATGCACCTCATATGCCTCGCCCGTCTCGATGACGAGACCGACCGACGTTCTGAGACCCTGCTTGATCAGATGATGGTGCACGGCCGACGTTGCGAGCAGCGACGGGATCGCGATCCGGTCCGGGCCGGTCAGCCGGTCGGAAAGGATGATGATGTTGTAATCGTGCGAGCGCACGGCCTCCTCGGCCTCAGCGCAGACGACGTCGAGCGCAGCGGCCATGCCGCCCGGACCTTCGTCCTTGGCATAGGTAATATCGATCGTGATCGACGCAAAGTGATTGTCCTTGACCTCACCGATCTGGCGGATGCGCTCGAGGTCCTCGTTGGTCAGGATCGGCTGCGTCACCTCAAGACGTTTGACCTTCGAGGTTCCCTCGAGGTCGAGAATGTTCGGGCGTGGGCCGATGAACGACACGAGGCTCA
Organism: Hyphomicrobium sp.; assembly: GCA_041659825.1. Lineage (GTDB taxonomy): Bacteria > Pseudomonadota > Alphaproteobacteria > Rhizobiales > Hyphomicrobiaceae > Hyphomicrobium_C. Next base: position 5,718 of record JBAZXL010000069.1, read on the forward strand.
TCACGAGCTCTTCGCGAATGCTGTCGATTGGAGGGTTCGTCACCTGCGCGAAGTTCTGCTTGAAGTAGGTGTGGAGCAGCTTCGGCTTCGATGACAATGCCGAGATCGGCGTGTCGTTGCCCATCGAGCCGATCGCCTCCTCGCCTCGTGCCGCCATCGGCGTCATCAGGAACTTGAGGCTCTCCTGGGTGTAGCCGAACGCCTGCTGCAGATCGAGCAGGCTGACATTGCTCTTCTTCGCGTCCGCCTTCTTTTTCGGCAGCGGCAGATCCTGCACCATGATCTGCGTGCGCGTGACCCAGCTCTCGTAGGGGTGCTTGGATGAAAGCTCGGCCTTGAGCTCCTCATCCGAGACGATGCAGCCCTTCTCGAGGTCGATCAACAGCATCTTGCCAGGCTGCAGGCGCCACTTCTTGACGATGTTCTCTTCCGGAATCTTGAGCACGCCGGCTTCCGACGACATGACGACCATGTCGTCCTTCGTCACGATATAGCGCGCGGGCCTAAGCCCGTTGCGGTCGAGCGTGGCGCCGATCTGGCGTCCGTCGGTAAAGGCCATGGCCGCCGGGCCATCCCACGGCTCCATGAGGCAGGCGTGATACTCGTAAAACGCGCGCCGCTTGGCGTCCATCGACGGATTGCCGGCCCATGCTTCCGGGATCAGCATCATCGCGGCGTGCGCCAGGCTGTAGCCGCCCATGGTCAGGAATTCGAGCGCATTGTCGAAGCACGCTGTATCCGACTGGCCCTCGTAGGAAATCGGCCAGAGCTTGTCGATGTTGGCGCCGAACAGCGGCGACGAGACGGAGGCCTCTCGGGCCGCCATCCAGTTGACGTTGCCGCGCAGGGTGTTGATCTCGCCGTTGTGGGCGACCAGGCGGTAGGGATGTGCGAGCTTCCACGACGGGAACGTATTCGTCGAGAAGCGCTGATGCACGAGACCGATCGACGAGACTACGCGCGGGTCCTTTAGATCGGTATAGTAAGCCTCGACTTGGTAGGAGAGAAACATCCCCTTATAGACCAGCGTGCGCGACGAGAGGCTCACCGTATAGTGGCCGATATCGCGGCCCTTGTAGGCCGTGTGGATCGCGCTCGAGACGACCTTGCGAATGAGATAAAGCTTGCGCTCGAAATCGTCGGGCTTGAGCGAGGCTGGACGCCTGATGAGCACCTGCCGATGTACAGGCTCGGTGGCGCGGACAAGCTCGGACAGACAGGAATTGTCGACCGGCACGGCGCGCCAGCCGATCAGCTCCACCCCTTCTTCCTTGAGGATACGCTCCCACACGCGCTGACAATGAGCGACGAGACGAGCTTCGCGCGGCATGAAGACGTGAGCGATCGCATAGTCACCCGGCTCTGGCAGAGTGAAGCCGAGCTTTTGGCACTCTTCCTTCATGAAGGCGTGCGGGATCTGAATGAGAATGCCTGCGCCATCGCCGGCGAGCGGATCGGCGCCGACGGCGCCACGATGCTCGAGATTGCACAACATGGCGAGCGCATCTGTGATCACGCGGTGCGATTTCTCGCCCTTGAGGCTTGCGATGAAGCCGACGCCGCATGCGTCTCGCTCGAATGCCGGGTCAAAGAGACCCTGGGCCTCTGGGCGCTCGAAGCTGCCCTCGCTTTGCGGGTTGCTGTTCATGACTTGTCCTCGGATGCCCTTCGGCTAAACGTAAGGATGCTTATTGATCTTATTGCGTGAAATGGTTGCGTGAAACAGCTGAGCGTACGCCCAATACAAATTAGGTGCGCTTTCGCTCGCTGCCGCTGCGATCAAGTCGCGCGTCGCGCTTTTCGAGCTGGCGCAGAACCCGAAGGCCAACCGCGGCTCGCGCGGAATATGCCGCGACCTTGTTTTGAACTGACAGCATCAAGACCTCGACCCCCGGCCGGCAAGCATAGCTAGTGAAATAGAGTGGCGAAAACCGACGTAGAATGCCCTTCGAGCGCAACAAGACATCCCCTCGAAGCGGTCCGGCCTACCTGAGCCGCAGGCCTGAAGCTCGCACGAAGAGGATGCGCATAAAGGACAGGATTGCTGACCTTTTAAGCGGAATTTTGCAGATTTTCTTCGGCGACACAAGCGAGGAAAATAGGCACACGTGTCCGCATATTCCGGCAACTTGCGTCCGGTCGTCCGCTTCGAGACGTGCAGAAGGGCGGCGACGTCGACCGACGCCACCCCCTCCACGTGTCAAGTTTGCCGCGAGCTCGGCCGCAAGACGCTCGACGCAAAGAGGAAATGCGCCCGAGATACTCGTGTTCCGGTTCCGACATTTGCTTGCCTCTGCGGCGCGGTTCGGAGCAAATGTCGGAACCATGAGGAACACTAGCAACTCTATTTTTCTAGTGTAGCTTCTGCATCTGACGTTTGGTTTCGAG
>JBAZXL010000070.1:0-7660 GCA_041659825.1 Hyphomicrobium sp.
CGTGCGGCTCGATCCTGAACGGGCCGCCTGGTGGTTCGGGCGGGCGCTTGGCAAAAGCTTTACGGCTGGCGGCGATCCCATCATACCGCTCAAGGCGGTGAAGAACGCTGCCGAGATCAAGGGCGCGCGGGCAGCTCACCTTCGCGACGGCGCGGCGGTTGCTCGCTATCTCGCCTGGCTCGATCGTGAGGTTGCGACGCGTGACGTCGATGAGATCACTGCCGTATGCGAGCTCGAAGCCGCGCGAGCGGCCACGCAAGCGCTGCGCGAGATCTCGTTCGACACGATTTCGGGGAGCGGGCCGAACGGCGCCATCGTGCATTATCGGGTGTCTGAGAAGACTAATCGCGTGCTGAAGCGGGGGGAATTGTTCCTGCTCGATTCCGGAGCGCAATACCTCGACGGGACTACGGACATTACGCGCACCATTGCTATCGGGCAGCCGACGTCTGAGATGCGCGAGCGGTTCACGCTCGTTCTCAAGGGCCATATCGCGATCGCAACGGCGGTGTTCCCGAAAGGGACACGGGGCATGGATCTCGATCCGTTCGCGCGCAGGGCGTTGTGGGAACGCGGCCTCGATTTCGATCACGGCACGGGACATGGAGTGGGCAGCTACCTGTCCGTGCACGAGGGCCCTCAGTCGATCAGCCGCGCCGGCATGGCCGTCATCGAGCCTGGCATGATCATATCGAACGAGCCCGGCTATTATAAAGAGGGTGCCTACGGAGTACGCATCGAGAGTCTCGTGCTCGTGACGGACGCGATGAAGCCTCAGGGCGGAGATCGCGACATGATGAGCTTTGAGACGCTGACGCTGGTTCCCATCGATCGGCGGCTCATCGCCACGGCCTTGCTGACGCCAGCGGAGCGGCATTGGCTGGATGCCTATCACACGCGGGTTCGCGATATGATCGGCCCCGAGGTGGATGCCGATACGCGCCTTTGGCTCGAGGCTGCCACGGCGCCGCTTTGAAGTTGGCACCTGATGTTGCGGGGCGTCTGCCTTTTTGCATAAAATCACGTACGTCGACTGTCTTTTAGCGCCTTTTTCCAGTGCGTTACGGCGAATTTCTATTACACTTTATGATGTGTGATTCGCCTGCGGCCCAGCGCAGTTAGTCCACGCGTAGCTCGAGACCCACTGCCGGCCCGCGTCGCTTGCGCCGGCTCAGCAATTTCACGCCCGTATTGTTGGAGCGATTCATGACTGCGAGCAGTCCTCTGCCCGCACCCACACTGGTGCCATTGATGCGCTATCGCGATCTTGCGGCAGCGCTCGAGTGGCTGCAGGAAGCGTTCGGATTCGAGCGGCAGGTTGCCGTCAGCGACGCAGACGGTGCGGTGATCTATGCGCAGATGACCTATGGCACCAGCATGCTGATGCTCGGGGCAGTGCGCGACACCGATCTCGACAATCTGATGCGCCAGCCAGACGAGGTGGGCGGCATCGAGACCCAGAGCTGCTATGTCGTCATCGAGGATGCCGATGCGCATCACGCGCGCGCGGTGGCAGCGGGAGCCGAAGTCCTGCTCGGCTTGAAGAGCGACGGCCTCGGCCGGCGCGGCTACTCGTGCCGCGATCCGCAGGGGCACATCTGGAGCTTCGGCACATATAACCCGTCGAAGGCTTCTCAAACCAAGGTCGAGCCCGACATGGGCAAGGAAAGGCCCGTGTCCCGCGTGTGGCCACGCTTGGCGGCAATGGCGGCGAGCATGCTGCTTGCCGGTACGCTCGGCTGGTGGCTGCACGCGTCCATGCTCGCAGGCTCGATGACGTCATTCCTCGAGCTCGATGAGGCCGAGCGAGCCTACTCCGAGCTTTCCAAAGTACGCGCTGAAAAGCGCGCTGCAGATCGCGCCACCGAGAAGCTCCAAAGCGACCTCAATGCGGAACGTCGTGCGAGGGCGGTCGTGGAAGCTGCGGTTGTCGAGGCGCGCCGGGAAGCTGCCGCCGAGCGCGAGGCGAAATCTCTTTCTGAGAAGGCTGCGCAGGAGCTGCGCGATCAGATCCAGCGCGAGCAGCTGGCCAAGGAGGCGGCGCTGAACGACGCGCACGTGACGGAGAAGAAGCTTGCGCAGGAGCGCGAGGCCAAGCTTGCACTCGAGCGCGAGGCAGCGCTAGCCAGCGAGCGCGCCGCAGGGGAACAGCGCGCGCGCGAGGCCGAGACACCGAAGGCCACGTCAGCGGTACAGCCCAGCGAGGCGAGCGAGACCAGCGCATTGGGCAGTCAAATCGAGACGTCAGCGACTGGTACAGAACCGGCTGCCGCTACAGCCCAGAGTGTAAGAACAAGCGACCCAGAGCAAGGCAAGTCTACGCCTGGAAAAGTGCAGAGCGTTGCCAGGCCAAGAAGGGCTCAGTCGCAAGCTACGCCGAAGCCACGTGGGCCTACCTATATCGTCGAGTTGGCGGACGTGCCCTGGCCCTATAGCGCCTGGTACAAAGGCCGATAGGCCCTCTCCTGCCATCAATTGCCGCCACCGGTGTTCCACGAGGAACTGCGGCCGCCCATTCTCGCCGCCACTCTCGAGCCAATCAGTGTGACTGAAGCACGTGTGCCATTTGGCCACGCGTGGTTCGGTAGTCAGACCTTAGTTATTGGCTCAAATGGAAAGGGCGCGTCATGGTCTCGAAGGCGGCAGCGGTCATATCTTCCTTCATGTTGGTCTCAGTAGGTGCGACGTCGGCCAGCGCGTCGACCGGGCAACCGATCGGCTCGGCCGTGAATGTGGTGCAACTCGTCACCGCGCAACTCGCGAGCGACACGCGAAACATCCTCGTCGGCGACCGGGTGCGCCAGGACGAGGTCATCGAGGTGAGCCAGACTGGCTCGGGCGAGCTCAAGCTCGACGACGAAACGAAGCTTGCGCTCGGCGCGGGCGCGAAACTGACCCTCGATAAGTTCGTTTACGATCCGGGCAAGTCTGGCGGCTCGATTGCGCTCAACTTCGCCAAGGGCGCCTTCCGCTTCGTGACTGGCATTGCTGCAAAATCAGCCTATGTCGTGCACGTGCCTTCGGCCTCGATCACGGTGCGCGGCACGATTTTCGATGTGTTCGTCGAGGACAGCGGCACGAGCTGGCTGTTGCTGCATGAAGGCGGCGTGCAAATCTGCAATGCGCGCGGGGTCTGCCGCAATCATTCCGAGCCTGGGAAATTCATCCGCATCGGCGATGACGGCAACTTCAGCAAGCCGGCACGTTGGGCGTCACTTGAGGATCGCAGCAAGATCACGCTCGAGACGGCGTTTCCTTTCGTCGTGACACCACCGTCGATCGACCCGACCCCGATCTTCACACGCGAGGCGCTTCTTACTCCCAAGACAGAGCCGACTGAGCCGAGCTATCAGAAGAAGCCGCGCCAGAGGCAGACCAAGACCGAGACGGACAAGCCGCAAAAGACCGGATCTCTCTCGCAACCCTCTCGCAAGACGCAGGCTCAAGATGCTTACGATACCTATGGCAGGGGCAACGCCCAACGCGTGAGCACGAAGCTACCGAAGACCGATCCTGCGAAAGACCGCTCTAGCAAGCAAAGCGATCGACTTCTCGACAAGGCCGAGCGCTATGCACCGAAGACCGTGGAGCGCGTTCGCAAGCACGACTATAAGCCGTCCGTCACCGACGGGGATAACCGGGTCAAGCTCGGCTACTGGAAGCAGATCGCCAAGGACTACTACAAGTTTTAGGACTCACGCGACGAGGGTCAGGCCCGCTGGGTCTGGCCCCCGATTCTGGCCCTACCCGATGAGGTCGAGCCAATCGTCCTCGGTCAGAACGGCAACGCCAAGCTCGCGCGCGTTCTTGAGCTTAGAGCCGGCATCGGCACCGGCGACGACGTAGTCCGTCTTCTTCGATACCGAGCCCGCGACCTTGGCGCCGAGCCGCTCGGCCTGGGCCTTGGCTTCCTGGCGCGTGAGGCGCTCGAGCGTGCCTGTAAAAACCACCGTTTTGCCGATCACCGGAGAGCCGCTCGCCGAAGGCCTTTCAACTGGCGCGATCTCGATCAGCTCAAGAAGATCGCCGACGGCCGTCACATTGTGCGGCTCGGAAAAGAAGTCGATAAGCGCGTCGACAACCGTCTCGCCGATGCCTTCGATGGCATCGATGTCGCGATAGCCCTCACTCTCGCGCCCCCCACCTGCCACGGCGGCCTCCACGGCCTGGCGGAAGGCGTCGAGCGAGAGATAGGCCTTAGCGAGATCCTTGGCAGTGGTCTCGCCGACATGGCGGATGCCGAGCGCGAAGATGAAGCGGTCGAGCGAGATCCTGCGGCGCGCGTCGATGGCGCGGAACAATTTCTCGACCGACTTGGCGCCCATGCCCTTGCGGTCTTTCAAGCGCTTCAGGCTTTCCCGATCGCGCGCTTCCAGCGTGAAAATGTCGGCGGGCTTTCGGATCAGGCCCTCGTCGTAGAAGGTTTCGATCTTCTCCTCGCCCAAGCCTTCGATATCGAACGCCAGGCGGGACACGAAGTGCTTCAGCCGCTCCTTGGCCTGAGCCGGGCAGACGAGGCCGCCCGTGCAACGGCGCACGACATCGGCGGTGCCGGATCTCTCGTCCGTCTCGCGCACGGCGTGGCTGCCGCAGGCGGGGCATAGGGCCGGAAACACGTAGGGCCGCGATATTGCAGGCCGCCTATCTTCTAGCACACGCACGATCTGCGGGATGACGTCGCCCGCCCGCTGCACGACGACGGTATCGCCAATGCGGATATCCTTGCGGGCGATCTCATCCTCGTTGTGCAGCGTCGCGTTCGAGACGACGACGCCGCCGACGGTCACCGGCTCGAGCTTGGCGACCGGGGTCAAGGCGCCGGTGCGGCCAACCTGGATCTCGATGTCGCGAAGTAGCGTGGTCGCCTGCTCGGCCGGAAACTTGTGCGCAATCGCCCAACGCGGCGAGCGCGACACGAAGCCGAGGCGCTCCTGCAGGTCGAGACGGTTCACCTTGTAGACGACGCCGTCGATGTCATAGCCGAGCGTTGCGCGGCGGAGCCCGATGTCGCGGTAGAAATCCATGAGCTCCGGCGTCGTCTTGCAGATGCGCATCTCGGGGTTCACCGGCAAGCCCCAGGCATAGAACGCCGCCACGACGCCCGCCTGCGTATCAGCCGGCGGCTCGGACATCTCGCCCCACGCATAAGCGAAAAAGCGCAGCGGGCGGACGGCGGTGATGGTGGGATCGAGCTGGCGCAGCGAGCCTGCCGCTGCGTTGCGCGGGTTGGCGAACACCTTGCCGCCCGAGGCCAGCTGCTGCGCGTTGAGCGTCTTGAAGTCAGCGTGGCTCATATAGATCTCGCCGCGCGCCTCGACGACGGCGGGGACGTGCTTGCCCTCGAGGCGCTTTGGCACATCGCGGATCGTCTTGACGTTCTCGGTGACGTTCTCGCCCTCGGTGCCGTCGCCGCGGGTCGCGGCCTCGACGAGGCGGCCGTTCTCATAGCGGATCGAGATCGAGAGGCCGTCGATCTTCGGCTCGGCGGTGATCTCGAGGTTGGAGCTTTCCTTGATGTTCAGGAAGCGGCGGACGCGGGCTGCGAACTCGACGACGTCCTCGTCCGAGAAGGCATTGCCGAGCGACAGCATGGGCACGCGATGGCGGATCTTGCCGAAGCCGTCGACGGGGGCTGCGCCGATGCGGCGAGACGGACTATCGGCGCGGACGAGGCCGGGGAAGCGGGCTTCGATGGCCTCGTTGCGCCGCCGGAGCGCGTCATAGTCGGCGTCGGAGATTTCGGGCGCATCGGACTGGTAGTAGAGGCTGTCGTGGCGGGCGATCTCGGCCGCGAGGCGGGCAAGCTCGGCCGCAGCCTCGCTCGGCGTCAGCTCGTCTACGGGCATTTCAGCCGCGGGCTTGGTTTGGCGCTTCGACATGATGTGGTGCGATGCCTGTTTGGTCGGAGCCAATGAATAGCCGACTGAGGTCTCGGAGCAAACGGGTGGTGGAGCAAACGATGATTCGTCATGGCCGCACTCCGAGGCGGCCATCCAGGGGCCATCTAGTTCAACACTCGCGGGCGCAGCCCCTGGATGGCCGGGTCAAGCCCGGCCATGACGTTTGGGGCAGAATTGTCTCGGAGCAAACTGCTGGTGGGGGTTGTGGACAGCGGGGCTTGGCGCGGCAACGAGCTCACCTCCGCAGGCAAACGAGCCGCGCTCCGCAGGCCTGAGCCTCGGAGAAATGAAAGGGGCGGGGACGGGGCGCGGTAGAGCCTCGGGTAATCCGAAATGTATTGTGGCGCTACGGCGCCCCGTATCGGCGAGACCAGGTTACGATCAGATCGCTGTTTCACGATCGGTGACGTCCGGCAGGAGTAGAGATCGTTAGCCTCCACGCCATCGGACCTCGCGTCCACTCGCCTTCCACAGGGCCATTGCTGGCCTTGACCTGCCTCTGAACTTTCATCCGGGCTGAACTAGAGTCTCCGAGGTTGATACCGTGTCTGGCGTCGTTGCTGCAACAGGCCTGATCGGAGAGCCCTGGCAGGGTTGAGAGTGTTGGTCTGTTGCGATCGTGAGATCAGCAGCGAACGCGGCTGGCGTCGTGTATCCGAGGGCCGAATGGGGCCGCTCGGTGTTGTAATCATCGAGCCAGATCGCCAGCTCCTCGCGAGCGTGGTCGAGCCCGAAGAATAGGCTCTCGTTCAGAAGCTCGTCGCGCATGCGGCCATTGAAGCTCTCGACATAGGCGTTCTGCATCGGTTTTCCTGGCGCAATGTAATGCCAGTCGACCCTGTGCGCTGCTGACCACGTCAGGATGGCGTTCGATGTGAACTCAGTGCCGTTGTCTGAGACGATCATGCCGGGCTTGCCACGCCGCCCAATCAGCGCCGTAAGTTCGCGCGCCACGCGTGATCCAGAGATCGACGTGTCAGGAATCGCTGCCAAACATTCGCGCGTCACATCATCGACGATATTGAGAACCCGAAAGCGGCGCCCGTTGGCAAACTGGTCATGCACAAAGTCGAGGCTCCAGCGGGCGTTCGCGCGCGGTGCGATCAGGATCGGAGCGCGTGTGCCAACTGCGCGCCGGCGAGCCTTGCGGCGCCGGACGCTCAACCCTTCCTCGCGGTAGAGCCGATAGATTCGGTTCCGGCCGGAAGCCTCGCCCTCGCGTCTGAGCAGAATGAACAGCCGCCGATAGCCAAACCGGCGACGCTCTTGCGCCAACGCTCGTAGGCGCGCACGCAGAGACGCATCATCCGGTCGCCGCCTCCGGTATCGCATGCTCGTCCGATCAGCCTTGATGACCCGGCAGGCCCGGCGTTCCGAGAGCCCCAACACGGCGCCCAGATGCGCGATCGCCTCGCGCTGAGCGACGGGCCCTACCATTTTTTTGAAAGCAGCTCCTTCAGAGCCGCCTGGTCCAGCATCGCGTCCGCGAGCAGCCGTTTCAGCTTCGCATTCTCGTCCTCGAGCGCACGAAGCCGCTTGGCTTCCGACACGTCCATACCGCCAAACTTGGCTTTCCAATTGTAGAACGTCGCCGCTGAGATGCCGTGCCGGCGGCAGAGATCAGCGGTCTTCGCACCCGCCTCGCCCTCCCGCAATATCCCGATAATCTGTTCTTCCGTGAACCGTGATCGCTTCATCGTCCGTCCCCCAAGAGGTTCGGACTCTAGCTCAAACTGGAGGAGTTCTGCAGGGGCAGGTCA
>JBAZXL010000071.1:0-7325 GCA_041659825.1 Hyphomicrobium sp.
CCGGCAGGCGCAGACCTACCCCCTCTCGGCGTCGGTCGGCGCGGCCATCCTGCGCTACTTGCGCGAGGTTCGTCCGTGCTGCACTGGCCGTGGCTTGTTTCTCACCCTCAGGCCGCCGTGTCGCCCGCTCTCCGGTGACGGCATCAGCATGATGGTTCATCGGCGGCTCGCCGTTGAGGGCGTCAAGCTCGATCGCTTCGGCGCGCATTGTCTGCGTCATGCTTGTGCGGGCCAGCTTCTGGATGCCGGCTTCACCATGAAGCAGATCGCTGACCACCTCGGCCATCGCAGCATGGACAGCACGCGGATCTACACCAAGATCGATCTACGCGGTCTGCGCCAGGTGGCCGAGCTGGACCTCGGAGCCCTGCTATGACCGCAGCTTCGAACATCACCAGCTACATCGAGCACAACCGAGGCCTGGGCAAGCGCTTCAGGTCGGAAGCGTGTGTCCTGCTCGCATTCGCCCGATCGGTCGGCACCATCCCGTTGCACAGAATCGAGCCCGGGATGATCTCGCGGTTCATCGACCGCAAGGGCCACCGCGATATCACCAAGCGCAAGAAGTACCGTGTCTTGGCCCGCTTCTTCCGCTTCGTGGTCGCGCGCGGCCGGCTGAAGGCGTCGCCGGTTCCGGTCATCGAATGGAAGCGCTCATCGCCATCCCGCACCCCCTACATCTACTCCATGGATGAGTTGAAGCGGCTTCTCTCGGCCGTGCCGGAGGCAACCGCCGCGCAGTCCCACATCGATGCCGAGACGTTGCACACATATCTGCTGCTCTTGTACGGCGCCGGGCTGCGCGGCGGCGAAGCTCGCCGTCTCAAGGTCGATGATGTCGATCTCGCGCAAGCGTTGATCCACGTCCGAGGGACGAAGTTCTTCAAGACGCGCATCGTGCCCCTCAGCACCAGCCTGAACACGGCGATCAAGCCATTCGTGACGAAGCGGCGCAACGGCGCCGTCGATAGCGGGAGCAGCTTGTTCGTCAAGCGCAACGGCACGCCTCTTTCGGATTCGGCAGTCGGCTCGGCCTTCAAACGCCTGCGCAGGATCGCGGGCCTCGCGAGGGATGGCGATGCGCGCAATCAGCCTCGCCTGCATGATCTAAGGCACTCCGCCGCCGTTCACCGCGTCATCGCCTGGTATCGCTCAGGCGCCGACGTGAACGATCTGCTGCCGAAGCTCGCGACCTACCTCGGTCACAAGGACCTGTCGGGGACGCAGCACTATCTGACAATGACGGAAGATCTGCTCGCCGAGGCGAGCCGTCGGTTCGAGACTTTTGCGCGAGGGCCCCGTCATGGCTGATCAGTCCTCGCTCGGATATTGGGTCCGGCGGTTCCTGCTGGAGTACGCCGCATCGGAGCGGAACCTGTCGCCCAACACCTGCGCCAGCTATCGCGACATGCTCGTCCTGCTGTTGCCGTTCGTCGCAAAACGCAAGCGCACGGCCGTGGACAAGCTGTCTGTGACCGACCTATCGGCCGACGTGGTGCGCGATTTTCTCGCTCACCTCGAACGTGATCGGAACTGCAGCACGGCAACCAGGAATCAGCGTCTCGCGTCGCTACGCGCGCTGGCGCGGTTCATCGGCGCGCACAGTCCAGAGCACGTCGAGTGGTGTGCGCAAATCCGGATGGTGCCGATCAAGAAGGGCATCGCCGCCGCCGTCACCTACCTGGAGAAGCCGGAGATCGATGCAATGCTGGCCGCCCCCGATCAGTCGTCGAGCCAGGGGGCACGCGACCATGCCTTGCTGCTGTTCCTTTACAACGCCGGCGCACGCGTGAGTGAAGCCGTATCGCTGCGGATCGGCGATGTCGACTGGCACAACAAGTCGGTGCGGATCATCGGGAAGGGGAACAAGGAGCGCCGGTGCCCGCTCTGGGCCGTGACGATCGAGCGGTTGCGCCACCTTGCGGCGGATCGCCAGGGAGATGCGCGACTGTTCCTCAATCGGCGTGGCGAACCGCTGACACGCTATGGCGTGCACACGCTGGTCGAGCGATACGTTGCCAGGATCGGGCTGTCAGCGCCGTCGCTGCGAACCAAGAGGATCAGTCCTCACGTTATTCGCCACACGACGGCGACGCACCTGCTGAATGCGGGCGTCGACATCAACACGATCCGGGCCTGGCTCGGACACGTCTCGATCGACACCACCAGCATCTACGCCGAGACCGACCTCGCAACCAAGAAGCGAGCACTTGCCACGCTCGACCGCGGCGGATCAGAGAAGAAGGTTGGAGGTTGGTCCCGGCAACCGGAAGTCATGGCCTTCCTGCGGACCTTGTAGCCTCTCGAAAGTGTGGCGCAGAATACCGGCTGTTGACCGAGTACCAGCTTCATTCAGCCGCTGCGCCACATATCGGCGTGCGCCACATACTACAAGTTATGTGGTCGGCCACATAACTTGTAGAAGACCACCAAGCTCGCCTTTTCGCCCTTGCGGACCTGGCATCCGGCTTCCTGGAACTGCTTGTAGGTTCCCCAGACGGGCGTCGCGTAGCCTTTGAGCTGTGCCTCGACCCAGAGCGTTACGATATTGATGCCGCGGTAGGCTTTCTTGGAGTCGATGTTTGTCGGCCTGGTGATTGATCCGGCCGAGCGATGCCATGGCAGCTTGAACTCCCCTGCACGCAGGCGCGGACTGAAACGATGTCAGCCATACCTCGACTCGACTAATGATGTCGTCGCCTGCTCACACGCAGCGCGGCAGCCTTGAGATAGCTGCCGCGCTTCAAACATCAAGCAGCCATCCGGCCGTCGACGTGCTCGACGATGTGCGCGAACTCCTGCTTCAGGCTCTCACACAGCATGGCAAACCCCTCATCCGTCATGCCCGGGTACTGCATCGCGGTGAATATGAAGAGACTGCCAGCACCCGGCCGCGCAATTGAGCGGTTCAGGCCAATCTCTACTTAGTCTGAGGCAACAAGCGACCGCCGTGAGGATTGTCGATGACCATCTTCCACGATCCGTCAGTCTGGCGGCGCAGCACCGCGACGGACAGTCCCGACTGCGTAATCTCCTTCCCGTCCGGCGCGTGTGCCGTCATCTGCCACGGCGCGATGTGAACAGCGATATCGCCGCTCACGACGACCTCGTGGCCCGAATATGTGAAAACCGGCTTTGCGGCTGCCATCCCGCTGAACATCTGCCGAAGCTTCTGCTCGTCAGATACGGGCTGTCCTGGTTCGAATAGGACCGCCGCGCCACGCTCATAGGCGCCCATGACCGTATCAATTTGGCTGCTCTGAAACGCGGCCGTCATACTTTCCACAGCGGCTTGTACGTTGAGTTCGTCCATCTTCATTTTCTGTTCTCCTGTTTGACGTGTTTGTATCGGTTTCGGGTTCGGTTCCTCGGCGTAGACGGGCAGCGCAACCGAAAGGCAAAGCAGCAGCCCGCACGCAAAAGCGTGTTTCATTTTCATTTCCCCTTTGATTGAATGAGTGACTAGTCGGCTGGGTCGACGAGGCTCACCTAAATTTTCGTTCGAAGTGGTGCTTTCACCGTACTTCGTCGATGTTTGCTACTTGGAGGCGTTCACCCGCTCTGCGATGACGGCAACGCCCGCCGCCGCACAAGCCTCGTCCTTGTCACCGCCGGGCGCGCCGCCAACACCAATGGCCGCGACGGTCTCGCTGCCGCGCTTGATGGCAACCCCGCCAGCGAGCGCAATCACATCGGGAATGGTCGTAAGGGCCGAGCCCGCCCCATTTTGATATTTCTTGACCAGTTCGATGAACGCGCTCGATGTATCAAAACCAAAAATTGGCCCCATGCTGACCACAGTGTAGGCCTTGCGATAGGCCGTAATCTTGGTGTGCACGACGCTGTGATCACCCTTCAGTTCGGCCTTGACGAGACCGGACGTGTCGACGACCGTTGCGGTGACAGGCCACCCTTTTGCCGCGCATTCTTTGACCGCAGTGTGTGCCGCCTCCACCGCAAGATCGAGCGGTAGGGAATAGCCGCTTTGGGCGACTTGCGACAAGGCGCTGTTGATCGGCATCACGATGATCAATGACGATACGAGGCCGAAGATGGTGTTCTGAAAGCGCATCGTAATTCTCCGTTGGGTTTGCAAGCAGTTGGACATTAAGCAGCCATCTTGCCGTCGACATGCTCGACGATGTGCGCGAACTCCTGCTTCAGGCTCTCGCACTGCATCGCAAACCCCTCGTCTGTCATGCCGGGATACTGCATCGCGGTGAAGATGAAGAGGCTGCCGGCACCTGGGCGTTCGACGACGCGCGCCGGCCAGTAGGCCATCTGATCCTCGGTCGGCCCACCGAACATGTCGATCGTGCCGGTTTTCTCATCAGCCGCGATACGGAAGAAGATCTCGCCGCCGGGCGTCACCACCTTGTGCTTGCCCTGCGCATCCCTCTTGAGCTCCTTGCAGAACACCGTCGCCCATGTGGGCAGGTTCGCGATGTCGGCAATGAACGCGAAGGCTTTGGCCTTCGAGGCGTTGAGCGGCAGGGTGTGTGTACTCGTCTTCATCGTTGGTCTCCTTGCTATTAGTCCGATATGGTACTTTATCTGCGCAGGACGATCGGACGTTCCATCCCGCTCAGAATTCGATAAACAGCTTCAGCCACTCACTCGCGGCATCATGCGCTTGTTTGCCGGCAACCTGCCTGGCAAGCGCATCCAACTCCTTGAGCACGGCCTCCGCCACAGGGCGAAAGCGTTGCGCCTTTTTCGACAGATAGACGCGCGAAGCACGTGAATCCTCGGGATCAGGCCGCCGCACGACGAGGTCCTCCTTCTCCAAGAGCCGGATCATCGTCGTCATGTTCTGCTTCGAGAGGCGCGCGCGTTTAGCAAGCTCCCCGATCCGCAGGCCATCCTCTTCGAACAGCGGCACAAGGATCGATCCATACGACGGACGCACCTCTGGAAAGCCCGCCGACTTGAAGCGTTCGTAGAGCAGCTCGTTCCAACGCTGCGTGGCCTTGGCCAGCAGGAAGCCGAGATTTGTTCGCCCGAGAACCGCCATTCCTCGCTCCTTCACATAGTACCATATAGGACTAATGCGAGATGATCAAGGGGCGTCGGTGGCACGTGCGCGCAAAGGAAGGGGCAAGCGGAGCGGTCGGACCCGGCGGGGCTATCAGAGTTGCGGGGCGCAGCGAGAAACGAGCTGCGCCCCTTTCTCGGATTATGCCGCTTGCTTCCAGGCGCGCGGCGCGAAGGTGGCATCGACCGGCGTATGGAAGACGTGGTTCGTGTAGTTGCTCAGCGTCTTGATGCTGATCCCGAGGATGATGCCGAGGATATTCCGCTCACTGTAGCCTGCGGCCTTGAAAGCGATTACATCGGCTTCCGTCGGATTGCCGCGCGAGAGCACCATCTTCTCGGTGAACGCCGCGAGCGCGGCGAGCTTGGCATCGGGAATCGTGCGGCCATCACGGATCGCGTCTGTGATCTCGGCAGGTACGCCCGTCATCTTATCCCCAACGAAGCTGTGGGCGGCAACGCAATAGGTGCAGCCATTTTCACGGCTCACCACCAAGAAGATCACCTCCTGCTCGACTGGGGTGAAGCCGCATTCGGCCCGAAAGGCATTGTAGCTCGATATATAGGCCTCAAATAGCGCCGGCTCATGTGCCATGCCGCCGTACATGTTGGGCACGAAGCCGAACTTCTCCTTGGCGGATTGGAGCAGGGTCTTGGCCTTTCCGGTGGCAGTCTCGATGGTGTGCAGCGCCAAGTCTTTAATCTTGTAGGTCATGGTCGGTTTCCTTTCTCTAAGGTTGACTCACTTGGAACGACCATTCCAAAATGAGCAAAAAAAATCAGCCGAGCCTGCGCAGCGCATCGTCTACGATGGTCTTGAGCAGTGCTCGCTCAGGGCGGCTCCGCACCAACACCACAACGCCGAGCAGCGTGGCGAGAAGCGTGCGGCTGGCATCAAGGACGTTGACATGCTCGGGAATGTCCCCGGCATCCTTCCCCGCAACGATCAGCCGCTTGAAGAACGCCTCCAAGTCAGCTTGCGCCGACGACACCAGTGCGCGGATCTCTGGGTCGTGGGCCGCCAGCTCGAGGGCCGTGTTGGTCAGAAAGCAGCCTTTGTTGCCGCCGTTCGGATCGATGTCTTTCGTGAAGGCCAGAAAGAGCTGCCTGATGGCATCGCGCGGCTCATACCGCGCTTCGAGATTTGACAGCATCCGGCGCCGATCGTCGTCGTAGCGGCCAAGCGCCGCCTCGAAAAGCGCCCGCTTGTCGCCATAGGTCGCATAGAGGCTGCCGCGGTTCACGCCCATGCAATCGACCAGGTCCTGCATCGAGGTAGCCTCATAGCCATGCGACCAGAACGCCTCAAGCGCGCGGTCAAGCGTCGCCGCCTTGTCGAACTTCTTTTCCCAGGGCATGAGCTTCTCTCCTCTGAGCAATGCTCCTATCATATCTGGAACGATCATTCAATACACCTCCGGCGCGCGCCGAGTTTGCCGCACTTGATCGGCGTGACGCCGCTCACTTGAGCTCGAAACTCTCCTTGACCGAGACTCCAGGCGCGGCTCCGCCCTTGGCGGCGAAGCCACGGGCATTCGAGCGAACAACGATGTTCCAGCCCCCGTAGGTCCTGGCGATGTGAGTGTGTACGTGGACCCAAACGGGTACGTTCTCGAAGGCGGCGATCTCATCATCGAGGCTGCTCGCGTAAGCGGGGTCGTATCCATTGCCGCTGAACCGCGGATTTGTTCCGAGCCGGCTTGGAGCGATCTTATCAGCCATGAAGTTGCCGAAGACATTGCCGGAAACGGGCTGCCCATACGCAGTCTGCACGATCGTATCGCCCGTCCTGGCGTCGGTCGCTTCCTTCAGCCCAGCCAGCTCGGAAGGATCGTCAGGACCGTCCGCACCACTGGCGTGCTCCCCTGAAACGAGCCCAGGGGTGAGTTTAAAATCCAGCTATTTCCAATCTCTCGGATGCCACGGTGATGTCGGTTCTCGTCACCCCACTTTGACGGATTTACTCGACAAGGGCATTCACCCTCAGTGACGGAACAGGGCAATATCCGATCAAACGCGATCGCAAGTGCGATCAGTCGATCGGATAAAATTGCTCAACCAGCATATTTCTAGAGCCTCCTTATCTGACCAGACGGAATAGCGGCAGCAATTCCGTCTGGTCAGATACTCTAGTGTTCTGGAGCTGACGCTTGGTCCCCACTCCCCGTCATGGCCGCCCTCCGAGGCGGCCATCCAGGGGCCGCTTGTAGCAGCGTTTGTGGGCTTGGCCCTGGATGGCCGGGTCAAGCCCGGCCATGGAAAGGGGGGAACCATCTGTTAGGTTCGCAACA
>JBAZXL010000072.1:0-7106 GCA_041659825.1 Hyphomicrobium sp.
AGCCCGGAACGGCGTCGCACTGCCCGCCGCGATGCGCCAATCGCAGCACCGTTCGGTTCAGCAGGCATCGCGTTACTATAACGACGCCGATCAGGCGCTCGGAAAGGCTGCAAGGCTGGCGATCTGAGGCGCTACCTTTCGCAATCTTGGCCGCAGCGGCGGCGGACCGGCTGGAAATTGAGCGCTGCGGCTAGTGGATTGATCGGGACAAACGAGTCCGGCTTGGTCGCGCCGAATGTCCGCTCTCTGGAAAGCGGCAAACGGGAAAATCCGACCCGTTGCGGGCAACCGTCCAACGGGTAGATTGGCCGCTCGTCATGTCGCCACCCCCTTCATGAGACACTCATGCAAACTTCGCGCGGTTTTGCCAGCTTCGTACTGCTCAGCGCTCTAAGTTGGCTTGGCATAGTAATGGGGCTGTCGTTCGCCGTCCCGTTGGTATTCGACCAATCAATGCGGATTTGGGCGCAACCTGCTGGATGGCTAGGGATGTTATTCATGTTCGGCGGGGCATGGGCGTCGCAATTCTTTCGTGTGCCGATATGGAATATCCCGCTGCCGCGGTTCCGACGCGCCCCTCATTTTACGGCCGAGAGGACGCTAATTTACGGTTTGGCTGCACTTATAAGCGCCGCGAATTTCGTGTTCAGTATCGTTGATCGGTAGGTCCGCTTCCGACCCTCCCGCGACCTTCCAAACGTCTGCAAACAGGCAGGGCCGCGCGGCTCTTCCCGAACTGTGACGACGGTCACTGGCGGGTACCAAGCGTCCGATTCAAGCGACTAGAGCCCCTCTCTGGCCACGATCGTGCAGAGCAGATCACGCCGACGCTTTGGCGCGCGCCGTTTTCGCACGAGGTGCCGGCTTCGGCGCCGAGACGGCCGCAGCCTTGCGGCCCAGCCCCATCGACTTGGCGAGCGCAGAGCGCGCTTCGGCATAGGCGGGAGCGACCATCGGGTAGTCCGAAGGCAGACCCCACTTTACGCGGTACTGTTCAGGCGTCAGGCCATAGGAGGTGTTGAGGTGACGCTTCAGGGATTTGAACTTCTTGCCGTCTTCCAGGCAGATGATCGCATCTGGCGTGACCGACTTCCGAATTGGAACCGCTGGGATGAGCGCGGCAGGAGGAGCAGGGGCAGCCTTCGAGCCAAGACCCGCAAGCGCCGAATAGGTGCTCGCGATTAAGGCGACGAGGTCGGCCGGCTGAACGTTATTGTTCGAGACATAGGCAGAAACAATCGAGGTCGTCAGCTCAAGAAGCTCGGCATTGTTTTTGATTTCGGACATTGTTCTCTCCAAGGCCGCCGGAGTGTTCTGGGATATCTCCCCAGAATCCGGGATATCTATAACACCGAGCAAGGTCTACCTAAACTGGCCGTGTAAGACGCAATAAGCGGTGCAGAACCGGAGCGATGATCGCGCCTGGTCCTGCATCTCAACTGAATCGAAATGAGATCAGGCGACGCTATCGGCCAGATCCTTGGCAACCTTGAACTTGACGACGGTCTTTGCGGGCACGTCGATCATCGCACCGGTCGAGGGATTGCGGGCCTGGCGCGCATCGCGCTTGGCGACCGCGAGCTTGCCAATACCACCGAGCGTGATGTCGCCCCCCTGCTTCAGGGTCTTCGCTGCGACCTCGGCGAGGGACGCCAGCACGCCGGCAACATCAGCCTTGGTCTTGCCGGTGCCTTCGGCAACCGCTGCAATGAGTTCGTTCTTGGTCATTGAAAATCTCGCTGATTCAGGGGAAAGCGCGCCCCGAATATCTGAAACTGGCCAGAGGGCAAGCATTCACGCGATTATGCCGGATCGCAATCGACGGTCCCTACCCCTCGCAGTCCTATTCCGCATAGGCCGCCGTCAGCGAAGTCGGTAGCCTCGCGCCACCTTACGAGTCAGCCAAACGTCGAGCGATTCAGCGGCGGCAGCATGATCGGCATGAAGATCGAGGCGGCGCCGCCCATTGGCTCCGATGCGCCCACATTCGCGGATCAAGGCCGTGTCGCCAAACAATGTCGGTTCGATCGCCAGCACATAGAAGCGCGCCATATTGCAGCCCTCGTCGCGGCGCTCCAGCACCAGCATCTGCAGTTTCCCCGGGTTGGTCTCGCGCGCGACATCCATGCACGACATCTCGCGCGCCGCGACAGGATCGGTCCAACGCAAAGCTTGAATCGATCAGCCGGCATTGATTCAGACCGGTGATACGTCACCCAGATCGGCGCCGAGCCTGTGACTCTCCTAGAGGGCAAGCGGTTTCGGCGATATCCCCGAAGGTGCTCGTGTGAGATGCCCGAGCTACCTCTCGCATCCAGCTCCGCGCCATTCTACCAAACCAGCGGGACGGCAGGCTGTGAAACGGTCTATCCTCGTCGCGCTGTCGCCTCACCCCGACGCGCGCGATCACTGCAATGTCTCGAAGGCTACCGCATGAATGAGAAGTCGAAGCAGCGTATCGATGCCGATAACGCGTTTCTGAGGACGCAGACGCAATCGATGGTGCGCGATCGCATCTTGTCCGAAAGCGACACAATCGCCCAGACCCGAGACGCCAACACGGCCCGGCTGAGAGAATTGCGCCTGTAGAAGGAGACGCAAGCGCGCGAGGCTGCAGCATCAACACCGCCCAAGCCTGTTTCTCAAAAACGCCCAAACCACGCTATCGACCTCCTCGCCAAACGAACCGAGATCCTTTCCCGAGACTGCCCCGTCAGCGCGACCTTTCTCCAAGGGAGGCCGGCCCGCCAGCACGCAAGGCCGAACCGTCTGATCCACGCAGTCAGGCTCGCTTCTTGTCGCGCTTGCGGCTGCCGATCAGTGCCATCAGCATCGGCCCGAGCGAGAATTCGCCGGCTTCAGCTCTTCGCGTCAGCCCCCGCAGATAGCCGCCAGCGCTGCTTATCGCCTCACCGCGCTGCAGGATAGCCGCCACGACGATCGAAGCCTGAACTTCACCCATGATGCCCGTCGCCTCGTTCCAGGCGCTCGGGCTGATGCCCAACATCGGCCGCACCACCGCGGCCGTTGCCAGGAAGTCTCGCCAGTTCGAGATCCCGCCCCTGGAATAGTCGAGGAGGTCAGGACAGGCGTCTAAAACCATCCCAAGAGGGAACGCCCCCTCTGGCATCCGCTTCGGTTCAGGCAAAATCTCCAACCCGCCCCCCCTGCTTTCTGGAAAGCCAGGTTCAAGATCAGAAAGGGAGTCTGGATTTGAATTCTGTATGTGACGCTCAATCTGAGACTCATTGCCGCTCATATTTTGAGTTTTAATATGCATTTCCAGAAGGTTGAGGATCTCGTCGGCAAGCAGTGAGAGCTCCTTGGCAATCGGCTCCAGAGCCAGGCGTGTCGGGCTGCGCGGAATCCGCGCCATGATGCCTCGGTAGAGTTCGTGGATCTCAGCCCAGCCTGCCGGCCCACGCCCGGCTTGCTGCGTGGGGACGTTCTCCTCGAGGCCCGTCGCGATCATCTTGACGATGTCACGCCGGCAGATCGTGATGCGCTCTTTGACCAGCCGCAAAGCTCGTGCTTCCGCCTCGACTTCCTCCGCCAGCGCTTCGAATTCTTCCGCCCGCACCACGAGCGGGGCCAGGTCGAAGCCGAAGGCGAACTCGATCTCCCCTCCCCTGCCCTTGCGGGCGTAGCGCTTGCCGTTGGGGCTGTCGCGCCGGACGATCAGCCCTGCGTCGACCAGAGCCGCCAAATGGCGCCTGAGCGTCGCCATCGGCATGCCATGCGCCCGCAACCCGAGCTGGTGGTTCGAGGGAAAGACGATCAATCCGTCGCCCGTGAGGACGGTTTCCGGGTGGAAGGACAGCAGCGCGTCGAGGACGGCCAAGGCGCGCTCAGGTACGCCAAGCACGTTCTTGGCCGTGCAGATCGCCCGGAAGATATTCCATTTGTGGACCGCTTTTTCAGGCGGTCGCGTTTTCGCGCTCGCCTGGCTTGCCACATGGGCAAGCGTCAGCGATCGCCGCCCAAAAGGCGTCGTCGAGAGTCGTGGTTCCATGATCCTTGCCTCGTTCAGGGCAAAGAAATCCTGCTCGCCGAAACGGCGCTAAATCTCTCACGAGACTCTTGACGATGATTCGTGGAAGTGCGATTCTCAGAGTTGCCACACTAAGAGAAGGGCTTCCGGAACTCCGTTTCGGGGGCCTTTTTTCTTTTGCCGATGCCTAATCCTTCAGTGGTTGCGGAGTACAGGGCCGACGGCTCTGCGGTGTCATCCTGAACGGTTCGCCTTGAACGCTGCGAACATTTCTGGAAGCTTCCCTTCGACGAAGGCAGCAAAGGCATCGCCATTTGCATCATGCCCAATCGAAATCACGGTACGAGTTCTTGAGGTAGCCACTCGTGCCACCTCCATGTCAGCCACGGCCACAATTCGGTACCCATCGCCGCTCGGGCGCGTTTGGTTTGTTCTAGCCAATGCGGCGGCAAGAACTGTCAGAAAACGATCGTCTGACGACAACTCCTTGAATTCTGGCTGGACAATTTGCTGCGCAACGCGCGTTGAAGCACCTGGACTCGACAACGCATCGACAAGCGCAAGCCATCGTCCACGACCAATCTTAGGCGCCCGCCCAATCGCATCCACTAGATCGCCCGGAATGCCGCGAGCGACGGCTATTAGTTTCGATGCCTCTGCGCGGTCTATTGCCAGAGCTCTTTGACCCACGAGGCGGTCGTGGCCCGCATCCTCAAGTCGCAAAGCAAATGTGGCGCGTTCGATAAATGTCAGATCTTCGCGTGCAGCATTTTCGAGGCCTTGAGCGATCGCGAGGTCGGCATCAGACAGTGGCCGAACGACAGCTTTTACGGGGAGGCCAAGTTCGCGCACGGCGCGTACGCGCCGATGCCCATAGGCGATCTGGTATCGGCCCGAATTAGCAGGTTCCTCCCGCAAGAGCACCGGTACGGCTTGCCCCTGCTCTCGGATCGATTCTTTCAGCGCTATGAACGCCTGGGCATCTTGGTCGTCGAAGCGGTCCCGAAAGGGAGAAGGCGTGATCAGTTCAGGATCGACCTCAACGATCGCCTGACCAACCGCAATGCGCCGGCGAAGCTCTTCATTCTCGCGCTCGACATTTGAGAACGTGCTTTGCAATGAGCGTATCGATCCAGAGGCAACACGTGGCAGCGCGGAGCCTGTGTTGTCTGCAGACAACACAGGCGTAGGAGCGGTAGCGAAAAGCGACTTGATCGTGTCCGCGCGCTTACTCATCGGCCCCAGACCTCTTTCATGAGGGTGACGATCTCAGCATTCACTGCATCAACCGACTCCAAAGCTCGATCGTAGGCTGCCCGACCAACCGAGCCGCGGTCGAGCTCATAGAGCGACTGCTTAGTAAGGCCAGAATTGGCAATCGCAGTCGATTTCCAGGCGGTTGCCTTGAGCACGTCATCGCCAAATAGATTCCGCAGTAGGGCGACGATCTGCGACTCCGGCACATCGTTGGGATCGTGCCGCGTGACGACGTAGCGAATGAAATCGTAATCGAGCCGCCCGCCCGCGTTTTCGATAATGGCCATCAAATCTGATGTCATCAGCAAGAACTGGCTCATCGAAGCGACGTCGACCATCTGGGGGTGGATCGTCACCAACATAGCCGTCGCTGCGTTGAGCGCACCCATCGTCAGATACCCGAGCTGTGGGGGACAATCGATGACGACTACATCGAATTGATCGGCGACCTGATCGATAGCCCCGGCGACCCGCCGAAAGAACAACTCATGTCCCCTCACCCCCCGATCGAGCATGGCGCGCGGCGTATGGTGTTCAAATTCCATCAGCTCGAGATTGCCCGGTACGAGCCCGACGCCTTCAAAGTAAGTCTCGCGAACAACCTCCTGCATCGGCCTGCGCTGGTCGTCATAACGAATCGCGCCATAAAGTGTCGCGTTCTCAGGGATATCGAACTCAGGCTGATAACCGAACATCGCCGACAGTGACGCTTGGGGATCAAGGTCAATCGCTAGCACCTTGAACCCTTGGAGCGCGAGAAACTGCGCCAGGTACAGTGCTGTCGTTGTTTTAGCCGAACCGCCTTTGAAATTGGCGACGGTGATGATCTGCAGCTTTTCGCCATTTCGTCGGCCGGGCGAGAACTGGAGGGCCTCCCGAGGGCGCGCTGAGCTCAAGTAGCTGCGTAATTCATTGACTTGGCCAAGGGTGTAGGATCTGCGGCCCGCCGAGCCAATCGCAGGGTTAGGACCAAGGCCATCCAGTGATAGCTGCCTGAGATAGCCGTCCGACACTCCGACGATCCGCGACACTTCACCCGAGGTGAAGGATCGGAGCGATTTGCGTGCGGATGGTGGGAACAGCGAGGTCCCTAGAGAACGCAACTGGTTCGAAAGGGCAGTCGCGTGCCGCGACACTCGCGCAGATGCGAGTTCAGACTGGGTTGAAGCGGCGGAGGCGGTCATGTCGTTCTCGCTCAAGACGGAACACGAGCGTCAGACGCTCTCTTTCCGTCTCAGGAAGACGCCATGATTCTGTCGTGGTGGCAAGAAATTTAAGGTTAACGATTCCTTAATGGGGCGGTTACGTTGTCTGCAGACAACGCGCTTAAGGACGGCATAAAGCGTTACCGGGGATGGCTTTGGCCTGGGATGCCGGCTGACCGGCATCGTTAAACCACGCCCAGGATCGCTTCAGCACACACAGCGACCGAACCGGCACAACCGCAGGCAGACGAGGCGGGGCTTTGGTCCGCAGCAGAGTTGCAAAGCATGCTTGCTCAGGTGACGATATTGAATCGTGAGGGGTCCATCAATCACGACGCCGCCCAGCATGTTGTCAGACTGGGATCGCTTTGGCTTCGACATGGCGACACGAACCGGCGGCTTTTCTGGCGTTACGAGATATTCCTTCCGCGCAGAGCAATCGCGACGGCCTGCGGCAGCGTCTCAGCGCCGAGGCTCGCCCGCGCATTATCGAGATGAAACTTCACCGCCCGCGGCGTAATGCCCAAGATCATCGCGGTGGCTTCCATTGATTTGCCGCGAGACGCCCACGCGAGACATTCCCGCTCGCGCTGGGTCAAAGGCACAGCCTCAACACGCGGCGACCGCAGCGCCAGTTTCGCATCCGCGTGCGC
>JBAZXL010000073.1:0-6441 GCA_041659825.1 Hyphomicrobium sp.
ACCCGAAGATCGACCGACAGAGCTCTCGACATGCCTGCCGGCCTCCATCCGGCAGACAGTGTGAATCAGCTCCAGGCTGATTTGGGAATCCCTCCAGATTCAATCAGGTCGGGTTCCGCTCTAAAGGAGGGCGGCGACGTCACCCTTAGCGGTATTGGTAAGCTCGCAGTCGCCAAGCGCGACGCGCGCCAGGCTCGCAATCCCTCGACCGGCGCGATGATCGACGTGCCCGCAAAGACCGTCGTGAAGTTCAAGGTTGCCAAGGATCTGGCCGATAGCGTCGCCTGATCTGATTTCGACGCAAGTGAGGTGCGGAATCGGAGGCGATCATCGCTCCGGTTCTGCACTGCATTTGCATCTTACAGGCCGAATTTAGGTAGACCTGTGTCGATGTTATAGATATCCCGGAGTTTGAGGAAATATCCCAGAACACTCCGGCGGCCTTGGAGAGAACAATGTCCGAAATCGAAAACACTGCCGAGCTTCTTGATCTCACGACTTCGATTGTTTCTGCCTATGTCTCGAACAATAATGTTCAGCCGGCCGACCTCGTCGCCTTGATCGCGAGCACCTATTCGGCGCTTGCGGGGCTGGGCTCGGAGGCGGCCCCAGCTCCTGCTGCCGCTCTGATTCCAGCCGTCCCCATTCGAAAGTCGGTCACGCCAGATGCGATCATCTGCCTGGAAGACGGCAAGAAGTTCAAATCCCTGAAGCGTCACCTCAACACCTCCTATGGCCTGACGCCTGAACAGTATCGCGTAAAGTGGGGCCTGCCCGCGGACTACCCGATGGTCGCTCCGGCCTATGCCGAAGCGCGCTCCGCCCTCGCCAAGTCGATGGGTCTTGGTCGCAAAGCTGCTGCCGGCCCCGCGCTGAAGCCGGCACCTCGCACAAAAGCGACCCGCGCCAAAGCGCCGGCGTGATCTGCTCTGCAGGATCGTGGGCCAGAGAGGGGCTCTAGCCGCTTGAATCGGACGCTTGGTACCCGCCAGTGACCGTCGTCGCAGTTCGGGAAGAGCCGCGCGGCCCTGACTGTTTGCAGACGTTCGGAAGGTCGCGGGAGGGTCGGAAGCGGGCTATCAGTAGGCACTCGCCCTGACTTTCTGACGAAGACGAAGCTCATCCGAACTCCAGTTTTCATTCAGTCTGGGCGTCGTCGGTATTCGCGCGTCATGTCGAGTCGGAGTGACTGGCGACGGCAGATGCTGCGGAGTGGTCTGAAGCCAGGGAGGACACGGGGGTAGCGCACAAGCCATTGAGTGTGAACTTGAAGCCATCACGAACGTCAGCCCGCTAAAAATCGCGGCTGCGATGGACCTCGTCATACAAGCAGTTCTCACGCGCATCTTCATCAGCGGGTAGAATATCATAGGCTGACGGCAGCGTCCGCAACGGTCGCGAGCAGACATCGCCGCTGCGGTCAGCTATCCTTGTCCTATGTGCTCGCTCATCAATTTGACCAATCGCCAAGCCGCGTATGACACATGGGCTGTAACGCGGGCTGACGCCGCGCCATGAGGATGGCCCTCGCGCTCACCGTAGTGCTGATAACCTATCCAGCGCTCGCGGCGGATGTCCGTTTCGTTTTGTGCAGCAGCGGCATCAATGTTTTCGGGTACCCCTTTGCGATTAATGACGCGGTCGATGTCAGAACAGGCGAGCGGCATCGCGGAATGCATTCTCAGTTCGACCTTTTGAGCCGGGCGGAACTTCATCATTTTCAGCAACTCTCCGGCTTTGCAGATCGCTTCAGAGGCTCCGTCGTCTTCGTCGGGACAATCGAGGCAGGCGAGGCAAGCGAGCGAAGGACAGTTAGCATCAAGCGGGTCGACGGCTTGGCGACGCCATCGCAGGCCGCTCTTTGTAATCGTTCACGGTAACTTCACTGACCACTGGCGCACGGCGATGGCGAAGAATGTCCGGCATGGGTCGGTAGCGGTCGTTCGTTCCTAACGCGTCTCAAACCGCTTCAATAAGCCGTCAAGACGTACCTTTATCTTTTGCGTCTGGTGCACGGCATCGTTGGGGATGAACACAAGTGCCCTCGCGGCGTAAGCTTCCAACCTGATCCATCCAAAGCACTGAGCGACTTCAGGGTTGCAGTACATTGGAGGGATCCCCTCTTTATGTGAAGCTATCTGCCAATCTTTCCCTGGTGCATTGGCTGCGCAATAGAACATGGACAGCGCGCCAGCCCCATACCCGCCCGTCGCTAATTGATTTTTTAAGAATTCCCCGTCTGACAACGCGCGGTCCTTAAATGTCAGAGGACAGAAGGCACCAACGACGACGACATAATTGTCCAACGACCGCCTGATATTGCGAATTGGTGGCCGAAACGGTGTTCCAATTTTCTCACCCGTATGAGAGTTTCTCGTCCGCTCTCTAAGGACATAGCCCGGTCGAGACGGTTCAGCCTCGCCATTCGGCATCCAAAACATGAGTGTTAAGAGCAAATCCGGGGGCTTGCGATGTGTCTCGGGAGTCCGGATATCTGTCGGTGATCGAACGTCGCATTTGAATGGCCTTAGGGCCAGGTAGCCAAGAGGAACCGTGAACGAGCCGAAAAAAGTGCCGATAGTCGTCTCGCAGCGAAGGTGTGCGGGAACCGGAACGTTCTGGCTAGCATCCAGATCGGTCTTGGCGACGCTGTCTGATATCCAAAAGAGCGTCGAGGCCACCACTGCAGCAGCAATCGATTTCAGAAGCACTGTCCGTACCGCCTCATAGCGAAATTAGCGCAGAATTTTTGAACGCCCGCAACGGGTCGAATTTTCCCGTTGGCCGCTCTCTAGAGAGCGGACATTCGGCGACCAAGCCGGACTCGTTTGTCCCGATCAATCCACTAGCCGCAGCGCTCAATTTCCAGCCGGTCCGCCGCCGCTGCTTGCGAAAGGGTGACTTAGCAGGCTGTTGAAAAAGCGGCTCGCGGTTCCGTCCTTGACGTGATTCACTCCTCTGCGTTGGGGAGGATCGGGATGCGCGGGAGCGACGAGCGGACAGGGGCGCTTTTCAGCTATGTTGATCTGGAGGCGCGGGTGCCGGCGGGCCATCCGCTGCGGGCGATCCGGAACCTGGTGAACGAGGCTCTCTCAGTGATGGGGAGCGACCTCTCGGCGCTCTACTCGGGCCTCGGCCGACCGTCGATCGCCCCGGAGAAGCTGCTGCAGGCCTTCTACTCGATCCGCTCTGAGCGCCAGCTGATGGAGCGGCTGGAGTTCGATCTCCTGTTTCGCTGGTTCGTCGGGCTCGGCATCGACGACGCGGTCTGGGATCACTCGACATTCTCGAAGAACCGCGACCGGCTGCTCGCCGGCGACGTCGCCGCGCAGTTCCTGTCGGCCGTGCTGGCCGGGCGTCGTGTGAAGCGGCTCCTGTCGAGCGAGCACTTCAGCGTCGACGGCACGCTGATCCAGGCCTGGGCGTCGATGAAGAGCTTCAGACCGGTCGAAGGGCCTGGACGAGGCTCCGGCCCGAACGAGCCGCCGCCGGCGTCGGGCGAGCGCAACGCCGAGGCCGATTTCCGCGGCGAGAAGCGCTCGAACGCGACCCATGCCTCGACCACCGATCCGGACGCCAAGCTCTATCGCAAGGGCCCCGGCATGGAGGCGCGGCTCGCCTTCCTCGGCCACGCCCTGATGGAGAACCGCTCCGGCCTCATCGTCGATGCCTGCCTGACGACGGTGTCTGGCCATGCCGAGCGGGTGGCGGCACTGGCGATGATCGAACCGCATGCCGACCGGCCGCGGCCCATCACGCTCGGGGCCGACCGCGGCTATGACGCGTCAGACTTCGTGAACGAGCTGCGTTCGATGAACGTGCGCCCGCAGGTGGCGCAAAACCTGACCCGTTGCCGCGGCCGCTCGGCCATCGACGGCCGCACCACCCGCCATCCCGGCTATGCCGCAAGCCAGCGCATCCGCAAGCGCATCGAGGAGGGCTTCGGCTGGATGAAGGCGGTGGCCGGGCTCGACAGGCCTAAGCTGCGCGGCGTCGACCGGGTCGGATGGGCCTTCACCTTCGCTGCCGCAGCCTACAACCTCGTCCGCCTGCCGAAGCTGTTGGCGACGCCGGCATGAGCGAGATCACCGACGCGCTGCTGCAACGCTCCTCGTCGAAGCCAAGACGCCCCGTGCCCAAGCCGACGACCCTGATCGCGCTCAACAGGCGCCCTCGATCATCCCAACCCCGCCGATAAGCGATACCGCTCCGCCCAGCCAGCGCCTTCTTCAACAGCCTGTTAGATCGCCAGCCTTGCGGCCTTTCCGAGCGCCTGATCGGCGTCGTTATAGTAACGCGATGCCTGCTGAACCGAACGGTGCTGCGATTGGCGCATCGCGGCGGGCAGTGCGACGCCGTTCCGGGCTGCCTCGGTCAGATAACCGGACCTGAGGCCGTGAGCGGAAAACTCCCCAGGATCGAGACCGGCCATCGCGCAGCGGCGCTTCAGGATGAGATTGACGGCCTGGGGCGTCAGCGCCCGATCGTCGATCGCCTCCCAGCGGTCGATCGCCCGAAACACCGCCCCCTTCTTGATGTCGGCCCGCTCGATCCACTCGCGCAGGGCCACGACGGCGGAACCGATCAACAGCACGCGAGCATCTTCGTCGGATTGTGTCGTCTTGGTTCGGCCGAGCGCGATCGCCATGCAAGGCAGGCGAGGCGAGACTGGATCATCGGGATCGAGTGGAACATCGCCTTCCTCGCTCAGCTGCTCGAGCCGCAGGCGCGCCACCTCGCTGCGCCGGCGCCCGCCCGAGGCGAAGGCGACGAGCAGGATGGCGAGATCGCGGGTGTCGGCAAGATGGTCGCTCTGGCAGGTCGCGATCAGCCGGTCGAGGATGTCGCGCGTCACAGCGCGCTTGCTCTTGCGCCGGCGCGGTTTTGCGCTGGCCCTGACCGCCAGGCGCAGGCTGGTGCGGATAGCCGGCGTGCCAAGCGGGCTCTCAAGCCCCTTCCAGCGATGCAGCGTCGCCCAGTGAGCCAGGCGCCGTTTGACGGTGGAGCTCGCATGGGGCCCGTCAGAACGTAGATGGTCACCGGCGCGGAGCGCTTCATCCACGTCGGCCGGCATGCCATGCGACGAATCCTCCGCGCGACGCGCCGGATCCCAGAGGTGATGGGCGACGAACTTCAGCGCCAGGGCTTCTGGAGCTGGCCAGGGCAGGGGCGAGCCTGTCGAGGCGACTGACCAGGCCTCGAGATAGGCCAGATCGGAGGCGAGCGCGCGCAGCGAATTCTCGCCCATTCCTTCGCGGGCGAGGTGGCGCAGGGTCTCGACATCGTCGTCGGTCAGGATGGTCGCGAGTTTGTCGCGGCGCTCCATCGGCAAAATGCCGGCCAGCGCGTCGAGCTGAAGGGCGCGGCGGTTGTCGGAGCCGCCGAGAGTGACGATGTCGGTCATGGCGAATTCCGTCCGATCGGCGTGCGAATCCGTCATGCTCGGCGTTCGGGGACGATGGAGCCGGGATGGCAAATGAGATCGGTTTGCCCGAAGTCGTTGCCCTTGAACAGCAGCGGCGCTTTGGCCGTGACCGCCACCGCATAGGAAAAGCAATCGCCCATGTTGAGCCCGGCGCGGTGGCGCCCCTTGCCGTAGCGATGATAGGCGATCTCAGCCCCTTGATAATGCTTGGCCTCGAAGGGCAGCGCGGTGACGTTAGGGGCCTCGGCGAGGCGAGCGACGATCTCGGCTGCATTCGCGAACCCCTTCGCGGCCAAAACCACCCGCGTCTCGAACAGGGTCGGCCAGCCGATCAGCAAAGGCTGATGGCGTAAAAGGGCCTTGAAGGCGTCGGCCTCGGGTTCGTCGAGGGCGATGGCCAGAATGACGGAGGTATCGAGCGCGATCACCGCGGCAGGCCGTTGTCGTCGTAGAGATCGTCATGGGCGGAACTTGCGCCCGCAGTGACACCGATCCGTCCCGCGGCGGCCAGATCCCAGACGATGTCGATGGCGGCGGCGGGGGCGCCTTCGCGCAATTCGCGATCGTAGCGCTCAAGCGCCTGCTCGACGAGGCGATTCATCGACAGTCCCGTGCGTCGCGACAGGGAGCGTGCGAGCGTCCTGGCTTTGGCGCTGCGGATGGAGAGCTGTGGTTCGGACATCCTGGGCGCCTTCGATCGCGTGGTCACGCGTCAAACCTAGCACGATGGCGGCTTAGCCAGCAAGGATTTGCTCTGAGATGGCTTACTATCGATAATAGGTTCTTATCGATAGTGATTATGTACACATGATTGGTGTCAATGTGAAACAAATGAATGGCAATTTGAGTTGGGTATGATAGTCTTATGGGTGTGAATTCAATTGGATACGACCTTCCTCGCGCTGAGCGCCAAGCCCTGGTTTGCGACTGCGCCGAAGCCTCAGAGGCCGCGGCGATCGCGCTCGCTCGTTTTGACGAGCGTTTGCTTCGTGCCGAACCCGTCCTGGTCGAGGGGG
>JBAZXL010000074.1:0-5980 GCA_041659825.1 Hyphomicrobium sp.
AGATCATCGCGGTGGCTTCCATTGATTTGCCGCGAGACGCCCACGCGAGACATTCCCGCTCGCGCTGGGTCAAAGGCACAGCCTCAACACGCGGCGACCGCAGCGCCAGTTTCGCATCCGCGTGCGCGTGAAACGTCAGCCCGATCAGTTGAACGATATCGTTCGCTTCCGTGACCATCTTCCCATGCGCTGCACTGACCTCGTCGACTGCGAAGGTGAAAGCGGCGAACCGATTGAAGCCGCCAGCGATCGCGACGGAGACGCCATGGCGTATGCCAAACTCGTTGGCGTCGTCAAAGAGACGCTTCTGGGCGCGCAGCGGAAACTGACGGGCGGCTTCGCGCGTCCACTGCATCGTTGAGCGCTTGCCTTTGGCAAAGGCCACGACGGGATCGACGTCCTGGTAGCCTTCCGCAAAATAATGTTCGCTCCATCGCTTGGGATAAGACGAGATCAAAACTGGATCGGCGTCACCAAAGCCGAGATAGGCGAAGTACCGGAACCCCATGCTCTCGGCGACGCGTTGGCCGACGCGACGAAACTCAATTTCTCCAACCGATGAATGCAGACCGTCGACCAACTCCTGATACGCCAATTCTACCGATTTCATCCCACCCCCCGCTGATTGCGGCGCCTTGCTTCACGCGCCTGATGACCCTTTTCCATTCGATAGAAGCGGCCTTTGCTTCAAAGATGCGGCGAGAACACGGCCACAACTTTGGAGGGAATCCAGAAACACCCTGTCACATCCGACAGGTTCGCCGATTGGCTGCCTCTGTTTGATTGGCCTCCAGATCAACGCGATTCGAAAGGCTGGCCATGCAAGTCGTCGAACTGAGCCGCGCCGGATATTGGGCGCAGATGCCGGGCTTGTTCAAACACCGCGCCCGCTCAGGCGCGATCACCTCGCGCAACCTCGCGGCCCTGTCGCCGTTTCATAGCTATCCGGCCGGCAAGCCTACAGGCAATCATTGGGGACCGTCCGTCGCGATGCTGAAGACGGCGTCGGGCTCGCCCTATCACTTTTCCTTCCATGCCGGCGATCTCGGCAATACCTTCATTTGCGGCCCGTCGGGGTCCGGCAAAACCGTGCTGCAGAACTTCCTGCTCGCACAGGCGGAGAAGTTCGGTTGCCAACGCGTCATGTTCGACAAGGACCGCGGCGCCGAGATTTTTGTGCGGGCGTCAGGCGGCACCTCCCTAACGCTGAAGAATGGCGTTCCCACCGGCTGCGCGCCGCTGAAGGCGCTCGAGCTGACGCCGGCCAATCTCGCCTTCTTGGGCGCGCTCGTGCGCAAACTCGTCACGATTGAGGGCAGGGCGCTTTCCGTCGTCGATGAGGAGCGGATCGATTCCGCACTCGAAGCGATGCGGGCACTGCCGCGCCAGGAGCGCTCGTTGTCGGCGCTGCGCGCATTTCTCGGGCAGCAGGATCGCGAGGGCATCGGCGCCAGGCTCGAACGCTGGTGCAATGGCGGACCTCTCGGCTGGGTGCTCGATGCCGAAGAGGACGCGATCGCCCTCGATGCAAATTTCATCGGCTTCGACATGACCGACGTGCTCGACCATCCTGTCGTGCGCACGCCTTTGATGATGATGCTGTTCCATCGCGTCGAGCAGCTCATCGACGGCCGTCGTATCATCATCGACATCGACGAATTCTGGAAAGCGCTCGGCGACGACGCTTTCCGGGCGCTTGCTAACGACAAGCTGAAGACCATCCGCAAGCAGAACGGCGTCATGGTTTTTGGAACGCAATCACCGCGCGACGCGCTGGCGTCTCCGATCGCCCACACCATCGTCGAGCAATGCCCGACGCAGATCTTCATGCCGAACCCGCGCGGCACGCGCACGGACTATGTCGATGGCTTCCATCTCACCGAGACCGAGTTCCGGCTGATCAAGGAAGAACTCTCGGCCGAGAGCCGACGCTTCCTGATCAAGCAGAACGGCCAATCCGTCGTCGCCGAACTCGACCTCGGCGGGCTCGATGACGCGCTCGCCGTGCTTTCGGGCCGAACCGAGACTGTCGAGCTGCTCGACCGCATTCGCGCGGAGACTGGCGACGACCCGGCAGCATTCCTGCCCCGCTTCCACGTCGAGAGAAGGATGTCCCCGTGAGAGCTTGCCGATTTCTGTTCGCCGCCGCCCTGACCGGGCTGACTGCAGACGCATACGCCCAGCAAGGCGTGCCGGTGTTCGATGCCGGCGCGATCGCAAAGCATGTCGAGCAAATCGGCAAGCTCACCGAGCAGATCAAGACCATGCAGGCCCAGCTCACCCAGGCCAAGCAGCTCTACGAGTCCTTCAACAAGCTGACCGACGTCAATGACGTGGCCTCGCTGTTGAGCAGCTCGGAGTTCCGCAAGTACCTGCCGAAGGAGTTCGGCGAGATCGAAAAGCTGGTTTCCGGTACCGGAACCGGCTCGCTGACCGGCGCCCTCGATCGCTATCTCGATCAGAACCGCGCCTACCAGGGCGGGGACGCCAATTCGTTCTATCGCGGCGAACTCGATCGTATCGCGCGCCAGACTGGCGCGAAGCATTCGATCGGCCAGAGCGTCTACGACACGGCCTCAAAGCGGATCGATGAGCTGGAGGAGCTTCGCCAGAAGATCACCTCGGCCAAGGACGCCAAGGACGTGCTCGACCTGTCAGCCCGCATCCAAGCCGAGCAGGCAATCCTCCAGAACGAGGTGCTGCGCATGCAAGGCCTCGCCATGGTGCAGCAGGCGCGCGGCGACATGGACGGTCAACGGCAGAAAGAGCGCGAGCGGCAACTCGTCGATGAGATGAAGGCGGCGCTGCAATGAAGGCTCTTATGGCGATTTCGTTGGCCGTTTCAATTCTACTCGGTGGATGCGGCGAGCAATCCGAGGAGGCGTCGATCAGCAGCGACAGCAGTCCCGAGAAACTGGTCAGTCGCGCCACGGCTCCGACGGTCGTCTGGTTTCTCGAAAACCCAGACGCGCTGGAAAGAACGTGGAAGCTCTGTCGGTCCACTCCAGGGGATCACGGTTCCAAACCTGCGTGTGTGAACGCGGGCCAGGCACACGAACGAGCGCTGATGCTCGGCCGCGAGCGTGCACTCAATTCCTTGAAGCAGTGATCAGACATGGCCATCACGATTTTCGACGACTTCCTGAAAGAGTTCGAACAGCCGATTACGACCTTCGTGTCGACGTCGGTCTCGAATCTCGCGTCCTTCGTCGATGGTCCATTGCGAGTCGCTGTGCTGCTCTATGTGGTGTTGTACGGCTTTGCCGTCATGCGCGGCGCCATCGCCGAGCCGATCCAGGAGTTTGCGTGGCGATCCATGAGGCTCGTCCTGATCGTGCTCCTCGCCTCGAATGCGAGCTCGTTTCAGCATTACGTGACCAACCTCTTCTTCACGTCGTTGCCGAAAGAGATCGGGAACGCTTTGGCCGGAACCGCGCTCGACACATCCTCCGGCCAGCCGTTCGACCGCCTCCTGACGAAAGGCATCGAGGTTTCGCAGAAGATTTATGAGCAAGCGGGTCTGACCACGATTGCTCCGGCACTTATTGCGGCCATCCTCGCCGTTTTTACCGCTGTATCGGGCTTCCTGCAGTTCGCTATCCTGCTCTATGCAAAGATCGGACTGGCGATTGTCATCGCACTCGGGCCAGTCTTCATCGCGCTTGCATTGTTCGATGCCACGCGACCATTCACAGAAGCCTGGACCCGTCAGGTCGCGAACTTCCTTATTCTGCACGTGCTCGTCGTGGCGCTGATCGGGCTCATGCTGACGTCGGTGCAGGGTTTCGTTGAGAAGTACGGGGCCAGCACGACGACCGGCGGCGGCCTGATGGTCGGCGCTGTCGCAATCAGCGCCGTGCTCGGTCTCGCCGCCTACATCGCCCTGCAACTCCCGGCGATTGCTGGCGGGCTTGCAGGCGGCGGCGCATCGCTCGCCGCCCGCGTTGTCACCAGCGCCATCACCGCGAACGCTGCGTCGGCAGCGGTCGGCGCCTATGCCGGCGCCCATGCTGCCGCCAATCGAACTGCCGCTCGCATCCGCGCCCGTCGTCAGGGCGGCGAGATCAGGCGCGTTTGAATCCACCCTCCACGCCAGGAACAACTGTGTCCGCGCAAGGATGCCGAGAAGGATTTGCTTTGATGAATTGTCGCGTGATCTTCAGCGTCCTGCTGACAACGGCGGTGACAGGCTGTGCCGGCTGGAACAAGGGCGCCCCGTCCTGCGACGGTTCGGCCAAGCGCCCTCTCAACCGGTCTCTTTGGGACTGGGAGGCCACGCCCCCGGTTTCGCCGCAGCCTGACGCGCCTGCGGTCAAGCGGCTCGGCCAAGCTCATCGCGAACCTTCCGCCCGCGAGGTGGCACAAGCTGCCTCTGCCTGGTCCTCCTTCGACATCGCGCGGTCGTTCCTGTCCTGCGGGGAGGGGCCCCGTCATGGTTAGATCCGATGACCTGAAGGCTTACTTCGACAATGCCCGTCGCTGGGAACAGGATCTCCTGTTGACGGCGCAGCGATCGAAGCGGCTGGCCTGGTTCGTGGCGACGGGAGCTTGTGTGCTCGCCACAGCCGCTGTCGGTGCCGTCGTGGCCCTGGCCCCGCTGAAGACCGTCGAGCCCTTCGTGATCCGCGTCGATAATACAACGGGCATCGTTGAGACGGTCTCGGCGCTGGGCACCTCGCCGCAGACCTATGACGAGGCCGTTACCAAGTATTTCCTGGGCCGCTATGTCCGCTCGCGCGAGGGCTACAGCCAAGCCGAAGCGGCGAGCAATTTCCAGACGGTGGCGCTCTTGTCCTCGCAGGCCGAGCAGGCGCGCTTTGCCGCCGTCTATCGCGGCTCGAACCCGGAAAGCCCGCAGGTGCTCCATGGGCGCTTCGGCGTTGCCGAGGTCCGGATCAAGGCGATCTCGCTGCTTGCCGACAATCTTGCCTCCGTCCGCTTCCTGAAGGAAAGCCGGAAAGGCGAGGAGATCAAGATCACGCATTGGATCGCGACGCTGACCTTTGCCTATGTCAACGCGCCGGTCTCCTCGAGCGACCGCCTGATCAACCCGCTCGGCTTCCTCGTCTCGGAATACCGCGCCGATCCGGAGGTCGCGCCGTGATCCACCGCGTCATCGCAATTGGATGCGGGCTGCTCTTGGCGCTCGGCCTCGGACTGCCCTCGCTTGCCCTGCAGCTTCCGACCGCCGGTGCGCGCGACGAGCGCGTGCGCTTCGTCGCCTACGACCCTGCGAACGTCGTCAAGGTCAACGGCGTCATCCGGGCCTCGACGCAGGTGATCTTCGCAGAAGACGAGGAGATCGCGCATGTCGCGATCGGCGACTCGATCGCCTGGGAGGTCGCCCCAGCCGGCTCGATCCTGTTCCTCAAACCCCGCGAAAAGCACCCGCCGACCAATCTCCAGGTCGTGACGACACGGCGCGATGGCCGCAAGCGCTCTTACCAGTTCGAGCTCTCGATCGCGGAGGCCTCGCTGAAGGAGAGCTACTTCGTCGTAAAATTCTCCTACCCGACCGACGAG
The DNA here is from genome assembly GCA_041659825.1 of Hyphomicrobium sp. Lineage (GTDB taxonomy): Bacteria > Pseudomonadota > Alphaproteobacteria > Rhizobiales > Hyphomicrobiaceae > Hyphomicrobium_C. The sequence goes on from JBAZXL010000074.1 coordinate 5,524, forward strand.
GCCGATCGCCGTCGCGCCGAGAACGAGGCGCGCAGCCAGCAGCGGGAAGGTGCGGTCGTCGACCAGACGTTCGATCTCCACCAGCAATATGGCGCGCGCAACTGGCGCTTCTCGGCACAAGGCCCGGCCGATCTCGAACCCGACGGCGTGTTCGACGATGGCAAGGTCACGAGCTTCCGCTTCGCGGGCAATCGCGAGATGCCGGCGATCTACATGGTCGGTTCGGATGGCGCGGAAAGCCTGGTCCCGAAGGACGTCCGTGGCGAGGTCGTCGTGGTGCATGCCACTGCGCGCGAGTTCCGGCTCCGCCGTGGCAGCGAGGTGCTCTGCATCGTCAACGAAGCCTTTGACGCCGTCGGGGTGAACCCCGGGACCGGAACGACCAGCCCCAGCATCGCCCGCACCCAAAAGCAGCCAGCCTCAATTCGGCGTCGCTGACGAGCATGTCATGACCGAT
>JBAZXL010000075.1:0-5977 GCA_041659825.1 Hyphomicrobium sp.
CTAGCTAAAACTGGGCCGATTTTCGGGGGGCACGTCAGTTCCTCATTTGACTATTGTGTGTACGTTACCGATAGGCCGTTGTCGGAAAGATGGCGACAGGTCGAACGACGAAATGTGTACCAAGTAGGACGTGGGGCACGTCAGTCTTCCGGCAGCCCAAATACGATGACCGCGTCTCCGGTGCGGAAGCCGAACATCGAATTGCCGCCGGCGGCAACCGCCACATACTGCCTTCCGTCGATGGCAAAGCTGATTGGCGGAGCGTTCACTCCAGAGCCGCATGCGAACGTCCACAGCTTCTGGCCGGATTTTGCGTCGAACGCGGAAAAATCACCGTTGCCTTCACCCATGAAGACCAGGCTGCCCTTGGTGGCGAGCACTCCGCCTATGAGGATCTCATCCGTCCGGTGCTGCCAAAGGATTTTGCCTTGATCCCTCAGGTCAATCGCTGTCAGAAGCCCATAGCGAGGCCCTTGCGCAGGAGCGAGCACGCTGAAATTGACCTCAGGCTTCCCGCTTGCCGCCGGAGCCTTCTGCCTCTGGTAGAGAAACGGCATGTGCGCAGCCGCTACGTACATCACGCCCGTCTCGGCATCGTATGACGTCGGTGACCAGTTGGCACCACCCGCAGCACCTGGTGCAGCCACCACGCCTGCCTCATCCGGCGGCGCAAACAGGTTCGCTTGCGGCACGAATGCTTCCGACCTGAAGAGTAGCTTACCGTCGGCTCGGTCATGGACAAAATACCAGCCGATCTTGCTGGCCTCGCCGACCGCCGCGACCTTCTTTCCGTCAATAACCGCATCAAACAACGTCGGGGGGCTTGCCACGTCGTAGCCCCACACGTCGTGAGGCACCTGCTGATAGTACCAAACGAGCTTGCCGGTCGCTGCCTCAAGCGCAATAAGTGACGTTGTGTAAAGATTATCTCCGGGCCGGCCATCGCCCAAGGACTGCGGAGACGGATTTCCAGTTCCGAAAAAGATCAGGCCGCGCTCAACGTCGACCGCCGGCGTATGCCAGATAGATCCACCCCCGAACTTCCACGACTCGACATAGTCTGGAGCGTCCGCCTTTTCTTTCTCGATGTTGCGATTGAGCGAAACCCCGTAGGCCGTCTTGGCGGCGAATTCCCCTTCCCATCCTTTCTTGGTCGTCTCAAATCGCCAGATCTCGCTTCCGGTCTCCGCATCGAATGCGGCCAGAAATCCCGGCTGCCCGTAGCGACCTGAAATCCCGACGACTGCCGACACCTGGCCCTTCTTCACGGCATCTTCGAAGTGAAGCCCATAGCCCACACCCGTGATGCCCGCTATGACCTTGCCCTCATAGATCAACGGCGCCGCAACGGAGCCAACACCGGTTGAGCCCGTAACGACGTCGGTTGCGAGTGAGCTTGGAGCGTTGAGCTTATCCTTCTGCTCCGTGGCAGCCTCAGCATTGACAAGCGCCTTGTCCCAGATCTTTGCGCCACTCGTAATGTCGAGCGCGATCAAGTGCGCATCGACGGTTGCGACATAGACTTTTCCGTAGCCGATCGACACGCCTCGATTGGCCGGCCCACCAAACAGCTTTTCCGTCTTCCGCTTGTGCTCGTAGCGCCACTTTTCGCGACCGGTCCTGGCGTCGACAGCAACCACATGCGAAAACGGCGTCGAGAGATACATGATCCCGTCGGATACGATGGGCGTTGTCTGGAACGTCCCCACAACGCCGGTCTGGTAGATCCATTTCGGAACCAGCTTTTTGACATTGCTGCCGTTGATCTCAGCGAGTGGCGAAAATCTCTGATTGGTGTAGTCGCGCCCATGCACCAGCCAGCCCTGGCTCGAGGCGGCGCCCTTCAGCCGCGCGTCAGACACGGGTTCGGCATTGGTCACTGAAGCACATGCCACCGCGAGCAAGAAGGTGACAAAACTGGATCGGAAGGCCGCCCGCCATCTCATCGAAGCAATCCATCTGATCTGAACTGATTGAATGGACACGTCCTATAACTCCTTAGAGCTTCCGATATTGGGGCACCCGCTCTTTTCGCGCATCTTGTTAGGTTGTTTGTTGTGGTGTCGCGCTCTTTCAAAGGCGGCTCTCGCCGAAAGAGTGCACCTCCAGTGCAACGCGCGCAAGAACAGCGGGCGCTTCCTCAGGAAGCCAGTGTCCAAATCGCCAGCGAGCGATCCTAGTGTAGCTTTTGCATCTGACGTTTGGTGACGAGACCTGCCGCAAGCGGGGACCCAACGTCAGACGCGCTACACTAGCGCCTGCTGGACTCCGCATCTTCGGCAACTTGCCCAAGAGTCGCTGGGCATTCTGCCCGTCACAAAGGCCAGGCCGGCGACGGTCAAATGGGCTGGGGCAATGGGCAAATGATCGGCAGACGTCCGAGCTGATCAGGTCTTCGATGTCGTCGATGCGGGTCGATATCGCGTCGTGTCCCCGAAAATGGCCGGAGGCCACGCAAAGCCTCCGGCCCTTGCAGCCTAGAACTTCATGTCGAAGAGTAGCACGTCCGCTTCGGTGAGGCCCTCGAGCCGAAGCTCCCGAGCCTTGGCAATGGCGACGCCATCACCTTCGTTCAGCGTCTCGCCGTCGAGCGTCACCGATCCGCGCGCAACCTGAACCCAGCCGCCACGCCCCGAGCCTATGACATGGGTCACCACCTCACCTGTCCCGAGCAGTGTTGCGTAGAGATCGACGTCCTGGTGGATGGTGACCGAGCCCTTGCGTCCGTCACGCGAGCCCAAGAGGCGAAGCTTGCCGCGCTTCTCGGCGTCAGTAAACGACTTCTGCTCGTAGCTCGGTGCCAATGCCTGTTTTTCGGGAACGATCCAGATCTGTAGGAAATGGACGGGCTCGGTTTGAGAAGAGTTGAACTCGGAGTGACGTATGCCGGTCCCCGCCGACATGCGCTGCACGTCGCCGGGACGAATAACCGATCCCGTGCCGAGGCTGTCCTTGTGCTCGAGCGCTCCCTCGAGGACGTAGGAGATGATCTCCATGTCGCTGTGTGGATGCGTCGGAAACCCGCCGCCAGGTGCCACCCGGTCGTCATTGATGACGCGCAGCGGACCAACTCCCATGTGCTCAGGGTCGAAGTAGTGCCCGAAGGAAAAGCTGTGCCGGCTGTCGAGCCAACCGAAGTCGGCGCGGCCGCGATCTTCTGATTTCCGAATTGAGAGTGTCATGTCTCGCCTCCTTGTTGGCGGGTCTCTCCGCCTGCCTGCAATGAAGGTAGGCCGTCCCGTAAATGGCATCAATCCATAAGAATATAGCCAGACTGTATCTATTTGAGCTACAGTCACTCATGGACAAGCTCGATGCCATGAATGCCTTCGTGAAGGTGGTCGCGCTCGGTAGCTTTGCCGAGGCCGGCCGTTCACTGGGGCTTACCCGCTCGGCCGTCAGCAAGGCGGTGATGGAGCTCGAGCAGCTCCTGGGAGCGCGGCTCCTAAATCGCACGACACGCCGCGTCAGCGCGACGGAGGCGGGACTGGCCTATTACCGGAGCTGCATTGATGTGCTCGCCCGTATTGAGGAGACGGAACTGCAGGTCTCACGCCTGCACGATCAGCCCAAGGGCATCTTGAAGGTGAATGCGCCGGTCTCGTTTGGGGTCCTATATCTCGGGGGCGCTCTGGCCGAGTTCATGGAACGCTTCCCGGACTTGAAGGTGGAGCTGATCCTCAATGACCGCTTCGTCGATCCTCTGGAAGAGGGAGTGGACGTGACGGTGCGTATCGGTCAGCTGGCCGACTCAAGCCTGATCGCGAGAAAACTCGCCCCCGCACGCCGCGTGCTCGTTGCCGCGCCGAGCTATATGAAGGCGTTCGGGATACCGAAATTTCCAGAAGATCTCGAACGGCATCGCTGCCTCAGCTACGGACACACGACCACTTTGCAGCGTTGGCAGCTCACGCGCGGCGGATCGGTGACCAATGTCGCGATCAACTCAGTCTTGTGCTCTAACAATGGCGATGTCTTGAGGTCGGCCGCGATCGCGGGACAGGGCGTCACGTTGCTGCCGACGTTTCTGGTCGGACCTGACGTTGCTGCAAAGCGGCTGCGTCTCGTCCTCGAGGACTACCCCGCGAGCGAACTCGGCATTTTCGCCCTCTATGCGCCCAATCGTTACCTCGCGGCCAAGACGCGCGTTCTGATCGACTTTCTCGTCGATCGCTTTGGCGACCAGCCGGAGTGGGATGCGCTACACTAGGAAGAGCCAATGTGACGGACTGTTTCCCGCCCTCGGTGCTAATGCCCCCGCACAGCTCGGCCGCAAACCGGAATGTGGGGCGTGATCGTATTTGTCTAATCACCAATCTCTTCGGCTTTTTACCGGTCTCTTCAGGGCGGTTGGAACGCGGCTTGCGGGCCAATGGAATTTCAGTCACGTTTCCGACGTACTCTCGGGCCCGTCGTACACTCGGGACCTACTTGCAATTGGGTGCGCGGGCGAATGCAAACACCGGCGTCGGAGTTCCGCGAGAGCCAGCAACGTCAATAGTTTATCCGGTGATTGCGCGCGGCAATCCTGATAGCTCCATGCTATGAGCAGAGATAAATACGCTCCGCTTGAGCGCGTGAGGCCGGACGAAGGATCGATCCATGCAGAAGTTCACCGCTCGTTCCGAGCTGGCTTTGAGCGCTCGCCGACTGCGCGAGGCGGAAACCGCCGTTGAGATTCTTTCAGTCGCGACCGCAAATCCAAAGCATAAGCTTACTCAGGCCGAGGCACTCGACGGCGCCAAAGCGATCTTTCCGCAGTTCACTCGCCTTAGCGCGCTGTTCGCCAATACCGGCATCGACACGCGCTACAACTGCCAGCCTGTCGAATGGTATCAGCGCCCGCATGGGTGGGAGGAGCGCACCGAGGTCTTCCAGAAGAATGCCTTGGATCTGCTGGAGGAAGTCGCCCTCGAGGCGGCGTCACGCGCGGGGCTCACTCTGCGTGACATCGATGCGATCGTGACGAACACGATCACCGGGCTCGCAATTCCGAGCCTCGACGCCATGCTCATGAACCGTCTTGATTTCGCACCGACAACCGAGCGGTTGCCGATCTTCGGCCTCGGATGCGGCGGTGGCGTCGCGGGTCTCGCACGCGCGGCGCGGTTTGCGATGGGCAGGCCCGGGTCGAACGTGCTGTTCCTGACGGTCGATCTCTGCAGCCTGTGCGCCCGGCCAAATGATCCGAGCATGGCAATGTTCGTATCAGCCGCGCTCTTTGGTGACGGGGCGGCGGGTGCCGTGCTGCGGACTGCTGGCAACAGCGGCAGCGGCGCGGGCGGCAAGCCCTTGATACGAGCGTTTGGGGAGCACACCTGGCCCAAGACGCAGCACATCATGGGTTGGGACATAAAGGGAGACGGGTTTGGCGTCGTCCTGAGCCCGGAGCTGCCAACCTTGATGCGCGATAATCTGGGTCCTGTCGTAACAGAGTTCCTCGACGGGGCCGGGATGTCGCTCGAGGACATCAAGGGGTTCCTCTTCCATCCCGGCGGACGCAAGATCCTGGAGACGGTCGAAGAGGTTCTCGACATCGATCGGTTGCGCTTGGTGCACTCGTGGGAAGTGTTGCGGGCGTACGGCAACATGTCGTCTGCGACTGCGCTCTTCGTCCTGGCGCGAGCGCTTGAGAAGGGGGATGGAGGCCGGCATCTTCTGGCCGCCTTCGGTCCGGGCTTTTCCGCCTATTTCGTCGCGCTCGACCTCTAGTGTAGCGCATCTGACGTTTGGTCCCCGCTTGCGGCAGGTCTCGGCACCAAACGTCAGATGCAAAAGCTACACTAGAAAAATAGAGTTGCTCGTGTTCCTGTTGGTTCCGACATTTGCTCCGAACGGCACTCCAGGGGGAGGCAAATGTTGGAACCGGAACACTAGGTGTGAACATTCAGGAGGTTGTTCATTGCGGCCGGACGCTGTTGTCCATCCGGCCGCACCCGGTGAGGCTGAAGTCGCCAAACAAACAGCGATTCGCCGG
>JBAZXL010000076.1:0-5754 GCA_041659825.1 Hyphomicrobium sp.
CGCCCATTCCGCATCAGTGAGTTCGTAGCGGCGCAGTTGTGCCATCTCAACCTCCCTCGGTTGAGAGTATGAATCACTGTTCGCGCGCGTTGGGAATCCAGTTTATGAGTTTGTGACCTAGGATCATGCACTTGCTAGTGTCCTTTCGACCGCGAAGTTCGTTCAGCGCCCGCAGCAGAATGTGACGAACTTCGCGGTCGGGACACTAGCTCCCCTTGTAACTATCAAGTGCAGGGAATGGGAGAGGTAGCGAGACCACAGTATCGGCGCGCCACATTGCGCGTTATTATTGCGCATGCCCCGCACCAAGCCCCCCCGCAAATCCCTGCCCAAGGCGAAAATCAAACGCGCGTCCCGCCCGCCAGGCGAAGACGCCCTCCCCTCGCGTGAGGAGATCCTAACGTTCCTGCGCGAGAACCCGGGTAAGGCGGGCAAACGCGACATCACGCGCCATTTCAACATCAAGGGCGGCGCGCGCATTGCGCTGAAGCGGCTGCTCGCCGAGATGGCCGAGGAAGGCTCGCTGCAAGGCAACCGCCGCGAATTCCGCCAGCCGGGCAAGCTCCCGTCCGTGACCGTCCTTGAGGTGACCGGGCGCGACGACGACGGCGACCTCGTCGCCCGCCCCGTCGTCTGGGACGCGGATGATGGCGAACGCCCGGTCGTTTTGATCCTCACGCATCAGCGCCCGCGCGAAGAGGGTGAAACGAGCTTCGGCGTCGGCGATCGCATCCTGGCCCGCATCACGCGCCTCGAGGAGCCCGACGTCGAAGGCTGTCGCTATGAAGCAGAGCCCATCAGGGTCTTGCCGCGCGAGAAGCGCCGGATGCTTGGCATCTATCGTAGCCGCCCGCATGGCGGCGGCTCCATCGAGCCCATCGACCGCAAGGAGCTGCGCACCTGGCAGGTGCCGAAAGGCGAGGAGCGCGACGCCAGGGACGGCGATCTCGTCCGCTTCGATCTCTCGGCCCGCCAGCGCCATGGCATAATCGAGGCGCGCGTGCTCGAGGCGCTTGGCAATCCGAACGACCAGCGCAAGATCAGCCTCATCGCCATCCACGCCCACGGCATCCCGGACGATTTCCCGCAAACCGTAGTTGCAGAGAGCGAAGCACTCGAGCCCTTCGTCTACGATGGCCGCACGGACCTGCGCGACACGCCGCTTCTGACCATCGATCCGGTCGATGCCCGAGATCACGACGATGCCGTCTACGCCGAGCCGGACACCGATCCGCGCAATCCAGGCGGCCACGTCGTGATCGTCGCCATCGCCGACGTTGCCCATTACATCCGGCCGGGCTCCCGCCTCGACAAGGAGGCCCAACTCCGCGGCAACTCGGTCTATTTTCCCGACCGCGTTGTGCCGATGCTTCCGGAGCGCATTTCTAACAACCTCTGCTCGCTGCGTGAGGCCGAGGAGCGACCGTGCCTCGCCGTGCGCATGATCTTCGATCAGCACGGCAAGAAGCGCCGTCACACCTTCCTGCGCGCCGTCATGAAAAGCGCTGCCAAGCTCAGCTACCAGGAAGCCCAAGCCGCGATTGATGGCGCGCCGAGCGAGAAGTGCCTGCCGCTGATGGAGCGCGCGTTGCTTCCCCTATGGAATGCCTACGCCGCCCTTTCACGCGCACGTGACGCGCGCCAACCGCTCGATCTAGATCTCCCCGAGCGCAAGATCGTGCTCGACGAGCACGGCCGGGTTGCCCGCGTCGTCGTTCCAACCCGCCTCGATGCACATCGCCTGATCGAGGAGATGATGATCCAGGCCAACGTAGCGGCCGCCGAGACTCTCGAGGAGAAGAGGACGCCCGTCGTCTATCGCGTCCACGACGAGCCCTCGAAAGAGAAGCTCACGGGACTGCGAGATTTCCTCGAGACGCTCGATATGAAGGTGCCCGCGGGGAGCTCGCTTAAGCCCGAGGCCTTCAACAAGATCCTCGCCAAGGCAAAATCCCTTCCCGTGCCCGAGCTTGTCAACGAGGTGATCCTCCGCTCGCAGGCGCAGGCCGAGTACAACCCCGTCAACATCGGCCACTTCGGTCTCAATCTCGACCGCTACGCCCACTTCACCTCGCCGATCCGCCGCTACGCCGATCTTCTCGTGCACCGCGCCCTCGTGCGCGCCGTCAAGCTCGGCCAAGGCGGCCTCGATGACGGGGAGGAAGCGCGTCTGGCGGACATCTCGAAGGACATATCTCAGGCCGAGCGACGCGCCATGGCCGCCGAGCGGGAAACCACCGACCGCCTTATCGCAGCGCATTTATCCGATAGATTAGGGGCAACATTCGAAGCACGCATTGGCGGAGCCATTCGTTCCGGGCTCTTCGTCAGGCTGCGCGACACGGGCGCCGACGGCTTCGTGCCCGCGTCCTCCATGACCAACGATTTCTATACCCACGTCGAATCGGCCCACGCCCTCGTCGGCAGTCGCACCGGCGAGACGTTCCAGCTTGGCGACGAGGTGACTGTAAAGCTCGTCGAGGCCATACCCTCTGCCGGCGCCCTCCGCTTCGAGATCGTCTCAAAAGGCAAGCGCAGCCAACTGACCGGAATAAAGGTCGCCCACCGCTTCAGGAGCCGCAATCCGCGCCGCAGATAACGCATAGCCTTGCTCCGACGTGTCGCATTGATTTGCGCCCGCGGAGTACAGAACTCTCCTTGACGCTTCGCGCCCGCTGGAGTCCAATGCCGTCATGATCGAGATTCAAAGCACTGCAGCCCTGCCCAGCGAGCTTCCCGATAATCTGTCAGGACGCGTACCGGGCGACATCGTTCCCCGCAGCGTGGCAACGGCCATGCTTCGCGGCATTGCCTGCACCTGCCCCGCCTGCGGCAAGGGAGGCATGTACCGCCAGTACTTGAAGGTCGCGGACCAATGCCCTGCATGCAGCGAGGAGTTGCATCACCAGCGCGCCGACGATGCCCCGCCCTATTTCACCATGCTCATCGTCGGCCACGTCGTCGTCGCCGGCATCCTCATGGTCGAGCGGGCTTATGCACCACCGACGTGGGTCCAGCTCGCGATTTGGCTGCCGCTCCTCACGATTCTGAGCCTCGTGCTCCTACCCCGCGTGAAGGGCGCGCTCGTCGGGCTTCAGTGGGCACTTCGTATGCACGGCTTCGGTGACACCGATGGTTCGGCCGAGATCAACGGCGACGATCGTCACTAGAGCATCATCCGACCAGACGGAATCGCGGCAGCGATTAACTGGTCGGATAAGGATGCTCTGAAAAGTCAGAGCCAGGAAAGAGCGTGGTGCGATGGCGGCTGGCAGCGCTGACATGAGCCGGCCAGCCAAGCTTCCCAAAATCCGCCCGCGCGACGCTGCAACCCTCGTCATCGTCGATCGAGCTGCAGGTATTCCGCGCATCTTGATGGGACGTCGTCGGCCCGACCAAGCTTTCCTCCCAAACAAGTACGTCTTTCCCGGCGGCCGCGTCGAGCGCGCCGATCGCGGGTTGGACTGCGCCGATACGCTGCGCGAGCACGATAGGGAGCGTCTGCTGCTCGAGGTAAATGGCAAGCCGTCGCCATCTCTTCCAGCGGCCCTCGCCCTCGCCGCCATTCGTGAGACCTTCGAGGAAACGGGCATCGTGATAGGCCGACCAAGCGCGACGGCACTCGCCATCAAGGCCGCGCGCAGGCAGAACGCCTGGAGCACGTTTCTCGCGACGGGCTTTGCCCCGTCACTCTCCGGGCTGCGCTTCTTTGCCCGCGCCATCACGCCGCCCGGCCGCCCGCGCCGCTATGACACGCGCTTCTTCTTTGTCGATGCGTCAGCGATTGCCCACCGCACGGCGATCACCGACGGCGAGTTGTCGAACCTTGACTGGTTCAGCATCGAGGAGATGCAGTCCCTTGATCTTCCATCGATTACGCGCGCTGTCATCCTGGACCTGGCCGAGCATTTCGAGCTTGGTCTGAACGCAGATGCACAGAATGCACATGCCAATACGCAGGCCTACGACATCGCGCTCAACGCACCGGTTCCCTTCTATTTTCACAAGAATGGTCGCTTCGAACGCCTGCTCCTGCGCTAAAAGAAGCAGCAAAAATCAGTGCGGCATCGCCACGCCAGCCGGGCAAACTTGACATCATCAATTCGCACAGTATGGTGCGCACTTCGTTTTCAAACCTAAAGAATTCAAGGTCACCGGACCATGGCTAAGCAAGTCACACAAAAGATCAAACTTCTCTCCAGCGCCGGCACAGGCTTCTTCTACGTCACGAAGAAGAACCCGCGCACGTCGACGGAGAAGCTCGTTTTCAAGCGCTACGACCCGGTCGTGCGCAAGCATGTCGAATTTAAAGAGACGAAGATTAAGTAACGTGTGCGCGCTGATTATCCGGCGCATCTCGCATTTTCAAGAATTCTTGCTGAACTGAAGCGCTGGTAGTTCCACCGCCAAGTCAATCGCCACGTCAATGCGACCCCAAATCGATCAAACGCCAACGTCTTGGGCGGATCATCTTGGCCCGAGAAGGCAAGATCTTGACCAGGGTCCGTAACCGGCTCGGCAGCGGGGTAAGCATTCCGAGAAAGCCACGGACCCTGGCCTGGTGACCAGATGGTCGTCAAAGAGGGCGTTGACTACCCACCTGGTGTCGTAGCGGGACGAACGGTATATCAAGGAGAGGACTCCTGCCGCTGCACCCAACCACGATTTCCCGCTCCATCAGGAGATGCGGCGGACCCAATGGGTCACGGGAACCTAAGCCCCCGACTTTCCGCTAAACTGAGGCAAGCGAATGTCGGGAAAATGATTTCAAATAACCCTCCGCAGCAGCACATAGTCTGGCAGATAAGACCGGCAAACGCAAGTTTGGGACTTGACGAATGCAGTCGTGCAACGGATCTGATTTGCTTTGAGGTTAGCGTCCGCGCAGGATGACTAGGCAACCCGTCAATTCCGCCAGGCGCTTAACCAACAAGCGATGAGCATCAGCTCGCAACGCTCTGATTTAGAGCAACTAAGCAGCATCCTCCGCAACCTGATTACGGCCACGTCTTTTAGCTGCATAGAGGGCGTTGTCTGCGCGCTTGAAGAGTGTTTCCGCCGAATCATCGGGCCCCTGAAGGGTTGCTAGACCCACACTTGCCGTCACGGCTATCTCGCGGCCACCGCTAATCTTGAACGGCAGAGCTGCGACACACTCGCGCACCCGCTCTCCAACCTGCCCCGCGAGCAGCCTATCGGTATCCGGCATGATGATCAGGAACTCTTCTCCACCGAGACGGCACGAGAGGTCGACGCCGCGCGTATAGCGGCGGAATCGTTCAGAAAACTCCTTGAGCACCTGATCGCCGGCATCGTGACCATAGGTGTCGTTCACGGCCTTGAAATGATCGATGTCGGCCATAAGAACCGAGAGCTTACGTCCCGAGCCACGTGCGTCATTGATGAGCGTCTTCAGATGACGCTCCATATATCGTCGGTTGTGCAAGCCGGTCAGTGGATCGGTGACAGAGAGCTCGACGCTCTCCTGAATATGCTTACGCAGATGCTCGGTATAGCGCTTCCGCTTGATCTGAGTTTTGACGCGGGCAAGCAGCTCGTGCTTATCGACGGGCCGCATCAGGTAGTCGTTGATGCCCATGTCGAGGCCGCGCATGAGCCGCGCCTCCTCGCCTTGATCGACGAGAATGATGATCGGCAAATGCCGCGTGCGGTCAAGCGACCGCACCTGTGAGCACAAGCGCAAGCCGTCCGACGCAGAGAGGTTCGCCGCCACGATCAGCACATCGAACGGCT
>JBAZXL010000077.1:0-5508 GCA_041659825.1 Hyphomicrobium sp.
GTGGGCGTCTCGCGGCAAATCAATGGAAGCCACCGCGATGATCTTGGGCATTACGCCGCGGGCGGTGAAGTTTCATCTCGATAATGCGCGGGCGAGCCTCGGCGCTGATACGCTGCCGCAGGCCGTCGCGATTGCTCTTCGCGGAAAGACGATATCATGAGACGCGCGATGTCGCTGGGCTGCGGATCTGGTGGCTATCAGCGACTGAGTCGGAAATGTTTTCGGAAAAGCTCACGTCGGCGGCTTGGCGATCAACGGCTTTTCATAGCAGGCTACTGGGCACAAAGGCGCATCAACGTGCTCCTAGTATGCTGATTTTGCTAAAGGAACTCAAAAGCTAGTTTGCGTTCGCGCTGCCGCGCAGGGTGGTGCGTTAAGATTCTGTTAACCTCATTTTTGTTGTGCGAGCGAGAGAATCGGACATACTGGCGCCAAATCGGCAAAAGATGCCGAATTGGCGCTATTTGGTCTGGCATCCGAAATATGAACGCTCTCGCTCCGTTCGAGTTTGACGATAAAATTCTCCAGCAGGGCGCAGAGATCTCGCGCAAGCTTAATCAACTTCGCCTGGAGAAATTTCCGCCCAACGCTCAGAAGACGCTGAGGCGGTTCCCCATGGCGGAGGTCGCCCACTATCTCGGCGTCAGTCCCAACAATCTCAAGCGCTTGCACCTCGAAGGCAAGGGGCCCGAGCCTTCGACTGGGGCTGGGGGGCGCCGCTTCTATACCGCTGAACAAATGCTCGAGCTGCGGCATTATCTCGACAAGAACGGCCGGTCTGAGGTCAAAAAATACGTCCCTCACCGTAAGCCGGGTGAGAAATTGCAGGTCATCGCTGTCGTCAACTTCAAGGGCGGCTCAGGCAAGACCACTACGGCGGCGCATCTGGCGCAGCACCTTGCCCTGACTGGGCATAGGGTCCTCGCCGTCGACCTCGATCCGCAGGCTTCATTGTCGGCGTTGTATGGATTTCAGCCGGAGCTCGACAAGAACCCGTCGCTTTATGACGCGATCCGCTACGACGATCAGCGCAAGTCCATTCGGGACGTTATCCTGCCGACGAATTTTCCGTCACTGGATGTTATTCCTGCAAACCTTGAGCTTCAGGAATACGAATACGACACGCCCTTGGCGATGCAGAATTCTGCGGAGGGCAAGCGCTTCTTCACGCGCTTCGGCAATGCGCTCAAGGAGGTCGATTCCTCCTATGATGTCGTCGTCGTCGATTGCCCGCCCCAACTCGGCTACCTGACGCTGACGGCGCTGATTGCCGCGACATCTGTCCTCATCACAGTTCATCCGCAGATGCTGGATCTGATGTCCATGAGCCAATTCCTGCTGATGCTCGGGAATATCGCCAAGACCATTAAGGACGCCGGCGCCGAGGTTCGCATGGACTGGCTGCGCTATCTCATCACCCGCTTCGAGCCGACGGACGTGCCGCAGGTTGAAATGCTCGGCCTCATGCAGAGCATGCTCGCGGCGGAAATGCTGAAGGCCCAGATGGTGAAATCGACCGCGATCTCGGATGCCGGTTTGACGAAGCAGACGCTCTATGAGGTGGAGCGCGCGAACTTCACGCGTGAGACATATGACCGCGCGATCGAGTGCATGGATGCGGTCAATTTCGAAGTGCAAGGGCTCATTCATCAGGCATGGGGGCGGCTCTAATGTTGACCGCCGTAAAAACGGCTGAAAACGGCTTGTATTTCAACGGCATGCGCCCGACGAGGAGGCTGCGGAGTGGCTCGTAAAAATCCTTTCGCAAATTTGTTGGCCAAGGATACTCCTTCCGAGGAGCTGCCGGCGCTCGACTATGCGGTCAAGGGTGCGTCGAAATCCTTCCTGAATTCTCTCAATGAAATCACGGCACGCGCTGACCGGCTCATGGAAGGCGAGCCCATAGTCGAACTCGATCCCGATAGCGTCGATCCCTCCTTCATCAAAGATCGTCTCGAGGAGAACGAGCAGGACTTTAACGAGATCCTGGAAGCTATCCGCGCGCGCGGACAGGACAGCCCGATTCTGGTGCGCCCTCACCCGGCCTCGAGCGAGCGCTATATGGTGGTCTTCGGCCATCGTCGCCTGAAAGTAGCCAAGCTGCTGGGCCGCAAGGTCCGGGCCGTCATCAAGGAGATGAAGGACCGGGAACATGTCGTTGCTCAGGGTCAGGAGAATTCGGCCCGCGCGAATCTCTCCTTCATCGAGAAGGCGTTGTATGCCTCCGAATTGGCGAAGCTGCGTTATGACGATGACAACGCCATCGTCATGACCGCTCTTGCCCTGGACCGATCGACGCTTTCGAAGATGCTCGCCGTTGCGGGCCTTCCAGAGAAGGTGCTGCGGGCAATCGGACCAGCGAAGGGCATCGGCCGCGATCGCTGGTATGAGCTGAAGCTGCTCCTCGAACGCCCATCGCATTACGATGCGGCTATCGCCGTGATCGAAGGCGAAGGCTTTGCTGAACTGCCCACCGAAGAGCGCTTCGCTGCGGTCGAACGTCGTTTGAAGGCGAAACAGAGCCGCAGCCGTAGCGAACCCGACAGGCAAAGTTGGGCACCGCGCGACGGGGCCGTCGCGGCGGAGATGCTGGCGGAGGGGCGGAAATTCACTTTGGCCATCAAGGCCAAAGGACCGGATGCCAAGGCGTTCGGCCGTTATTTGTCCGATAACCTGGATCGTCTGTACGATGATTTCAGGCGTCGGGCGGATGCAACCACAAACGGAGATTAGCCCGCAAAAGAAAAAGGCCCCCGAAACGACGTTCCGGAAGCCCTTCTCTGTGTCCTAAGCAAACACAGAATCGCACTTCCAAGAATCACCGTCAAGAGTCTCGTGTGAGATTCAGCGCCGTTTCAGCGAGCCGTTTTCCTTTGCCCTAAACGAGGCAAGGATCATGGAACCACGACTCTCGACGACGCCCTTTGGGCGGCGATCGCTGACACTTGCCCATGTGGCAAGCCAGGCGAGCGCGAAAACGCGGCCGCCTGAGAAAGCGGTCCACAAATGGAATATCTTCCGGGCGATCTGCACGGCCAAGAACGCGCTTGGCGTACCTGAGCGCGCCTTAGCCGTCCTGGATGCTTTGCTGTCCTTCCACCCGGAAACCGTCCTCACGGGAGAGGGGTTGATCGTCTTCCCCTCGAACCACCAGCTCGGGTTGCGGGCGCACGGCATGCCAATGGCGACGCTCAGGCGTCATCTGGCGGCTCTGGTGGACGCAGGGCTGATCATCAGGCGAGACAGCCCCAACGGCAAGCGCTACGCTCGCAAGGGCAGGGGAGGGGAGATCGAGTTCGCCTTCGGCTTCGACCTGGCCCCACTCGTGGTGCGGGCGGAAGAATTCGAAGCGCTGGCGGACGAGGTCGAGGCGGAAGCACGGGCTTTGCGCCTGGTCAAAGAGCGCATCACGATTTGCCGGCGCGACATCGTCAAGATGATCGCGACGGGTATCGAGGAGAGCGTCCCCACGCAGCAAGCCGGGCATGGGCCGGCCGGCTGGGCTGAGATCCACGCGCTCTACCGAAGCATCATGGCGCGGATTCCGCGCAGTCCGACGCGTCTGGCCCTGGAGCCGATCGCCGAGGAGCTGTCACTGCTTGCAGACGAGATCCTCAACCTGCTGGAAACTCATATTAAAACTCAAAATATGAGCGACAATGAGTCTCATATTGAGCGTCACATACAGAATTCAAAACCAGACTCCCTTCCTGATCTTGAACCTCGCTTTCCAGAAAGCAGGGGGGCGATTGTCGAGATCCAATCGGAGCCGGCGAGGATGCCGGAACGGACCTATCCCCTGGGGATGGTGCTCGACGCCTGCCCAGACATCATCGACTACAGCCGCGGGGGAATTTCGAACTGGCGCGATCTCGCTGCCGCTGTTGCCGTGGTTCGGCCGATGCTGGGGATCAGTCCGAGCGCCTGGTTTGAGGCGCAAAGCGCGCTCGGCGAAATCGAGGCTGCCATCGTGGTGGCGGGCATTCTGCAGCGCGGTGAGGCGATTAACAGCGCCGGCGGCTATCTGCGCGGCTTGACCAGAAAGGCCGAGGCCGGAGAGTTTTCGCTCGGACCCATGTTGATGGCGTTGATTGGCAGCCGCAAGCGCGAGAAGCAGCGGGCTTGAGGTGAGAGGCAAGGTGGTTAGGAAAGAACGGCCGACTTGCTGTGCTCGATCAACTGGAATCGCATCTTGCGCTTTTCTTGGAAGGTCGTTCACTCCATAATGTTGCGGTCGGGTTGAGTAAGGGGGCGGTATTGAATCAGCTTCGCGTTTCAGAGGCCGTCGAGGCGGCTGCGAGAGCGCTGCACGACTCCGTGCGCGATCCGCAGCAATTCCGCTGGGACGCCATGACCGAACAGTGGCGTCTCGAGATGCGCGCCTATGTTCGCCCGTGTGTCCTGGCTGCGCTAAGGGCATCTGATGAATTCGCCGCGCGCCCCACCGATCGACGGGCGCTCGGGACGCGGCCGCGTTTGGAGATGGTTTCGCGCTGAAGAGGTAATCTGGCGATCGATGGGCGAGGAGGTCGATAGCGCCGTTTCAATAGTGCTTTTGGCGTTTTCCAGGATTGGGCTTGGACGGGATTGCTGCTGCAGCCTCGCGCTCTTCCGTTTCCTTCTGCAGGCGTAATTCTCTCAGCCGTGCGGTATTGGCGTCTCGGGTCTGGGCGATCGTATCGCTTTCGGACGAGATGCGATCACGTACCATCGATTGCGTCTGCGTCCTCAGAAACGCGTTATCGGCATCGATACGTTGCTTCGACTTTTCGTTCATGCGGGAGCCTTCGAGACGTTGCTGAGATCGCGCGCGGCGGGTGAGGCGCCAGCGCGAGGAGGATAGACTGTTTTACAGCACCACGTCCCGTTACTTTGGTCAGATTGACGCGGATGTGGTCGCGAGGGGGGCGATTGGGCATCTGCAAGAGAATGGCCAAGTTGCTTCCCGGATATCGTCGAGCCGATGCCCTCCGGATATCGTTACAGGCTCGACGCCGATATAGGCGACGCATCACCGGTTTGAATCAATGCGGCCTGATCGATTCAAGCTTTGCGTTGGACCGGTGCTTTCACCGTGCGCGAGATGTCGTGCATGGATGTCGCGCGCGAGACCACCCCGGGAAAACTGCAGATGCTGGTGCTGGAGCGCCGCGACGAGGGCTGCAACATGGCGCGCTTCTATGTGCTGGCGATCGAGCCGACCCTATTTGGCGACACCGCCTTGATCCGCGAATGGGGACGCATCGGGGCCAATGGCCGGCGCCGTCTCGATCTTCACGCCGATCATGCTGCCGCCGCTGAATCGCTCGATGTCTGGCTGACGCGTAAGGTGGCGCGCGGCTACCGGCTTCGCTGACTGCGGCCTGTGCGGACGGGGAGGGGAGCCGTCAATTGCGATCCGGCACAGCCGCGTGAATGCTTGCTCTCTGTCCAAATTCAGATATCCGGGGCGCGCTTTCCCCTGAATCAGCGAGATTTCCCATGACCAAGTACGAACTCATTGCAGCG
>JBAZXL010000078.1:0-4102 GCA_041659825.1 Hyphomicrobium sp.
CCAGGTGTGGAAATCGACTTGAGACATGCGCCGACGCCTTTGGCCGCAAGCGGCTTGGACATGCGCGTCGGCCACCCGGCCGCGTCGATGGCGGGTCAATTCGTTTCCCAAGCGAGGTTCTCACGCCTCGGCGCCACCCTCGCGGCGCGAGATCAGACTAACGCGCTGATTCGGATAAGCAACCGGCCTTTCATTTCAACGATTCCTGCCGCGACTCCGGAAACTTGAGCTTCGCATCCTCGCCTTCGGCGAATGCGTTGCCAGCTTCTAACATCACACGGGCGCTCGCCATCGTGTGCCAGTCGATGCTGCCGGTGAAGCG
Source organism: Hyphomicrobium sp. (assembly GCA_041659825.1). Taxonomy (GTDB): domain Bacteria; phylum Pseudomonadota; class Alphaproteobacteria; order Rhizobiales; family Hyphomicrobiaceae; genus Hyphomicrobium_C. The sequence continues at coordinate 323 of JBAZXL010000078.1, forward strand.
CTGCGCCCGCGCCAGCATGCGAATGAGAGGCTCGGTATGGCCATTGTGCGAAAAGGCCTTCAGCGCGCCCAGATAGTCAGTGCGGTAGGCAGTTGGAATGATGATGCGCTCCTGCGCCCCCGCGACGAGCTCGGCATTCATCATGATGCGCGCGACCCGGCCATTGCCGTCCGCGAAGGGATGCACCTCGCTGACGAGCACCATCATGTAGATGGCGCGTTGGAAGGGGTCGCCCAACGCCTGCAGGAATTCGAAACCTCGATCGAGGGTTCCCTCGACGAGTCCGGGGGCAACGAACACGGTGCTGCCGGCCTGATTGCCCTTCAGCTTGAATTCGCCTGGCCCTTTGTCCGGCCGCGCCTCCATGACCGCGGCGTGGCGCGCGCGCAGGAGGTCGACAAAGGACGGGAAACTGGTGGGCAGCGTCTTCATCGCCTGCTGATCCGAGACGATCCGGAACGTGCCGAGAATGTCATGCGCGTCTTCGGGACGCTCGGCGGGGATCACGCCGTCGAAGACGATTTCGGCGGCCTCCTCGACGCTGAACTCCGTCCCTTCGATGAAATTGGAAAAATAGGCCTCGAAAAAGGCAAGGTTCGCGTTCTCGTCGGCATTGCGCGCCGGCGCCCGCCAATCCTCGGGGATTGTCTCGCGCAAGGCGGAAAAGAGGGTCTCGAACAGCCTGATGCGATCGGGATCAAATGGTTGTCCGGCCGCACGGGCTAAGCCTGCCTTGCTCGTGAGCGGGGCCTCGCGCGTGCCGAGTAGCGCGCCAATGACGGCATCCAGTTCCCTTGCTTCTGTTTCATAGCCGAGCGTCGGCGCCACCGCTCGCACTTCGTCCCGAAGGCGATTGGTCGCCGCTTCGCCCTGACGGCGGACGAGAGCGTCCAGCCGTTCTTCGATTTCCCTGCGCGAGACCGTTCGCGCGATCCGGCCGCCCCGCTCGCGCGAGGGCCGCATGTTTTCAAGATAGGCTCGTGCCGTCGATGCCAAGCGTGCGCCGCCTATGAAGGGTCTGTCGCTTTCCAGCGGTCCTGCACCGGCGCGGGGCCGGAACACGATCCCCGGCAGGGCAGTCTCGCGCTTCTTTTGGGAGATGAGGAAGACCGAGCCATCGTCGGCCGGCTTGTTCTCCAGCGCCGTTCGATCGGCGATTAACGCGTCGGGGTAGTAGGCGGTGACGAGATAATACCAGTTGCGACGCACCAGCCGCTCCGGCTCCTCATCAAGATTCCGGGTGTAGAGCCGCGAACCGAGCTTGCGTAGCTGGCCGCGCTCTACGGCCTCGTAGACCGCCTTGGAGATCGAAGCGTCCGAGACGAACACTTCTGGCAGGGCTGCAATCGAAAATTCGGGCATTAGCGGATCCTTCGATGCACCGGATGCCGAATTTTCGGGATTTTGTCACCAATTTTTCCGATAAAACGAGGATTAATGGTGAAATTTGGGTCAATGTCGCCAGCGCAGCAATGTTTCCTGAACTTTCGGGGTTTTGCCTCGGAAAATTCCGAATAATCGGGGTTTATAAACGGGTGGTCGCCAAAAAAGGATGAGCGCAACCTGGCAACCCGGGGCAAGGCATACGAGGAGCAGACGGCACAGGGTTTTGCCGAGGTATACCGCATCGGCTAAGTCGAGGTCGTTGACGGCTGTGATGCCGTCCATCAGCATGAGAGTCTGTCAGAAGCATGTATACGTTGTTCTGACAAATTGCGCGTTCCCATGGGTCCGCTGACCCAAGCGCTGCCTCGCTTAAGGCTCGCGTCCGCCACCGTTTGCAGACGACTGTGGGGCTGAGTGTGGGGCCGAAAACGGGAGATTTATTTTATAGAATAATATCAACTAGATACAGAATGCCTGTGAATCCCTCCCGCTCCGCCACAACCAATTGAATTTATTAGATAATTTCGGATATTGTCTCTGGCAACCCGGTTGGCAACCCGGTTTCCGGCGTGGAATACTGCGGCCAAGCGTGGCCACTTCCGGACGAATGGAAGAGTCACCGTTCCCGCAGTAGGTCGATTATGCAGCCTGCTCTTGAACGCACAACGTGATAGGCTTTGCACCGCTCGCCCTTGGCCGCGAGTGGATCGCGCTTGCATCGCTCCTGTGCGACATCGACAAGAAGTGCTCGCAGGGGAGGAAAACGATGCAGCTTGAACGTGCGCGCATCAAGAATTTCAGGTCGCTTCGCGATATCGAAGTTTCTTTTGGCGCCCATACAGCGCTCATCGGCGGCAATGGGGCGGGAAAATCATCGATCTTGAAGGCGATCGAGAAATTTTATTCGACCTCGAAGAACTGTGATGCCGACGACTTCTTCGGGCGCGACCAAGGACAACCAATTGAGATCGAACTGACGTTCCATCAGCTCAGCGATCAAGAAGCCGCGGCGTTTGAAGACAGGGTGCGCGACGGCAAGCTGGTGGTGACACGCATCTTCGACGGAGGCGCTTCAAGTGGGCGATATCATGGTGTCGTGCCCCAGGTTCCCGATTTCGTTGCGGTTCGGATGCATTCGGCGGCAACACCCAAGCGCACCGCCTACAATGCGCTGCGCGAGAATAATCCCCTCTATGCCGACCTGCCCAATGCCGGCAGTGCGGCGGCGGTCGATCAGGCACTCCTAGATTGGGAGGCAAACCATCCTGATCAGCTGGTCCTGTTGCCCGATGATGGGCAGTTCTTCGGATTTCAGAACGCCAGCCGGGGCAAGCTCCAGCGGCACACCAGCTTCGTATTCATCCCTGCTGTGCGCGAGGCGTCGGCGGACGCGGCGGACGGCAAGACGAGTGTGATTGGTAAGCTGCTTGAGCTACTCGTGCGGAGTCAGATCCTTCAGCGACCGGACGTTCTCGCGTTCAAGGCGCAGATGACCGAGGCCTATCAGGCCCTGGTCTCTGCCGAGAATATGCCCGAACTTGGAGCGCTAGCTGGGACGCTCACGACCGACTTGCGGGGCTTATACCAGGATGCCGAAGTCTCGCTGAACTGGCGCGAGATTGGCGAGATGCCAGTTCCGTTGCCGATGGCAGACGTATTCCTCAAGGACGATGGTTTTGGCGGGCCGGTGGACAGGCAAGGTCATGGTCTACAGCGCGCTTTTATCTTCACACTGCTCCAGCATCTGGCACGAACGGCGGTGCCTGAGGCTGAGGAAACGCCAGCCGAAGGCGACGCTGGTGACGATGGCGCTGCCGCTCCCGTCGCGGTCGTGGCGCAGGCGCCGACGCTGATTCTCGCCATCGAAGAGCCCGAACTGTATCAGCATCCTACGAAGCAGCGGCATTTCGCGGAAGTGCTGCGGGGCCTGAGCAGCGGCACGCTCCCCGGCGTTCAAGGTCACACGCAGATTATCTTCGGCTCGCACTCGCCGATGTTCATATCGATGGGAAGAGCCGACGAGATCAGGCTCACGCGGCGCTCACCTTGTGACGACAGCGAATTCAAGCAATGCAGCTTGCAAGCGCTCGATCTCGGTACTGTTGCGCAAAAGCTCGAGCGCGGCTGGAATAAACCCGCCGGCACCTTCAGCGCACAGACGTTGATGCCACGGCTCCACATTCTCGGTGCTGAGCTGGCGGAAGGCTTTTTCGCCAACGGCGTCATCCTGGTCGAGGGTCGAAGCGACAAAGCGGCGCTGACAGCTACGTAAGCGAGGCGTGCAGGCCGCGGATCAGGCGGCTTCGGCGATGACCTGATTATCTGGTCGCCAGTTCCAAGGCATGAGCTCATCCCACCGCGCGGCGGGCCAGTGTCCCGCGATCTTGGCCATGA
>JBAZXL010000079.1:0-4058 GCA_041659825.1 Hyphomicrobium sp.
CTCTGGGAACAAATAGAATCAACGCCATGCACATATTCAAGCAATAAATGAACCGGACAGCCGTGGCACAAGGCCGGGCATGACGGCTGAGAGTGAGCTGAAAGCAACCAGAGTCGAAGCCCTGCCGGCGGCTGGCGGCCAGTTGATCGTTTGCGCCGGGACGACTATGCTGGCTTCCACACGGGATGGGGCTCCCGGTAACCGCCTGATGAGGCTGATGGCTCCTGCCGCAAGGACGCGCGTCCTGCGGGAGGAGCGCGTCTGAAACGCCGCCTGCCGCAGCATGTTTGTCGTCCGCTCGCTCGAAAGGACGACGTCATGGGCTTCTTCATCGTATTTGCTGGCGGGGGACTGGCCGCGGCCGCGCGCCACGGGGTCAACATTCTTCTTGCCCGACTGATCGGCGTCAGCTTTCCGTTCGGGACGCTGACCGTGAACGTGCTGGGTTCGTTTCTGATGGGCGTGATCGTGGGTTATTTCGCCTTCCAGGGCGAGGCGTCGCAGAACTGGCGCCTGTTCCTCACGACCGGAATCCTCGGCGGCTTCACCACCTTCTCGGCGTTCTCGCTCGAAACGGTTTTGCTTTACGAGCGCGGCGAATTGGCGATGGCGACGTTCTATGTCGTGGCGTCGGTCGGCCTCGCGGTCGCCGGCCTCCTCGCCGGCCTGTCGCTGCTGCGGCATTTTTCGTGAAGGGTTCGATGAGCCTCTCCCCCGCCGAGTGGCGGATGAATGGCTTGATTTGACCCTTTCCGGACTCGCCGAGCGGGCGTCGTGCAGGCCGACTGCTGGTAGCTTCGGCGACGAATGATACGCGCACAGCGGATGTTGCTTTATTGTCAGTTTAATCGTAGCCGCAATAAAAATGGATGTAATCAAATCTGTGAGCCACGAAACCCCGGTTTGCGCAACCTCGCCTAAACCCTGCTGAACTCCCTTTTTAGCCGCTTCGCCGGATACGTTGCGAAGCATATCCCGCGCCTTCACCAGTAGGCCTTTTTCGATCATAGGCGACCGCAAGACACTAAGGGCAGCCTCCAACACTGCAATGAGCTGTTGTCTTTCAATGTTCGTCAGAGCCCGTTCGGACTCCGGGCAATTCGCATGAGCCGTTTGCTGGATGATGCTGTCTAGAATCGAAGAAACAGCGGCTATTTTCAGCTTCAGGTCGCCCCGTTTGTCTACGACGCGCCATTCCTGTGCAGGCACGGTAAACCGCACCGACGACGCTGTGACGCGCTTTCTCTGTGGTTCCTCTCGTTTCTGCGGTATTGGCTGTTGCGTACGCTGATCGAGACTGCGTAGGTAAGTCCGAATGCGGTTTGCGATGACCCGACTTTCCTTCGTCGAAACGCGGCCATCCAGCCTAAGGAAACGGGTCAGGGTCGTTTTGCTTACCCCGATAGTCTTGGGAAACTCGCTTGCGTAGGCGGAGCCCCAGCCCATGATTTCACCGATGATAAGGCAAAGCTCGCCGGCTTCTGTTGGTTCGATGAATTCCCTACTCTCGGTTGCCAGCTGCGAAATCGTGTATTCCGCGGCGTCTAGCAGTCGATGAATGTCATCGAGGTTCACGAACAATCGCCTTCTAAAACACCCATTAGTAATCTTCGTACAATTCGCGTTTATTTGCGCGGCTTAACGGATATGGGCATCCCGCGCACAGAGCCGGCGCAGGGATGTCACCAGTGTTCAGAAGGATCCCAAAAGCTATGCATCCCCGGACGCGGATCTTTTGTTTTCCCGTGCCTTGGTTTTTCCTGAGCAACGATAACGGGAATGGGCTGCCCTAGAAGGAGGAAATCCGGAATAGAAAGCGGCTCGACAACATTCAGGCTCTCCGGGTTTTCCCTCAATTTTTGTCGCAGCTCCATGAGAAGGCGACCGAGAACATTTTGGCCGGAGAGCGTGTCGTCATCGACAGTTTTGGCTCCCCAATAATCGTCTTTCCTTGAATCCTCTACGATCGGGTGATTGCCAGTGGCGAGAAGCAGTTGACCAAAGGAGGTCCAGTGTTGAGCCAGCTTCACGCGTAGGCACCACTTCATGATGCGAACACGGAGACTATCCCAGTCAGGACGTGAGTCGCCCCGGTATGGCTTAGATTTCATCTTCGCCGTCATAGGACTGCGTTCGTTCAGGATCATCCTCTGCACATTCGGCAGGTGAGGAAAGCGGCACGCCTGGTATAGCGCCTCGCTGCTTCGAATGTGCACCCGGTTTATCTCCAATGGGAAACCGGGAGCCATGTTCGACAGGCCGCCAAACCGTTCGTTTGTCTTCCGAAAAGACACCGCCTTTGCTCGGGAGTAAGTTCGGATTTTGGCTCCCGTGGTGCCCATCAGTTCGTCTTTCTCGGAAAGAGCGGATACCAAGGGTCGCCGGTCCAAAGGGCGAGCGGCGCATTGTTCGGACAGTTCCGAAACGTGACGATCATCGCGCCAAACCCCAAGGTTTGCAAAACCATATTCCCAAGGGGGCGCTGATACACCCCTAGATGGGGGCATATCGACCGAATGTAAGCGCCTGTTTTTAAAAACTCTTGCTCCAGCAAGTTGCGGCCGGCTTCCGATGAGAAGAAGCCTTTTCCCCCAACACTGCCAGGCCTACGCAGCACTGGGGCGTACCCAAGGGACTGGACGTAGGCCTGCGTGGCAGGATCGTCCGGGACACTTGTCGGGCGCAAGACATCGGATACATCGGTATGGGCTCTGCGGTCTTCGATCTCCACGGCATAACGCCAGGTGAGCGTAATCCTCTTGCCGGCCGCCCTCGCCGCCTCTTCGATCTTTGTCCGTGCGAAGTATTGCCCCCCGCTGTGGATGCCCATGGTGACAACCAGCACGTTCGCGGATGCAGGCGCGGAAAAGTTGATCCAAGTCGTCAGATCGTTCCGAATCCGACTCCCCGTGAATAATACGTCATCGAGATAGAGGTAGGTGTGTGGTTCCGTTCCCCCGCATTGTGCAGTCGTGAGGCCATACTCTTTCTTCAGCACTTGGTCGAATAGGTCCAGCATCTCGCGCTGGCTATGGCCCCCACCTTGGATGCTGAGGAACTTCGCGCCTCGCCAAAATGCGCAAGGATCATTGCCGACGACTGAGGAGGATTTAAGCAGTCCCAACAAAAATGATTCAACAGTTGCCTTGGAAATGTAAGTGCGGCTCAGAGCATAGTTGAGTTCAGCAAGCATCGGCTCTTGAATAGGTTGCGCAAATTGATTGATCCAACGTTCCACGTGCTGGGACGTGGGAGCCGCGACCTCTCCGGACCGATAATCCGCGATTATCCCGGCTACTGAATTCAGCAATTGATTTCGAGTGCTCATAAATTAATCCCACAAATTATGCAGTGACTTTTCCTTTCGTGAACGCTTAACCAGCTGAGAAAGGCGTTGTGCAGGTTTCGAGCTTGCGGCTTCACGCAGCCAAGCTGGCTAAATTTTCCGGGGAGTAAAGTCTAACATACCTCCTCCTTCTCGGGGGACGGGCTCCGCTGAATCCTTCTCCCTTAGGCTGAATTCCTCCCGCGCAAGCTGGCTGTTTGGCTAAATTCTTCCCTCGGAAGCCGCGCGGCCATTATGTGCCTCTGCATCTGTATACATCTGCGCGCTGGCCGGGTGCGTCTGTGGACGTTCGGCTGATTCCTCCAGCGCACCACTGAATTCCTCCCCCGGAAAGTTCTTAAGTCGTCGTGCGCGCGTTCTTTTTCATTCTGGAATATGCAGCTTGTCCTTCGCGTAAGATATCAGAATCGCCCCGTAGAAGGTCGCATGAGGGCCATATAGATATAGAATGTCGAAGGTCCGCTTATGGCGCAAACCGGCTATCCCCCTGCCAGCCAGTTTCTGCTTTTACCCAAAGCTGAAATTCAAACCGACCGCCGCCCCATCCGCCCCAGATATTGACAGTCGCCGGCTTTGAAGGGTAGATGAACGTCGCTTCGGCGCGGCGGTTTCGCCGCGCTTTTCGTTTGCGCCTGGCGCAAGTTCGAGGCGAAGCCACTAACTGCAAAGAAGCCGGCCGGCGGAGACGCCAGCGTCGGGACGAACACAGGAA
>JBAZXL010000080.1:0-4011 GCA_041659825.1 Hyphomicrobium sp.
CAAGGACGTAGCCCGCGCTCCAGCCATCGACAATCTTGGCATCGCCCGTGACCCTGAAGCGGCTTTGCTCAAGCTCGTTGGTGCCGACGTAGGTATTGCGCTCGACGCCGTCGTCCCAGAAGAACACCGCTTCGTTGACCCAGCCCGAAATGGTGAGCGAGACCTTGCGATTACCCTTGCGCGCGGTCGTCGCCTCAAGCTCGGCAATCCGCTCCTCGAGATCCGCGCAGCAATTCCCCCCGAGATCCGCTGCAGCTGCTGGAGCGGCCCCGCTCATCAGGACGCTCCCGGCGACAATCGCCGCCCTCGCGCCTCTTCTTCCCCAACCCCCAACCATTTCAACTACTCCGTTTTCCTATTATGTATTATGTATTATGTATTACGTATTTTCATGACTCTGAGGTTTGTGGGCAAGCACAATTGCGCACCCTCGCACCTATTGTTGCCCTCTGTTGCGAACCTACATCTCTGCAGAAGATCAGAATACGGAAGGAGCGACCTGCGCCGAGCAGAGGAGCGCGGCGCAGGTGTCTCAGATCGCTCTTAGATCGGTGAGGCGCTCAGATCGGTAGGATCAGCTCTTCTGCCCATAGATCTGGTCGAAGATTCCGCCGTCCTTGAAGTGGGTCTCCTGCGCCTTCGCCCAGCCGCCGAACACCTCGTCGATGGTGAAGAGCTTCACGGCGGAGAACTGTGCCTTGTACTTCTCGGCGGCCTTGGCATCGCGCGGGCGATAATAGTTCTTGCCCGCAATGTCCTGGCCCTCAGGACTGTAGAGATAGTTGAGGTACGCCTCGGCCAGCTTGCGCGTGCCTTTCTTGTCAACAACCTTATCGACCACCGCGACCGACGGCTCGGCGAGGATGGAGATGGTCGGCGTCACGATCTCAAACTTGTCGGGCCCGAGCTCCTTGGTCGCGAGGTACGCCTCATTCTCCCAGGAGATCAGCACGTCGCCGATGCCGCGCTCGGTGAATGTGGTGAGAGAGCCGCGTGCACCCGAATCCAGAACCTTGGTGTTCTTGTAGATGCGCGTCACAAGGGCCTTAGCCTTGTCCTCGGAGCCGCCGTCCTGCTTCAGCGCGTAGCCCCAGGCGGCGAGGTAGTTCCAGCGCGCTCCGCCCGACGTCTTCGGGTTCGGCGTGACGACCTCTACGCCATCCTTGCCGAGGTCCGCCCAGTCCTTAATGCCCTTCGGGTTGCCCTTGCGCACGAGGAATACGATGGTCGAGGTATAGGGCGCGGAGTTGTCCGGCAGACGCTTCTCCCAGCCGGCCTTGATAAGCTCGCCGTTCTTGACGAGCTGGTTGACGTCGCCAGCCAATGCAAGCGTCACGACGTCCGCTTCAAGCCCGTCGATCACGGCGCGGGCCTGCTTGCCCGAACCGCCGTGCGATTGCTTCACGGTCACGTCCTCGTTCGCAGTCGCCTTCCAGTGCTTGGCGAACGCGGCGTTGAATTCCTGGTAGAGCTCGCGCGTCGGATCGTAGGAGACGTTGAGGAGCTCAGCTGCGAAAGCGCCAGCAGACGCCCCGACAATGCTGGCCGACAAGCCGAGCACAAGCGCCGTCCGGCGCGAAACGTTAATGAAGGACATTCGAGTATACCCCTTTGTGTCAGTTGATCGCGGCCTGACCATTAGCGAGCAGAACTGATCCAACGAACCAAGAAAATCTGCTGAGCTTATCAATCGGCGCACTCAAGCCGCATCGAACCCGTGCGATCAGCTTGATGAACTCGCTCGTCCAAGCGCAGATGCGATCTAGAGTCCGTTTTGAGGGTTCGATTCACGTTCTCGATTGAAGCTCGAGGGCTTCAATCTCAAACGATCAGGAACTCACGACCGTGAACGCAATCGCAACAGCGCCGGTTGGGTTCTCGAACGTGCGTGCGTAACCGCCATCGATGACGATCACATCGCCGCCGGAAAGTGTGACCGGGGGTTCCTCGCCGACGGTTACGACCAGAACTCCCGTCGTCACGACAAGGTTCTGTTTGCTGCCATCCGCCAACGGCTCGAGCTTCTCCGCGTGCCCCGGTGCAATATTTAGCTCATAGAATTCGGGCCCGCGAGCAGGTCCAGCCACGAACAACGGGCGGCGTGTAAAACGGCCATCGCTCGAGGATAAGAGTGGCGTCTGCTCTCGATTGAGAACGATGAGCGGTGACGCCCCGTCGACGGCCACGAGGCCCGAAACAGGCACGCCAAGCGCATCCGCAATCTTCCAGAGCACGCTAATCGTCGGGACGCTCTTGCCGGTTTCGATCTGGCCGAGCATGGCGCGGCTGACCTTCGAAAGCTCCGAGAGACGCTCGAGAGAATGCCCTTGTGCCTTACGCAAGCGCTTCAAATTGGTGCCGACGATGGCCGGTACATCGCGCACTATGATCTCGGTAGCGTGATCCGCAGGCCGATCCTCGGACTTGAGGTGAGATCTCGACATCATCTAAGCGCATCCGCGATATTTGCTGAAGCGGAGACGATAGCTGCCAATGCGCAGGGTTCGAACGAAGAAAAAGTGATGAGCATATTCCGGTTGTGTGCATGACCCGCTCTCACCTCCGGCCTTCACCCTTGCGCACCACGTCTTCACTAAGGGCCGGTGAGCATAGCTCTATGAAGCGATAGGCATAGGAGCGAAGCAGGCGTCCTCGGCGCACGGCTATGCTCGAGGTGTTGGGATGAAACAGGTTTCTGGTCTGAAGCTGGACGAGGCCTTGATCTCGCGCAGCGTCGAATGCCATTGAGGCGATGATGCCGACGCCAAGGCCAAGCTCGACATAGGTTTTGATGACGTCGGCGTCGAGCGCGCTCATGGCGATATCTGGCACAATTCCGGCCTCGGAGAAGGCCTGATCAATGCGTGCGCGCCCGGTCAATCCCTCGTCGTAGGTGACGATGGGATGCTCAGCTATGGCCTCCAAAGTCGGCTTCTGTAGCGAAGCCAATGCGTGCCCTTCCGGTACAACGACCGTGTGCTCCCATGTGTAGAAGGGAAAGGTCATGATGTCGGGATGCGCTTCGAGCGTGTCGGTCGCAATGCCGATATCGGTGTTTCCCTCAAGCAGCACGCGTGCGATCTCTTTCGGGCTCGCCTGGTGCAGGGTAAGGCGCACGTTCGGGTAGCCCGCCTTGAACCGCGCGATCGTCGCGGGGAGCGCGTAGCGGGCCTGCGTGTGTGTCGTCGCAATCGTAAGCGAGCCCGCATCCTTCTTTGAGAACTGGCGCGACACCTGTTGCAGGTTCTCAGCCTCGAGTAGGATCTTCTCGGCGATTGCAGCAACCTCAGTTCCTGGTTCCGTGAGGCCGAGCAACCGCTTCCCACGCCTTACGAAGATATCGACCCCAAGCTCTTGCTCTAGATCGCGTATGTTTTTGCTTACGCCCGACTGCGAGGTCAACAGCGACTGCGCAGCCTCAGTCAGGTTGAAGCTGCGCCGAACGGTCTCTCTTATGATGCGGAGCTGCTGGAAGTTCATTCAAGCTCTCCCCCACCGCGTGTGAGGCCTCTTTGCCGTTGTTCCGCGGCGACGATATCCGCGCTCCGATGCTCCGCGAATAAACATTTTCTTCTTTGCTTATGTGCAAATCGGGAATGTCGCGCATTGCGAATGCGGCCACGGGAATTGCTTCAAAGCTTCGCATTTCTTGTTATTTGCCCCCTCCTGAGGATTGGGCCAAGACGTTCAAGGTCGAGGCCGTGTTCGGAAGCTGGAGCAAGCTCCAGAAGGAACATTTTGCGGACGGCGGCATCTACGATCAGATCTCTACCAAGAGCCAGTGACGCGTCGCAGCCCTTCAGCCGATGAACGCACTTTGCCTGCCTTGCGTGGGCCAAGTGATGTGCGAGGAGCCCGGCACGAAGAGCTTGGCGCAAAAAAAAAGGCTCTGTTCGCGCTTCATGTTGATCGCGGAACTGGCTCGGCGGCGATTGTGATGCAGAAGACTGCGTTTAGGCGCTCTCCTTGGCAGTCGATCATGCGCCGCCAGCCGAGGTAGCTCGGCAAGTA
>JBAZXL010000081.1:0-3877 GCA_041659825.1 Hyphomicrobium sp.
CTCGGCAAGTATCAGGTCATGAGCGCCAACGTCGGGCCGTGGTCGCGCGAGGTACTTGGGCGCGAGGTTTCACCACAGGAGTTCATTGCAAGCCCTGAAATTCAGGATGCGATCTTCAAGGGCAAGTTCGGCCAATATGCCGAGAAGTACGGCCCAGAAGGCGCGGCTAAAGCATGGTTTGCCGGCGAAAAGGGCATGAATGACCCAAACCGGCGTGATGTGCTTGGAACCACGGTTGCCAGCTATGGTGACAAATTTAGCAAGGCATTGGGCTATGCTCCGGAAGATAAGCGGCCGACTGACGTAAGCGCGCAGTCGAAGAAAGGCAATTTCTTCGACCAGTTCGATAGCACGCCCGAGGGCATCGCGGCACCAATACTTCAACCGGCGGCGGATGGTGAGCCAAAGCGGCTCGTTATGGACATGACGCCCAAGAAGCCGGATCGCGGCGCGGTCGATGCCGGGGCGCGTGGTGTGGCGCAGGGCCTTACTGCGAACTTCAGCGACGAAATCCGCGGGCTGGTAGAGGCGTCCGGCGCAAATCCTGACGAACCTGCCAGCGTCTACAAGCTGATTTCCGGCGCACTCAAGTATTGGGGCGGCGATGCGGAGGCAAAGAAGCGGTATGAAGAAACGACGGCCCGCGAACGTGAGATAACCAAGGCGGGCGAGGAACAACACCCGGTTGCATCCATAGCCGGGAACATTGCCGGTGCCGTCGCACTGCCCATAGGAGCGGCTGCCAATGCCGCTACGTTGCCGGGCCGTATGGCTGCGGGCGCGGGCGTTGGCGCGGCCCTTGGCGGCGCTGCGGGCGCGGGCGAGGGCAGCGGGGCAGTTGATCGGATTTCCCGTGGCGTGACAGGCGCGGCCATCGGTGGGGCATTGGGCGGTGTGGCTCCGGCCGCCATTGAAGGCGCCATTCGCGGCGGCAGGGCCATTGCCGGCCCGATCGCCAACACTTACCGGGGGGTTCGGAATGTTGACGATGAGGCAGCGCGGCGCGTCGCAACCTCAATCCAGCGGGATATCGGTTCCGATCCGGCGGCGGCTTCGCGGCTCACGTCCGGCGAATTTGGCGCAAGCGTTCAGTCCGGCGGCCCGGCAACCATCATGGATATTGGCGGGGATACCACCCGCGCGCTTGCGAGGTCGGCTGCGAACACCTCTCCGGAGGGCAGGGCAGCTCTTGGCCGAACCATCAATGACAGGTTCGAGGGGCAGACCGACCGCGTAACTGGGTGGCTGCGGAATACCTTTCATTTCCCTGATGCTGCGGCGCAGGCCGATGCTCTGGAAAATGTCGGACGGACAGTCAACCGGGCGAATTATGCCCGCGCTATGCGCGACGGTGACCGCTCGATATTCTCTCCGGAACTCGATAGGCTGATGGGTAGCCCTGCCGTCGTGGACGCGATGCGCAAGGCGTCTACCAGTGGTAAAGACCGCGCCATAACGCAGGGCATGGGCGCGATGCGCCAAGGCGTCACGGTTGAAAACGGCGTTGTGACGTTTACGCGCGGTCCTAATGGCGTCCCGACATATCCGAATCTTGCGTTTTGGGATGCCACCAAACGAGAGATTGACGACGCGGCGAATGCAGCGGCTCGGGCTGGCAGAAACGGTGAAGCCGGAACCTTGCGCGATCTGGCGCGGACGCTTCGCGGCGAGCTTGATAACCATGTTCCGTCATACCAGCAAGCAAGAGCCGGGGCCGCTCATTTCTTTGATGAGGAAAATGCCTTAGAGGCCGGGCAAAACTTCGTCGGAAAGAACATGACGAGCAACGATGCGCGCCGCGCGCTTGCTCATATGACGCCTCAAGAGCGCCAGTTATTCCAAGACGGTTTTGTTTCGAGGTTTATCGAGACGCTAAACGCCGTCGGAGATCGCCGATCTATCCTCAACAAGATTGCAGAATCTCCGACTGCCCGTGAAAAACTGAATATCGCCCTTGGCAGGCCAAGAGCCGAAGAATTGGAGGCTGGGCTTCGCGTCGAAGGCATCATGGATCTTGCGCGTAACGCTGTGCAGGGCAATTCGACTACGGCCCGGCAGTTGGCGGAACTCGGCTTGGCTGGCGGGGCCTATGGCTTTTCAGGCGGGGGGATCAATCCGTTTACGGACCCGAGCGCAGTCCTCAACGCTGCATTGGTCTATGGCGCCGCTCGCGGCCGCAACGTAGTTAATGAGCGACTCAGCCGAAGGGTTGCTGAAATGCTCGTTTCCAATGATCCGCAGATTCTCTTGCGCGGCATCAGGACGATTGCCCGCAATCAAACCATGTTCAATTCGCTGCGCTCTGCCGACCGCGGGATTGCGAAGGTTAGTGGCAACCAGGCTCCGGTTGCTCCGGCCCTTCAAGCCGCTGGCGTAAGCCGCGCCGAAGATCAACCAGACGTTCCACGGCCACCAGGCCAATAGCATCACCATCACGAAATAGACCAGCAAGGCCGCTCGCAAGGGCGGCTTTTTTCTTGAGGCATCAAATATGCTCAAACACATCTCCCACGAGCGCTTGCTCGAATTGATTCATTATGACCCAGAAACGGGCCTGATGAAATGGCAAAAACCCACGTCAAACAGGGTGAAAGTCGGCCAACGCGCCGGAAGTTTGGCGGCTCATGCCGCGTACTGCGTTGCGGCAAACAATCTGTTCGGCGAATTTGCGAGGGCCGCATAATGAAACGCATTATTTCTGCGGCTGCAATCTTCTTTGCCCTGACGGTTCAGGCGTTTTGCGCTGGGACGATAGCGTTTTCACTGTCTCAGCAGTTAGATTCGTCGGGTAATCCTCTTAGTGGAGGCCGCCTTTACTTCTACCAAGCCGGGACGACAACCCCGCAAAGCGCCTATTCCGACAGCGCTTTGACGCTGCCGCTGGCGAACCCGATCACTTTGGATTCGGCCGGACGTATCCCGCAATTCTTCCTTGCGGACGGTACGATCAAGATCAGGCTGACCAACTCGGCTGGTGTTTCCCAGGTTACAGCCGATGGCGTCATGGTCATCGGTGCATCGTCCGGCACTGGAACGGGTTCGGTTGTCGATGCGACCACGGTTCTTGCAACTGGCGATCTCAAGGTACGGTACGCGACTGGAACGCTGTCCGGGTTTGTCCGCGCCAACGGTAGAACAATCGGATCAGCATCGTCAGGCGCGACCGAACGCGCCAATGCGGACTGCGAAGAACTGTTTATCCATCTCTGGACCGAGGATGCAAATCTTTCCGTTTCGACTGGACGAGGTGCTACCGCTGCTGCGGATTGGGCGGCGAACAAGACGATAGCGCTTCCTGATATGCGCGGCCGCGTCATAGCGGGCCTTGACGATATGGGAAATAGTGCGGCTGGACGCCGAACGGTTACCTATACCGGCGTTGTGGCTACCGCTCTAGGTTCAGTTTCGACTACCTCTGAAAGTCATACACTTACCGCCGCGCAAATCCCGTCGATAACGACGAGCGGTAGCAATAGCATTACAGTTAATACTCTGGGCCATGTTCCTTATGCGACTGGCGGCGGGTTAGCTGGCGGTGTGCCCACGGTTTCAAGCGGGTCACTTTGGGCTCCGTATTCGGCAACCAATTCATGGGTAGCCGCATCTAGTTTTTCTGGAACTAACACTATCACAGCCACATCGAACAATACCAGCGGGAGCGCGCACCCGACCGTTGACCCGACGATATTCATGACAACCTACCTCAAATTGTGAGGGCCTGAAAATGTACACAGGCTCGCTCCCAGCCGTTTCGAATAAAGAGGATTGGATCGCTACCAGCCCTCTAATTGATGAAGACGGCACAGAGGTAACGCTGACTGATGCAACATTCGAAATGTTCATCTGCCGGCAGAATGACCCGACGAATGCAGTTCTT
>JBAZXL010000082.1:0-3709 GCA_041659825.1 Hyphomicrobium sp.
GTCATTGCCATTGATGACGTTCCAGCGCGTATCATTGTCAACTCACGTACCGGAACGGTTGTTATCAACAGTAAAGTCAAGGTTAAGCCTGCGGCGGTATCTCATGGCAGTCTAACAGTGACTATCAGTGAAAATCCGCAGGTAAGTCAACCGGCTCCATTTTCCTATGGCAGAACGACAGTTGTTCCGCAATCTGATGTCCAGGTTGAAGAAGGAAATAACCACATGTTTGTGTTTAACCCCGGTGTCTCTCTGGATGAAATTGTCCGTGCGGTCAATAACGTCGGTGCTTCGCCCAGTGATTTAGTGGCTATTCTAGAAGCGCTTAAATCGGCGGGCGCTTTGCGTGCCGAGTTAATTGTGATCTAGTCTATGTTAAACGTACAAAGGGCCGATGCTTATACCGATTTTAATAGCTTGGCTAAACTAAAAAATCAGGCCAGAAAAGATTCGCCGGAAGCATTGAAAGAAGTCGCCAGGCAATTTGAAGCTATTTTTCTAAGTAATGTGCTTAAAGGCATGCGCGAGGCAAAATTGGCGGATGGTATTATAGATAACGACCAGAGCAAATTTTATAACGACATGTATGACCAGCAGTTAGCGGTGCATTTATCCGGTAAGCCTGGCGTTGGTCTTGCGGATTTAATCGTTAAGCAACTGAGTCATGATCAGCCAGATAAGGATCAGGCGGATAATGAAAAGCTGGGAATTGAAGATTATCTGAACAGATCGGCCGGTACCCGGAAAAGCATATCGTCATCTCCTCGTGCAGTTGCAAAACAGGTAAGCGGCAAAGTTGACAGCCAGGTCGATACTGATACCGGCGGCAGCCAGATGATTATCAATGCTTACATTCACAACAGTAATCCGCTTAATGAAGCAACTGAAATTCCGTTAAAGAACGGCCACGCCCTGCCGATACAATCAGCAAAGGATTTTGTCAGGCATTTGCATCCTTATGCAGAAAAGGCGGCGAAGGAATTGGGTGTGGAACCTAAGGTTATTTTAGCTCAGGCTGCATTGGAGACAGGTTGGGGCCGTTCGTTAATAAAAAACAGCAACGGCAGCAACAGTTTTAATTTGTTTAATATCAAGGCTAATAAAGCTTGGCGTGGCAAACAGGCGCAGGTGTCTACGCTGGAATTTGAGCAGGGCATCGCTAAAAAGGTGAACGCAGGGTTTAGATCATACACTTCATTTCAGGAAAGTTTTCAGGATTATGTAGACTTTATAAAAAGTAATCCGCGTTATGGAGAGGCGTTAAAACAAGCGGGTAATGGAGAGCGTTATTTATATGAATTACAACGGGCCGGTTATGCAACCGATCCTAATTATGCCGACAAAATCATGAGTATTTATCACAGCAATACGATGACCGATTTTGCGCCTGAAACAGTTGTGGCTATGAAGTAATGATCAAAATAAATCGGTGTTGCCATGCGGCATCTAACCCTCAGAACAGGACTCCAGTATGTCAGGCATTTTAGGAACCGCATTGTCAGGGCTTATGGCCTTCCAACGTTCGTTGGATACCACAAGTCATAATATTGCCAATGTCAATACCGATGGCTATAGCCGTCAGCGCGTGGAACTTGGCACCAGACCTGCGGGATTTACCGGCGCCGGCTATATCGGGCAGGGAGTGAATATTGCAACGGTTTCCCGTAGTTATGATCAGTTTATTACTAATCAACTGACTTCCAGTACCTCTGCGTTTGCAGAAACAAATACACTTTCTACCCTGGCGTCCCAGGTGGACAATATCACCGCCAATGAAGCGACTGGCTTGTTACCGGCTTTAAAATCGTTCTTTAATGCTGTCAATGGGGTTGCTAATGACCCTTCGTCCGTACCTGCCAGGCAGGCAATGACATCAGAAGCGGGGTCTTTAACGCAGCAATTCAATACCCTGTCGTCCCGTTTTGAGGATTTGCGCAAGCAAACAGATAACCAAATGCAGGCAAGTGTTGATGGTATAAACGGATATGCCGAGAGCATGGCCGCCCTGAATAATCAAATTGCTGCCCTTTCAAATAGTACATCCGGTGTGCCTAATGATCTGATGGATCAGCGCGACGCGCTACTGACTAAAATTGCAGAAAAAATAAGCGTTTCAACTATCACTCAGCAGGACGGGTCTATTAGCGTATTTATTGGCAAGGGGCAGTCTTTGGTATCGGGCGTAAGCGCCATCAAGCTGTCTTTGGCAGGATCAAGCGCCGATCCCGGGCATAAAGAAATTCTTATGGAAGGGCAGGAGATAAGCAAACAAATTACCGGTGGAGAATTGTCCGGGGCACTTAAATTTCGCGATGAAGTTCTGGATCCTGCTCAGCAACAACTCGGTTTTCTGGCAGCGGGATTTGCTGTTGAATTTAATAAGTCACATACAGCAGGATTCGATTTAAACGGAAATTCGGGAACGGCTATGTTTAATCCGGGGACGCCGACTGTAACCCCAAATGCCACTAATGTTGGTAGTATTACTGCGACTTATAATCCGTCGACGCTAGGACAATTGACGCCCAGTGATTATCAGTTAAGTTATGATGGCACAACCTATTCATTGACTCAGTTGAGTAATAATACGGTCACTCATCCTGTTCCTGAAGGCACGCCGTCAACAATAACGGGACCTGGATTTGACATATCAGTCGTCAATATTGCAACTAATGACAGTTATCTAATCAGGCCGGCATTTGATGCCGCCAAAAATATGACGGCATTGATTACTGATCCCACGAAAATTGCTGCCGCCAGCACTGCCGGCGCCCCGGGCGATAATACGATAGCTTTAGAATTGGCGAATCTTGAAAAAAAATCTGTTTTGCTCGGCGGCAATGCCACTTTTAATGACGCTTATGGCCAACTGGTAGCAAAGGTTGGCACATCAACGCATGCGGCAAAACTTAGCAGTTCAGCTCAAGAAGTATTATTAAACTACGCAAAACAAACCAAAGAAGACCTGTCAGGCGTTAACCTGGACGAAGAGGCTGCAAACCTGATCAAATTTCAACAGTCCTATCAGGCTGCGGCCCAGGTAATTTCCATTGCCCGTTCATTATTCGATACCTTAATCGGGGCGGTCCGGTAGGCTCATTATGCGAATTTCAACTTCATGGTCTCAACAGTTGGCTGTTAATTCAATGCTTGATCAGCAGTCAAGGTTGAGTCAGACGCAGATGCAATTGTCCACCGGCAAGAAGATTCTGGTGCCTTCTGATGATCCTGTTGCTTCGGCCCGCATCATTGACCTCAATCAAAGCATAAAGCAGACGCAACAATACCAGAGCAATAGCGATGCCGCCAGACAACGGCTTACCCTGGAAGACGGGTTATTGCAGAGTGCAACCACTCTATTGCAAAGAATTAACGAACTAGGTATACAGGGATTGAGTGGTACCAGTTCGCCAAGTAACCGGACTACTATCGCTGCGGAGATGGAAGGACTTAACCAGCAGTTGCTCGGCCTCGCTAATACCAAAAATGCCAACGGTGAGTATATTTTTTCAGGATTTAAAAGCGCTACTCCACCATTTACTAAAAATGCGGATGGCAGTTATACCTATGGCGGAGATTCGAATCAGCGTCTTATTCAAATAGGTGAAACCCGGCAAATTACCGACGGTGATCCCGGTAGTAATGTTTTCGGAACGCCTACGGATCCAGTATCTGCATCAGTGCCGCCGCCCGGTTCCATAACTAATAT
>JBAZXL010000083.1:0-3701 GCA_041659825.1 Hyphomicrobium sp.
CGCAACACCCGTATCGGGCGCTGGATAGCGCCGCTCGATCAGTCGGTCGAAGCCGTCGTAGCAGAAAGTCGAGACGTGGCCCGACGCATCGGCACGCGAAAGGACGCGGTTGTTGGGCGAGAAGTCGAATCAAAGGGGCGGCGCTTAGCTGAGTGGCACATAGTCTACCTTCGAGCCATCCCCCGAGTCGTTGTGCCAAAACACGAAATTCGGAGGTCTGCCCTCCTTTCGAAAATGCTCTAGGGCACGATCAATAACTTCGATTGGTAGCGCCCAAGAGGCCGGATACTCGTCTCGCTGTCCGTTGGACAACGCATAGTCGATGTTTGCCGACTCAGCGCCCTGGTAATCTGGGTTGCGCGAGCTAAAGCCCGGATCTCCTTTGCTTCTAAGATACATCAGCCAGCCCATATTGCCGTTGATGAGAGCGCACATGGATTGACCGTCTGGGCCTTCAATCCAAACTTCTTGATACTGGTCGTGGCTCATTGTTTCCCCCTACTAGGGTCGTATGATCTGCAAACCATTCGGTGTGTAAACTTTCACGCTGCTGAATCCAAGCTGTCGCGACATTGATGCAACCCCGCCGTTCACGCCGCAAGCTAAACAAAGAGGCCGATCCACGAATAGTGCCGCATCACCTCCACGTACCCCTGCGCCAAAAGCTTGTTGGAAGGCGTCGGTCTCGGCGTGAGTTCTACTGATTGCATTCACTGATAAGTTCACCCCCTGGCGATGTGCGTTGATCCCATAGAAACTTTTCCCACCAGCATCTAAGCGTGCCAAGGTTCCGTCGCCAACCGCCAATCCCAATTCATTCCGAAACGCTTTCAAATCTCCTAGCCCAAGTTGACTTATGACATCATCGTTAATCGGCCCTGACATCAGCAGTGGAGCAATGAGAGCGATAGGGCTGCGGCGCAGGAAACCCAAAATCGAGGCTCCTTCATTGAGGGGAGGACCACCGTTGTCGCCGATGCCCCTACCCATCTGATTGAGGTATTGAGTGCCGCCCCGCAGCGCCGAGCCGATCGCTGAGTTGACAGTCTGCTGGGCGATCTGGGATGGAGGGATACCAATTCCGCCTACGCCACCGCTTGGCACCGGGGGAGGATTTTGCACGACGTCCACCGGTGGCAGCTGAATTGCCTGCAGCCCATCCGGATCGACGAGGTTGACGGGATCGTTGAGCCCATAGGCATAGAGGTTGATGCCGCCCGCTTCGCCGATGGGATCGGGCTGCAGGAAGCGGCCGAGAACCGGCGCATAGACGCGAGCCTTGTAGTGATAGAGACCCGTGTCGGCGAGCCGCGCCTGCCCGGTGAAGCCGAAGCGTCCGGCGTTGGTCGGACCCGGCTCGCCAAAGACGCCGTAGGTGGCGAGCGTCGACGCCCCGGTCTTAGTGAGAAGTTGGGACCCGGTGTCGCACATCGGCTTCCCAACCGTCGTATTCGCCGCCAACCTCGGAGGCCAGCGCCTCCAGGGAGTGGCGTAGCGAGGTCATTAGCTGTTCCGTTGGCACAACCTCGTGGTGCCCAAGCACAAGCCAGTTCACGCCGTCCCCCCCCAAACGCTCCTCGACGTCGAAGCCGCGCTGTCTCAAAACTTTCGCGACTTGACCGGCTGCCTCACGGGTGGGCGTGTACAGGTAATGATGGATGACATGGGGAACATCGCCATCGGACACCGCAGCTATTTCTCTGACTACTCGCGCGTCATCGTTCATGATCCGTGACCCTCGTGCGCCGGATTCCAACCCTCCACGATTCGTTGTATGAGGAGTTCATGGTTCCAAATGGCCGCAATTGGTAACCGTAAGTCTTCGACCGATAACGTCGCCTTGACGACTTCCCCGGACGCGCTCTCGATGATCCATGTGTCGACATGACGGCCTGACCTTGCGCCGGCCCGGCGAAGTCGTTCAGGGAGTTTCGGGGGTGGCATGCGCGCGACAACAGTAACGAGCCCCTGAGCAACAGAGGTTGCCGCCGGATAGAAAGCCAAATATCCGTCAGTAAAGTATTCGCTTGGTATCGACGCCCGCTGTTCTAGCAGGTGCGGGCTTACCAGCACCGCATCTCCATACTGAGGGTGGCTGCCGATGTAGTGCAGATATGCAAAGTGGTCACCGGCTTTCAATTCTAGGACATCTCCCGGCTTCACACGTTTACGCTGGGTCGCCATCTTCAGTACCCGACCGTTTGCAATAGCTCATAACCGCGCCTCAGTTGGTTGGCGTAGGCCGGATTCGACCGAGAAATGCTGTTGATACGGTTCAACAGCGTGCCCCCGTTCTTACCAAGACCGTGAATTTCGATCAGCGCCTGTTCGACCGACCGGGCATCGCTGCGAGACAGCCCTCCTATCAGCTTTTCTACCTGGATTCCGGAACCTCGCAAGTGCTCGGCTGCGCGACGGGCGAGGTTATTCGTTATTCCGGCGTACTGAACATCGCCAGCGGCATTCAGCGAGCGGTAAACAGCCGTTGTACCTCCTCTTAGCGCAATGCCAAGGCCAGCCGCAGCAAGAACATAGTCCTCAGGGCCAGGCACGGATAGCTGTATGCCCGCCGCCGCATAGCTGCTTGCCTCCATGCCGAAGCCGAACATTTGGTGATTGTACGTGCCGAAGGATGTCTCCACCGGACCGCCGAGCATGGTGCAGAAGAATGCGCATACAGACTGGACAGAGGTGCCCCGCAGCGCCGAGCCGATCGCCGAGTTGACGGTCTGCTGGGCGATCTGGGTCGGGGGAATGCCGCCTCCGCTTGGCACCGGTGGCGACGTGTAGACGTAGATCGGCGGCAGCTGAATTGCCTGCAGCCCATCCGGATCGGTGAGGTTGACCGGATCGTTGAGCCCATAGGCATAGAGGTTGATGCCGCCCGCTTCGCCGATCGGGTCAGGCTGCAGGAAGCGGCCGAGCGCCGGCGCATAGACGCGAGCCTTGTAGTGATAGAGCCCCGTGTCGGCGAGATGCGCCTGACCGGTAAAGCCGAAGCGTCCGGCGTTGGCCGGCCCGGGCTCGCCAAAGACGCCATAGGTGTTGATCTGCCCCACCGCGCCGCTGTCGCCGGCGTGCGCGACGACCGACCCGCGCTCGTCGCCGTAGAGCCAGGTGCGGGCGGCACCTTCATAGACCACCAGCGGCTCGTCCACCGCGGGACCGTGCACGATGCGGCCGAGCAGCGCCCCGCTCGTGGCATCGTATTCGCCGATGCGGTCCACCCCGTCATAGAGGAAACGCCGCGACGCGCTGCCGGTGCGCACCTCGGCCAGCCGGCCGACCGCGTCATAGGCGAAGGTCGTATCGTTGGCCGCTGTGAGGCGCCGCTCGCTGTCGTAGGCATAGGTCCACACCCGCAGCGGATCGGCGTCCTGCGTGAGGTTGCCGTTGGTATCGTAGCTGAACGTGCTCGGCGCCGGATCGATGCGGCCGTACTGGTTGAGGCCATTACCGCCCGTGGCGCTGCTGCCCGCGGCCGGGCGGTAGGTACGCTGGATCGACCCGGGGCTCAGCGTCTCGTAGGCCGCGTTGCCGACGCTGCGGGAGCGGATCTCGCCCGCCTCGTTGTAGCTGAAGCCATAGCCGACGTCCTGGGCGGAGCCAGCAAAGTCGTGCGACAGGCCGGAGAGACGCTGCTGCGCATCGTAGGCGTAGCCCGTCTGCGTGCCGTTGGCGTAGGCGACGCTTGCACGCCG
>JBAZXL010000084.1:0-3575 GCA_041659825.1 Hyphomicrobium sp.
CCCGCCCCCGAATCAGCCGCCACTAAACGTTCTGATTAACGCTCCCAGTTACGCGCCATTTGCTTGCGAGGTAACCCAGGCAACTTTGGCGATATCATACAATTATTATCGGTCTATTGTGAGTTGGCATAAATATTTTCCCGTGCTGTTTATCGCGCTGCTCACGATCTACTTGGCTACATTTGTGATTGAGGGATCAATCCACGGGCTCTTTCAGCCTCAACCCTCAGAAACCCCCTCCGGATTTAGGCGGTTAGTCACTGGAATCGGCAGAAGTCAGACACTTGCGGCATCCATCTACGATGGTATCGCCGTTACGTTTTTCTTAGGGATGCTCGTCACGGTCTATGGTTGGGCCACGATAGTTTGGTTCGGAAGCGTGGTGCTTGACCCCAGCAATAGCATAATGACCGAACAGCCGATGAATGTCGTTGTTTTCCTTCTGTTGCTGATCCCCGTCACCTATTTCGTTGGACCTTATGAAGTGCAGCGCAATATGCTGCTCGTTCCAACCTTGATTTGGCTTGGGATTGGTATTTGTGGCGTCGTCCTACTCCTTGCGCAAAAAGGCGCATTGTTTTTCTCGGCATTCGCTTTGGTCGTCACTATCGTTTTGGCTGGGCTGCCTATGCTACTCCACCGCGCGGCGCTTGACATGAATCTCAAGGCAACCTCCGCGATACTTTTGGCGATCGGGTGCTTCCTCGTTTTAGCGGTACTTTTTGGCTGGTCGTGGTTTGCAGGCAGCGCCGCTTGCTACCTAGTCGAGCCGCGCCCCTTGTGAGGGACTATCAGGACCTTGACCTGCCACTGCGTTTTTCCTCCACGGAGATTTAGAGTCCGGCCTTTTCAAGGACGGACAGATGAAGCGAGCACGGTTTACGGAAGAGCAGATCATCGCGGTTTTGCGCGAGCATGAGGCTGGGGCGAAGACCGCCGATCTGGCGCGCAAGCAAGGTATCTCCGAGGCGACCCTCTACAACTGGAAGGCCAAGTTCGGCGGCATGGACGTGTCCGAAGCCAAGCGCCTTAAGCAGCTTGAGGACGTCGCGATAAACCCTGAACGGGTTTACGCTGTGAACGCCAAGCTGAAGAAGCTGCTGGCTGAGCAGTACTACGATCAGGCGTCGATGAAGAAGCATCATTCAGTCTACAACCAAGTCACCGGAGACCAGCCCAAGCGATTTCCAGCGATAGACCGTGCTGATCCATGGCGGCGGCCGGCCGATCTTAACGCTGCTGGGAGACCTGAACAGGTAAGCATCTTCCAAGGGGAGTTGAGTAGTGTTTAGGTCAATGTCCGCTGTGTGGCGGTGTCTCTATGTCAGCTCCTGGCGCATATCTCGCCTGACGACCGGCTAGCGGTTTTGGCCCCTAGCCGACGTCTGGAAAGTCTGCTTCCGGGCAGCCCAATGCGACTTGCAGCCAAGCAGCCGTAGGTGGTCCTTCCGAAACACCCGATGAATGCGTCGCTTGGGGGGCACAAAAGGATCTGTTGGCGCCGCTGCCGGGTGTCCTTGCGCCGCATAAGGCAGGCCACTGATGCAGCGAGCGCCGCTGCGTGCCGCACCAGAATGGGCGGCGGTTCGAGGATGCTCGAACAGCCCATAAGCCGCGCGCCCGTCGCATGACGGTCACATGACGTTTCTAACGTTGCGGCAACTTGAAAAGGACACCACCATGCGCATCGCATCCGTGATTTTGCCAGCCGGTCTGCTCACAATGTCGATGCCTGCTTTGGCCGAGAGCTACCAGTGGGTCCAATACACGCATGCCGGCCTAGAGGCGCGCTTGACCACAAGCGACAGCGCTTGCCCTGCGATAAGGATCGACGGCGCGACGTCGGTGATGAGCGTGCATGCAGCGCCCGGACCGGAATATCCCGTCACCACCTGCAAGATCGTTTTGCCCGCCGGTGCCAAGGCGGCGAGCATCGCGGACGTCCCGCTCGCGCTACCGAAAGCCGACCCGCAGCGGATCGTCGTCATTGGCGATACGGGCTGCAGGATCAAGGGTAAAAAGGCGCAGGCCTGCAACGATCCGGTGCAGTGGCCGTTCCGGCTCGTCGCCGAGATGGCAGCTCACCAAAAGCCCGACCTGATCGTCCATGTCGGTGATTATCATTATCGCGAAACCGCCTGCCCCGAAGGTTTCGTTGGTTGCGAAGGCACGCCTTTCGGCGACAACTGGGCCGTTTGGCGCGCCGATTTCTTCGCGCCCGGCGACACGCTCCTGCGCGCGGCGCCCTGGATCATGACGCGCGGGAACCATGAAGAGTGCAATCGGGGCGGCAAGGGCTGGAGCCGCACTCTGGAGCCCACAGCGTTCGACGCCGACAAGGGCTGCAACGGGATGAGCACGCCATTCAGCGTCGCCTTGCCCAACCTCGCCATCGCGGTCATGGACGTCTCAACGGCGAGCGAGGAGAAGGTCGACGAGACCGAAGCTGCGACATTCCGCGCTCAGTTCGCGACGCTTGCCGACAAGGGGCCGACCTGGCTTGCGCTGCACCGTCCGATTTGGAGCGCCGAAGAGGTCGAAAAGGGCGTCGCCGTCGGCGACAACCGGACGCTGGCCGCTGCAGCGCTTGGAACGATCCCTAAGAACGTCAACGCCATGTTGTCGGGCCACCACCATTCGTTCCAGGTCTTCAACTACGACGCCGACCTGCCTGTCCAGATCACCTCGGGCCATGGCGGTGACTATCTCGACAAGGGCACGCCGCTCGATCCGGCCGGCTTCGTGATCAATGGCGTCACCATCAAGTCCGGCATCAACGTGCCCAAGAAATTTGGGTTCTCGATGTTTGAGAAGCAGGCTTCCGGAGATTGGTCGATTCTGAACTACGACGCCTATGGCAAGGTCTTGACCCGCTGCACCTTGTCGGGCCGTCAAGCGGTTTGCGCGCCGGTTGGCTGAGGATCGAAACTATGCCTGTGCCAAGTGCTCTTCGCGCGCTGCCTGCCAGACCTCCCGCGCCGCGTCCGCGTTCATAGCGGCGATGCCGAGGCCGACGATGACGTCGGGCCAGGCCGAATTCCAGAGATAGGCCGTGATGATGCCCGCCGCGACGATAGCGACGTTGGCGAAGGCATCGTTACGGGCCGACAGGAAGGCGGCCTTGGTCAGGCTGCCGCTGTGCCTGCGATAGCGCGCCAGCATGACGGCGCAGCTCAGGTTGACGACGAGCGCGCCCAGGCCCGTCAGCGTTAGCGCCAGAGGCTCGGGCGGGACCGGCGTGGCCAGCTTCGTCCAGATGGTCCAGAGCGTCGCCAGGCCTGGGATCAACAGGATGCCGGCGAGGGCCATACCGAGCTTGGCGCGGTTCCGGGCGGTCCAGCCGAGCGCCAGCAGAATCAGCAGGTTGACCGAAGCGTCCTCAAGGAAGTCGATGCTGTCGGCGAAGAGCGAGACCGATCCGATAGCGAGCGCGACTGCGAACTCGATCGTAACCATGCGGCGTAGGCCGCAGTGCGTCTACGTCGGGTCGTTGGATCGCGAGAGCAGGTCGGGATTGGCCTTGTAGATTTCGACGAGGCCCTTGAGCGTTTCGATGCCGAAGTCAGTGAACGCCA
>JBAZXL010000085.1:0-3564 GCA_041659825.1 Hyphomicrobium sp.
CTAGCAGGCTGTTGAACAAATCACCAAGGCGAGCAGGTGAATCCTGAATCATCGCCTTGGTGGAAAAAGACGCGGCCTTCGAGGGTGCCGGCGTTGCTGATAGTTGCCCAGCCGCGGCCCGAGCGGGGATCACCTTCATCAGTCCCCTCCCACGAGAACTCGGCAATTGGCTTTCCGTCGCGCTCGCCGTAGCGCACATCGAGCCAGGCCTCGACGACGATGAAGGCCATCACGCCTTCTGCGCCCTTAAACTCGATGTAGCCAGGCCCGACCAGATTGATCGCCGCCCTATCCCACAGCTCCATCGAGGTGATCCGCCACTTGCCCTCAAAAGGCTGAGCGAGCGGCTTTGCTTTGCGCGCCATCATCCACTCTCCGCCAGGAGCCGCGGCAGGCGCACGAGATTGTAAGCCGCCATGGCGAACGTGAAACGAAAGCCGACGCGGCGCGTCCCCCGGTGTTTGACCTTGGCCAAGCCCGCGATTGTTTTCGCCCAACCGAAGGCTTCCTCGATCCGCTTCCTGACCCGCTGGCTCACGGCGTAGCCTGCATGCCGTGTCGTGCGGGTATCGACGGCGCTCCTTCGGCGCTTGCCGGTCGTGGTCACGGCGTCGTTCTTCGCGATATGCGGCGTGACGCACATCTGCCTCAAAGCCGCGACGAAACTTGCGGCATCATAGCCCTTGTCGGCTCCGAGCGTGAGCCGTCTCGTCGATCCTGGCGAGTGGCGCTCGATCATGTTGACGGCCGCACTACGTTCTGCTGTTCCGCTGGCTTGTGTAAGGTGAGCCTTTACGACAAGCCCGTGGCGGTTCTCCATCAGAGCGTGCCCCATAAAACAAAGGCGCGCCTCACGGCCCTGTCCTTTGCGAAAGAGCTTGGCATCGGGGTCAGTGGCTGAGGCATGGGTCTCGTTCTTGCGGCGTTCGCCGTGAAAGTTCTTCTCGCCGTTGCGGCCAGGACCCGGTGGCTCGTCCGAGCCATCCTTCGGCCGGAAGCTCTTCATGGAGGCCCAGGCTTCGATCAACGTGCCATCCACCGAGAAATGCTCGTCCGACAGCAGGCGCTTGACTTTGGGATGACGCAAAACCGCGTCCAAAAACTTCGCGGCGACATCAGCGTCGAGGAGCCGGTCACGGTTCTTCGAGAAGGTCGAATGGTCCCAGACGGGATCATCGACGCCGAGCCCGATGAACCAGCGATAAAGGAGATTGTACTCGATCTGCTCCATCAACTGCCGCTCGGAGCGCACCGAGTAGAATGCCTGCAAAAGGGAAGCTCGGAGCAGCTTCTCTGGCGCTATCGAGGACCGGCCGAGCCCCGAGTAAAGCGCGGCGAACTCAGCATCCAAGGCCATGAGCGCCGCATTCGCGATCTCGCGGATGAGCCGCAGTGGATGCTTGCACGGCACTCTAGCCTCAAGGTCCACATAGGAAAACAGCTCGCCCGAACGTTCGTCTGATCCCCTCATCGCACCCTCCGACCCAGGGGCTCGATGGAATCACATTCGCCGCCAACTGTCAGGCTCAGAGTTCTTCAACAGCCTGCTAGAGTGGTTCCGGTTTGGATGGAAGCAACTATGGCTGCGGGAATTCGCGTCGAGACCGAGAGCTTCAGCGCAGCCAATACCCCGGGTATTCGCAAGCTGAAGACCGAAGTGTATCGGCGTGAATTCACGCGCCAGAGCGCATCGATCTGAGCCGAAAGCACTCTGAGGGGTAAGCATGCACTCCTTGCCTTCGAAACGAGGCAATCAGATAATTGGCGCGATCTAGCCCTCATCACCCTGGAGTAGCTCGTGCCGAGAAAGCCTCTGAGCAAGCCCCCTAGAACACGCCCTGAGCGACAGCAGAAACCGGCCCAGACCGACGCGCCGCTGTCGCGCGCCAAGCTCTTGCTTCGCATCAAGTTCGGAGAGGAATTTCAGATCGGCCCTGGTAAAATCGCTCTTCTCGAAGGCATAGAACGCACGGGCTCCATCTCCGCTGCAGCTCGAGAGATGGACATGTCCTACCGGCGCGCCTGGCTTCTCGTAGACGAGCTGACGCGCTTGTTCACGCGCCCCGTGGTCACCCGTGCAACCGGTGGCTCCCAAGGCGGCGGAGCCCAAGTAACCGATTTCGGCCGCGCCTTGATCGCGGCCTTTCGGCGCCTTGAAGCCCGGACTCACGCGGCCCTCCGCGAGGAGCTGGCCGCGTTCGAATCCGACCTCAGCGCATATTGACCCTCGGCTACTTAGAGAGAACAAAGCCTTGCGCCAAGAAGGCCTGCTTGGCTTTCGGGGAAGTGAGGTAAGCGAGGAATTCCTTGGCCGCCGCGCCCCGTGACGACGACGCCGTGACGGCGAACGGATAGACGATGGGCGGATGGCTGTCCTCGGGAAAGGTGCCGACGACGCGCACCTTAGGCTCGCTCTTGGCGTCGGTCCCATAGACGATCCCAAACGGCGCTTCCTTGCGCGCCACAAGCGCGAGAGCTACCCTCACATTCTCGGCCCCCGCCACCTTCGGCGCGACTTGATCCCAAACGCCGAGCGAGCGCAATGCCGCCTCGGCATAAGCGCCGACCGGCACGGATTTAGGATCGCCCGTGGCCAGCTTCCCGTCACCTAGCGCCGCGGCGAGGGCAAATCCCTTTTCGATCTTGAGATCGGCGGCAGCATCCGCCGGCGCGATCAGCACGAGCGTATTGCCGACGAGCGATTGACGCGTCTCCGGCGCAATCAGCTTCTTCTCTGCAAGGTAATCCATCCATTTGAGATCGGCGGAGGCAAAGAGATCCGCTGGAGCTCCCTGCTCGATCTGCTTTGCGAGCGCGGACGAGGCCGCATACGAGAATTGAACAGCCTTGCCTGTCTCCGCAGTCCACTGCTTGCCGATGTCGTCGAGAACCGTCTTGAGACTGGCTGCGGCAAAGAAGACGACCGGCGACGCCACCTCGCTCGAGGGCGCAACGGCAGGCTTTTCCTCGGCCGACGCCGAGGAGTAAACAACGAGCGACAGCATGAGCGCCGTCGCACAGAAATGAATTACGCGCGAGATCATAAACCACCCCTTCCAGAGACCGATACGTATCTGAGCGGATATAACGCAAGTCCGTGAGCAGCGAAACCAGCAAAATTAGCGCACCTGACATCACGGAAGAGAAGCCGCAGGAACTCGAGTCATCTAGCGCATTCTGGCCAATACGGCACACCGCTACAATGACGCATCGCCGTCTTCGCACAGCATTCTTGACTCACGTTATGTTTTCTAAAATATTACGCTCAGTGGAACACGGATTGTTGGAGTGGTATTATGTGTCATCAACACGGGTTGTCGCGTCGATGGGTGGCGAGATGCGCGGCGCTCATAGTCACAACCGCCGTCACGACCTCTACGTTTGCGGGGGCGCAGGCCGCCAGAGCAGCGGATCTCGGGGGGAATTGCTGCGCGGATCTCGATGAGCGGATTGCCGAGCTTGAGGCGACGACCGCGCGCAAGGGTAATCGCAAGGTCTCGCTCACCATTTCGGGCTGGGTCAACGAAGCGGTGTTCTTCTGGGACGACGGCGTCGAGCGCCATG
>JBAZXL010000086.1:0-3525 GCA_041659825.1 Hyphomicrobium sp.
GGCGCAGAACCCGCGCGCGGCGGCGCTCGAGGATTGAAATTTCTTAGGCGCCCCGCGTGTCCAGACGAGCGTGGCGCCGCGCACGGAAACCAGCGGGGCATAGAAGCCGCCGAACGCCTTCTGGCACATGCGGCAATGGCACACCGAGGCATCGCCGAGCACGCCCTCGACGCGGAATCGCACCGCGCCGCACTGGCAGCCGCCTGAATGTGTTTCCTTGGTCATGATTAGACTCTCCTTCTCCCGCCCGCTTTCGGATGCGGAAAGGGAGCCGCCTGCTTTACTTGCCCGTATTGACCAGGGGTGTCCAGATGACTTGCTCAACGGACGTTGCGCCCGTCGCCAGCATGACGAGGCGGTCGAAGCCCAGGGCGCAGCCAGAGGCCGGCGGCATATGGGCGAGGGCTGCCAGGAAATCCTCGTCCAGCGGATAACGCTCGCCGTAGATGCGCTGGCGCTCGGCCATCTCGCCTTCGAGGTTCAAGCGCTGGGCGGATGGATCGGTCAGCTCGCCGAAGCCGTTGGCGAGCTCGACGCCGGAGACGAAAAGCTCGAAGCGTTCGGACGTGCTCGGCCGGCCGGGAATGCGCCGGGCGAGGGCAGCTTCGTGGGCCGGATACTCACACAGGATTTCCGGACGGCCGCGCCCAAGGTGCGGATCGATCTTTTCGACCAGCACGCGGCTGAAGATGTCGGACCACGTGTCGTCGGCCGCAATCTTGATGCCCTGTGCGTGAGCGTGGCGGGCGAGGGCGTCCCGGTCGGAGCCGCGCTCGCCGTAGGTCTCGTGAAGGGGAATGCCGGCGAACTTGCTGAAGGCCTGATCAAGGGTCAGGTGGTCGTAGGGCCAGGTCACGTCGCATGACGTCTCGCTGTGGAAGTGCCATTCGGTGTGGCCCGTTATGCTGGCTGCGATGTGGAGGATCTCGGCGCAATCCTGCCAAAGCGTCTCGTAGGGCTCACCGGCGCGATACCACTCGAGCATGGTGAACTCGGGGCTGTGCAGCGCGCCTTGCTCGCGGTTGCGGAACACGGGCGCGAACGTGAAAATTTTCTCCTCGCCGGCCGCCAACAGCTTCTTCATGGCGAACTCGGGCGAGGTGTGGAGATACATACGCTCGCGGGCCATGTCGGTGCCGATGCGCTCAGTTGCAAAGGCGTGCAGGTGGCGCTCGTTCCCTGGCGAGGGGACGAGGCAGGAGGTCTCGACCTCGATAAAGCCCTGGGTGTCGAACCAGGTGCGCAAGGCGGCCTTGATCCTGGCGCGGGCCATGAGGAAGGGGCGGCGGTCCTGATGCCGGTGTTTCGTCCACCAGGGGGAAGGCTTGGTCATTTGGCTCAGCATCACGTTTTTAGGGCTCTGCGGGCCCCGCGTTTACTACGCTGGGCTCAAATTACGCCGCACTTGGCCTTGGGCCCGAGACAGAGTATGAGTGCGCCCAGATTTCCCGCCGATCTGCTCTTTGGGTCCGGCCGCTGGCCGCTCGCGACCCATTGTTTGCGATCCCGGGCGGGTTTAGACGGTTTTTATGGAGATGACACGTGGTCAAGGTGATCGCAAGCTCGGTGCGCAAGGGTAATGTTCTCGATCTCGACGGCAAACTGGCTGTCGTGATGACGGCCGAGAACATCCATCCCGGCAAAGGCACGCCCGTCACGCACCTCGAACTTCGCCGCATCGCCGACGGGGTGAAGGTGACCGAGCGCTACCGCACCACCGATCAGGTCGAGCGCGCCTATCTCGAAGAGAAGGACTACAACTATCTCTACGAGGACGACATGGGCTTCAACTTCATGCAGCCGGAGACGTTCGACCAGATCACCGTGCCGAAGGACGTCGTCGGCGATCAGGCGATCTGGCTGCAGGAGGGCATGACCTGCAACGTGTCCCTGTTCGAGAACAATCCGATCGCGATCGAGCTGCCGGCACGCGTGACGCTCGAGATCATAGAAGCCGATCCCGTGGTCAAAGGCCAGACGGCGTCATCCTCTTACAAGCCCGCGAAGCTTGCGAACGGCGCTCGTGTCATGGTGCCTCCGCACATCGGCACCGGCACGCGCGTCATCGTCATGACGGCGGACGGCTCGTACGTCGAGCGCGCCAAAGACTGATTGCGTTAAGACTTTCGATTTACTCTTGAGGCTTGCGGACGGGCCTCTGCGGCTCCCTCTCGTGGAACTTCGGTTCTCCGGGAGGGGGCCGCTTCTATTTTGGGCCTGCGCCTTCCATCAGAACTTGGCAATGGCCGCCGGGGCGCGAGCCTCCGGATCCGGATGGGCGGCTGCCAGAACCGCGGGTACGATTTCCGCCGCCGTGTCGACGACGACGAAGTTCACCTCGAGGCCGTTGCGGATGAACTCTGCCTGCCGCATGTGCTGAAGCAGGTCGAGGAAGGGCGTCCAAAAGCCTTCGACGTTGGCGACGACGATCGGTTTCCTGTGCTGGCCGAGTTGCGACCATGTCAGCTGCTCGACAAGCTCCTCCAGCGTGCCGATGCCGCCGGGGAGAGCCACGAAAGCATCCGAGCGCTCGAACATGAGCTTCTTGCGCTCGTGCATGTCGGCGGTGACGACGAGGTCGGTGACCTCCGTCAGCATGTGCTCGCGCACCGTCAGAAACTCGGGGATGATGCCGGTGACCTTGCCGCCTGCAGCGAGCGTAGCGTGGGCCACCTCGCCCATCAGGCCCAGTCCGCCGCCACCATAGACAAGGCCGATGCCGTTCTCGGCAAGCGACGTTCCGAGCGCGCGTGCAGCGTGCGAATAGGCCGGGTGGGTGCCTTTGCCCGAGCCGCAGTAGACGCAGATATTGCGGACGACGGCTTGCGCCGGCGCGACATGCAAGCGGGGGACAGGGGCGCCTGAGTGGGATTTTTGCGTGTTGAGTGGAACTTTGCGATTCAAAGGGTTTACCTGAAATGTTGCTCTTATTATTGGACCCGCACCGGAGCGCAGGTCCTACTTAATGTGGTGTGTTGGCAGCTTCATGCCAATGGCTCGATGCTGCTAACCTTGAGATGCGAAGCCGATCATGGGCTGAGCGGGACGTCCGGTTTTTGTCGCGCTTCGCATAAAAGTGCCTTAACCGTTCAGCATGATGGGACGATGAACCTATGCCGTCGGGGCCTTGCCCCGAGCGGCTGTCGCGTTGGGGTTGTCTATGTGTGCCGTGCGTATCGTGGCTCTACTTCTGCTCGCAATTGTGGCGGGGGGCGGGTGGCTTCAGCCTGCCGGCGCGGAGCCGGCAGCGGCGCAATCGCATAAGGACGAGGCCCGCGATAACGACTGGGCGGTGACGCGCTGGCTCGAAACCGCTGCCGAGCGCTATCAATCGGAGATTGCCGGTCCGCTGTCGGTGCGTCAGAGCGGCCCGCCCACCAGCACTGAGATCAGCAGGTTTGCGCGCGGGCTCGGCGTCGGCATACGCGGGGCCAACGAGTGGATCAGGTTCTGGGGCCGGCAAGCCATCGAGGCCTACAATGTGCAGATCGCCGGCACGCTTGCCTGGCTTCCAGCACTCCCGGA
>JBAZXL010000087.1:0-2928 GCA_041659825.1 Hyphomicrobium sp.
ACATAACCAGATCCTTATCACGCCCGGATAGCAGGAATGCGCGTTGCATGGTCATTTGGCACCTCCGAACGACGTTGCGTATGCAATGTGCGCCGCCATGAACCGCGCAAGCGCCTTCTTCTTCGCGTAGACGCGGGCGTGTTTGGCTCTAGCTGATTGCTTGGCCCGCTCCGGGTTGCGTGCGACGCATCTACGCACCCGCTCATTCACCTTCTCCCGATTGGCCTGCTCGTAGGCCGCCTGATAGGCGAGCTTATGCTCTCGGTTGCCCCTATACCAGCGCTTGTACCTCGCTATATCGGCGTCGGAGGACACGCGCGCCTGATCCATGCCGTCGCGCACAACTCGGCGCGATCCATGCAGTTTCGTCGAGACTAACCCGCGCAACTCGTCTGCTGTCAGCATGATTGAATCAAAGAAAAAACCGGCCGCACATCAGCGCGACCGGCAAAACGAGCGGCACCGGGAGCCTCGGCCCGGAGGGAGTAACGACCGCTCGGTAGATAGGTCACTTGATGCGCGATCCGATTTGCCCGGCACGCTGCGGGCTGATGCCTAGAGCTAGGCCGATCTCTACCCACGTTCTGCCCTTAGCCCTCATTGCGGCCACCTGGAGGGCGCGCTTGATCGCCCTATCGCGCAGTGATGCGTTGTGTTTTGTCATGGTCATTGTTGCGGTTATACTCGCACGAAAGCCGCTTTGCAATAGGGTCGGAGAACTGAATTTTGTGGGGTCGGTCAAATAGTGCTTGACAAGCCACTTTCGGCGCGGCAATCTGCACGCATCGGCTAGGAGTTACCGGCCAATTCGACAGGAGGATGGGATGAACGCAGCGGAGAAGCAGGAGCAACTGGAAGGTGCGCGGGAGCGGGCAGAAACGTTGCGGCTGATGCACGGAGTTGATGGAGTTGCCCGTCGCATGGCCGCCGAGTATCACGCCTGCATTTACGCGGTGCGAGGAACTATCTACGCGTCGTGGTTCAAGTCCGACAGAGACGAGGAAGTGATCCGTCTCGCCTAGCCCTATCCAATCCCCTTCGCGGAGGGGGATTCAGTAGGGCGGCGTAGATCAGAAGCATGTCGGCATATATTGAAACCGACTAGCCGCAAGCGAGCGCAGGGAGATCGCCGACGCAATCGGAGGTCGCAGGTTCGAATCCTGCCGCCGCCCTTTCAACAGGAGGACACATGGAACAGAACAGGACGCCGATTATCGATGCGCTCTTCGCAAACCCCTACGAGCGCGCGCTGATGGCCTGCCAATCCGCCCGCGAGAACGTGCTGGCGTCGGCCAGGGGAACGCGCCAGATGCTCGCCGCAATCGACGCCTACACGCTCGCCTCCGTCGCGCTCTGGCGCGCGGCCGAGGCCGTGTGCGATGCCGAGAACCTGCCCGCCGATGGTGAGGGGCACGGAATCGAGTGGACCGTGCCGATGGTGCCCGAGGACACGCCCGCGCAGGCTCGCGCTCGGCTGGCGGACGACGCTTTCTGCTCGTGCTGTGGAAAGCGCGGCGTACTCGGGACGTGCGCGACGTGCGAGGCGGCGCGATGAGCGAGTACACGCCTGGACCGTGGGTATTCCATCGCCGATTCCCCGACTACATAACGGTCGAGCAGGACGCCGAAAAGCCGGTCGGTTGGTCCGTTAACGAATGGGAGAGAAACAGGTTTGCAAAAATTGTCTTTCGCGTATCTCTCAACACGCCAGAGCGAGCAGCCAACGCCCGCCTGATCGCCGAATCTCCAGTAATGGCCGAGAACCTTGAAATCCTCCACGAGCTATTTCTAAAAGACGCGGGAGATGACTACGCGCATTCCCCGCGCGGACAGATCATCAGCGCCCTCCTCGCCCGCATAAACGGAGAAAGCAAATGATCGACTTTTCAAAGCCGGTGCAGACGAAGAAGGGCGGAGGGAAGGTGACGGTTCTGGCGAGGTACGGGGATTGGCTTTGGCTTGAGGACGGCGCCGGTCCGTCAACGTGGAGCCTGGAAACGGCAGAGGCAACCCTCATCAACGTCCCCGAGCCGGTGGTGTCGTGGCACAACGTGTACCGGAGCGGAATCGCGTATGGATACGGGACGCACAAGGAGGCCGATAAGACTGCCGACAATTGTCGCCTCGCCCTCCTGAAGCTCACCTACTCCCCCGGCCACGCGACCGTGGAAATCGTGGAGGAGCGGAAGTGATCTATATCGTTGATGTGGATTGCTGGTACGAAGGCAAGCGCAGACAGAGGGAGGCGCGTCGATTCATCGTACCGGCCGAGACGCACGATCTAGCTCGTGATGCTGCAATTGGCCTTGCCGAGAACACGGCTTCGTGTGAAGTGCGCCTGTGCGGAGTGGAGTGGCGGAGTACAGCGGCCATAACGCTGCCGCTAGAGATTCGCGGTATGCCGCCGTTCACGCCTACCGCATTCCGCCAGCCCTACCAACAGGAAGCGGAGTCCGCCAAATGACCCCCCGCGACCGCAAGCACGTCCTCCTGCTCGGCATCGCGCTGGCCGTGCTGGCTGGCTGTCAACTATCCGGCTGCGCGATCACTCCCGCGCATTACGCGTGGTACACCGACCCGCATCAGGGGCCGATGGACTATTACCGCTGGGTCGTGACCCCCCGCGACGAGATGATCTACATGTGCGGGTCCAAGCCACCGGAGAACGGAGACAGCGGCTGCGCCATCCGGCTGAATCAGGGGCTGCTCAAGGCTACCGACAAGCCGCTCAGGCCCGATGTGCCGGCGCCGATTCCGGGCCGCGAGGGAAAGCTCTGCGTGATCCAGGACACGTTGCCGGAGAACGACGCGAAGCGCTTCCTGGCGAAGGACGGCGCGATGTCGCATCACGCGCATGAGCTGCGTCACTGCAAGTCAGAGCTGCACAACTGGATTCCGGGGAGGATGAACTGATGGCGACGTTCAAGG
>JBAZXL010000088.1:0-2910 GCA_041659825.1 Hyphomicrobium sp.
CACCCGCCTCGCCCTCCCGCAATATCCCGATAATCTGTTCTTCCGTGAACCGTGATCGCTTCATCGTCCGTCCCCCAAGAGGTTCGGACTCTAGCTCAAACTGGAGGAGTTCTGCAGGGGCAGGTCAGATGCTCGACGGCGTCGCGAATGAGCCTCATCGCATTCAGGTTATCCTTAATGCCTCGCGACAATGGACAGTCCTGTCGCTTCAGCATCTGGCCAAGAAGTAAAGTTCGACCGTCTTCTCCGATGATCGCAACATTTCTTCTATAGTAATATTCGTGCAGCAGGTAACTCCATGCGATATTGGCCAAAACGGCATATACCTCAGTTTTAAAGTGCAATGATGGGCTATTGAAGATTTGAACCGCCAGGATCATTGCCTCACGCGCGCGTATGAGGCGTTCATCGTCAAATACATTGAGACCCGTTCGAGGATCGTAAGATTGCTTTTTAGCTTTGAATAGATCGACCGCGTCGGCTGGGGCAGGCTTGATATCGTCGCTTTTCTTGACCTCTGTGATGCGCGCGCTGTTCACCGTGGCATCTCGGCCAACATTGAGAAGCGCCTGTATATCTTGGTTTCGCCAGCCTTCCGCCAATAATGCCTTAACGATCGCCTTCTCCGAGGCGGTGAGCGCACCGTCTGGATTTCTCAAAATCATGAGACACCTGCCTACGGGAAACATCAAGATTCAACCATCAGTCGACTGCCTGGCTTTAGCACATCCGCCCTTGTTGATGCGACTGCAGAACCTATCTGCCGCGACCGAGCGGGTATGAGCAGCGCCAACCGACTCCGCTCCCCCTACCTCGCGCACCTTTCTCCGAACGCGTTCACGTCCCTCGGCAGGTCTACGTCGAGCGTAAGCTCGATCCTGCGCACGTTCGAGCGCGCGCCGTCGGCGCTACATCGTCGGCTGCATGCCTGGGTGGCCGCCTGTCGCGGCGGAGCCGCGCTACGCGCGGACGGCGGCCATGACGGAACTTTGACGGCCGGGCCTCAAGCAAAGGTCATCTCGTGAGAAGCGTGGAGCAAAGGCACTGACGCGGCCGAGGCGGGCGTTCGATACGATCTTGAACGATGCGGCTCGTGGGGGCTGGCGCGGTGCATTCGTGATCCGCGCGCCACAGCCATCAACTGTCATCCTCGGGCTCGGCCCGAGGACCCATCCATCCGCTTGGGAGAAGCGTTCCGAATGAATGGACCAAGGGGCAGCGCGCGTTGCCTTCGATACCACTCCATCATCCGTTCTTCCTCGTTGAACCATGGATCCTCGGGACAGGCCCGAGGATGACAGGAGGAGGAGAGCACGCGAGCGTCGCGGACGGCGGCTATGACGTGATTTTGGTGAGCGTGCGCGGGCGGGGAGAAGTTTTTTTGGACGGGGGGCGGAGGGGTCGAGGGGCTTAGAGGCGCAGGTGTAGGAGAGCTGACGAAGCATGCCCGCCATTGGTGCTGAAACTGCCGTCACGCGGTGCTGGCTTTATTGGCCCTAAAGGAGCTTCTGTCCTAGGCCGGCGCGCCTGCCGGCAATTCATCGGTCCAGACGCGAAAGGATTTCAGGGTGTTGGGGCCGAACGTCGTGACCATCGCAACGTCGGCGGCATCGCGTCCACGCGCCACGAGAAAGCGGCCAATTCGCGGGCAATTGTTGCGCGGATCGAACGTGTACCACCGCCCATCGAGGAAGGCCTCGAACCAGGCCGCGAAGTCGCCGGGCGGGAACGGCGGTGGCGTGCCGGCGTCGCTCAGATAGCCCGTGCAGTATCGGGCGGGAATGTTGAGTGCACGGCAAAAGGCCACGGCAAGATGAGCGTAATCGCGGCAGACGCCAGTCTTTTCCTGGTAGGCCTCGGCGGCGGTGCGTGTTGGGCGCGCACTCTCGTAACCGAACCGAATGTGATTGTGGACGAAATCGCAGATCGCCTGCACGCGCCCCCAGCCAGGCTTTGCCTTGCCGAACAGCTCCCAGGTCAAGTCGAGCAGCTTGTCGCTCTCGCAAAAACGGCTGGCGAGCAGGAACACGAGAGCATCGTCCGGCAGATACTCGACCGGGACTTGGCCCGCACCCGGTGCGACGGGATCGGGCTGGCCACTGTCGCGAATAACGGCGTCAGCGAAGATCCGCACCGGTCCGGCCGGAGCGACCATCCGGCTGCACCAGTTGCCGTACCCGTCGCGGTATCCCGACAATGGGACCGAAGGCGCTGTCTGCGTGTAATCCGGGTTTGCCAGGTTGCCAACCCGCGAGTGGTGGATACTGAGCGCCAGGATGCATGGGGTCGGTTGGGGGAAATGGTAGTGGAACTCGTAGCCTAGGCGAAATTGCACTGTGATCTCACTAACCTATTGAAACCATTCCCAAGGACACCCTACCGCAAAGCGCTGCCTCCAGCTTGAAAATTCGAGTGCTGCGGGCGCGCGCGTGCACGGCGGCGGAAAATCCCCGGTCCGGCTCATCGCCTCACCTTATCCAGCCAACGACTTGCTGTCCGATGTGTTACGGGTCGGCGATTTTCGGCCATCAAGGACACCGGCGCCGGTGAGATCTCCGCGATGCCCCGGTCGCTGCGGACGAGCTGACGCACACCTAGTGAGGCGTGATAAGACCGGCCGCCACCTCCGCACTGCGTTGCCAGCCGAGGTCGTCAACAAATGCTTCGACCTCCTTCTCCGTCATGCGACGGATGTCGAACCATTGGCCAAAATGCTCGATGACAACGCAGGCGTTGAGCGAGTCGCATTGGTGTTTGATGATGTACCGAGCCTCGGGCTCGCTGATGACCGCTGCCTTGTGATAACGCATCATGGCTCCAAATTCGTGCGCCGACGACACCTGTGTGAATTCGGGCTAGTGTCCCGACCGCGAAGTTCGTCACCTTCTGCCGCGAGCGTTGAACGAACTT
>JBAZXL010000089.1:0-2646 GCA_041659825.1 Hyphomicrobium sp.
TATGCCTCGTCGTTCTGGCATTCTGATGCACGTCCATCCGGGGCTCCTGGGCGAGAGGTGAAGGTGTGGCAACCACAGCTTCTCAGCTCAGCCCCGGACGGACAACCTCCATAGCATCGACAGCTAGCGGCAGCCGAGGCTGTAGCCGCCGGGTGCGGCAGCGGCGGCGCTGTCATTCGCGCCACGGGGGGAGGAACTGTGGTAAGCGGCTCCGGAGGGTTGGCGCGCAGCACGTTCGGGTGTGGGCTGGGCGAATTGCGCGCTGGGGGACCACAACATGCCGAACGTGGGCGCGGGCAGGGTGGTGGATGCAA
This sequence comes from Hyphomicrobium sp., assembly GCA_041659825.1. Lineage (GTDB taxonomy): Bacteria > Pseudomonadota > Alphaproteobacteria > Rhizobiales > Hyphomicrobiaceae > Hyphomicrobium_C. The sequence goes on from JBAZXL010000089.1 coordinate 315, forward strand.
GCCGCTGAGTGAAACAGAGCGGGCCGGCTCGATGATCTACCTTTGCTGGTCGAGCCGGCGACGCGCGGGGATCCGCAATCGCCGCTGCTTTGGATGTGCAACAGCCTGCGCAAACTCGCCGAGAGTCGCCGCGACATGGGCCACAGGATCGACCGCACGCTGGCAGGGGAACTCCTGCACAAGCTCGATTACAGCTTTCAAGCCAATCTCGAGACGGGCGAGGGATCCAACCTTATCGATCAGGACGCGCAGTTCCACTCCTTTACTCACTAGTCGGTAAGTAAGACGACATTATGATTGCGTTCACCTACCGAGCTTGGTAGAGTATAGCATGAAACGAGATGGGCGCGGTTTCGATCATCGGACGTTGGAGGCCATTCGGTTGATGGCGGTCGAGCGGGTGCGAGATGGGGAGCGTCCTTCGTCGGTCATTTCCTCTTTCGGCTTCAGTCGGACGACGATTTACAAATGGATCACGGCGGCATCGCAGCCGGGTGCCGGGCTGAAGGCGCTTCATGCAAAGCCTATAACCGGGAGGCCCCGCAGCTTGACACCGCAACAGGAGCAACAGGTGTTTCGTTGGGTGAACGGCAAGGATCCGCGTCAATACGGCTTGGACTTCGGCCTGTGGACCCGACACGTTGTGGCGGACCTGATCGAACGGAAGTTCGCCATCCGGCTCGGTGTGACGGCCGTGGGTGAATTGCTCGCCAAGCTGGGGCTGACCCCGCAAAAGCCGTTGCAGCGTGCCTATCAACGCGATCCGGAAGCGATCGAGAAATGGCGGCGTGAGGTCTTCCCGAGTATTGCCCGCGAGGCGAAGGAGGCCGGAGGCGAAGTCTTTTTCTGGGACGAGTCGGGATTTCGCGCCGATGCGGTGCATGGCAAGACCTGGGGCGTGAAAGGTGAGACACCTGTTGTCGAACGTCCCGGTCAAAGGCAATCGATCAGCGCCGCGTCTGCGGTAAATTCCAAGGGAGCGTTCTGGTATTGTGTCTACCAAGGGGGCCTCACCGCCGAGCTGTTCGTCACCTTGCTGAAGAAACTGATGCGACATCGCTCGAAGCCGCTGCATCTCGTGGTCGATGGATTGCCGGCCCACAAGACCGCGCTCGTGAGGGAATATATAGCAACGACCAACGGGCTGCTGACCCTCCATATCTTGCCTGGCTATGCACCAGAGTTGAACCCCGACGAGCTGGTCTGGAGCCACATGAAGCGCACCGGGGCGGCCAGATCACCTCTACGTCGGGGTGAGAAGCTACACGAAAAAATCGAATCGCAACTCGCCACGATCAAGAGGATGCCACAGCTCGTTCGCTCGTTCTTCAAAGCCCCCTGTGTCGCCTATATTACCGACTGCTGAGTAATGATCGGGTGAAAAAACCACACACTTGGAACCAGCCGGCGATCTCGAGCGACACAAAAAAAAAGAACTCCTCGGCGACATCGAGAATGCCGGGCGCGAATAGCGGCCGAAAGACCTGCCCGAGTCGGTTCGCATGCAAGATTTCGTCATTCCCGAACTTGGGCGAGCAGTGCCTTGTGGCGTCTACGACATTGCCGGCGACGCCAGATTGGTAAGCGTCGGAGCTGATCATGACACGGCCACTTTGGCGGTCAACGCGATCCGGAGCTGGTGTAACGTCGAGTTACAGCCGCTCGCCGACGAGCTCGGCGTCTCGATCAGAGTGTGTCACTTGCAGCCGGGCACGAGCAAGTGAAACGAGATCGAGCACCTTTTGTTCTCGTTCATTCCCGGCAATTGGCGGGTCACGCCGTACGTCAGCCATCAGGCGATCGTCCAACTGATCGCCGCAACCCACCACAATGACCAGCCTCGAAGTGCGCTGCGAGCTCGATTCGACTTAACCCTGCTGGCGTCAAGGTTTCCGACGACAAAGTCGCAGCCGTCGACATCGTCCGACAGACTTCAACGGCGAGCGGAATTGTGCGCTCAGCGCAGAGGCCGAGCCTTCGCAGCGATAGTTCGCCGACGGTGCCTTACTCGCTACCCAGGCATGCGCTCTTTCGACGACCTGAACGCCTGCCTGGGTTACGAGTTCGAATTGGTCTTCGCTGTTTTCAGCCTGCCGACGCTACGTCAGCCGCGTTGCCGCTGGACATTGGCCGACCTCGACGGCCACGCGCCTTCGGCGCCGCCCATTTGCCGTCTGTGTTTTTGGCGAGCCCACGCTTTTTCAAGGCTTGAAGCGCAAAGGATACACTTCGGTTGTCGATGTCTCGGCCTGTAGCCTTGATGCGCTCGCTGATTTCCGCGGCCGAAAGCGCGCCATGCTGGTCGAGGACCTCGGCGATCGCCGCGCCGATG